>NZ_WKJI01000001.1 GCF_009674685.1 Pedobacter puniceum
CAGGTGTCTATATCGATGGTGTCCACCTCTTCCCATTCCGAACAGAGAAGTTAAGCCCATCAGAGCCAATGGTACTGCAGTAAAATGTGGGAGAGTAGGTCGATGCCGACTTTTATTAAATAAATAAACATAAAGCTCTTGATAGAAATATCAAGAGCTTTTGTGTTTGTATAGGCGATGCTTACGATACCGTAATATACTATACTATACTACTCTATACTAAGGGTATACATAAATCTAAGCAACCATCCTAAATATATCACCCTTAAAGCTTCAAACTTCTGAAAGCTGTGAAGCTTTTACTGTTCATGAAACTTGATTATAATAATATCAAGGCTCTTAATAAGATTAGCTGTGTGATATCCTTATCAATAGGAATAAGAGAACTCGCTTTTATAGGGATTTAACTTGATATAGTATTAAGATTATATATAAATCAAAAGCCAGTACTTTTTTGAGATACTGGCTTTATTCATAAGTAGATATAAGTATTTTGAAATGGCTATAAAATCCAACTAAATTTATATTCTAAAGATGGAGCTTTGATTCTATCAGCTATTCTTAAAAGTCTATCAGGTAATTTCATGAGGTATTCTCTTGCTTTCTCTCCGGCTTCATTTAAGTCTGTAACTTCTTCAATTTTCCAATCAACAATAAGTTCTTTAAGTATATCAACATAATCTATAGCTGTATATACTCCTAGTCTTTGTGCTGCATCAGTAAAATGACCGAATGTTTGCCCCATTTTAACGCCTATCTCTCTTAAAAAATGAGCTGGCATTACAATTTTCTTCTTCATCATGTCTTCAAAAGCAATCATTACCTCACTAGCATCTACTTCAAATGCTTTGCTTATGAAAGCTTTGTAAGCTTTTGCGTGTCTTGCTTCATCTGACGCAATTACTCCACACATTTTAGACAATAATTTATCACCAGCTTGTTTTGCTAAACTAGCGACTCTTCTATGAGAGACGTTAGTCGCCATTTCTTGAAAGGATGTATAAATAAAGTTTCTGTAAGGATCGTTACCAGTTCCAATATCAAAGCCATCTTGAATTAAATATTGGGTTGAAGCTTCCATCATTCTCATGTTAACGCGGCCTGATAAATAAAGGTATTTATTTAATAAGTCTCCGTGTCTGTTTTCTTCAGCTGTCCAAGCTCTTACCCATTTCATCCAACCTCCTTGTTCATTTCTAGAAACATCGTCTACCATAGTTAACCATGATTCGTAGGTTGGTAATGCTTCTTCAGTAATGGTATCGCCAATTAAAACAGCTAATAAGTCGTAAGAAATTTCTTTTGTATTGCGTTGTAGTTCTTTTACTTCATCAAAAAAAGTCTCTTTACTAGAGTCTGGCAAAAAGTCTGCGGGTTGCCACATCTCTTCAACAGGTTTTAAATATTCAGACATTTCATTTAACATGAAAGGTTCTAAATATGTCATTACTTCTTTTCTTGATCCTACTGGTAATTCTAGCATAAAAAATATTGATATTATATTCAAATATAAGCATCTAGCTTAAGATAATAGATAAGAAGTTTAATTTATTAAAGTAATGAATTGATTACATCGGTAAACTAATAAAATTGTATAAAAAAGGCTACTAAAAATAGTAGCCTTTAAAATTTATTTAAGAGGAATTAAGCTCCCATATTTTTTCTGATGATGTTTAATGCACCACCTGCTTTAAACCACTCTATTTGTTGTTCATTATACGTGTGGTTTACTTCTAATGTATCTGTAGTCCCATTCGAATGATTTAATACTATTTGAAGTGGTTTGCCTGGAATAAAATCATTTAAGCCAATGATATCAATTGAATCATCTTCTTGAACTTTATCGTAATCAGCAGGATTAGCAAATGTTAAAGCTAACATTCCTTGCTTTTTAAGGTTAGTTTCATGTATACGAGCAAAAGATTTAACCAATATAGCTCTTACGCCTAAGTGACGAGGTTCCATAGCTGCATGTTCTCTTGACGAACCTTCGCCATAATTTTCATCACCAACTACGATAGAACCGATACCAGCAGCTTTATATGCTCTTTGTGTAGCTGGAACTGGACCATATTCTCCTGTTAATTGATTTTTAACTGTATCAGCTTTATCATTAAAGAAGTTGATAGCACCGATAAGCATATTGTTAGAAATATTATCTAAGTGACCACGGAATTTTAACCAAGGACCAGCCATAGAAATATGATCTGTGGTACATTTTCCTTTAGCCTTTATTAAAAGTTTTAAAGCTTTAAGATCTGTACCTTCCCAAGCTTTAAAAGGATCTAATAATTGTAGTCTTGATGATTTTGGATCTACAAGTACTTCAACTTTACTTCCATCTTCTGCTGGAGCTTGGTAACCTGCGTCTTCAACTGCAAATCCTTTAGTTGGTAGTTCCCATCCTTTAGGTTCGTCAAGTTTAACTTGCTCACCTTTTTCGTTTGTTAAAGTATCAGTTAAGGGGTTGAATGTTAAATCACCGGCAATTGCTAATGCAGTAACCATTTCTGGAGAGGCAACAAAAGCATGAGTATTTGGGTTACCATCAGCTCTTTTTGCGAAGTTACGGTTGAAGGAAGTGATTATAGAGTTTTTTTCTTGTTTTTCTGCGCCATGGCGAGCCCATTGACCAATACAAGGACCACAAGCGTTTGCTAAAACAACTCCACCCATTTTGCCGAATGTATCTAAGAAACCATCACGATCTACTGTATATCTTACTTGTTCTGAACCTGGAGTGATTGTATATTCTGATTTAGCAATTAAGTTTTTATCAATTGCTTGTTGCGCAAGAGATGCTGCTCTAGAAATATCTTCGTAAGAAGAGTTCGTACAAGATCCAATTAAACCAACATCTAATTTTGCTGGCCATCCGTTTTCTTTAACGGCTGCTGCAAATTTAGAAATAGGCCAAGCCAAATCAGGAGTGAAAGGACCATTGATGTGTGGTTCTAATTCTGATAAATTAATTTCAATTACTTGATCAAAATATTGCTCAGGATTGTTGTAAACTTCGTCATCACCAGTTAAATGTTCTTTAACTGCATTTGCTAATTCGGCGATATCAGCTCTAGCTGTATTTCTTAAATAAGCTTCTGATTTTTCATCATAACCAAAAATTGAAGTTGTTGCGCCAATTTCTGCACCCATGTTACAGATAGTACCTTTACCTGTTGCAGATAAAGAGCGGGCACCTTCTCCAAAATATTCAACAATATAACCTGTACCACCTTTTACAGTTAAGATTCCTGCTACTTTAAGAATAACGTCTTTAGCAGAAGTCCAACCAGAAAGTTTTCCAGTTAATTTAATACCTATTAATTTAGGGAATTTAAGCTCCCAAGCTAAACCTGCCATTACATCACATGCATCTGCACCACCAACACCAATAGCAATCATTCCTAAACCGCCAGCATTAGGTGTGTGAGAATCTGTACCAATCATCATACCACCAGGGAAAGCATAGTTTTCTAGAACTACTTGGTGAATAATACCAGCACCTGGTTTCCAAAATCCTAAACCATATTTATTAGAAACAGAAGAAAGGAAATCGTAAACTTCTTTATTTTGGATATTGGCAGTTGCTAAGTCTTTATCAGCACCAACTTCTGCTTGTATTAAGTGGTCACAATGAACGGTTGAAGGAACTGCAACTTTTGGTCTGCCTGCTTGCATAAATTGCAATAATGCCATTTGTGCGGTAGCATCTTGCATAGCCACACGGTCTGGTGCAAAATCAACGTAATCTGTACCTCTTTTAAAGGCTGTACTAGCGTTTCCGTCCCAAAGGTGAGCGTAAAGAATTTTCTCTGTTAAAGTTAAAGGTTTGCCTACAACTTTACGGGCAGCATCAACTTTGCTTCCGTAGTTGCTGTAAACCTTTTTGATCATGTCTAAATCAAATGCCATGTTATTGAATTGATTATAAGTTTAATATACGTTTCTATGTTGGGCGGCTAATTTACAAAAAAAAGCACTTTAGAATGCCATTTATATGTACTTTTATTATTTATATAGAGTCTAAATAGGGGATATTTCAAATATTAGAGCAGATTTTTTGAAAACTCTAAAAATAATTTATTGATACGGTGAGAATTTAGTGGATTGAGTGAAATTCATATCCTTGAGCCTGCCAATGTGCTAAAGCTTTTGGTAGGGTGTATTTAAGTCTGTCAAATGCTTTTAAACTATCATGAAAAACCACTATAGAACCGTTTTTTGTGTGTTTTAAAACATTATTAAGGCATTTTTCTGGAGATAGTTGTGTATCAAAATCTCCACTTAAAACATCCCACATGATAATTTTTTGATTTTTGATTTTTGATTCTAGATTTTTGATTTGAGATTTTTTAATTCTTCCATAAGGAGGTCTGAATAAATCTGTTTGAGTTAACTCTTGGCATTTTAGAATATTATCAAGGTATTTTTTGTTGTCTGATTTCCAGCCGTTGAGATGGTTGTAAGTGTGATTTCCTATAGCATGTCCATCAGCTTTAAGCTGAAAAAATATATCTTGATGTTTGTTGATATTATCTCCAATACAAAAGAATGTGGCTTTTGCATTAAACTTTTTTAAAATTTCTAGTACAAATGGTGTAACAATAGGTATGGGTCCGTCGTCAAACGTGAGATAAATGATTTTTTTATCTCTGGATTTATTCCAAATTAAATTTTGGGGATAGAACTTTTTTAATAACCACGGTGTTTTTACCAGATACATTGCTTAAGATTGTTAAGTAATTGCAAGCAAAGATGAAAATATAAATATGAAATATATCAATCAGATTTCTGTTCATTCTAAAAACTTATTCATATTAGTTTTAGCGTTGACAATAGGATATTATAATTCGAATGCACAAGAGTCACCACAGAAAGTAGATTTGAAAGCTGTTTTAGAATCAGCCTTAGCTAATAATCTTCAAATTAAACAAGCACAATTTCAAGAAGCTGTGACAGACGAGAATTTTAAACAAAGCAGGTATCAATTATTGCCTAATTTAAATGGAAGTGTATCTGCTAATAAACAATACGGTTTATTTTTTGACCAAACTGCTGGTACTTTAATAAACGGTAGTACAGATGCTGCAAATGCTAGTTTATCCTCAAATTTATTGGTGTTTAATGGTTTTAGGCTGCAAAATCAAATAAAGCAGAATAAGAATTTATTAATGGCAGATAAGAGTAATGTAGAAAAAGTGAAGAATGATTTGACTTTAACTGTTATTAATACTTATTTACAAGCACTTACAAACAGAGATTTAATAACTGCATCGCAACAACAAGTAGATTTATCGAAAGCACAGTTAAATGTTGAGCAGCGAAATTTTGATGTTGGAAATAAAACCTTAGCAGATTTGTCTCAAGCTAAGGCACAATTAGCAACTAATGAGCTCAATTTAACTAATGCCCAAAATGCTTATGATTTATCAATCCTAGATTTAAAGCAGTTGATGGAGATTAATCCAGAAACACAAATAGAGCTTGTTGTACCAACACTACCAGAACTTTCGAGTGTAACTAAGAATTACACGGGTAAAGAAGTATTTGATCAAGCTATTAATAACTATCCAGATATAAAGTTAGCCAAGTATAATTCTGAAGCCTTTAAGTATGGGGTAAAAGCAGCAAAGGGAGGTTTATATCCATCTTTAGGTGTTGGGGGGCAGCTGTTTAATAGCTATTCTAGTAATGCTGTTGACTTCACAACTAGGAGAAGACTAGGTTTTTCAGATCAAATAGATCGAAATTTTTTACAGGTTATAGGTCTGAATCTTCAAATTCCAATATTTGATAATTACAGGAATAGATCATCATTAAACATCGCCAAAATAAGATATCAAGATGCTTTAGTAACAGAACAACTTGCTAAAAACAATTTGAATAAAATCATTAACCAAGCAGTTTTAGATTTACGATCGGCAGAGAAAAGATATGTTTCTACACAATCAAGTTTAACTTCTTCTCAGGATGCATTTGAAGTTATCAAGAAAAGATATGATGTAGGTTTGGCTAATGCTATAGAATTAAATACATCTCAAACTAACTATAATAAAGCTCAGTTTGATTTTATACAAGCAAAATACGATTTACTTTTTAGAGCAAAGGTTATCGACTTTTATTTAGGAAATCCTATCAACTTATAAGATAAATAGAAATGAATAAAAAATTAAGAAATATACTAATTGCTTTAGGTGTAGTAGCCATAGCATTAATTGTAAGTAAGAAAATGGGCTGGATAGGTAAGCCTAAAACAGTACAGGTAGCAGTTACAAAAGTAGAAGTTAAAGATGTTATTGAGACAGTTTCTGCAAGTGGAAAAATACAGCCAGAAGTAGAAGTAAAGCTTAGTCCAGAAGTTTCAGGCGAAATTGTTGAACTCAATGTTAAAGAAGGAGATATTGTAAAAAAAGGGCAGCTTTTATGTAAAATAAAGCCTGATATTTTAGCTTCTGGTTACGAGCGTACCGTAGCTTCTTACAATGCACAAAAAGCTACAGTTGCCAGTGCACAGCAGCAAATTGTACAAGCACAGGCTAATTTCAAAAATATTGAAGCCAGATATAAGAGAAATCAAACTCTTTATAAAGAAAAAGTAATATCAGCAGCAGAATTTGATGCTGTACAAGCAGAATATTTGACTGCAAAATCTAACTTAGAGACGGCTAAACAAAATCTTATTGGAGCAAAATTTGGCTTAGAGCAGTCAGGAGCAGTTGTGAAAGAAGCTAGTGATAACTTAGCCCGTACTAATATTTATGCACCCGTTGATGGAGTGGTTTCTAAACTTTCTGTAGAAAGAGGAGAGCGTGTTGTTGGAACTGCACAAATGACAGGTACTGAGATTATGACCATAGCTAACCTAAATAGCATGGAAGTTAATGTTGATGTAAATGAGAATGATATTAACAGACTAAGTTTGGGAGATACCGCTATCATTGAGGTAGATGCTTTTTTAGATAAAAAATTTAAAGGTATTGTAACAGAAATTGCAAGTTCTGCAAATGTGGTTGGTGAAACGGCAGATCAAGTAACTAATTTTAAAGTTAAGATTAGAATTCTTAAAGAATCTTATCAGAATTTAGGTCAACAAAATGCAGATGTTTCTCCTTTTAGACCTGGTTTATCCGCAACGGTAGATATCCAAACAGAAAAAACTAAAGGTTTGGTTATTCCTATACAAAGTGTAACGGTAAGGCAAGAAGAAAATAAAGATGACAAGGAGGATGGACCAAGTAATAACGATGAGAAAAAGGAAAAAAGTAAAGAAAAACCTAAGGAATATGTTTTTATTGTAGAGAATGGTTTAGCTAAACAAATAGCTGTTAAAACCAGTATTCAGGATGATCAAAATATAATTGTTTTGTCTGGCTTAAAAGCTGGTCAACAAGTTATTAGCGCTCCTTACTCGGCTATTTCAAAAACATTGAAAGATAAAACAGAAGTTGAGGTAGTTGATAAATCTAAGCTTTTTAATACCGAAAAGAAGTAGTAACAAATAAATGACTTGCAGTTAGCGATGATTTGATTATCGAGGAAAATCTGTAATTTGTCCCGTTCTGATTAAAGAGCGGGACATTTTTATTTATAAACCATTTATTCAGCAATGCAGGATAAGTTAAACAGAATAGCAGTTATAGGTGGAGGTAGTTGGGCAACAGCAATAGTGAAGATGCTGAGCGACAATTTCTTAGAAAAAGAAATCTATTGGTGGATGAGAAGTGAAGATGCTGCTGAGCATATTCGTAAATACAAGCATAATCCTAACTATTTATCATCTGTAGAAATTAAAGTTGATGCAGCTCATATCCATACTGATATTAGAAAGGCCATTAAAAACGCACAAATCTTATTGTTAAATGTGCCAGCCGCATTTCTTAAAGACGCTTTCGCTGATTTAACCCCTAAAGATTTAAAAGGTAAGAAAATTATATCGGCAATAAAGGGGATTGTTCCTGATGAAAATCAAATCATTGCTGAGTTTATTCATCATAAATACGAAATTCCTTTTCAGGATATTGTTGTCATAAGTGGCCCTTGCCATGCAGAAGAAGTTGCTTTAGAGAAATTGTCTTATCTAACTATTGCTTCTCCGGATTTGCAATTGGCAGAATTGTTTGCTTCTCAAATTAAAAACCGATATATCAAAACTATTGTTTCTGATGATATTTACGGAACAGAATACGCTGCTGTTTTAAAGAATATTTATGCCGTAGCTAGCGGTATTTGCCATGGAATAGGGTATGGAGATAACTTCCAAGCGGTATTAATATCTAATGCTATAAGAGAAATCGGAAGGTTTGTTGCTGCCATTCATCCAATTGATAGAGACATTAAAGAATCTGCTTATTTAGGAGACCTGATGGTAACCGCCTACTCTCAGTTTAGTAGAAACAGAACTTTTGGAAATATGATAGGGAAGGGGTATACTGTAAAATCTGCTCAGCTAGAAATGAATATGATAGCAGAGGGTTATTATGCAGTTAACTCTATTCATCAAATTAATAAAACCTATAAAGTGAATATGCCTATTGCTAGGGCTGTTTACGCTATTCTTTATGAAAAACATTCACCTCATATAGAAATGAAATTACTAACAGAGGTTTTAACTTGATGAATTTGAATAGAAAGTAAAAATTACAAAGTTTAAAGACTATTAAATTGTGTTTTTAAGCTGTTTTATCTGTGAAATGCCACAAATTATTTTTTTATAAAGTTATTTGTCAAATCTTTTGTGGTTTTAGCCGATTATCTTAGTTTTGCGATACAAAAAATTGACCATGAGTGTACTTGTAAATAAAAATTCGAAAGTTATTGTTCAAGGTTTTACCGGAAATGAGGGTACTTACCACGCTATCCAAATGATTGAGTACGGAACTAACGTTGTTGGAGGTGTTACACCAGGAAAAGGTGGACAAACTCATTTAGATAAACCAGTATTTAATACTGTTAAAGAGGCAGTAGAAAAAGCTGGTGCAGATGTGTCTATCATTTTCGTACCGCCTGCATTTGCGGCAGATGCTATTATGGAAGCTGCTGAAGCAGGAATTAAAGTTATTGTTTGTATTACTGAAGGTATCCCAACCAAGGATATGATTCAGGTGAAAGAATATATTGCAGATAAAGATTGCCGTTTAATTGGCCCTAACTGTCCAGGTATCATCACTGCTGATGAAGCTAAAATAGGTATCATGCCAGGTTTTATCTTCAAAAAAGGTAATGTTGGTGTAGTTTCTAAATCTGGTACTTTAACTTATGAGGCAGTAGACCAAGTAGTAAAAGCAGGTTTAGGTATTACAACTGCAATTGGTATAGGTGGTGATCCTATCATTGGTACACCAACCAAAGAAGCTGTTGAGTTATTAATGAATGATCCAGATACCCACGGTATCATTATGATTGGTGAAATTGGTGGTGGAATGGAAGCAGAGGCAGCTCGTTGGATTAAAGAACATGGAACAAAGCCAGTAGTTGGTTTTATAGCAGGCCAAACAGCGCCTCCAGGGCGTAGAATGGGCCACGCTGGTGCTATTGTTGGTGGTGCAGAAGATACTGCCGCTGCTAAAATGAAAATCATGAGAGAGTGCGGTATCAGAGTAGTTGAGTCTCCTGCTGGTATTGGTGCTGCAATGGCAGAAGAATTAGCAAAACTTGCATAAACAATAATAATCTAAAATAAACTTTAAAGGCTGGAATCTCATTCCGGCCTTTTTTGTTAAGATTTACCTTATATGCTTTTTGATAAACTTTCGTTATAAATAGTTGTTACATTAATGATGAATTACAATAAACTTACGCCAGAAGAAGAATACATTATTTTACATAAGGGTACCGAAATGCCTTTTACCGGAGTGTATACTAATTTAAAAGATGCAGGAACATATATCTGCAAAAGATGTAATACACCTTTGTATAAATCTGAAGATAAATTTGAATCGCATTGCGGTTGGCCAAGTTTTGATGATGAAATACCCGGAGCTGTAAAAAGAGTAATGGATAGAGATGGTAGAAGGGTAGAAATTGTTTGTGCAAATTGCGAAGGGCATTTAGGTCACGTTTTTGAAGGAGAGCGTTTTACGGCTAAAAATACTCGTCATTGTGTAAATTCTCTAAGTATGATTTTTGTGCCTAAAGAGGGTTAGATTTTTATTTTCGAACTAATTCTTCTATCTTCGGGTAATTTCTAATTATCTGTTAATCAATAAGTATGAAAGTTTTACTTCTTTTAAGTACGTTTTTGCTGATGAATTTCAATAATTCATTTAGTAATGATAAAGAGAAAAATCTAGTACAAAAACAGGTTAGAGCTACCTATTATGCAAGCAAATTTGTTGGCAGAAAAACCAGCAGCGGCCAAGTTTACACGCATGATAAATTTACCGCAGCACATAAAACTTTACCTTTTGGTACCGAGGTAACTGTCGTAAATCCAAAAAACGGAAAATCTGTTGTTGTTGTTGTAAATGATAGAGGTCCTTTTGGAAAAGGTTTGGCTATTGATTTGTCACAATCTGCAGCAAAAGAGATAGGTATAATGGGGCAAGGTATTGCAACGGTAGAAATTTCATACTCTCTTCCAGAGGTAGAATAGAAATCTATAAAAACATGAGGTTATTAAAATTTGTATACTGCTCAAGTGTGCTTAGTTTACTATATGCTTGTTCTCCAAAAGTTTCTCAAACGGGTAAAGCATCTTATTACGCTGATAAGTTTGATGGAAGAAAAACTGCAAGTGGAGAAATATTTAGAAATCAAAAATTAACAGCAGCTCATAAAACACTACCCTTCGGAACAAAAGTTAAAGTAACTAACCTAAATAATGGAAAAACTGTTAAGGTAAGGGTTAATGATAGAGGGCCATTTGTAGCAGGACGTATTATAGATTTATCTAAAAAAGCAGCTAAAAAAATTAAGTTGGATGAAGAAGGGATAGCGAGAGTTAAAATAACCTATAAGAAATAACTATTTAATCTCAATACCGCTAGAGTTAAATTGTAAATCGTAAAGATTTTTATAATAGCCATTTAGTCTAAGTAATTCTTGGTGAGTACCCATTTCTTTAATTTCGCCATGGTCTAAAACAATAATTCTATCGGCATTTTGTATAGTTGATAAACGATGAGCAATAACGATAGAAGTTCTGCCTTGCATCAGTTTCTCTATAGCTTGTTGAATTAGAATTTCTGTTTCTGTGTCTACAGAGGAAGTGGCTTCATCTAAAACCAAAATTTTAGGGTCGTAAACTAAGGCCCTAATAAAAGAAATTAATTGTGCTTGTCCAGAAGATAAAGTAGCACCTCTTTCTTGTACCTGATAATCATAATCGCCAGGTAGGCGCATAATAAAATCATGCGCACCAACATCTTTTGCGGCAGCTATAATTTTTTGTCTACTAATAGCCGGATTTTTTAGGGTAATGTTATTAGCGATGGTATCAGAAAATAAAAACACATCTTGTAAAACCGTAGCTATTTGGTTTCTTAAATAAGTAAGCTCAAAATCTTTAATGTTAATACCATCTATTTTAACGCTTCCTTTACTAATTTCATAAAACCTATTCAAGATATTGATGGTTGATGATTTTCCTGCTCCTGTGGCACCAACAAGTGCTAAAGTTTCTCCTTCTTTAACTTCAAAAGAAATGTTTTTTAATATCCAATCTTCATCATCAATAGTAGATTGATTTTGTTGATAAGAAAACCAAACATTTGTGAACTCAATTTCTCCTTTTAAACTCTGTGGTGCTAACTTACCTTCATTAACCGTTTGTTCTTGGGTATCCAAAACTTTAAAAATTCTGTCTGCACCAACCATACCCATTTGTAAGGTGTTAAACTTATCAGCCAGTTCTCTGATAGGCCTAAACAACATATTAACATACATGATAAAGGCTACTACAACTCCGGCAGAAATCTCATTATTAAGAATACTTTTAGAGCCGTACCAAACCAATAAACCAATAGAAAGAGCAGAAATAATCTCTACCACTGGGAAAAATATTGAATAATACCAATTAGAACGGATATGAGCATCGCGGTGCACCGCATTTATAGCTTTAAATTTTTTATATTCTTGATCTTCTCTGGCAAAATATCTGATGATACTAATACCGCTTATATGTTCTTGTAAAAAAGTATTGAGTTGCGCTACCTGAGTTCTAACATCCTGAAAAGCAGATTTTATAGCTTCTTTAAAGATATAAGTAGCTAACATTAACAAAGGCATCGGGATTAAAACAATCAAAGTAAGTTTCCAATCGGTGTATAACATCACCCCGATAATGGTAACCAGTTGTAAAATATCTCCAATAATAACAATTAAACCTTCAGAAAAAATATCGGCAATGGTTTCTAAATCAGATACGGTGCGGGTTATAAGTTGCCCTAATGGAGTTTTATCAAAATATTTTAATCTGAGTTGGGTTAGATGATTAAATACATCCTTTCTCAAATCTTTAATTACTGATTGCCCAAGCGTATTAGTTAAAAAAGTATGGTAATATTGAATAATGGTTTGAAGGATTAATAAACCAATCAGAATGATGGTCATGTTTATCAATCCCGATTTATTATTGAAAAGGATAAAATCATCAACAGTTTTCTGAATGAGTAGGGGTCTTAGTGGAGCAACCACGGCCAAACTAAGTGTCAGGAAAATAGCTAGATAAAAAAGTCTTTTATAAGGGTTGGTGTATTTGAAAAGCCTCCTAAGTAAGCTCCAGTCGTAAGTTTTTCCAGTTATTTCTGCCATTATTTTTCTTCTTCTATTGCCCTCATGATGTATGGATAATTAACCTCGGTTAAGAAAAGTCCGCAAGCAGGAACAGAAGCACCAGCGGCAGATCTGTTTTTACTTTCTATAACTTCACGCATATAATCAGGTGAGAATTTTTCTCTTCCGATATCGGTTAAAGTGCCTACGATGGCCCTAACCATATTTCTTAAAAATCTATTTGCTGTAATATGGAAGATAATTCCGTCTGCAGTTACTTCCCATTCTGCTCTTGAAACTAAACAGTTATTAGTGAAATTATCGGCATTAGCCTTGCAAAAAGCGCCAAAATCCTCGTATTCTAAAAGATATGACGCTGCAATATTCATTGCTTTAACATCTAAATTTTCTTTTACAAGCCAACTGGTGTATGTTTTGAACGGATTTTTATTAAAATGAATGTGGTATTGATAAGATCTAAAAGTTGCATCAAAACGAGCATGAGCATCTGGCGCAACCGGGTAAATGTGATGAATGGCAATATCATAAGGAAGAAGTGCATTTAAACTTCTCAGGAATTTAAGTTCTTGGTTTTCTAACTCTGTTATATCACAATCAAAATGTGCGAAAAATTGAGAAGCATGTACGCCCGTATCTGTTCTGCCACAGCCTAAAGTTTCTATTTTGCTTTTAAAGTAGATGCTTAAAGCTTCGTCAATTTTTTGCTGAACAGTAATGGCGTTTGGTTGCGTTTGCCAACCATGGTAGTTCATTCCATGGTAGCTTAACTCTAGAAAATATCTATTAACTTGATGCACTTTACAAATTTAATCTAAATAGACGTATCATTTTAGTTGAACTGGCAACATTTATGTAATTTCTTTTATAAACAATTTTAATAAGGCCAGATGTTTTTACATTTGTTTAATTATTTACTTTAAAAAGGTATCATGATACAAAGAATACAAACCGTTTACTTTTTTTTGGCGTCTTTAGCTCTTGCAGCTTTATTTTTATTTCCAATAGCTACCGTTTTTGAAACAGGCGGAGCAAAAAAAATAAGTGTTACTGGGATAACTCAAACCATTGATGGTAATGTGGTGCAAACAGAAAATTTTTTATTGCTTACCATCATTACTGCTTTATTAGCTTTAAACTCATTAGTATTGATATTCCTTTATAAAAACAGAAAGCAGCAAATGATATTTACTTATGTTCATATTGTTGTTGTTATTGCTTATAGTTTTTGGTTATCTCAGACGGTTAAGAATGCAACTAATGCTATATTAGAGATAGGGGATTATGGTATAGGGGTAGGCTTGTCGTCTATAGCGGTTTTATTTTTGGTATTAGCCGCAAAGGGGATTAGAAGAGATGAAAAACTTATAAAGTCTGCAGACAGATTAAGATAGTTTTCATAGATAAAGATTTAAAAGCTGACTCTTGAATATAGAGCCAGCTTTTTTGTTTTAAAGATTTTCTGCAACTAAAACAGGTTCAGGTCCTTTTGGCTCATGTTCAAGCTTTTCTGAAATGGCACAATAACCAGATACACCTCTGTTAAGCAAAGTATAACCTAATGTTAATTCTGTAGCAGCAATAAGTGGATGAGAAAATATATTTCTTAAACCTTTTAGGGCGATATATGTTCCCCCGGCTATAGAAAGTATTCTTTCTGTTTTACTCAAGTTTGTATTAATGTTTTCTTTTAGTAAAGAATCTTCTAAAGTATTCTTTAACTGTTCTACGCTGTTTATCATAAGAAGATGTGTTTTACTTTAGAAATACAATTATAATGCCTAAGACGATTTGCCAAATAGGATGATTTTAATAGAAATAATCAGAGGTTATAAGTTATATAATAGTACTTTTTGTAAAAATAGCGGTTTAATTTTGTTGAGATTAAATATTTAGTGATAAATTATTGAAAATTTTATATAAAATTAATGTTTTCTCTTTATATTTAGCGTCAACTACTCAAACTCTCAAATTTTAAACAAATGAAGAAAATTTTACTCTTTTTTTTAATGTTCTTTAGTGTTAAAGCCATGTCCCAAATATTGGATGATTTTTCGGATGGCAATTTTACATCGAACCCGACTTGGGCTGGTACTACAACTAAGTGGACTATTAGTGCTAATAGCACTGTTTCTATTGGGGCAACAGGCTCAAATACTTTAAGATTAAATGCAGATTCAGAAACATTAGATTATCTAAGCGTACAGAATACATTTTTATGGGGTAGCCAGCAGACATGGGCCTTTTGGTTAGGAAGGAGAGCTCAAGCAGCTACTTCTACCAATAGAACCTTTGTTTGGCTTTACAGTAGCGAATCAGATGTTACCTCAGCAACTATGGATGGTTACAGGATATCCTTCGGCGATAACTCTGGAGCCGATGAAATTGTTTTAGAGAGAGTTGATAATGGTACGGCTACAGTGATTTTAACTAGTACCGGAGGTACAACAAATGGTATAACTGACTTTGGTTTTCAAGTTAGAGTAACTAGAAGTATCAGTGGTGTTTGGAATGTTTATACCTCGACACTTCCAACCATTAATGGTAGTGGAGCTACAGCTTCAGATCCATTAACTACCATAACAACAAATATTTTTCAAGGTTCTACTAACGATAATACTTATTCATCTTTTAATGGCGGATATATCGTACTTGCAGCGCAGCATACTTCTGGAGTGGATGCAATAACAGGTTATGAATTTGATAACTTAAAATTTGAATCAAACGAAAATTCCACTCTTCCCATCCAACTATCCTCTTTTACAGCTCAAGCTATTGATAAAACCATTTTATTAAACTGGGAAACTTTATCAGAAACTAATAATTCAGGTTTTGAGATTGAAAGATCAATAGATGGAAAAAGCTTTATTAAAATTGGCTCAAAAGAAGGCTCTGGAACTACAACAACCTTAACCAAATACCGTTTTGTAGATGAAAATCCTCTGCCTGGTACTAATTATTACAGACTAAAGCAAATAGATTTTGACGGAAAAAGTGAAATATCAGCTATTAAATCAGCAATATCCAATATACCTTTCGCTACTTTAAGTGTTTTACAAAGCGCTAGTGCAGTAACAGCTCAAGTTATATCTCCCGTAAAAGAAAAGGCAAAACTAAGTTTGTTTGATATAAGCGGTAAAGTTTTGGCTCAGCAAGATGTTTTTTTAGAGAGAGGTTTAAACCAGTTTGATTTTAGTCAAAATCTTGTCAGCGGGATATATTTCTTTAAGCTCACAAGCGCTTCAAATCAAGTTAATACAAAGTTTGTGAAGCCATAAAAGTCTTACTTCTGCCTGATACATAAAAGCTATATCAGGCAGAAGTTGCATTTCAGTTATTTAAATTGTATCTTTGCGCCCTATTTGGCAATGTTGCCATATTTTATAAATTATCATGAACCCATTCAATGAATTGGGGATACGACATGATATTGTTAATGCGATAACTGAGTTAGGTTTTACCAACCCAACTCCAATCCAGGAAAGTGCCATTCCAGTTTTGTTATCAGGCAGCAACGATTTTGTCGGATTAGCCCAAACAGGAACAGGAAAGACAGCCGCATTTGGCCTTCCATTATTAGAACTGATCGACTACAGCAAAAATCACCCACAAGCACTTATTCTTTGCCCAACACGTGAACTTTGCTTACAAATCAGTAACGATTTAAAAAATTATTCTAAAAACCTTCCTAATGTTAATGTAGTTGCAGTATACGGTGGTGCAAATATCGTAAACCAATTAAGAGACATTAAAAGAGGCGTACAAATTGTGGTGGCAACACCAGGTCGTATGCTAGACATCCTTAACAGAAAAGCTATAGATTTCTCTCAAGTGAAATATGTAGTTTTAGACGAGGCTGATGAGATGTTAAACATGGGTTTTCAGGATGATATTAACGATATCCTTTCTACTACCCCAGACACAAAGAAAACTTGGTTGTTTTCTGCTACCATGCCTAAAGAGGTAAGAGCTATTGCAAATAATTACATGACCAATCCACATGAGTTAACCATGGGGACAAAAAATACCGGTAATGTTAATATTGAGCATGAGTACTATATTGTAAAAGCTAGAGACAAATACGCAGCTTTTAAACGCATTGTAGATTTTAACCCAGAGATTTTTGGTATTGTATTTTGCCGTACTAAAATAGAAACACAGGAAATTGCAGAGTCTTTAGTAAAAGATGGTTACAATGCCGATTCTTTACACGGAGATTTATCGCAACAACAACGTGATAAAGTAATGAAGCGTTACCGCGATAGAAGTTTGCAATTATTAATTGCTACTGATGTTGCAGCTCGTGGTATTGATGTTAGCGATGTTACCCACGTAATTAATTACTCTTTACCTGATGAGATAGAAAACTATACTCATAGAAGTGGTAGAACAGGAAGAGCTGGAAAAACCGGTGTTTCTATAGCCATTATCAATTCAAAAGAATTATACAAAATACGCCAAATAGAAAAAGTAATTGGTAAGCAATTTACAAAAGCAGAAATTCCAACTGGTTTTGATGTTGTTGAGAAACAATTATTTGGTTTAGTACATAAAGTTCATAATGTAGAGGTTAATGATTCTCAGATAGAACAGTACCTTCCTAGAATTATGGATGAATTTAAGGATATGGATAAAGAAGAAGTCATCAAAAGATTTGCTTCTTTAGAATTTAACCGTTTCTTAGATTATTACAAAAATGCTCCAGATTTAAATACTGTTTCTGATGAGCGTGGCGGTAGAGAAAGAGATGGCGGCAGAGCAGGACAAAGTGGATTTACGCGTTTGTTTATCAATCTTGGTTCTGTTGATGATTTTACCAGAGGAGATCTTTTAGGTTACATCTGCAATAATGCAGGTATTAGCGGTAAATCTGTTGGTAAAATAGACATGAAAGGTGTTTTCTCTTTCTTTGAAGTAGAAAATGAAATTGCAGAAAAAGTAATTGAAGGCTTCAAAAAAGTAGATTTTCACGGTAGAGCAGTAAGAATTGAAGTTTCTGGAGAAGGAAGAAGTGAGAGAAGAGGTGGCGGCGGTCCTAATCGTGGTGGAGATAGAAGAAGCTATGGTGGTGGCAACAGCAGAAGCGCCGGTGGCGAGCGAAGAGAAAGAAACGATAGAGGCGGAGATAGAAATGGTGGTGGATTTAGAGATTTTTCTGGTAAAAGAAAAGAAGGTGGAAGCGGTAGTGGCGAAAGAAGATCTTCTGGTGGAGAAAGAAAAAGAAGATATTAAATTAATATCATCACATAAAATCTAAAATTTAATAACAAAAGGTATTCTTCAATAAGAATGCCTTTTGCTTTTTATATGGTTTGTATGCTTATCAAAAAAAAATGATAATTTCACGCCTTTATCTTAATCAAATAAAATGAAGTTATTACAAGGAAAAACCGCATTAATTACTGGTGCATCTAAAGGAATAGGAAAAAGAATTGCAGAGAAATTTGCAGAGCAAGGTGCAAATGTTGCATTCACATATCTATCATCAGTAGAAAAAGGCGAAGCTTTAGAAAAAGAATTGCAACAATATGGTACGCAAGTAAAAGGTTACCGTTCTGATGCTTCTAAGTTTGCCGAGGCAGAGCAATTGATTAATGCTATTGTTACTGATTTTGGTACCATAGATATTGTTGTTAACAATGCTGGTATTACTAAAGATGGTTTATTAATGCGTATGTCTGAGGAAAATTGGGATGATGTATTGGAAGTAAACTTAAAATCAATTTTTAATACCACAAAAGCAGCATCAAAAATTATGATGAAAAACCGTAGTGGTGTATTCATTAATATGAGTTCTGTAGTTGGTGTGCAAGGAAATGCTGGTCAGTCTAATTATGCAGCATCTAAAGCTGGTATTATAGGTTTCTCTAAATCAATAGCTAAAGAATTAGGTTCTAGAAATATCAGAACCAATGTGGTAGCTCCAGGTTTTATCAGAACAGAAATGACAGCTGTTTTAGATCCAAAAGTTGTAGAAGGGTGGGAAAAGGATATTCCTTTAAAGAGAGCAGGAGAAACAGACGATGTAGCTAATGTTTGTGTTTTCTTAGCTTCTGATATGAGTGCTTACGTAAACGGACAGGTAATTTCTGTTTGTGGTGGTATGTTATAGAAAGTTATAAGTAGAAAGTCAAAGTTATAAGTATTAAGCCGTTATAAGCTTTCAGAAAAATCCCTAGCTAATTGCTAGGGATTTTTTTGTTTAAAATTTGAGCCTAAGTGACTTATGTCACCAAAATACTAATACCATTATTTCATATTTGTTATAAGAATTAAAGAAACAGTTTATGAGAAGTTTATTGCTAAATAATTGGAATGTTATGCGAATCATAAAAACCCTAGCTGGTATTTATATCGCTTATGAAGCTGTTGCTCGTGAAGAAGTGATGATAGGTGTTTTAGCAGCAATTTTACTTTATCAAGGACTTTTTAATGTTTCTGCTTGTGGTATTGGCGGGTGTAATTTACCAAATAGAAATAACCATTAAAATTCAACAATATGAAAAAGAATATGGGAGGCTTAGATAGAAGCCTTAGAGTAATTATAGCCTTAATAATTACGTTATTATACTTTAATGAAATCATAAGCGGTGCTTTAGGTATTGTATTGTTGGTACTAGCTGTAGTTTTTGTTCTAACAAGTTTAGTGAGTTTTTGTCCCTTATACGTACTTTTTAAATTTAATACTTGCAAGCGAGACTAAATGAGAATATAATGGTGGAGAAAGAGAATAATGATAAGAAGTTATTAAGCTGGTCTAATATTTCAACAGCTTTGTTAATTCTTTTCGCTTTAGCGATGGTATTTAGTCCGCAAGTTAAAGGTAAGGTGATAGAAGGCTTAATGAAAGTAGGTTTATTTCAGCCTGATTTACCTAAAGATCAAGAAATTAAGGCTCCTTTAATTGTAGAAAATGAAGTTGTTTTTATAGATAAAACAGGTAATGAAGTAAGATTGTCTGGTTTAAGAGGTAAAGTAGTGTTCATTAATTTTTGGGCTACTTGGTGCCCGCCTTGTATTGCAGAAATGCCGTCTATCCATCAACTGGCGAAGCAATTTAAGGGAAATGATAAGCTTGTTGTTTTAACTGTTGATGTGGATCAAGATTTACAGAAATCGTTAAAGTTTATGCAAAAAAGAAAATTTGATTTACCGGTGTATACACTTGCTAGTGCTGTGCCAAGTACCTATCTCGGTAATAGCATACCTACAACTATTGTTTTAAATAAACAAGGTAAATTGGTGTTCAAGCATGAAGGTGGCGCTGACTATACCAATAAAGAATTTATTGGATTTTTGAATAAGCTAAGTAGAGAATAGTTTTAAAAAAGAGCGGAGTTGAGGATTATTTTTACTTCAACTCCGCACATAACACCTTTACCCTAATTATTTTAAAAAATCTACCTGAGCTTTTATTTTTTCTTTTGTTATTGAGCTAACAGGCACTAAAGGTAAGCGTAAGTAATCTTCGCATATACCAAGTTCTTTCATGGCAGCTTTTACACCACCCGGATTACCTTCTGCAAAACATAATCTTGTAAATTCCAAAAAGTCAGAATGACTTTTTCTAGCACCTTTAAAATCATTTTTTAAGCAAGTACGCACCATTTCAGAGAACTTCAGTGGAAAAGCATTTGCAACAACAGAAATAACACCTACGGCACCTAAAGCAATCATTGGTAGCGTTACTGGGTCGTCTCCAGAAATCAAATCAAAACCTTCTGGTTTATGAGCAGCTATTTCATTAAACTGGTCAAAATTTCCTGAAGCCTCTTTAATCCCGATAATATTTTTAACTTCTTTAGCTAATCTTAAAGAAGTTTCTGCACTCATATTAGAGCCTGTTCTACCCGGTACGTTGTATAAAATAATAGGTAATTTAGACGCTTCTGCAACGGCTTTATAGTGCTGAAAAAAACCTTCTTGTATAGGTTTATTATAATAAGGTGCTACAGAAAGTATAGCTTCATATCCTTTTATAGAAAAGTTACTAACTTCAGCTACTACTTCTGCGGTGTTGTTACCGCCAATACCAGCAACTAAAGGAATTCTACCGTTTACCTTCTCAGATACAAATTCAAAAACTTTTTTCTTTTCTTCTTTAGTTAATGTAGCAGATTCTGCGGTTGTGCCTAAAACCACTATATACTCAACTTTACCATCTATTAAATGGTTAATGATTTTTTCTAAGGCGTTAAAATCAATTGTGTAATCAGCATGAAAAGGTGTAATCATGGCTACACCAGTCCCCAAAAATCTACTCATTTTATTTTCTCTAAATAATATCTCAACTCTGTAGAAAAGCCTGCAATGCTTTCCTGTTGTGTTTCAATCATGAAATCAAAAAAAGGTGCTTGCTTAGGGTTGTAAGCAGCAACTTTAAAAACCGATTTTGAAACCGCAGCTATATAAACAAGCGGGAAACATAAATCAGTACAAAGGTTTATCAAAATATCAAATTCATGATTAATGAAATTGCCTATTTTTTCTTTTTTAGGAATATAATTCCAATCAATATCCTCAACAGAAATAAGTTCTATATTGGTTTTAGATTTTAGCTGCAAGCCTTTATCTAGTACAAAACCTAGCAATTTTACCTTTTTATTGCCGGTTTGCAAAGTTTTTGCAAAATGTTCTGCTTCAACAATCTGTTCAGCATCTTTTATAGGCACTAAAATACCAATATTTTGTGCATCTTTTAATGATATAGAATGATTGTTACGTTTAAGTTTCTTGAGTTCATGCTTTAATTTTGCAAAACCAGATCTTAATCTTAAACTATTGAAGAATTTCTTCATCTCTTTCCCTTTTTTATTCCTCCAACATCTTTAAAAGAGCCGCATCAGTAATGATAGGAATGTTTAATTTATTAGCTTTTTCTAATTTAGAAGGCCCCATATTATCACCGGCTACTAAGTAATTTAACTTACCAGATATCCCGCTCAATATTTTACCTCCATTACTTTCAATAATGTCTTTAAGCTCATCTCGGCTATATTGTTCAAATACACCCGATATAACGAAAGTTTGACCAGCTAATTTTGAACTTTGTAAAATTACTTCCTTTTCTTCAATTTCAAACTGTAAACCTATTTCTTTTAAACGATTTATTTCTTGTTGATGTTTTTCATCAGCAAAATATTCTAAAATACTTTGTGCAATACGTTCTCCAATTTCATCTGCAGCAATGAGCTCTTCAAAAGAAGCGCCTTGCAAAGCCTGGATATTTTTAAAATGAAAGGCTAATTTTTTAGCAACCGTTTCTCCAATATATCTGATTCCTAAGCCAAAAAGCACTTTCTCAAAAGGCATTTGCTTAGATCTTTCTATACCTTCCAGCATGTTATTAACAGATTTCTCTCCAAACCTATCTATACTTTTTAAGGTAGCTTCGTGGTTTTTTAATAAGTAAATATCACTAATATGCCTAATTAAGCCTTTTTGATAAAGCGCTTCTATAGTTTCAGAACCTATTCCATCAATATTCATCGCCTTACGGCTGATGAAATGCTGCATTTTACCTACAATTTGTGGCGGACAACCTTCGTCATTAGGGCAGTAATGAACAGCTTCTCCCTCTTTTCTGATGAGCTGTGTGCCACACTCTGGACAATGTTCTAGATAATTGATTTTTGCAGCATCGGCTTTTCTTTTTTCTAGATTTACACGAATAACTTTCGGGATAATTTCTCCACCTTTCTCTACTAAAACGGTATCGTTTTCATGTAAATCAAGTCTTGAAATCTCGTTAGCATTATGCAAAGTTGCTCTTTTTACTGTAGTACCTGCCAATAAAACAGGTTTTAAATTAGCTACAGGAGTTACAGCCCCGGTTCTACCCACTTGGTAAGTTACTTTTTCTAAAGTAGTTTCTACTTCTTGCGCTTTATATTTATAACTGATTGCCCAACGCGGAGATTTCGCGGTAAAGCCTAACTCTTGCTGTTGTGCATAGCTATTTACTTTGATAACGATGCCATCTATATCGTAACTTAAGTTAAATCTTTTAGTTTCCCAGCTTTCTATAAAGAGTAAAACATCTTCTATGGTATTGCATAGTTTACTTTCCTCAGAAACATGAAAGCCCCAATTTTTTACAGCTTGTAAACTTTCCCAATGTGTTTTAAACGGATTTTGGTCTGCATAAAGGAAATATAAAAAACAGTCTAGCGGGCGTTTAGCAACTTCAGCAGAATCTTGCATTTTTACAGTTCCTGATGCAAAGTTTCTTGGATTTGCATAAGCTTGTTCGCCCTGTTCTATACGTTCTTGGTTAAGTTTTTCAAAAGCAGCTTTATGCATAAAAACTTCGCCACGTATCTCAAAATGTTCTGGAACATTTTGATGAGGAATACTTAGAGGGATGCTTCTTAATGTCTTGATATTAGCAGTTACATCATCGCCCTTGGTGCCATCTCCACGTGTAACGGCTCTTAGTAACTTTCCGTTTTCGTAAGTTAGACTGATAGATAAGCCATCAAATTTTAACTCACAAACGTATTGAAAATTATCGCCTATGGCTTTCTTAATTCTTTGGTCAAAGTCTATTAAATCTTGTGCATTATAAGTGTTTCCTAAGGAAAGCATAGGCCACTTGTGTACAACAGTTTTAAAAGTTTTAGTAATTTCTCCGCCAACTTTTAAAGTAGGAGAATCTGGATGTACAAATTCTGGATACTGTTTTTCAAGAGCTTCTAATTCTTTTAGTTTGATGTCAAAATCATAATCAGAAATGGTTGGCATCGCTAAAACATAATAGTTGTAATTATGTTGTTTTAGCTCTTTTACTAATGCTGCTATTTGCTCTTTTATTTGTACCGTTGACATATTGCGAAGATACTATTTTAGAGAAATATTAGAACAGACTTCTTTAACAGAACATTAAGAGTTTTCTATGATTACATCCCTAATGCAGCTCTTAATTTTGGATAACCATTTTTACTAACTGGTAGTTTTTGTCCATTTCTAAGTAAGACAATGTGGCTATCTTTTTCGTAGTTTTCTATTTTAGTGATTTGATCTAGCTTTACGATATACGAGCGATGAATCCTGATGAATTCTTTTTCAGATAAGTTTTTCTCGAAGAAGCTCATGGTTTTATTCTTAAGAAAAGCACCCTCTGTAGTATGGATGTTCACATAATCATCGTCAGCTTCTAAATAAATAATATCATAAACAGGGATGATTTTAATTTTATTTCCTGTTTTAACCACAACACGTTCATTTTGAACAGGGGTTAAAGAAGCTTCTTCTAAAACAGTTTTAAAATTTGGGGTTACCTGTTCTGATAAGCATTTTGTTATGGCTTTATTAAAACGCTGTTGATCAAAAGGTTTTAATAAATAATCTATGGCGTTTGCTTCAAAAGCTTTGATGGCATATTCTTCAAAAGCAGTGGTAAATATTACTTGAGGCTTTTGATCTAGCAGTTCAAGCATCTCAAAACCAGTTATTTTAGGCATTTGTATGTCTAGAAAAATCAAATCAGGTTCGTGTTCTTTGATAGCTTTTAAGCCTTCAAAACCATTGTTGCATTCTTCTAAAACAGTAATGTTTGGATGCGCTGCCAGATATTCTAGAATAATACTTCTAGCTAGCGGTTCATCATCAATAATTAATGCCTTTTTCATGTTTGTGGGATAGTGAGTGTAGTTATAAATTCATGATTAAGCGCTCTTGCTTCTAATAAATCTTTTCTGTTGTATATGATAGAGAGCCTTCTTTTGATACTAGCCAAACCAAAGCCTGTTCCTTTATGAGGATAAGCCGTATTAGGGTCAAACGGATTATGAATACTTATATAAAGCGTGTTTTCATGCGAGCTACAATTTATGGTTATGGTTACATCTTCTAAAGTATCATATAAACCAAATTTTATAGCGTTTTCTAGTAAAGGCTGTAATATCATTGGAGGAACTTTTAGCTCTTTATTCTCTGTATTACAGTTTATAATGGTGTTAAGCCTATGTCCAAATCTAACTTTTTCTATATCTAAATAAAGTTTCAGGTGCAATATTTCTGCTTCTAGCGTAGTTAATTCATCGTCTCTTTTGATAGTGCCTCGTAAAAAATCAGAAAGTTGCTGTATCATTTTTCTTGCTTCCTGAGGTTTTGAAAAAGTAAGTGCACTTATAGAGTTAAGGCTGTTAAACAGAAAATGAGGTTGTAATTTTTCTCTCAAAGTAGAAAGCTCTGCTTCTTTACTTAGTCTATCGGCTTCTTGCCTTCTTCTCTCTAATTCTTCTTTTTCTTGTTGATTATACCAAAGGACACCAATCATAGCCATCCACCCAATCAGTAAAAAAGAAAATCCAAAACGGATGAGGATAGAAGAGTGTAAAAAATTATGATATTCTTCTGTATCTGATGCTAGTTGAGGTAAGATAAATAACAACACCGTGGTTGATAGAAATGCTAAGACCAAGCACCAAACAATTATAAAAATGTATTTATTTTCTTTTGGTTGATAGTAGGCTAAGTTGTTTGCAATTAACCAGCAGAATAAGGCTATAATAACTAAAGAACATAAACTATCTTTAATGGCAACCATTAAGTTAATACCTAAAGAGTACAAAGTATATGTACTTAAGGCAAACCAAATGGTCCATAAAATAAAGAATGCTTTTCTGAAACTTCTATTAGAAAAAGGTAAAATAGCCAAACTAGAAATGGATTAAATTTTCTTGTGTTATCTTTTTTAAATTTAGTGCTTTTTCTTCTACTCTTTTCAAGTAAAGCTCAACATTATCAGGCTCTTCAATATGGTAATGTATTTCTTTACCCTGTTCTATTTCTCCAACATATTCTGATTCTGTTACGGCAATAAACTTCCAATTTAAAGTATGTCCGTTTTGGCTGATGATATTTTCTTGTGCCATTAAACCCACCTGATGAGCCATTTCTAAAGCATGTTCTTTACTTAATGCTTGAACAAGTCTTAGTTGTTCATCAAATTGAAAATGCTTGTTATTATCATTCACAATTTGAAAAATTAATTTTACAGCAAACCATTTCATAAGTAGTAATATTTAAAAGCTTTTAATTTCTATTCCTCCAAATACTGATGTTCCTTTAATCACAAGTACTTTACTTTTATCAGTTACTTGATTTTGGAAGACTCTTTTATCATCAATTCCGGCAAAAATTGCTGCCATCTCTGTGCTCACTTCCCATCCGTGAGGGATGATGATTTTTGTGCCTCCAAAAATTTGTACTACCTCTAGTACGGCAACACCTTGTATATCAGCATGGGTAAGATTAATCTCTGTACCACCCATAATGGTTACAATCTCGCCACCTTTAAAATTTTTAGAAAGTACATGTTTTTTAGCGCCTCCAAATACAGCAACAGAATCTATCACATCATCACCGGTGTTTAAATTATCTTTATGACTAAAATTAGCTTTCCCTTCATTTTCATCAGTTAAAGGCTGATAATCTTTTTTTTTAAATCCACCTTTGAACTCATGCATATCACATTTTTTATGCCTGCCAAAAATGAACCATAAACCCAAACCAATTAATACAACTGGCCATGTATATTCCGTAACTATTAAATCGGGGTTAATTCTTTCTGCTAAGAAAACACCACCAACTAAAATCATAAATAACCATCCCGAGTTTCTGAAGTTGTTTTTGATGCCACTTGCAAGACCAATCACAATCAGAAGCATAGGCCAGCTTATTAACCATGATGGTAAATCGGCTCCCATTTGTTTAGCTAATAAAGCCGAGCCTATTACCAGAAAGGCGCCTCCTACAACTTGTTTATTATAATTTTTTTTATTTTTTATTTCTTGATTTTCCATGACTTTAATGATTATGGTTCAAAGATGCCATACAAAGTATTAAACATTAATATGAAAATGGGGAGTCAGGGTGTTTTCTCGGTAAAGTGAGGTGAAAAGTCGGTGAAAATTTTAAGCTTAATATTTTTTAGCTTGCTTTTGGCCGATGTAGACCAAAGAAAAACTACAAATAATACAAAAAGCCATAACACCTGTCATAGGTAAAGCTGTGCCGTCATGTAAAAAACTTACAGCAAAGGATGCTAAAGCACTAAATAGCATCTGGAAACATCCTAACAAAGCAGAT
The DNA here is from genome assembly GCF_009674685.1 of Pedobacter puniceum. Lineage (GTDB taxonomy): Bacteria > Bacteroidota > Bacteroidia > Sphingobacteriales > Sphingobacteriaceae > Pseudopedobacter > Pseudopedobacter puniceum. The sequence goes on from NZ_WKJI01000001.1 coordinate 26,824, forward strand.
GCTATCCCTGCTTTTTTATCAAAAGGAGCCATGGATAGCGCTGAAGTATTAGGAGAAAAGAACCCTAATGCCGACATAAATATCCATATTAAAATTAGAGTGCTGTAAACATTTAAGAATTGTGCAGCTGATAGTATAGCGAGTAATAGAACTGCAGTTAGTTGTACCCAACTTGAGTTCTTTATAATAATCCCGATAGGATATTTCTTAAGTAATTTACTGTTTAATTGGCTAGCACTTATCAAACCAATGGCATTTAATGCGAATAACCAACCATATTGTTTTTCTGTAAAACCAAACAGTTCAATAAAAACAAATGTAGAACCTGCTATATAAGCAAACATAGCCGCTGATGCTATACCTCCGGCCAACGCATAATAGATAAAACATGGCTCAGAAAAAGCAAACCAAAAATCACTTAACACTGCTTTTGGTTTTAAAGACATGGTTTTATCTGCAGGTTTACTCTCAGGTAAATATCTATAGCACATATAAATGGTAAAGACAGCTAAAATTATTAAGAAAATAAAGATAGAGCGCCAGCCTAAGCCGCTACTCATGTAACCGCCTAATGTTGGTGCAAGAATAGGTGATACACCAATAACCAACATCAACAAAGAAAAAATTCTTGCATTTTCACTAACCGGGAAGATATCTCTTACCATAGCTCTAGAAATCACCATGCCTGCACAACTTCCTAAAGCTTGAAAAAAGCGCATTACAATTAAAGTATCAGCAGTGTTTGCAAAGGCGCATGCAACACAAGTAAGTAGGTATATAAATAGGCCAGTAAAAAGAGGTATTAATCTGCCAAACCTATCTATTAAAGGACCGTAAATAAGTTGGCCTAAAGAAATACCGATAAAATAGCTACTTAAAGATAGTTGTATATGCGGTACAGTGGTGTTTAAATCCTCTGCCATTACCGGGAAAGCCGGTAAATACATATCAATGCTAAACGGACCTAAAGCAGATAAAATTCCAAGTGATAAAATGATGTAGAACCTGTTTTTTTCTGCCATAGCTGCAAAAATAAGAGAATCAGATTTAAGCCTGAGTATTATTTCTGCTATAATTATAATGCCACTTAGATGATTTTAATATTATGATAAAACCAAGGCTGCTTAGTGAAAGCCGTTAACAAACCTTCATTTTTGATATTCTCTTTAAGTATTTTTTTAAAGGTAATCTTTATCTCAAAAGGTTTTTCAAATAGGTTGCTATTAAATTTTATAATGTTTTTATCTTGATAATTTGCAGAGACTCTTTGCTCTCCGTTATCATGAAAAAATTCAGAGTTATTAAAACCATCTCTAAAAAGAGGATGCTCATTTTTCTTATCAACCCCCGGGTTATTCATGCAAGCATAAAGAGATAAATCATCGCAAAGTTGTAATATCTTAAGTTGATAATTTAAAAAAGTAGATGTTTGTATTTTTAAGCGTTGTATTAAATGCTTTTGCCTTAAAGTTTCTCTTTCGTAAAAAGATTTTCCATACTCGGTTTCTGAGTTTGCAAAAAAACTACTGTAATGCATGCTACAAATTAGTGCAGCATAAGAGTTTGCTTGGTCTACTTGCTCAATCCCGAGCTTGTAAAAGTGTAGTTTTATATTTTCAGGATATTCTATAAAATCATAAGGTTTTTGAAGTTTATCGTTCCAAATAGGTTCAGAGTCTGGGATAATCCAAGCTCTATCATGTTGATATATAGCAAATTTTAAAGATTCAAAATGTTCTGTAGGTATAAACTCTTTCTTTAAGTTTACAAAAAATTCTCCTGAAATAGTAGCATGTTCATGCTGTGTTATAAAAATAAATGAATCTTTTGTTTCCCGCGTAATCATAGATATAATAAAGCTCAAAATTACACTTTCTTTAAAATTTAAAAAATTATAATTTGTATTATATTGATGTATTTTAAAAAAATTACAATCAAATAAAAAAAAGTTTAAACAAATAGCTGTTTTGTTAATGATTTTTTATTTATTTGTTTAAAACTTTGATAAAATGATTATAGGTGTACCTCGTGAAATAAAAAATAATGAAAATAGAGTAGGTCTAACGCCCGCTGGTGTACATGAATTAGTAAAAAGAGGGCATGAAGTTTTAATAGAAACGCATTCTGGCGCTGCAAGTGGTTTTAGAAATGATGATTATGAGGAGGCTGGGGCGAAAATTATCTTAACTGGAGATGAGGTTTGGGGTAGGGCCGATATGATTGTTAAAGTTAAAGAGCCTGAAGAACGCGAGTATAAATTGGCTAGGAAAGATCAATTGATTTTTTGTTTCTTCCATTTTTCTTCTCATCGTAAACTCACCTATGCCATGATGGATAGTGGTGCCGTATGTTTAGCTTATGAAACAGTAGAGTGTACAGATAAATCTTTGCCTATTTTAGTCCCTATGTCTGAGGTTGCTGGGAGAATGGCTATACAACAAGGAGCTAGATACCTAGAAAAACCTGTAATGGGTAGAGGTGTATTGTTAGGCGGTGTACCAGGCGTAACACCCGGAAAAGTTTTAATTATTGGTGCTGGCGTAGTTGGGGTACAAGCTGCAAAAATGGCTTCTGGTTTAGGTGCTCACGTTACCATTGTTGATACTAATATAGAACGATTAAGGTATGTAAATGATATCCTTCCGCCTCATGTGGTTACCATGTTTAGTAGCGAGTATAACATCAGAAAATTAATCACAAATCATGATTTAATTGTTGGAGCTGTTTTAGTTCCTGGTGCAAAGTGCCCAACAGTTGTTACAAGAGATATGTTAAAGTTGATGAGACCTGGTACAGTTATCGTTGATGTTTCTGTAGATCAAGGTGGGTGTATAGAGACTTGTAAGCCTACTACGCATGAAAATCCAACATACATTGTAGATGGTATTTTACATTATTGTGTAACCAATATGCCAGGTGCTGTGCCTTACACTTCAACCATTGCACTTACAAATAGCACATTCCCTTACATTTTACAACTAGCAGATAAAGGCTGGAAAAAAGCATGTTTAGATAATTACGAACTTCTTAAAGGATTAAATATTATTAACGGGGAAGTAGTTTATCGTGAAGTTGCAGCTACTTTTGATTTACACTACAAACCTGTACATCAGTTTCTAGATACCAAAGAAGAATACTAATCAATATAAAAATAACAAATTTCAATATCAGCTGTTAAATATTTAGCTTCGTAGGTAAGTTTAATATAATATGACTGTTAAAGTATTTGGTATTCCTAACTGTGGGTCTGTAAAAAAAGCAAGAACATGGTTAGAAGAAAATAACATTGATGTAGATTTCCATGATTTTAAAAAGCTTGGGATAGATGAAGAACATCTAAACAAATGGTGTAATACCCTAGGTTGGGAAAAGGTAGTTAATAAAAAAGGTTTAACTTGGCGTGGATTAGACGAAAAAGTTAAAGAAACCATAAGTGACCAACAGACTGCTGTAAAGCTGATGTTAACACACACTAGTGTTATAAAAAGACCAGTTATAGAAACCTCAAAGGCCATAATTATTGGTTACGATGAAGCAGAACTAGAAAAATTGTTCTCCTAATCAAGCGTTAAATAATGTTAATAAGTTGTTTTCTAAGGTTTATTAACAGATTTTTGACATTGTAGGATACAAAATGGTTGTTAATTTGTCAATACAACTAAACATAATTTATGAAAGGCTTCTGGTTAATTCTGTTTCTTTTAGCACCTAGTTTTTTATGCGCACAAAGCATATTAACAGGTACTGCATATGATGCTGATACAAGAAGTAAATTAAAATTGGTTTTTGTAAATAATCTTACCCAAAGGGAGGTAGACCATACAGGGCAAAAAGGAGATTTCAAAGTTAAAGCGGAGATTGGTGACTTAGTTGTTTTTTCTTGTCCAGGTTATCAAAGTGACACTTTGATAGTAGAAAGTTTAGAACCACGTATTGTTTTATTAAGAACCAGAATGATTGTCTTAAACGAAGTTATTGTATCTGCTCAAGCTAATAAAACCGATGCTCAAATTAGAGCAGCTTACTCTTCTGCTTATTCTGCTGCCAATACAACTATTTTAACCAAAGATGGTAGCTTAAGTTTATACAATGCTTTTAGTAAACAATCTCAGCAAAAGAGAGAATTTCAGAAATTTATGGATACCGAACTTAACGAACGTTTAATTGATAGACGTTTTAATAGAGAATTGGTAACCGAGCTCACTAAAGTGCGAGGGCAATTATTAGAGGATTTTATGTCTTATTATCGTCCAACATACTCACAAATTAAAGATATGAGTGATGTAGAGTTACGAACCTATATCATTAAATCTTACAATGAATACATCAAACTGCCTGCAGAAATGAGAATATACCCTCCTCTGCCTAAAACATCATTTGGTGATGGAATGTAATCATCGTTATATCAAATTTAAAATTACAAAAGCCTTATGATTTATTGTTTTGGAGAAATATTGTGGGATGTTTTTCCTCAAAAAGCCTTGCCAGGCGGAGCGTTAATGAATGTCTGTATTCATCTTCACAAATTAGGCTCCCAAACAAAGTTGATAAGTGCTATCGGTAATGATAAGGCTGGTGCTGATTTAAAAGCTTATCTACATCAAGAGCTAAAAGATGTTTCACTTATTCAAATAAAAAATCATTTAGCTACAGGTAAAGTTCTGGTAAATCTTGATGACCCTTTAAATGCTAGATATGAGATTGTAAAACCTGTAGCTTATGATGAAATAGATAATCCAACAGTTTCTTTAAAAGAGGATGATGCTCTTGTTTTTGGCAGCTTAGCATCCAGAGGAAGATATACAAAAAATACTTTGTTAAAACTTTTAGAAAAATCTTGTTTAAAGATTTTTGATATTAATCTAAGAGCGCCACACTACACAGAAGCATCATTAAAACAATTTTTAAAATTAGCAGATTGGGTTAAGCTCAATGATGATGAATTTGAATTGGTTTGTTCTTGGTATCAATTAAATCCTCAGGATGAATCAATACTTCAAATATTAGCTGCTTTGTGGGATGTTAAATTAATCTGCGTGACTATGGGAGGTAAAGGAGCTGTCTTATATATTGATGGTCAAACTTTTCAGCATTCAGGTTTTCAAGTTGAAGTTGTTGATACTGTTGGTGCAGGGGATGCCTTCTTAGCAGCACTCATCCATTCTTATCAAATAGGCTATACTCCAGAAATTATGCTAAACAATGCATGCGCTTTAGGTGCATTTGTTGCAGGTAAAAGTGGGGCCAACCCTCAATATCAAATAGATGATGTAAACTTTTTTAAATTATAACTTTGAAAGTAATTAATTCAGAAATTAAGGTATAACAGAGATTTTATTAAGTGTTTAACTTATGAAATCCCTGTTTTTTTATTGAGTTCTTGGATAAAACATCAATCCCAAATAGTTTGTACTATTATTTAGAGATTTACTAAAAAGTAGCTCTTAGGCCTAAACCGCTAGCTCCAATCATACTTTCTAATCTAACTTTTCTATAGCTTAATTTTTGTAAACCTTCATTATAAGCTTTTACTGCTGTAGAAGTGTTTTTGTTATATGCAGAAGAAAAAGGTATAGATATAACTGTTAATGCAGCCCCAACACCTAAAAGAGTCCAATTCATATCAGAGCCAGAAATAGCTGCGCCTAAAGGATATCCTATACAAAAGCCGCCTATGCTGCCAAATATGGCTGCAGGAACTTGATTCTTTTTTGCTTTTAACATAGCCTCATAAGCAACAGGATTACTTTTTGTTAATTCTAAAAGCTGTTTGGGCTTTAGCATTTTTCCATTTTGAATGTAATAAGTGCCTAAGCCTTTTTTGATGGTTATGGTGTCTTGTTTGGATTGTGAGAATCCGTAACTCATAAAAAGAGTTAAGATAAAAGATAGTAATAATTTTTTCATACTGATTATTGTTAGTACCACTAAAAGTAGGAGATTATCAACTTAATCAAAAAAATAAATGCTTTTTGTTTACTAATCTTCAGTTGAATGATATTGGTTGCTTACTTACTAATGAATAGTATCAGGTACTTAAAGTGAGATAGAACTTAAAACTTTTATTCTTTTACCTTTGCTTCTTAATTTTTATTTGATGAGTAATAACAATAACTGTCCACAATGTGGATCCGAATTTACCTACCCAGAACAAGACTACATGGTTTGTTCTCAGTGTTTTTATGAATGGAATCCGGAAGCAGAAGAAATTGAAACTAATGTTATTGATAAAGTATTAGATGCTAATGGGAATGAATTAGTAGATGGAGATACTGTAATTTTAATAAAAGATTTGCCTATAAAAGGCTCTCCTAAGCCTATGAAGATAGGTACCAAAGTGAAAAATATACGCCTTACTTCTGGTGATCATAATATTTCTTGTAAGGTGGATGGTTTTGGAGCTATGTATTTAAAATCAGAGTTTGTAAAGAAGGCTTAGATAATAAAAAAGGTTTGGCTTACAGAAGCCAAACCTCAAACAAATGTTACTGTTTTTTCTTTTTAGAGCTGCCCAATTCTTTTGCAGCTTCACTTTTCTGTGTTTTACTTGTTTTTGGGTCTTTTAACTCTTTAGAAGCCTGGCTCTTAGAGTTGCTTTTTGATGTAGGCATATTTTTCAGTTTTAAATAAATGTAAATAAGACTTTACAACAAGTTTGCCAAAAGATTATTCATACAATAATGATTATAATACTTAATAAGAGCTTTAAAAAATGCCTCAGAATTTGCCACCTAAACCCGATTGAAGCATTTGTTTGAGCTCTTTAGCAATTGGGAAATTGCTAAAAGCGAGTGCGGAAAGCGGGACAGCCTTTAATAGTAGTACTAAATGTGCTTTTCTAATTTTTAAATACATCCTAGGCTTTTAAATTAGACTTCCGGCATCGGGGTCATCGGATATTTAAACTTTTTTCACTCAACCTATTGAATATCAAAAAATAAAAACCTACTTTTGCAGTCCTTTTAAATGGGCATGGTATGCCGTGTTCAAATTTGAGGGTAGTTAAAAGAAATTTTTAAACATAAATTCATTAAATGCCAACCATTCAACAATTAGTTAGGAAAGGTAGAGTAGCTCTGGAGGATAAGAGTAAATCCCCAGCGTTGGACAGCTGTCCACAGCGAAGAGGAGTATGTACCCGTGTATATACAACTACCCCTAAAAAACCAAACTCAGCAATGCGTAAAGTTGCCCGTGTACGTTTAACCAATGGTAAAGAGGTTAACGCTTACATTCCGGGTGAAGGTCACAACTTACAAGAGCACTCTATTGTGTTAGTAAGAGGTGGAAGAGTAAAAGATTTACCAGGTGTTCGTTATCACATCGTTCGTGGTGCTTTAGATACTGCAGGTGTTGCAGGTCGTAATCAGCGTCGTTCTAAATATGGTACTAAGAGACCAAAACCAGGACAAGCAGCAGCAGCTCCAGCAAAAGGTAAAAAGAAATAATTAAACGGAGGAAAAGAACATGAGAAAGTCGAAACCAAAAAAGAGAATTATTCTTCCTGATCCAAAGTTTAACGACGTTATGGTTACCAGGTTTGTGAATAATATGATGTACGATGGAAAAAAATCTATCGCTTACGATATATTTTATAAAGCTATTGATTTAGTTGAGTCTAAAACTAGTGAAAACGGTTTAGAGCAATGGAAAAAAGCTTTAAATAATGTAATGCCAGGAGTAGAGGTAAAATCACGCCGTGTGGGTGGTGCTAACTTCCAGGTACCAACAGAAGTTCGTCCTGAGCGTAAAATTGCTTTAGGTATGAAATGGTTAATTAGCTATTCAAGAAAACGTGGTGAAAAAACCATGATGGAAAAATTAGCTGGTGAAATTATTTCTGCTGCTAAAGGTGAAGGTGCTGCAGTGAAGAAAAAAGAAGATACACATAAAATGGCAGAAGCTAACAAAGCTTTCTCTCATTTCAGATTCTAGAAACACAGATTACATAGATTAACATGATTACACCGATTTTTAGCAACTAACTGGAAATCGGTGTAATCATTTAAAAATCCTATAAATCATTTATAATGTCAAGAGATTTAAAATTCACAAGAAACATTGGAATTGCTGCTCACATTGATGCTGGTAAAACTACCACTACAGAGCGTATTCTATATTATGCAGGTGTGAACCACAAAATTGGTGAGGTACACGATGGTGCTTCTACTATGGACTGGATGGTTCAAGAGGCTGAAAGAGGTATAACAATTACTTCTGCTGCTACAACTGTAAACTGGAAATACAGAGGAAATAACTACCATATCAATATTATTGATACCCCAGGTCACGTTGACTTTACCGTAGAGGTAAACCGTTCTTTACGTGTTTTGGATGGTTTAGTTTTCTTGTTTTCTGCGGTTGATGGTGTTGAGCCTCAATCTGAAACTAACTGGCGTTTAGCTAACAATTATAATGTATCACGTATTGGTTTTGTTAACAAAATGGATAGAGCTGGTGCTGATTTCTTAAAAGTTGTTAAGCAAGTAAAGGATATGTTAGGTTCTAACGCTATTCCTTTACAAATTCCTATTGGTGCAGAAGATTCTTTCAAAGGTGTGGTAGATTTAATCAACTGGAGAGGTATTGTTTGGAATGAAGCTGATAAAGGTATGACTTTTACAGAAGTTCCAATTCCTGATGATTTAGTTGATGAAGCAACTGAGTGGAGAGAGAAATTATTAGAAGCTGTTGCTGAATATGATGAGTCTTTAATGGAGAAATTCTTTGATGACCCTTCTACCATTACAGAGCGTGAGATTTTAGACGCTTTACGTCAGGCAGTATTAGATGCTAAAATTGTTCCTATGGTTTGTGGTTCATCTTTCAAAAATAAAGGGGTACAAACTATGCTTGATTATGTGATGGAATTATTGCCTTCACCACTAGATCAAGAAGGTATCAAAGGTACGAATCCTAATACTGGCGAAGATGTAACTCGTAAGCCAGATATTAAAGAGCCTTTTTCTGCATTAGCATTTAAAATTGCTACCGATCCTTTTGTTGGTCGTTTATGCTTTATCCGTGTTTACTCAGGTAATTTAGAGGCTGGTTCTTATGTTTACAATGCTCGTTCAGAAAATAAAGAACGTATTTCTCGTATTTTCCAAATGCATGCAAATAAGCAAAACCCAATTCCTAATGTTGGAGCTGGAGATATAGCTGCTGTTGTAGGTTTCAAGGATATTAAAACCGGAGATACGCTTTGCGATGAGAAGAGCCCTATCGTTCTAGAGTCAATGCAGTTCCCAGAGCCAGTTATTGGATTAGCAATTGAGCCAAAAACTCAAGCTGATGTTGATAAATTAGGTATGGCTTTAGGTAAATTAGCTGAGGAAGATCCAACTTTCCGTGTTCATACTGATGAAGATTCTGGACAAACCATCATTCAAGGTATGGGTGAGCTTCACTTAGATATCTTAATGGACCGTTTAAAACGTGAGTTTAAAGTAGAGGTTAACCAAGGTGCGCCACAAGTAGCATACAAAGAAGCTATTACTGGTACTGTTCAACACCGCGAGACATACAAAAAACAAACTGGTGGTCGTGGTAAATTTGCTGATATACAAGTTGTTATTTCTCCTGCTGATGATGAAACTAAAGTTGGTCTTCAGTTTGAAAATGAGATTTCAGGTGGTGCTATCCCTCGTGAATTTATCCCATCTGTACAAAAAGGTTTTGAAGCTTCATTACCAAACGGTGTGTTAGCAGGTTTCCCTGTAACTTCAATGAAAGTTCGTTTAATTGATGGTTCTTTCCACCCAGTGGATTCAGATGCATTATCATTCGAATTAGCAGCTCGTAACGCTTTCCGCGAAGCGCTTCCAAAATGTAAACCGGTATTAATGGAGCCAATCATGAAAATTGAGGTATTAACTCCAGAAGAAAACATGGGTGATGTAATGGGAGACTTAAACCGTCGTCGTGGTCAGTTACAAGGTATGGATACAAGAGCTGGTGCTCAAGTTATCAAAGCCTTAGTGCCACTTTCTGAGATGTTTGGTTATGTTACCCAACTACGTACAATTACATCTGGTAGAGCAACTTCTACAATGGAATTTGACCATTATGAGCCAGCTCCAAGAAACGTACAAGAAGAAGTAGTAGCTAAAGCTAAAGGTGCTAAAGCAAACGCATAATAAGTAGAAAGTTAAAAGTAGAAAGTAAAAAGACTTGAAACCTTAAGCTTTCTACTTTTAACCTTAATAAAATAAACCCGATTATCGTTACAAATAGCTCTAACGATTAATCTTAAAACAAAAACAATGAGCCAAAGAATTAGAATTAAATTAAAATCTTACGATTACAATTTGGTAGATAAGTCTGCTGAGAAAATCGTTAAAACTGTTAAACCTACGGGTGCAGTAGTTAGTGGTCCAATTCCTCTTCCAACTGAGAAGAAAATTTACACTGTATTACGTTCTCCACACGTTAACAAAAAAGCAAGAGAGCAATTTCAATTATGCTCTTACAAAAGATTATTAGATATCTACAGTGCTTCTGCAAAAACTGTAGATGCTTTAATGAAACTTGAATTACCTTCAGGTGTTGAAGTAGAAATTAAAGTCTGATAGTCCAAATACATCGATTTTAAAGCCCTTTCCTTTCATTAGAAATGGGCTTTTTTTATCTCAAAAATAATGACCATTTTTGTCATGAATTAATTTGTCACAAAATGAACTCCCAAATTAAAGCAGCTAGAATTAATAAAGGACTAAAAGTGAGGGAACTTGCTCAGTTGCTAAAAATTGATTCTTCTTTAGTAAGTAAATTTGAGTCTGGAGTAAGAAAACCTACTAGAGAGCAAGTTATTCAAATAGCTCAGATTTTAGATTTAGATGCGCATGAATTACTCATAGATTGGTTAAGCGAGCAAGTTGTTGATCAAGTGGGTTATGGTAATTTCGCTTTGGAAGTTCTTTCTCTTGCCGAAGAGAAGATAAGATACTATAAAAAAAGCGAGTTAATCGCCTTAAAGAAATTAACAGATATTTTAGCTGAAATTGATGAGTTAAAACAAAAATTAGCACAGCATAGGGCTTTAGAAAGTTTTAAAATTATTAAAGCCTTAGAGTTAGAATATACTTTTGAAAGTAATAGGATAGAAGGAAATACGCTTACGCTTAAAGAAACAGATTTGGTAATTAATGAGGGGATTACTATTTCAGGTAAAAGTATGCAAGAACATTTAGAAGCTATAAATCATAAAGAGGCTTTAGATTTTCTTAAAGATTTAGTAAGCAGTAATAATGATTTTTCTGAAAGGCATTTATTATTGTTGCATTCGCTTATCCTTAAAGGGATTGATTCTAAATATGCAGGTGTTTATAGGGACGTACAAGTTATGATAAGCGGAAGCAGACATTTGCCTCCACAACCATACTTGATAAAGAAGCAAATGGAAGATTTGTTTTTTTGGTATCAGGCTCATAAAAAATATTTACATCCGGTTGTTTTAGCTGCAGAACTATCTGAAAGATTAGTTACCATTCATCCTTTTTTAGATGGTAATGGCAGAACTTCTAGACTTATCATGAATCTTATTTTGTTAAAAAACGGTTATGTAATTGCAAACATTAAAGGTGATGCCGAAAACCGTATGAAATATTATGAAGCTTTAGAAAATGCTCAAGTAGATAATCAAAAGGAGGGTTTCCATCTTTTTGTAGCCCAAGTAGAGTTAGAGGCTATGAAAAGATATTGCTCAATTTTAGGGGTTTAAAATCTATATCTTTTAATATCTTAGCAACGATGAATATAGGATTAATAGGTCTTGGCGATATGGGGAAGCTATATGCAAAGAAATTTGCAGCTGCAGGGCTTTCTGTTTTTGGATGTGATTTGCCAGACCGTACGCTAGAACTACAAGAAGAATTAGGTCCTTTAGGAATAATAGTTCTGAATAATGGTTTGGAAGTATCTGCAAAATGCGATTTTATTTTTTATGCGGTAGAGGCAGAAAAGATTAAAGAAGTTGTAGCTGCTTGTGCTTTTTCTACAAAAAAGGGAGCTATTGTAACAGGTATGACATCGGTTAAAACTCCAGAAGTAGAAGCATTTGAGCGTTATTTATCAAAAGATATAGAGTTAATCATAACCCATTCTTTACATGGTCCAGGTTTTAGTACTAAAGGTCAGAAACTAATTGTTGCCCCGCATCGGATATCTGCTGAGTCTTATGCAAGGGCTATTCAAGTTTTACAACTTCTAGAATCTGAAATTATTGAGCTTAATGATTATCATCAGCATGATCAAATCATGGCAGATACACAAGCGGTAACACACATGGGTTTTGAAAGCATGGGTACCGCTTGGAAAAATGCAGGAACTTATCCTTGGGAAAGTGGCGCTTATGTTTCTGGAATAGATAATGTTAAGATTTTAACCACTCTGAGAATCTTTAGTTATAAAGCTCATATTTATGCAGGTTTAGCTATTTTAAATCCATACGCCACTGCTCAGATTATTGCTTACGCTCAATCAGAATCAACTTTATTTAAAATGATGATTCAAGAGGATGAGGCTAATTTTAGGAAAAGAATTTATAAAGCAAGGGATTTTGTTTTTCATGAACAAACCAATCTTATTTTATTTGATGATAAGATTATGCAAGAATTTAGTATAGGTGATAATCAAGAATTGGCTAAACATAATTCTCACCTTAGTTTACTTGCTATGGTTGATGCCTGGCATCAATTAGGTATTAATCCATATGATAATATGATTTGCCAAACACCTCCTTTTAAACTCAGATTAGGAATTGTAGAGTATCTCTTTAAGAATGAAGCCTTATTAGAAGATACTATTCAAACAGCTTTATACGATAAGAGTATAAGAGGAGATGATTTAGAGTTTCATACAGCAGTACGAGAATGGGCTTCTATAATCAGATATAAAGATATGGAAGGTTATAAAACTCATTTTAAAGAAGCGAAAGACTTTTTTGAACCTCTTCTAGAAAAGGGGCGTATACAAAGTGCTTTATTGATTAAGCGTTTATCAACGCCTATATAACTCGTCTAATTTGTTTCTTTCGTCTTGTAAAGCTCTGGCAAGTTTTTTCTCATTATCATTAGCTTTTATTTTAAAGTTTTTGAATTCATCATTTAAATCATTAAAAAGCTTAGTTCTATATACAGCCTCATTTCTAAAGCCTTTTGTTCTAAATATTAAAAAGACAGATAAACTTGCTAAAAGAATAATTTAGGCCCACATAGTAGTTTGGTAGCTAGTTTTAGAAAGTGGAATAAATCCCAATAGTAGTATTTCATCTTTAGCATTTAATGCTGAAGTTAAGTTATCATCTTTTTCTACTAAAAGCTTTTTAAGCTGGTTTATTTCTGATTGTTGGTTCTTAAGTTGGCTTTGAGCTTGATTTAGCTTTGCTTGTTTATATTTTAAAGTATCTGTTGTGTTTTTCCAAAGATTTTTTATCTGATTTTGATTAATGACTTTATACTCTTGATAATTATTTGCCTTTTCCACTATATTTTGGTACTGAGTATCTAAACTCGTTTGTGCTTTTGAATAATTAATCGTTCCAAAGGTCAAAAGCATAAAACTATTTAAGAGATATAATTTACTTTTCATGTGTTTTAGGATTTTACATCCAATAAAACAGTGAAAACGTAAGATTATTATATTTTAACTGGTATGAGCTGAAAAATATTAAGTGAATTATTTCTGTTTTTGTCTAAATAAAATTCAAAAAGTAAATTATTAGAGCTATCTATGGCGAATCCAGTTAAAGAATCAGCAATAATTTTTATTCTTTCGCCTGAGTTTAAATTATAGTAGTGTCCGCTTTTTATAATTGGCTTTTCGAGTAACTTTCCTGTTTTCGAGGTATCAGTTGTATGGTCATCTTTAGAAGATATTCTATAACAAGCTGCTAAAGTAATTATGAAAAGAGTAATTGTTGATTTAAATACAAGTAATTTCATAATAATGAGATAGGTCAAATGTTAATACAATAATTAGTCCCACTTTCTTATGTGCCTCTTAATCTTTAAAAGAGAGATGAAATTTTAGGTGATTGGAGTCTTAAGAAAAAATATGAAAAATAAACTTATAACTGTTTGATTATTAATAAGTGTTTCTTATCTTTGCCGTCCCTTTTGGGAATATTGTATCCACCTTGAACGAAGCCCTACTGCTTCGATGGGTGTTAATTTAATTATAGAAATGTCAGGAATTATTGGAAAAAAAGTAGGAATGACCAGCATTTTCGACGCAGAAGGTAAGAATATACCTTGTACTGTTATCGAAGCTGGGCCTTGTGTGGTAACACAAGTGAGAACCGTCGAGAAAGATGGCTATGCTGCTGTTCAGTTAGCTTACGACGAGAAGAAAGAAAAAAACACCACTGCTTCATTAAAAGGTCATTTTGAGAAAGCTGGAACTACTCCTAAGCGTAAGCTTGTTGAGTTTAAGTATTTTACAGAAGAAAAATCTTTAGGTGATGTTGTTGATGTTAATCTTTTCTTAGAAGGTGATTACGTTGATGTAGTTGGTACTTCTAAAGGTAAAGGTTTTCAGGGTGTTGTAAAACGCCACGGTTTTAGCGGGGTGGGTATGCAAACTCACGGTCAGCACAATCGTTTAAGAGCTCCAGGTTCATTAGGTGCTTCTTCATTCCCTTCAAGAGTATTTAAAGGGATGAGAATGGCTGGAAGAACTGGTGGTTCTAGAGTGAAAATTCAAAACCTTCAAATCGTTAAAGTTTTTGCTGAGCAAAATTTATTAGTTGTTAGTGGTTCTATACCAGGAGCAAAGGGTTCGTACGTATTAATCGAGAAGTAAGATGGAAGTTAAAGTATTAAACATCTCAGGTAAAGAAACAGGTGCCAAGGTGCAACTTCCTGAGGGAATCTTCGGTATTGAGCCTAATGACCATGCGATTTATTTAGACGTAAAACAGTATTTGGCAAATCAACGTCAAGGTACTCACAAGTCTAAACAACGTAATGAAATTGCCGGATCAACTAGAAAATTGTACAAGCAAAAAGGTACAGGTGGTGCTAGAGCAGGAAGTATTAAATCTCCATTATTTAATGGTGGTGGTAGAATTTTCGGTCCTCAACCACGTGACTACAGCTTTAAATTGAACAAAAAGTTAAAAGAAGTTGCTCGTAGATCTGCGCTTTCTTATAAAGCTCAAGACAACAGCGTTTTAGTATTAGAGGATTTTACTTTTGAATCTCCAAAAACTAAAGACTTCATCAGCTTACTAAATGCATTAAATTTTGCAAACGAGAAAACATTAGTTGTTTTAGCAGAAGCAAATCAAAACGTTTATTTAGCAAGCAGAAATCTTCAAAAAGCTAAAGTTATTACAGCAGATCAGTTAAATACATATGATGTATTAAACGCAGGAAAATTAGTATTAACTACCGGTTCGGTAAAAACATTAGAGGAGGCACTAGCTAAGTAATATGGAAATTTTAAAAAAACCCGTTCTTACAGAAAAAGCTGCTGTGTTAACTGAGAAATTGAACCGTTATATTTTCCAGTGTGATCACAGAGCTAACAAATTGCAAATTAAATCTGCAATTGAAGCCATGTATGGTGTTACTGTTGATGCAGTAAATACTATGGTTGTGGTAGGTAAAAACAAAACCAGATCTACAAAGACTGGTATAGTACAAGGTAGAGTAGCTAAATACAAGAAAGCTATTATTACTTTAAAAGAAGGTGAAACTATTGACTTTTATAGCAATATATAATTAAAAAATGGGCTTAAGAAAATTTAAACCAGTAACCCCAGGAACACGTTTCAGAGTTGGAGCTGATTTCACTGAAATCACTACAAGAACTCCTGAAAAGACTCTTGTTGTAAAAAGCAAGAAATCTGGTGGTCGTAACAATACTGGTAAAATGACTATGCGTTATCTCGGTGGGGGTCACAAGCAATTGTACCGATTGATAGATTTTAAACGCGATAAAAAAGATATCCCCGCAACTGTAGCAACAATCGAGTACGATCCAAATCGTACTGCCCGTATCGCCCTGTTACATTACGCTGATGGAGAGAAGAGATATATCATCGCTCCAGAAGGTTTACAGGTTGGACAGAAAGTTGTTTCTGGTGACAATGTAGCTCCTGAAATAGGAAATACAACAACATTAGCGAGCATTCCATTGGGTTCAATTATTCATAATATTGAATTAAACCCTGGAAGAGGAGCTCAAATTGCAAGAAGTGCTGGTTCTTATGCTCAGTTAGCAGCAAGAGACGGTAAATATGCAACTATCAAAATGCCTTCTGGTGAAACTCGTCTGATTTTAGTTACCTGTACAGCAACTATTGGTACAGTATCTAATTCAGAACATGCAAATGAAGTTTTAGGTAAAGCCGGTAGAAAACGTTGGTTAGGCCGTCGTCCAAGAGTTAGAGGTGTTGCAATGAACCCTGTTGATCACCCTATGGGTGGTGGTGAAGGTAGATCTTCTGGAGGTCACCCACGTTCAAGAAAAGGTTTATTGGCGAAAGGTTACAAAACTCGCGACAAAAAGAAATATTCAGATCGTTTCATCATTGAGAGGAGGAAAAAATAATGGCTCGTTCAATTAAAAAAGGACCATATATAGACCATAATGTAGAAAGAAAAGTTTCTGCAATGAATGATTCAGGTAAGAAAACTGTAATCAAAACTTGGTCAAGAAGATCAATGATATCTCCGGATTTCGTAGGTCATACATTCGCTGTACACAACGGAAATAAATTCATTCCGGTTTATGTAACCGAGAACATGGTTGGTCATAAGCTTGGAGAGTTTGCTCCAACCAGAACATTTAGAGGTCACTCTGAAAAGAAAAGATAATAAGAAATGGAAGCAATAGCAAAATTAAATAATTGCCCTACTTCTCCTCGTAAAATGAGACTGGTTGTTGATTTAATCAGAGGTGAACGCGTAGAAAAGGCACTTTATATCTTAAAATATACCAATAAAGAAGCAGCAATAAGAGTTGAGAAATTATTATTATCTGCAATTAAAAATTGGGAGTTAAAAAATGAGGGTCAACGTCCTGAAGATGCACAACTATTTGTGAAAACAATTATGGTTGATGGTGGTCGTCAGTTGAAACGTTTAAGACCTGCACCTCAGGGTCGTGGTTATAGAATACGTAAGCGTTCTAACCATGTAACTTTGGTAGTAGATAGCAAAAATATAGAACCTCAAAACTAATTAAGAAGAAATGGGACAAAAGGCTAATCCAATAGGAAACAGATTAGGAATCATCAGAGGATGGGATTCTAACTGGTATGGTGGTAATAACTATTCTGATAAATTAGTTGAGGATGAAAAGATTCGTAAATACCTTTCAGTGCGTATAGCAAAAGGTGGCGTATCTAAAGTTGTTATCGAAAGAACATTAAAACGTATTACTGTTACTATTCACACTGCTCGTCCGGGTATTGTAATCGGTAAAGGTGGTTCAGAAGTTGATAAAATCAAAGAAGAGTTAAAGAAATTAACTAAGAAAGATGTTCAAATCAACATTTTTGAAATCAAAAGACCTGAACTAGATGCGAAATTGGTTGCAGATGGTGTTGCGAAACAACTAGAAGCTCGTATCTCTTTCAGAAGAGCTATGAAAACTTCTATCGCATCAACGATGAGAATGGGAGCAGAAGGAATTAAAATTATGTGCTCTGGCCGTTTAGGTGGTGCAGAGATGGCTCGTTCTGAACAATATAAAGACGGTAGAATTCCTCTACACACTTTCAGAGCTGATATTGATTATGCTTTAGGTGAAGCATTAACTACCTATGGTAAAATCGGTATCAAAGTATGGATTTGTAAAGGTGAAGTTTACGGTAAGAGAGATTTATCTCCAAATATCGGAGCTAGCGCAGGTAAAGGTGGAAAAACTGAAGGTTCTTCAAACTTTGCTCCAAGAGGTGGTGAACGTGGTGATAGAAAAGGTGGTAACAACCGTGGTGGAAATCGTGGTGGTGCCGGAGCTAATAGAGGTAAAAGATAATTCAGTTAGAAACTATCGTTTAACGATTAAAGAATAAAGTAATGTTACAGCCAAAAAGAACGAAGTTCAGAAAAATGCAGAAGGGCAGAATGAAAGGCCTAGCCACTCGTGGTGCTGAGCTTGCATTCGGTTCATTCGGAATAAAATCACTGGAAGAGTGCTGGATTACCAGCCGCCAGATAGAAGCAGCCCGTATCGCGGTAACACGTTTTATGAAACGTGAAGGCCAAGTATGGATTCGTATTTTCCCAGACAAACCAGTTACCAAAAAACCTGCTGAAGTACGTATGGGTAAAGGTAAAGGTGCGCCTGAGTACTGGGTTGCAGTTGTAAGACCGGGTAGAATCCTTTTCGAAGCAGAAGGTGTACCTTTTGAAGTTGCTAAAGAAGCTATGCGTCTTGCAGCTCAGAAATTACCGGTTCAAACTAAGTTTGTAGTACGTAGAGATTACGTAGAAGCATAAAATCAGTTTTTAGTTTTTTTTGTTGGCCGTTACCTAACAAAGACAGCTTAAACTAAACTAATTACTAATAGTAAAATGAAATACGCAGAAATTAAAGCGCTGGCTACAGACGAAATTGTTGCCAGAATTCAGGAAGAAAAAGCGACTATTACCAAGTTGAAATTTGCTCATGCAGTTTCATCAATAGAAAATCCTACTAGAATTTATAAATCTAGAAAGACTATTGCTCGCTTAAGTACAGAATTAACTCAGCGCCAAGCGCAAGCTAAGGCAGCTTCTGAAAGTAACTCATAATTTTTAGAGTCGAAATGGAAAGAAAATTAAGAAAAACAAGAATTGGGTTAGTGGTGAGCAATAAGATGGATAAATCTATTGTAGTGAGTGTGGAAAGAAAAGTTAAGCACCCAATTTATGGTAAGTTCGTAAAGACGACTACCAAATTTATGGCTCATGACGAGAAAAATGATTGCGGTATTGGAGATACCGTTTTGATCATGGAGACACGTCCTCTGAGTAAGAACAAAAACTGGAGATTAGTTGAAATTTTAGAAAGGGCTAAGTAAGATGGTACAACAGGAATCACGATTAAACGTAGCCGACAATTCTGGAGCTAAAGAAGTTTTAGTTATCAGAGTGTTAGGTGGTACCGGTAAAAGATATGCTTCTATTGGTGATAAAGTGGTAGTAACTGTGAAAGCAGCACTTCCATCAGGAAACATCAAAAAAGGAACAGTATCTAAAGCTGTAGTAGTTAGAACGAAAAAAGAAATCAGAAGAAAAGATGGTTCTTACATTCGTTTTGACGATAACGCGGCAGTATTATTAAATAACCAGGATGAACCAAGAGGTACTCGTATCTTTGGCCCGGTTGCAAGAGAACTGCGTGAAAAACAATTCATGAAAATTGTATCATTAGCACCGGAGGTTTTGTAAAATGGAAAATAAGAAAAAATCACAACCTAAATTAAATATCCGTAAAGGAGATTTAGTAACGGTTATCGCCGGAGACTCTAAAGGTCAGCAAGGTAAAGTAGTTGAAGTAAGAATTAAAGAAAACAGAGCAATCGTTGAAGGTGCTAATATGGTTTCTAAACATTCTAAGCCAAGCGCTACCAACCCTAATGGTGGTATAAGTAAAAAAGAAGCTCCTATTCATATCTCTAACTTAGCATTAGTTGATCCTAAAACAGGTAAAGCTACAAGAGTTTCAAGGAAGAGAACTGAGGACGGAAAAGTTGTTAGAATAGCTAAAAAATCTGGGGAGGAAATTAAGTAATGGCTTACGTACCAAGATTAAAAGATAAATATAAGGCAGAAATTGTTGATGCTCTTAAGGATAAATTCCAGTACAAGAGTGTTATGCAAGTGCCTAAGTTAAAGAAAATAGCAATCAACCAAGGTGTTGGTGCTGGCGTAACTGATAAAAAGATAGTTGAAGCTGCAATAGCAGAATTAACTACCATCACCGGACAACAAGCTGTTGCAGCAAAGTCTAAAAAAGATATCTCTAACTTTAAATTACGTAAAGGTATGCCAGTAGGTGTACGTGTAACTTTACGTGATAATAAAATGTACGAGTTTTTAGACCGTTTAATCGCAGTTGCTTTACCACGTATCCGTGACTTCAAAGGTATCAACGATAAAGGCTTTGATGGAAATGGAAACTATACTTTAGGTGTATCAGAGCAAATTATCTTCCCAGAGATTAATATTGATAAAATCAATAAAATCCAAGGTATGGATATCACTTTTGTAACTAGTGCAGGAACAGATGTTGAAGCCTTAGAGTTACTTAAACAATTCGGGTTACCATTTAAAAATCAAAATAAAGTTAACAATGGCTAAAGAAGGTGTAAAAGCTCGCGAAATTAAGCGTCAAAAATTAGTAGCAAAATTTGCTGCTAAAAGAGAAGAATTAAAAGCTGCTGGAGATTTTGCGGGATTAGATAAATTACCAAAAAACTCTTCACCTGTTCGTTTACACAATCGTTGTAAATTAACTGGTCGTCCAAGAGGTTACATGCGTCAGTTCGGTATTTCAAGGGTTACTTTCCGCGAAATGGCACTTGCAGGTAAGATTCCGGGAGTTAGAAAAGCAAGCTGGTAATTAAATTAAAAGAATAAAGAATTTTTTTGTACTTTTGCGGTCCAAAAAAATTCTTTTTATTTATATAACAATAAAATGTATACAGATCCAATAGCAGATTATCTTACAAGAGTAAGGAATGCCATCAAGGCCAACCATAGGGTTGTTGAAATTCCTGCATCGAACCTGAAAAAAGAAATTACAAAAGTTCTTTTTGATAAAGGTTATATCACGAACTATAAGTTTGAGGATAACGATGCGCAAGGCACAATTAAAGTTGCATTAAAGTATCATCCAATTACTAAAGTTCCTGCTATTCGCACCATAACAAGAGCGAGTAAACCAGGTTTGAGAAAGTATGCAGGTGTTAGTACTATGCCACGAGTATTAAACGGTTTAGGCGTTGCTATCATGTCAACTTCAAAAGGAGTAATGACTGATAAAGAAGCTAGACAGTTAAATGTAGGTGGTGAAGTTTTATGTTACGTTTATTAATTAGGAGGAGAAAGAGATGTCAAGAATAGGAAAAGCCCCGATTTCAATCCCTAGCGGAGTAACGGTTACAGTTTCTTCAAGCAATTTAGTTTCTGTAAAAGGACCTAAAGGAGAATTAAGTCAACAAGTTGATGCTGATATCATCGTTGAACAAGAAGATAATACTTTATTAGTAAAACGTCCTTCAGATCAAAAACGTCATAAAGCTTTACATGGCTTATACAGAGCCTTACTTAACAACATGGTTGTTGGTGTAACAGAAGGTTACAAATTAGAGCAAGAATTGGTAGGTGTTGGTTACAAAGCGTCTAACCAAGGAAATACACTAGATTTAGTTCTAGGTTATTCTCACCATATTGTTTTTGCTTTACCTCAAGAGATCAAAGTTTCAACAACTTCAGAAAAAGGTAAAAACCCAACTATCATTTTAGAATCTATAGATAAGCAATTGCTTGGTCAAGTTGCAGCTAAGATTCGTTCATTCAGAACTCCAGAGCCTTACAAAGGTAAAGGTATTAAGTTCGTAGGTGAGCAGTTAAGAAGAAAAGCAGGTAAGTCAGCAGCTAAAAAATAATTGTTATGGCAGGAAAAGTAAAATTATCCCGTAGGGAAAGAATAAAAAAAGGTATCAGAAAAAGAGTTTCTGGTTCTACAGAGCGCCCTCGTTTATCTGTTTTCAGAAGTAACAAAGGTATTTATGCTCAAATTATTGATGATATAGCTGGTAAAACTATCGTTTCGGCTTCATCAGTAGAGAAGGATTTCAGTGCAAATGGTAATAAAGTTGATCAATCAAAAGAGGTTGGTAAAAAAGTTGCAGAGAAGGCTATTGCTGCTGGAATTAAACAAGTAGTTTTTGATAGAAACGGTTACTTATACCACGGACGTATTAAGTCTTTGGCTGAAGGTGCCCGTGAAGCAGGTTTAATATTTTAATTTCAGAAGCAGATGTCAACTATCAATATAAAAAGAGTAAAAGCAAACGAGATTGAATTAAAAGATCGTTTGGTTAGCATCCAGCGTGTTGCTAAAGTTACCAAAGGTGGTCGTACTTTCAGCTTTTCAGCTATCGTAGTTGTTGGTGATGAAAACGGCGTTGTAGGTTATGGTTTAGGTAAAGCAAAAGAGGTTACTGAAGCAATTGCTAAAGGAATTGATGATGCGAAAAAGAACTTAGTTAAAGTTCCTATTATTAATTCTACTATACCTCATGAGCAAATAGGTAAATTTTCTGGAGGTTTCGTTTTCTTGAAGCCTGCTTCAAATGGTACCGGTGTTATTGCTGGTGGTGCGATGAGAGCAGTTTTAGAATCTGCAGGAATCCATAACGTACTTGCAAAATCAAAAGGTTCTTCAAATCCACATAACGTGGTTAAAGCTACAATTTCAGCATTATCTCAATTAAGAGACGCTCATACAGTAGCTCATAACAGAGGTGTTTCATTAAGTAAAGTATTTAACGGTTAATACGATGGCTAAGATCAAAATAACTCAAATTAAGAGCGTGATCGATAGAAGTGAACGCCAAAAAAGAACTATCCAAGCTTTAGGATTAACTAAAATTAATCAAAGTGTAGAGGTAGAAGCTACTCCGGCAATCATCGGAATGGTTAAAGCAGTAAATCATTTGGTAGCAATCGAAAAAGTTTAATTACCATGAATTTAAGTAATTTAAAACCTGCAGAAGGTTCAGTAAAAAATAGAAAAAGAATTGGTCGTGGTACTGGTTCTGGACGTGGAGGAACATCTACACGTGGTCATAAAGGAGCTGGTTCACGTTCTGGCTATTCTTCAAAAGTTGGTTTTGAAGGTGGACAAATGCCTTTACAACGTCGTGTTCCTAAAGTTGGATTCAAAAATCCTAACCGTGTTGAGTTTGTAGGTATTAATCTTGATGTTTTACAAGGTTTAACAGAGAAGTTTAATCTTTCTCTAATTGACTTTGATGTAATGAAAGAACATGGATTAGTATCTAAGAATGATTTGGTGAAGATTTTGGGTAGAGGCGAATTAAAAGCTAAATTAGAAGTAAAAGCACATGCATTTACAGCTGCCGCATCTAAGGCAATTGAAGCTGCCGGTGGTTCTGTTGTTAAATTATAATTAATGAAGAAGCTATTCACAACTTTATCCAATATTTGGAAAATTGAAGAATTAAGAGTGCGTATTTTATACACACTCTTAATTCTTTTAGTTTATAGAATTGGCTCATTTATCGTATTGCCAGGGGTAGATCCTGCGTCTTTAGATACAGGTGAGGCCAAGGAAGGTTTATTAGGTTTACTTAATATGTTTGCAGGAGGTTCTTTTTCTAGAGCTTCTATTTTTGCATTAGGAGTAATGCCTTATATTTCTGCATCTATCGTGATTCAATTATTAGGAATTGCGGTTCCTTATTTTCAGAAATTGCAAAAGGAAGGTGAAAGTGGAAGAAAGAAGATTAATCAAATCACTCGTTATTTAACAATTGTAATCACTGCTTTACAAGCTATAGGATACGTTAAATCTCAAATTACACCTGATGCAAGACTAATTGCAGAGCCACTTTTTAGCATTACCTCAATGGTAGTACTAACAGCTGGAACTATGTTTGTAATGTGGATGGGCGAGAAAATAACGGATAAAGGTATTGGTAATGGTATTTCATTATTAATCATGGTGGGTATTATTGCTCAGCTTCCTTATGGTATTTCAGCAGAGTTTTTAAGCAGACAAAATGGTCAAGGAGGGTTAATTGCTTTCTTTATCGAGTTTGTAGCTTTATTTGCAGTTGTAATGTTTACAGTGTTAATCATTCAAGGAACTAGAAAAGTACCGGTACAATACGCTAAAAAAATTGTTGGTAATAAACAATATGGAGGTGTAAGACAATACATCCCATTGAAGCTTAATGCTGCGGGCGTTATGCCGATTATCTTTGCTCAAGCTATTATGTTTATTCCTTCTACTATCGGACAGTTTTTTCCAGAAGCTCAATCTTCTTTATTAACTTCTTTTAGTGATTATACATCTTTAGCTTATAATTTAACTTTTGCTATTTTAATCATCCTATTCACTTTCTTTTATACAGCCATTACGATTAATCCAAATCAAATGTCTGATGATATGAAAAAGAATGGTGGTTTTGTTCCTGGTGTTAAACCTGGTAAAACAACATCAGATTATATAGACGGAGTTATTTCTAAGATTACTTTACCTGGTTCTATATTCTTAGCTATCATAGCAATTTTACCTTCTATAGCAATTATTGCTGGTGTTAACTCGCAGTTTGCACATTTTTTTGGAGGTACATCATTGTTGATTTTAGTTGCCGTAGTTTTAGATACTTTACAGCAAGTAGAAAGTCATTTATTAATGCGTCATTATGATGGATTAATGAAAACTGGTAGAATTAAAGGTCGTAATCCAGTAGGAGCAGCAACTACCGGTCCTGCAATTTAATATTCCATGCCTAGAGTTATTTTAAAGACAGCAGAAGAGATAGAGCTGATTAGGGAGAGTTCTTTATTAGTGGCCAAAACTCATGGCGAGATTGCTAAGATAATTGGGCCTGGAGTTACTACTCAGAAGTTAAATGACTTAGCAGAAGAATTTATTAGAGATAATGGAGGCGTACCAGCTTTTTTAAACTATAATGGATTTCCTTATTCTCTTTGTATTTCTTTAAATGACCAGGTAGTTCACGGTTTTCCAGGAAAGTATATTCTTAAAGAAGGAGATATTGTTTCTGTTGATTGTGGTGTAGTTAAAAATAATTTTTACGGTGATTCTGCTTATACTTTCGCTATAGGTGATATAAATGATGAAGCTAAGAAATTATTAAAGGTAACAAAAGAGTGTCTTCAAAAAGGAATAGAGAAAGCTGTAGCTGGGAATAGAATAGGTGATTTAGCTTTTGCCATTCAAGAACATGCGGAAAGCCATGGTTTTGGTGTTGTAAGAGAGTTAGTAGGGCATGGTGTTGGCCATAAATTACATGAAAAGCCTGAGGTTCCTAACTACGGTAAAAGAGGCGCAGGGATAAAATTAGAAGAAGGTATGGTTCTAGCAATAGAACCAATGATAAATGCAGGAAGAGCTGGAGTGAAATTTTGGGATGATGGATGGACCGTATCTACTGTAGATAAGAAACCATCAGCACATTTTGAACATACTGTAGCGGTAAAAAAGGGCAAGGCAGATGTCTTATCCTCATTTGCATATATTGAAGAAGTTTTAAATAATAAAATTTAAATATTAAAATTATTTTATTTAATTTTGCAGCCCGCTTTAGTGGGTAAAATTAAATACACAAAGATTATTATATGGCTAAACAATCCTCTATTGAGCAAGACGGAGTAATAAAAGAAGCATTATCTAATGCGATGTTTCGTGTTGAATTAGAGAATGGTCATGAGATCATAGCACATATTTCTGGTAAGATGAGAATGCACTACATCAAAATTTTACCTGGAGATAGAGTGAAGTTGGAGATGTCTCCTTATGATCTTACTAAAGGTAGAATTACTTATAGATATAAATAAGAAAATGAAAGTTAGAGCATCCATTAAGAAGCGCAGCGCTGATTGTAAGGTGATCCGTAGAAAAGGAAAATTATACGTGATCAACAAAAAGAACCCTAAGTACAAGCAGCGTCAAGGTTAATCGAAATTTTTAAACTATCAACAAATAATAAATGGCAAGGATAGCAGGTATAGATTTACCAAAAAACAAAAGAGGAGAGATCGGCCTTACTTATATTTTTGGAATCGGTAGAAGTACAGCACAGTCAATTTTGGCTCAAGCTGGAATCGATTTCAATAAAAAAGTTCAAGATTGGACCGATGAAGAATTAACAGCCATCCGTAACATCATTTCAGAATCAATTAAAGTTGAAGGACAACTGCGTTCTGAAGTACAATTAAACATTAAACGTTTAATGGATATTGGATGTTACAGAGGATTACGCCACAGAAAAGGCTTACCATTACGCGGACAGAGAACTAAAAACAATTCTCGTACTCGTAAAGGAAAGAGAAAAACTGTTGCTAATAAGAAAAAGGCTACTAAATAATAATTGATAGTAAAAAATGGCTAAGTCAAAAAAAGTTACTAAAAAACGTGTTGTTGTTATTGAGCCAGTTGGTCAAGCACACATCAACGCTACCTTTAATAACATAATCATTACTCTTACCAATAATCAAGGACAAACTATTTCTTGGTCTTCAGCAGGTAAGCAAGGTTTTAAAGGTTCTAAAAAGAATACACCTTACGCAGCTTCACAAGCAGCAATTGATTGTGGTAAAGCAGCACACGATTTAGGTTTACGTAAAGTTGAGGTTTTTGTAAAAGGTCCAGGTTCAGGTCGTGAGTCTGCAATTCGTACATTACAAAATTCAGGTTTGGAAGTTACAACTATAAAAGATATAACTCCTCTACCTCATAATGGATGTCGTCCTCCTAAAAGAAGAAGAGTTTAATAAATTTTAAAGCTAAGATTCTCCTAGCACTTGGTTAGGATGATACTTTAAACACAATAAAATGGCAAGATATACCGGACCAAAGTCCAAAATCGCTCGTAAATTCAGAGAGCCAATATTTGGCCCTGATAAGGCATTAGAAAGAAAAAATTATCCTCCTGGGCAACATGGTGCTTCAAAAAGAAGAGGAAAACAATCTGAATATGCTGTTCAGTTAATGGAGAAACAAAAAGTAAAATACACTTATGGTGTATTAGAAAAGCAATTCTCTAATTTATTTAAGAAAGCATCTTCAAGAGAAGGTATTACAGGTACGAACTTATTACAACTTTTAGAAGCTCGTTTAGATAACACTGTATATCGTTTAGGCATCGCTCCAACAAGATCAGGTGCTCGTCAATTAGTTTCTCACAGACACATCATGGTTAATGGTGAAGTTGTTAATATCCCATCTTATACTTTAAGAGCAGGTGATGTTATTGAAGTTCGTGAGAAGTCAAAATCACTAGAAGCAATTAGTAACTCGGTAGCTGGCCGTACTATTAATAAACATAACTGGTTAGAATGGGATGCAAAAACCTTAACTGGTAAATTATTACAGTATCCAGATCGTGATAGTATTCCTGAAAATATTAAGGAAAACTTAATCGTCGAGTTGTACTCTAAATAATGATAAAATGATTAATTGCCAATTTCTAACGAAGTTGGCAATTAGTTGTTTATCTAAGAATTAACGATAAAACATAAGGCAAATAAATGGCAATTTTAGCATTTCAGAAACCTGACAAGGTAATTATGCAGAAATCTACAGATTTTGATGGTACGTTTGAATTTCGTCCATTAGAACCTGGTTTTGGTGTTACTATAGGTAACGCTTTAAGAAGAATCCTGTTATCTTCATTAGAAGGTTACGCAATTACCTCAGTTCGTTTTTCAGGTGTATCACATGAGTTTTCTACCATCAAAGGTGTGGCAGAAGATGTTGTAGATATCATCTTAAATTTAAAACAAGTTCGTTTTAAGAAAACAGGCGAGTCTGGTGATTCAGAAAAAATCTTTGTGATTATCAATGGTCAGGAAAGTTTCAAAGCTGGAGATATTTCTAAGTTCTCTAACAATTTTGAGGTTTTAAACCCTGATTTTGTTATTTGCAACATGGAAGACTCTGTTACCTTAGAGATTGAATTAACAATCAACAAAGGTAGAGGATATGTTTCTGCAGAGGAGAATAAAAATGCTGACGCTGTGGTAGGTGTAATTGCAATTGATTCAATTTATACTCCTATCAAGAACGTTAAGTACACTATAGAAAACTATCGTGTAGAGCAAAAGACTGACTACGAGAAATTACTTTTAGATATTTCTACTGATGGTTCTATCCATCCTGAAGAAGCACTTAAAGAGGCTGCTAAAATTTTAATTCAGCACTTTATGTTATTCTCTGATGAGAATTTAGTATTAGAGTCTCAAGCAAAAGAAGAAACTAAAGAAGTTGATGAGGAAGTTTTACACATGCGTAAAATCTTAAAAACTGAATTGGTTGATTTAGATCTTTCTGTAAGAGCTTTAAATTGCTTAAAAGCGGCTGATATTCGTTCATTAGCAGAATTGGTTTCTTATGATGTTGCTGATATGTTAAAATTCAGAAACTTTGGTAAGAAATCATTAACAGAGATTCAAGAACTAGTAAAATCAAAAGGTTTATCTTTTGGTATGAACTTGTCTAAATTTAAATTAGACGAAGAATAATCTTTCAAAGATTATATAAAAGCGAAAATCTCGCATAATTCCCGGCTCGCCATAGGGGCTTGAGCTGACGGTATGCGAAAATTAATATAGTAATGAGACACGGAAAAAAAATTAATCATTTAGGTCGTACAGATAGTCACCGTAAGGCGATGTTATCTAACATGGCATCTTCGCTTATTTTACACAAGCGTATTACTACAACCTTAGCAAAAGCAAAAGCTTTACGTACTTATGTAGAGCCTATCTTAACTAAGTCTAAAAATGATACTACTCACTCTCGTCGTACAGTATTTCAATTGCTACAAAACAAAGAAGTTGTTACAACTTTATTCCGCGAGGTAGCTGAGAAAATTGCATCAAGACCAGGTGGTTACACTCGTATCATTAAATTGGGTAATCGTTTAGGTGATAACGCTTCAATGGCTATTGTAGAATTGGTAGACTTTAATGAGGTTTACGGTGCAGAAGCTAAAGTTGAGAAAAAATCAACTCGTAGAAGAGGTTCTGGTAGTAAAGCTAAAAAAGCTACTCCTGCTGCGGAGGCAGCGACAGAGGAAGTTGTTGAAGCGCCAGCACAAGAAGAAACTTCTAGCGATTCTTCTGAAGAAGAAAAAGCATAATTATCCAAATAAGATAAACAAAAAGCCCTAACCCTTTGGTTAGGGCTTTTTGTTTATAGGGCTAAGTAAGATTGTTTACAGTGTTTGAGGTAATTATAAATTGACTAGTATAGTAGAGTTAAGCAGATTAATAGTAGCAATACCTCATGTAAAATAGACCGGATAGCAATGGTATTGGCGTAGTTTACGAAGCCAATAAGAATGGATAGCCGGACTAGCGAAAGTGATAAAATACTGCTTTTGCTCTTCAAAATAAAATCTGACAACATGTCATTCAAGGGATGTGTATTTGTCTCAAAAATGTATAGGTTTTAAAATAATATATATAAAATCCTGTCAAAATTCTATTGGCATAGGCATTGATAATGTTGGTTTATTAAAGATTTGTAAATAATAAATTTATATAGTATGTCAAAAATTATTGGTATAGACTTAGGAACAACAAACTCTTGTGTTGCAGTAATGGAGGGTAATGAGCCTGTAGTTATAGCAAACAGCGAGGGAAAGCGTACAACACCATCAATTGTAGCATTTGTTGAAGGTGGTGAGCGTAAAGTTGGTGATCCTGCAAAACGCCAGGCTATTACTAACCCTACTAAGACTATTTATTCTGTAAAGCGTTTTATGGGTAACAGCTTTGATGAAGTTACTAAAGAGGTTGGACGTGTTCCTTACAAAGTTGTAAAAGGAGATAACAACACTCCACGTGTGGAGATTGATGATAGAAAATATACGCCTCAAGAAATTTCTGCTATGACACTTCAGAAAATGAAGAAGACAGCTGAAGATTTCTTAGGTACTGAAGTTACTGAAGCCGTTATTACAGTTCCTGCTTATTTCAATGATGCACAAAGACAAGCTACTAAAGAGGCTGGTGAAATTGCAGGATTGAAAGTAAGAAGAATTATTAATGAGCCTACCGCTGCGGCTTTAGCTTATGGTTTAGATAAAACCAATAAGGATATGAAAATTGTTGTGTTTGACTGCGGTGGTGGTACACACGACGTTTCTATCTTAGAGTTGGGTGATGGTGTGTTTGAAGTAAAATCTACTGATGGTGATACCCATTTAGGTGGTGATGATTTTGATCAAGTAATTATTGATTGGTTAGCAGAAGAGTTTAAAGCTGAAAATGGAATGGATTTAACTAAAGATCCTATGGCTTTACAACGTTTGAAAGAAGCTGCTGAAAAAGCGAAAATTGAGCTTTCTAGTGGTACTTCAACTGAGATAAATTTACCTTATATTACTGCTGATGCTACCGGACCTAAGCACTTGGTACGCAACTTATCTAGAGCAAAATTCGAATCGTTAGCTAGCGATTTAATTAAGCGTACTATTGAGCCTTGTAAGTCGGCTTTGAAAAATGCTGGTTTATCAACTTCTGATATTGATGAAATTATCTTAGTAGGAGGTTCTACTCGTATCCCGGCCATACAGGAAGCGGTTGAGAAGTTTTTTGGTAAAGCACCTTCTAAAGGTGTTAACCCAGATGAGGTTGTAGCGATTGGTGCAGCTATCCAAGGTGGCGTTTTAACTGGTGAGGTTAAAGATGTATTGTTATTAGATGTTACTCCGCTTTCTTTAGGTATTGAAACTATGGGTGGTGTGATGACAAAACTAATTGAAGCTAATACAACCATCCCTACTAAAAAATCAGAGACTTTCTCTACTGCATCAGACAATCAGCCTTCTGTAGAGATTCATATTTTACAGGGTGAGCGTCCAATGGCAAAAGATAACAGAACTATAGGGCGTTTCCATTTGGATGGTATACCACCAGCGCCAAGAGGAGTTCCTCAAATTGAAGTAACTTTTGATATTGATGCTAATGGTATTTTACACGTAGGCGCTAAAGATAAAGCAACAGGTAAAGAGCAAAAAATAAGAATTGAAGCATCTTCTGGATTATCTGACGAGGAAATCAAGAAAATGAAAGAAGAGGCAGAAAGAAATGCGGAAGCAGATAAACAAGCAAAAGAAGAAGCAGATAAGATTAATGCCGCTGATGCACTTGTATTCTCTACAGAGAAACAATTGAAAGAGTATGGTGATAAAATCCCTGCTGATAAAAAAGGAGCTATTGAAGATGCTCTGAAAGCACTTAAGGATGCTTACGCAGCTAAGAACTTTGCTGATATAGATGCCGCTTCTGAGAAATTAAATACAGCTTGGGCTGCTGCTTCTGAGGATATGTATAAAGCAGGGGCTGGAGCAGAAGGACAAGCACAAGGTGCGCCTCAAGACAATGCTTCAGCTGGTGCTGATGATGTTACTGATGTAGACTTTGAAGAAGTAAAAGACGAGGATAAGAAGTAATAGTTTACTGATGAAGAGAAAAGCCTGATTGAATTTCAATCAGGCTTTTCTTTTTTATATTATTTGATATTATTACTACCAAAGTTTGCTAGGATAAACACCAGTTGCAACTAGTTTATTGATGCTTTCTTGTACAATAGGTTTATCTTCTTTATAAGTAACACCAAACCATTTTTCATCAGTTGGGATAACTTTAAAAGATGCTTCTTTAGATTTGATGAGATAATCTGCAATTAAAGGGATAAAGAATTCTGCTTTTGGTTTATCTTGATTCTCCTCAACAAATTGTTTGAAAAGTTTTTCTGCAATAGGAAAAACAGAAGGAGTAAATCCCCAAAAATTCATAGAAACTGGAGTAGAAGCTGAAAGCTCTACTTTCTCATCGTTTTCTTCGTAATAAATTTTGCCATTTTCTGGATAAACTTTAGTACGCTCATTAATAGCTGCAAGTTCGCCGCTATCGTTGGTTTGGCAAACACCTCTAGAAACAGCACCGTTTTCTGATAAAGTGTTTCCAATTTTGTAACCTACCATACAATATTTATCTTCAGCAGATTCGTTATTTAAGAATTGAACCATTTTTTCAAATGCTTCAAAACCATAGTAGTCATCTGCGTTAATTACGCAAAATGGTTCATTAATTTGATTTTTAGATTCTAAGATAGCATGACCGGTTCCCCAAGGCTTTTCTCTATAGATGTCTTTATCTATACCGTATTTTTTTAAATCAAAAGTTTGAAAAACATAATCGGTTTCTACTTTTCCTTTTAGTTTAGGTTCAAAAATAGCCTTGAAGTTCTCTGCAAACTCTTCACGAATGATGAAAGAGATTTTGCCAAATCCAGCATTTATAGCATCGTAAATAGAATAGTCAATAATGGTTTCTCCATTAGGACCAAATCCATCAATTTGTTTCATACTGCCATAACGGCTGGCCATCCCTGCGGCTAAGATTAATAAAGTAGGTTTTTTCATATAAATTATAGTTCTTACCCATCTTTTCTGGGTAGCTTAAAAATTGCTCTAAATTAAAAAATTATTCTATGTTAAAGGCAAAACTTCTTGAAAGCGTTCATGTTAAATTCAACGTTCTATAGCTTTGCAATTCTCTTGCCTAAAATTGAAAAATAAGTTGGAAAATTATTTTTTTAAAGAGCTGTTGATTTGTTTAATACTTTCTCTTTTGTCCTTAACATAAGTTTTTAACCAAGTATCCATTTCCCATAACATATGTAGTACAGATTCTTTGGCTCTATAACTATGCGCCTCATTAGGTAATAAAACAAACCTACTTGTAGCACCATGACCTTTTAATGCACTAAAAAATCTTTCACTTTGTATAGGAAATGTACCCGAATTATCATCCGCTTCGCCGTGTATAAGAAGTAAAGGTGTTTTAAGTTTATCAGCATAAGAAAAAGGAGACATTTTATAATAAACATCTGGGCTTTCCCAATAGGTTCTTTCCTCTGCTTGGAAACCAAAAGGGGTAAGGGTTCTATTGTAAGCACCACTTCTAGCAATGCCAGCTGCAAATAAATTGGTATGGGCCAGTAAATTTGCGGTCATAAACGCTCCGTATGAATGACCGCCAATAGCTACTCTTTTAGGATCTCCGATGCCTAAATCATTTAATTTCTGAATAGCCGCTTGTGCATTTTCTTTTAATTGTTCAATGAAAGTATCATTTGGCTGGTCGTTACTTTCGCCAACAATAGGCATATCTGCATTATCTAAAACGGCAAAGCCTTGTGTAACCCAAAATATAGGAGAGGCCCAAGATATACGGGTAAATTGATAGGGAGAGCCTTTAACCTGACCTGCAGCAGCAGCCGTTTTAAATTCACGAGGGTAAGCCCACATCAATACGGGTAGTCTGCCTTGCGAAACCTGATAGTCTTTAGGTAAATATAAAGTAGCATTTAAATTCAATCCATCTGCTCTTTTATAGCTGATAGGTTTTTTTATTACACCAAAAAGCTCAGGATTTGGATTTGGAAAAAAAGTTAGTTGTGTTTGGTTTCTTCTATTTAAATCAATGCTGTAATAGTTTGCAGGTTCTATATTAGATTCTCTACTGATGATGAGCTTATTTTGATTGGTAAAATAAATAGGCCTTTCATAAAAGGGTGCTTTAGATCTAAAAAGCGTATCTGTAACTTTAGTTTTAACATTAAATTTTAATAGAAATGGTCTGTTTCCGATAGATGAAGCGCCTTCTGATATAGAAAAGATATTGATATTGCTAGGATCTGTAACTCTTTTAAGAGAATTATATTCTAGTAATAATACGTTCTTGTTAAACTCATTTTTAACTGTCACAAATTGTCCAGGGTCACTATATGCATCTTCGTAATACCTATCCCAAAGGTTAACACGATAGCTTAGATTTCCAGGTTTAATAAAAACACGACGCTCTGCTCTGGTTTTCCACCATCTTTCTGTAACAATAGCAATTTGATCATCTCCCCAAACAATATCATTAAATCTTAAATAGCAGGAGGTTAATTTTACAGGTTTATCATCGCTCATTAAATTTTGCATATACACAATATCTCTGATAGAAACCCGCTCTGACGGGTCTCCTTGGTCTTGTGCTTCTACCCAAATATAAGTTTGGGGCTTATCTGCTCTCCATTGAAATTCCCGTGGACCTTTTATTACAGCGTCAAAGCCAGAAGGTAATTTATCTGCTAGAGGTACCTGAGCAAGTTTTTTTGTGAGCTTGCCATATTTGTCGAAAATTTCAACATCGTAAGGGAATCTGCTTACAGGTACATAATAAGAATAAGGTTTGTTAACGGTCCAAACCATCACCATATTACCATCTGGCGAGAAGCTAAAGTTCTTGTAAATGCCAGGTCTATTAAAATTTACGGCTTGCCCGTTAAGGTAAACCATTTTAATTTGCGATGTTAAATAATAATCAAACAGCAATTCGTCATATTGATTTTTAAGTAAATCTTGATAAGTTCTGGCTGGAGATTTTTCACCTAAATTTTCTGTGATGATTGGACCATCTGGTGTGAAATCTTGTTCTGGAAGTGCTTTGCGGTTGTCTAAATTAAATTTAGCTAAGATGGCAGTACCATCTGGCGTCCATTCCATTAGTTTTCCGTAAGTGTCATTTAAAGAAAAGTTAGTTAATCTTTGTGCTATACCAGTGCTGGTAGATGCTGTCCAGAGTTGTGTTTCATTATCTAAAAATACTGCAAATGCTAGCTGATTTTCTATTGGAGAGAATACTAAATGACCAACCTGTGCATCTTTTGGAAGTCCTGTAATAGGAAACTCCTTAGAAGATTCAATGTTTTTAATTGTTACTGAAGAATATTTTGAAGTACCATTATTACTGCTATTAGTTGCGTTGATACGTAAACCTGCAAGTTTTAATAAAGGTTGAGAAATTTCTTTGATGGAAGGATAGCCTGGTTCTTGTAAAATAGCCATGTATTTGCCTTTACCACTAATCACGATATTTCTGTTTACCGTATTCTCTATGATGCTAGCAATTTCTTTTGGTGGTTTTTGGTAGCCACTAATATTTTGGGCTACTGCTTTAAAAGCAAACAAAGCCGAAATAATAAATATTCCGGCTGTAGTTAAATTTTTTTTGGCTCTAATGTTCATTACTTGATGTATCTGAAATCTTGATTCTTTTTAATATTTAACAACGATTGATAGATGAGTTTAATTACATTGTCTACATCATCTTTGTGAACCATTTCTACCGTTGTATGCATATACCTTAAGGGTAAAGAAATTAAAGCTGATACCACACCATCATTAGAATAAGCAAAGGCATCTGTATCTGTACCAGTAGAGCGAGACGAAGCTTGTCTTTGGAAAGGAATATCGTTTTTAACAGCGCTATCAATTAAAAGCTTGTTAAGGTTGTTATGTACCGCAGGGGCATAAGAAATAACAGGCCCTTTTCCGCAGGCCAATTCACCTTGAGTAATTTTACTAATCATAGGTGTAGTGGTATCATGCGTTACATCGGTAATTATAGCCACGTTTGGTTTTATTTTATGTGCTATCATTTCTGCGCCTCTTAAACCAATTTCTTCTTGTACAGCGTTTACGATATATAATCCAAACGGTAATTTAACTTTGTTTTCATGTAAAAGTCTTGCAACTTCAGCAATCATAAAGCCACCAACGCGGTTATCTAGTGCTCTTCCAACATAATAACGGTCGTTAAGCACCATAAATTCATCTTCATAAGTGATTACACAACCTACATGTATGCCTAATTTCTCAACTTCTTCTTTTGAAGTACAGCCACAATCAAGAAAAATATTTTTTAGTTGAGGAGTTTCTTCTTTCTCACCACCATGACGAGTATGTATTGCCGGCCATCCAAAAACAGCTTTTACTATTCCTTTTTCTGTATGGATATTCACTCTTTTAGAAGGCGCTATTTGATGATCTGAACCCCCATTTCTGATAACATAAATTAAACCATCACTAGTGATATAGTTTACAAACCAAGAAATCTCATCGGCATGAGCTTCTATAACCACTTTATAGTCTGCTTTAGGATTAATTACACCAACTGCAGTACCATAATTATCTACATAATGCTCGTCTATATATGGTTTTAGGTAGTCTAACCATATTTTTTGTCCTTCCCACTCAAAACCTGTAGGAGATGGGTTATTGATATATTGTTCTAAAAATGCTAGTGATTTTTTATTTACTACTTCTACTTTCTTCTGCTCTTTTTTCTTAGCCATATTGATATAAAAATGTTTAAAGCAAATATATTATTTACTTATTTGTATTAGTTTAATCTTTTTTCCATGATAATGTAATCAATACCTTTTCTGGTAAAAGCCTCCTCAGTTTCAGTAAAACCAAATTGTTTGTAGAAACTAATAGCACTTAATCTTGCATTACACCAAATTAAAGTTTTGCCTTGGCTTTTTGCTAAATCTATGGTAAAGTTCATTAATGCTTTTCCAAATCCCTTCCCTTGATACTCCTTTAAAGTGGCAAATTTCCTGAACTGTACAGATGAACCCTTATCAAAAACAGATAGTATAGAAACCAATTTATTATCCGTGAAAACGCCAAAATGTAGTCCGTAATAATCTTCTTTAAGTTTAATGTCTGATATAGGACTGCCTGGATAAAGTTCTTTTTGTCTGATATCCCAAGTAAGTTCTGGGGTAATTTGTTCAATGGTAAAGTTTGGTGTCATAATTCTGAGCTTAAAATATCACATGAGTTTAAAATTATTTATAGCGGGATGTTGCCGTGTTTTTTACGTGGCTTTTGCACCACTTTGTTTTCTAACATTTTAAAAGATTTTATCAATTTTATTCTGGTTTCTGCTGGTTCTATAACTTCATCGATAAAACCTCTTTCTGCTGCCCGATAAGGGTTGGCAAATAAATCAGAATATTCTTTTTCTTTCTCTAGCCATTTTTCTTGCGGATTTTCTGCCGTACTGATTTCTTTTTTAAAGATAATCTCTGCTGCTCCTTTAGCTCCCATAACAGCAATTTCAGCACTTGGCCAAGCAAAATTCATGTCTGCGGCAATGTGTTTAGAATTCATCACATCGTAAGCACCACCATAAGCTTTTCTGAGAATAACGGTTATACGCGGAACGGTGGCCTCGCTAAAAGCAAACAATAATTTAGCTCCATTAGTGATGATAGCATTCCATTCTTGGTCTGTACCGGGTAAAAAGCCAGGTACATCTTCAAAAACCAGAAGTGGGATATTAAAACAATCACAAAAACGAACAAAGCGAGCCGCTTTTTTTGATGAATTGATATCTAAAACACCCGCAAGAAATGCTGGCTGATTAGCAATGATACCTATGCTTTTTCCTGCTAGCCTAGCAAAACCTACCACAATGTTTTCTGCATAATCTTTATGAACTTCCATAAAGGATTGTTCATCTATAACTTCATCTATAATGGTTCTTACATCGTATGGCTGTTGTATGTTTTCTGGAAGTATGGTGTTGAGTTTCTCTCTTCTTTCGTTTCCAGCCTGATAATTTAAAGAGGGTGCAGGCTCCTCGCAGTTTTGAGGAATGTAAGAAAGAACTTTTTTGAGATGTTGGATAGCCTCAATCTCATTTGCGCAAGCAAAATGGGTAACACCAGATTTTGTTGCATGCGTTTGGGCACCACCTAATTCTTCTGAGCTTACCTCTTCATGGGTAACTGTCTTCACTACATTTGGCCCTGTCACAAACATATAGGAGGTGTTTTCTACCATGAAAATAAAATCTGTGATGGCCGGAGAGTAAACTGCCCCACCCGCACAAGGTCCCATAATAGCAGATAATTGTGGAATGACACCAGAAGCTAAGGTATTCCTGTAAAAAATATCGGCATAGCCACCTAAAGAAACTACTCCTTCTTGTATTCTTGCTCCTCCAGAATCGTTTAAACCAATAACTGGAGCTCCGTTTTGCATTGCTAAATCCATAATTCTACAGATTTTTTCGGCATGTGTTTCAGATAAAGAGCCTCCAAAAACAGTAAAATCTTGTGCGTACACATAAACTAAGCGATTGTTAATAGTGCCATAACCTGTTACCACACCGTCGCCAAGGTATTGCTCTTTATCCATCCCAAAATCGGTAGAACGATGCGTAACCATCATGCCTATTTCTTCGAAAGAGTTTTCATCTAGTAAGAAATGAAGTCTTTCTCTGGCTGTTAACTTGCCTTTTTTATGCTGTGCGGCAATTCTTTCTGGGCCTCCACCGTTTAGCGCTTCAGCTTTTTTATTATTTAGAAGATCTAATTTTTTATTCACTTGAGCTGTATTTACGATTTAAAATGAATGTATAAATTTTTACGTTAATAGTTGCGATATAAAGAGCTAAATTTATATTTGTAGCGTTATCAATCGTAAGCTTTACAATTTATTGATTTTGTGACACTAAAAAAAGTTTATTTTGAAACCAGTATCAAACATAAATGTTTGATGATAATGTTAAATGAAAAGGGCTTTATATCTTAATTTAATCAGTACATTATTCTTATTCATCTTTGCAGTGAAGATGGGTATTTCTGTAGCGCCCTTAGTTTATAGTATAGATAAAGGAACTGTAAATGCAGCTATTCTTCAATTAGAGTTAGAGAGCAATACAAAAGATCATAACTCTGATCATTCTAAAGACATTAATAAACTTTTAAAATACGGTTCAGAACTTAATCACATCTATGAGTTTTGCTTAAATCCTATACCAACGAATGGCAATCTTAAGTATTTTGTAAAACCTAGGAATTATATCAATTCATTTTACCCATCGGTGCTTACACCGCCTCCAAACCATTTGATTTAAATTATTATACGTACATTGATGATAATCAGTGTATAAGGGGGATATTTAAATCAAAAAAATAACAACATTTATTTATAATTTTTTATGGAAAAAGATAACAAGTCTTTATTTCCGGGGTTTAATGCGGCTAAATACTTTAATCCGCAAACACTAAAAAAAGATCTACCTTCTAGTATCGTAGTGTTTTTAGTGGCTTTACCTTTATGTTTAGGTATTGCATTAGCATCCGGGGCACCTTTATTTGCAGGTTTATTAACAGGTATAATAGGAGGTGTTGTTGTAGCAAGTTTTAGTGGGTCGCAACTAAGTGTGAGTGGGCCTGCTGCTGGCTTAACAGTGATTGTTTTGAATGCAATTACACAGTTAGGAAGCTATGATATTTTTATTCTTGCAGTTTTAATTGCAGGTATCATTCAAATCATTTTAGGAATAGCCAAAGCAGGTACTATTGGTAATTATTTTCCATCAGCTGTTATAGAGGGGATGCTTGCAGCTATTGGTATCATCTTAATTTTAAAGCAATTACCACATGCTTTAGGCTATGATAAAAGTTACGAAGGCGAAGAGTCTTTTAAACAAGTAAATGATGATAACACTTTTACAGCTATTATAACCGCTGTAGAGAATATGCAGTTAGGTGCAGTTATCATCTCTGTACTTTCTTTGGCTATTTTAATCTTGTGGCCAAAAATTAAGCAAGTTGCTGCTGTTCCTGCTGCTTTGGTGGTAGTGTTAACAGGTATTGGTTTAACTTTTGCTTTTCAAGAGACAGGTTTAGCACTAACTGGTGAACATATGGTGCAAATACCTATGGTAGCTAGTTTTGCAGAGTTTCAAAATTTATTTTTATTTCCAGATTTTACCGCTATAACAAATCCGAAAGTTTGGACAGTAGCAGTAACGATAGCTATAGTAGCTTCTTTAGAAACCTTATTAAGCTTAGAAGCTATTGATAAAATTGACCCGCAGAAACGCGTTTCTCCAACAAACAGAGAGCTTGTTGCCCAAGGTGTTGGGAATACAGTAAGT
The DNA here is from genome assembly GCF_009674685.1 of Pedobacter puniceum. Classification (GTDB taxonomy): domain Bacteria; phylum Bacteroidota; class Bacteroidia; order Sphingobacteriales; family Sphingobacteriaceae; genus Pseudopedobacter; species Pseudopedobacter puniceum. The sequence continues at coordinate 66,351 of NZ_WKJI01000001.1, forward strand.
GGTTTATTAGGTGGTTTACCTATGACTTCTGTTATCGTAAGGTCATCAGCTAATGTTAATTCTGGGGCCAAAACTAAAATGTCGGCTATTTTTCACGGCATATGGTTGCTAGCGGCTTTATTAGTTATTCCGGGGCTTATCAATAAAATTCCTTTAGCTGCTTTGGCTGCTATTTTATTATTTACAGGTTATAAGCTTGCTAATGCCACTTTGTTTTCTAAAATGTGGCGTCATGGTAAAAATCAGTTTATTCCTTTTATAGTTACTGTTCTTGCAGTTGTATTTACAGATTTACTTACAGGTGTTGCAGTTGGTATGTTAATAGGTGTTTTCTATCTGTTAAGAGCCAATATGAGAAATCCTTATTTCTATAAGCTAGAGAAAGATGGTAAACAAAAAACGCTACGTTTAAAACTCTCAGAAGAGGTTTCCTTCTTAAACAAAGGAGCTATTTTATACACTTTAACACATATCCCTAAAGGAGCTAAAGTTATTATTGATGGTTCTAACTCTAAGTATATAGATAGAGATGTTTTAGAAATTATCGAGAATTTCCACGAGCATGCTTACACAAAGCAAATAGACGTAGAGTTGGTTAATATTCATCCTAAATACGAGCTTCCTAAGCTTCAGGATTTGATTATACAGCCTGGTGATATTGAGGAAATTGTAGATATTAACAAAGTAAATAACGAAAAGGAGTTACAAAAAAATAACTAATTTAAGATCATGATTGAAACTAAGCATATAACATACGAGTCTTTAATAGAAGGCAATAAAGAGTGGGTAGCAGAAACTTTGAAGCAAGATGCTGACTATTTTAATAGATTGGCATCCGGACAAAAACCTCCGGTTTTATGGATAGGTTGCGCCGATAGCCGTGTTCCCGCTAATCAAATAACAGGTACTCTACCTGGAGAAATTTTTGTACATAGAAATATTGCAAATGTTATTGTTCATAATGATATGAGTATGTTATCGGTACTAGATTACGCCGTTAACGTATTAAAAGTTGAGCATGTTATTATTGCCGGACATTATGGCTGTGGTGGTGTTGCTGCCGCGATGACTGATAAGCAGTATGGATTAATTGACAACTGGTTGCGTAATATCAAAGATGTTTATCGTTTACACAAAGCAGAGATTGATGCTATTGCAGACCAAGAAGAAAAGGTTAGAAAAATGGTACATCTAAACGTAATAGAAGGCGTAAATAAACTTTGCGGAACTTCTATCATTCAAAATGCCTGGGCTCGCGGGCAAGAGTTAGAAGTACATGGCTGGGTAATTGATATCGAGACAGGTTTCATCAAAGACCTAGAAGTTACTTGTAATAGTAATGACGATTTTGATCATATATTTAAATTAGCTTAATTAGAACTAAATACCAATACAGCAGCATGTTTCTTGCTGCTGTATTATTTTTTGTAAAATGAAAAAGCTTAGGTCTTTTAAATTTGACAGCTTCATATTTTACATCATTGCAGCTATTGTATTTAACTTTAGCTATGACACTCCTGATACGCTACATACCAAACGCTTGACCAATTTGGGTTTTCAAGATAATCTTCAATTAAATGATTATGAATCTTACTATGAATTCTTCTCAGAATTTATATTAGGGTTAGATAATCATATAGAAGAGCAACAAGAATCAGAACAAGAACAAACCAACATTAAATTAAAGTTGTATATCACGCTATTTACAACTCTCGAACTTTTTTATATACCGATGTTTTTATCTGATTTGATTGATTTTAACATCCAAAAGCTACCTAAAGGCAAATTACTCTCCATATTTCTTCCGCCAGAATTATCATCCTTCTTAGCAACAACTCCGTAAAGAGAATTTTTTAAAATTATTTTAATAAAAAAAAGACTGATGATAAAATATGTAATCAGGCTAATGGCATTCTTTTGCTTTTTAGCTTTATTTAATCAAGCCACTGCCAAACAAGACAGTACAAAATTCATTAAACTAGAACATGCAGAACCTCTTTATATTGATTTGATTAGAGATTTAGGAGCAAGAAAAGGAGAGAAAGAATGGAACGTGGGTTTAGGCATCCAAGATAATCTTAATTACGATGAGATAGAGCTTTTGGTAGAATATGAATGGGCAATAGCTAATCGTTTAGGTTTAGAGATAGAAGTACCTGTAAGTTTGTATAGTAAAAATGGCAAGGAAACTATTATTAAACAACCTTCTCATGCTTTTGAAGGTTTAAAAACAGCTTTTCAATGGACGTTTCTGGTGAATCCAAAGCTAAGAACCTCAATGGCTTTTGGCTATATCAATAAAGTAAAATTTACTGAGTTAAATAATATCACAACCAGAAATATGTTTGTAGGAAATAGCTTCAATCCATTTTTAGTAATAGCTAAGAGGATAGGAGCTAATTTCCATAGTTTGGTGTATACCGGGCCACAGTTTTACAAACCTTTTGTGAAGAAAAGTTGGGAGAATAGCTACGATGTAAATACAAACTTTCATTATATGATAACTAGCTCAAGAAATTTTATAGGGATAGAATTCAACAAGACCTTTAGAAATGAGGATTTTGATATGATGATAAGACCCCAAATGCGAGTAAGTATTGCTGATAATTTAATGGTTGGAATTGTTTCTGGTATTCCTGTAAATCGGGAAAATAAAAGGTTCCAAAGTTTTTTAAGGCTTATTTATGAGCCGGGCCACAAGCACTAACCATAAACAGCTTTGCAGAATTACCGCTGCAAAGCTGTTTCTTTTACCTCTAAAAGGTTATAATTACTTACAGATAATTTTATCCAGCCATAGCTGATGCTGGCGTCTTGTTTTTCTAATCTGAGGCCTATATAGTAGTCTGTTTTTGAATTCCATGTGCCAGATATAGAATCTCTTACTGCACTTGAAGGAGACCTTTCATAATAAGCCATTAAAAATTCACCACTTTCCCAGCGTTCTTTTTCTTCAATTAAATCCTTATAAGAAAAGGTTTTAGGGAAAGCCAAACTATTTATCAATGCTACTTTAAGTTTGCCGTTTAAGGTCTTTGTTTTTAAGCTTTTGATGGTTTGGCTAGTGGTATTATTCTGGCTAGCTGTAAAACTAATGTCTGCTAAAGCGTCTTCATTAATATCAATGGTAATGGTTTTATTTTCAATAGCATTTGAAAGTTTAATATCCTTAACAGGATCAAATTTTTGATAAAAAAGTAAATCGGTTCTTAAGCTATCTATCACCACATAATTGGTACGTCTGCTAAAGTTTTCATCCTCAGAACAAGCATAAAGTGCTATACAAGCAAGAAATAATACAAAATAGCCTAATCTCATTTCATAGAAATATTTCACTAAATGTATAAAAAAGCTGTCGTTTTAAATAATCAATTCTATGTCTTTTCTCTTTATGCGTTATAAGCTCTTTTCATCTTTGCATATTTTCCAAAGCAAATATCCGCCAGATAAATTGCTGATGTTTTCAAAGCCATGTTGTGTTAAAATCCTTTGAGCCAAATATCCTCGCATACCTTGTTGGCAAAAGATGTAAACAGATTTGTCTTTTGGCACTTGATGTAATTTGGTCCTAATTTCATCTAAAGGAATATTCATAGCATTTACCATACTTCCTTGCTCAAATTCTTGAGGGGTTCTTACATCAATCAATACATATTCATCTTTTAAAGCCATAAATTCATCAATACTTATGGTTTTTAACCGACCTAATAATATATTTTCTGCCGTAAAACCAGCCATATTTACAGGGTCTTTGGCCGATGAATAGGGTGGGGCATAAGCATGCTCAATCTCCATCAAATCGTAAATAGTACCTTCATTTTTGATAACTTGAGCCAGTAAATCAATTCTCTTATCAACGCCTTCTTTTCCAATAATTTGGGCGCTTAACAATTTGCCATCATCAGGAGAGAATGCAATTTGTATAGTCATCAGTTGGGCATCAGGATAATAACCCGCATGAGAATTACCATGTATAATTGATGTAAGATGTGGTATTTTAAGTTTTTGAAGATGTTTAACTGCTATTCCGGCTGTAGCTACTGTTAAATCAAATAGTTTAACAATGGCTGTTTGTATTGAACCCCTATAGAGCTGATGATTACCCAAAACAATATTATTTGCGCATATCCGACCTTGTTTATTAGCTGGTCCGGCTAGTAAGCTTAAGCTTGCTTGTTGCGATATTGGATTTTCAAATTCGACAGCATCACCAACCGCATAAATATCAGGATCAGAAGTTTGCAGATACTCATTCACCCAAATACCTTTAGCATCGCCAATTCTTAGTTGAGCAGTTTCTGCAAGCTGTGTATCGGGTTTAACCCCGATAGCTAAAATCACAATATCTGCTATTAAAGGAGCTTTGTCTTTAAGGTGTACATGAATGTTTTGATTTACTTTTTCAAAGCCAGTTACCTGTGTATTTAAAAAAAGATGCAAGCCTTTTTCTCGTAGATGTTTTTGTACAATGGCTGCAATTGGGAAATCTACAGGAGCAAGAATTTGATTTCCCATCTCCACAATACTCACTTCCAGTCCTAATTCATGAAAGTTTTCGGCCATCTCTAAGCCAATAAATCCTGCCCCAATTACTACTGCTGTTTTGGCTTTTTTAGCTGTGATGTAATGCTTGATGCGGTCTGTATCCTGAACGTTTCTAACAGTGAAAATCCCTTCTTCATGGATGCCGCTTAAAGGCGGGACGATGGGATTGGCACCAGGCGATAAAATTAGTTTATCATACGTTTCCTGATATGTTTTTCCGCTAATGAGGTTAGTTACTGTAATGTTTTTTTCTGTTGCAGAGATAGCATTAACCAAGCTGTTGGTTCTTACATCTACTTTAAAACGGATAGCAAAAGAAGCCGGACTTTGTACAAATAGTTTGTCTCTGTCTTTGATGATATTGCCAATGTAATAAGGCAAACCGCAATTAGCATAAGAGATATATTCGCCTTTTTCAAACATGATGATTTCAGCATGTTCATCCAGTCTTCTTAACCTGGCTGCAGTACTAGCACCCCCGGCTACTGCACCTATTATAATATATTTCACAATCTTGATTTTTCTTCAAAATTGCCAATGTTAGGTCTTTGCTATGGTGACAATAGTCACATAAGGAAAGTGATTGTTGTCATAAATGAGTACGGCTTAAAGTAATATTGAATTTTGAAATTTATAATGCCACGATTTCTAATTCATCTATACGTTCGAAATGCTTTTTATTTAGTGTTAAGATTGGAAGTTCATGTACAATACAAGTAGCAGCAATAAATAAATCTCTAAATTCAATCATCTTATTAGTCAATCTAAGATGATGGTATACCATTGCGGCTCTTGTTGCTATAAAATCAGTAAACGAAAGAATTGTGAAATTATCAATAATTAATTTAACATCTCTTTGCTTAGCATCTGTTGTAGCGCCCATGTAAAGCTCATAAAGTGTTACAGAGGAGATGAATAGATTATTGTTTTCTGAAATTTTATAAAGAGTAGTGGATAGCTTGTTTTTAGAGCGAAGATGCTCTATGAAAATTCCAGTATCTGCTACCGTTGTTGGGGTTTTAGATTGTCAAAAGCTGATTTGGTGTCGTCAAAAACTTTTAAATCTTCATCAGACCATACAGAAACATTCGTTAAGTTTTTTTTGAAATCTGATTGACTGATTTTTTGCTCAGCTTGAATAACAACTCCAAGTTCTTTTAAGATTTGCTTTACAAGAGTGCTTTTTGTTTCTGGGATATTGATAATCAGCCTTTCCATAATTAAATTTACTAATATTGAAGTATTAATACAATTTAAAAATCAGCTTAAACAAAAAAAGCTTTCATTTCTGAAAGCTTCTTTTTGTGCACCCACCTGGGCTCGAACCAGGGACCAAAAGATTATGAGTCTTCTACTCTAACCAACTGAGCTATAGGTGCTGAAAATCATTACTGATTTGCGGATGCAATGTTACGAATTTGCCATCAAATTCTAAAAAATAAATTTAAAATACTTGCAAAATATTCATTACGAAAACTTTACAAGCTTCCATTCTTGATTTTTGCTTTCTCCTGTTCGTCTAATTCATGGTATTTCTCAAAGCTGATGATGCTCTCGGCAGGTAAAATACGCTTGAAAGATAATTTCCGCTCTGCAATTGGAAGCTTTAATTCTTCGTAAATAAATTCATCTCCAAAACCTGCCCAATCTGCATCTGTGCGGGTGTTGCCATAATAAACTTCTGTAATATTTGCCCAATAAATAGCACTCAAACACATAGGGCATGGCTCGGCACTGGTATATAAAATTGCTCCCTTTAAATCGGCTTGTTTAAGATTCTTACAGGCCAGCCTAATGGCATTAACCTCTGCATGTGCAGTAGGGTCGTTATCTTTATTTACGCTGTTGGCAGCAGAGGCTATTATTTTACCATTTTTAACAATCACACAACCAAATGGTCCGCCGTACAATGTTTTAAGGTTTCCTTCTGCTAAGGCAATGGCCTTTCTCATCATTTCTTCGTGTATGTTACTCATGCTAGATACGCTTATTTTTGTTCTTGACGCAAAAATCTATCCATAATCAAATGAAAGATTAATACCTTTGACACATCATGAAGGCAGTAAAAACAATCATTTTCGACTACGGTAACGTTATCTTCAACATAGATTTTAAAAGAACACAGCAAGCTTTTATAGATTTAGGTATCCAAAATATTGAAGAATTTTTTGCGCATAAAGGTCACGACCCGTTGTTTGATGAGTTTGAAAAAGGAAATATTTCGGCAGCCGAGTGGCGAGAAGGTATCAGACGTAAGGCAAAACAACCGCAACTAACCGACCAGCAGATTGATGATGCTTGGAATACTTTATTGCTAGGTGTTCCCGATGGAAATCATGATTTATTGTTGAAAATAAAAGCCCAGTATCCAACTTTTTTACTGAGTAATAACAACGAAATCCATTACGATTGGATTATGAAGTATCTAAAAGCAGATTTTGGTTTAGCAGATAATTCCTCTTTCTTCATTAAAGATTATTACTCTCATTTGTTAAGGATGCGTAAGCCTAATGCCGATATCTTCGAATATGTATTAGATACACACGGACTAAAGCCTGAAGAAACATTATTTATAGATGATAGTCCGCAGCATCTTAAAACCGCCCAAGAATTGGGTTTACAAACCTATTTGATGACAGCTCCAGATAATTTACAGCTGTATTTTAGTAAAAACGGACTGTTAAGAGACCTATAAATTGTAGATGATTTTTGTAAGTTTGCGCAAATGATTGAATTTAAACTAGAAGGCGAGTTTATCCCGCTGATACAGCTCCTAAAAGCAACAGACTTAGTTTCCTCTGGGGGCGAAGCACAAGCGGTAGTGATGGATGGCTTGGTACAATACAACGGCGTTACCGATTACCGTAAGCGCTTAAAAGTGCGTAAAGGCGATACCGTAAAATTCAATAATAAAACCATTAAAATTGTATGAATCCTATCCAAAGCAGTACTTATCAGGTATATTTCGATAATAGTTTACAGGTTTTACAAGACCTTCTTCAACAAGGTAATTACTCTAAAGTATTTATCATTACTGATGAAAATACCGGACAGTTTTGCCTGCCTGTTTTACAAGAGAAATTATCAGCGTTAGATAATTTTGATATTATAGAAATCCCTTACGGGGAGGAAAATAAAAATATTGATTATTGCATAGGTATCTGGAGGATGTTATTGGATTTTGAAGCCGATAGAAATGCAGTAGTGATAAATTTAGGTGGCGGTGTAGTTACCGATATGGGAAGCTTTGCTGCATCAACCTATAAAAGAGGGATAGATTTTATTCAGATTCCTACTACGCTACTTTCCCAAGTAGATGCTTCTGTTGGTGGTAAAACAGGTATCGATATCGAAAATGTAAAAAATATCATCGGCACTTTTGCTTTGCCACAAGCAGTTATCATTTGTGCAGATTTTTTACAAACCCTGCCAGAAAGACAAATCATATCAGGTTTTGCAGAAGTTATCAAACATGGTATCATCGCTGATGCTGCTTATTATCAAGATATCATCAGCTTGGCTCATGCAAAAGATATCAGTACAGCGCAAATACATGCATCCGTAGCAATTAAAAATAAAGTTGTTTTGGAGGATCCTTTTGAAAAAGGCTTAAGAAAAATCTTAAATTTTGGACATACTATTGGGCATGCCGTAGAATCTTGGTCTTTAGAACATGATAGCAGTCCGCTTTTACACGGCGAAGCCATTGCCGTAGGGATGATATGTGAGTCGTATCTAGCTCACATGACAGGCATTTTAGAAGAAGAAGATTTTAAAGCCATTGTTCAAGATGTGTTAAAATTCTTCCCAAAATATAAGCTTAAAGAAGGCATCGAAAATGATTTACTCGCGATTATGCAGCATGATAAAAAGAACAGTGCTGGTAATATCAATTTCTCTCTACCAAATAAAATCGGGAATTGCTTGTACAATCAGGTAGTTTCTAAAGATTTGATTATAGAAAGTTTAGCTTATTATAGAAGTTTAAATAGTTAAACTTTCATTTCTAAAAATATAATCTTATTCTATTTGTAAGGTGTCTTTTTTTAGAAGGGGTGCAGGGGAAGGTCTTTCTACTCAGTACTTTTTACTTACTACTTTTTAAAAACCCATTTGCAAAGTATTCCCCTCATTGAGGGGGTGCAGGGGGAGGCTTTATTGTATTTAATTAGTAATTCCTCCCTCTTTCATTCTCCCTCCAAAGGGAGACACTGGTGGCATACCTAGTAAGTGTGTTAAATAGAATTTTATTTTCATTATAAAGTATAATCCTAGCCCATATGCAAGGTGTCCCCCTCATCGAGGGGGTGCAGGGGGAGGCTTTATTGTATTTAATTAGTAATTCCTCCCTCTTTCATTCTCCCTCCAGAGGGAGATATTGGTGGCATACCTAGTAAGTGTGTTAAATAGAATTTTATTTTCATTATAAAGTATAATCCTAGCCCATTTGCAAAGTATCCCCCTCATTGAGGGGGTGCAGGGGGAGGCTTTATTGTATTTAATTAGTAATTCCTCCCTCTTTCATTCCTCCCTCCAGAGGGAGACACTGGTAGCATACCTAGTAAGTGTGTTAAAAAGAATTTTATTTTCATTATAAAGTATAATCCTAGCCCATATGCAAGGTGTCCCCCTCATTGAGGGGGTGCAGGGGGAGGAAAACAATTAGAGCTCTCTCTTTTTCATTCTCTCTCCAGAGGGAGACATTGGCGGCATACCCTTCAAGCGAATTAAATTATTTTTTACTAACTTATGTCTTAACCCAACTGCAAGGTGTCTCCCTCATCGAGGGGGTGCAGGGAGAGGATAACATTATGATAGTATTAAATTGCTATACATTATACTTTCCATTATTAATCTTTTAAAACTTACCCAACTGCAAAGTATTCCCTCATTTGAGGAGGAGATAACGCGATACCATACAAACTCAAGTATGAATATTCTGGTATATTACTATTTTTATTAATCAATCAGCTACACTATGGACAAAGCAAATAAAGAAAATCATTTTCTGTACAACATAAATCTACGAGATTATGCAAAAGTCAACCGTAAGGAAATGACCAAGGCTGAGGCCTGTATATGGAAATTTGTATTATCTGGTAAACAAATGATGGGTTATCAGTTCCGAAGACAGAGACCCATTTTGAATTATATCGCGGATTTCATGTGTAAAGAGTTAATGCTGATTATTGAAGTAGACGGTTTAACACATCATTGGGATGAGGTGTCAAAAAAAGATGCCATTAGAGATTGGGATTTAAAATCAGTTGGTTTTCATATTATTCGTTTTTCAGATGAGGAAGTATTATCGGATATAGAAAACGTAAAAAGAGCTATCGAAAATTTCATCTTTAATCTAAAGAAATGAGGGCATAGTGATGTTCTTCCTCCCTCTTTCATTCTCCCTCTAGAGGGAGACACTGGTGGCATACCTAGTAAGTGTGTTAAAAAGAATTTTATTTTCATTATAAAGTATAATCCTAGCCCATATGCAAGGTGTCCCCCTCATTGAGGGGGTGCAGGGGGAGGCTTTATTGTATTTAATTAGTAATTCCTCCCTCTTTCATTCTCCCTCCAAAGGGAGATACTGGTGGCATACCTAGTAAGTGTGTTAAATAGAATTTTATTTTCATTATAAAGTATAATTCTAACTCATATGCAAGGTGTCCCCCTCATCGAGGGGGTGCAGGGGGAGGCTTTATTGTATTTAATTAGTAATTCCTCCCTCTTTAATTCTCCCTCTAGAGGGAGACACTGGTGGCATACCTAGTAAGTGTGTTAAAAAGAATTTTATTTTTATTGTAAAGTATAATCCTAGCCCATATGCAAGGTGTCCCCCTCATTGAGGGGGTGCAGGGGGAGGAGATTCATTAGATCATGAATTAAAATCCCATTACTTCAGAAAAAATGTAAAAAAATATTGCATAAGAAAAATAAGTATGTACATTTGCATCCAACAAACAAAAAATGAAATTCAACGCTACATATTACTTCGGTTACTTTTATTATTCAAATAAGAGCCGGGCATAGTATGTTGTAATAGACTATAAAAATACAAAGACCCGGTCTATTTAGGCCGGGTCTTTTTTTTTAATCAGCATGAGCGCAAAAAAGAGAGTTGCAATACAGGGAATTAAAGCTTCTTTTCACGAAGAAGCCGCATTTAAGTTTTTTGGAGAGGATATAGACACTATCGAGTGCAACTCTTTTAAAGAAACTTTTCAGAAGCTTAAAGCAGGTGAGGCTGACTATGTGGTGATGGCTATTGAGAATAGCATTGCCGGAAGTTTATTGCCTAATTATACTTTATTAAGAGAGTATAATTTTCCAGTTATAGGCGAAGTTTACTTGCATATTCAATTGCATTTAATGGCGCTTCCAGGAGTTAAGTTCGAGGATATTAAAACTGTAACCTCGCATCCTATTGCTATCCGTCAGTGTAATGATTTTCTGGATGATTTCCCTCATCTTAAAGTAGTAGAAAGTAGCGATACTGCTGCCTGTGCTAAGAAAATCAAAGAAGAGCAATTAACAGATACGGTTGCTATTGCCAATAATTTAGCAGCAAAGCTTTATGGCTTAGAAATTTTAGAACGTAGGATAGAATCTAATAAGAAAAACTATACCCGTTTTTTAATTCTTACAGATAAGCAGGTAGATATTAAAGATAGCAACAAAGCTTCTTTGTGTTTTCAGGTAAATAATAATGTAGGCTCTTTAGCTGCTGTATTAAATATCTTCGCCGAGAATAATATCAATATGAGTAAAATCCAATCGATGCCGGTATTGGGTAAAAGAAATGAATATAATTTTTATGTAGATGTAGAGTGGAAAGATACGAAGCAGTATGATAGAGCCATCCGCGATTCATTAAAACATACCAGCAACTTTAGCATTTTGGGCGAGTATAAAAAGAACGATAAGGTTTAAAGTCGGAAGACCGATGTCGGAAGTCAGCAAAGTCTAACAACCGACAACTATTAATCATTAACAAAAACGAACAGAATAAAATAAAATAGATATGAAACTTAACTTAAACATACAACCACTAAGCAGCTGGATGAAGGTATCTAGCGAGCCATTAATCATCTCTGGACCATGTAGTGCAGAAACAGAAGAGCAATTATTAGCAACCGCTCATTTAGTAAAAAACACAGGTAAAGTAAGTGTTTTAAGAGCAGGTATCTGGAAACCAAGAACTCGTCCGGGAGAATTTGAAGGTATCGGAAGCATTGGTTTACAATGGTTAAAAAGAGCTAAAGAAGAAACTGGTTTACCTACAGCAGTAGAGGTAGCAACCGCAAAACACGTTGAAGAAGCTTTAGCAGCAGGTGTTGATATCCTTTGGATTGGTGCTCGTTCTACCGTAAACCCTTTTACAGTACAAGAAATTGCTGATGCTTTACAAGGTGTTGATGTACCGGTAATGGTTAAAAACCCTATCAACCCAGATTTAGCTTTATGGATTGGTGCTTTAGAGCGTATCAACAGAGCTGGAATCACTAAATTAGCAGCTATCCACCGTGGATTTTCTTCTTTCGAGAAATCAGCTTACAGAAACGAGCCTATGTGGGATTTAGCTATCCATCTTAAAACATTAGCACCAGAATTACCTATCTTGAACGACCCAAGTCATATTTGTGGTACAAGAGATTTAATTCCTTACATCTCTCAACAAGCATTAGACTTAGATATGCAAGGATTAATGATTGAATCGCACATAGACCCTTCTGTGGCATGGACAGATGCTAAACAACAAGTTACCCCAGCTGCTCTAGCTGAAATCGTTAATAACTTAACCATCAGAAAAGCAGATTCTTCAAATCCAGAGTTTACCGATAAATTACAAGGTTTAAGAGATTCAATTGATAGAATTGATGATCAAATCTTACAAAAACTAGGCGAGCGTATGGCTTTGGTAGAGAAAATTGGTGAGTACAAAAGAGATAACGATGTAACCATCTTACAGGTTAACCGTTGGGAAGAAATTTTAGAGAAAAGAACCGCTTTAGCAAGTGCTTTAAAATTAGAAAAAGATTTCACAGAGAAGGTTTTAGAATTGATACACGGCGAGTCTATTCGTAAACAAACCGAAATCATGAACGCTAAAACAGAACTAAACTAATGAGCGGAAATATCCTCATCAGTAAAGCTCCAAAACAAATACAGGAGACGATTAGGTTAACAGGTTCTAAAAGCGAAAGTAATAGAGCGCTTATTATACAGGCATTAAGTGGCGGAAAGGTTAAAGTAGAAAACCTTTCGGCTGCTGCCGATACCGTAACGCTAAATCAAATCTTAAATAGTTTAGCCCAAGAACCAGCAGAAGTAAATGTTGGTCCGGCTGGTACAGCTATGCGTTTCTTGGCTTCTTACCTAACTGTTAAAGGTGTTCAGACTGTATTAACCGGTACAGAGCGGATGAAACAACGTCCTATTGGTATTTTAGTTGATGCGCTTAATAAAATTGGCGGACAAATTACTTATGTAGAAAACGAAGGTTTTCCGCCTTTAAAGATAGCTCCTGCTTTTAAACAAACGCAAAATAAGGTAAGTATCAAGGGAGATATCAGCTCTCAATACATTACTTCTCTATTATTGGTAGCAGCCGCTTTAGAAGAGGGTTTAACTTTAGACATTGAAGGCGAGTTAACCTCCAAACCTTATGTAGAGATGACTTTAGGTTTCCTAACTCAGTGTGGTATACAACATACTTGGGAGGGTAATCAAATTACTATAGCACATCAAGAGTTTGAGCGTAGTACCCTTGTGGTAGAGCCAGATTGGAGCGCAGCATCTTATTGGTATGCTTTTGCTGCTTTGGCAGATGAAGCAACCATTACTTTACCTTATTTAAGGCAAAACAGCTTACAAGGAGATAGTGTTATTGCTACTATCATGGCGCATTTTGGTATTGCTACCGCTTACAGCGAAGAAGGTATCATCATTAAAAAAGTTCCTCATCAGCTCAGCGAAAAATTCTTTGATTTAAAAGATTGTCCGGATTTAGCTCAAACTGTTATTGTTTGTAGTGCTGCACTAGGGCATGAAGCTACTTTTACAGGTTTGGAAACTTTAAAAATTAAAGAAACAGACCGCGTTGCCGCTTTACAAAACGAATTGGCTAAAATAGGAGTAAAACTTATTGAGGAAAATCTGAACTATACTTTAGACTGTAGCGGATTACATTTTCCGGATAAAATCAGTATTGCTACATATGAAGATCACCGTATGGCGATGGCCTTTGCGCCTTTAGCAAGCTTGGTTAAAGAGGTTGAAGTAGAAGAAGCAAACGTGGTAGAGAAATCATATCCAAGCTATTGGGAGGATGTAAAGAAAATTGGATTCAGTCTAGAAAGTAAAAAGTAGAAAGTAAAAAGTAGCTGGGTGTCTCTTGCGCTCGTTTGCAATACGTTTGTCTTGCGCTCGTTTGTAACGAGTGCTTAACATGGTTTAGCGATTCAATCGCTTCTTTCTTGCGCTCGTTTGTAACGAGTGCTTAATATGGTTTAGCGATTCAATCGCTTAATGATATGCAATAATAGCCTAAGATTTTAACCTTGGGCTATAAGATAAAATAGATTTTGCGCTCGTTTGTAACGAGTGCTTAACATGGTTTAGCGATTCAATCGCTTCAAAGAGATAACTAGCAACCGTCAACTGACAACCAATAACTGATAATAAATAAAAACATGGCAGGAAATTCATTCGGACAAGTATTTAGAATTACCACTTTTGGCGAGTCGCATGGAGCGGCTATAGGCGTCATCATAGATGGTTGTCCGCCCAATATAGCGTTAGACCTAGACTTTATTCAGTACGAGCTGGATAAACGTAAACCCGGGCAATCTAAAATTACCACCCAAAGAAAAGAATCAGATACTTGTCAGATACTTTCTGGGGTTTTTGAAGGTAAAACAACAGGAACACCTATTGCTATTGTTATCCCAAATGAAGATCAGAAATCAAAAGATTACGATCATAATAAGGATACCTTCAGACCATCGCATGCAGATTATACCTATCAACATAAATATGGAATAAGAGACCATAGAGGAGGAGGTAGGTCATCAGCTCGTGAAACCGCAGCTCGTGTAGCAGCAGGTGCTATTGCTAAGTTGGCTTTAAAAAAGGTAGGAATAGAGGTGGTAGCACACGTTTCTTCTGTAGGCACTATTGATGCTCCGCATATCGATTTTACTTCAGTAGAAGATTTTGAAGCATTAAGAGAAAGTAATATTGTAAGATGTGCAGACCCTGCAACGGCAAAGGAAATGATAAACCTGATTGATCAAATCAGAAAAGAAGGTGATACTATAGGAGGTAAAGTAAGCTGTATCATTAAAAATTGTCCTGTAGGATTAGGAGAGCCCGTTTTTGATAAGCTACATGCAGATTTAGGTAAAGCCATGTTGAGTATTAATGCCGTACATGGTTTTGATTATGGTTCTGGCTTTGATGGTTCTACCATGCGTGGCTCAGAGCATAATGACATTTTTGAAAAGAACCATTTGGGAAATGTCATTACCAGAACCAATTTTTCTGGCGGTATACAAGGTGGTATTTCTAATGGTATGGATATCAATTTCAGGGTTGCTTTTAAGCCTGTTGCTACCATCATGACCAATCAGCAAACCGTTAATAAGGATGGTGATGCTGCAGAAATTAAAGGAAAAGGTAGGCATGACCCATGTGTTGTTCCCAGAGCTGTTGCCATTGTAGAAGCCATGGCTGCACTGGTCATCATTGACCATTATCTGAGAAATAATTTGTATCAATAGCATAAAAAAAGCTCCAATTTGGAGCTTTTTTTATTTAGAAGAAGAATAACCTGAACTATCAAAAAGTATAATCCTATTCTATTTGTAAGGTGTCTTTTTATAGAAGGGGTGCAGGAGGAAGGTCTTTTTACTCTATACTTTTTACTTACTACTTTTTAAAAACCCATTTGCAAGGTATCCCCCTTTAGAGGGGGTGCAGGGGGAGGAAAAAAGGCAGTCTGTATTCCTCCCTCTTTGATTCTCCCTCCAGAGGGAGACACTAGCGGCATAGTTACAAAGTTGATGAATCTTCCTACTCCGTACTTTTTACTTACTACTTTTTAAAAACCCATTTGCAAGGTATCCCCCTTTAGAGGGGGTGCAGGGGGAGGAAAAGGCAGTCTGTATTCCTCCCTCTTTGATTCTCCCTCCAGAGGGAGACACTAGCGGCACAATTACAAAGTTGATGAATCTTCCTACTCTGTACTTTTTACGTACTACTTTTAAAAACCCATTTGCAAGGTATCCCCCTTTAGAGGGGGCGAAGGGGGAGGAAAAAAGGCAGTCTGTATTCCTCCCTCTTTGATTCTCCCTCTAGAGGGAGACACTAGCGGCATAATTACAAAGTTGATGAATCTTCCTACTCCGTACTTTTTACTTACTACTTTTTAAAAACCCATTTGCAAGGTATCCCCCTTTAGAGGGGGTGCAGGGGGAGGAAAAAAGGCAGTCTGTATTCCTCCCTCTTTGATTCTTTCTCCAGAGGGAGACACTAGCGGCATAATTACAAAGTTGATGAATCTTTCTACTCCGTACTTTTTACTTTTAAAAACCCATTTGCAAGGTATCCCCCTTTAGAGGGGGTGTAGGGGGAGGCAGATAAAATTAATAGTAAGCGATATTTTATCTTTCTACTAGGTACTTTTTACTTGCTACTTAACATATCTTCCCTCTTTGATTCTCCCTCCAGAGGGAGACACTAGCGGCATAATTACAAAGTTGATGAATCTTTCTACTCCGTACTTTTTACTTACTACTTTAAAAACCCATTTGCAAGGTATCCCCCTTTAGAGGGGGTGCAGGGGGAGGAAAAAAGACAGTCAGTATTCCTCCCTCTTTGATTCTCCCTCCAGAGGGAGACACTAGCGGCATAATTACAAAGTTGATGAATCTTCCTACTCCGTACTTTTTACTTACTACTTTTTAAAAACCCATTTGCAAGGTATCCCCCTTTAGAGGGGGTGCAGGGGGAGGAAAAAAGACAGTCAGTATTCCTCCCTCTTTGATTCTCCCTCCAGAGGGAGACACTAGCGGCATAATTACAAAGTTGATGAATCTTCCTACTCTGTACTTTTTACTTTTAAAAACCTATTTGTAAGGTGTCTTTTTTAGAAGGGGTGCAGGGGGAAGGTAGATAAAACTGCGTCTGGCTGAGTGGAATCGAAGAATAACAAAAAAGTTTGCTCTATGAAATATGTTGTATTTTAAGATAATCTCTCTAACCACCTAACCAACTAATACCTAACCAACTAACCAACTAACTACATCATCACCCTCTCTTTAATTTTCACAGCAGGAGCGCCCTGATAAATACTATATGCTTCTAAATCATGATGAGCTACAGAAGCCATACTCAAAACAGCATGACTTTTACAAGTAACGCCAGGGCACACAATAGCTTTTGCGCCAATCCATACACCATCTTCAAGTTTAATAGGCTTGGTAAGCAAATCAAAATTTTTGCTTTTATAGTCATGATTTCCTGTCATCAACATAGCGCCTTGGGAAACACAGCAATTAGCACCAATATGCACATGGTCCAGATTTTCAATAAAACATTCTGCCAACCAAGAATGGTCTCCTAATGTTAATTTCCAGGGGAATTTAATATGTACATAAGGTTTAACACGAACATCTTTTCCGATTTTAGCCCCAAATAATCTTAAGATCCATACTAAAACGATGCTGAAAGGAATCAATCCAGACCTAAAGAACAAGGCACTGCAAAAATACCAAAGAACTTGTTTGAGTACCGAAGCTCCATGGTCAAACTTACCTGTATCAAATTTCTTTTTAAGTTGTACTTTCTCCGACATGTGATTTTTTATTAGGTGCATTTTTTTTGTTCATCCAAAAATACATCCCTGTAAAGATGATGATATAACATATCCAATTGAATATATCATGATGGTCTACACGCATACCTGCCACTGTCTTTGCATAAAAAGCTACAACAAATAATCTCAACATATTAAATAAAGAAAATAATAAGACACTGCTTAAGATGAAAATTAGCCTGTTTTTAAACTTCTTATCAGGTACAGCTAAACCAAAAGCAATGAGTAAGCTGATGATGCCATAGCCCAAACAGCTATATACAATTTTAACTCCGCCATGCCCAATCAATAGCATAGCTGTGGCATTACTAATACTTGTTATATCAAATAGAGAAGCAATGATTTGAGACCCCGAGATTAAAAGATTCCTATACCAAGCAATAAAGTTTAGATGTTGATGTGCAAAAGGCCAATATAATCCGCCTGGAGCACAGATACCTATCCAAAACTCAAAAAAATAGTCTAAAGCAAAATAAATTAGCAGTAGCGTGAAGATAAATTTTGTTAGTTTTTGATTATAGGCCATCTTGTTGTTTTTTAAGCTCATAAATTTTGGCATCTATCAAAAATCTAAACCAGAAACACTGTAAAAAATGAAATATCAATCCTTCTTTGCCATCCAGAAATCCTAATCTAAAAAAATATCTGATGAAAAAGTAAACAAAAGGTCTTACAAATAAAGGAAAACGCTCGTATAAATTTTTCATATACCTTCTTCTAGCAATAGGATTATTATCTTGTAAAGAGCCTTTTATAACTGATCCTTGGTGTTGTGGATGAAATTGTTCGAAGGCTTCTAAATTAGACCATTTATCGTGTCTTAAAGTAAAGGTGCTTAAAGATTCTGTAATTAAATCAATAATATCTCCTTTAAGTTTTTGGGTTTTACCATCCACTTTAAAATGCTGGTCATAAAGTTTTTCTTCACATAAACCTTTGCCTTTCCTAAATAGCACAGCATGGTAGGTAGGGTAGTGGCCACCATATTTAATCCATTTATTCATAAAGATGGTTTTCCTACTGGCTAAAAATCCGTTGATATCATCGGCTATCTGCTTGTTAAAAATGCTACTTACTTCTGCTCTAAACTCTTCTGTAAGCCGATGGTCTGCATCCATATTCAAAATCCAAGGGGTATTGATAGGTAAATGTTGAATAGCCCAATTTCTTTGTTCGCTATAATTTTCAAAAGGATGCTGAACAACTTGTACTGGATAATTTTTTAGTATTTCTAAAGTAGCATCGGTAGAACCAGAGTCTACAACAAATATTTCCTCAGCAAAATCTAGAGCACTCTCTACACAAGCTTTGATATTCTTTTCCTCATTAAAGGTTAAGATGATGATACTAATAGGGATTGGTTTGGTATTCATCGTTTATGTATTTGAATGAGTTGTGATATAATGATACATTGCTTGATAATGTTGAAGAATATTGCCTTCTTTAAAGTCGTTTCTTATGGAGTTTTGCAAGCTTTCAGGCTGTATTTTATTATTTAAGATAGCCTCATAAGCTTTTTGTAAGCTAACCTTTATATCGGGAGCTGTTCTTTTACAAACCCATCCTAAATCCTTCTCTTTTACATAATCACTCAAACCTACGTTTTCGGTAATAAGTACTGGAGTTCCGCCATACAAGCTTTCAATAACTACGTTAGCAAAATTCTCATCGTAAGAAGGCAAAACAAATAAATCATGTGATGCCAATAAGTCAAACTTCTCGTCCCCATAAACAGGGCCTAACCAATGGACACGCTTAGCAAAGTCCTTCTTCTTAATTCTATATTCACTTATCCCTTCTATCTGCTCTCCACCCAGCCTACGGTCTGCGGACTTCGGTCCTCTTTCCCAACTTTCACCTTCACTCACAACTTCCTGCCGCTCTCCACCCAGTCTTCCGTCTGCGGACTTCGGTCCTCGGTCTTCTTCCAACTTCAACCTTTCAACATCACTTATCACTTCCTGCCGCTCTCCACCCAGTCTTCCGTCTGCGGACCTCAGACCTCGGTCTCCAGTCTTCGGTCCTCGGTCTCCAGTCTTCGGACCTCGGTCTCCAGTCTTCGTTCCTCGGTCTCCAGTCTTCGGTCCTCGGTCTTCTTCCAACTTCAATCTTTCAACATATTCCATTTCACCATCTCCAACAACACTCAATTCCCAAGGGAAATCTAACTCATTCAAAACTTCAAATAACAGTTCAAGTCCTTTTTTCTCCTCTATGCGAGATAAAAATATCAGTTTTAATGTGTGATCTGTTTTTTCTTTTTTGTTTAGCTTTTTCTCCCATGGGAGCTTTACAAAGTTTGGGATATTAAAAATAGACTTTGGTTTTAGTAAAGCTTGCGTATCTCCAGCCTCTTTAGTACTGGTGGTATGAAAATAACAGGCATTCAACAAATTTTTACCCAATAATTGATGAAATACCTTTTTTAATAAACTTTTATCTTTTTCGAAAGAGTATAAGCTTAGAGTACCTCTTGGACTTAAAATCACCTTTACCCCTCTAAATAAAGCTATTAAACATGAAGGCATGGTTATCAAATTCCACCAAGCATGAATATGTACCACATCAAACTGTTTTACAGTTTTCCATAAATGCCATAAAAGAGCAGGCGAAAAGTGACTATGATCTTTGGTAATACGCTTAAAGTAAGTTACTTCAATACCTTCTACAATTTTAGTTTCCCCATTCTGGTAGGGCAATTCCTCTTTCCCATTGGCTAAAGTAGTATAAACGCATACAGTTGTCGGTTGCCAGTTCTCGGTTGCCAGTTCTGAGTTATCAGTCGCCAGACTGCGGTCCTCGGTCTTCGGACTTATAGTCATCGGTTGCCAGTTCTCGGTTGCCAGTTCTTGGTTATCAGTCGCCAGACTGCGGTCCTCGGTCTTCGAACTTATAGCTGTCGGTTGCCAGTTGTCAGTGGTGTGTTCTGAGTTATGAGTCGTCAGACTGCGGTCCTCGGTCTTCGGACTATTATTATCTGTTTCCAGTTCCCTGTTTCCAGTTTTCAGTTTTACATTTATACCACTATTATCTCGCGGTCTTCGGTCCTCGGTCGTCGGACTCCCAACATCTAGCCTTCCGCTTTCCGCCTGAATTTCCTCACATAGCTTCGCTACAGACATTACTGGCCCACCGTAAACGTATGCAGGTTTATAAGAAGCTGTAATATGAAGGATTTTCATGGTTTAGGAAATAATGTAGAGTTGTTTCAGGAATTTTTTGAAATTCAACACGTTTATTCTTGTAGGGGCTTCCCTCGCTAGTCTATAAGATTTTATATTATTAAAGTATTCGTCCTCGCAATATGCTAAATACTTCAAATTTAACTGATTAGATATTGCCCAGTAATCTGTAACAACGAAGTCTGCTCCAAATATCTCAATAACGGTTGTATTAGGTTTGCAAAAGAATAAATTAACGAGACCAGCTCCATGAAAACCTATTATAGTTTTAGCATTATTAAATATGTTTGCTTGCTGCGATACATTGTAATCTTCTAGAAAAATTTCTTTAAAACCATAATTAGTAAGTTCTTTTACCAATTCATGTTCATCAGGAGAAGATCTTGATGATTTACGTCTTGAGAGGTAAATCCTCTCGTACATTAATTCTACATCATCATATCCTTTTAAAAAAAGTTCCTTTAAAAATAAATCTTCTTGTTTATCAAAAGAGGTTGAATCGCAATTTAATGCTCTAATAGAATAAGGAGGTATAATCAATTTTTTAGCATTTAAGTGCTTTATATCTTGAGTTAAATTCCAACTTTTAAAATTAAAACCATTTTTTATCAGGACTTCTTTACTAAAATCTTGATATGAATGTTTTCCTCCAGTATGTATAATATCATATTTAGAGAAATCTATATCAAGTTTTGTTAACCATAAGAATCTAGTCATATGGTCCCTGAGCCAATGACAGTAATTGTTATCAGCATATCTTGTGTCTAATAAAACTACCTTATCAAATTTTTTTAAACTTGGTAGTTTTAAAAGGTATAAAGATTGGTGCTTTTTATAGTTATTTTCATTTTTTAAAGGAGAGCATGGTAAAAATATTTTATCGTCATTAGTTATTACAGTTCCACCAGTGCTATTTGTGTACAAGTATCTTCCATTTTTTATTATCCAAGCAACTTTTGAAATAATAATAGAATTTAAGTTTATGCTAAATTTTTGTTTAACAAAGACCGAATTTGTTTCCGGCATCGCTCTTTTAAGAGTTTCTTGTTCGTAAAGTTTAGTTTCGATAATAGGAAGGTTTGTTTTTTTTTGATTATAATCAGCACTATCTTTATAAATCCCTCTTGGAGGTCCAAAATATAAAGATGAACCAGGTAGTAGATGTAAAAAATTAAAAAGAGATTTTAGATATTTTACAATTATAAATCTATTTTTTACAAAAGGTATATATTTTATTATAAAGGCTTTATAATTCACAAAAATAACAAGGTAAATATATGATTAGTATGTTAAAAAAAGTAGTATAATTAAGTAATACTATTTAGAATATTTGACCACATACTGGTATAACTCCATTTACTCAATACTTCCTTATTCTTGAATTCTTTTTTTAAAATGTCAAGTTTAAATGATGCGTCCATTGCGGCTTTTAATTCCTGATGATGTCCAAAAGTATAAGTAAATCCGTTGATGTTATTTTCAATTAAGTCTTTAGCTGCACCAACTTTATCCGAGCATATGACAGTACATCCTGCAGCCAATGCTTCTTGCACAGATACTCCCCAGGGTTCGTTTTGTGCAGCATGAATAAAAATATCACTTAACTGATAATAAGCTGGAAGCTCAGTATAGTTAACATATCCTGTAAAAATAATAGTCAAATGTGGATGTGCTTTAGCGAAATTTTTAAGATTTAACCTTTCTTCTCCGTCACCTATTAAGATTAAGCAATATTCTGGGTTATTCATTAAAACAAAGGCTTTAAGAATATCCCAGGGGCTCTCTCTTTTCATAAATTTAGCTACGGATAGCATCACTTTTTTATCTTGGATTTGATATTTTGCTATCAGTTGATTTTTCAATGGATGCGGCCTACCAAATAAATCGTTATCTGTACAATAGGAAAAGGTATGTATTTTGCTTAAAGGCACACCCATTTTTAATAAATATGCTGCACTTACTTTGCCTGTAACAAATAGCTTATCGTATCTATGATAGATAGGTCTCAATAAAAGTTGACGTAAAATAATCTGCCACCATTTTAAGTTAAATAAAACGGTATCCATTTTCAAAGCAGTAATAATTCCTTTACTTTTACAAAGTTCCTGAAATCCTTTATATTGGTTTTTATAACCATTGATAATCACTAAATCAAAGTCTAGTTTGTTTAAAAAGCTTTCAAAAGATGATAAATTATCTTCAGGCTCTAAAAAGTAAAAAGGATAACCTTCGTATAAATCAAAACCCCAACTGATTTCTTTTTTCAGTTCCCTGTCATAGTGCAGCTTATCTCGGTTCTGTAAATAAAACACAACAAATTCATGTTCAGTATCATGCTGGTAAATCCATTGATAAAAGGGGACTTCAAATTGCGTAGGGTGATTGACAATGAAAGCAATTTTCATGATTTAGGAAAGTAGAGGTTTAAAGAAATTATAGATCCGTTGGTCGTAGTCATCCCAGCGCATAATTTGGGCATGTTGCTTAACATCTTTAATCAGTATGAAGCGCTCTTCATCATTTAAAGCTAAAAACTGTAATATGCAAGCCAACAGACTATTTTCATCCAAAACTTCCATGATATAACCATTTTTTTGATGATGAATCATTTCACCTGCACCTACATAAGGCGATAGAATGTTGGGTATTCCTAAGGCCATAGTTTCTGGAACTACCATTCCAAAAGAATCGAACCTACTTGGTAAAATATGCAAATGAATGTCTTCCTGTTTTAAATATATAGCAAGGCTTTGTTGAGATAGCGGACCAGTAAAAATCACACTTTTTAAGTTTATTCCATGCTCTTTAGCAAAATCTTCTACCCATGTCTTGCTAATCTTACCAATCAAATAAAGCTTTTTATTGGGATGTTCCAATCTTTCAAAAGCAGAGAGTAAAATATCTAAACCTTTTCTTTTTTCTGTATTTGCTATGCAGGCTATATTTAGTATATTTCTATTGTAGGTAAAGTTTTCATTAATCAGCTCCTTAAAGTCTGTACCTAACCAAATTGCTTCATGTTTGATAGCGCTTGTTTTTCCTAAATAAGTTTTTTTGGCGAATTCAGAGCAATTAATACCATAGTCTATATATTGCCTCTCTAAAGTTTTAATCTTTTTGCCATAAGGCGTTTCCATAATTCCGGCATCTTCAGCAGCTTCATGGCTGATGGAAGGAAAATCCATGATGACTGGGATGTCCCATTTTTTAGCGAATTTTGCTATAGGCCAGGCTGCAGTTTCTGTAAGTACTAAGATGCAATCTTTACGCTTCCTAAATACCATAGGTAATAAAAACCAAGCAAATAGAACCTGCCATTGGTAGCGTGGGGTATGGCCTTTTTGAATACCTAAAATTTTATACAATTTAAGATGCAGTAACAATAGCAGTTCAAAGCATGGATAATGATGAACTTTGATATTTTTCGCAATGGGTTTTACCCTCTTTTTTAAGAAAGATAAATTTGAAAAGAAGCTATCTTCTTTTAGTAAAAACCAAGTATATAAGCTTATACTATTACTAGGAAAATATTTAGCTAAGGCATTAGCTGTTCTGTAAGTGTGTTGAATGCCAGGATGGATGAATAAGATATGTTTATGTGTTTTGTTCAATTTTTGTAGTTTCAGTTTCTTTGGCATGGCTTAATAACATTAGGCCAATAGCAAGATAAATAGCGCTGTAAATGTTAAATACAATAGAGCAATATAAACCTATAATAAAGAATAGGTAAATCTTAAAGCCTATACTAAAATTCAAATCTTTAATTAATGCAAATAGTAAAATAAATCTTAATAATAGTAAAAGATATCCACCTTCAATAACTGTCCTAAAAAGTTCTCCTTCATAGAAAATACTGGCTGCTTGTGGGGATTGTCCAAACAGAATATTAGCTCCCTGGTAGGTGGAACCTAGACCTATTCCAGTTAAACCATATTCATATTTACCGTCAATTGCTTCATAAATATCTTCTGTTAAACGACTTTCTCCTTCTTCACTGCTATTATCAAATCTTTTAATAAAGTTATCATAACTTTTTTCAACTCTGACATAAATATCAAGTGGGTCGCCAATTAGGGTGTTTGCAAATAAAAAAATAACACCAGCAATAAAAGTATTGAATATTGCCTTACTATTAAAAAAAGACTTTGTTTCAAATAAAAAAAACATGATAATGGTTAAGCCTACAAAACCAACTGTACCTCTTGACCCACTTAATAAAGCACCATAAAACACACTCAATAAGATTAGAAAGTTATATTTAGGATAGATTTCTTTTTTTATTAAATAAAAGCTAATAAATAAAGCTAAGAGTATAAAGGCACCATAACCGGCAATATAACTAAAGGTTCCGGTAACTCTTACTGCATCACCTACTAATGCGGCACCCGCTGTAGATTCTTCATCTACTGCATATCTATTAATGAAACTATCACCAGGCGAACTATATTGAATACTTCCAATGATAACTTGTATGGCTAATAAAACTAAAGTTGTAGAAATAAATTTTTTATCAATAAACGAAGCTTTATTTTTTTGGTAAGCCCATAAAATTCCAAAAAAGAGAAGGTGAATTAGAATCCCAAATAAACCGTGATATAGTGTATGATTCAAAGGATTCGTTGCCATAATAGCTAAGAAAAATAAATAGGTATAAAATATTCCCTTCGACAAATAATATTCATGTTTATGCTCGGATTTTAAAAAAATGAGTAGCGTTGGAATCAGTATGATTAATCCTACAAAAATATTATTTAAGGCAGAAGGTAAAGTAAGCCACTTTCTTAGAGCTCCTGAAAAAGTAGTTACATAAAGCAAGATAAATAATCCTTTATTAAAATCTAATTTAAACAATTTTCAATTAATTTATGATAACGCTCTATTACTGCATTCTGTGAATAAATTCTTAAGTGTTTTTCTGAAGATGATTCAAGTATATGATGATAATCTTGATAATTTTCCATACAATTTATCATCTTTTGCACCAAATCAGTTTGGTTGTTAGAATCAAAAGCAATACCCAAATTTCCACAAGCTTCAGTTAAACCACCTTTATTACTATAAATGGGTATACAGCCGCAAGCTATAGCTTCTAAAGCTACTACACCAAAGGGCTCTTGCCATATAGAAGGTATAACAGCTATTTGGTGTTCATTCAATTTAGCTGCTAGCTTATCGCCCTTCAAAATATCTGTAAAAGATACTTCTTTTTCTAAATGGTGTTTATTTACCAAAGCTAAAAGCTTTGGCTTATCTGGTCCATCGCCAACAATAGTTAAAGTTGCATCAGCATGCTCTTGCTTAAGCTTTGCAAAAGCTTCTATAAGGATATCACAGCCCTTATCAGAAACTAAGCGCCCAACAAAAATGAAACTCTTGTCTTTTCTTTTCAGGTGTTGGTTGTAGAATGTTTTATCATCATAAGAATTCCAAACAACATGTCCTTTTTTAGGTAATGTACCATTTACAAAATGCGAACAAGAAATATTAATGGCTAACCTACTTAAATTTCTTTTTAGCCATTCCAAAGGTTTTAATGTACCATCCCTATTAAAATAAGTAAGATGATGGATAACCATCCATTTTTTAGGAAAAAGTAATAATGGCCAAATTCCTTTTAAGCTTACGTTATGATGTATAAATAAATCACATTTTATATAAACGCTCCAAAATTCTAATGTCGAGATTTTCCTCAATATAGTATAATCAGCTTCTAGCTCCTGAACATCATTTAAATCCGTAGAGGTTATGATATAAACTTTA
Organism: Pedobacter puniceum; assembly: GCF_009674685.1. Taxonomy (GTDB): domain Bacteria; phylum Bacteroidota; class Bacteroidia; order Sphingobacteriales; family Sphingobacteriaceae; genus Pseudopedobacter; species Pseudopedobacter puniceum. Next base: position 92,715 of record NZ_WKJI01000001.1, read on the forward strand.
TGTCCTTTTTTACATAAGCCTTCTGCCAGAATTTGTGCTACAGTTTCTAAGCCTCCAGTTTTAGGATAAAAGGATAAGCAATAAAAAAGGATTTTCATAGATGTAGTTAGGGCTTCTAAGGTTTAATTCTTTTAGATAGGACTTTATATCACTTGCTAATACAATGCATTTCCCCATGTAAGCCTAAATAATTAAAAGATTGTTTCTTAACAAAGCTGTTAAATATTTCTTTCGCTTCGTTGTCATGTAATTCAACGCATAAGAAACTGACCGATTTTGTCCAATTCAAGTTTTCGTTTAGAACTATTTTTTCCGTACCTTCAATATCCATTTTTAAAAAGTATCTGTATTGAGGTTCAATAATATCATTTAGCGAAATAGCTTCAATACCTTTATCAAGAGAGCATTCTAAAACTTGAAGTGCCCATTTTCCGCCATCCCCATAGTTACCAGGCACTACTTGAACATTTGTATTCTTAGACCATATTGCCATATTCAGAATCTCTACTTGCTCTTTATAGTAGGCTAAATTTTTTAATGCCATCAGGTAATTAGATTCATCTGGCTCAATACCTATAAAGCTCATGTGATGGTGCTTTTCAATTAAATATCTGATGGTATAGCCAACATTAGTCCCACAATCAATCATTTTATCCACAGTTTTATCAATCAGTTGATGAATTGCATGAAACTCTTCTTGAATAAAAATTAAATGGAAACAAGCATAATCAGAAGTGCCACATCTCATCCATATGGGATATTTATAACCATGAACTCTTACACTTACAAGATACTCAAAATTTGGAAATATACTTTTACAAATTTCTACGATATGATGTAGGAGTGTAATTTTAATATAATTATACAAACCTAAAACTTTTAGTTTTTTTTTGTCCATTAGGATTATAGTGTTTTTAATATATTGATGAGGTGTCTTCTAGATGAGAATTTATCTTTTAATATGTCTACAGAAAACTTGTATTTACCAAAAACGGAGAGAAAGAATAGTTCTACATACAACCTTATTTTTATAAGAGTTTTAATCATTTTCTCGTTCTTAACCTTATTGTGATTTCTCAATAATTTTAGTCTATTTTCATAAAACCTAATCACTCTTTTAGAAGTTAGCTGTGGGCTGCCTCCTCCTTTATGAAAAATATGTATATCATCGCAAACAGCAATATCCCATTCATTTCTAGTCATTCTCATACTGAAATCATGGTCGGCATCTAAAAAATCAAAACTTTCATCAAAGCCACCTATAGCTTCAAAAGCTTTTTTTCTAATAGCTATACCGCAAGAGTAAAGTGTCATATACTTGCTTCTTTTGGGAAACAATTTCCTGAAGCTTCTTTCTAATTGCTGCCCTAATACCAAACTCCAAACATCTGGTTCTGGTCCTCCTCTCCCAGTAGACTTCCCATGCTCATCCACCAAATTAAACCCCAATATTCCTAAACCTTTTTGTTCTTCAAAAATCTTAGGAATTAGTGCAATATCACTGATTAAATAAGCGTCAGAATCTAATAATAAACAAATGGATTGTGTAGCTTCAGCAAAGGCTTTATTTACACTTTTAACATAACCTAGATTATCCTCATTTTTAATGATTTTAACTAATGGATGTTCTTGGAAATAAACAGGTGCGTTCTGTGTAGAGCAATCATCTACCACAATAATCTCCTGAATCACTTTGGAAGGATCCGCATATTCTACAGAGCGGATACATCTTTCTGTAAGCTCCCAGGTATTATAATTGGTAATCAATAAGGAAATCATGCGTTAGCTAAGATTTGTTCTATTTTTTTTTGGATAAAAAGACTATGGTTTATTTGATTATGCTCTTCATACCATAGCTGTATGTTTTTACTGATGGTTTTATCATCACATAAAGGACTATCCAAGCTATTTTCGCTTAAATAATGTTTACCATCTACCAAGTCTTGGACGATTTTATCAGAAGAATCTGTATTGTAGGTAATTAAACCATAAGCTGCATAAGCCGCAAATATGCCCGATTTTTCCATCAAAGACGGAGGATAGTCTATCAAAGCCCAAGTATGTTTAGCAAACTCAGCAGCAATTTCTGAAGCACTTAATTTCCCTAAGATACGTTTAGGACATCTTATATAGCCTATTACTGATTTTACATCTCCAGGTCCTATATCTACAATTTCCTTAATATTTCTACTAGCTATAAAAGCATTTAATTCTTTAGCGTTTTCATAAACCTTTTTTCTTCTGTTTAAAGTACCAAAGACAATTGCGCTCCGGCTTCTTTGCTCAAAAACAATGGGTTCTACAGATTCCGGAATATTTGCAAAAACAGCTTTTTTATAAAGATTTGGATGTTGATGCTTTGCTAGAATTTTTCTTACCCTTTCATTACTGCAAAATGCTAGATCTGCAATGTTAAGCAAGTGTTTATAAATATATTGCTGTAAGGGCTTGGTCCAAAATACCAATTGCCAAGGCTTATGAGAACTTGCATTCAATTCATGAAAAAATATACAAAGCTTATAACCTTTGCTTTTGATTAATTGTAGCTCTCTTAAAAGTTTAAAAGGTAATCCTTTAGGATGATAAGCAAAATTAACGTAGTTTAAAAAGATAATATCTATTTGATGATGGCTTAAAATTTCTTGAAGGGAAGAAAAAGACCTTATACAAATATAAGGAGCTACCTCTACTGGTTCTGGCTGTTTAAAGCCAACATAAATAACTTTAAATTCTTTCTTGAAATATTCTCCAATAATACTACTGTAATCTCCTAAACCATTAGTGGCAGAAGGATATTGTGGAGAAATGATTAAAATTGATTTGTTAACCAAAGTATTTCTTAAGCTGCTTCTTTAGCATTAAATAATTGTATAATCCTAAAATTTTTTGTGACCAAATTGAATGTTTAGAACCAATGAATGAGAACTGAGATTTATATTCATTTAGAATTTTGTTTTTAATAAATAAGCCATTGATTTTATCATCAAAAAAGATATGGTAATTTAAAGTATACCTATATACAACTGAGTCTATTAATTTAAGATTTTTTGGATAAAAGGATTTAATAACTTTTTCATAAGATTCAGTACATTTTAAACTCGATAATATCGATACATGGTCTCTTCTATGACTTAATGATTGTGTATTACCTCTTCTATAAAAAGCATAACAATTTGGTGTATAAAGTAATCCATTTGCTAAGGGGATGATTCTATTCATAAATTCACCGTCATCTCCTAAAGTAATTGTTTCGTCCCAACCTGTTGATTTGTCTATTATTTTTTTAGGTATCAAATAACTATGTATAGGCATCATTCTATTAAAATAATTGTTTAACTCATACAAATAATCAGCAGAATCAAAATTTCGCCTAAAGTATTTATTTTCATTAATGTTCTTTGACTCATTATTATTAATAAAGTAGGCCCAATCACCAAAAGCTATACCATCTAAATTATTTTCTAATTTTTTTACTTGCTCGTAAATTTTATTAGGAGATATGATATCATCTGCATCTAGGAATTGAATAAAATCTCCCTTTGCATAACTGAGACCTATGTTACGAGAAGCAGAAGCGCCATAATTTTTTTGATTTCTTTTATAGAATATATTTAAATGATTAAAATTATCTAAGTTAGGTATGTCTAAATCAGAGTTATCATCAATGATTAAGATTTCAATGTTTTTATAAACTTGATTATCTAAGCTTTTGAGAGTGCTTTTAATCGTTTTACTATTGTTATAGTAAGGAATAATAATACTTACTAATCGATTAAAGCTTTCATTTGTGGTGTTATATGTTAAGGCTATAGACAAGATTAGATATAATTAACTTTTTTGCCGAGTTTAAATAAAATATTGGCAATAGAAGAGTTAAATCTACTAATGATAATAATTAACTCTTCATAGGGGTTTATTGATATGTTTTTGAATATAGCATGAGTAAATAAAGACGATATATTTTTATAAGCAGATTTATTTTTAGATTTATGTGCCTCCATCAAATCTTTAAGAATTAACTTTTTTAATTCCATTTTTAATAAAAAATCATCTTTTTTTTCTATAAGTTGAGTCATATCTAATAAAACATCATACGAATAATCCGAAATATTATATTTTGATGTATTAGAAATTCTATGTGTACTCTCATGAATCCTAATTCTACAACTATTTATATTTTTATCAAAACCAAATTTAAAATCTAGAGTATAGAGATGAAATAATAATAAAAATTCTTGTCCCCTTTTTATACCCTCGTTCCAACTTAAATTGTTTAGACAGGTCTTTTTTAATAAAAAGTTTGAAGTGGTTGGGAAATTTTTCATAAATGAGGAAGGATTATCATTGCTAATTATACCACCTCTCACTTTCAAAGGAGGACTATTATATACATCGTTATTAAAATAGTATTCTTTCCCAAAAACAATATCATGATTATTCAGAGTTAAAAAATCTATTTGTTTCTGTAAAACAAAGTTGTCGTAAAGAACATCATCTGAATCTAAAAATTTAATGTATTTTCCTTTAGAATAATAAACCCCCGTATTTCTTGCTGCACAAGCTCCAAATCCTCCATTTGCTATTATTTTAATTTTATGATTTAGATAAGGCTTAACGATTTCTAAAGTAGCGTCCTGACTATGATCATCAATGATTAGGCATTCCCAATTTTGATAAGACTGACAAATTATAGAATCTATAGTTTCTCTAATAAATTTTTCAGAGTTGTATACCGGTATTATTATAGAAATCATAACATTAAGTTCTCTTAATTTAAAAAGGAGGTAGCCCTCGTAAGCGATTGATGATAAACCTCATTCTTTTTGCATTTTTTAAGCCTATATAATAAGAAAGCTTCTGAACAAAGCGGTCACCTATCTCATGGCAGGCTTTTTTATTGTAGAGCTCTTTTTTACAAAGAAGTGCTATGTTTTCATCTCTTAGTAGCATTTTAAAGTAGAGGTAATAAAAGAACTTATCTGAAGCTTCTCTACCTTTAATACCATATTTTTCGGTAACTATATTTTTATATGTTAATGCAGAGATATACCAGGAGTACAAATGAGCTTGATCTCCAGATTTTGATAAACTAGGCAAATCATGTCTTCTATAAAAGCTTAAAACTTTTGGTATAATAACTACTTGGTCAGTTTTAGAAATTATACGATAAAAGAAATCTCCATCATCATTTCTTGTTAAACTTTCATTCCAACCATCAGTTTCTTTTATGAGCGCTCTATTTACTAACCATGTTATTGGCGGCATTTCTACTCTGGAAAGTAGCCATTCCTCTTCAGAATGATTTAACTTATTTAAAAATGGTTGGATAGGGCCAATTTTATAATCTAATGAATTAGAAAATCGCTGCCAATAGCATCCAATAAGTGTTCTTTTTGTAATTTTATTTTGTTTGATAAAATCAATTTGAGTAGCAATTTTTTCAGGAGAAATGATATCATCCGCATCTAAGTATTGTATAAATTCTCCTTTAGATAATTGAAAACCATAGTTTCTAGCTGCCGCAGCTCCTTTTCCTTTATTCCTTTTAAGAATTATATTTGAATGTAAGCTTTGATATTTATAAGCAATGCTCCAACTTTTGTCGGTTGAGTGGTCATCAATAAGGATAAGCTCAATTTTTTTGTATACTTGGTTAATTGCACACTCTAATGTATCCTGTAAAAAAGACTCTGCATTATAGATAGGTATGATGATAGAAACTAAAGGAAAGTTATTTAACTCCATAAGTCTTTAATGATATATTTTAATTTTTGTTTCCAAGGTAAGCCAGAGTTTTTCAAGGATAAGAGTCTCTCAATTAATCTAATTTTACCGCTATTGTTTTTACAAAAACTTTTATAGAATTCATTTATTTCAATTTGTAAATTATTCTTAGTGATATCTAAAGCCCCTTTTTCATCTAAATAGCCTTTATAGATATTAGTTACACCAATTAACTCTGCCCACATAACATTTTCAATAGTGTGGGTTTTCGCTTCTTGATGTTGTCTAAATAAAGAGAATAATTCATTTATACGAATTACTTTATAATTGTTCTTTATCAATTGAAGCCAAAATTCAAAATCCATACAAAATCGAAGTTGTTCGTAGAATTTTAAGTTATGGTGTCTCATTGTCCAAAACATACTGGCCTGAGGTGCTATCATTTTTTTTAATAGCGCAGCTTTTAAATCTTTTGGAAAACTTGGAATATCTAATTTTCCATCAACATCATCAAAATTAGCAGCCCAGTAACAATTTCCTATAAATAACAAGTCGGCTTCACTATCTTCTTCTAAAAAAGAATTTGCTACCTTAAATAAGGTTTTAGGATAATAACAATCATCACTATTTAAATAGGCAAATATTTCACCTGTTGCTTTACTGAAACCTTTATTTAAAGCATGACTTTGTCCTCTATCAGTTTCACTTACCCAGTATGTAATTTTATCTTGATATTTTTTTAAAATATGAACAGTATTATCTGTACTTCCCCCGTCAATAATAATATATTCTAAATTGGGATAGCCTTGATTTAGAACTGACAGGATGGTTTCTTCTATATATTGGCCTTGATTAAAGCTTGGTGTAACTATTGAGATTTTAGGCCAATATGTTCTAATAGCGTATAAGTCTTCGTTAGGTTCATGCCTCCAAGGCCAACGATTTAATGCTATCATAAATATTAGTTCGGATTTATGTACTTACTAAATACGCAATCCATTGATTTACAATAATGTTCTATTGTAAATTCTTTTTTAAAACTATTCTTCATTTTTATTTGTAACTCTCTTAGATAGTTTTTATCAATAGATATTTTTAATAAAATAGAATATAGGGCATTGAAATCGTTAAATAGTAAGCCTGTTACTTCGTTTTCTATCAACTCAGCGTTTCCACTATGATTATAACCTATAGGGATTTTTCCATAACTCATGGCTTCAACAGTTACTCTACCAAAACCTTCGTATATACTACCATTTATTAAAATATCAAATAAAGCATAAATTCTTTCAGTTTCTTTAATATGACCAGTTAATATAACATTTTCTTCTAATCGTTGTGAGTTTATATATTGAAGAATGGTTTCGTAATACTCGCCAGATCCTTCACCGATTAGGTATAATTTACAATTTTTAAAACATTTATCTTTACTCTCTAGTAGTAAATGAAAAGCTTTAATAATCTCTAACTGATTTTTATAAGGTACAATAACACCTACTACACCAAAATTGAGGTCTGTTTTAAAGTTACTGTACTCAAACTTTTTTGTTAATTCATCTTCCTTCACTACTCCATTATAAACTGTTTCACTGTTCTTATTTTTTAAGTTATAGTGATGCGTTATTGATTGTGATATGGCAATATTAAATGTATTTATACTTAAAAGTTTTTTTTGAAAATTTAACCCAAAATCTGGGATAAGTTGATAGTCCAGAGTTCCAAACTCTCTTAAGTGCCATATGTGTGGTATTCTAAGCAGTTTAGAAATGAAAAATCCGTAGTAAAGAACAGAGCTATTACTGTATATTAGTCGAGGTTCTAGATTTTTAATTAGTTTATATAGTTGGAAAATATATCTAATTTTCTTAATCGCACTTTTAAATCGAGTGTAAGCAGCGTACTCAGAATTGTTGACATTTAGAGGGTACCAATAGTATATATATTTAATATTAAGTTTGTCCAACTCAAGGCTCAATTCTCCGTTATTGGGTAAAATAACTATGAAGTTAGTTAAACAAATAGAAGTGTTTTTTAAAAAAGTTAATAATGACAGGTTAGCACCATATAATGATGTGTAATGAGTGAGGATGATTATTTTGTTTGGAGGCAAGTTTATATGGGGCTATTAACTAATTTAGAAAAGCTTTTTTCCCTTTCGATTTTTTTAAATTTAAGGCTAAAGTTTCATAATCTAATTTTGTTAAAAAAATAAGTTTCTGTAGAGATATTTTAAAGGTTTTTCTTTTAAATAATATGTTTTTTAAACATGTAAAAATTAAGCTTCTAGACTCTCTAGCAATTGAAAAGTATAGATTCGGATTTGATGTTTTTTCTATAATAGAACGTTTATAATCGTTTATTTCATTAAAATACTCATTATTACCTCTATCTTCTCTGTCATGATTTATAAATACTGTAGGGACTATGCCAATTTTTAAATTATGAAAATGAACCCTATGAACATAATTATTATCTTCTCCATAGTGAAAAAAAGAAGGATTAAAGCCGCCAACTATCTCTAAACATTCTCTTGTTATCAACCAAGCGGCTGCATTAGTAAATTTAATTGGATAGATATCTTTTAAATTATCAGAATTTAATATAAAGTCGGAAATAAGACCCGGACAATCTTCGGAATTAATATGATGAGAAAAATTTTTATCAAGCGCAGTCCCTTTACCATTTAAGTGAATTGGACTTAAAATCCCATATGATTTATCTTTATAACTCGTTGATATTAAAACTTCAATGGTATCTGGATGTACCCAAGCATCTTGATTAAGTAGAAATACATAATCTGTATTGGAATTGAGAGCATATTGTATCCCTAAATTATTGGCAGCTCCGAAACCTAAATTTTCTTTTTTCTCTAATAATTTTACTGAAGGGTATTTATTTTCTATTATGTTTAGTGTATTGTCTTTTGATCCATTATCTATGACTATTATTTCAATTTTTTTTGAAGATTTAATAAGACTATTAATACATCTTTCAATCCATTGTTCTCCATTATAGGTAACTATTATAGTAGCTACTTTCATGTTATTTATTTTCAGTTTCTTTCAATGCTTCTAGTGTTGCTTCTAGGTATTGTCTACCCCATTTTATACAGGGCTCTAAGTGGTTTCCTTCAGCCCATTCATTCCAAGCATTAATAAAAATAAAGTTTTCATCCTTTGAAAATGGCTTAAACATATTTAATTTACCTTTTAGCCATTTTTTATAAATCTTAGGGGTTGAATTCTTGAAGATTAAAGCATTAGAGCCTTTCCTCGCAGTATTGTCCCACATAGGTGAAACACAAGGATAAATCTTATAATCTTTAATAGGTGGATTATTTAAATCATAATCAATATATTGTTCTAAATCATGTGTATTTAATTGAAGTATTGGGCTATTGTAACGAGCAATTAATTTTTTAAACAGTCGAGATAATCTATTGTTTTTTTGATATTTATTAGCTTTATTTTTGATATAACTCTTAAAGTTAGCACTCATAGGCTGAAATTCTACAGCGGCATCAAATTTATTTAAAGCATTCTTGCCATTAGAACCCGTCCAACGCTCAATTCTACACCAATAAATTTCTAGATTTACTTTTTTTAATTCAGTATTCCAAAGTTCAATTGTATCATCCAAGTTGGGTATATCATCGCTTTTGTAAATGATAAACACAGGTTTATTATATACCTTGATATATCTTTTATCTTGAAAAAACGGAATTAAATAGTTAATATGTTGTATATAGTCAGCTTCAGAATAGTTTTGTTTAACTAAAACATCTTTTTCATTTCCATCCCAAGTTCTTGTCCAATTTTCATTTGCCCAACAAAACATAAATGGGAAATCTTCTTTAGGATTAGCTAGCATTCTTTCTATTGGTTCGTACATCATTGGTTTTCCATTAAACCAATAATGATAGTAACAAAAACCATATATGCCATATTGCTTCGCTAGTTCTATTTGTGCAATTCTAGCTTCTTCTAATCTTAAATCATAAAACCCTAAATCTGTAGGTAAATGAGGCTGGTAATGGCCTTCAAATAAAGGCTTAGCTTTGGTTACATTGGTCCACTCAGTAAATCCTTTACCCCACCATTCATCATTTTCTGGTATCGGATGAAATTGAGGGAGGTGAATGGCAATAGGTTTAATCTTTTTTAACATTTGCTGCCTTTTTCAAAATTTCACTTACATTGCTGAGGTATCTTGCTGAGCTAAAATGCTCTCTTGCTTTTTGATAGCCGTTTCTAGTTATATTAATATAATTGTCTTTGGAATGAAAAAGCTCTAATAGATTTGTCAAAAGGGATTGGTCGGACTTTTCATACAGATAACCATTAACTTGATGATTAATAATTTCTGGCAACCCCCCACTGTTGTTTCCAATTACTGGTTTGCTATTCATCATTGCCTCTATTACAGATCTTCCGAACCCTTCATGTTCAGAGCAATTTAGAATCACGTCTAATTGGCTATAAATATTCTCATTCTCAACAAATCCATGAAATATAACTTTTGATTCAATCTTAAAGTCTAATATCAGCTGTTTTAAAGCCCTAAAATAATCATTATCTATAACTCCACCATAGAAATGTAAATTAGCATTGGGGTAGATATCTAGAAATTTTACATAAGCTTGAAGCGCTATTAACTGACCTTTTCCAGGTGTAATTGCTCCCAAAAGACCAAGATTAATTTTTCCTTCTTGAGGGTAATTAATGGTCTTCGGTTCTAATATATCAATTCCGTTGTGAATTATTGTTGCATCAATTTGTGTATTGTTAAACCAATTTTGTTTCAACTTTTGAGAAACAAAGATACATTTGCTTTTTGCTATATACCGTTTAATAGTGTGTTTAGATGGTAAGTAAGTAAAACCATAATCAATATCTCCAAATTCTCTGATGTGCCATACGTGAGGAATTTTAAGTTTATTAGCTATATAATATCCTGTACTAACAACAGAAGTATTAGTGTAAATTACATCTGGAGCAAAAATACTTGTTAAAATCTTAAGTTGTTGCAGTGCCTTATAGTTTTTCCATAAATATCTCAAACGTATACGAAGCTTAGCAATTTGGTTTTCATTTGCTTTAAACGAAGATACACATCTAGGAAAATATATAATCTTGTATGGTATATTTTTAGCATTCAAGAATTTCTCTATTGGGCCACCATAAGGTAATAACACCATAATCTTGAACCGATTTGTATTTACTAAATGTTCTACAATACTCAGTAAAGATTGAGAAGCTCCATACAGGCCAGCGTCATGGGCGAAAATTAGTATTTTCAATATATTTTATTTAAATAATATAATTTGATTATCAAAATATTTGTTTAAAACTATCTAAAAAAATAAAATATATGTATCTGTTAATTCTTAACTGTATTTATCAATTGCTTTTTTAATTGCTTCTTCTAAACAACTTAAATGTTTCTCGATACTGAAATTTTCTTTAATATGTATTGTAGCATTTTCACCATATAATCGACATAGTTCAGGGTTCTCTATTATTTTTAGCATATTATTTGCCATCGTTTCTATATCCATCTCTTCACAAAGTAAACCTGTTTTTTCATGAATTACTACATCAGGAATTCCTGCATGATATGTAGAAATAACAGGCAATGCGGCAGCCTGAGCTTCTAGAATAGAAACCGGTGTACCCTCTGCATCTCCATTGTCAGCAACAATTGAATGTTGTACAAATGCTATAGATTCGGTAAATAATGTTTTTACTTCTTGAGGTTTTAACACACCAAGAAAAGATACATTATTTTGAAGTCCCAATATCTTCACTAAATTTTTGCAAGTATTTAAAAGTGGCCCATCACCTCCAAAAACTAATCTTGTATCTGGATGCTTATTTACAATTTTTTGGAAAGCCATAATTAATAAATAAGGAGCTTTTTTGTCTACAAACCTACCTACGGCAACAAATTGTTGTTTCTTAAGCTGTTTAGGAATTTCAAAAAAAGAGGAATGTGGTCCATATGTATTTAAGAGTACTTTCTCTTCTGGGCATCCTAACTCAATTAATGCAGATTTCATTCTTTTAGAAACGACTACAATTCTTTTTGCATAAGAGAAAACTTCTAAATACTTGTCTCGGTATTCGTCTAAAAGTTTGTATTCACTAGCGTCTGCTCCATGAAAATGAGTAATTAAAGGGATGTTTAAACTTTTAATAACATTCAAAGAATCTGCAGCAGTAACACCAAACTCTGCAAGAACTAACTGTATTCTATTTTTAGCAAGCGAATGCTTCAACGCAAGTTCCGGGATACTTAATGATTTATCAAACACATATTTTAATCTATTAATTAAATTAGTGATTTGATTTTTTACTAAATAGCCTTCGCCCTCCAAATGAGAAGGAACTGTGCCCCCATAATAAAATTTGATATGGAAAGGTAGCGTTTTGTGTGCCTTAATAAATGTCTCTGAATAAGCAGTGTTATTTGTTGATAGAATTGCAACGTTAATAATGTTAGCCAATGAGTTTTTTAATTTTATATTATTCAAAATACTTAATTATTAAATGTAAAAAGTATTTTATGTCTTCTAGTAGGGAGGTTAACTTTATATTTTGAAATTTTTCAATTTGTTTCTTAGAAATCAAGCAATTAGTAAAATATTCATTGGATATTACATCATTTTTCATTACAGTAAGCTCAGTTAATTCATTTTGAGTATTATTTTTTTTTATGATGTTCAAAGGATGTGTTCTATATAATACTGTTTTGGAGTCCAAATAATAAAAGTTATAGTTTTTGGCCAATTTTAACCAAAGAGCCCAATCGCAAAAGTATATTGTATCTTGATTAAAAAGACCATTTTCAAATAAAAGTGATTTTTTAACCAAAACAGTTGGCATTGAAATAAAATTCCACATGTAAAATAGACATTGGAAATTGTATTTCTTCATAGTTATACCGTTTCTTAATATTTTATCTCTGATCTTTTTTTTCTTATATCTATTCTTATTCCAATGTTCTTTATTGACTATTAAACCGTCAGAATTAATGATTGATATATCCGAATGTATGAGTGAAATGTCATCGTTATTATTAATGATTTCAATTTTTTTTGATAAACAATCAGGTAACATTATATCATCATCACTGAAAATATGGATATATTCTCCGCAGCAGTGCCTTAATGCAATATTGTGATTTTCTACTACACCAAGATTTTCTTGATTTTGAAAGTATTTAATTCTTTTATCTGTGAAATTTTTAACAATTTCTTCGGTATTATCCGTTGAGGCATTATCTGTGATGATAATTTCAAAATCCTTAAAAGATTGTGACAAAATGCTTTCAATTGCTTCTTTTAAATAACTAGAACGATTATAAGTGGGTATTATAACACTTACTTTTGGCATAATTTAGATATTTTTTCCTCTCAAAATACAATCATCTGTCCAGTAATATTTCCATTCTGCAAACCGTCCGGCTAAATATAAATCAGCTTCTTTAGGTGCTTTATAATTGGTCCAATCTGTCATAGGTAGTAAATCTTGTTCATTTCTTTGTAAACCATATTGGTTTAAGTAGTCTAATATTTCGTTTAAAGCATCTCGTCTTTCGTGGTCAAAAATAACATTTGCCCATTTTACCCATTTAGTATGGTAATCAATTACGGTAACTTTATTCTTAAGAATCCCCATTTCTATCAGTTCTGCCATAACTTTTTCTGCAATGGTATCAAAACTTTGGTTTATAGGTTTATACTTAGAGAAATAAACCTCTACTTGAATGCCCGTTTTACCTATAGGTGCATTCTCTGGCGAAAGTAATTCGGTGCAGTTAATTCTTGTACTCAATTTATCTTCATCATATACGTACATCCAATTATAAGATTTTAAAGTTTTATGATTAGCTGTAATATTAATCAGCAGTACCGAACTGCAAGATAGTTTCTCACTAACTTCCTTAATTTCTGTTGGTGCATCGCTTTTTTTAATTAAAAAAGGTAGTGGAATTGTTGAAATTAGCTTTTTATAGTGATGTACGCTACCATCTTTAAAACTTAGCTTTTTATCCTTAAAACTGATGTTAGTTAATTCTTTATTCAGCTTCACATTTAAACCTACTCTTAGTTTATTAGTGTATGCGAAATAGCCTCCTTTTTTAGGATAGCGTATTTTAGATATGTAATGTGTTTGATTGCTTAATGGGCCTATAGCCCCATTTTTAACATCTTCAATATTCGGATAAAAAACTCTTTCACCCACCCAATCTGTACTCAGAAGTGCAGGCCTTACTGTCCAATATTTCTCGGTATAGGCTCTGGAGAATTCTTGATAAAATTTTTCGCCAAATGCAAGCTTTAGCCATTCTTCATAATTTTTAGGGATAGCATTATTCAGTTGATTTCTTGTTTTTAAAAAATCACTTAGGCATTCTGCTCTCAGTTTTTCAGGTAGGGCGAATAAATTAGATTGAGACGGATGAGGAATCCAATTTCCGTGATAATAGTTTGCAATTTCTACTGGGTATTCTAAAAATTCTTGAGACACATTATCTGCCAATAATTCTCTTACATACTCATCTTTGGTAAAAGACACATGCGGACCTTCATCCCAAGTAAAGCCATTTATTTTTTCAGAATAAATATGCCCTCCCAGATAATTGTTTTTTTCGAAAACAATGCAATCTTCATGACCTAAATGATAGGATGCACTAATACCTGATAAACCCGCCCCTAGTATAGTGTACATTATTTTAATTTGGCTACAAAACTTTCAATTTTTGCTATCATATAATCATAGTGACTTTCATTAAGGCCCGGCCAAACACCCAACCAAAAAGCATCATTCATTACCTTATCGGTGTTCTCTAAACCACCTACTAAACGATGTTTTAAGTTTACATAAGCAGGTTGTTTTAATAAATTTCCAGCAAATAATAAACGGGTACCAATTTTATTGTTTTCTAGGTATTGTACCAATTCGTTTCTTTTAATAGGGCTTCCCTCTCTTATGGTAATCAAAAAACCAAACCAACTTGGATTACTATTTTCAGTAGATTCGGGCAATATAAAATGTTCTTCAAATGGCTTTAATTTTTTATACAGTAAAGCGTAATTCTCTCGCCTTTTAGTAACAAAAATATCTGCCTTTTGTAATTGGCTCAAACCGATAGCCGCCTGGGTATCGGTTACTTTTAAATTGAAGCCAATGTGTGAATAGGTATATTTGTGGTCGTAACCATTAGGCAATTTTCCTAAGCATTGGTCAAAACGTTTGCCGCAGGTATTATCTTTTCCTGGTTCACACCAGCAATCTCTTCCCCAGTCTCTAAAACTTTCGGTGATTTTTTTGAGGGCAGTATTATTAATCAAAACTGCACCGCCTTCTCCCATGGTAATATGATGTGCTGGATAAAAAGATAAAGTAGCTAAATCTCCAAAAGTACCTGTTTTTTGTCCATGATAAGTAGCGCCTAAACTGTCACAATCATCTTCAATTAACCATAAATTATATTTCCTGCATAAAGCAGTAACAGTAGCTAAATCAAACGGATTACCTAGCGTATGGGCCAACATAATGGCTTTGGTTTTAGGTCCAATAGCATCTTCAATCAGTTCTGATTTGATATTGTAGGTAGGGATAGCAATATCTATAAATACAGGTACACAGCCAAACTGAATCATTGGGTTTACTGTGGTTGGAAAACCCGCAGCAACGGTTATTACCTCATCACCTGGTTTTATAGCCCTTTCGCCTAGTTTAGGGCTAGTTAAGGCATAAAAAGCGGCTAAATTCGCAGATGAGCCAGAATTAACTAATAAAGAAAAACGACTGCCAAAATACCTAGCCAATTCTCGCTCAAAATCTGCTGCATATCTTCCAGTAGTTAACCATCCATCTAAAACAGCATCTACACCAGCTAATAAATCTTGTTCATCAATTACTTTCCCCGTAACGGGGATATAATCAATACCTGGAGTAATAATTTTATTGATATTTAAGGATAAAGCGCTATTTAAACCTCCCTTTAGATCTTCGTTTATATTTTTAAAATTCATAAATTCCAGTAATAGGATATGGTTTCTTTAAGTTTGGTTTTTAAATCACTAGCCTCAAACCCTAATTTTTTACCAGTTGAAGAAGCATTAAGAAATTCTTCTGTTTCACCCTCTCTATTAGCTAGTAAGCCCCATTTCCAAAATGAGGTTTGAAAGCTGGGTAGCTGAGGAGCTAAATATTCTGCAATTTCTTTAATGGAAATACTACTACCTGTACCTATATTTATACATTTTGGAAGAGTGTTCAAATCGGTTTTTTTTAATAAGTTATTGATGAAATTTGCCAAATCAACAATGTGAAAATAGTCTCTTTTTTGTAAACCGTTGCTTAATTTCAATTCTCTTTTTTCTTTTTGAGCTAAAATTAATGCAGGAATTATTTTACTAATATCTTCAAAGCTTCCGAACATACTAAAAGGTCGTAAAATTAGATAATTGTTTGAAGTAAATTTATGAAGTAAATAGTTTGAGGCTAAAAATTTACTCATCCCATAATGAGTGAGAGGTGTATTTGTACTATTTTCATATAGTTCTTTTTGTGTTAAATCATACTCAAATGCTGTCCCTATATGGATGATAAAGGTGCTAGGAGATTTGAGACCTAAATATTCATAAAAAGCAATGGTATTAATATAGTTTGTATTAAAAACTTCTTTAATATCTTGTTCTTCTTTTACAACACCATAGCCTATACAATTAATGATGATATCAACATCTAGCTGATTTATATTACGCCAAGTTTCTTTTTGTGATAGGTCAAAATAAATACTACCAATGGGTTCTTGCTTTCTAGAACTCGTAAGTACATCATAATCTTTAATCAAAGTAAGCGCAATGTTTTTTCCTACAAAACCATTTCCGCCTAACACCAATACTTTTTTTTTAAGATCAGGCATCTTCAAATAATTTAATGTCTCTAATTAATGTAGAAACTATGTCTTCCTGTTTGTTTATACTGTTTTTAAACCAATCTAAAGTTAATTTAATAGCTTTTTTGGCGCTAATTTTAGGGTGCCAATCTAACTCCTTTTTTGCTTTGGAAATATTTAATTGTAATAGTTGGGCTTCGTGATGTCCGTTATTTTCAAGTGCAAAACTAGCTTTGCCTTTTCCCCATATATCAATGGCAAAGTTTACCAATTCTTTTACTGTTAAGTTGTCGCTAGGTTCAGGTCCAAAATTAAATGCATCTGCAAATTGAATTGGATCTTCTGTTTGTTTAGCCGCTAAAGTTAGATAACCGCTTAAGGGTTCTAAAACATGTTGCCATGGTCTTACTGCATTTGGGTTTCTTACCTCGATCTCTTGCTCAGCCTGTAATGCCCTTACAATATCAGGAATAATTCGGTCTTTAGCCCAATCGCCACCGCCAATTACATTTCCTGCTCTGGCCACAGAAATTGATTTTTGATGGGTAGCATAATTTAAAGGATTAAAGAAAGATTTTCGATAAGAGTCTATCACCAATTCTGCCGCTGCTTTGCTGGCACTATAAGGGTCATATCCGCCCAAGCGATCAGTCTCTTGATAAGCGTAGTTCTTTTCTTGATTATGATAAACTTTATCTGTAGTTACCATTACTGCAATACAGGGTTTGTCTAAAAAACGCAAAGCATCTAATACATTTGCAGTACCGTTAACATTAATAGAGAAAGTTTCTAAAGGTACTTTGTAAGAAAGTCTTACTAAAGGTTGTGCAGCTAAATGAAAAATAAAATCAGGTTGAAAATCTAGAATAGATTTTTTTAATGTTTCGGCATCTCTGATATCTGCTATCTCAGATTGGCATAGTTCATCTCCTTTAATATTAGGGTACAAGTCAAAATCATTCTCTGGGTCTAAAGCATAACCTTTAACTTTTGCACCCAACAAATAAAGCCAACAAATTAACCAGCTTCCTTTAAATCCAGTATGCCCGGTTACAAATACTTTTTTATTTTGATAGATATTTTTGAAATCGTTTTTCATTAATAAAAATTCACCAGATTTTCCAAGGCGCATGGCCACTTTGCCATTCTTGCTCTAACTCATGTCTATCTCTTAGGGTATCCATAGGTTTCCAATAGCCATAATGTTTAAAAGCATTCATCTCTCCTTTGGCTGCTATTTGCTCCATAGGTTCTTTTTCCCAAACAGTTAAATCAGTTGCTATAAAGTCAAAAATTGCTGACTCACAAACAAAAAAACCACCATTTATCCATGCTCCATCACCTTTGGGTTTTTCTAAAAATGAAGTGACGGTATCTTCATTATTTAAATTGAGCGCACCAAACCTTCCTGATGGTTGTACCGCAGTTACCGTAACCATTTTTTTGTTTTCTTGATGATGCGCTACCAATTCTTTGATATTAACATTCCCAACACCGTCCCCATAGGTCAATAAAAAAGGTTCGTTTCCAATGTATTTTTGAATACGTTTAATTCTGCCTCCTGTCATGCTGTTTTTTCCTGTATCTACCAAGGTAATTTTCCAGGGTTCTGCTTCACTTTGATGAGTTTCTAAACTGTTGTTTCTTAAATCAATGGTTACATCAGACTGGTGAAGAAAATAGTTTGCAAAGTATTCTTTGATAATATAGCCCTTATAGCCTAAGCAAATGATAAAATCATTAAAGCCATAAGAAGAATAAATTTTCATGATATGCCAAAGAATAGGTTTATCACCAATATCTACCATAGGTTTAGGTCGTAGAGAAGTCTCTTCACTTAAACGTGTACCTAAACCACCAGCTAATATCACAACTTTCATAGATTTTAGTTTTGTGTAATTTCAATGTTTTGGAAATTAATGTTTCCCCATGAACTATGCCAAATAGGAATCATTTGTTTACTTTCTATATCACTATATGCTATTTCAAAAAAAATAGTCTTGTGAATAATATCAAAGTCCTTAAATCCTTCGATTTGATTTCCTTTTCCAATAGAAAAATCGAAATAATATTTGCCTTTAGCGAGTTGATGGTCTTTAAATATAACCTTTAACTTTTGAACTTCATTTGCTTTAACCTCAATGTTTTGCTCACTAAAATGAACGCCACATGGGGTGTCATTAATATTATTAACACCAACAGCTATTCTACAACCATCAATATCTTTTACTGATTTAATTTTAATTTCTAATATGATGTCTTCATTGGTTGCAAGGGCATTATTTAATGATTTATTTAGTATTTCTACTGATAAAAAATCTATATTTCTTTCATGAGAGGCAAAAAATCTTCTATAACTATCGTCAATGATAACATGCTTTTTATTGTAGTCACCATTCTCTATATCAAGTTTCGTGTAATCCTCAATGCAATTTTCAATATTACCTGAGTAACGCACCATCCCATTTTGTAAGATTATTCCACTTGAACAAAGATTTCTAATAGATGCCATATTATGGCTCACAAATAACACCGTTCTCCCTTCTCCTTTACTCACATCATTCATCTTTCCCAAACATTTCTTTTGAAATTCCGCATCACCTACAGCTAAGACCTCATCTACAATTAAAATTTCAGACTCTAAATGGGCAGCAACAGCAAAAGCTAGTCTTACATACATTCCGCTGCTGTAGCGTTTTACAGGGGTATCTATATAGCGCTCAACACCAGCAAAATCTACAATAGTATCAAAATGTTTCTTAATTTCTGCTTTACGCATACCTAATATGGCGCCATTGAGAAAAATATTTTCTCTGCCAGAAAGTTCAGGATGAAAACCCGTCCCTACTTCTAGTAGAGATGCAATACGACCTTTAACCTTTACGGAACCTGTACTTGGCCCTGTTACCCGGCTTAAGATTTTTAAGAGAGTACTTTTGCCTGCACCATTACGACCAATGATACCAACGGCATCTCCTTGTTCAATCTCAAAATTGATATCTTTTAAGCTCCAGACATAATCGCTATTGCCTTTGGTACTGCGGTCATTAGTTTCCCCAATTTTAAGGTAAGGATTCTCTTTACCTCTTACGGTATGCCACCATTTATTAAGATCATGAGCAATAGAACCTGTGCCAATTTTACCTAAGCGGTATTGTTTAGATAGGTTCTCTACTTTTATGGCTACTCCCATTTAAAAAAAAATTAAGCTGTGTTTAAGAAAAATTGTTCGAACTAAATATGTTATGATGAATCTATCTCTTAAGAGCAATTAGTATATTAAGAAAGTAGAAATGTTCTTAAACTTACCGCCTTTATACCTTCTATACTATTGCCAGTGTAAGCGTCTAAAGTAACCACTTCTTTAGGGTAGTTATCTTGGATAAGTTTCAAATTTCCAAACTCTCTATCAAACGTTTTTTGTTCGTTTAAAGATAATGCTACTTGTACATATTTTTTTTCGCCATTTCTCTCACAAAAAAAATCAATTTCTTGAGTTCCTATGATACCTATTTTTACATGATATCCGGAAGATATAAGATGATTGTAAACAACATTTTCAATGATTTTTCCTTTATCTTCTAAGCGATATCCCCAAATGCCATTTCTAATTCCTAGATTTTCAAAGTAAAATTTTTCTCCTATTTCAAATATTCGCTTTCCTAGAAGATCAAATCTGGAAACTTTATGAATTAAGAACGCATTTACCAGATGCTGAATATAAATTTGAACCTGGTTAGGGGGGATATTGGTTTTTTGGGATTTTAAAAAGTCACTTATTTTTTTTGCAGAAAATAGGCTACCCGTATGGGCAGCTAAGAAAATAACAAGCTGCTCTAAAAAAACAGTATTTCGTATAGCATATCGGTTGATAATGTCTCTATATACTATGGTATTGTAAATATTTTTTAAATATTCAAAAATCACCATGTCTGTTAAAGGCAAATTTTTAAGATAGGGTAAACCACCATATTTGATATATAAGTCTAAAGAATTATCTGTATCTGTTAAATGATGAAATTGTAAAAATTCTTCATAAGATAAACTATAAACGGTAAACTCTATATATCTACCACTTAATTTACCTGCAATATCGCCTGACAATAAATTGGCATTGCTTCCTGTACAATATAGGTCTAAATCTTGATGTAATAAAAGTGAGCGTAGTGCGTCTTGGAAATCTATAATATCCTGTATTTCATCTATGAAAACAAAAGTCTTTTTGCTAGCATGTTTCTTCGCTAATACATATTGATGTAAATCTTCTGCTGTTTTAATAAACGAAAAAGATAAATCTTCTTTATTGATGTATAAGATATTAGCATCTTCATGTTCTTTTTGAAGGAAATCAATAATTTGGAAAATTAAATAACTTTTACCAACCCTACGCTGTCCAGTAAATACTTTAATGATTGATTTTCCAATAAATGGTATTACCCGATTTAAATAATCAGTTCTTATTTCCAAATCAGCAGGAATATTCATTGTAGTTATAGCTATAATTTGAGGTAAAAATACAGTAAGTTTTAGATATAACTAAAACTTTAATATGTATTTTATAAGAACTTTCTCTTTAAATAAAAAATCAATCTTCAAAAATATAATCACCCCCTAATGAACTAGTTACTAATGAACTATTGACCAATGAACTAATGACTAAATCAAAACTAACTCCATCAAAAATAACCAAAGGGCTTCGACTCCCACTTCGACTCCGCTCAGTGTGACAATTCTTAATAATGACATCTTAGCACTCACTATAGATTACTGACCATTGTCCATCGACCATTGCTCATTGACCATTAACCATTGTCCATTGACTCCCTAACAACCTAACTCCCGATAGCTATCGGGACTAACCACCTAACTCCCGATAGCTATCGGGACTAACCACCTAACAAACTAACCACCTACACCGTATCCATAAAGCTTTTCTCCACCCTGTTAAAGATGATATAGCCTATACCAACAGAAAGAAGCATGAAAATAATACTGTATAGCATATGCAGAGGATCTACGTAACCTTTGGAAAAAAGAACATATTTAAAACTCTCTACAACGGGAGATAGCGGATTGATATCTACCAGCCAACGAAAACTTTTACCTTGTAAATAGGAGAGGGGATAAATCACTGGGGTAGCATACATGAGTAGTTGTACTGCGAAAGAAAGCAAAACAGCAAAATCCCGATATTTTGTAGTGACCGAAGAAATGATGATGCCTAAACCTAAACCGATACCTGCCATCAATAAAACAATAAAGGGTATGAACAATAAATTTGCACTCAACTGTATAGGATACCCATTAAAGTGGTAATAAACCATGACAATTATCAATAAGGCAAATTGGATAGCAAATTTCACCATATTAGAAATCACGACAGATAAAGGCATAACAATTCTGGGGAAGTAGACTTTACCAAAGATAGAAGCATTGGCAGTAAAGGTACCGGAAGTACCAGTTAAACAAGCTGCAAAATAATTCCAAATTGTCAATCCGGCCATGTAAAAAGCAGCAGGAGCAATACCATCCGTAGGAATACGAGCGATTTTACCAAAAACAAGTAAAAACATCATGGTCGTTAAAGCAGGCTGAATCACATGCCATAATGGGCCCAAGATGGTTTGCTTAAACTGCGCCACAAAGTCACGCTTTACAAACAGCCACATCAGGTCGCGGTAATGCCAAACCTCTTTGAGCTGTAAATCAAAAAGTTTGTTTTTCGGTTGTATTTCTAAATCCCACTCTTCTTGGGCTTGTACCTTCATGTTTTATTCCGTTGTTTTATCTAATTTGGTCCATCAAAAATATCATTATCTACCAATAAACTAATGACTAATGAACCAATGACTAATCCCTAAATCAAAACTCACTCCATCAAAAATATCATCATCCACTGTTATTTGCATCAAAAAATAATCTGACTATTTATCATAATGACCTAGTGCAGAAATTACGAACACAGTTACAATATCTTCTTGTACTTTGTATATTAGTCTGTCTTTTTGATTTATTCTTCTGGACCAGAAATCGGATAGTTCATATTTTAGGGGTTCTGGATTTCCAATTCCATGATAAGGAGTTTGGGCAAGCTCAATAAATATTTGCTCTATTTTTTTAATATTAGATTTATTGCCTGATTTGAAGTGTTTTTTGAGGGTTCTTCTGCAATTTTTTCTACTTTAATTGTAAACTTTCCCATAGGTTATTTGGGTCAACAGTTTTATAGCTAGGATTTTTTTTAGCCTTTTTTATCATATCTACAAATTCTGGATTATAAGGTGATTCCCCTAACTTTTTTTCAAAATTGATTTTAAGAGCCTTCATAAAAGCTTTTATAGCTGCCAATTGCTCTTTGTTCTCAGGATGTACGATTAAGGTTTCCATATGGCACAATTTTCTCTTACAAATTTACAGAAATATTTTTATTCACTATCGACCATTAACTACCATTCCAATCACTCCATCAAAACTCACTTCATCAAAAAGAATTGAAAGGCTTCGACTCCCACTTCGACTCCGCTCAGTGTGACAATTCTTAAAAAGACTATTTACTAATGACACTTTACTATCCACTAATCACTTTTAACTCATGAACCAATGAACTAATTACTAATGAACCAATGACTCCCTACTAACCAACTAACCAACCAACAAACTAACCAACTAACCCCTAACAAACTAATGAACTAATCTCCAATCCCTAAATCAAAAATCACTCCATCAAAAATATCATCATCCACTAATCCCTAATCAACTAACCACCTAATCAACTAACCACCTAACCAACTAACCACCTAACCAACTAACCACCTAACAAACCAATCCCTCAACCTCTCTCGAAAACTTTTTATATGCAAACTTCTCCAAACAAGCTCTTTGAATAGCTTTCTTTTCTTGCATGGATAATTTATGTTGACTTAAACTATTCAACGCCTCTTTAATCGCTTTGAAATCCTGAGGGTTTATTAAAATACCAGCATCAGGGTTTTGTACAGCATCAATAGAGCCATCTTGATTTCCCGCTATTACTCGCAACCCACAAGCTTGCGCTTCAATAAACACCAGCCCGAAGCCTTCCTTTTCACTAGGTAAAACAAAAGCATCAGCAGCCTGGTAATAGTTGCTAATAGCTTCATCAGCAATAAATCCTGTGAGTATAATTTGTTTTTGTACGTTTAAGCTTATAGCTAAATCTTGTATACGTTGGTATTCCGTATCCTCGTATTTGCCACCTAGTATATAATAAGCCGCTATACCTTCATCCTTTAGTGCAGCAATGGCTTGGATAACCAAATCATAATTCTTTTGTTGTTCGCTATTTTTTAAGCGAGTTAAAGCAAAAAACAAAGGAGCATCAGCCGGGATGTCATAAAATTTACGGATAGCATGTTCATCATCTTCCTTGATTTCTGGAATAACAAAATAAGGATCAAGTGCATTAGGAATCACTTTAATTCTTTCCGCAACTATATCATGTCTTTTTACTAGCTCACTTTTGGTAAAGGCGCTTACCGCAATAATTTCATCTGCAACTTCTACTAACCTTTTTTTTAATCCCTTTAACGGACGCCATACCTCAATACCATGTGTCCATAAAATAATTCTGCATTGTGGTTTTAAGAATTTAACAAAGCAGGCAATAGGAGCTAGGTTAACATGACTTAAAATGATGGTATCATATTTGATAGCTGTAAAACAAGAAAGTATAGCCCCTAATTTTGGGTATAAACCATAAGAATTAAAAAGTGATTTTTGTACATATCGTTCGTCCGGAAATTCATCGTAAAGAGAAATCATGCTAAAATGAATTTTCCTTTCCTTTTGGAAATTCTGAAGTGCAAAAGCAATGCCTTTGCATACCTTTTCTATGCCGCCAGTTAAACTAAAAGTACGAAGAGTTAGGAAAAGAACTTTTTGAGGTTTGGTAATCAAGAATTTAGGTTAATTCAAGCGGTTTAGATAAGCCCCAAAAATAAAAGAGGAAATTACAGTTGTTATGTGTGTATGAGTTAAAACTTTTAGCATGATGCACAGCTTCGCTTCCTCAGTCCCATTTTATTTAGTGCTAAGTGCTTTCGTCTGTAAAATTATCATTATTTATGAAAGCCAAAATAGGTTTTTTTAAATTTTTAATTTATTCATAGCGCCTAGTTGTTAAACCATTTGATTCTCTGCTGAGAACCCCATCTTAATCACCAATCTTTCCACTATTTTTTATATTTTATTTTCTTGCTTATCACTTAAAACAGCTCGTTGAGAATCGTTTATTTATCTTTTTGTGTTTAACGTTATTGGTAAGCGATTAAACCATCTTTTTTTACTCGTTTCAAAGTATATTCAAAAATATAGCTAACAGGGTATTAACAGGGTGCTAACAGGGTTATAACAGGGTACAAACTATATTTTAAACCCTATAAAAAACCTGTAACATACCCGTGATAACATATTAAGTATCGAATATGAAAAGCAATTACTACGGTTTAGTGTTATTTTCAGTCCAAGCGAGTCGTTGATGGAGTTTACAACTCCCCCCTTTCCCTTCCGTCTTGTTAAACAAAGTGAAACATCTCACGATAAAAGTCTACATCTTGCAAGTAACCACCCAGATCGGTGTCCTCTGGGTTCTCAGCGGTTAAAACATAACAAACACAGCGAAGCTATCTTTTCATGCAAGGCTATCCCCTCATGCAGGCTGTAAGAGACTGCCACGTACCTCGCAGTGACAAACTATGCGAACGCAGTGAAGCTATCCCATCATCCAAGGTTAAAAAGGGACTGTTTCATTCTTCGCTTGACAAGCGTATCGAAAGGAGTGAGTCAATTTCACCACCCAGCTTAGAGCACTTTGCGCCCTTTGTGATTAAAAACATGAAACTTTAGAGGTTAAAAAAAGCGATACAATCGCCACCCCATAATAAGCACTCGTTACAAACGAGCGCAAGAGGAAAAACTCATCATCACCACCCAGCTCAGAGAACTTTGCGCCCTTTGTGGTTAAAAACATGGAACTTTGGAGGTAAAAAAAGCGATGCAATCGCCACCCCATAATAAGCACTCGTTACAAACGAGCGCAAGAGGAAAAACTCACCATTACCACCCAGCTCAGAGAACTTTGCGCCCTTTGTGGTTAAAAACATGGAACTTTGGAGGTAAAAAAGCGATGCAATCGCCACCCCATAATAAGCACTCGTTACAAACGAGCGCAAGAGGAAAAACTCACCATCACCACCCAGCTTAGAGCACTTTGCGCCCTTTGTAGTTAAAAACATGGAACTTTGGAGGTTAAAAAAAGTGATACAATCGCCACCCCAAGTTAAGACCTCGTTGCAAACGAGCTCAAGAGGAAACTTCCTAAATATCCGCCTTTGAGGTTCTTTTTACTCCGTACTTTGTCTACTCTTAGGAAGGAACAAACTTTGATAAAAAACAGACTATTCCGAAGTACATGAGCAATCCCCAAGAGCCGGAAAAAAATCAAAAACAGGAGCATCAACAAAAAAGTTAGCACAACCAAGCCTATAGCGTATGCGGTTTTGCGTTCGAATTTACACTAACATTCATAAACCACAAGCGAGCAAAAATAAGTGCTCATTGTTTTTGAATTGCGGGTAAGGCATATGCGGCAAAGGCTCCTGCGGGATTGATCAAGGGTTTTGATTACTTTTGCCCTCACAAAAGTAATGGGCCCCGCCGGCTCATGAGGCGGATAATTGTTATTATTAAGATATTATAAACTAAAGTGCAATTCCGCTGTGGTTAAAAACCTAGAACCTCAGAAGTTAAAAAAGCGATGCAATCGCCACACCAATGTAAGACCTCGTTACAAACGAGCTCAAGAGGAAACTTCCTAAATATCCGCCTTTCAGGCTTTTTTTACTTTTAACTTTCCAAACTTCCAAGCTATCACAACATTTAGGAAGTCTTTCTACTCCAAAGCCCTCCCTCTTTGATTCTCCCTCCAGAGGGAGACACAGGCGGCATACCTTTCAAGTGTATGAAATAGAAAGTCTTTTTTCTTTATAAATATAGTCCTAATCCAAATGCAAAGTATCCCCCTCATTGAGGGGGTGCAGGGGGAGGCAAATAAAATTTACAAATGATATTTAATCTTTCCACCTTCCAACCTTTCAAGCTATCACAACATTTAGGCAATCTTCTAACTCCGTACTTACGCTATCTCTCACCCTTTCCACTTTAAAATCTTCTTCCACCATTGCTGTGGTCTATCATCCGTATAATAACCAGCGCCATCATAAGAACCATCGGTATAATAATAACCATAATAGTTGTCGCTATACTTGGTACTATAGTAATTAGAGTATAAAGCCTCTGTCCGGTAATCATTTAAAATGATAAAAGTATTTTCTAACTCATACTCGCTAGCTATACGATTAGGAATGGTAGCCGCAGAAGGTTTGGATTTACCTGTTCTAATGACAAAAAGGTTGATATCGCTCACACGAATGAGTGGCAAAGCATCAGAGACCAAGCCGATAGGAGCGGTATCAAATAAGATATAGTCATATTGTTGTTTCAGTTGTTCTAACAACTGCGTTAAGCGAGGGCTATACATCAGTTCTGCTGGGTTAGGAGGTACTTGCCCAGCAATGATGATATCTAAATTCTCTTGCCCGCTCTGGTGGATGATATCTTGAAGTTCATGTTGATTGGCCAGATAAGTGCTTAAGCCGGCCTGTTGTTTCAATCCAAAAGTTTTATGAATCTTAGAACGCCTTAAATCGGCTGCAATAAAAATAACTTTTTTATCAATCAAAGCTAGGGAGCTAGCCAAATTTAAACTCACGAAAGATTTACCTTCTCCAGCCACTTCGGAAGTAACACAAATTACTTTAGATTGCTTTTCTCCAGCTACAAAGCTTAAATTGGTTCTTACAGAACGTACCGATTCTGCGAACAAAGATTTGGGTTTAGAAAGGGTAAGTAATTGCTTGCTATCAGCATCTAATTTTTCAGGATAATTTCTAATCAAACCTATAATAGGGATATTCGTTAAGCTTTCGATGGTTTCCTTATCATAGATATAAGGGTTTAATAGGCGAGCTAAAAAGATTAAGCCAATACCGCTACCGATACCAATGATCCAGGCAAAGCGCCAGATAGCAGTTGGGACAGGCGTTACCGGGTATAAATTAGGTCTAGCAGGGTCAATAGATTTAGCATCTGGTAGGATAGACGCTTTCGAAATCTGAGCTTCTAATTTCTTTTCAGAAAGATAGCTAAAGATCTTTTCATTGATATTATAATCACGTTGCAAGCCAAATAATTGGCGTTCTTGAGTAGGGAGATTTTTTAAACTGTTATAAGCCTCATTAAGTTTTTCTTGATTGAATTTTTTGGTGAGCTTTATCCTATTGATGGTAGCCTGGATATTATCAGCAGCAGCTTCGCGTAAGATGTTCAATTTAGCATCTAATTCTTCGATTGGTTTGGCACCATCCCTAAAAGAATTAGATAAGGCTACACGTTCTTGAATGAGGCTATTCCATTGTCCAATTAAATTATTTAATAAAGGGTCCAAAGAACCATCTAAGTTAAAATTAAGGCTAATACTTTGGTTATTCTTTTGAAATTGTTTTTGTAATTGGCTAAGTTGCAAAAGTTGAAGGTCAATGTTTCTATTTTCGGCTTCAAAACGGGTAACTTCACTCAAAACCTGCGAAGCTTCTGCGCCTAGTTCTAAGAAATTATTGCTTTGTTTGAATTCTTTTAAGCGCTCTCCAGAATTGGTTACAGCAGTATTGAGATTAGCCAATTGTTCATCAATAAAATCAATAATCTGCTTGGCAGACTGTGTTTTGTCGCCTAGATCATTTTCGATATAAACTTTAATGATGGCATTCAAGGCGTCAGCAGCAAAATAAGGATTGCTATCGCTCTTGCTTAATACAGCTATCGAAGCAAACCGAGCGGCTTCTCCAATATTAAGACCAGCTCTCATACGTCCGTAAAAATCGCTTTTTAGGTTGAACTTAAAAAGGTATTGTGACCCCGATACAAGGGTATAGTTTTTTTTGATATAGAAGCTAATACCTGGGAGTTGGATGATATCATTATACCTTTTTTGGATTTCTTTTTCCTTACCATGATATTTATAGGTGATAAGAAACCCTTTAGAATTAGGGGTAAGGCGAATGAGAGACTTATAAAAATTTGCACTGTCTTTCTTGAGTATATAAATCAAAAAAGGTTTTTGCGGATATAAATCACTAGTTCTTACTCTGCCATCGATGAAATAGCTCACCTCCCAATCAATGTAATCTACGGCCTTCTGAAGTGTTCGATTACTCTTTAATGTCCAAGTTTCGGAAAGTATTTTATTTGTAAAACTTCTAGTTGAAGATGATAAAGTTACTGAGTTGCTTAAATTAGCCTGTTTTTCTTCGAATTTAAGAAAAGTGGAAGTGCTATAAGTTTTAGGAGTGTACCATAGATAAATATAAGCGCTCAATAAAGCAATCAAGAGCGTAAAGATAATCCAATACCACCTGCTAATGATGATATTAAAGAACTTTTTATAATCGATTTCTTGATTTATAGTATCTGTTTTTTTGTTTTGCATTCTATCGATTTAGCCGATCTATTATAATGTAAGCACTTAGTAAACTCATTCCAATTCCTAATAATGTTCTAGTAGAGGTCAGATTTTCGAGTATCCTAACATCACTTCTACTTTCTGCATATATAATGTCATTATTTTGAAGATAAATATTATTATCTGATAGACTCCTAATATCTTCTAAATTTACAAGGATTACAGTTGGATTAGATAAATCACCACGTATAATTTTGAGTTTTTTTGCATTAGCTCTTTGATTAAGCCCACCATTAGCACCTATTGCTTCTATCAAATGGGTTCTTTCATTATTCAAAGTTATATTTCCTTGTCTCGAAAACTCACCTAAGAAGATAACTTTTAAATTGGTTAAACTAACTTTTATGAGAGGATCTTTCAATAATCTTTTTGAATATTCTTTATTTAAGTATTTTTCCGTATCAGATAAGCTCATTCCTGTTAGTGAAACTTTCCCTAGATAGGGTAACGTAACACTAGTATCTGTATCCACAATATAATCTAAACCTTGTCCTTGAACTCTTAGCTCATTTTCTAGATAGCCTAGTATTGCGGTTTCATTCTGAATATTCCTTAAATTTAATCTATCCCCTGGAGAGATTAAATATTCTTTTCTATATAGGGAATCTTTATTGAAAATTAGAGTTGGCGTTTTTAAAGTCTTTATTTCATTTGGTAGTTTAAATAATATATTTCTATTTGATCTACAAGAATAAAATAAAAAGATTATGAAAATGTATAAGTATTTATGTTTAAGATAAATCATTCATTTATTTAATTTATCTTCAATAGTAATAAAAACTTTTGTTTTTAAAAAGTATGTTTTGAACTATAATTTGATTAAGTTTGTGTCAATCAGAAGATATTACAGTAACTTCCTTGATAATTAGGAGATTAATATGAGTGCCTATTTACACTTAAAGTCATTTGTAACAATACTATTTAATGTGTTGTTAAGTTCTTATGTTTTTGCGTCCTCAAGTACTGATTTTTTTAGAACTAGACAAAGTGGTTTATGGAATGATGTAGGTAGTTGGCAAAGCTCAAATGATAATGTTAATTGGATAGATGCAGATCTAGTGCCTAATTCTAATTCCAAAAGTATCACTATAAGAGCTGGTCATACGATAGAAACAACTACTAATTTGACATTAGATGATGTTTTTGTGTTAAGTGGGGGACAATTAAATGTTAAATCTACTATAACAATTGCAAATGGAGCTGCGAATAATGATTTTACCGTTTCTGGGATTCTAGAAAACTCAGGAGTTATCAATCCTACAGGGCGTTTAGTATTTAATAATGGAGGTATTTATAGGCATGCCTATACAACAACTGCAGGTTCTATTCCTTTTGCAACATGGAACAATGGTTCGGAATGTCAAGTTGTAGGATTTACAACTAATTCAGCTAGTATTATTTTATCAGGGTCTAATCATAATTTTTTTAATTTTACTTGGAACTGCCCAAATCAGCAATTAAATACAGCTCCTACGCTCTCTCATGAAATCACCGTAAGAAATAATTTTTCTATTGTTAATACAGGATTAGGGAATTTTAGGATGATTGTTAGTACTGCTAATGGAGTAACAAGAATTAGAAATTATGTTCAATCTGGTGGGACATTCTGCATAATGACTACTAATGATCCAATCAAATTAAGTCAACTGTATGTGTCTGGTGATTTTATTATGACAGGTGGAATACTCAGTAAAGGTATAGGAGTAGGTAGAGGAAAATTGGTTTTTTCCGGTTCAACAGAGCAGCAATTTCAGTATCAAGGAGGTTCTTTTGATGGAAGTCTTGAAGTAGAGATTAATCCAAATGCAATATTAAATTTCTCAAATTTTATTCTACCGTCTTATCCAGGGATCTTTCTTGCGCATTCTGGCTCCACCCTCATCACCGCTAATCCTCAGGGTTTTGCTGCTACAGGTGCAACAGGCTCTATTCAAAATACGGGTACAAGAACTTTTAGTACAGGGGCTAATTATACCTATAATGGTAGTACTGCACAACAAACGGGTACAGGATTACCCGCATCAGTAAATAATTTAACGATAAATAATCCTGCCGGCGTAAGCATGCGTAGTGGAGCTTTAGCTGTAAATGGTACTTTAGCTATACCAAATGGTTTCTTAGATATGGAGACCAATGCTTTAACCGTAGCTGCTGCCAATGGTTTTACAGGTACAGGTACTTTAAGAACGCAAAATACTTCTGCTAATCCTATATCGGCAGGGAAAAATTGGCCAGGTACGGTAGAGTTTAATGCTAGCGGCAATCAAACCATTGTTTCAGGAACTTTTAATAACTTGACAGCCAGTACCGGTGGTACAAAAACAGTTTCTGGCGCAGCAAATGTGACCAATACGCTTAGTGTAAATTCTCCGGCAATTTTAAATGCTAATGGTAATTTAACCTTACTGGCCAATGCAAATAGCAATGCTAACTTAGCCGCGTTGAGCGGTTCTGCAGATGTTACAGGCGATGTAAATGTTCAGGTGTACTTATATGGTGTGCCTAGTGGCAGAACCAGAGGCACTAAAACCATGTCTTCACCTATTAACGATAATTTAATTGCTGGGGCAAAAACCTTTGCGCAGCTTAAAAATTATATACCTATTACAGGACCCGGAAATACCGCCAATGGTTTTGATTTAGGAGGTGCAGTAGATTTAAATGCGGTAACGCTCAATTTCTATAATGAACCAGCTGCACCAACAGTCTCTGCATTTACACCTGTACCAACATTGGCTACTGCGGTAAGCCCAGGCACTGGTTTTTTAACTTTTTTTAGAGGGAATCGTGATAACATGTATACGAATCCTGGAAAATTGAATGCTCCTTTCCCTCCTGCAGAAGATGTATTGTTAACCTTTACTGGCCCTATTAATAAAGGAAACATAGATGTTCCAATTGGTTTTACCAATTTTAGTCATAGTACTGATGGTTATTATGTGGCAGGTAATCCTTATCCTGCTACCATAGACTGGCATGAAGTAAGAAATGCTTCTTCTAATTTAAGCAGTACTATTCTTATTGTAACAGGTGGTAAACCCAATGCTACTTACAATGCCGTAGGGAATGTTTCTATAAATGGTGGCTCTAGGTATATACAGCCCGGTCAAGGTTTTTATGTACAAGCTTTAAGTGGTGGTGGTACTTTAAGATTCAGAGAGAATCAAAAGAATACCACAGAAGCACCAGCAAGGTTATTGTCTCAACCAAATGAAATTGTATATACCGATTTCGGAAACTTTAAGTTACCAAGTTCTACGCAAAACTTAAGTAAACAATTGAGATTTAGTTTGTCAAGTGCAGAATTCTCAGAAGAGGCCTTGGTTGTTTTTGATGATGCTTTCACCAAACATGTAGATGAATATGATTCTAAGTACTTAGAAGGCTATAATATAAATTTAGCTACTTTATCTCCTAAGCATGAGCTTTTAGCCATTAATTCAACTTCTAGCGTGGATACTTTAAACCTTTGGGTAAATGCTGAGGAAAGCAGTAAGATGACCCTCAAGTTTGGGAACTTAGAGGCTTTTGCAAAGCAAGATATCATATTATGGGATAAGTTGTTAAATAAAAGGCTTGCAATCCATAGCGGTTATAACTATGCTTTTACAATAGATAAAACCAATCCTGCTAGCTACGGATCTGACAGGTTAGCCTTATTATTTAAGGATGCCGGAAGTTTAGCTGAAGCTGTTAAGACCATAAAAGTTTTTCCTAATCCGGTAAAAGAAGAATTAAGCGTAGATTTGGGTGGGCATCCCGCATTGGAAATATCTGTTCTTGATTTGAACGGAAGAACGATAAAAAATCTTACTTTTGTAGAAAACCAGGAAATAAAAGTTAACGTATCTGATTTAAATAACGCACTTTATATCCTGCAAATTAAAAACAGAGATACCAAAGAAGTTATTTCTCATGTGAAGTTTGTGAAGAACTAATATTTTATGATCAAAAAGGCTCTCAACACTATTTTAACACTTGCTTTATTAGCAATGCCTTTATGGTCTTTTGCTCAGGATGACCCCTGTAACGACCCTTTTAATCCAAATCCAGATGACCCCGCCTGTGATCCAGATATTTATGTTCCAATAGATGGTGGTGTTTCTGCATTGCTTGTTGGTGGAATACTTTTGGGTGTTAGGGCTTACCGTAATAAGAAGACTAAAGATGAATAGTCTTTAAATTAATTATTAACTGTGTTGCTGAATCTACAATCTCATAGCGAGCAAAGCGAAGCTATAACAATCGCTTTGTCATAGCGAACACAGTAAAGCTATCACGATTGTTTTGTCATAGCGAGCAAAGCGAAGCTATCTCTTCACGCAAGGCTTTCCTATAAGTATAATAAGAGAAGCCACGTTCCTCGCAGTGACAAACGCTTTGTCATATCGAGCAAAGCGAAGCTATCACGATCGCTTTGTCATAGCGAACCTAGTGAAGCTATCCCTTCATGCAAAGCTTTCCTATAAGTATAATAAGAGAAGCCACGTTCCTCGTAACGTTTTGTCATAGCGAACGTAGTGAAGCTATCTCTTCATGCAAGGCTATCCCTATAAGCATAATAAGAGAAGCAACGTTTTGTCATAGCGAACCTAATGAAGCTATCCCTTCATGCAAGGCTATCCCTATAGCATTATAAGAGAAGCCACGTTCCTCGCAGTGACAAAGGCTTTGTCATAGCGAACGTAGTGAAGCTATCTCTTCATACAAGACTATCCCTATAGCATTATAATAGACTGCCACGTTCCTCGCAGTGACAAACGTTTTGTCATAGCGAGCAAAGCGAAGCTATCACGATCGCTTTGTCATATCGAGCAAAGCGAAGCTATCTCTTCACGCAAGGCTTTCCTATAAGTATAATAAGAGAAGCCACGTTCCTCGTAACGTTTTGTCATAGCGAATGTAATGAAGCTATCCCTTCATGCAAGGCTATCCCTATAGCATTATAAGAGAAGCCACGTTCCTCGCAACGTTTTGTCATAGCGAACACAGTAAAGCTATCACGATTGTTTTGTCATAGCGAACGTAGTGAAGCTATCTCTTCATACAAGACTATCCCTATAGCATTATAAGAGAAGCCACGTTCCTCGCAGTGACAAACGTTTTGTCATAGCGAACGTAGTGAAGCTATCCCTTCATGCAAGGCTATCCCTATAGCATTATAAGAGAAGCCACGTTCCTCGCAACGTTTTGTCATAGCGAACACAGTAAAGCTATCACGATTGTTTTGTCATAGCGAACATAGTGAAGCTATCTCTTCATACAAGAATATCCCTATAGCATTATAATAGACTGCCACGTTCCTCGCAGTGACAAACGCTTTGTCATATCGAGCAAAGCGAAGCTATCTCTTCATACAAGACTATCCCTATAGCATTATAATAGACTGCCACGTTCCTCGCAGTGACAAACGCTTTGTCATAGCGAATGTAATGAAGCTATCCCTTCATGCAAAGCTATCCCTATAAGCATTACGAGAGAAGCCACGTTCCTCGCAGTGACAAACGCTTTGTCATATCGAGTAAAGCGAAGCTATCACGATTATTTTGTCATAGCGAACGTAGTGAAGCTATCTCTTCATGCAAGGCTATCCCTATAGCATTATAATAGACTGCCACGTTCCTCGCAGTGACAAACGCTTTGTCATAGCGAACACAGTAAAGCTATCACGATTGTTTTGTCATAGCGAACATAGTGAAGCTATCTCTTCATACAAGACTATCCCTATAGCATTATAATAGACTGCCACGTTTCTCGCAGTGACAAACGCTTTGTCATATCGAGCAAAGCGAAGCTATCACGATTATTTTGTCATAGCGAACGTAGTGAAGCTATCCCTTCATGCAAAGCTTTCCTATAAGTATAATAAGAGAAGCCACGTTCCTCGCAGTGACAAACACTTTGTTATAGCAAACACAATGAAGCTATCTCACCACATAAGTTATAGCTGTTGCATTTGTGTAAATCATGAGCAAAATATAGGTTAGATATTGATTATTGAAATTAAAATCCTTTGCTTTGAGCTAAATTGTTAATACACATGCTCATCAGTATCCTAACATCCACATATAATTCTGCTACTCATATTGAAGATGCATTAAATTCTTTTTTAATACAATCGTATCAAGAAAAAGAGTTGGTGGTGATTGATGGCGCTTCTCAAGATGATACCTGTGCAAAGGTAAAGGCTCTGGTGGAGGGACAAGTCTTTCAATTAATTTCTGAACCCGATCAAGGAATTTACGATGCACTTAATAAGGGGATCCAAATAGCAAAGGGGGATGTTATCGGAATTTTGCATTCTGATGATGTTTTTGCAAGTACCGATGTTTTGAGAAAAGTAGCTATAGCATTTGAACAAGATGAAACACTTATGGCTGTTTATGGTGATTTGCAGTACGTAAAAAGAGAAAATAAAGATGAAGTCATCAGAAATTGGATTGCAGGAACCTCTAGTATGGAAAAATTAAACTGGGGTTGGATGCCACCTCATCCAACTTTATTTATCCGTAAGACATGTTTTCTAAAATATGGAGCTTATGATTTGCAATACCGTTCAGCAGCTGATTATGATTTAATTTTAAGATTCTTATATCGGTATCAAATAAAAACAGCTTATCTTCCTGAGGTTATGGTTAAAATGAGGGTAGGAGGAACCAGTAATGTTTCCTTTAAAAATCGGTGGAGAGCTAATCAGGAAGACAGGCGAGCTATGAAAGTAAATGGCATTTCATTTCCATTCTTTGCATCATTATGGAAACCTTT
The DNA here is from genome assembly GCF_009674685.1 of Pedobacter puniceum. GTDB lineage: Bacteria > Bacteroidota > Bacteroidia > Sphingobacteriales > Sphingobacteriaceae > Pseudopedobacter > Pseudopedobacter puniceum. The sequence continues at coordinate 128,731 of NZ_WKJI01000001.1, forward strand.
GCGAAAATTAAGACAGTTTTTATAATATTGATTATATTTATATCGCTTTAATACATGATGTTTTGATTCTGGATATCCACAACTTTTATTTTATAGCTATTATTTTAATGTCAGGATTTGTGAGCCTTGCAGCAATTCCGTCTATTATGTTTATAGCCAGAGAGCGTAAGCTTTATGATGATTTTCATCAGGAACGTAAAACGCATGAAACGGGTATATCAAGATTGGGCGGGGTTGGTATTTTTTGTAGTTTTACGATTATCTCACTTTTATTTGCTAAACATGATGCTGTTTTACCTACCAATATTTTATTAACAGCCTGTATCATGTTATTTGCTGTAGGTTTAAAAGATGACCTAGCAGGTGCTGGTCCAAGTACCAAGTTTTTCATCCAATTTTTAGTAGCTGCTATTCTTGTGTTTCTAGGCGATGTGCGTTTAACCAGTATGTATGGTATTTTAGGTATTCAAGAAATCGACTTTTTTACCAGTTCTGTATTATCCATTACTACCATTATGTTTATGGTAAATGCTTTTAATTTGATAGATGGCATAGATGGTTTGGCAGGCACCTTGGGTTTAATTGTGAATTTAACTTTCGGTATCATGTTTCTTCATATGGAACAAAAAGAATTAGCTACCCTTGCTTTTAGTATGGTAGGGGCTTTAGCAGGTTTTCTTTACTTTAATTATACACCTTCACGCATTTTCATGGGAGATACTGGTAGCTTACTGATTGGATTAATCTCGGTGGTTTTAGGAATTAAATTTATCGAATTGAATAAGATTGGTTATGAGCAGATTTCACCTGTATTTATATCAGCACCTGCTACCGCAGTAGCTGTTTTAATTATTCCCTTGTTTGATACAGTTAGAGTTTTTACTTTAAGAGTCATTCAAAGAAAATCGCCATTTCAGGCAGATAGAAACCATATTCACCATCGTATCCTATCTTTAGGTTTTACACATTTGCAAGCCACATTTATCATCGTGTTAACCAATTTATTATTTATCTACCTCGTTTTAATATTAAGAGAATGGGGTAATTTTACTTTGATTTTTGTTTTCCTAGGGATTTGTATTTTAATCAATTGGATAACGACTGTTCTAATACGCATCAAGTTTAGAAGAGATTTTAAACTAGACTATTTCTGGAAGTAGGAGGTTTTTTCTCTTTATATTTTACTTGTTACGCTTCCAAATTTTGAAATAGGTATATATTATTTTAAAAATTGTAGTTAATGCATTTGCAAGGTGTCCCCCTTTAGAGGGGGCGAAGGGGGAGGCTCTTACCACTATTCAGGCATCTTTCTACTTGGTACTTTTTACTTTCTACTCAGAATATCCTCCCTCTTTGATTCTCCCTCCAGAGGGAGACACTAGCGGCATAATTACAAAGTTGATGAATCTTCCTACTCCGTACTTTTTACTTACTACTTTTAAAAACCCATTTGCAAGGTATCCCCTTTAGAGGGGGCGAAGGGGGAGGAAGAAAGACAGTCTGTATTCCTCCCTCTTTGATTCTCCCTCCAGAGGGAGACACTAGCGGCATAATTACAAAGTTGATGAATCTTCCTACTCTGTACTTTTTACTTACTACTTTTAAAAACCCATTTGCAAGGTGTCCCCCTTTAGAGGGGGCGAAGGGGGAGGCTCTTACCACTATTCAGGCATCTTTCTACTTGGTACTTTTTACTTTCTACTCAGAATATCCTCCCTCTTTGATTCTCCCTCCAGAGGGAGACACTAGCGGCATAATTACAAAGTTGATGAATCTTCCTACTCCGTACTTTTTACTTACTACTTTAAAAACCCGTTTGGAAGGTGTCCCCCTTTAGAGGGGGTGCAGGGGGAGGAAGAAAGACAGTCAGTATTCCTCCCTCTTTGATTCTCCCTCCAGAGGGAGACACTAGCGGCATAGTTACAAAGTTGATGAATCTTCCTACTCTGTACTTTTTACTTTTAAAAACCCATTTGCAAGGTATCCCCCTTTAGAGGGGGTGCAGGGGGAGGAAGAAAGACAGTCTGTATTCCTCCCTCTTTGATTCTCCCTCCAGAGGGAGACACTAGCGGCATAATTACAAAGTTGATGAATCTTTCTACTCCGTACTTTTTACTTACTACTTTAAAAACCCGTTTGGAAGGTGTCCCCCTTTAGAGGGGGTGCAGGGGGAGGAAGAAAGACAGTCAGTATTCCTCCCTCTTTGATTCTCCCTCCAGAGGGAGACACTAGCGGCATAGTTACAAAGTTGATGAATCTTCCTACTCTGTACTTTTTACTTTTAAAAACCCATTTGCAAGGTATCCCCCTCATTGAGGGGGTGAAGGGGGAGGGAAATTAAAATAGCCGATACAATCGTTACCCCATTCTAAGCCCTCGTTACAAACGAGCGCAAGATGAACTATTATATTCCATTTTGATAAATAGGCCTAAATATCCAGCTCCTTTCAACTTATAACTTTCCACTTTTAACCTTCCACTTATAACCTTCCACTTTCAACTTTCCATTCTCCATCCCCATAATCCATTCTTTTCTATTATCTTTAACACCTATTATTCCATAGCCTAGTATGTCTAAATTAGATGAACTTTATCGTTGGTATCCAGTGTATACTCATCCAAGAAGTGAGAAGAAAACAGCGGATAGCCTTATTAAAAGAGGAATTCAGGTATACTTACCTTTACAAAAAACTTTAAAGCAGTGGAGTGATAGGAAGAAGTGGGTAGAGGAGCCGCTGTTTAAGTCTTATTTATTTGTTCACATATCTAATAAAGAGTACGACCAAGTTATTCAAACCTATGGTGTGGTTAGATTCATTTATTTCTCGAGACAAATTGCCAGTATCCCTGATAAGCAAATCCAAATGTTGCAAAATTATTTAAGTGGACAAGCAGATCCTGAAATTACCTTTGAGCAATTAGAAAAAGGACAAAAAGTTAAGATTATCTCAGGAAAGCTAAAAGGGTATGAAGCAGAACTGATATCGTGGAAACAACAACAAAGAGTGATATTACGCTTGGATGCTTTAGGTCAGTCTTTAATTCTGAAGATAAGTGCCGCCGATGTTATTCCTGTTTTTGATTGAGATTTCTAATCTATAGCCCAAGGTTTAAACTTGGGCTATAAAATATTATTATTTTAAAGGTTACTCAATCTATCTACGCTGTACTTTTTACTTAAAAATCCTCCCTCTTTGATTCTCCCTCCAGAGGGAGACACTAGCGGCATAATTACAAACGTGATGAATCTTCCTACTCTGTACTTTTTACTTACTACTTTTTAAAAAAAACCATTTGCAAGGTGTCCCCCTTTAGAGGGGGTGCAGGGGGAGGAAAAAAGACAGTCTGTATTCCTCCCTCTTTGATTCTCCCTCCAGAGGGAGACACTAGCGGCATAATTACAAAGTTGATGAATCTTTCTACTCCGTACTTTTTACTTACTACTTTTAAAAACCCATTTGCAAGGTATCCCCCTTTAGAGGGGTGCAGGGGGAGGAAAAAAGACAGTCTGTATTCCTCTCTCTTTGATTCTCCCTCTAGAGGGAGACACTAGCGGCATAATTACAAAGTTGATGAATCTTCCTACTCTGTACTTTTTACTTACTACTTTTTAAAAACCCATTTGCAAGGTATCCCCCTTTAGAGGGGGCGAAGGGGGAGGGAAAGGCAGTCTGTATTCCTCCCTCTTTGATTCTCCCTCCAGAGGGAGACACTAGCGGCATAATTACAAAGTTGATGAATCTTCCTACTCTGTACTTTTTACTTACTACTTTTTAAAAACCCATTTGCAAGGTATCCCCCTTTAGAGGGGGTGCAGGGGGAGGAAAAAAGACAGTCAGTATTCCTCCCTCTTTGATTCTCCCTCCAGAGGGAGACACTAGCGGCATAATTACAAAGTTGATGAATCTTCCTACTCTGTACTTTTTACTTACTACTTTTAAAAACCCATTTGCAAGGTATCCCCCTTTAGAGGGGGTGCAGGGGGAGGCTCTTACCACTATTCAGGCATCTTTCTACTTGGTACTTTTTACTTTCTACTCAGAATATCCTCCCTCTTTGATTCTCCCTCCAGAGGGAGACACTAGTGGCATAATTACAAAGTTGATGAATCTTCCTACTCTGTACTTTTTACTTACTACTTTTAAAAAAAAAACATTTGCAAGGTGTCTCCCTTTAGAGGGGGTGCAGGGGGAGGAAGAAAGACAGTCTGTATTCCTCCCTCTTTGATTCTCCCTCTAGAGGGAGACACTAGCGGCATAATTACAAAGTTGATGAATCTTTCTACTCCGTACTTTTTACTTACTACTTTTTAAAAAACCATTTGCAAGGTATCCCCCTTTAGAGGGGGCGAAGGGGGAGGAAAATAAAATAACCGATACAATCGTTACCCCATTCTAAGCCCTCGTTACAAACGAGCGCAAGATGACCACTATTCAGGCATCTTTCTACTTGGTACTTTTTACTTTCTACTCAGAATATCCTCCCTCTTTGATTCTCCCTCCAGAGGGAGACACTAGTGGCATAATTACAAAGTTGATGAATCTTCCTACTCTGTACTTTTTACTTACTACTTTTAAAAACCCATTTGCAAGGTATCCCCCTTTAGAGGGGGCGAAGGGGGAGGAAAATAAAATAACCGATACAATCGTTACCCCATTCTAAGCCCTCGTTACAAACGAGCGCAAGATGACCACTATTCAGGCATCTTTCTACTTGGTACTTTTTACTTTCTACTCAGAATATCCTCCCTCTTTGATTCTCCCTCCAGTGGGAGACACTAGCGGCATAATTACAAAGTTGATGAACCTTCCTACTCTGTACTTTTTACTTACTACTTTTAAAAACCCATTTGCAAGGTATCCCCCTTTAGAGGGGGTGCAGGGGGAGGCTCTTACCACTATTCAGGCATCTTTCTACTTGGTACTTTTTACTTTCTACTCAGAATATCCTCCCTCTTTGATTCTCCCTCCAGAGGGAGACACTAGCGGCATAATTACAAAGTTGATGAATCTTCCTACTCTGTACTTTTTACTTACTACTTTTAAAAACCCATTTGCAAGGTATACCCCTTTAGAGGGGGCGAAGAGGGGGGGGGAAATTAAAATAGCCGATACAATCGTCCTCCCATATGAAGCCCTCGTTGCAACTAGCGCAAGAGGCAGAAAAAGCTTTCCGCTTTAAGCCTTCAGCTTCTCTAAATCCTATCCCATTCTGAAGTATCGTGGAAACTGATTTCCGGAAATTGTTTAGCTGTATATTCTAAATCCCATTGTGAAGAAGAGAAGAAAACAGGTCTGTTTTCTTTATCATAGCCAATTCTGGAAGCTTGAGCTTTTAAAAACTGTTGCATCGCGGCAGGTGTGGTGGCAGAAACCCAACTCGACTTAGAGAAGTTCAAAGGTCTGAAAATACAAGAAGCACCATATTCCTGCTTCAACCTGAATTGAATGACCTCAAATTGTAGCTCACCAACAGTACCTATAATTTTCCTGTTTCCCGGATTTACTGTAAATAGCTGTGCAACCCCTTCATCACTCAATTGGTTGATACCTTTTTCAAGTTGTTTAGTCTTCATCGGGTCTGTATTTTCTAACTCTCTGAAGATTTCTGGTGAAAAACTAGGTATACCTAAGAATTGTAATTTTTCACCCTCTGTAAGGGTATCGCCAATTTTGAAGTTTCCGGCATCGTATAAACCAATCACATCGCCTGGATAGGCTTCTTCAACCAAGCTCTTATTGTCAGCCATAAAGCTAGTAGGAGAGGCAAATTTTAGCTTCTTATCTAAACGGGTATGGTAATAAAAGGTGTTTCTTAAGAAAGTACCCGAGGTAATTCTGCAAAAGGCAATCCTATCGCGGTGGTTAGGGTCTAAGTTGGCATGTATCTTAAATACAAAGCCAGTAAATTTAGCTTCTTGAGGTTCTATTTGTCTGAGGTTAGCTTCTCTTCCTTGTGGTGTAGGTGCAATTTCAATAAAAGTATCTAAGAGCTCCTGCACACCAAAATTATTGATGGCACTACCAAAGAAAACAGGAGCTAGATAACCCGAACGGTATAAACCTAAATCAAAAGGCTCTGCTACTTCTTCAATCAGCTCTGCTTCTTCCCTTAGCTTATGAGCTGCATGCTCACCTAACATTTGGTCTAATTCTGGCTGATTTAAATCGTTGATAGCGATAACATCATCAGCAATTTCTTTTTTATTAGGACTATAAAGGTTTAAAGATTTTTTGTGGAGTTGATAAACGCCTTTAAAAGTATGCCCTATACCAATAGGCCAGCTTAATGGTCGGGTAGAGATATTTAATTCTTTTTCTAATTCTTCCAGTAAATCAAAAGGGTCTTTACCTTCTCTATCCATTTTATTGATGAAGATAATCACAGGGGTATGTCTCATCCTGCACACCTGCATTAATTTTCGTGTTTGCTCTTCAACCCCTTTCACACAGTCAACGACTAAGATTACCGAGTCTACAGCTGTTAAAGTACGGTAAGTGTCTTCAGCGAAATCTTTGTGACCTGGAGTATCTAAGATGTTGATTTTGATGTCTTTGTATTCAAAACCCATTACCGAAGTAGCAACAGAAATACCACGTTGCTTTTCTATCTCCATAAAATCGGAGGTAGCGGTTTTTTCAGCTTTGTTACGTTTTACGGTTCCTGCTTTTTGTATAGCACCTCCAAATAAAAGGAGTTTTTCTGTTAGTGTAGTTTTACCGGCATCGGGGTGACTGATAATTCCAAAGGTTCTTCTTTTGTTGATTTCTTTCTCTAACATTTTTTGAGGTGCTATTAATAGGGCGCAAAAATAAGGAATTTATTGGATGCTGAGGTAGATTGTCTTAAAACATAATTTTGGGTAAGTTAAGATTTAATGCCTACCTACCTTAAGTAAGCATTTCAATAAATCAATATGGAACGGTGTGTTTAGATGGTTTTTGGCATCTCTATAGTCGGCGAGGCTTGTTCCTTTTGTGAGGCCAAAAGAAATCAAAGGAAGCTTCGGCGAATTTATGAATGCTTTAAATCAATTAGAACTAATGAATAAAGTTTTATAAAGTGTTGCTCATGTACTTCAGCTAGCGTGTTTTTGATAAATAAAAAAATGCAAAATTTATGTTTCACTTTAGAGCAACTTTAGTAGCTTTGTAATGTGAGCAAAAATCAGAAGCACAGAAGTATAACATTTTATAAGAACTACTTTCAAGACTTCTTTATTAAACAAAACAAAAAAGTAAAAGCAAAAATTGTTTGGACTTTTGAATTGCTTGAAGATTTACAAAGAGTTCCAGAAACTTATCTTAAACATATTGAAAATACTGATGGACTTTATGAAATACGGGTTCAAATAGGTAGTGATATTTTTAGAATTTTTTGCTTTTTTGATGAAGGGAAACTGGTTGTTTTAGCTAACGGTTTCCAAAAGAAAACGCAAAAGACTCCAAAGAAAGAAATAGAAATAGCACTTAAAATAAAAGCAGAATATGAAAGCGAAAAATAAAAGCTTAACAACTCTTGAAGAGTTCAAAGAAACAAACTACGGAAAACGTGGAACAAAAGAGCGTGATGAACTTGAAGCAGGTTATGAAGTATTTAAAATTGGTGCTTTGATTCACGATACAAGAATTGAATTAGGAATGACACAAGAGCAACTTGCCGAAAAAGTAGGGACAACCAAATCTTATATTTCAAAAATTGAGAACAACATCAAAGAAGCTCGTATTTCTACACTTCAAAAAATTATTGAACTTGGTTTTGGTGGCCGACTTGAACTGAATGTAAAAATTTAGTAAAAAGGATTAGTTTCTAAATCAATCTTAACTAATACGATGAAATATCCTACTAAGCCTTATCCGTCATTACCGGATAATCCGGATCCTCCAGAATATTTACATCAATGATACCTTTGGCATTGGCTAATAAACGTCTACAATCTTCACTCAAATGTTTCAAGTGCAAGATTTTTCCTGCTTGTTGATACCTTTCTGTTAGTTTATGTAGGGCGTCTATCCCAGACATATCTGCAACCCTGCTTTCCTTGAAATCAATGATGACTACTTGAGGATCGTTTTGGATATCGAATTTTTCTGTGAAATGACTTACTGAAGCAAAGAACAAAGGCCCATATATTTCATAATGTTTGATGCCTTGTTCATCTATATATTTCTTTGCTCTAATTCTCTTTGCACTTTCCCAGGCAAATACCAAAGCAGATATCACCACGCCTATAAGCACTGCTAAAGCTAGATTATGTAGCCAAATGGTAATAAGGGCAACTAAAATACCTGTTAAAATATCTTGTTTAGGCATTTTATTGATGATGCGAAAACTTATCCATTCAAAAGTACCAATGGCCACCATAAACATGACACCCACTAAAGCGGCAATGGGAACTTTTTCTATCACAGGTGCACCTATCAAAACAATCAATAAAATGGTAAAGGCAGCAATAATCCCTGATAAACGGGCTCTTGCACCAGCAGAAAGGTTAATAAAGGTCTGGGCTATCATGGCACAACCACCCATGCCGTAAAAGAAACCATTTAAGAGGTTTGCGCTACCTAAAGCCAAGCATTCTTTATTCCCTTTTCCTTTGGTATGGGTAATTTCATCAACCAGATTGAGGGTTAACAAGCTTTCTGTTAAGCCAACACCAGCCATAATTAAAGCGTAAGGGAAAATTACTTTTAATGTTTCCAGATTAAAAGGTATCTGTGGAATATGAAAAGGAGGGAATCCGCCACTTACTGAGGCGATATCCTGTACCGTTTTGGTATCAATACCTAATGCTAAAACCAAAATAAATACAATAATTATAGCCACCAAGGAGGCAGGAATGGCTTTCGTGATTTTAGGAAAGCTTATAACTATTGCAACGGTGAGGGCTATTAAACCCAACATGGTATATAGGGCTTGTCCGCTTAGCCATACTTCTTGTCCGTTTACAACCGTTCTAAGTTGTTGAAACTGAGAGGTGAAAATAATTACTGCTAAACCATTCACAAAACCATACATCACAGGTTGAGGTACTAACCTAATAAATTTACCTAATTTGAATAAGCCCACTAGAATTTGGATTAATCCGGCCAGAGCTACTGCGGCAAGGACATAATCTAAGCCATGATCCTGCATTAATGCAATAAGCACAACAGCTGTAGCACCCGCCCCGCCAGAAACCATACCGGGTCTGCCGCCAAAAACAGCAGTTACCAAACCCATCATAAAAGCAGCATATAAACCTACCAAAGGAGGGAAACCTGCTAATATGGCAAAGGATAAAGATTCTGGAACCATGGTCATGGCTACTGTTAAACCTGCTAGTATTTCTATCTTATAATCTATTTTTTGTTTAAAATCAAAGAGTTGCAATGTGGCTTTCAAGTGGTGGGTTATTAGTTAGTTGGTAGTCAATTGTCTATGGTTCATTGTCCATAGTTTATTGTTAATTTAAATAGCTATTATAGTGGATTTTATCAGGCTTTCCGCTTTTTTAAGCCTTCATCCAATAATACAAGGCTATAAAAATAAGACTTACCAAAATGGAAAGTATCCAGAATAAGCGTTTTTCATTGCCGCTATTATCGCTTTTAAAGTGATATTTTCTTTTGTTTCCTAACATAATGTTAATTTTTATTCGTGATGATAAGGTTCTCCTTTTAGGATAGTAAAAGCTCTGTAAACTTGTTCAACAAAGAAAAGGCGTACCATTTGATGCGAAAAAGTCATTTTAGAGAGCGATAATTTGTCTTGTGCTCTTTGGTATAAACTAGCATCAAAACCATAAGGGCCGCCAACAATAAAAACCAACTGTTGTACACTACCAATCATTTTTTTATTCATAAAATCGGCAAAATGCATAGAGCTCAATTCTTTTCCTCTTTCATCTAATAACACCACATGATCGGTATGGTTTAATTGTTTAAAAATCATTTCAGCTTCCTTACTTTTTTGCTGGTCCTCGCTTAAACTCTTCGTTTTTTTTAATTCTGGTATTTCAATAATTTCAAATTTGATATAATGCTTAAGCCTCTTGAGGTATTTTTCTATCCCCTCAAGAATATATTTATCCTCGGTTTTACCAACGGTTAAGAGTGTAATTTTCATCTATGAATATTTATTTAAGACGATGATTGCCTTTCTATATTTTGAGGGCATAATATGGTAAAATGTTTTAATATCTTGCTTCAAATTTTTCATCATGTTATCAACTGATATTCTAGAAGATTATCAATCGCAAATTTCGGACCTTAAAGTGCAAAATAAAGCACTTAAAAAGTTAATCAATAAATACTCTTTTGCTCGGTTAGGTTTATTTTTATTGGCCATTATCCTCATCAAGCTCTTTTTTAATGTTGGCTTAACAGCTGTAGCTTTTATCGCCACATTTCTTTTATTGGGTTTCTTGATATTAGTTAAAATACAACAAAAAAAGGTGGATTTACTGCGCTTTCAAGAAACTAAATTAAGACTTTTAGAAAATGAAGTAAACGTGTTAGCAGGAGGCGAAAATATTTACGATGATGGTTCTGATTTCATCGATGCTCAACACCCTTATACGGATGACTTGGATATTTTTGGAGCTCAATCTTTGTATCATTACCTCAATAGATGTGTTTCTTCTCAGGCTACTGAAATTTTGGCTAGCTGGTTAAAAACACCAGCAGAGCTAGCCACCATTCAAGAGCGACAAGCAGCTGTACAAGAGCTAAAAAATGTCCAAAAAGATGGACTAGAATTTAGAACACGTTTGTTTTTATTAGAGCCAAAGCTTTTAACAACTCTAGGACATTTTATATCCAAAGATTTGGGCGTTTTATTAAAGTTCCTGAATCATAAAGGACTGAAAAATATTGTCCGTGTTTTACCATTCATCAATTTATCTGTTTTAGCTATAGCGATATTTTTAGGGAGTTTTTGGTGGAGTGTTTTAGGTTTAATTCTATTAGGAAACGGCCTGTTCTACTCTTTTTTTAAGCAAAAGATAGATGTGGTGCATCTGCAAGTTGAAAAAGCAGCAAATGCGCTAGATGCCTATGCCCGCAATGTGAAATGGATTGAAGATAAGTATTGGAAAAATAGTTTGATGAATGATTTGCTTGAAGGTATAAAGCCAGAAATACCGCTAAGCGAAAAAATAAGCAGCCTAAGAAAAATTGTTGTAAGGCTCAACTATCGTTTAAATATGTTGGTGAGTTCTTTCTTGAATCTCTTTTTCCAGTGGGACTTGCATACCCTTTTTATCCTAAAAGATTGGCATCAGCAACACCAACATAGTATGGTTTCTGGTTTTGGAGTTATGGCACAGGTAGAAGCTTTATTAAGCTTAGCTAACTTAGATTATAATCATCCTGAATGGGTTTATCCGCAATTAGAGCAAGATTTTAGTTTTAGTACCAGAGCGTTAGGGCATCCTCTTATTCCTCAAAAACAGCGAGTAAATAACCATTTTCATTTAGTTGTGCAGCCTACAACAGATGTAATTACAGGATCAAACATGGCCGGTAAATCAACATTTTTAAGAACTGTTGGAGTAAACATGGTTTTGGCTTTTGCAGGAGCTAAAGTTTGTGCTTCTAGTTTTAAAACATCCATTTTTAAATTGGTAAGCTATATGCGCATAAAAGACTCCTTACAAAATCAAACTTCAACTTTTAAGGCCGAAATAGATAGGTTAAAAATGATTTTAGATTATACCAAGCAAGAAAAACAGGCTTTTGTATTGATAGATGAAATGCTGAGAGGAACAAATAGTAAAGACAAATATTTAGGTACGAAAGTGTTTATAAAAAAGTTAATAGCACAAAAAACGCCAGGCTTTATTGCTACACATGATTTACAAATAGCTGATTTGGTAGAGGAATATCCAGAACAATTGCGGAACTTCCATTTTGATATACAAATACAAGAAAATGAAATGTATTTCGATTATCAAATTAAAGCAGGGAAGTGTGAAAGCTTTAATGCCTCTTTACTTTTAAAAGCTATTGGCTTAGATATTGATTCGGAATATAAGTTAAAATAAGCTTTACATGTTTGGGTTTATTTGTTAATTTCGAAAATTAACGCGAAAAAAATATGAATATTAGAGTGACTATGATGGCTTTATTAGCCGTTACAATTTTTTACAGCTCGTGTAAATCTAAAAAAGTAGTACCACCACCACCGCCAGAACCTGTAGCTGCAGCACCTGCTCCAGCTCCGGCACCAGCGCCTGTAGTGAAAGATACCGACAATGATGGTATTCCTGATGATAAAGACGCTTGTCCGGAACAAAAAGGAACATCTGCTAATGGTTGCCCAGAAGTGGTTGAGCAGGTATTTAACTACAAAAACATTCAGTTTGAGTTTAATTCATCAGTATTAAAAACTTCTTCTTACGAAGTGTTAGATGAGGTTGCTAGAATGATGAAAACTAAACCTGAGGCTAAATTTCAATTAAACGGACATTCATCGGCAGAAGGTACAGAACAAAGAAATATGATGCTTTCTGTTGATAGAGCTAACGCCGTAAAAGCTTATTTAGTAAACAATGGAATTAAATCAAGTAATTTAATCACTAAAGGTTTTGGAGAATCATCTCCTTTAGTAGCTAATGATACTGAAGCTGGAAGAGCAAAGAACAGAAGAGTAGAGATTAAGCCTTTATAAGATTAGTTGACGGTTATCAGTTACCAGTTATCTGTTAACAGTTTTAATAAGCTTTATAACTAAAGAAGCGAACTTTTAAAAGTTCGCTTCTTTTGTATAGGGATGTTTTAGGTGTCAGTTATCAGTTGCCAGTTCTGGGTTGTCAGTTAATAGTTGTCGATCTTATAGCCCAAGGTTTAAACCTTCGGTTATGGTATTCGTATTATTTAGAGATTAAATCGCTAAGCCAGTTAAGCACTCGTTACAAACAATCGCAAAATAATATTCTACAATACAAACCATCGCAAGAGACACCCAGCTGCTTATAACCTATAACTTTGAACTTATAACCTTCAACCCTTAATCCAAATCCACTACCGCTTTAATAACGCCATTTTCTGGATTTAGCCAAGTATGAAACTGGTCTTTAACCTCATCAAATTTTACACGATGTGTGATATAAGTAGTTGGGTCTACTTCTTTATTTTCCATAGCCTTTATCACATGCTCAAAATCTTCACGAGTAGCATTTCTACTGCTCATTAAAGTAGCCTCTCTCTTGTGGAACTCTGGGTGACTAAAGCTGATATCACCTTTTTGTAAACCTATCAAAACAAATCTTGCTCCATGCGCCATATACTGAAAAGCATTGTTGATAGCTTTTAAATTTCCGGTAGCATCAATCACCACGGTTGGCATATCGCCATTAGTTATTTTTTTTAGTTCTTCGGTAACATCTGCCTCTAAGGCATTAATGGTATAATCAACTTTTAAGCGCTCTTTACAAAAAGAAAGGCGGTTTTCATTAATATCTAAAGCAATTACTTTTGCCCCGGCTATACGAGCAAATTCCATAGTGCCTAAGCCAATAGGGCCAGCACCAATTACTAAAACAAATTCTCCTGGTGTAACTTGGGCTCTTCTTACGCCATGGGCACCAATAGCCAAGGGTTCTACCAAAGCCAAAGCATCAAAGCCTAATTGATTACCATGTAAAAGCGCATAAGATGGTACCGATACATATTCTGCCATGCCACCATCAATATGAACACCAAAAACTTGTATAGCAGCACAACAGTTTGGCTTCTGATTTCTACAAGCCACACATTTACCACAATTGAAATAAGGGATGAAACTTACTGATTCTCCAACTTTAAAATCAGGAGCGCCATCTACAGCTATAAGTTCTCCAGCCAATTCATGTCCCAATATTCTAGGATAGCTAAAGAAAGGTTGCGTACCTTCAAAAGCATGTAAATCTGTGCCGCAAATGCCTATTCTTTTTATTTTAATGATGGCTTGTCCTTTTTCTAAAACAGGTTCTGTAGCTGTTCTATAGGCAAATTTTCCAGGCTCCAGGCATTCTAATACTTTCATGAATAATCTTTGTTATATGTTATAAAATTTGGCAGCGTTTTCTCCCATCACCTTAGCTTGCTCTATACTAGATAAAGATTGGATATAGGTTTTAAAAATCTCTAAAACCTGCTTATAATCGGCAGCAACGCGGCAAACTGGCCAATCACTACCATACATCAATCTATCTGTACCAAATGCATTAAAAACAATATCCAGATAAGGCTCAAAATCTTCTTGTTTCCAATTTTTCCAGTCTGCCTCCGTTACCATACCAGAAACTTTGCAATATACATTCTCATGTTCTGCAAGTTTTCGGATGGCTTTCTCCCAATCTGTAATTTTTTGATTTTTAATATCTGGTTTAGCAATATGGTCTAGTACGAAAGCTTGGTTAGGAAAGGTTTCAACCAAAGTGCTAGAGAAGTTAATTTGGTCTTCAAAAATCAGGATATCATAAGTAAAACCAAATTGTTGAAGCTTAGAAATACCATTCATGAACTCCTTTTTCAGCATCAGCGCTCTATCTTGCTCGCCTTGTAAAACATGGCGGAAACCTTTCATGATAGGAAACTGTTGGTAATAGGCCAAACGTTCTTCTATATTATCAGCTTGTAAATCAACCCAACCTACTACGCCTTTAATAAAATTATTTTTAGACGCATTATTTAGCTGGAAATCATTTTCCTCTTCTGATTGATGAGATTGTACTGTGATACAGCCGTCTAAACCATTTTCTTTTAAAATAGGGTGTAAGTCTTCAGGTAAATGGTTTTGCCTGATGACTGACATGTCATCAGAAATCCAATCGTATTTTATAGGGTCGTATACCCAGAAATGTTGATGTGCATCTATTTTCATATCCTTAAGAAATGCTTAAACTAGGTTTTAAGGTAATTAAATTTTCTTCTTCAAGTTTTTGCCAAAAAGCGTCGCAAATGTAATCATTTGCCATGGCTATATTACCTTCAACACGTTTTGGATTGCTGGTATTAAGTGCAATACTTTTTACACCAGGTGCCGATAAGCCAAACTGTACACAAGCGCTCGCTGGTTTAACGTCAAATTCTGTACAAATTTTATAAAACTTGTCTCGCCATTTAAATAGCTCCTGATGCTGTGGCTTATCTCTACTTACCGGAACGTAGTTGTAAAAATCTCCGCCAGTTAAAAAGCCAGCGTTAAACACTGCCGAATTGATAATGCTTACACCTTTTTGGCTTAAAGCAGTCATAAAATCTAGTAATTCTTTCGGGTGACTATAAACTGTCATGCTGTTGGCTATCATCACCCAATCAAAATCTAAATCAGCACTAAGCTCTTTAATAATTTTCCAATCTTTAGCACCTACACCTATGACTTTAACTTTACCTTGTCTTTTTAAATCAAACAAAGCTTTATAAGCATCCAAAATGTTTTGATATCTTTTAGAACGATCTTCTGCAGAGCTTGCTGCAATTAAATACTCGTCTGGGTCATGTACAGAAACCATTTGTGGGATATATGGACCCAATAATTGGTTGCCTTGTTCAAAGCATTCTAAAATACCATCATAACTTATTTTTTGTACCGCATCGTTTTTAAGATTTTTCCAAACATAGGGCTCAAAAGTAGGTTCGTCGGTTTTAAGCTCGGTACGTAACCAACCTAGTTTATTACTGATGATTACTTCTTCTGGTTTAACGTTTAGCTTCTTCAGACAATCTCCTAAAGCTTCTAAAGCTAAACCAGCACCATATTTACCCGCACTATCAAATACCACAGGCTTGTCAGAATGTAGAAAGCATTGTTTAACAATTTCTAGTTTGGTGTCATCATCTAATGCTGTAAATAAATTACCTAAGCTGCTGGTTCCAAAAATTACTTTTGGTATTTGTAACCCTTCGCTACTGTTTGTACTATTCATAAAAAATTAATGAGCTGCTGTAAGTTTTAAGTTTTCTATTTTAATGTTTTTAATGGCGAAATATAAGACCATCAATAGGCAAACTGCTGGTATGGTATAAGCTATTTGTATATTGCTGATATCTGATACTGCCCCCATGATCACTGGGAAAACTGCACCCCCTACAATAGACATAATCACCAATGATGAGCCGTCTTTTGTTTTGCTTCCTAAGCCTCTTACGCTTAAAGCAAAAATGGTAGGGAACATGATAGATAGGAAGAATTGAACGGCTGTAAGAGCATAAATGGTAAACATACCGGATGTAAATACCGCTACTAATAAAAGTAAAATGACAATGATAGTATAAGCAGCAAGTAGTTTTGGTGGAGCAATAAACCTCATGAAGAAAGTGCCAGCAAACCTGCCAATCATAAAGCCTAATAAAGCACCAGATAAGTAATAAGCTGCTGATACTTCATTGATACCTACAACATAACCACAAAAGCGTATAAAGAAACTACTGATACAAACTTGTGCACCAACATAGAAAAATTGAGCTAGAACGCCTTGTATTAAGTTTTTTTCTTTAAAGATAGAACCCTTAGTTTCTAAAGAATCATCTTCTTTTATTTCTGGAAGATGGGTTCTCCACAAAAATATAGCTACCAGCAATACTACTATCCCGATTACAATAAAAGGTAATTGTACAGATTCTGCTTCCCGTTGTAAGAAGCTGTCTATTTCAGCAGGGGATAAGCCACTTTGGGTATCGGTATTAAATTCTTTTCCTGAAAGGATGAAGCGCCCACCTATGGCAGGAGCTAAGAAAGCTGCTAAGCCATTAAAAGATTGGGCAAAATTAAGACGCTGTGTACCAGTAGCAGGATCGCCCAAAACCGTCATATAAGGGTTTGCCGCAGTTTCTAGAAAGGTTAAGCCACTGGCTATGATAAATAATGCTGCTAAAAAGAATACAAAAGAACGAGTTTCTGCTGCAGGGTAAAATAAGAATGCCCCAATAGCAAACATCATTAAACCGAATATGATGCCGCCTTTATAACCAAAGCGTTTCATGAATTTTCCTGCTGGGATAGCAAATAGGAAATAAGCGATGTAAGAAGCAGAGTCTATAAAAGCAGATTGTGTATCTGTTAGCTGACACGCTTTTTTTAAATGAGGGATAAGAATAGGGTTAAGGTTTAAAGCAAATCCCCATAAAAAGAATAAGGAGGTAATTAAAATTACCGCAAATAAAGGCTTGTTATTTGATTTCATTTTTTTTGAAGGTTATAATAGGTTATGGAACAAATATAACTTATTGGAAATCGATTTCTAAAATATTATTTAATTTTTTTTAAACTGTTTTATGTAGTTTTATGGCTATTGTTCACATGGCTAAAAGAGAAAAGAGAATAACCATTTATGATTTAGCAAAATCATTAAACATTGCACCATCGTCTGTATCGAAGGCGTTAAACAATTCGCATGCTATTAGTAGTAAGATTAAAAAGATGGTGGAAGATAAAGCTAAAGAGCTTAATTATATCCATAATACCAATGCTGCTAATTTAAGAAGAGGTTTTACCCGTATTATAGGGGTTATTGTACCCAAAATAAATGAATCTTTTTTTGCCAATATCATTGCCGGTATAGAGAAGGTTTGTGTGCAGTATCAATACAGTTTAATTATTTGCCAAACAGAAGAATCGCTAGAAAAAGAAGTAAATGCGGTAAAAACTTTAATTAGGCAAAATGTGGATTGTATTTTAATTTCTTTATCTCTAGAGACACAAACTACAGCACATTTAGAAGAAATTAAAAATAACCATATTCATTTTATACAGTTTGATAGGGTATCGCCAGCCGTAGATAGCTATACTGTAGTAAACGACAATGCAGCGGCCTCTTATCAAGCAGTAAAACATTTAGCTGAACAAGGGTATCAAAAAATAGCTTATTTTGGTGGTCCTGCTCATTTAAACCTTTATCAGGAAAGAAAAAAGGGATATAAAAATGCTCTTAAAGATTTAGGTTTAACCTTTAACGAAGCTTTTGTTAAAGATGAGATTATTTCTACCGAAAATGGTAGGCAAGAAGCTTTAAGCCTGCTTCAGGCTGATGTTAAACCAGATGCTTTTTTGTGTACCTCAGATTATGTTTCTTTGGGTGTATTAGAAGCCTTAAAGACGCTAAATTTAACATCTCCTAAAGATATTGGTATCATCGGTTTTGCCAATGAGATGTTTACCCAATTGATACAGCCTTCCTTATCCTCTGTAAATCAATTTAGTTATGAAATGGGCGAGCAAATTGCTAAGCTTTATTTTGATGAGGTGATGAAAAATAAAGAAAATGATAAGGTAAAATCTGTTAAAGTAAAAACAGAAATTGTTGAGCGATCATCATCAAGCAGGTAATACACAAAAGTCTATAAAAATGTTAAGCCCCAAACCGGGGAGGAATGGAGCTTAAACTAACCAATTATAAACCTAATTTTTATGATAGGACAACCTAAAAATGTAATAATTCTTTGTTTATTACGATGGTGTAAAATTAACACTAACAGCTGGGTTTATTGTCATGCTAACGTCATGAGCATATAATGCTTTTGTTACATAAATGTGTTTTTATGGTTAAAAAAGCGATTTTTACACCTAAACATTCCTTAAAATTTATAAATTAGAGCCTCACTTTAAACCATTTTATGAAAGGAAGTTCTTCATTGTTAGTTGTTTTTCTGTTTCTGAGTGTTTTTACTGCTCTAGCAGATGATCAGTCGAAGAAGAGAAAATTTAAACTTCCTGTGGGTGTAAGTTCTAAAGATTATATTCCTAATAGTATAATTATAAAATATAAAAACATCAGTACCACAACCAGTCGTTCTGTAGAGAACAAGCTGATGGTAGGTAAACAAAAGGTGCAATTTGTAAAGCATCAGCCTATTTTAAAGGTAAATTACCTTTATGATCTTCCTTTACAAAAGCAGCTAGCTCTAGATAAGGCTGGGGTAAATAAAATTTTTGAGTTAGAATACCGTTCCTCAGCACCTATAGAAGAGGTTATTAATGCCCTATTAGAACAGGAGGAGGTAGAATACGCTGAGCCTAGATATATCTACCGTACAACTAATGCTCCTAATGATCCTTTTTTTCTACAAGGTTTTCAAAATAGTCTTTCACAAGTGAAGGCATTAGAAGCCTGGGGTATTCAGAGTTCTGCCAACGGTCAAATTATTGCCGTTATAGATTCTGGAGCCGATTTGGAACATGAAGATTTAGCTGCTAATATCTATCTAAATACCAACGACCCTATTAATGGTATAGATGATGACGGGGATGGTTATACTGATAATTACAGGGGGTGGGATTTTGTAGGTGCTTCTTTTACCGGAGGTACACCTGATAATAATCCAGATATTCCGGCAGATAGCTTAGACCATGGAATGCATGTAGCGGGTATAGCCGCTGCCGTTACCAATAATGCTAAAGGAGTGGCTAGTGTTTCCAGAGATGCCAAATTAATGATACTAAAAGCAGGTTCTGATGATAATGCTTCCGCCATTTACAGAGGCTACGAAGCTATTTTATATGCGGTAAATAAAGGTGTTAAAATTATCAATTGCTCTTGGGGAGGGCCAGGGTTTAGCTCTTTTGGGCAAGATATCATCAATTTTGCAGTGAGTAATGGTGCTTTAGTTGTTGCTGCAGCAGGTAATAGCGGAAGAGATGGTTTGGATTATCCTGCTGCTTATAAGGGTGTTTTGGCAGTAGCAAATGTAAATGCTAATGATGTTAAAGCGGGCAGCTCTAGCTATGGCTTTGATGTAGATATTGCTGCTCCGGGGCAGAATATTTTTAGCACTATTAATGGAGGAGCTTATGGCACTAAATCAGGTACCTCCATGGCTACACCTTTGGTATCAAGTGCGGCAGCTCTTGTTGCTGCAAAATATCCTAATTTATCCGGAGTTGCTATTGGTGAAATATTAAGGTTAAGTGCTGATGATATCAGTAACATTGGCGATAATGCCGCTTACCAAAATAAGTTAGGGAAAGGCAGGCTCAACGTTTTTAAAGCACTGCAAAATAATTCTTTTGTCGCTATAAGAAGACAAAATATTATTATTGAAGATAATTCTAATGGTGTTTTAGCGGCCGGAGATACAGTAAATTTAGCTGTTGATTTAAAAAGTATTCTGGGTAATGTTAATAACCTGAGCGTTACTTTACAAACAAATAATTCTGATGTTGAAGTTATTACCCCAACCTTAGTTTTAAATAGCTTAAATGAGTTAGAAGTAAAGCGTTTAGGGTTTTTTAAGATATTCTTATCACCTCAAACACAAGAAAACAGAGAAATAATTTTTACCCTAACTTATCAGTCATCCAACTATCAAGATCAGGAGTTTTTCTCTTTAAGGGTTAACCTAGATTATCTGAATATTATTAACAATCAAATTGCTACTACTTTAACCAGTAATGGAAGAGTAGGTTTTAGTTCAAATGATGCAGAAAATGGTTTGGGCTTTATCTATCAAAACAAAAATCTGCTTTATGAATCTTCTCTCATGATAGGCAATAGCGCTACCAGAATTTCCAATAATACGCGTTCGCCGCAAATTGGCAGTTCTGAAGAAGATTTTATAAAAATATCAAGACCTATAAAAAACAATGCTAATACAACGGCCTTAGAAGCCTCGGCTACTTTTAATGATTATGGCTCAAACAGTCCTTTAGATGTAGAGGTTACAAATCGGCATATTGCATATCCTAATTCTCCGGATGATAAATATGTGCTGATAGATTATATCATCAAGAATAAAAGTATTGTGCCCTTAAATGGGATTTATATTGGTTTATTTTGCGATTGGGATGTAGAAGCTAGTGATAAAAACGTAGTAAAATATCAGCCTGCTGAAACTTTAGCTTACACTTACTCTTTAAATCCGGGTAACCCTTATACTGCGGTTAAGGTGTTAAATACTGATGGGGCTATTCAGTTTTATCCGATGTCATATCAATTGGTAGGTGATGTTCTGGAGGATGATGTTTTTACGAGGGCAGAGAAATTTACAACACTTAGCAGTGGTGTCTTTAAAACAGAGTTGGGAGAAAGTTTAGGAGGCTTGGATGTGATGTATACCATTGGCGCAGGTCCTTATAATATTGCTTCAGGAGATTCTGTTCAAGTAGCTTTTGCTTTTATTGCAGGAGATAATTTAAATGACATCATAGTTTCTGCTAATGCCGCCGAGCAAAAGTTTAAGAACATTCAGTTGGTTGTTCCAGAACCTATTGATAGGTTTAAAGTATCTCAGAATTATCCTAACCCTACAAGAAGAAATACCTATTTTGATATGTTTTTGCCAGAGGCGGGTGCTGTAAGTGCAGATTTGTTTGATATTGGTGGTAGGAAACTCAAAAATATATACAATAGCACTCAGCTAGATGCAGGTAAACATACTATAGCAACGCAAGTAGATGATTTAAGTACCGGTATCTATTATGTAGAGTTTCGTTATCAAGAAAGCAGAGAAATCGTGAAAATTATTGTGACAAGATAATTTATTCAGAAGTATGGTAGCAAACTCGGCAACGTGGTTCGTAACTTTCTTTTTCTCCTAAAAGTACTTTATTGGTGTTTTCAATCAGCCTATAGCTGTAAAGTGCTGGACCTCCACATTTTACACAAACCGCTTGTACTTTAGTAACTTCTTCTGCTATAGCCATTAAAGCAGGCATAGGGCCAAAGGGTTTACCTGTAAAATCCATA
The DNA here is from genome assembly GCF_009674685.1 of Pedobacter puniceum. Classification (GTDB taxonomy): domain Bacteria; phylum Bacteroidota; class Bacteroidia; order Sphingobacteriales; family Sphingobacteriaceae; genus Pseudopedobacter; species Pseudopedobacter puniceum. The sequence continues at coordinate 150,377 of NZ_WKJI01000001.1, forward strand.
TCTAGGCCTGCTACAATTACCCTAATACCTTTATTGGCCAGTTTAACGCAAACATCTGGCAACTCATCATCAAAGAATTGGGCTTCATCAATACCAACTACTTGTGTATTGCTACCATAAAGTAAAATTGCTGATGAATGATCAACCGGGGTAGAGTGGATAGAATTTAAATCATGAGATACAACTGCAACTTCATCATATCTGGTATCGGTTTTAGGCTTAAAAATTTCTACTTGTAATTTAGCTATTTCGGCCCTTCTTAGCCTTCTAATTAACTCTTCTGTTTTACCAGAAAACATAGAACCACAAATAACTTCTATGCTTCCTCCCAATTCGCTTTTTCTTTTCAAGATACCGTTTTTAATGATATAATTATTTGCTTCTGAAAACGTTCAGAGAAACGAATATCAGAATTTTAATGTTATTTTTGAATGAGTATTTACCAACATCGTTGAGCCCGAGAAATATAAATCAATATGATGAATAAGCAGGAGATTTTAAAGAAAATAGGAAATATTATTCAAGAGTTAAATGAACAGCATCAATACCTAAGTCATGTTCAAAAGATAAATATTCTTGAGTTAGAGTTGTTTACTGCAAATGCCGATTTTTTAATAGATCATATAGAAATATTAAAAAAGCTAAACGATACAAAAGGTTGGCAAGAAGATACATTAGCGGCTAAGCCTATTTTAGCAGAGGTAGTTCCTGTTCAAGAAAATAAACCTATAGAAGTTGTTTTTGAGCAGGAGGCCGAAGAAGAAAATCTTATTGAAGAAGTTGCTTCTATAGAGGAAGAACCTGCTTTACCAGAGTTTAAATTTTCTTTTGATGAGCCTGAGCCTACAGAAATGATTTTTGATTTTGAAAAGAAATTGGCTGTAGAAGAAGTTTTTGATAGAGAGCTTACTCAAGAGGAGCAACGCGTTTTAGCAGAAAAGCAGCAAGCTTTAAAAGCTGTTGCAGCGCCAGAAGTACCGCCTATGGATGAAGTAGAGGAAGATACTGAAGTAGAAGAGCCGTTCATCATTCATCGTGAAGAATCAAAAGAAGTACAAGAAATGCCTTTATCAGCAGCGCCTATTGAGATTTTTCAACCTTCAACTCCGGTAGATAAAATTACACCATCCGATACAGAGAAACCTAAGTCTTTAAATGAAGTTTTATCGGCCAGTAGAGAGGGGGCTGGTTCTCATTTATACAGCAAGCCTGTTACTGATTTAAAAGCTTCTATATCTCTTAACGATAAAATGATGTTTATAAAAGAACTTTTTAATGGCTATAATTTAGCTTATAGCGAGGCTATTGAGATTTTAAACAGGTTTGATACTTTTGATGCAGCGGATAATTTTTTATTAAAGAATTATGCTGATAAAAATAATTGGGCACAAAAACAAGAAGTTGTAGACCGTTTATACGAGATTCTAAGTAGAAAATTTAAGAGTTAATACCCATACGGTTGGCATCAAGTTTTAACAAGATAAAAAGAAGTATTGTAAAACTGATTAAAGAAGAGCCTCCATAGCTTAAAAATGGTAGAGGTATACCTATTACAGGCATCAAACCAATCGTCATGGCGATGTTGATAAAGAAATGGCAAAATAGAATACAAGCTACAGAATAGCCATAAATCCTATTAAAAGAAGAGCGCTGTCTTTCTGCCAACACAACTATCCTAAGCAATAGGATGAGGTAAATAAGAATAACCGTAAAACTGCCAATAAAGCCCCATTCTTCACCTACGGTACAAAAAATAAAATCTGTACTTTGCTCTGGTACGAAGTTAAATTTAGTTTGGGTACCTTGTAAATAACCTTTCCCTAACAAACCGCCTGAGCCAATAGCTATTTTAGATTGGTTAACGTTATAGCCAGCGCCTCTTAAATCTGTTGAGATACCTAAAAGAATATCGATCCTGCCTTTTTGGTGTGATTTCAAAACGTTATTATAAACGAAATCTACACTAAACATAAAAATAATAGAGAGTATAAAGCCCGCTATAAAAGTGGTAACTAGCTTTCTGTTTTTTTGATAGTTATAAATGAGTAAACCAGTAAGGGCAATTAAAACTAAACTTACTGCCAGCTTTCCAAATAATAAGGTAGTGATGAATAAAATAATCATCAATACTCCGGAAATGAGGTAATAAGGAGAAAGTCCTTCGCGGTACAATACCAAGATGAGCGACCCAAATACCATAGCAGAGCCCGTGTCTGGCTGCAGCATAATGAGAAACATCGGAAGTCCTAAGATGGCGGCACACATTACCTGTGTTTTAAAATCGGTTAGCTTAAAATTACCAGAACTAAGGTATTTAGCTAACAGTAAGCAAGATGACCATTTAGCAAACTCAGACGGTTGAAGTCTAAAACTACCAATAGGTATCCATGCTTGGTTACCACCTACATTTCTTCCTATCACTAAAACAATGATTAAAAGAATAATGGTTATTCCGTAAAAAACAGGCGAAAAGGTACTAAAAAATTTTGCATCCATTAAAAGAATGGCAGTCCCCGTCATGATAGCTACAATAATAAATATCAGCTGTTTACCAAAATTGGTATTCATATCAAAAATAGATATGGTTTCATCAGTAAATACAGCAGCGTAGATATTAAACCAGCCAATAGCCATCAATAGCAAGAAAAGTAGGATAGTAAAACCATCTACATTGAAGAAAAAGCTGCGGTTATGGTTATTGTTCATCTTTCTTACTACTTATTTGGGCATTTACTGGTAAAGCATTGCTTGTAGCGGGTTTACTGTTTGTGCTATCTTTTTTTACCCCGGGTCTAATAACTTTCTTTTGACCGGGTAATAAATTGGCTTTTAAAATTCTTTCTGTATAATATTTTGGTCTGGTGATAGAATCTCTAAGGTATTTCTCTATCATTAAACTGGCAATAGGTGCAGACCATGTAGAGCCAAAGCCTGCATTTTCTACCACTACCGCAATTGCAATTTTAGGATTTTGTCGTGGCGCAAACGCCACAAATACCGAGTGATCTGCTCCGTGAGGATTTTGTACAGTACCTGTTTTACCACAAATTTCTATATCAGCAATCTTTGAAAAATAACCGGTACCTCCTGGGGCATTCACAACCCGGCTCATTCCTTCTATGACAGGTTCAAAATATTTAGCATCTATGCCTGCGCTATTTTTTATAGTGTATTCCTCTTTGATAATTTTTTTATCGCCAATAGCTTTTATTAGGTGTGGTTTATAGTAAAAACCTCTGTTAGCAACAATAGCCATAACATTTGCCATTTGAAGTGGTGTAATTCCTAGCTCTCCTTGCCCTATGGATAAAGAAATATTAAAGCCCGAACCCCATTTATTGCTTCCCCATCTTTTAGTGAAATAATCTGCCGTAGGTATAAGGCCATCTCTTTCGGCAGGTAAATCAATACCTAACTCTGCTCCAATTCCAAATTTCATAACAGCTTCACGCCATCTGGTATAGGCTTTGAATGGTTTTAAACCAGTTTTGTCTATCATTCGGTTATAAGCATAACCATAATAGGTATTACAAGAACCTTCAATTGATTTTTCTAAGGCAATGGTACCATGTACGTGGGTACATCCCATAAAACCTCTGGCTCCATAACGGTAACCACCTGGGCAATGGAATGTGGTTTGAGCGGTAATAGCCCCCATTTGCTGGGCAACTAGGGCATTAATAACTTTAAAAATAGAGCCTGGAGGGTATTCTGCTTGTGTAGGCCTGATGAACATGGGTTTGAAAGGATCTTTCAAGAGTTTCATGTAATTATTTCCTCTTTGACGGCCTACCATTAAGTTTGGATCGTATTTTGGACTACTTACAAAAGCTAGAATCTCACCTGTGGCAGGTTCAATAGCTACCACGCTACCAATTTTATTATTCATCAATTGTTCGCCATACAATTGCAACTCTTTGTCTAAAGAAGAAATAAGCTTATCTCCGGCAACAGCTAAAGTATCATATTTACCTTCAAAAAAGCTTCCCTGTTCTCGGTTATGTACATCAACCATGATGTTTCTAACGCCTCTTTGTCCTCTTAGTAAATCCTCGTAAGATTTCTCTATACCCGATTTTCCTATATAATCACCTTGAGTGTAAAAGCCATCATACTTTTCAATCTCTTTATCGTTAACCTCACCAATATAGCCTAAGAATTGTGCAGCGGTAGAGTCTGGATAATAACGTACAGACCTAGCTAAAACATAAAAACCTGGAAACTGGAATTGTTTTTCTTGAAAAGCAGCATAAGTTTTGGCAGAAAGCTGTTTTTCAAACAACGACGCCCGGTAAGGAGAGTAGTTATTAGCTTTTTTATATTTTTTATCAAACTCCTTTTTGGTGATATCAATTAATCGGCAAAATTCAATAGTGTCAAAAGGTTTTACCTGTTTAGGTATAATCATTAAATCGTAAACCGGTTCGTTTTGAACCAATACTTTCTCATTTCTGTCTAAGATGATACCCCGGGCAGGGTAAATGATGAGTTTTCTGAGTACGTTGTTATCTGCAGATAATTTATAACGGTCATCAATAACTTGAATGTAAAACAGGCGAGCCAATAAAACCAAAGCGGTAACAATAAATAGGCCTTGGATAATGTATCTACGAGTAAAAAAACTATTCATTTACGCTGTTTTTTTCTATAAAACAGAACTTCTGTAATTAAAATTAACGTTACTGTAAACGTTGAACTTACCAGAACCCTGCTGAAGGTATTGAGTATTTCTGCAAATTTAAAAACCTCCAGATTAAACAGAAAAAAGTGGTGAGTTATTGTGAGGATAAGTGTATAAAAGAAAAACCATCTGAAACCCATAATACCTAAAGTGGGCTCGGGGTCGCTATCATAATTATCTTTTTGTACAGTAATACTTATAAAAAACACCCTCATTAATGCTAAAACCGTACAAGCAGCAGCATGCAGACCTAAAGTATCGCTAAACAAATCTATACTAAAACCCATTAAAAAAGATAGGGTGAATAGTAGGATGTTAGGCGTTTCAAAAGGTAATAGCAGGATAAAAAGAATGTACAAAAAAGGCACATTAAGGTTATAAAACACCATATTCTTCAACAGGAAAACCTGTACAAAAAGCAAGATGATAAACCTTAAAATGTTATAAAGCAGAATTCTACTCATTTATAATTCTTTATTTTGTGCCTCTAACTGTAATTGTTCTGAAGCGAAATTATTTTTAATAATATACACATGCTGTAAAGCATAAAAATTGGTTGATAACTTCACACTGATATCTAAAAAGCTACCCCCACCCTTAACGCCAGATTTTAAAACTGTACCCACCACTATCCCTTTAGGGAATATTACACCTAAGCCAGAAGTAACTACTCTTGATTTAGGTTTTATATTAAGTTGATTTGGGATATCTGTTAAGGTAACAATTTGTGCATCCTCTCCGTTCCAGATTAATGGGCCAAAATATGGGGTTCCTTCTATAGATGAAGTGATGCGTGTATCTTCATGTAAAATAGACTGTATAGAAGAAAAATTCTCGGATACGTTCCAAATGATGCCTACCACACCCGAAGGACCAATAACGCCCATACCTTTTTTAATGCCGTGTTTACTGCCACGGTTAATGGTTAAGTAGTTATTTCTTGAAGTAATAGATTTATTAATAACCTCAGCTTCTATATACTCGTATTGTACTTTATTAATAGTATCTATTACCTTTTTGTTTATCAAACTATCGTTAAAATATGCAGATGGTAATTTACTTCTTAAGAGTGCGTTTTCGCGAGCTAAGCTATTATTTACAGCTTCTAGATTTAAATATTTACTGATATTGTTATAACGCTGGTAAAAGTTACCAATGATTTGGCTGGAAGAATTTAAAGTGCTTGAGCGCTGAAAATCATTGTTTCTAACCAGTAAAATGATGGAAGTAGTAAAGAATATGACAAATAAAAAGAGGGCATTATAATTACTAATAAACCTCCAAAGATTGCGCATATTATATTTGATTTATGATTGTTGATTTTAGATTTACGATTTTATCTGCTATAACCTATCTAAAATCGTAAATCTGAAATCGTATGTTTTGACTATTGCATTAAGAACTTAAAGTTCTGGATATTTTTTAGAGAAATGCCTGTACCTCTAACAACTGCTCTCAATGGATCATCAGCTACGTGAACAGGTAATTTAGTTTTTGAGCTGATACGTTTGTCTAAACCTCTTAGTAAAGCACCACCACCTGTTAAATAAATACCTGTTTGGTAAATATCAGCAGAAAGTTCTGGAGGTGTAATCTCTAAAGCTTTTAAAATAGCTTCCTCTATTTTAGAGATGGATTTATCTAGACAATGTGCAATTTCTGTGTAAGAAACTGTGATTTGTTTAGGTACACCCGTCATTAAATCTCTACCTTGAACTGCAAAATCAGCAGGTGGGTCTTGTAGCTCTGGTAGGGCAGAACCTACTTCAATTTTAATTCTTTCTGCAGTACGTTCACCAATCATAATGTTGTGTTGGCGGCGAATATAATTTACAATATCAGAGTCGAAATTGTCTCCAGCTGTACGGATAGATTGATCACAAACAATACCTGAAAGTGCAATAACTGCAATTTCTGTAGTACCGCCGCCAATATCAATAATCATATTACCCATTGGTTCTTCTACATCTATACCAATACCAACAGCAGCAGCCATAGGTTCGTGAATAAGATAAACCTCTTTAGCACCTGCAATTTCTGCAGAGTCTCTTACAGCTCTTTTCTCAACTTCAGTAATACCTGAAGGGATACAAATGACCATTCTTAAAGATGGGAAAAACCAGCCTTTACCACCATTAATCATTTTTATCATTCCTCTAATCATGTGTTCAGCTGCGTTAAAATCAGCAATTACACCGTCTTTAAGCGGACGAACAGTTTTGATGTTTTCGTGAGTTTTACCTTCCATTTGCATGGCTTGTCTGCCTATGGCGATAACTTTATTGGTAGTTCTATCAAAAGCAACTATAGATGGCTCATCTACAACTACTTTGTCATTATGTATAATTAGCGTGTTAGCAGTACCTAAATCGATTGCTATTTCCTGTGTAAACCAGTTGAATAAACCCATTTATTGTTTTAATATAAAGATGCAAAGGTGCAAAAAAAATAGTATTAATAATAAGTCTAATTTGACTATTTTATTGTAAACGACCTAAATTTTTTTTGCGTACATTTTGTAATGGTTGATGAATGGTTATTTGTAGTTTTTAAGAATGGTAATGGTGTAGCAGCCAGTCTTAGGTGTTTTTTTCTTAAAAAGTTCTCAGAAATCATCGATACAATCGAAAATCCATTTTAAGCACTCGTTACAAACGAGCTTAAAGAGTTTTTTACTACTATTTAGGCTCTTTTTAATTTTGAATTTTTAATTTTGAATTTTTACTTTCCACCCTCTTTCGATAAAAAAAATCTTCTAAAATAAAAAAAGCCATCCTTTAACAGATAGCTTTCTTCTTATGAAAGGATTAATCATTAATGCTTGAAATGGCGAACTCCGGTAGTTACCATGGCGATACCTTTTTCATTAGCTTTATCTATAGAATCTTGATCTTTAATAGAACCTCCAGGTTGTAAAACTGCAGTAATACCAGCTTCAGCAGCTAGTTCAACACAGTCAGGGAAAGGGAAAAAAGCATCTGATGCCATAACAGCGCCTTGTAAAGAAAAGCCAAAGCTTTCGGCTTTAATAACAGCTTGTTTCAAAGAGTCTACCCTAGAAGTTTGCCCCACACCACTAGCAATTAATGTGTTGTTTTTAGCAAAAACAATAGTATTAGATTTAGTATGTTTTACTACTTTATTAGCGAAGAAAAGGTCTTTTAATTCTTGCGCTGTTGGTTTTTGTGTAGTAACGGCAGTCATTAGCTCAGGGCCTTCAACCGTATTATCTTTGTCTTGCTCTATAACTCCGTTTAATAAAGTTTTAAATAGTTTTCCAGGTAAGGCAACATCTTTTCTGCGTAAGATGATTCTGTTTTTCTTACTTGTTAAAACCTGTTCTGCAGCAGCAGAATAAGCTGGTGCTATTAAAACCTCGAAGAATAATTTGTTGATTTCTAAAGCTGTAGCTTCATCAACCTCGCCATTACAAATCAATACACCACCAAAAGCAGAAACTGGGTCGCAGGCTAAAGCATCATTCCATGCCTCTAGTAAATTTGGTCTGCTAGCAACACCGCAAGCATTGGTATGTTTTAAGATGGCAAAAGTAGGTTCTGTAAACTCATCAATTAAAGCTACAGCAGCATCAACATCTACCAAGTTATTATAAGAAAGCTCTTTACCATTTAATTTATCAAACATAGCATCCAAATCGCCATAGAAGTAACCTTTTTGGTGAGGGTTTTCTCCATAACGTAAAACAGTTGCCTTTTGCTCACTTTGTTTAAATACAGTTAACGCATCGTCACCTTGGTTAAACCAGTTGAAAATTGCGCTGTCATAATGAGAAGAAACATTAAAAGCATTTCTTGCAAAAGCCTTACGTTGTTCTAAGCTAGTTTCTCCATTTTGTGCTTCTAAGATGTTATTTAGTGTAGTATAGTCATCTTTAGATGCGATGATGACAACATCTTTATGGTTTTTTGCAGCAGCTCTGATTAAGGAAATACCACCGATGTCTATTTTCTCAATAATATCTTGCTCTGGAGCACCAGATTTCACAGTTTCCTCGAAAGGATATAAATCAACAATTACTAAATCTATCTCTGGGATTTCGTATTGAGCAATTTGCTCTTGATCGCCACTGTGCGCTCTTCTGGTTAAAATACCTCCAAACACTTTTGGATGCAAAGTTTTAACTCTACCACCTAATATAGAAGGGTAAGAAGTTAGGTCTTCTACCGGGATAACATCCACACCTAAGTTCTTGATAAAGGTTTCTGTACCTCCGGTAGAGTAAATGTTTACTCCTAATTTTTGTAATTGTAAAATTACCGGTTCTAAATTGTCTTTATAAAAAACTGAAATTAAGGCGTTTTTGATTTTTACTGGGTGGTTCATGAATTTAAATTTTTGAAGGCGCAAAGATAGAAAAATCAATAAGTTTTAGGAAGTAAAATTCAATATTGATGAACGATGAAATAAAGCTATTTTATTTACCCATTTCTGCTCTACGCATAGGCATCACATCAATGATTTTATAAAGCGTATTTAGACTGGTTAATTGGTAAGAGCGGTATTTCTCTCCACCATCTTTGCCTACAAGAATAAGGGTAAAAGTATTGGGTTTTGTGATGAGCCTGAGTTTATCTTTTGGTAAGCCTTCATCAAAAAAATAAGTACTCAATTTAATGTCTCTCTCTGCTAAACCTTTTTCATCTGCTTTTAATACTTGTAATTGATTGATATACTTTGGGTCTTCCTTATGGGATGCTAATAAAATTATTTCTCTATAATCTCTAAATTGAAGAGGATAGTAACCGAGGCTAAGAGCAACAATAAGTAAGTTTAGAATATACATCCTTTTGTTTATGAGAGTGTTGTAGAAATAACATCCACAAGTGTGAATTGTTTATATAACATCGGTAAATAAAACAATCTTAAAAATTACAATTCTATTTCATTAGGTAATTAGGTGTATACCTTTATTTAGTTATTTTTGCCGCTTATTTTAGTAAGAGAGCTGTGGAATTTATCTTATACGTATTCGATTTTATCATTAATATAGACAAGCATTTAAGTGAGATTATCGCTAATTATCAGTTCTGGACTTACCTTATTTTATTCATTATCATTTTTGCTGAAACAGGTTTTGTAGTGACGCCTTTTTTACCAGGCGACCCCTTGTTGTTTGCCGCAGGGGCTTTAATTGCTGGTGGCGGAACCGGATTGAATATTTACCTGTTAGCATTATTACTCATTATAGCAGCTATAGCGGGTAATCAGGTGAATTATTTTTTAGGTAATTACTTTGGTCCTAAGGTATTTAAGCCAGAAAACAGGATTTTAAAATATAGCTATTATGAAAAAACACAAGTTTTTTTTCTAAAGCATGGCGGTAAATCTGTGGTATTTAGCAGGTTTTTTCCGGTATTAAGAACATTTGTACCTTTTGTAGCAGGTGTTATAAAAATGCCAATAAGCAAATTCTCTTACTATAATGTTACCGGAGCTTTAATCTGGATTATTGGATTTTTGTTTCTAGGCTATCTTTTTGGAAATTTAGATTTTGTAAAAAACAATTTCAGTTGGGTGATTTTAATAATCAGTTTATTTACCACTTTACCACCTATTATAGGGGCTATATACGCTAAAAAATCAGATAATAAGGCTGCATAATTAGGCTGGTACTAATTTTGACCATCTCAGGCATGGATAAATACCTGATGATGTTAATAGTGATAGGGGCTGCGGCTTTTATCATGACTTTTATGCCCGCCATCACAACAAAAACTAAAATTTCATATTCTCTTTATTTTTTAGTTTTTGGAGTTATTATTTACTATTTCTGGCCACAATATTTACCCTTTACCAATCCCAAAATTTATCCTGATATAAGTTTACACCTTTCAGAAATGGTTGTTATCATTTCTTTAATGGGTACAGGTATAAAAATAGATAGGCCTTTCAATCTCAAAAACTGGGCTTCCCCCTTGCGCTTGGTTACCATTGCTATGTTGCTTTGTATGCTTGGAGTAACTTTTTTGGCATATTATGTTTTAAATTTTGATTTAGCTTCCGCAATTTTACTAGCCGCTGTTTTAGCACCAACAGACCCTGTTTTGGCTTCAGATGTACAGGTTGGTCCGCCTAATGAGGAATATAAATCAGAAACTAAATTTGCTTTAACAGCAGAAGCAGGTTTAAATGATGGCTTGGCTTTCCCTTTTACCTGGTTAGCCGTTACGGTAGCTTTCATGCAGATAGGAGAGAAAGATAATTTAATAGAATGGTTTTATTTTATGCTTATATATAAAATTTTGGCAGGTATTGCCATAGGGTATTTAGCGGGTAAGTTTACCGGATATTTAATTTTTAACTTAAGTAAGCGTTTTAAATTTTTAAAAACGCAAGATGGTTTTTTAGCCTTGGCACTTACACTGTTGGTTTATGGTATTACAGAAGCTTTTCATGCTTATGGCTTTGTGGCTGTTTTTATAAGTGCCATAACATTTAGACATTCAGAAAAAAAAGATGATTATCATGATCATTTACACAGTTTTATAGACCAAACAGAACGGGTATTAATTGCCATTGTACTCTTATTATTAGGCGGTTCTTTGGTTCAACAAGGTTTACAATACCTTAGCTGGGAGATAGCTATTTGTATCCTTGCCTTTTTATTCCTCATTAGGCCGCTTTCAGCTTATATAAGTTTATATAACATGAAATTTCATGTAAAAGAGAAAACGGCTATTAGTTTTTTAGGTATCAGAGGAATAGGCTCTATATTTTATTTGTCTTTTGCCCTCAAAGAAGCAGATTTTAGCTTTGAAAATCAAATATGGTCAGCCGTGTTTTTTACCATCTTACTATCCATTGTAGTGCATGGTTTTACCGCCCCGCATATTATCAATCATCTTGGAGAAAATATTAAAAAAGAAAAAGTACCCGAATAATTTAAACCCTTTATTTTAATTTCAGATATTTGAAATCAAAATTCACAACTGGATATGGCCAACAGCTTCATAAAGCTTCTAGAAGAGAACGATTTAAAGAAAACCCAACCTCGCATAAGCGTATTAAAGGTTTTAACTTCTCGTGAGATGGCTACTTCGCAGCCAGATTTAGAGGCCATATTAGGTAAAGAAATAGATCGCGTTACGCTATACAGAACACTTAAAACTTTTGAAGACAAAGGTATCATCCACAAAGTAATTGATAATAAAGGTACAGCTAATTATGCCATGTGCTCACACCAGTGTAATGCAAAGGAACACCATCATGATCATTTGCATTTTAACTGTACCCAGTGCAATCATTTATATTGTTTAGATGAGTGTATTTTACCTCAAATTACAGTGCCAAGTGGATATCAAGTAGAAAATCTGCAATTGATAGCCACTGGTATTTGTGCTAAGTGCAAACAAGGCTAAGCAGCCATTTTTTCACATTCATCAGCACAAATTCGACAAGCTTCAGCACAAATGCGGCAATGCTCCATCCCCATTGCTGCGTGTTTTTCACATTCTTGAGCGCAGTTATCACAAGCATCGGCACAGATATTACAGATAATAGTGCTGTAAGAGCTGTTTAGGCTCATCAACTCTGCTGCCGACCGGCAAATAGCCGCACACTCTAAATCTGTTTGTATACAATTTCCCATCATATCTACATCTTCTTCTTTTAAGCATGAAGTAGCACATTGGTTGCAAGCAACAGCACAAGCCAAGCAGGCTTCTATGCATTTTCTATATTTTTCTGGTGTCATAGTTAAATGTTTTGGGTATGATGTATCAGCTATTGTGCCAAATGTGATACGGTAATGATAAAGCCATTTTGTTTTTTTGAAAAATATTACCGTAACTTTGAGGCGTGAAAAAACTATTTACGCTTACGCTGATATTTCTTTACTCGCTTTCTGTTTTAGGAGTAGCGGTAAATAAATTTTATTGCTGTGGCGAGCTAGAATCTGTTACTTTCACAACCTCGGAGAAATACTTAAAAGCCAGTAAGGCCAGTAAAGATGCTGGTTGCTGCCAAAATGAAGTAGAAACATTTAAAGTTAAAGACAGTCACTTATCAAGCTCTGCAAAATTTTTAGAGGCTAAAATTTTCGCTACGCTTTTATCACCAATCCCTGTATTTGATTTTAAAGTTGTAAACACTCAAGAAGTGGTATTGGCTTATCAAAGTCATGCACCCCCATTAGGAGCTGTATCTCCCATCTATCTACAAAACTGCAATTTCAGAATCTGATCTTTCTTCCCTTTTGCTTTACACTTATGGAGGCTATTTATTTTATAGTCTTCAAGTAAGTTTTGGTTTATTACCAATTTAAGCATATCCCCAACTTATACAATTCAATTTTTTGTTTACCAATAATATCCCTGTAAAGGGTTGATTTTAAATTTTTTAATGATGAAAAAGATAGCTTTAATTTTAATGATTTTAGGTGTTATGGTTGTAACTGCATGTAGCAATAATACTAAAAGTAATGATGCTGCCGCAGATAAAAACACTGTTTATACTTGCCCAATGGATCCAGAAGTAATTGCTAATGAGCCTGGTACATGTCCAAAATGTAAAATGGATTTAGTAGCTCAGGCTGATGTAGAAACTGATACCACACATATGCATACCGATACTACTCATCATAACCATAATCACTAAAAAAGATGATACCAGCAATTATAGATTTTTCTTTAAAAAACAGGCTCTTCGTTTTACTGATAACGGCAGGTTTGTTTGGCTGGGGGATATATGCTGTACAAGAAAATCCGATAGATGCCATCCCTGATTTATCAGAAAATCAGGTGATTGTATTTACCGAATGGATGGGTAGAAGTCCGCAAGTAATAGAAGACCAAATTACCTATCCTCTGGTAAGTAATTTACAAGGTATTCCTCAGGTTAAAGATGTTAGAGCAAGTTCTATGTTTGGGATGAGCTTTGTTTACATCATTTTTGATGATAAAACGGATATTTATTGGGCTCGTACTCGGGTATTAGAGCGATTAAACTATGCACAGCGATTATTACCAGAAGGAGTTAGCCCAACACTAGGCCCTGATGGAACAGGTGTTGGTCATATATTTTGGTATACACTAGATGCCGGTAAAATGGACCTTGGCGAGCAACGGGCACTACAAGATTGGTATATCAAACTGGCTTTACAAACCGTACCTGGTGTTGCAGAAGTAGCCTCTTTTGGTGGTTTCGAGAAGCAATACCAATTGGTGATAGACCCCTTAAAATTACAGTTCTACAACCTTTCTTTAATGGATGTGATGAATAAGGTAAAGGCAAATAATAATGATGTTGGAGGGAGGAAGTTCGAGATGAGCGATATGGCTTACATCATTAGAGGTTTAGGTTATGTAAAGAATAAGCAGGATTTAGAGAACATCGCTATAGCCAATAACAAAGGTATCCCTGTAAGGGTAAAAGACATTGGTACAGTGCAAATGGGAGGCGATTTAAGACTCGGTATTTTTGATGAAAATGGCGAGGGCGAAGCTGTTGGAGGTATTGTGGTGATGCGTTATGGAGAAAATGCCGATAAAGTTATTGCTGCTGTTAAAACCAAAATGGAAGAAGTAGAAAGGGGTTTGCCAAAGGGTGTGAAGTTTAATATTGCCTATGATAGAAGTTCTTTAATAGAAGCGGCTATTTATACCATCAAAGTAAAATTGTTAGAAGAAATTATAGTGGTGTGTATTATCGTTATTATTTTCTTGATGCATTGGAGAAGTGCTTTAAGTATTATTCTACAAATACCGGTAACTATCGCTCTTAGCTTTTTATTACTTAATGCTTTTGGTATTTCATCTAACATCATGTCTTTAACAGGTATTGCTTTGGCTATTGGTGTTATTGTGGATAATGGAATCATCATGTCTGAAAACGCTTATCGCCGATTGTCTGAATGGCAAAACAATCCAAAACATCAAAAATCATGATAAGATTCATCAAAAATATATTCAATAAGAAAAAGGAAGATTTAGGTTACACGCCTATTCCTGAAGCTACCCGCTTGCAAATTATTGCCGATGCTTGTAAGCAAGTATCAAGAGGGGTGTTTTTTTCTACCGTTATCATCATCGCATCTTTTTTGCCCGTTTTTCTATTAACAGGACAAGAAGGGAAACTATTTGGCCCCTTAGCCTATACCAAAACTTTCATTTTAGTGATAGATGCTATTTTGGTGCTCACTTTAGCGCCGGTACTCATCTCTTATTTTATGAAAGGTAGGTTCAGAAGCGAAAATGAAAACCCGGTTAACAGGAAGTTAGAAGCTTGGTACGAACCCTTGATTACCAAGTGTATACACTGGCGAAAAACTACACTAGGTGTTAATATTCTGGCTTTATTAATTAGTGTGCCGATGTTATGGAGCTTAGGTAGAGAGTTTATGCCTCCGCTAGATGAAGGCTCTATTTTATTTATGCCTGTAACGCTACCTGATGTTTCTAATGGCGAAGCCAAACGTATCCTACAAGTTCAGGATAAGATTATCAAATCTGTGCCAGAGGTTAGCTATGTTTTAGGAAAAGCCGGAAGAGCCGAAACAGCAACAGATAATTCGCCTATCAGTATGATAGAAACGATTATCCTACTTAAACCTAAACACGAATGGCGTTCTGGTATTACCAAAGATGATATCATCAACGAGTTGAATACGAAGTTGCAAATACCCGGAGTTACTAACGGTTGGACGCAGCCTATCATCAACCGTATCAATATGCTTTCTACAGGTATCAGAACAGATGTAGGTGTAAAAGTTTACGGTCAAAATTTAGATACTATTGATGCTTTCTCTCAAAAAATACGTAGCTATTTGCAAGGTATAGAAGGGGTTAAAGATTTATACGTTGAGCCTATTACTGGTGGTAAATATATTGATATAACCATTAAAAGGGATGAAATAAGCAGATACAATTTAAGTGTGGATGATGTAAATACCGTAGTTGAAAGTGCTTTGGGTGGTATGCAATTAACAACTACTATTGAAGGCCGACAAAGATTTTCTGTAAATGCCCGTTATGGCCAAGATTTTAGAGATAACTTGCAAGATTTAAAACGTTTGCAAGTACAAACCATGGATTTTGGTCCAATTCCTTTAGAAGCTGTAGCTGATATTGGGATTTCTGAAGGCCCACCCATGATTAATTCAGAAAATGCTTTACTACGCGGGACTGTTTTATTTAATGTAAGAGATAGAGATTTAGCAGGTACGGTAGAAGAAGCTCGCGAGAAGCTAGATGTCATGATAGGGCAATTACCTAAAGGTTATTTTATAGAATGGAGTGGGCAGTATGAAAACCTTATCCGTAGCGAGCGTACCATGAAATTGATTATTCCTATCGTGTTAATCATCATCTTTTTATGTATGTATTTCGCTTTCCACTCGGTAAGAGAAGCGTTTTTTAGCTTGATATCTATTCCATTTGCCCTTATTGGTGGTGCTTTTATGGTTTATTTTTGGGGTGTTAATCTTTCTGTGGCGGTGGCCGTAGGTTTTATAGCACTTTTTGGTTTAGCAGTAGAAACAGGTATTGTGATGGTAATTTATCTGAATGATGCCATGCAGCAATTGGTTGCACTAAAAGGAAACTCTAGAGAAACCATTACCAAAGAAGATTTAAGAACTTACGTGATAGCTGGCGCAGCAAAACGCTTAAGACCAAAGCTCATGACCGTTTGCGTTTCTCTGTTTGGTTTAATCCCCATCCTATGGAGCACTGGTGTAGGTAGCGATGTGATGATTCCTATTGTGCTACCTATGGTCGGTGGGGTGTTAACATCATCAACACATATATTATTAGTTACACCATTAATATTTCTGATGACTAAAGAGTACGAGTTGAAGAAGTATGGTAAAATAGAAGTTTTAGATGCTAAACACTAGATTTTAATAAGATGAAAACAAGATTAATGATGCTAGTGCTGCTTTTACAGGTGATTGTTGTAAAAGCACAAGAAAAGTTAGACTTAGCAACTATTTTGAAGCAGATAGAGCAGCAAAACCCACAGTTGAAGATGTACGATGCCGAAATCAAATCTATGGATGAGATGGCAAAAGGCGCTAAAGATTGGGAAAGTCCGCAGTTAGGAACCGGCTTATGGATGGTGCCTTACAATACTTCTATGTGGAGAAGAGGAATGGATGGAAGCACAGGAATGGGCCAATATGCCATCAGTTTAGAGCAAATGTTTCCTAATAAAAGTAACCTTAACGCCAATGCAAAACTGATGGAAACAGCATCTTCTGTAGAGCTAGAAAACAAAAAAGGTGTTGCTTTTAATTTGTTTAGCTTGGCAAAGCAAAACTTTGTGGAGTGGAAATTAGCAAAAGAAAAAGCTAAGGTTCTGGAGCAAAATCAGCAATTGCTAAGCTTTATGATTAGGAGTACCGAAATCAGATATAAAAATGGTTTAGAAAAGTTAAATACTTATTATAAAGCAAAAGCCGCTTTGGCCAATATAGAAAATATGCAGTTGATGTTGCAGAACGATATCAAGCAGAATAGAATTATGCTGAACACCTTAATGAACCGCAATAAGCTATCTAATTTTGATATCGATACGGTTTATCCTCAAAAGCAATATCAATCATCCCTTTATGATAGCACAACCTTAGCCAACCATAGAAGTGATATCAAAGCTATAGAGCAAAGTATTGTATTGAATGGTTTAGAGCAAGCCGTAGAGAAAAGTATGTTGAAGCCCGAGTTTGGTGTACGCTACGAACATATGTTTGGTTTTGGCGGCATGCCTATGCAATATTCTTTAATGGGGATGATTAAAATACCTGTGGCTTGGTCTACCAAATCTGAAAGGGCAAATATTGAAGGTTTAAAATGGCGCTCTGAGGCTTTAAGGCAAGAAAAAGATATGCTTTTAAGTGAGATAAGAGGAAGAGCTTTTGGAAAAGTAAACGATTTGCAAACCAAAGAAAAACAGCTTAAACTTTTTGAACAGCAAATAATTCCTGCTTTAAAGAAAAACTACCAAAGTTTACAACTGGCTTATGAGCAAAATACAGCAGAACTATTTATGTTGTTTGATGCCTGGGAAAGCTTAAACATGACTCAGCTTAACTATATCGATTTGCAAAAGGAGTACCTCATGATGCAAATAGAGTTAGATAGGATTTTAGAGTTAAAATAAACCATTAAACATATGAAAGATTTTAAAATGGTGAATTTAAAAGATAAAAAAGGTGTTTATGTGTTGATGATTTTGCTTTTAGCATTTTTTTCTTCTTGTGAATTTTTTGCAGATAAAAAAGCACATGAACATACCACGCAATATACTTGCCCTATGCATCCAGAAATTATTGAGGATGAATTTGGAAGTTGCCCAATTTGCAAAATGGATTTGGTGCCTAAACTTACCGAGGCAGAGCAGGTAAAAGATGTAAGTTTAGAAAGCTTATTACAGCCTACCAATAATTTGGTAGTTTCTAAAATAGGCTTAACTAAAATCAGCGAAAGTGAAGAAGAAATAACTATTGATGCTTTAGGCTTTACAGCTTATAATGATAATTATACAGGTACCGTAGCAGCAAGATTTGGCGGTAGAATTGAGAAAATGTATTTGAAATATAATTATCAAGATGTAAATAATGGGCAAAAAGTACTAGAACTTTACAGTCCGGAGATGCTTACCGCACAAGAAGAACTACTATTCTTAGTGAAAAATGATGCCGGAAATGATATCTTAATTCAAGCTGCTAAACAAAAATTACAGCTATTAGGTGTATCTGCACAGCAAATTAATCAAATCATTAAAACAAAGAAAAGCAATTTTACATTGCCGGTTTATAGTTCTTATACAGGGCATATCCATGATGTTAATGAGGAAGAGCAAGGTATGCAGCTTAATATGAATACCACTCAGCTACAGCTTAGAGAGGGTATGTATGTTAATAAAGGAGATATACTTTTTAAGGTTTATAATCCAGAGCATTTATGGGTGTTGGTTGATGTTTATACGCATCAGCAAAAGATGGTGAAAGTAGGTTCGCAAGTAAGCCTCACGGTAGAAACACATCCTGATAAGGAAATCCAAGCTAAGATAAATTTTATTGAGCCCTTTTTTAGAGAAGGAGCTAAAACTATCAAAGCGAGGATAAATATCGATAACCCTAATCAACATTTACCTGTAGGAGCGCAGGTGAAGGCTAAAATTAAAGCAGAAACTTTATCTGGTAATTGGTTGCCAGAAAGTGCTGTGATTAGTTTAGGGCTACATGAGGTTGTAATGTTGAAAACAGCCGCTGGTTTTAAAGTGCATCAAGTGGAAACTGGTTATCGTGGGAATGCTAAAGTTCAGGTTTTAAAAGGCTTAAGTGCTAAGGATGAGGTAGCAGTAAATGCTCAATATTTAATAGATAGTGAAAGTTTTATCGCAATTAAACCATAAGATGAAAATATTAAAATTGATTTCGCTAGCTGTTTTGCTTGTGGTAAATGCCTGTAGTGGCGATAAAAAAACTACAGCAGACAGCAATACTTATTATACCTGCTCTATGCATCCGCAGATTATGGAGCCAGAACCTGGTACTTGTGCCATTTGTAAAATGGATTTAATTGCAGTACAAAAGAATTCAAGTAAGAAAGTGAACGAGTTGATGTTGAGCGACCAACAAATTCAGTTGGGAAATATCCAAACCGATACTGTTAAAGCTGGTGGCGTTAATGCAGAGTTTACAGTTACTGCAACTTTAAGTACCGACGAAAATTTACAAGAAGCAATAAGTGCCAGAGTTGGAGGTAGGATAGAACGTTTGTATGTTAAGAATATGGGCGATTTTGTTTCTGCTGGATCTAAATTAATGGATATTTATAGTGAAGAGTTAAATAGTGCTAAACAAGAATATCTGGCAGCTTTAGAGAAGCAACAAGAGTTTAAAAATGGCTTGATAGATTATGGTCGTTTGTTGCAAAGCGCAAAGCAAAAACTAGTACTATGGGGGATGACAGAGCAACAGATTAAAACCTTGGCCCAACAAAAGAAGATAGATAAGTTTACTTCTTTTTATAGTAAAAAATCAGGCTACATTACAGAGCTTATGGTAACAGAGGGAGATTATGTAATGGAAGGCTCTTTGATTTTGAAACTAGCAGATTTATCTAATTTATGGGCAGAAGCTCAATTATATTCATCACAATTAGCACAAGTTAATTTACAACAAGCAGTAAAAGTGAATATTCCTGATTTTCCTGAAAAAGAAATTATAGGTCGTGTTGATTTTCAAAACCCAGAAATTAGTGCCAGTAGCAGGGTGAATTTGATTAGGATTAATGTAGCTAACAAAGATTTGCAACTGAAACCAGGAATGCTAGCTTATGTAAAGTTCAAAGGGAAAGCATCAGCAAATATATCAGTACCTATAAAAGCTGTGATAAGAAACGGTAAAACAAATGTAGTTTGGTTAAAAACCGGAAAAAACACTTATACCCAAAAAGAAGTAATTACCGGAGTAGAAAACAATAGTCAGATTGAAATTAAAGAAGGCCTAGAAATAGGCGATTTGCTAGTTACCTCTGGTGCTTATTTATTAAACAGCGAATTAGAATTTAAACAAGGGAGTTAGCTTAGGCTAACTCTTTTGCTTTTATATCTATCTCTTTTATCCTATCTTCTTAAATAGGATTCGTATTTATGATTCTTTAATTGGTAAGTTCTTGATGATAAAGATGTTAAAATGAGCTAATCCTTTGCTAAGATGACTGATTTTTTTCGAGATAATATGTCTCATATTTGAGAAAAGCCGAACCAAATTACATTTCATTTCTCCTAAATTAAGACACTCTTGATATGTGTTTGATGGCTGTTATTAGCAAACCAATTAATCATTATATGAAATCAATTTTTACTACAGTTTTAGCCTTGATGTTAGGTTTAACATTGAAAGCACAACCCTGGAGCTACAACTTTGGCAGTCAGAAAGGTGTTTTTAATGCTACGGCAGTATCAACATCTTCAAAAAGTAATCTATTAAAACCTGAATCTGGTGGAGTAGCCCGTTTTAGGTACATAGATAGTATAGGTTACGGAGAATATGTTCAAAATGCTGGTGGCTCTGCCCTAAGAATTAATGGGTCAGCAATAGGCGCTGGCACCAAGTTTTCAATCTATGATTTCCCAGGAACTAATGTTCTAGATTTAAGTTTCAAGCTGAGATTTGAGTCTGGTACAAGCGGTAATTTTTTTATTGGAATTGGAAATCATATGGCGGAGGGATCATTCTTTTCTAATAATAGCAATGTAAATCAAGAAAAGGATAAAGTATTTACTGGTTTTAGGTTTGATTTGAAAGCAAGCCCCATAAACCATTCAGTACGTTACTTAGAAGGTACATCCTATTTGGGTGTTAATGCTAAGTTGAATCCAGTTCTAGCATTAGAAAATGGTAAAGATTATCAGGTACAAATATTATGTAATAATAGCTCTAATACCACCACTTATAAGAAAAATGGTTCAAGCTATACCATAGAGCCACAAAAATATCATGTATGGATAAATGGTACGCAAATTTTGAAGGCAGCTACTGATGGTAATTTCGGAGCTTACCAAGCAAGCTCTAAAGAAGTAGTCTTAAATGCTTTTGGTTTATTCTTTAACAATGCAAAAGATAAAGCAGCTGTTATTGTTGATGATTTTATTTATAGTAATAAACTTCCTTGATTATAAACTTACATTTAAACTCAATTTTATGAAGAAAATTTTACTTTTTATTTTATTGCTAGGTTTTTTAGCTAGTGCTCATGCACAGCCATGGACTTATGATTTTGGTACTGCTACGGGTACTACTACGGCAACCATTACATCCAATACCACAAACTCTTTTCTACCAAGACCCAATCCTAGTGATAATAATACTACTACTTTTATTGCAAGATTAAGGCATGTGGCAAACCCATTGGGATATTTTGAAATGGTGAACTCTGGGGCAAGTTTTATTTCAGGATCTGCTTTACGAACTTACAGTGCAGGCAGTGGTTCTGGAACTAAATTTAGTATTTACGGAATTCCATCTCAGTCTCGCTATTTTGATTTAGCATTTGATTTCCAAGTTATATCTGGTGCAACTGGAAACTTTTTCGTTTGCGTTGGTGCAGATGGCGTTGCACCTTCATTAGTGGATAATTTTTTTAGTGACAATTCAAATACTGATATTGCTGATACTATTTTTACTTATGTTAGATTAAATTTTGCCTCACCCAATCATTCTTTAAGAGTTTCTAATTATCCTTCAGGTGGTGGAGCTATAGCACAAACTACTTTAAGTACCAGCTTAAACCCTAGCATAAGTGCTATTAATAATAGTACAGTCGGTAGACTAAGATTATTGTGTAATGCTTCTAATAATAGTGTTCAATATACTATTGCTAACACTAATTATACCATTGCTCCTCGTTCTTACCATATTTGGTTTGGTAATAATCAGCTACTTTTAGCTGCTGATAATCCAAACTTTGGTCAAACCAATCCTGATTTTCCTGCTCTAAATAGGTTAAATGCTTTTGCAATTTTTAGTAATGGTACTACAGATAATGCTAATTTTATTATAGATAATTTCGCTTATAACAATACCTTACCTAGTTTAGTAGTATTACCAGTATCCTTAACATCATTTACTGCTAGAAAAAGCAATAATCAAATACAATTAGCTTGGTCTACTGCTTCAGAAAGTAATAACTCGCATTTTGAGATAGAGCGTTCTGTAAACGGAACCGATTTTGTTAAAATTGGTGAGAGAAAAGGAGCAGGTAATAGTTCTTCTGTCTTAAACTACAGTTTTATTGATAACAATCCTGCAAGTGGCACTAACTACTACCGTTTAAAACAAGTAGATTTTGACGGTAAGTTTGAGTACTCTGATATTCAAGCAGCTTCTTTAGCTTCTACCGAAGAATTAGCACTTAAATATTTAGGTGGTCAAGATACTCATCAGGTTAAGTTTGAAATAAATACTCAGAAAAATACTAATGGTTCTTTAATCATTTATGATTTATCTGGCAGAAGAGTAGCTAAACAAGATTTGCTGCTTAAAGAGGGTTCAAATCTTGTGCCTTTATCTATGCTGAACTTAAACTCGGGGGTATATTTCGCTGCTTGCCAAGTAGATGGTAAAGTTGTAACCCAAAAATTTGTAAAATAAAATCCATAATAGTTAGTGTATACAAGGCCTTTGTAGAAATGCAAAGGCCTTTATTACTAAAATTTAAATTAAAATTTGGTTAACCAATTTTAAAAACTATATTTGGTTAACCAATTTTTTGTAAATGAGTCAGCTTACAGAAACCAAAAAAAGCATAAAATTAGAATCCCCGGTTGATAAAATCATCGGGCAGTTAAAGCACTTGATAACCTCTGGTCAGTTAAAACCTGGAGATAGGTTACCAGCAGAAAGAGTTTTATCAGAAAGTTTTGGTGTAGGCAGAAGTTATGTAAGAGAGGCTATTTTAAAACTAGAATTTTATGGGCTTTTAAAAACTAATCCGCAAAGCGGTACTTATGTTTCTGGGCTCAGCATCAACGTTATTGATAATATCATTTCTGATATCATCAAATTTAATAAGGATGATTTTAATGCCTTAATAGAAGCTAGATATCATTTAGAACTAACTGCGGTAAAATTAGCTGCGGAAAGAAGAAGCGAAGAAGATGTAGAGGAAATTAAATCGGCTTTAGAAGATTATGAAAATAAACTAAGCAGTGGTGCAGATAATGCAGTGGAGGAGGATATGATTTTTCATATCAAGATAGCTAAAGCTTCTAAAAATTCCGTTGTAGAATCTATGATATTAATTCTTATTCCTGATTTGATTAAGAATATCGTAGAAAGCAAAATTTGTGGAGAAAACCGAGGCAAAAAAGCTATAGCAGAACATCGGAAAGTGTTAGAAGCTATAGAAAAGCAGGATGTTGGTATGGCAGAACAGGCTATGGCAGCGCATTTAGATGAGATTTGGCAGATTAGCAAGGCTGGTTTTGCAACGCAACATATCATGAAGCAAGCAGCATTATAACCTGTTATAAGGATAAAACCAATAATAAATTAACATATTGATTTTCATTTATGAACTACTTAAAAACAGTGGTAATTGTAATTTTTTGCCTCATTTTTAGCCTAAATAGCTTTGCGCAAAAGCACCCTTCTTTAATGCTTACAGAGGCTCAATTACCAGAAATAAGAAATGGCGTTCAGCAATATCCATTACTTCAAACATCTTATGAAGCACTTAAAACCGAGGCAGATTTAGCTCTGAAATCGCCGTTAAACGTACCTATTCCAACTGATGGAGGGGGCGGAGTTACACATGAGCAGCATAAAAGAAATTATATCAATATTTTAAACTGCGGAGTTGCTTATCAAATCTCTCAGGATAAAAAATATGCCAATTATGTGAGAGATATCTTGCTCAATTATGCTTCACAATACCAGAAATGGCCTTTACATCCAAAGAGGAAGCCAAATCATCCGGCAGGGAAAATATTTTGGCAAGGTTTAAATGATTGTGTTTGGCAGGTGTATGTGATACAAGGCTATGATTTGGTTTACAATGCCTTAACAACAAAAGAACGCCAGCAAATAGAGCAAAATCTTTTCATGCCTATCCTTAAATTTTTAACGGTAGATAGCTATGAAACTTTCAATAAAATTCATAACCATGGCACTTGGAATGTTGCTGCGGTAGGGATGACCGGTTATGTCTTAAATCAGCCTGATTATGTAGAAATGGCAATAAAAGGTTCTAAAAAAGATGGTAAAACCGGCTATTTAGCACAAATCAATCAATTGTTCTCTCCAGATGGTTATTATATGGAAGGGCCTTATTATCAGCGCTATGCTTTGTTGCCGTTTATCCTTTTTGCAAAAGCGATTAATAATTATCAGCCTCAGCTAAATATTTTTGAGTACCGAGATAAATTGCTAGCAAAAGCCATCAATACATCTTTACAGCTTACTTATACCAACGGCGTTTTATTCCCTTTTAACGATGCTATTAAAGATAAAACTTATGAATCTATAGAGTTGGTTTATGGCTTAAATCTCGCTTACGCGGATATAAAAGAAGAAAATCATCTGTTAGAAATTGCTCAAAAACAAGGAAAAGTAATTGTTTCTGATGCAGGTTTAAAAGTAGCTAAAGCTATAACAGCTGGTAAAACCGAGCCGTTCAAATACCAATCTCAGTGGATAAGAGATGGTGGCAACGGTAATGAAGGGGGCGTTGGTATTTTAAGAGTCGGTGAGAATAAAGACCAACAAGCTTTAGTTTTAAGGCAGCATCACAGGGTATGGGACATGGCCATTTTGATAGGCTAAATATTTTGTATTACGATAATAATGCCGAAGTTTTTAATGATTATGGAGCTGCTAGGTTTATCAATATCGAATCTAAAAGAGGCGGGCATTATTTGCCAGAAAACACCAGTTGGGCAAAGCAAACGGTAGCGCATAATACTTTAGTAGTTGATGAAACTTCACACTATCAAGCCAAAGAAGAATTGGGAGAAAAACAGCATCCAGAGCTTTTATATTTTAGTAATCAGCCTCAATTACAAGTGGTAAGCGCTAAAGAAACACATGCTTACGCTGATGTTGATTTGTATAGAACTACCGCTTTGGTAAAACTTCCAGAGCTTCATAAAGCTCTTTTGATTGATGTATACCGAGCGAATTCTGCTAACAATCATCAGTACGATTTACCTTTTTGGTATAACGGTCATTTGGTAAATGCTTCATTTAAAATAAACGCAATTACCGATAATTTAAGAGCTTTAGGCAAGGCAAATGGCTATCAACATATCTGGAAAACTGCTGAAAATAACCTTGATGCTAAAGGTGGTTTTATCACTATTTTGAATAATAAAAGATTTTACACCACGCATTTCACAAGTGGGCAGGCACTTGTGGTAAAGCAATTAGCCATTGGCGCTAACGATCCAGAGATGAGCCTTTTCCCTGGCAAAGGTTTTATGCTATCACAAGAAGCTGTAAAAAATCAAACTTTTGTGAGTATTACCGAAGCCCATGGCGGGGTAGATCCTATAAATGAAACTATCACGGCAGCAGGTAGTGGCATTAGCAATTTAACCTTGATAAATAGCGATGAAAGACAAACGCAAATAAGCTTTCAGTTAAAAGGGAAAACTTATATCTATACCATTAACTATCTGGATAAGAATAATTATATCACATTTAAATAAACCAATTAATTACAAAAAAAACAATGCAAAGCAATTCATTTCAATTTGAAAACGAAACCCCTTGGGAAGATTTAGGAAATGGCATACAAAGAAAAATGTATGGTTACGATAAGCAAGTTATGATGGTAAAAGTAAAGTTTGAGGTAGGTGCAGTAGGCGCTTTACACCAGCATTACCATGCGCAAGTAACTTATGTAGAAAGCGGTGCTTTCGAAATGACCATAGGCGATGAGAAAAAGATCATTAGAACAGGCGATGGTTATTACGTAAAACCACATACCATACATGGTTGCGTATGTTTAGAGCCTGGTGTGTTGATAGATGTATTTAGTCCGCACAGAGAAGATTTTTTAGTTTAAAAAAATCAGAATAAATGAAAAAAATAATAGCCTTTTACTGCTTGATATTGATGGGGTTAACTTCAAAAGCACAAGAAACGCCAGAATTCAAAAAAGTAGAATATCCACTAGGATATACAGAGCAACTTAATGTTGTGTATACCATAGCCAATGGCTGGGAAGGTAAAATGGATTTATATCTGCCACCAAAAGATAAAGGCCCAAGTCCGGTTGTTATCAATATTCATGGTGGCGGTTGGAATAAAGGTTCTAAAGAATCTCAGACCGGTTTCAATACTTTTTTTAAGAAGGGATATGCCGTTGCGAATATTGCCTATCGCTTATCGCAAGTTGCACCAGCACCTGCTGCTGTTGAAGATACAAGATGTGCCTTGATTTATTTGATTAAGAATGCCAAGGCTTTAAATATCGATATCAACAAAATTGTAATCATGGGCGGTTCTGCCGGAGGCCATTTGGCTTTAATGGGTGGTTTATTAGGTAATGATACCCGTTTTGATACCAATTGCAAAGGGCTTAAAGATGTTAAAGTTGCGGCTATTATTAATAAATATGGTATAGCAGAACTAGGAGATTGGCCAAGCAAATCATTAAACATGTGGCTAGGAGATCAGATAAAAAATCCAGTATTTGTTCAGTCTGTTTCACCCATTTATCATGTTAAAAGGAATAGTCCGCCAGTATTTATTGTACACGGCGATGCAGACCCCGTTGTTAGCTATCAGCAATCTGTAAACCTTAAGAAAAAATTAGATGAAATGGGTGTAAAAAATACCTTTATCACGGTAGAAGGGGGCGAACATGGTAAATTCTCTAAAGAGAAAAACGCCGAAGTTAATACTGCTATCATGAATTTTCTTAAAGAATTAGGTATCCATCAGTAAAATAAAATAATATGAAAGTAAAAGGATTGCGGTGGTATATCATAGCCTTAATTGGGCTTGCAACCATTATTAATTATGTAGATAGAAGTGCTATAAACATTTTATGGCCATACATTTATGAAGAATTTGGTATTGCCGAGGCTGATAATAAAAGTGCTTTGGCACTTATTACTACCTTTTTTATGATAGCCTATGCATTAGGGCAAACTTTTACGGGCAAGCTTATGGATGCTATTGGTACGCGTTTAGGGATGACTATTTCTATCATCGGATGGAGTATTTCAATAGCCTTACATGCTTTTGCTAAATCTTTGATGTCTTTTAACATCTTTAGGTTTATGTTAGGTTTTAGCGAGGCAGGAAACTGGCCAGGTGCTACAAAAAGTAATGCCGAATGGTTTCCGGCTAAAGAAAGAGCCATAGCACAGGGTATATTTAATGCAGGAGCTGCTTTAGGCTCGGTAGTATCTGCGCCTATTATTGCGCTACTTTATATTGCTTTTGGCTGGAAATTAACTTTTGTATTAATAGCAGGTTTAGGTATTATATGGGTAGTGCCTTGGTTGGTAGTTAATAAGGCAACACCAGACAAACACCCATGGTTAACAGAAGAAGAAAGAGCACATATATTGGCGCAGCCAGAAACTTCAAAAGCAGAGCTTAGCGTAGCAGAAGCTCCTGTTTTAACATGGAGAGAGTTACTGAAATACAGAAGTACCTGGGGCATAATTATGGCTAGGTTCTTCATAGACCCTGTATGGTGGCTATTTGTAACATGGCTTCCAACCTTTTTAAAAGAACAATTTATGTTTGATATTAAGCAAATAGGGGCTTTTACTTGGTTACCTTATTTGTTTGCTGCTATAGGTAGTTTGGTAGGTGGATATTACTCCTCTCAATTGATTAAGAAAGGTTTAAGGGCAGAAAATGCTCGTAAATATGCCATTGCCATAGGCTGTTTCGTGATGATTATTTCTTTATCTGCTATTTTATATTTCTTAGGCAGTTTAAAAGATATGCCAACATTGGCTATGCTCTTAATAGGTACTACCTTATTTGGTTTTCAATTTCTCATAGGCAATTTACAAACCTTACCTAGTGATTATTTCAATGGTAAAAATGTAGGGGTAGTTGCCGGTATGGGGGGGACAGCAGCCGTTGCTGGTACTTTGTTAACCACCTGGGCAGTTCCAGTAATTACACAAACAAGTTATGTTTCATTCTTTGTCTTGGCAGCAGTTTTAGTTCCACTTTCGTGGATAAGCATTAAATACATCACAACAAAAAAATAAAATCTTAAATAAATTATATCATGCGTTTAAAAAATAAAGTAGCCATTATCACAGGCGGTTCAAGAGATATTGGAAGAGCAGTTTCTGTACAATTAGCAAAAGAGGGAGCAAAAGTTGTTATCAATTATTTAGGTAATGAAGATAATGCCAACGAAACTTTAAGATTAGTTAAAGAAGTAGGTGGCGAAGGTATCATTGTAAAAGCAGATATGACAAAAGCTGCCGAAGTAGAGCAATTAGTAGCAGAAACAAAAGCCACCTATGGCGATGAAATTCATGTCTTAGTTAATGTTGCTGGTGGTTTGGTAGCCAGAAAAACTACCCTAGAAATGGATGAAGATTTCTGGGATTTTGTAATGAGTTTAAATCTAAAATCGGTGTTTTTAGCAGTTAAAAACGTGATTCCTTTTATGCCGGCAGGTTCTGCTATCATTAATTTTTCCTCTTTAGCCGGAAGAGATGGCGGCGGCCCAGGAGCAAGTGCTTATGCAACTTCTAAAGGTGCTATCATGACCTATACCAGAGCATTAGCAAAAGAGTTAGGCCCTAAAGGTATTCGTGTAAACGCTGTAGCACCTGGTATGATAGCTACTGCTTTTCATGATAGTTTCACTAAGCCAGAAGTTAGGGCTAATGTTGCAGCAGCAACAGCTGTTAAAAGAGAAGGTAGGGCAGAAGAAGTGGCAGATTTGGTAGCTTATCTAGCTTCAGATGAGTCTTCTTACATTACAGGTAACAACATAGATATCAATGGAGGTATAAGTTTCTCTTAAATATTTATCGCTTTGAGGGAAAAACAAGCCCTCAAAGCATTCTAGGATATAAGCTTGAAGCCAATATATCCTTACCATTTCCTAAACCTTTCCATCATGAAGATTATTTTATACTTGTTAATACTGTTTTACAGCCCTTTCATTTGGGCACAAAATAAAATAGTTAAAGATGCAAATGCCTTAGAAAAGGCTGTTAAACAAGCTAAACCAGGCGATACCATATTCTTAGTCAATCAAGAATGGAAGAATGTTGCTTTAACTGTCTTTGGAAAAGGAACTACCTTAAAGCCTATTGTGATTATGCCTAAGGATACAAAAAAAATTATCATTAGCGGACAATCTTTTTTACGTATTGCGGGCGAACATTTAATCCTAAAAGGTTTACATTTCAAAAATGGTTATAGCCCACAAAGAGAGGTGGTAACTTTTAGAATTAATCATGATTTATTGGCTAATCACTGCCGACTAACAGAATCTGTGATAGAAGATTTTAGTCAGCCAGAGCGTTTTAAAAATGATGTTTGGGTAGTTTTTTGGGGAAAGCATAATCGTGTAGACCATTGTACTTTTGTGGATAAACTAAGTGCCGGACCTGTTATAATTGCCGAGTTGAATGATGAACGCAGTCAGGAAAATTGCCATTTTATTGATGCTAATTATTTTAAGGGCAGGCAACGTTTTGGATCTAATGGCGGCGAAACCATTAGGATAGGTGTTTCGCGATATTCTTTAACGGCATCTCGCACTCAAATCATCAATAACTATTTTGAAAGGTGCAATGGAGAAGTAGAAATTGTTTCTATCAAATCGGGTGAGAATAACATCAGTTTTAATACTTTTTACGAGTGTGAGGGCTCATTGGTATTAAGACATGGCTCAAATAATACAGTTGAGGGGAACTTATTTTTAGGTAATAACAAACCTTTTACTGGCGGAGTTAGGGTGATTAATCCTGGACATAAAGTTTTTAATAATGTATTTAAAGATTTAAGAGGAACAGCTTTTCGCTCTGCTTTAGCTGTCATGAACGGTGTTCCTAATTCTTTAATCAACAGATATTATCAGGTTAAAGATGCCAGTATAGAGCGTAATACTTTTATCAATTGTGGTCCGGTTTTGTTTGGTGCAGGTAAAGATGCTGAGCGGACTTTATCGCCTCAAAATGTTGCGTTTTCTAGTAATTTAATGGTAAATCCTACAGGGAATTTAATAGATGATACTAATAAAGATGGGGGTATCAGTCTTAAAAATAACGCTGTTGTAAACCTGTACAAAGCCTCATTAACAGATGGTTTTACCCTTATAAAAGTAAATCAACATAAAAAGGATGCCTTATCCATTCCTTATCATAAAAATTATGGTGCCGATATTAAAAAGCTACCATTTGTACAAAAATCACAAGCAGGAGCTAGCTGGTATGTTGAAGAAGTGTTTAGGCCATCAAGAGCTAATAAGACTTTTAATTTAGCATCGGCTCAAAGCCAACAAATTCATAAAATTATTGAAAATGCCATTTCGGGTGATACCATTTGCTTTACAGAAGCTACTTTTTATAAGGTAGACAAAGAAATAGTTTTAGATAAAATGCTGCATTTAATAGCTGATAAGATTTTAAAAGGCAAACCAATTTTAGTAAGCAGCAGCTTTAAAACCCTTCCGGCTTTTATTACCATTGCTAACGGGGGCTCTTTAGCTGTAAAGGGTTTAGCTTTTAAAGGAAATTTTGAAAGCTATGGCGATGTACAATGTGGTATACGCTCTACAGACCAAGCCATGAATAAGCATTACAACGTAAAAATAGATGGTTGTGAGTTTTATGATTATAACGAGAGCACTTTTTCTGGCTTTAAAGCAAGTAAAAGTACCTTTGCTGATACCTTATTAATAACCAACTCTTTGTTTAGAAACATTTCTGGAATGGGTATTAATTTGGCCGAGGAGAAAGAAGACAAAGGGATATATGGTGTAGAAAATACCATCATCAAAAACTGTGTGTTTACCAATATTTTAGGCTCTGCCATAAATGTATACCGTGGCGGAAATGATGAAAGTACTTTAGGGCCATTTGTAACTATAGATTATTGCACTTTTAATGAAGTAGAAAATAGAGAGCAAGGTACTGTTGTTCGTTTATCTGGTGCGCAACAGGCTGTGGTTACCAATAGTATTTTCATGAATAGCGGGCAAGGCGGTCGCTCTCTAGAGTTTAGAGAATTTAGGTGGGATGATATTAAAGTAGATTATTGTAATTTCTATAATTCTGGTAGGATAGACTCTTTTTACGGCACAGTGGCAGGTAAAAATATCTATCAAATTAAACCCGATTTTATAGACAGCTCTTCTTTTAATTTCAATCTTAAGCCAGGGTCTGGCTTGTCAGATAAATCAACAACAGGGAGAACTTTAGGCGCCAAATTATAATAAACCTCAACAACATGAAAACTAAAAATATCATCAAAATCTTATTCATCATTGGCTTAAGCAATGCTATTATGGTTCATGCTAGTACACCTAAATTGGGCTCTGACATAGAAAAGAAAACGGTTTTACAAGGGAAGGTTTATAAAATTAAATCTGTTGCCGAGTTAAGTGCCTTGATATTAAAACCGGGCGATAAAGTAGTAATGCAAGCGGGCGATTGGTCTAACCAACAATTAAATTTCAAAGGAAAGGGCACCAAAGAGCAACCTATAATTTTAACCACAGCAAGCCCAGGCAAAATAAAATTAACAGGAAGTTCTAATTTAAAAATTGATGGTGAATGGCTAGTTGTAGACGGTTTGGCTTTTGCCGATGGTTACCTAGACAAAGGCCATGTAGTACAATTTTCGGCAACATCATCTAATTGTAGATTAACCAATAGCAGTATCATCAACTATAACCCGCCTTCAAAAGAAACCGATTATAAATGGGTTTCTTTATATGGAAACCACAACAGGGTAGACCATTGCGATTTTACAGGTAAAAACCATATGGGTACAACGCTGGTAGTTTGGTTGGCAGATAAGCCTAATTATCACCAAATAGACCATAATTATTTTGGTCCTCGTCCGCCTTTAGATGCTAACGGCGGCGAAACCATTAGAATAGGAACCAGCGATTGGTCTATGCATGACTCTTATACATTAGTATCTAATAATATTTTTGATAAATGTGATGGTGAGACAGAGATTATCTCAATAAAATCTGGTCATAATACCATAAAAAATAACCTTTTTTACGAGTGCGATGGCACCCTAACCTTCAGACATGGTAATTTTTCTGAAGTGTTAGATAACTATTTCATCGGTAATAAAAAGAAAAATACAGGAGGTATCAGAATCATCGGTGAAAACCAAAAAGTAGAAGGTAATTACCTACATGGCTTAACAGGAACAGGTTTAAGAGCAGCCATTTCTGTGATGAATGCTGTTGAGAACCCAAAGCTTAACGAATATTGGCAAGTTAAAAATGCCCTTATCAGTAAGAATATGATTTTAGACTGTACAGAGGCTTTTTCCTTAGGTTCTGGAAAAAACAGTACGCGTGTTCTAGTACCTGATGGGGTTAAAATTGTAGATAATTATATTTCTAATACACCAAAGTTAACCACATTTGAGGATCAACCTAAAAACTTACAAATAGAAAATAATCAACTTGTTGGTGCTACTTTAACTAACGGTTTTATTAAAAAAACACAAGAACTGGTAAAGTCTGATGGTGTATGGCAATTTAAAAATGCGCTCAAAAAACCATTTTGGTTGACGGAGAAAATAGGGCCAGCTTGGGGAGAAGCTAGAAATAACTATTAAAGATTTTAACACTTATTTGAAAGGGATTATCGTGATGTTAATCCCTTTTTTTATTGCTCAGGTTTTCTATTAAGATTTATAATCATTAGATTGCGATATATAACCAATTTTAAAACCAATTTTCTAAACCATTAATCTCAGCATGTCAGATAATCATCTGGATAATATCGATTTTAATGCTGGCTCGCATCAAGATGAGGAAGAGCTATTTAAAACCATTTACCTAGAGTTTTATCCCTCGCTTATTGTTTTCGCTAAAGGATTTCTAAAGGAAATTGCTACTGCAGAGGATATTGTAGAGGATGTTTTATTAAAGTTATGGCATAATAGAAGCGCTATTTACGCTATCAAAAATTTAAAATTATACCTTTTTGTTGCTACAAAAAATGCTTGTTTAAACCATTTAGCTAAAAATAAAAGAATGGATTACGAAAGTTTAGAGGATTTAGAAGTTGCGATTTTAAAGGTATCTCATTCTCCAGAAGAGGCTTTTATTTCTAATGAGCAATTACACAAAATACAAGAAGAAATAAATAAGCTACCTACCAAATGCCGAGCTATTTTTATGCTGATTAAAGAAGAAGGCTTAAAATACAGCGAAGTTGCAGAACTTTTAAATTTATCTGTAAAAACAATAGAAGCGCAGATGTCTATTGCTTTAAAACGGCTTTCTGAAGCTATACAGCATGATTTTCCAAGTTTTGTGGTAAAAAAACAAAATAAATCTAGTTAAAATAAAAAAAGCTTTAGGGGTATTAAGGTCATCAGCTGTCTTTATAGTAAGATGACAGACAGGGACCGTTTTTTTGAGCTTTTAGCTAAAAAGAAGTTAAACAATTGTACACTGAGTGATATTGCAGAAATTAATCGCTTAGCAAAGGAATATGATATTGATTTGGATAATCTAAGCCAGTTAGATCATATTTTCAACTTACAATTTGTTGCTGCTGAACGTCCGTCTGTTACATCCGCAGAAAATAGCTGGTTAAAATTTAAAGAGAAACTAAAAGAAGATAAGCAGATTTACATACCAGCTGATACTGATGATAAAAAGCCAAAATATCGTATCATGAGGTATTATATGGCAGCATCTGTAGCAGTAATTTTTGTTCTGTTAGGTATTTATGTTTTTGTTTTTCAGAATCATGATGCAGATAAACTTAATATCATCAGCACCCAATACGGCTCAAAATCTAAGGTAGAAATGCCTGATGGTACACAAATTTGGCTAAATGCGGGTAGTAAAATTACCTACGATAACCAATATGGTAAAAAAACTAGAAGTATAAGTTTGGAGGGTGAAGCCTTTTTTGATGTGCATCATGATCCAAAACATCCATTCATTATTCACACCAAAAATCTAACTCTTAAAGTTTTAGGCACTGCTTTTAATGTTAGAGACTTTAAAGAAGAAAATAATAGCATCGCTACACTTATAAGAGGCTCTTTAGAAGTGTCTTTTCCTTCTAAGCCAGAGCAAAAAATCATCCTAAAACCTAAGGAAAAACTTGTTATCAGTAATAAAAATGCAACTAGAAAAGTTACAGCAGATAAAGAGCATATAGAAATGGCATTATCTCATGTTAATGATGTTGCCACCATAGATCATATGATTGAAGAGATAGCTTGGACAGAAAATAAGCTGATTTTTAGAAGTAAAACTTTTGAAGAATTGGTATTGGATTTGGAGCGCTGGTACAATATTAAAATTGAGATACAAGACGAAGCTATAAAATCTAAAAAATTTACTGGCGCTTTTAAAAATGAAACCTTTTTTGAAGCCTTAGATGCATTAAAAGAAACTTATGCTTTTGATTATAAGTTTAACAAAGCTACCAATACAGTAACCATTAAAACCCAATTATAAACTAATTACGAATCAAAAAATGAAACAATCAAACAAAAAGAAACGGGAAATACTGATATAGTATCCCCCGTAAATCGATTAAACAGCTGAAAAATTTCACATGATAAGCGACCAAACCCTCATGTGATTAACAACTAATTATTTAACCTAACATTCAAAAGTATGAAAAAAAATGTTTGGGATGACACCCCTATTCCAAAAAAACAATTAATTAAAGCCCTAGTTTACATGAAATTAACTTTTGCCTTGGTTATTGCTTTGAGCTTGCAGTTGTCTGCAAAGGTACACTCTCAGAGTATAACCTTAAGTGTTAAAAATGCTACTTTAAACAAGTTATTTCTTGAAATCGAGAAGAAGTCTCCGTATAGAATTGTTTTTAATGATGATATGCTGCCTAAAGGAAAAAACTTTAGTGTAGAAGCTGATAATGAGGATGTAAAAGAAGTGGTAGATGAATTATTAAGCAATACTAACCTAACTTTTAAGATTACGCAAAGTAATTTGATGGTTATTGTCTTGAAAGAAAGTGCCCAAAACATACAAGTAAGTGGTAAAGTTGTTGATAAGGATAATCAAGCTTTAATTGGCGTTGCTGTAAAAATAAAAGGTACTAACAGAGGCACAACAACTGATGCTAGCGGAAATTTTCGTTTAACGGTTGATAATAGTCAAACTGTTTTAGTGTTTAATTATTTAGGTTTTCAATCTAAAGAAGTAACTGTTGGCAACCAAAAGGTTATAAATGTTACCCTACAAACAGATGATAAAGCCTTAAGTGAAGTTGTTGTTATTGGTTACGGTGGTGTAAAGAAAAGCGATTTAACAGGTTCTGTAAGCTCTATCAAAAGTAAAGAATTAACAGCTTTTCCATCAGCCGGTGTACAACAGGCCATCCAAGGAAGAGCTGCTGGTGTTACCGTACAATCTAATAACGGTGAGCCCGGTGGTGGTTTTAAAATCAGAATTAGAGGTGGTACTTCTGTTAATGCTAGTAGTGATCCAATTTTCGTGGTAGATGGTTTTGCTGGTGCAGTCTTGCCTCCGCCAGAGGATATAGAATCTATGGAGATTTTAAAAGATGCTTCAGCAACAGCAATTTATGGTTCTAGAGGTGCTAATGGGGTAATATTAATTACTACTAAAAGAGGTAAGTCTGGAAAACCTCGTATAGAATTTAATACTTCTTACTCTGGCCAACAAGAAATCAATAGGTTAGATTTATTAAATGCCAATCAGTTTGCAGACTATATTAAAGAAGTAAATGCCTCTTATGTACCAGGTACTGCCAATACAGATTGGCAAGATTTAATCTTCAGACAAGGAAATATTAAAAACTCACAACTATCTTTTGCGGGTGGTAACGAGTCGGTTAAATACTATGTTTCTGGTGCGATGTATGATCAACAAGGTGTTATCATCAACTCATCATTTAAAAGATTCTCGGTAACCAGTAATCTTGATTTTCAAGCCTCCAAATGGTTAAAAATGGGCTTAAACTTCTTTGCAAGGTCTAGCCAGACAGATGGTGTTAGAACCCAAGAAGGTAGCGGTGGGGCTAATGGTACGGGTGTTATTGCCAGTGCTTTTAAATTTGGTCCAGATCAACCTGTATTTACCCCTACTGGTGTTTATACCACTGCTATTATCGGAGACCCACATGATAACCCGGTTGCTGTTGCCAGAGAGTTACAAAATAATACTAAAGGTGGTTTATATCAGTATAATTTATATGCTGAAGCCGATTTATTGAAGAACTTAAAATTTAAAACAACTTTTGGTTCTTTCTCTACATCAGAAAGAACGGGAGTATTTACACCAACTACTTTAAATGCAGGTAGATTAAATGGCGGAGAGGCAAGTATCAATCAATCTACCAATTTAAGTTACATCAATGAGAATTTCTTAACCTACAGCAAAACTTTTAATGAGAAGCATACAGTATCTGCTTTAGGTGGTTTTTCATATCAAAAATTTGTGAATGAAGATTTTGGTGCTGCTAGTCAATCTTTCTTATCTAACTCGGTTTCTTTCCAAGATTTAGATGGAGGGTCAGTTGTTTTAGCGCCCAACTCAGGTATATCAGATTCTAAATTGGCTTCTTATTACGGAAGGTTAAATTATAATTATGCAGACCGTTATTTGTTAACTTTTAATGCTAGGTATGATGGTTCGTCTAATTTCAGTATCAATAATAAATGGGCATTTTTCCCATCAGCTGCTTTTGCTTGGAATATGCATAACGAGTCTTTTATGCAAGATATCGAGTTCATCAGTAGTTTAAAATGGCGTTTAAGTTATGGTTTAACAGGTAATCAGGCGATTAGCCCTTACCAAACCTTAGCCAGATTTTCATCGGTATTTAGTGTAATAGGAAACGTACCTGTAAACGCAGTAAGACCAACCACAATAGCTAATAACGAGTTGAAATGGGAAACTACTGCTCAGCAAAACTTAGGTGTTGATATAGGTTTAATAAATAACAGAATAAATTTTACGGCAGATTATTATAAATCTGTTACCTCAGATTTGTTATTTAATGTTCCATTGCCACAGTATTCTGGTTATTCTACTCAGTTACAAAATATCGGTAAAATCCAGAATACAGGTTTAGAGCTAAGCTTAAATACCAGAAATCTTACCGGAGCATTTACTTGGAGTACAGATTTTAACATCTCTTTTAATAGAAATAAAGTGTTAGAATTGCCAAATGGTAATGATATCATTTATGCTAATGCACCAGGCCATTTAGTGGGTATTGGTAGTACATCGCAAATATTACGTGTTGGTTATCCTGTTGGTAGTTTCTTTGGTTGGGTATATGATGGTGTTTACCAAACCGGAGAGACTTTTTTACCAGGAGCAGGTTTTGAGCAAGCAGCAGGTGGAGAGAAGTTTAGAGATATAAGCGGTAAAAAAGATGCTAATGGTGTTCCCTTAAATCAACCTGATGGATTATTAAATAATGATGATAGAACTATTATTGGTAATCCAAATCCTAAATTTACTTGGGGTTTCAATAACGATTTTTCTTATAAAAACTTTGATTTAAACTTGTTTTTCCAAGGCTCTGAGGGGAATGATATGTTAAGCTATACTTTATTAGAGCTAGAAACACTTTCTGCAGGTAATAATGCTACTACAGAAGCTTTAAGAAGATGGACACCAACCAATACCAACACAGATGTACCAAGAGCTTTCACAGGAAGATCTAGAAGAGTTTCATCAAGATGGATTTTTGATGGTAGCTATATTAGACTTAAAAACATTGCTCTAGGTTATACTTTACCAAAAAGCGCTTTAAGTCAACTCAAAATTCAAAGAATGAGAGTTTTTGTAAGTGCTCAAAACCTATTTACTTCTACAAATTACAGAGGTTTTGATCCAGAAGTAAATTATCGTAGCTCAAACTTAAATGCTGGGGTAGATTATGCAAGTTATCCTAATGCTAAATCTATTACAGCTGGCTTAAACATTGGTTTCTAATTTAAATTGATAAACATGAAAAAGATATATATAGTTACTCTTGCAATCATCTCGTCTTTATTAGGAGTTAGTTGCACTAAGTTGCTAGAAGAAAAACCAGTAGGTTTATTAGCTCCCGAAGGATTCTTTAAAACAAAGAAAGATGTAGAATCTGCCATATTTGGAGCTTACGGGAGAGTGGCGTCTGAGCCTTTATTTGGAAGGCAATTTACTTGTGCCTTAATGTTTAGAAGTGATATGGTTGATATTGGCAACCGTGGTACAGGTGTAGAGCGTATCCAAGTAAATGATTTTAATATGGATGCCAGTAATGGTATGGTTGCTGCTTTTTGGCCGGTTTGGTATCAAGTAGTGTCTGCCGCAAATTCTGCTGAGGATGGTGCTAAAAAGATTGGTTTATCCGAGACCGAGACAAATCCATTAATTGCAGAGGCTAAATTTGTTAGGGCATTTGCATATTACCATTTGGTTAGAAATTTTGGCGATATACCTTATATAGACAAATTTATCTCAGACCCTGCTATTTTAAAAACCATTTCTAAAACTAAAGAAGCAGATGTATACGCTAAAATCATTGCCGATTTACAGTTTGCAAAACAATGGTTGCCAGACAGACAGCCTAATGATGTTAGAACAAGACCAACCAAAGCAACAGCTGCGGCTTATTTAGCATCTGTTTATCTTACCAATGCAAATTATCAGGCAGCTTATACAGAAGCTAAATGGGTGATAGATAATAGAGCGACCTACAACTACATCTTAGAACCAGACTTTCAAAATCTATTCAGAGCTAATCTGGGTAATAACATGAAAGAGCATATTTTTGCTGTTGATTTTATGGGGCAGTTAAGTAGAGGCTCAGAAAATGATGATTTATTGGGCCCAATGGTTGGTATTAGAGGTAGTAATATCCCAGAAAATGGATTTGGTGTTTGTGTACCTGCTTTAAGAGTTTTTACCACTTGGGATGCTAATGATTACAGAAGAAAAGTGAGTTTTAATGATAGCATTACCACTACTAGCGGAGTTAAAATTCCTTATACTGCTTATCCAAACGAGAAAAGACCACATATAGCAAAATGGATTCGTTTTCCAGGAAATTCAATTGCCAATGGTAGATATTCTGATTTTAATTATCCAGATATGCGTTATGCCGAAATTTTATTGATAGCGGCTGAAGCTGCTACAGAACTTAATGGGCCAACGCAAGAAGCTATTAATTACATAAATGAAGTAAGAACCAGAGCTAGAAACTGGCCAGGGCGTGTAACTACAGCTCCTGCTAATTTAATATTGACCAATTTCACTTCTAAGCAACAATTAATTGATGCTATTTTAGAGGAGAGAAGGTTAGAATTAGCGTTTGAATTTAAGCGTTGGTATGATATTAAGAGAAGAAGATTAGGCGATGAAGTGTTTAAAGGACCTAATGCTTTAGAACCACGCTCTAATTTTTCTAGCGATAGAGATTACTTAATGCCTATACCGCTTACAGAAATTCAAATCAATCCTAATTTAAAACCACAAAATCCTGGTTATTAATAAGGTACTGTTAACAGAAAAGACTAGCAATTGCTGGTCTTTTCTGTTTTAAATGATATTTTAGCTTAAATATTAAACCAAAATGAACCGTATTTTAATCTTTATTTGCCTTTTCTTCTTAGGCTTTAGTACTAATGCTGCTCCTCAGTTAGAAAAACAAATTACCCACGTATTAAAAAAGCAAATACTTCAAGAAGCTACTTGGGCTTTAAAAGAGCAACCTGTTACCATAACAGCAAGCATATCACCAAGAAGTGCTGGTGGCAAAAATGATTTTTATTCTGAAGGCGATTATTGGTGGCCAGACCCACAGAATCCTAATGGACCCTATATACAAAAGGATGGTTTAACCAATCCAGATAATTTTGTGGCGCACCGTTTTGCGGTGATTAGGTTAGGTAAAATTATTGGCTCTTTAGCATCAGCTTACAAGCTAACCGGAGATAAAAAATATATTAATCATGCTGTAAAACATTTAAAAGCTTGGTTTATAAATGCTGATACAAAGATGAATCCTCATCTTTTATATGCACAGGCCATAAAAGGCCGTTTTACAGGCAGAGGAATCGGTATTATTGATACCATTCACCTCATGGATGTTGCACAAGGTGTAATCGTAATGGAAAAAGGAATTTTACCAGAAGATTTAAAAGCCATAAAAAATTGGTTTACCCAATATTTGAACTGGCTAATGACACATCCATATGGTAATGCAGAAATGGAAGCTAAAAATAATCATGGTACTTGCTTTACCATGCAGGTAGCTTCTTTTGCTAAACTAACTGGCGATGAAAAGCTTCTAGAATTTTGTAGAAATAGATATAAAACTGTTTTATTACCTAATCAAATGGCGTTAGATGGAAGTTTTCCTTTAGAAATGGCTCGTACCAAACCTTATGGTTATTCGCTATTTAATTTAGATGCTATGGCCACGCTTTGCCAAATATTATCAACCCCTCAAGATAATTTATGGGCTTATAAAACAGAGGATGGAAAATCTATCCAAAAAGGTATCACTTTTTTATATCCTTACCTAACTGATAAAA
Source organism: Pedobacter puniceum (assembly GCF_009674685.1). Classification (GTDB taxonomy): domain Bacteria; phylum Bacteroidota; class Bacteroidia; order Sphingobacteriales; family Sphingobacteriaceae; genus Pseudopedobacter; species Pseudopedobacter puniceum. The sequence continues at coordinate 191,269 of NZ_WKJI01000001.1, forward strand.
GTAAATGGCCATTAAAACCCGATGTGATGTACTGGAACGAGTGGCCTGTGGCGCAACCAGCACTAGTTTTTGGGGCAAATGCTTTTAAACAAATACAGTGGTTTAAAACTTGGGCGGGCTTAAATCATCAACCTCAGGTAGAAGAAGTTATTAGAAATTTAGTTATCAAATATCCCATTATTTGGCTTTAAGCCGATGTTGGTTTGTTAAATCATCATCATAAATGTTTAAAAACTCAATATCAAAAAGGTAAAAGCTTTATCTTAGAAAAAAATCATTTTATAAATAATGGCAAGCCTTTCTGCAAACGATTATCTAAATAAATATTTCCCTCAGTTTGAACTGGCTTTAAAAGAGAAGCTAGCTCAGCACACCAGTATCAAAACATTTGAAACTGGCGAGTTGATGATGCAGCCAGGGCAATATTTTCGTTCTACCATGCTGGTAGTGGAGGGAAAGGTGAAACTTTATAGACAAGGCGAAGATGGTGGCGAATTTTTTATGTACTATCTAGAACCAGGTAATGCCTGTGCTTTGTCTTTAATTTGTGCCACTAAGCAAGAAACCAGCGAGGTAATGGCTAAAGCCGTAGAAAAGACTACGGTTTTATCTATCCCGATAGAAATTATGGACGATTTGGTTCGTAATTACAAAACCTGGTATTATTTTACACTCGAAACCTATAGAAATCGTTTTGAAGAACTTTTACAAGTGATAGATAGTGTAGCATTTAAAGGTTTAGATGAACGCTTGATGTTCTACCTCAAAAAACAAACAGAAAAACTCAATACCAAGCAATTACCCTTAACACATCAAGAAATTGCGGCCGATTTAAACTCATCCAGAGAAGTAATCTCAAGGCTACTTAAAAAAATAGAGCAAAGAGGCGATGTTATTTTGCATCGTAACTATGTAGAGTGGTTAAAATAATTTTTTTGATGTTTTTTTAACGATGTGACAAAAGTCACCAATAAGCAGTAGCCATTGCAGCATCTTTGTTGTAAATTACAATAAATGGAAATAGCAGGTTACTTAGCTTCGGCTCTTATTGGAATATCATTAGGATTAATTGGTGGCGGTGGTTCTATTTTAACAGTGCCCGTACTAGTTTATTTATTTGGGATACATCCTTTATTAGCCACTTCTTATTCTTTGTTTATAGTAGGTTTAACTAGCTTAATTGGCTCTTACAATAATTTTAAAAATAATTTGGTAAGCGTTAAAACCGCTATCTATTTTGGTGCAGCATCTATCATCACTGTTTTTTTAACAAGAAAATTTTTGGTGCCTAGTATTCCTCATCATTTATTTACGGTAGCAGGTTTTGAGTTTACTTCATCTGTTTTTACCATGGTTTTGTTTGCCATTTTAATGCTGGCAGCATCTGTAAGTATGATAAAAAACGGAAATCTAGCAGCTCCTGATAAAGAATGTACAGATTGTATTAAATTTTTAAAGCTGTTAGGGTATGGTGTAACTATTGGTATTATAACCGGTCTTTTAGGTGCCGGAGGTGGCTTTTTATTAATACCTGCACTAGTGTTCTTGGTTAAACTACCCATGAAGAAAGCTATCGGCACATCTTTACTCATTATTGCTTTAAACTCTTTAATAGGCTTTGCCGGAGACTTAGGTCATTTTAAAATCGATTGGATTTTCTTGTTAACCATAAGTACGATAGCGATAGCAGGGATTTTTATGGGAGGAATTTTAGGGAAGAAGATAACTGGAGATAAACTTAAAAAAGGTTTTGGTTGGTTTGTATTGTTGATGGGGATATATATACTGATTAAAGAAATATATCTGTAAAGTGATAAAAGTCACCAAATAAATCACAAACGAAGTCGAAATTTGAATACATAAAATAGAAAAATTAAAAAATTATATATATGACAATTGAGCAAATTTATACCGGATGTTTAGCACAAGGTGCATACTACATTCAATCAGGTAATGAAGCCGCCATTATAGATCCTTTAAGAGAAGTTGGTCCTTACATTGAAAAAGCTAAAGCTAATGGCGCTACCATCAAATACATTTTTGAGACCCATTTTCATGCAGATTTTGTATCCGGTCACGTTGATTTAAGTAAGCAAACAGGTGCAAAAATCATTTATGGGCCACAAGCAAATCCAAGTTTTGATGCTTATATCGCTACAGACGGAGAAATTTTTAAACTTGGTGATATTAGCTTCAAAGTATTACACACGCCAGGCCATACCATGGAGTCTAGCTGTTATTTACTATTAGATAAAAATGGTAAAGAAACGGCTCTTTTCTCTGGCGATACCTTGTTTATTGGTGATGTTGGTCGGCCAGATTTAGCCCAAAAAGCAGCACACATGACACAAGAAGAACTAGCAGCTACTTTGTTTAACTCGTTAAGAAATAAAGTGATGACTTTGCCAGATGAGGTAATTGTTTACCCAGCACATGGTGCAGGTTCTGCTTGTGGTAAAAATATGAGTAAAGAAACTACTGATACTTTAGGCAATCAGAAAAAATATAACTATGCTTTAAGAGCCAACATGACACAAGAGGAGTTTGTAAAAGAAGTAACAGATGGTTTAACTCCGCCGCCAGCCTACTTCCCTGAAAACGTGAAAATGAATAAAGAAGGTTATGAAAGTTTTGAGAAAGTTTTGGAAAAAGGTACACAGGCTTTATCTCCGGATGCTTTTGAAGCGGCCGCTAATGAAACAGGTGCTGTTTTACTAGATACCAGAGATGCGCAAACTTTTGCGGCAGGTTTTATCCCTAACGCTATTAATATCGGTATCGATGGAAATTTTGCACCTTGGGTTGGTTCTTTAATTCCGGATATTAAACAAGAAATATTATTAATAACCGATGAAGGTAGAGAAGAAGAAGTTGTAACCCGTTTAGCGAGAGTAGGTTATGATGCTGCTATTGGTTATTTAGCAGGCGGTATGAAAGCTTGGGAAGCAGCTGGTAAAGAAATAGATAAAATAGCATCTGTTTCTGCTGAGGAGTTAGCTGAAAAAGTAGCAACAGGCGAAGCTGTAAATATTGTTGACGTTAGAAAGGATACCGAGTATTTTGCTGAGCATATTATTGATGCCGAAAACGTAGCTTTAGATTATATTAATAACCATATGAGTACTTTAGATAAGGATAAAACTTATTATATACACTGTGCAGGTGGTTATCGTTCAATGATTTTTAATTCGATATTAAGAGCCCGTGGATTTGATAAATTAATAGATGTAAAAGGCGGCTTTAAAGCAATTAAAGAAACCGGAAAATTTAACATCAGTGCTTACGTTTGTCCAAGCACCATGAAATCTTAATAAAATGGAAACTTTAAAAATTTTAGTGCCAACAGATTTTTCTGGCACTTTTAACGCAGCAGATGCTGTAGTTAACTTACTTCAAAATAAGGTAAATACTCAGGTCACTTTATTACATGTTATACCTGCAAGTGGGAATATTTTAGATGAAGAAGCTGCAGAAAAAAAGGTATTGGCCCAAATAGAAGAAGCAAAACAAAAGTTTAAAGCTTTACAGTTAAACTGGAAGTTTGATTACATCTTGAAGAAAGGATCTATAACCTCTACCATTAACGAAATGGCAGAAGAGTTGGGTGTAGATGTTATCATTATGGGAACAAAAGGTTCATCTGGTTTGATGGAGCATTTAGTAGGTTCTGAAGCGCAACATGTTGCAAGAGGCGCTGCTGTGCCTATCATTACGGTAAACCAATATAGTACCCCAACCAAACTTCAGCAGGTTTTATTATTGTTAGATTTTGAAAAGCCAAGTACGCATCATCAATTACAGTTTATTAAAAAAATTGTAGATAAAGATGCTTGTATAAATCTCTTACACATACTAAAACCTAATGAAATAGCTTATACTGAAGATATTGAACACAATATGCGAGAGTTTGCAGCCATCAATAATTTAGAAAACTATAACGTTTTTCTTCATTCTGATGATCAGGTTGATGAAGGGGTGTACAATTTCAATAAAGACCATGAGATGGATTTGGTGTGTATAGGAACACACGGACGTAAAGGGTTTAATCATTTACTGTTTGGTAGTGTAGCAGAGCGTATCATAAACCATTGTGCAAAACCGGTTCTTACTTATCATTTAAATAGTTAATTATGTTAGAAATATTACAACAGCCATGGCCATGGTATGTATCTGGTGCGGCCATAGCTTTTATTATGATTTTATTATTGTTTTACGGAAAATCATTTGGTTTTTCATCAAATCTAAGGGCTATGTGTAGCATGGCTGGTGCAGGTAAAAAAGTTAAGTTTTTTGATTTTGATTGGAGAACTCAAAAATGGAATTTACTATTCTTATTAGGAGCAATTATTGGCGGTACTATAGCATCCACCATCTTAAGAAATGATGAGCCATTAGCGCTTTCAGCATCAACCATACAAGATTTGAAAGAACTGGGGGTAGCATTTGACGGGCAACTAAATCCGTCTCATATTTTTGGGCTAGAGTTTGCCACTTCTTTTAAAGGCATATTGGTATTATTGATAGGTGGTTTATTAGTAGGTTTTGGATCAAGATACGCTGGTGGTTGTACCTCTGGCCATGCTATAAGTGGTTTGTCAAATTTACAAATACCTTCTTTAGTAGCAGTAATAGGCTTTTTTATTGGAGGCTTAGCCATGACATATTTTATTTTACCATTAATATTCTAAGACATGAAAGGATTAAAATTTATACTAGCAGGTGTTATTTTTGGAATCATTATGGCTAAATCAGAAGCTATATCTTGGTATCGTATCCAAGAAATGTTTCGCTTTCAATCTTTCCATATGTATGGTATTATTGGTACCGCAGTAACCTTAGGTGTATTAGCCGTTTTCTTGATTAAAAAGTTAGGTTTAAGAGATACAGAAGGTAATCCAATAGTTTTTTTGGATAAAGATAAAAGCTGGAAAAAGTATATCCTCGGAGGGACTATTTTTGGCTTAGGCTGGGCTTTAACAGGTGCTTGCCCTGGGCCAATGTTCGTAAATGTTGGCTATGGATATTTTGCTATGCTTATTGTAATAGCAGGTGCCTTAGGCGGAACATATCTTTATGGCGTCATAAAAGATAAATTACCACATTAACATCTAAAACGCTTTCCAAACATCTCGAAGCTTTTGCTTCGGGATGTTTCTTTTTAATATTCATAATATTTCATGACTAAACCAATAAAATTTGGGCTTAAAGCCAACTGGAAGCAATTTACCCTATTGATTATTGTAAATGCTTTTGTAGGTGGAATGGTAGGTTTAGAAAGAAGCATACTACCCAATTTTGCTCAAGAAATATTTGGGATAGCATCTAAAACAGCTATCCTATCTTTTATTATAGCTTTTGGCATCTCTAAAGCTTTTACCAATTATTTTACAGGTAAACTAGTTAATTGGTACGGTCGTAAATCTATACTTTTAATAGGATGGCTTATAGCTATACCTATTCCTTTCTTACTCATTTATGCCCCTAATTGGAATTGGGTGATTTTTGCAAATGTTTTATTGGGTATTAGTCAAGGAATAACATGGAGTACAACCATTCTCATGAAAATTGATTTGGTTGGCGAGAAAGATAGGGGCTTGGCTATGGGGCTAAATGAGTTTGCAGGTTATTTAGCAGTTGGTTTAGCTTCCTTTCTATCATCTTATTTAGCCGGTAAATACGGTTTTACACCATATATTTTTTATTTAGGTGTTTTGATATCTATTACAGGTTTTATAATAAGTTTATGGGGTGTAAACGATACTCAAGACTTTGTAAATGCAGAAAGTAGACTGGTAGCATCTAAGAGCAGTAATAATTCTCATCATATATTTTTAGAGACAACCTTTAAGAATAAAACCTTAAGTGCTGTAACACAAGCAGGTTTGGTTAATAATTTAAATGATGGTATGATGTGGGGAATTCTACCCGTTTTTTTATTTTCTATTAAATTCTCAGCTTATGATGTAGGACTTATCACAGCAATTTATCCTATGGTATGGGGTATTAGTCAGGTTTTTACGGGTAAACTAGCCGATATCTATCATAAAAAACATATTTTGTTTTTAGGGATGTTGCTACAAGGTTTAGTGATTTTGGTAATGCCATTTATGGATGATTTTATCTCTTTATTTAGTCTTGCCGCACTATTGGGTTTAGGTACCGCATTAGTTTATCCAACTTTTATCGCAACCATTGCACAAGTAAACCATCCCCAAGATAGGGCAGAAAGTATTGGCACTTTTAGGCTTTGGAGAGATTTGGGTTATGCTTTTGGGGCTATCATTTCTGGTTTAATAGCAGATTTATTGGGTATACATGATGCAATTATTGCTGTAGGGGCTTTAACTCTTTTATCGGCTATAATCATTGGTGTTAGGATGAAAAAGTAATTTTTAGTCATCCATTTCAGCAAGTAGTTTTTTAAGGGAGACTTATTTAATGTTAAATAGCATTAGATGAGTCTCTTTTTTATTTTAATCGTGATTTCTATTTTTTTAGAACCCTAATACATAAACCAAATTATGAGTTTTGGTTTGGATTACTGAGTTCTAATTTTATATACAGTAAAATCTTTATCTGTTCATTTTTGAGTGATTAAGATAGGTTTTATAAAAATCATCCTAAAAATTTAAAATAATCACCAATCTGATTATTGCTTTAAGCATTAATTTGTTTCAACCAATTATTGTGGACGCCTAGATGTGGAACATTGCTTCTTAACTCTTCGCATCCTTTCATAAAACTTAAATAAATCATTCATGAAAACTATTACCTGGTTTTATCCATCAATAAAATCATTCAAATGAAAACAAAGACTCCTATTTCTAAACTTAAATTATTGGTATGAATAAACTTAAACTTAGTTATCGTGAGAAAATTATAACCTGCGTTAGGGTTGTGTTTTTCTTTCATCTTTTCATTATTAATGCTTATGCACAAAAAATAACCGTTAGTGGGGTTGTTTTAGATAATCAGGGAGAAACACTTCCTGGCGTAAGTGTGAAAGTTAAAAATGCTACACAAGGTACTATCACAGATAGTGATGGTAAATATTCTATTGTAGTACCAGCGCCTTCTTCAATATTAGTATTTACTTATTTAGGTTTTACCTCGCAAGAAGTTGCAGTCAATAATAGAACTAAAATCAATATTAATTTAAAACCTTCAACATCATCTCTAGAAGAAGTAGTTGTAGTTGGTTACGGAACCTTAAAACGTAAAGATGTAACAGGTTCTGTTGCATCTGTTAATATTGCTGATTTTGAAAAAGCTCCTATAACTTCTTTTGATCAAGCACTAGCAGGACGTATTGCAGGTGTACAAGTTTCTGGTAATGATGGGCAACCAGGCTCTGTTAATAACATTATTATAAGAGGGGCAGGATCTATAACGCAAGATAATTCTCCACTTTATGTAGTAGATGGTTTCCCTTTAGAAGATGCCAATAATAATGCAATAAATCCGGCAGATATAGAATCTATAGAAGTACTAAAAGACGCATCTGCAACGGCTATTTATGGTGCCAGAGGTTCTAACGGTGTTATCATGATAACTACCAAAAAGGGCAAAGTAGGCGATCCGGTAATAGGAATTAACAGCTACTATGGTTTTCAGGAAGTAATACGCACCATGAAGTTGATGAATGCCTATGAATTTGTGAGTTATCAAAATGATTTAAATCCAAGTGCAACTGCTGCTACTTATTTTACAGGTGGGAAAAACTTAGAATCTTACCGTAATGCGCCTACCTTAAACTTGCAGCAAAGTCTTTATAGAAACTCGCCTATGCAGAATTATGATTTATCTGTAAGAGGTGGAACAGAAAAAACTAAGTATTCTATTTCTGGAAATATCATAGACCAAGAAGGGATTATTATCAATTCTGGGTTTAAGCGTTATCAAGGTAGGTTGTCTTTAGACCAAACGATTAATAAAAAACTAAAGGTTGGTACAAATATTAACATCAGTAATTCTGTAAATAATGGTACCATTGTAGCGCAATCAAACTTTTCTGCTACATTAAGTTTAATGTCTTCTGTTTGGGGCTACAGGCCTATAACAAATTCTAACGTTGACCTCTTAGATGAACCGTACGACCCAGAGATAGATCCACTTTTAGCAGGTGATTATCGCTTTAACCCTATATTGAGTGCTAAGAACGAGTTAAGAGAGCTTATTAATAATAACCTAAACGTTAATGCTTATGCACAATACGAAATTACACCACATTTAACCCTACGTATTACAGGAGGTATTACAAAAATAGGTCAGGAGAATAATCAGTTTAATAATTCTAGAACCAGTTTAGGAAATCCAAGAAATATTAATGGCGTATTTGGCTCTATTAACAATAATTTATCTAATACTTGGCTAAACGAAAACACACTTACTTATAACAAAAGTTTTAATAAGAAACATAATTTAAACGCTGTTATTGGTTTTTCATCGCAGCAAAATAATAGTAAATTTTACGGTTTTCAATCTATAACAGTTCCTAATGAAGATGCAGGCTTAGATGGCTTAGATGAAGCTCCGTTTGGAAGTACCACACCAACAAGTAGAAGTAGTAGATGGACATTGGCTTCTTTCTTAGGCCGTATAAATTATAATATCAATTACAAATATCTTTTCACAGCATCTTTAAGATCTGATGGTTCTTCTAAATTTTTAGGAAACAATCAATGGAGCTATTTTCCGTCGGGCTCATTTGCATGGAGGTTCAATAAAGAGAAATTCATGAAGAATATCAAAGTTATTGATGATGCCAAATTAAGGATGAGTTACGGGTTAACTGGTAATAACCGTGTAACAGATTTTGCCGGATACTCTCAGTTAGCTTATTTGATAAATTCTGGATATACGTTTAACAATAGTTCTGTTTTAGGGGCAACATTTACTGCTTATGGTAACCGTTCTTTAAAATGGGAAACAACAGCTCAAGCAAATATAGGTTTAGACTTAGCCATGTTTAAACAACGCTTACTATTTACTGCGGATGTTTATAGAAAAACCACCAAAGATTTGCTCTTAAGAGCAGATATTCCTGCTACAACGGGTTTAACAAATGCCTTTAAAAATATCGGAAAAGTAGAAAATAGTGGTTTAGAATTATCATTAACCTCTACCAATATAAAAAGCAAAAATTTCTCTTGGGTAAGTAATTTTAATATCAGTTTTAATAGAAATAAAATTCTTCAGTTAACTGAGGGCCAAGATGCTTTGCTATCATCTGTAAGTTTTGATATTCTTTATAATAATAACCCTACTTATATAGCGCAAATAGGGCAGCCAATAGCGCAAATGTTCGGTTTAATTTGGGATGGTGTTTATCAATACGAAGATTTTGATATTACACCTTCTGGTGGATATACTTTAAAGTCTAATTTGCCAGATAATGGAGGAACAAGAGGAGGTGTAGCACCAGGTTCTATTAAATATAAAGACATTAATTTAGATGGAACTATAAATTCTAAAGATTTTGCCATCATTGGTAGGGCAACTCCTATACATGTAGGTGGGTTTTCAAATAATTTCACTTATAAAGGTTTTGATCTTAATGTTTTCTTCCAGTGGTCTTATGGCAACGATATTTTAAATGCTAATCGTTTAATTTTTGAAGGAAACGGAAACAATAGGATTAATTTAAATCAGTTTGCATCTTTTAATAATAGATGGACACCTACAAATCCTAGTAACACTTTATTTAGGGCTGGCGGACAAGGGCCTGCATTCTACTCATCCAGAGTAATAGAAGATGGCTCTTTTTTAAGGTTAAAAACGGTCTCTTTCGGTTATAACTTATCAAATAGCTTGTTAAAACAGTTTAAACTTAAAGGATTAAGAGTTTATGCTTCTGCACAAAATCTTTACACCTGGACAAATTATACAGGTTCAGATCCGGATGTTTCAGCTAGAAACTCTAACCTAACTCCTGGATTTGATTTTTCAAGTTATCCGCAAGCAAGAACATTAATATTTGGCTTAAATGTCTCTTTATAATTTATCGATATGAAACAGTTAAAAACATTAATATTTACAATTCTGGTTTTGGTAACCAGCTCTTGTGAGAAATTTTTAGATACAAAACCTACTGATTTTATAAGTCCAGAGGCTTATTACAATACACCTCAACAATTAGAAATTGCTTTAAACGGTGTTTATGACCAGTTAGGTGCAAATGATTTTTATGGCAGCTTATATATAGATTATCTGAACTGGAGCACCGATGAAAGTTGTGATAAAAATGCCTTGCCATCTATAAGAACATACAATTATGCAGCTTCTGAACCTAATATTTTTAATTTATGGAGGGGATTGTATAGCGCTATTAATAGGGCAAATAATTTATTAGCCAATATAGATAAAGTAGAAATGAATGAAGCTAGAAAAAAGGCTATTAAAGGCGAAGCACTTTTTTTACGAGCTTACTACTATTTTATTCTGGTAAGTAATTGGGGCGATGTACCTCTAATTCTTGAACCTATAAAAGAGATAAGTCCGGATGTTTCTACAGATGTTGCAAGGGCAGAAACCAGAGTGGTATACGAACAAATTCTGAAGGATATGAAGGAGGCAGAAGTATTATTAGACCGTCAAACAGCTACTTCATTAGGTGCTGGAGGCAGGGTTTCTAAAACTGCTGTACAAGGTATTATAGGCAGAGTTTGTTTATATATGGCTAGCTATCCTTTAAGAGATTTATCAAAATATACAGAAGCTATTACTTATTTAAATAAAGTAATAAATTCTCAGGAGCATGCCCTAAATCCTGATTATAAACAAATTTTCATCAATTATGCTCAAGATAAATATGACGTTAAAGAATCTATCTGGGAAGTAGAGTTCATGAGAACCTCATCAAATATTGGTGGTGATGGCGGTAGAGTAGGTAATAATGGAGGTATATTATGTAATGATCCTCAAATAGGCACATCTTACTCGCTAGCTAATGCTTCAGGTAAATTATTTAAACTATATCAGCAAGATCCTAACAGCGTAGTAACACCTTTTAAAGCTTCTTTTGATATTAGAAGAGATTGGAATTGCGCCAATTATAATTACACAACGGCAACGCCAGGGGTATTTACCAGAATTACCGATCCTTATGCCATGAGTATGGGTAAATACAGAAGAGAATATGAGTTGGTTTTTCCGAAAAATAGAAACTCCACACCTATTAATTTCCCTATTCTTAGATATGCTGATATTTTGTTAATGCTTGCAGAAGCAGAAAATGAGGTGAATAATGGACCTACAGCAGCAGCATATGATGCCATAAACCAAGTAAGAAGAAGAGGTTATGGTATATTAGAAGGTAATGTTCTAAAATCTATCACCGTAACAGCAGGTGGTTCTGGCTACAGTGCAGCCAACCCTCCAAGAGTATTAATTACCGGAGGTGGAGGCAGTGGTGCGGAAGGTACTGCAATTATTTCAAATGGTAGAATTATAGGGGTAGACATTACAAGCAGAGGAAGCTTAAGACCTGGTACTTATTTTACCTCGGCACCAACTGTTACTTTCATAGGTGGTGCAGGTTCTGGTGCAACTGCTACAGCAACTATTACACAAAGTACTGATGCAGATTTAACCCCTGGCTTAGGATATCAACAGTTTTTCCAAGCTATTCAAGATGAAAGAGCGAGAGAACTGTGCTTTGAATCTTTACGAAGGTCTGACTTAATCAGATGGAAACTGCTTATACCGGTAATGAAAGATTTAATCATCGATATTACTTCTTCATCAACAACAACAGCATTAAAGAGTAGCTTATCTACAGCCGCAAGAAATGTTGATACCAGACATTATCTTTTCCCAATCCCTATTAAAGAGATTTCTTTAAATAAGCTATTAACTCAAAATCCAGAATGGTAATTCTCTAAGCAATAATTAAAAAATGAAAAAAATAATAATATTAGCTGTAATTGCTTTTTATTTTACGGCTTGTGAAAAAACTTTAGAAGTAGAAGCACCTAGTTTTGATGCTACCTTACCCAAGTTAACTTATCGGGTAGGAGAGCAGGTAAAATTCAACTTCACAGGAAATGCTAATAATATCTCTTTTTATTCTGGTGAGACAGGATCAGAATATATCCACCGAGAAAGAACCATAGCAGAAGGTGTGCCTCAGTTACAATTTCTTTCTTTCGGACGATTTTTGGGGCAAACCAATACTTTAAGGTTATTGGCTACAACAGATCTTCAAAGAATAGATTCTACAGCTGTAGTTAATGCTAATTGGATTGATATTACAGACAGGGCAACTTTATCTACAGGTGCAGATAATACATCATCAGGTATTGTAAGTTTGGCAGATTTACTTGCAACAGGTAAACCGGTAAGCTTTGCTTTCAGGTTTACTACCAGTACAGGCTCTGTACAGCCACAGTGGACAATCAGGTCTTTTGATATTGATAATATATTGGCTAATGGTCAGGCATATCCAGTTATGAGATTAAGTTCTGGAAGTTGGGTAAGAATAAATGTGAATAATCCAACAGTTAATTGGACAGTTGGTACTACTTTATTTATAAATGGAGGTGGCTCCACATCGGCAGGAAATTTAGACTATGTGGTTTCTAGAGCTGTAAAATTAAATGAAGTTGCTCCAGATAAGGCTTTATCTATCAAAGATTTAAGTGGCAATGCTTTAAAAGAATATAACCACGTTTATAATACACCAGGCACTTATAAAGCCACTTTTTTAGCTATTAACCAAACAACTGATGAAAGGAAAACAGTTGTTAAAGAATTTGAAATTACTGTTACACCTTAGTTATCTGATACTTTAAATGAAAACAAAATTTATCAAAATCTGCGTATTGTTTATTCTTTGCAATCTAAGTTCATGGTCTAAACCCAACGAAACACCTTCTATTTATTCTAAAAATTATATAGAAAGTATGATGCAAAAAGTTTTTACATGGCAAGTAAAAAATCCATTAGAAGTTAATTTAGGAGAAGATTGGGCAAGAGCAGTTTTATACTCTGGCGCCATGAGAGCTTTTGAACATACACAAAACAAAAAATATTTAAAAGCTGCAATGAAATATGCAGATAGCGTAAATTATGTAGCGGGCAAAAGATTTAGACATGCTGATGATATGACACGTGGGCAAGCTTTTATTAAAATATATCAGGTTAAGAAAAAGCCTAAGATGTTAAACGGCATTAAAGGAAGAATAGATTCTTTAATACAAGACCCAAAACCTGGACGTGAAGATTGGTGGTGGTGCGATGCTTTATTTATGGAGCCACCTGTGCTTGTTTTATTAAGTAAAGAAACTAAAGACCCAAAATATAATAACTACCTTAATAAGATGTGGTGGGATGCTACAGATTTTCTTTTTGATAAAGAGGAAAACTTGTATTACCGAGATAAAAACTTCTTTAATAAACGTAGTGTAAATGGAAAAAAGGTTTTTTGGTCTAGAGGCAATGGTTGGGTAATGGGTGGTTTGGTGCAAGTTTTAGAGCATTTACCTAAAACAGATACTTATTACTCGCAGTACGAAAAGCAATTTACAAGTATGGCTAAAAAAATAGCTACGTTACAACAACCAGATGGTTTGTGGCGAGCTAGTTTACTAGATCCTCAAGAAATTCCTGTAAAAGAAACTAGTGGCTCTGCCTTTTATACTTTTGCATTGGCCTGGGGTATAAATAATGGGTATTTACCTAGAGAAACTTATTTACCTGTTGTTAAAAAAGCTTGGAAAGCACTAACAGATGCTGTTGAGCCTAGCGGAAAACTAACTTGGGTACAACAAATAGGAGCCAAACCAGAAAAGGTACAGCAAAGTGATAATCAGGAATATGGTACCGGAGCATTTTTAATGGCCTCTACTGAAATTATTAAATTAAAGATTAACTAGCTTAAAAGCTATTTTCCTTTAAGGCTATATGAGTTTGCTTATAATTGTTTTTTTGTTATTTTAGATATGTTACTATTCTCAATTTAAACCAAACTTGTATAGCCAATTATGAAATTAAATAGGCAATTAATAAGCCCGATATGGAAGGCTATTAAGGTTGTATTTTTAAGCTTTTTATTGGTAATAAAGATACAGGCACAACCTAACAAATTACAATTTAGTCATCTAACAGTAGAAAAAGGTCTATCGCAAAGTGGTGTAATATCTATAGTGCAAGACCGCATGGGGTTTATGTGGTTTGGCACAAGAGATGGGCTCAATAAATATGATACTCAAAAAATTGAAATCTTTAAGCATAAAGCTAATGATACAAGCTCTTTAAGTTCAAGTCTAAATATTTATGCTTTATTGAGTGATCGTAAAGGTAGATTATGGGTAGGCACTATGAGGGGGCTTAACTTATATCAGCCAGAAACCAATAATTTTAAAAGATTTATCCATCATCCTAAAAATCCTCGAAGTATTAGTAATGATGTTATAAGATGTTTATTTGAAGATCGCCAAGGTCAATTATGGATAGGTACCGATAGTGGTTTAAATATATTAAACAGTAAAGGAGAATTTAGCCGGATATTTAAGAAACAGCATCAGCATAATAGCCTTCCCGATAATAGTATCAAGGTAATTTTTCAGGATACATTCTCTAATATTTGGGTAGGTACCGGAAACGGTTTAAGCAAAATTTCTAAAAAAGGAAACAGCCTTTTATATCAAAATTTTTATGCCAATCCTCAAATAAAAGGAAGCTTAATTGATGACCATATCACCTCTATTGCTGCCGATAAAAATGGAAACCTATGGTTAGGTACGCATTCTGGGGGTATATCATCTTTTAACTACAAAACTCAAAAATTCAATAACCTAACCCATCAAGATGGTCCTAATAGTTTAGTAAGTAATATTGTTAGGAAAGTATTTTTTGATAGAAATAATAAACTTTGGATTGCCACTATACAAGGCTTAAATATTTATAATCCGGATACTAAAAAGTTCCAGCTCTACCAGAACGATTCTAACGATAGTAAAAGTTTAAATCAAAATTCTGTTTATGATATTTATCAAGACAAAACTGGTAGCATCTGGATAGGAACTTATTTTGGAGGCGTAAATGTTTATGATGCAAATTCTACTCCTTTCAAAGTTTTTAATTATAAAACATCTAGTAATAGTGTAAGTAGTAATATTGTTAGGTCTATTGTTGAAGACAGAGATAGAAACCTCTGGATAGGTACAGAAGGTGAAGGTTTAAATAAATACAATGTAAAAACAGGTAAATTTACTACCTATAAGAGTATTCCGGGTAAGTCAAATTCTTTAAGTTCTAACCTTATAAAAGCTATTTGTATTGATAAGGATAATAAGATTTGGATAGGCTCTCATGATGGAGGATTAGATATTTTCGACCCTGATAAAGAAATTTTTACTCCTTATAAAGCAAACCCTAATGATCCACTAGATTTAAAATCCAGAGATATTCAAACAATTTTTTATGATAGTAAAGGAAGATTTTGGGTAGGTACCTTTAATCAAGGGCTTTTTTTGTTTAACAAACAAACAGGAAAGTTTAAATCATTATTACTATCAAATGATGCCTTAAAATTTAAAGTAAAGTTTATTAAGAATTTATTTGAGGATAATCAAAACAATATTTGGGTTTCTACAGATAAAGGAGCTTTTCTATTAGAAAATCAATCATCAAAGTTTAAAAACATTAGTGATTTATTAAAGATTAAGCTTACGGATGTTAATCTGGTACAGCAAGATTCTAAAAACACTATTTGGATTGGCACATACAATGATGGGTTGTTTGCTTATCATCCAAAAACAAAAAAAATTACCCAATATACACAAGAGAATGGTTTACCAAGCAATAATGTATTAGGTATTTTAGAAGATAATTCTGGTTTTTTATGGCTAAGTACCGATAACGGTTTAAGTAAATTTAAGGGTAATAATTTTAAAAGTTATACGGCAAGAGATGGTTTGCCGGGCAATGTATTCAACAATAATTCTTATTTAAAAGATAAAAACGGAAGATTATATTTTGGTGGTTACATGGGCTTGGTAAGTTTTATGCCAGCAGAAATTAAGGAGAATTTTAATACTTCGTCTATAGTTTTTACAGGTTTAAAACTGTTTAATAAGCCTGTTTCCATCAATGATGAAAGCGCACTTTTAACTAAAAACATCAATCTTACAAAAGAAATCACCTTCTCTCATGATCAAAATATTTTTACTGTAGAGTTTGCACTTTTAAATTTTATAAAATCAGAAAAAAATCAATATGCCTACAAGTTAGAGGGCTTTGAGGGTGATTGGAATTATGTAAATAATCCTACTGCTACTTTTACAAATTTACCTTCCGGTACTTATCAACTCATGGTAAAAGGTAAAAATAATGATGGGTATTGGAGTAAAACTCCGGCTATATTAGAAATTAAAATAAACCCACCTTTCTGGAAAACGTGGTGGGCATTTATCTTGTATGTTTTAATATTTGCTGGTGTATTATTTCTGTTTATAAGATACTTAATTATAAGAGAGCGTTTAAAAAAGGAAAGTGAAGTTCATCAAATGAAATTAGACTTTTTTACCAACGTTTCTCATGAAATTCGTACGCCCCTAACCTTAATCATGGGCCCATTAGAAAACTTGTTAGATTATACTCAGGGTAATCAATTTGTGAATAAACAATTGCTATTGGTAAGAAATAACGCTAACAGGTTATCAAGATTAATAAATGAATTATTAGATTTTAGAAAGGCAGAATCTGGAAAACTTAAATTAAACATTACTGCTTCTAACATTGTAGACTTTACTAAAGAGATATTTCTATCTTTTCAGCATTTAGCTGCTGAGCATCAAATTACCTACAATTTTGAAACTAGTGATGAAGATATTGAGCTTTACTTTGATAAAGAGCAGTTAGAAAAGGTTTTTTTTAACCTACTTTCAAATGCTTTTAAATTTACACCAGATAAAGGTAAAATTACAGTTACTGTATCTACTGATGATGAATATACCTATATCAATTTTGAAGATAACGGGAAAGGTATTTCTGTACAAGACAAAGAAAAGCTCTTCACTAATTTTTTTCAGGTAGAAGATTTAAGTAAGCGTAATATTGGTACTGGTATAGGTTTAGCTTTGTCAAAAAAAATAGCGTTACTGCATCATGGTGATATTTTTGTAAGTACAGAAGGTTTAAATAAAGGCTCTGTTTTTACATTAAAACTAAAAAAAGGGATTAAGCATTTCCGAAAAGACGAAATCAATTTACGCTATAGAAATAGTGATGACCTTTCGCATTATACCTTAGTAGATACAACAGTTCTTCCTGAAGAGGAAATTTTTACTAAAACTGATATTAAAGATAAACCTACCATCTTAATTGTAGAAGATAATCAAGATGTAAGAAATTTTATTTTACAATCTTTAAATGGCTATCATGTTTTAGAAGCAGAGCATGGTCTTTTAGGTTGGGATTTAGCTGTAGAACATATTCCTGATGTTATTGTGAGTGATGTAATGATGCCAGAATTAGATGGTTTAGAACTTTGTAGAAGGTTAAAAACCGATGATAGAACAAGCCATATTCCGGTAATTTTGTTGACAGCTCGTTCTGGTAATATTCATCAAGTTTCGGGCTTAAAAACTGGGGCTGATGTTTATTTAACAAAACCATTTAGTGTACAGATTTTGCTATTAAATATCAACAACCTCTTGTCTTCAAGAGAGCAAATGCGCAAAAAATTTATCAGGCAAATGACATTAGAGCCAACCAATGTTTTGATAGAGTCTAATGATCAAGAATTCTTAAATAAAGTTTTAACACATATAGAAGATAATTTAAGTAATCCAGATTTTGGGGTAAACGAGCTAGCTACAAAAATTGGCATGAGTACACCAGTTTTTTATAAAAAAATTAAATCTCTAACAGATATGTCTGTTAACAATTTTATAAAAAGTATCAGGTTAAAAAGGGCAGCCCAACTTCTAGAGCAAAATGTTTTAACGGTATATCAAGTTTCTTATGAAGTAGGTTTTAATGATACCCGGTATTTTGCCAAAGAGTTTAAAAAGCAATATGGTAAATCACCCTCCTTGTATGCAGAGAAATTAACTGATGAAAAAGAGGAAGACTTATAATTATCGCCATAAAAATTTAAGATTTTCTTCTTCTTAAACTTTTTGATAAGGATACTTTTGATCATCAATAATTAAACCTTACATGCAATATTTTCTTACTTTATTATTCTGCTGTGTTTTTACTGTGGTAAATGCACAACAATCTCTTTTTAGCATTTTAGAAAAAAATGTTAAAAGTTATTATTTGATGAATGATGATAACTATAAAGAGCTAAATGAAATTATCAAAAGTCTAGATCAAGACCCCAAAGCTGTAGACCAAGTTACTGTAGAAGTTTATCAAAAAAAGAAGAGCGATTCTGTTATGGTAAACACTGCATTAAAATTGTTAAATAATGATGGTAGCTGGAGCGATATTAATTATAAAGACGACAAACTCTCCGGATGGTCGCCAAAAATACATGCTGATAGAATTCTTGCTTTGACTTTGCTTTACAGCAACTCAGAATCCGGATTTTATAAAAATCCTGATATAAAAATTGCGCTTCATAAAGCTATGGACTTTTGGTTTAAAGCTAAGCTAGTATGCCGTAATTGGTGGTATAATGAAATAGGAATACCTAAAACTTTAGGTCCTGCATTTATATTTTTAAAGAATGAGTTATCCGTAGAAGAGATGCAGCAAGCTATTGTTGTACTTAATAAATCCGGATTCAAGCAAACCGGGCAAAACAAAGTATGGCAAGCAGGAAATGTTTTATTTAAAGCTATTTTATTAGAAGATGAAAAGCTTGCTAAAAGAGCAAGAGATACTATTTTTTCAGAGCTTAGAATTACTACAGAAGAAGGTATACAGCCAGATTTTAGCTTTCATCAACATGGTCCACAACAGCAATTTGGTAATTATGGGCTCAGTTTTGTAACATCCATGAGTTTTTGGGCTCGTGTGTTATCTGGTACCACTCTAAAACTTCCCGAAGAAAGTTTAAATATTATCAGAAATTTAATTTTAGAAGGTTTTAGCTGGGTAAATTGGAAAGGTACAATGGATGTTAATGCTTTGGGAAGGCAGTTTTTTAAAGGTGCTCAAAGGTCAAAATCTTTAGCATTAGCTTACGCTGTTATTGATATGATTTATGTAGATGAAAAGTTTAAAGACAGTTACAAAGCTTATATAAGTAGCAATTATGCACCTTCAAAAGCACCTCATATTACAGGAACCAAGCATTTTTGGCGTTCAGATATGACAATTCATCGTTCTTTAAATTGGTCTTCCTCTGTTAAACTATCTTCAAACAGAATACAAGCCACAGAAGCATTAAACAGAGAGAATTTAAAAGGTTACCATGTAGGGAATGGAACAACATTTTTATATGTAGATGGAACAGAATATGATGATATTTCACCTGTTTGGAATTGGAAAAAATTACCTGGTGTTACAAATTTCCAAAAATCTGGCCCATTACCTATTTTAACAATAGAAGGGTATCGTAATAAAGGAGACTTTACAGGCGGAGTAACCAATGGTAAATTTGGAATAACTGCTTTTCAATTAAACAGAGATTCTTTAACAGCTAATAAAGCTTGGTTTTATTTAAACGATAAACTTATCTGTTTAGGCTCAGATATTAGAACAAATCTTCCAGATTCTGTTTTTACAACAATAAATCAAACTTATGCTAATGGCGATGTTTTAGTATTTGATAAAAGTCTTAAAACGTTATCAAAAGGCGAATTAAGCTCATCAAACTTTAAATGGATTTATCATAATAAAATTGGATATTATCCGCTGTCATCAACCAAGTTAAAAATAACTAAGCAATTACAAAGCGGAAGTTGGGGTGAAATAGCTTTTGTTTATGATAAAGAAAAAGAGTTAAAGAAAGATATTTTTACTTTAGAGATTGAGCATGGCAAGCAAGTTAAAGGGGCCAGCTATGCTTATGTTGTTTTGCCAGGTGTCGCTAAAGCAGAAATTATGAATTACCAACCAGATTTTTTACTGCTTGATAATAGTAAAACCGTACAATCAATCATTAATAAAGATAAAACCTTATGTATGTTAGCTGTATATCAACCTACAAAACTTAATGTTGCGGGTATTGGTGCTATTGATTTTAAACAAGCCGGTTTATATATGTTTGAGAAAAGCTTGAACGGTTGGATGCTTTACGTAGCAGATCCTACTCATAAATTATTAAAAATTGATATGAGTTTTATGGGCAAAAAAATATCTTTAAATATGCCTCAAGGGGCTGATGCAGGTAAAACAACTAGCCTCAAGATTTAAAAATTATAGCACTTTAACAGATAGCTACTCGGTAAATTAAAATCAATATTTATAGGTGTATTTCAAAGCTTCGGTTTAATCTGCCGGAGCTTTTTTATTTAGAAGCTTGTCAAAAAAAGCGTTTTAAAATTTTCAGCCTATTTAGATAAGATTTTCCTCGATACATTTTTTTGAAGCTACTTAATATTGGTTAATCAATTAATTATAAAACCTTAATTCTTCAAAAAAATGAAAAGACTTTTATTTAGTACTTTAATGGCAATCTCTTGCTTTCAACTGAAGGCGCAAACAATTTTTATGACAGAGTATGTAGAAGGCGATAAAAACCAGCATGCTATAGAAATTGTAAATAATTCTGGTGCTCCTATAGATATTTCAAGTCTAAGAATTTGCACTTATTACAATGGTGGTTTAACACATTCTAGCCCTAGTTTTGCTACCCTAGCAGATGATGGCGTTACCAATAAAATTCCTCATCAAGGTGTTTTTGTTTTCTATTTTACAGGGCAAGACGGCTTTCAAGATGCTGATGCTACATTTCCTAATGCAAAGAAATCTCAAAGAGCAGGGATTTCTAAAGGAGGCAGTTTAGGTTTTAATGGTAATGATGCCATAGAGTTACAGTACAATAATGGTAGCGGATGGAAGAGAGTTGATTTGTTTGGTAAAATAGGTGATAATCCTGATATGCAAGCTTGGAAAGTTAGTGGAACAAAACTAACAGCATCTAATAGGGCATTGTACAGAATTTCATCAGTTAAAACCGGAGTAGTAGAAAATCCTGAGGTATTTGATTTAGCTAAAGAATGGGCTTTAGTAAATAATGAAATTCCTGCTGCACCTATAAATTCTTTAGGTCAAGCTGGTCCTCCGATGAAATAATAGAACTACTACTATTATATAAACCAATTTTTATCATTTCATAATCAAGTTCCATGAGAAAATATATACTATTTTTTATGCTATCGGCTATAGCTAAGATTACTTTAGCGCAGGTTCCAAATATTTATATAACAGAGTATTTTGATGGAAGTAGTTCGCAAAATGCAATTGAAATTATCAATGCCTCTGGTGCAGCAGTAGATCTTTCTAAAATTAGAATTAGAAGTTACTATAATGGCTCCACCACATCCGCAACAGCTTCTACTACTTCTATTGCAGATGACGGAACTACATCTCAAATCCCTGCAGGAGGTCTTTTTGTCTATTATTTTACTGGTACTAATGGCTTTTTAACAAGCGAGGTAGCTACAAATTTGCCAAATGCCACAGCTTCTAAAAGAGCTGGTTTATCTACAGGCGGTGCACTTGGTTTTGGTGGAGATGATGCTGTAGAGCTAGAATATAATACTACTGGTACCACTTGGGAAAGAGTAGATTTAATAGGTTGTATAGGTGAAGACCCAGGTACCTCTTGGAGTAAAACTGTTAATGGTGTTTTTATATCAACTGCTAGCCGTTCTTTATACCGTAAGTTAAGTGTAACTACAGGTGTAAAAGTCAATCCGGCGATAGGCACATTTGATATTTCATTGGAGTGGGGGCTTAACTATGGAGCTGCACCCGTTGCTCCTTATACTTCTTTAGGTGTACTAGGAGAAACTTTACCAGTAGAGCTTGATAAATTTGAAGCAAAAGCTGGTACAGATGGTAATTATTTAAGTTGGGTAACTTTATCAGAGCAAAACAACTCCTATTTTGAAATCTCTAGCGCTAAAGACGGTAAAAGTTTTAATCCAATTGCTAAAATAAACGGAGCTATTAATTCTTCATCTTTAAAACGTTATGATTTTACAGATAAAAATGCTTCTCCAGGTGTAACATATTATATTTTAAAACAGGTTGATTTAGATGGAGTATCTAAAATATATGGTCCCATTTATGTAAATAATGCCCTTAATGGTGCTGTTTCCGATATTAAAATTATTCCTAGCCAAGAACAAGTAAAGCTTCATATATCTG
The DNA here is from genome assembly GCF_009674685.1 of Pedobacter puniceum. Classification (GTDB taxonomy): domain Bacteria; phylum Bacteroidota; class Bacteroidia; order Sphingobacteriales; family Sphingobacteriaceae; genus Pseudopedobacter; species Pseudopedobacter puniceum. Next base: position 213,544 of record NZ_WKJI01000001.1, read on the forward strand.
CTTTGCAAAAAGAAGAAGTAAGCGTTAAAATATTTAGTATCCAAGGCCAAAATATTTTTACAAAAAGGGTTTTGCTAAATAATGGATATAATGAAACTGTTCTTCCATTATCATTAAATAAGGGTATATACCTATTAACGTTAGAAGGTAGCCACACACGTTATGGTGGTAAATTTTTGATGAATTAAAGTTAGTGCTCTCCTCATTTATTCACCTAAAATTTTAAATCAAATGAAACTAAGAATTTTCTTCGGATTGCTGTTTTGTTTTTGGGTTAATGTCTTATTTGCCCAAACAGAAACTCCCGCTTTTACTGAGTTTAAAACTCAAAGCTCAACAAATATTTTACCCGATTTTTCTTTTGCAGGTTATCATCATGGAGAAAAGAGAATACCTCGGGTAAATTTCCCTGTTTTTGATGTAACGGCTTATGGTGCCATTGCAGATGATACTGTTTCAGATAAAACAGCAATACAAAATGCTATCAACGCGGCAGCTTCAACTAATCAGCCTGCTATTGTGTTTTTTCCAAAAGGAAAATTTATCATAGCTTCTGCTACAGATGATAAATACACTCCTATTAAAGTTAATGCTTCAAACATTGTATTAAGAGGTAGTGGTTCTGGTCCAGGAGGTACAGAATTATTTATGAAAACATTTAATGTTCCGCAAGTTGTAGGCTCTAATCCTCCGGCTCCAGATACTTTAAATAACCAATGGAAAATTAATCCTGGTATTTTTCTGGGATATGATGATGGAACAAATGCCGAGACTTTTATCACCAATACCACAGCAGCATCTGCCAAAGGTAGCTTTACTATTACGGTTTCTAATGCTTCATCTTCTTTACTACAACCTGGTAAATGGGTTTTATTAACTTATTTTGATAATGATATTAATGCTATTAATGCAGAGCTTACACCTCATACTAAACAAAGCTCAATGACAAATCTTACGGCGTTAAGAATTAGCGTGTATCATCAAATTGTTGCAGTATCTGGTAATCAGATAACTTTTAAAGAACCCTTAATTTATGATATATCTGCATCTAAAAGTTGGTCTGTTAGAAAAGCTAATTACATAGAAGAAGTAGGTGTAGAAGATATTGCTTTTAGTGGAAATTGGAAAAGAACATTTTCCCATCATCGTACTTGGCAAGATGATTCTGGTTGGGTAATTTTTGATTTGAACAGAATAACAAATTCTTGGATATCTAACTGTGTTTTCAAAGATGTCAACAGAATTGGAATTACGAAAAATTCTGGATGTGTATCTTTTATTAATAATAAGCTTATTGGAAATGCTGGGCATGAAGCTTTTTCTTCAGGCGGTAGCTGGACATTAATAGGTAATAACACTGATGAAACTTATAAAGGAACTGTGTTATCTGGTCAGCAGCATTCTTATGGTATGGTAGAAAGATCCGTAGGAGCAGTTCTGTGGCGTAATACCTTTCCTGCAGCAACAGGTTTTGAGTGCCACGCTGGGCAACCCCGTAATTCGTTACTAGATGTAAACAAAGGAGGATTATATTACAATAAGGTTGGTGGGGCCGCAGAGAATTTGCCTCATCATATGCAAAATCTTGTACTTTGGAACTATAATAGAACAAACTCAAATTCTAGTGCTGCTCCAACCTCTAATTTTAGTTTCTGGAATCCTGATAATAGTGTGAATTTCAAATCAGCACCTGTAACCATTATAGGTTTAAACGGTGTAGCAACAACATTTGTATCTAATACGGTTAAAAGGTTAGAATCAAACGGAACCAAAGTTTTTCCAGAATCTTTATATGAAGCACAATTAAAATTAAGATTAGGTTATCAACCAGGATGGTTAAATGAACTTTATCAAACTAACTTAAACCAAGTTTTGGTTTATGATAAAAGTAATTTTAACGGTATAGTAGTAAACCTTTCAGAAGGTAATTATTTACAAGCAGACTTAGCAGCGCTAGGATTGTTAAATGATTCTATTTCATCTGTTAAAATACCTTTAGGATATAGTATAGAACTATACGTAGGAGACAATTTAAGCGGTACTTCTTTTGTTTATACTGGTGAAGCAAATGTTTCGGTGCTAGATGTATCAATCTTAAAGCAAGTATCATCATTAAAAATAAGTAGGGTTGCTATAGGTTACGATGAATTGAATGGTTTAGGAACTGTTAAAATGAGTTTTTTACCCGGAAATTATAGTTCTTTTCCATCAGGTTTTGATAATAAATTTTCCTCATTTTATATCCCCTCAGGGTATAAATTAACCATATTTTCAAACGCTAATTTTTCAGGTAATAGTCAAATTATTGATGGAAATAACAGTCATGTTAATTTGAATTCTCAACTCAGTAACTGGGCTAGTTCGTTAAGATTAGAACCCATTGCTACACAGCAAGCCTTACCGGTAACTCTAAACAAATTTGAAGTAAAAACTTTAGGTGATATGAATGTGCTAAGCTGGACTACTTCAGCAGAGCCAAATCACTCTCATTTTGATGTTTTAAGATATGATGATTTTAAAAGAGAAACTTTCTTAAAAAGGATAGAGAGCGATAACAGACCAGAAGACAATAAGGAATATTTTTATCTTGATAAACAACCATTAAAAGGAAATAATTACTACGTCCTGAAACAGGTAGATTTTGATGGAAAATTTAAGCTTTATGGACCAAAAGTAACAGAAAATGCTTTACAAGATATAGATAGATTAAGTGCGTATGTTAATGGCGATAATTTAATTATAAAAATTAATGCCTCTTCTCATTTAAATAAGCAAGCTACCTTAGCTCTTTTCGATATTGGCGGAAAAAGGCTTTATGAAGAATCACTTCAAATGAGGGAAGTTTTAAATCAGGTAGTTATCAAAAAGCCAGTTGCAGGTTTATATTTTGTAATGGTTAACGGGCAAGGTTTTAAAGACTATCAAAAGGTTTTGATAAACTAGATTTTAATTTATTAAATAATTAAGATTGATAGCTTAATAAAAGCTTGAAATCAAAAAAGCCACTTTTAAAGTGGCTTTTTTTGTTGTGGTAGCGGGGAGCAGGATCGAACTGCCGACCTCAGGGTTATGAATCCTGCGCTCTAACCATCTGAGCTACCCCGCCAAATGATGGTCTTTTTTAAAAGGTTTGCAAATATAAAGTAAAATACCTTTCTTTAGAAAAGTTTGTGAAAAAAACTTTAATATATTTTTACCCTAGCAATTTATAAATCTTATACATGGCTGATAAAGTTAAGTTTACATTAGAATACGAGATTAAATGCTCACCAAAAATTTTATATAGTTTCATAAGCGAACCTAATGGTTTATCGCAATGGTTTGCTGATGATGTGTTCATAAAGGACCATGTGTATACTTTTGTTTGGGATGATGGGGAAGAGCAAAAAGCTAAAATGCTTTCTTCTAAAGAGGCTAAATCAGTAAAATTTGCCTGGATAGATGATGAACCCTATACTTTTTTTGAGTTAGAAATTATCAAAGATGAGTTAACCAATGATGTAGCCTTGGTTATCACAGATTTTGCACTCCAAGAAAATCTAAAAGACCGTCAATTAATCTGGAATATCCAAATAGAAAACCTTTTAAGTGTAATAGGCGCCTGATTTTTGCTACTTTTGCAAAGTGAAAAAGGTACACCTACTCATAATTAAAGCTTTTATTAGGCCTTTTATCGTCACATTTTTTATTGTGATGTTTGTGCTATTGATGCTTTTTCTATTTAAATATATTGATGATTTAATAGGTAAAGGTTTCGAATGGTATGTAATTCTACAGCTACTTATGTATGCCGCAGCTACCAATGTGGCTATGGCACTACCTTTAGCTGTTTTGCTATCCTCCATCATGACTTTTGGTAACCTTGGAGAAAATTATGAATTGGTTGCCATAAAATCAGCAGGTATTTCTTTACAAAAAGCTATGGCACCATTGGTAGCTATGGTTGTTGGGCTTAGCATAGCTGCTTTCCTTTTTTCTGATTTTATGTTGCCAGTAGCGAATCTAAAAATGGGTTCTTTGCTTTATGATGTCAGAAATCAAAAGGCAGCTTTTTTAATAGAAGAAGGTATTTTTAATAATAGCATACCAGGATATTCTATCCGTGTTAAACAAAAACTTCAAACAGATAGTGGCGATGTTTTAAAAGATATTGTGATTTACGACCAATCTAAAGGCACAGGAAACACCAATGTTTTGATGGCGAACGAAGGAGAGATGTATAAAACTGAGGATAAAAAGTTCCTGATTTTAAAATTAAAAGACGGTGTACGCTATGAAGAGAGCAATGGAAAAGGCTATGACCCCAGAGAGCGTTTAACACGTTTCAATTTTAAGGAGACAGAGCAGCGTTTTGATTTATCATCATTTAACTTCAAAAGGGAAGATGAAAATTTGTTTAAAAACAACTTCCAAATGATGAATTTAAAAGAATTAGATTCTGCGGAGAAAGATACCCGAGTAAGGTACGATAGCATCAGAATGGTAGGTGCAAAATCCTTAGAATCTTATTATAAAATATTTTATGGCACTGCCAAGTATAACACAGCGGTTGGTAAATCGGGTTTAAACTTTAAAAAAGATGGCGTTTTTGCAGGTTTAGACAGTACACAATATGCTTCTGCTGTAACATCTGCTTTAGATAATGTAAGATATGCTAAAGATGGTTTAGAACCTCATATATTTCAAGCAGATGAATTTATGAAAACTATCAGGAGGTATTTGGTAGAATACAATCGTAAGTTTACCCTCTCTGTTTCTTGTTTAGTACTTTTCTTCATTGGCGCTCCATTAGGTGCAATTATTAGAAAAGGAGGTTTAGGTTTACCTGTAGTGGTTTCAGTAATTTTCTTTTTAATTTATCATATCATCAGTACGGTTGGTGAAAAATCGGTAAAAGAGGGCGGACTTTCTCCGGTTGTTGGAATGTGGATTGCCATAATTGTACTTACACCTCTTGGTTTATTTCTTACCTATAAAGCAACTGTAGATTCGGCCTTATTTGATGCAGATTTCTACAAAAACTTTTTTAAAAGATTTTTTAAGAAGAAAGAAAAAAGTACCTTATAATTATTGCATAGGCCTGACTTTACAATGAGTTAAAAATCAAAAGGCGTATTAAAAATCATTAAATTTGTCTGTATCAAAAACTAAAATGAGTAGCCAATTTGTTTACGTTTTAGATATTTAAATAATAAAACATGCTTAATACAATAGAAGAAGCAATTGAGGATATTAAAGCGGGTAAAATTATCATAGTTGTAGATGATGAAGACCGCGAAAATGAGGGTGATTTTTTAACAGCTGCTCGTAACGCCACACCAGAAGTTATCAACTTTATGGCTAAGCATGGAAGAGGTTTAATTTGTGCCCCCATCACTACAGACAGAAGTAGAGAGTTAAATTTAGATTTGATGGTGGGTAAAAATACTGCCACTTACGAAACCAATTTTACTGTTTCTATAGATTTAATTGGTCATGGTTGTACTACTGGTATCTCAGCATCAGACCGTTCTAAAACCATTATGGCACTTATAGATCCTAAAATTAAAGCAGAGGATTTAGGCAGACCAGGCCATATTTTTCCTTTAATTTCTAAAAATGGCGGTGTTATTAGAAGAGCCGGACATACAGAAGCTGCTGTTGATTTAGCAGAATTAGCTGGCTTTGAACCTGCCGGAGTGATTTGCGAAATCATGAACGAAGAAGGAGAAATGGCTCGTTTACCAGAACTGCTAGAAATGGCAAAAAAACTGGATATGAAGATTGTTTCTATTCAGGATTTAATTACCTATCGTTTAAGAACAGAATCGCTAATTAAGAAAGAAGTTTCTGTAAAATTACCAACCGAGTGGGGCGATTTTGAAATGGTTGCTTTTACACAGGTAAACACCGGAGAAAACCATTTAGCTCTCGTAAAAGGTAGTTGGGAAGAAGATGAACCTATCTTGGTAAGAGTCCATAGTTCTTGTATAACAGGAGATATTTTTGGCTCTTGCCGATGCGATTGTGGTCCGCAGTTACATAAAGCCATGGAGATGATAGAGAAAGAAGGGAAAGGCTTAATTGTTTATATGAACCAAGAAGGTAGAGGAATTGGTTTAGTAAACAAACTAAAGAGCTATAACCTTCAAGAAAATGGGATGGATACTTTTGAAGCCAACATAGCTTTAGGTTTTGGTATGGATGAGAGAGATTATGGAGTTGGAGCTCAGATTATTAGAAGCTTAGGCGTTAGAAAGATGAAATTAATGTCTAACAACCCTACAAAAAGAGCTGGTTTAATAGGTTATGGTTTAGAAGTAGTTGATAATGTGCCTATAGAAATTGAATCTAACAAGCATAACGAACTTTATTTAAAAGCTAAAAGAGATAAAATGGGGCATACCATTATGAAAGAAAGATAATTTAGATTGAAAGAGGAAGGTTAAGAAATTAATTTTCCTCTTCTTCTTTTGGGGTAACTATAATAGGTTTGCTAAGTGTTTTTCTTCTGTCCTCAGCATTTTCCTTGCTTTCTGCTTCTCGTTTTCCTCTGGCAAAAGTATTTCTAATAAATTCTTTAAATGTATCGTATTCTTGGGTATAAACCAATCCAAAGCCGTTTACATATAAATCTGTATTCAAGTTAAATAAATCCTGATTGGTTGGCCTCTGGAAAGATTTAGCTACAAAGCTTCCATCCTTATTAATATTAAAAGACATTTCCACATCTCTGGTTAAATCATTCAAATTAGAATTTAACAAGTTGTTGTTTAACACGTCATTAGAGTATCTGTTATTAACGAAGTTTCCTGTAATTCTTAACCTGTTATTGAAAAAGCTATAACTACCACCAATTTCATTTTGTGAACGTACGTTAATATCTAAGTTTTTAATATTTAAAGATTGGGAGATGATATTATTGATTTTACTAAAAGCAAGCTCTAAACCAGATCCCAATAAATCATTATTAGTAAAGCCAATACCTGCACCAGAATTACCGTTAAAACTGTTTCTTACTACCAAGTTAATTACTTGTTGCGCTTCATTATCTTCGTTATCTAGATAGCCTTGTAAACGTGTTTTAATATCTGTATTATTTGGGAAAGCTAAGTTGAAAGTAATATCAGGATTTAATAAAGAGCCTTTAAGCATCATCTCAGCCTCAGCTAAAACACGTAAATTTCTTTGGTCATCCGGAAGGGTAGTTCCGGCAGCTTGGTAAAGTGGTAAAAGGCTAGTTCTGGTACTATAAACTGCATTTAAATTGATGTTTGCATCGCTAGGGTCGCCAGTCCAGCGTATGGTACCACCTTTTCTAATGTCAAAGGTTTTATTAATAACGTTATTGGCCGTAAAATCAAATTTACCTTCGTTAATGATATAATCACCAAACATTTCAAAATCACCTAAACTGGTAATTCTTAGTCTTAACTGCCCATCGCCTTTACCAGAGAGGTTTCCTACCTCGGTTAAAATATTGGTTACAGAGCTTTGCCCTACTTCAAGCTCAAACTCCATGGTTAAACCATTAAAGAAGTTCTCTTTTTTAGTTTTATTTAATGAAGTGTCTTTTGCTACATAAGTAATAAAATCATTATTTCCTACGGTTGATGCATTGTTTAGCGGAATGGTAAATACAGTACCTTCTTCTGTTTTAGCTTTGATATTGATGTTCATGGCATCTGTACGGCCTTTGAAAGTAAAAGTACCCGTTCCAAATGCAGTACCATAATAAATTCCATTATCCTTAGAGGTGGTGTTAAGTGCCATAAAATTATTGGCTTTCACACTTATATCAAGCAATGGATTTGATGGATTTTTTAAATCTACACTGCCATTTGCTATGGCTTTATTTTTAAAAGCATCAACAATTTCTAAATCTTCTATTTGTATAAGGCTATTATCTATACTAACATCGTCATTAATGGTATAAGCTGTTTTTAGATAATTAACCATAAACCCGGCATTAATTAACTTCACATCTCCATCAATTTGTGGATTGCTAAACTTGCCGGTGATTTTTAAATCTGATGATATATTTCCTTTAAGTTTGGTGATTAAGCTTTTCACAAAGGGTTCAAACAAAATAAGTTCTGTTTGGTCTAAGCTCATTACCAAGTCTAAGTTATTGGTCTCGCTTTTAAAATCGATAATGCCAGTAATGTCTGTGGTTTTCTTTTCGTTTTTTTCTACACTTGCTTTGATATTGATATTATTTTCTTCATTATCATAAGCAGAAGTCAAGTTTACAAATCCTATTTCTGTTCTGTTGTAACGTAAAGAATCTACTGTAATATCTGCTCCAATATTGGGGTTGCCCAAAATGGCCGACATGTTAGCTGTACCATTCATCACACCTTTTAACTCTACTCCAAAGTTTTTGGTAAGCTGGCTCAAAGAAGACATTTGTAGATTTTCTATAACTACTTCTAATAAATCATCTTCTGAGGCTGATATAGCACCATTAACGGCTACCAATTGGGTGCTGTTAGATAGCTCAAAACCTTCTATAATGGTTTTATTTTCTTCAAATTTAATACTGGCTTTATCTTCAACTTTCCATATCTGATTATCAATAATAATATCAGATGGTAATACGCTAACTTTAGCTAAAGTATCACTACCAAATTCTACTAAACCGTACAAGTCTAACTGGTTAACAGCATCTTTATCAGATAATTTAACGTTAAAAGTTAAGCTGTCACTCTTTAATGTATTCTGAAGAACAATGTTTTGAACAAATAAGCCATTTTCAGAAAACTCTACTTTATCTAATGATAAAATAGCCTCAAAAGATTTAGGATTAGTATTTTGGTCGATAATCAAATTATTAAAAACCATATTGTTGTACTTAATGGTTTTTACATATCCGTTTAAATTAACCAAGTTGTTTTTTGAATCGAATTTTCCGTTAAAAACACCTCTTTCCGGAATTTTAAGTTGTGGAAAGAAGATATTAGAAACATAATCGAAATTCTTTAAATCAATATTAAACTCAAAATTTTGATCTTTTGGAGGTACAATTTTAGTTTTTAAAGATGGGATATACTTTTTGATTACTGTTTTAAATGCCGATGGTAGTGTTGCCAAATCATACTGACCTTTTATGCTGGCATCACCAATATCAGAACTAAGTGCGAGCAATCTATCTTTACCAATTCCTCTAGCTCTTAAATAAACAGAATCTATTACAAAAGAACTGTCTTTTGTAGTGGCTTTAACTTGGCTAAGTTCTAAGTTTCCTTGTATATTATCTAAGCTGTTACCTGTAAAATCTGTGGTAAAGTCTGCATCAATTTGTATGGTGTCTTTATAAAGGTTAAGCTTATGAAGATTTGCTTGTCTTATTTGAGCTTTGAATTTAAACTCGGGTAAGCTTGGGTTAAGATTAGCTATACCATTAAAATCAAGCTTTAAATTTTTATCATTAACTTTTACTTTACCGTCAAAAAGTTGCTTGTTAATGGTGCCATCAACCTTAATATTGCTGTAACGATAACCTTTAAAATCAAAATATTTTACAGATGCTGCAACTTCTTCATAAAGGTTATTCAGCTCAAAATCTCTTCCTTTTACATCAACCGTAAAGCTTGTACGATTTAAAGTAGACTGGTTTGTGAGCTCCCCAATATTAAAATCAAAAGCTTGTAAGTTACCCGTATAAGAAGGAATACCAGCTTTGTCAATTTTCATGTTGATGTCTGATTTTAATCTGCCTAGTTTAGTTTTAAACTCTCCATAGGCAATAAAATCATTTTGGAAACCGGTAAACTGTCCATTGAAATTGATGTTACCAAATTTATCAATAATAGCAGGGATTGCTTTTACTTTATGAGCAGTAGCTTTTCCTAAGATATAATCAATATCTTTTTTATTGCTATAAACTTGGTCAAACCTGAGGTCTAAGAAAGTGTTATCCCAATCTGGTAAACCTCGTAAATTAAAGTCTCCTTTTATATAAGTTGCTTGCCCGGCTTTTATGGTTAAATCTCTGGCCTTTAGATTATTAATGCGCCCTTTTATATTTCCAGTTACATCTAAAACTAATTCCATTTTAGCCAACTGTGGGGCAAAATAGGCGATATCTTTAGCTACAACTTTTGCGTTTTTAAAATGTGCTTCAACAGTTACTTTATTATTAAAATCCTGAAAATCTTTAAAGCTTTTAAAACGCATACTATAATAATCAGTTAGCGTGGTGCTTGGCGTTTGTAAAAGCATATTTTCTACCGTAATGCTATTGGTATCAATAGTTAAAGCGCCAGTAAGATTATTTAAAACAAAACCTGTTTTCTCCTTAAATCGGAGTTTATTGATTTGAGCTTTGAAAAGATGGTTTTTGGTGTCTAAATCATTAATATCTGCACTAAAATTCCATAAATGTATATTGTTATAATCAATACCTTCTTTATAAACTATTTGAGATAGGTAGTTGATATACCTAAAGTCTAAATTTTTGATGATAATGTTGTTTAGACTAAAGTTGAAGGGGCGTTTTTTAGTGGTGTCAACTTTGCCAGAATCAAAGTAATTGATGATAAAGGTTAAGTTAGTAGTGCTATCTTTATAAGATTTCAAGAAGAACTTAGCATCGGTAAGTTCTACATAGTCTAAATCAATTTTTCTTTCAGAAAATGGAGCAAAATAATCTATATCAACTTCTAGTTCTGGCGCTAGTAAAAGTGTATCACCTTCTAAATCCTCAACCAATAGCCCCTCTAATACTAAAGATTTGAAGGGCTTTAAATACAAAGAATTAATTTCTATACGGGTTTTAAGCTCATCAGCTAAGAAAGAAGCGGCTTTTTTTGCTGCCCAAGTTTGTACAGGTTTAAATTGCAAAGAAAAAATAAGTGTTCCTATCATCAAGATGATAGTTAATAACACATAAAGCGATATTTTGAATACTTTTTTAATAATTTTGCTTTTAAACTTTATCTAATAACTTGTGGCAATAATTCTCGGAATAGAATCTTCTTGTGATGAAACCTCGGCATCTGTATGTATAGACGGCGTAATAGCATCTAATATTATAGCAAACCAAACTATTCATCATCAATATGGTGGTGTAGTACCAGAATTAGCTTCCAGAGTACATCAACAAAATATTATTCCGGCTGTTCACCAGGCCATAGTTGAAGCAAAAATAAATAAAAATCAGATAGATGCAGTAGCTTTTACACGCGGCCCTGGTTTATTAGGCTCTTTATTAGTGGGAACCTCTTTTGCCAAGGCTTTTGCTCTAGCAAATGAAATACCATTAGTAGAGGTAAACCATATGCAGGCACATATTTTAGCTCATTTTATCCCCAACCAAAGAGAGGATAAAAAGCTTCCTGAGTTTCCTTTTATTTGCTTAACAGTTTCTGGAGGGCACACCCAAATTGTTTTGGTTAAAGATTATTTTGAGATGGAGATTCTAGGAGAAACTACAGATGATGCCGCAGGCGAAGCTTTTGATAAAACAGCAAAAATTCTTGAACTGCCTTATCCAGGAGGGCCTTTAATAGACCAATATGCTAAAACGGGTAATCCACACGCTTATCAATTTCCAGAACCACAAATACCGGGCTTAAATTTTAGTTTTAGCGGCTTAAAAACTTCTATTCTGTATTTTGTTAGAGATAACGTAAAGCAAAACCCCAATTTTATTCAAGAAAATCTAGCCGATATTTGTGCTTCAGTACAGCATCGTATTGTCTCTATCTTGTTAAACAAGCTTAAAAAAGCTGCTCAAGAACATCAAATTAAAGATATTGCCATTGCTGGCGGAGTATCAGCAAATTCTGGCCTACGTACCGCTTTAACAGCCTTGGCGCAGCAAAAAGGCTGGAATGTTTTTATCCCAAAATTTGAATATTGTACAGACAATGCGGCCATGATTGCCATTGCTGGTTATTATAAGTTTTTGAAAAAAGATTTTGTTGGCCAAGATGTTGCGCCTTTAGCTCGTATGCCTATCGTATGAGGTATTTTACCCATAAAAGAAAACTAAGCGGGCTTGCTATTATTTTAGCTGGATTTTTTCTTTTGGTTTTTCAGCACTTATTTGCTTACACCGGACATTTTGGTTTTGATGATTTAAATTATGCAGAGCTAGCTCATGCTTTTTTTCAAAAGCAGCCTATCTGGGATAATACTTTTACATTTCGATTTGGTATTGTCGTTCCTTTAGGGATTTTATACTGGCTTTTTGGTGTTTCTGATGGTGTTTCTATCATTTTTCCCATGTTGGTTTCCTTGGGTTTATTGCTATTAGTTTATGATCATCTAAAAGGAGAAACCTATAAAACTTGGATAGCCACAGCTATTTTACTTTCAAACCCTTGGATAACTTTTTATAGCGACAAAATTGGAGTAGATATTCCGATTACCTTTTTCATATTGCTAGCTATTACTTTCTTATATAAAGTAAAATATAGTGTTTATTGGCAAAGAAAGCAGGTTTTAAGTGGTCTCCTGTTTACAAGTACTATTTTCTTAGGTTTATTAACCAAAGAAACTATTTGGTTTATATTTCCGCTAATTGTTTTTTTCTTTATTGTTGATTTAGTAAGACTTCAGCGAGTAAAATTTTGGTTTAGCGCTATACTTTCGTTGAGCTTATTATTGGCTGTTTATTTTTATTGGCAATATTTACAATTTGGTAATTGGTTTTATAGGTTCGAACTCATCCAAAAATATGATAATACCAATTTATGCTCTTACGATAGACAACCTTTAGAGGTGGTTTTAAATCGTGTTAGTTACGAGTTATTTCTTCACTTTTTTAAAGAAGCTGCTTTTATATTGCCTGTTTTAGCGGTGTTTTTATGCTTAACCAAACACACTTTTACCAATAGCAGAACTAAAGAGAACTTTTGGCTTTTAAGCGCTATCATTCTTATTTTAACTGCTAATTTTTGGAGTATTTCTTATCATTCTTACCATCCGTTATGCGTTGATATCAGACATTATTTATTCATTATGCCTGTATCTGCTATAGCTATTGCTCATCATTATAAAAAGCTGTTTAGATTTTGGCCAATTATTTTCCTTTTGGCTACAAGTATGCTCGTTATTATTTTGGATGAATACTGGGATATAAAGACTGTTGCTATCTATCAAGCAGTTTCTTTAATTCTAATTTTTGGTTTGATGCTAGTATTTAAGAAACATCAAAAGTATATTTTCTTAGGTATTGCTTTGTTGCCTTTGCTTAATGTATTTGTTCAGAAGAAATCGTCTGATGAGTATAATTATGCTGAACAAAGATTAATAGCTCAAAAATTCATCAGAGATAAGAAAAATACAACGGTTTATGCTTCAGAGACCCAAATTAGACTGTTTAAATATTATTTAGGTTTTCAATTTGATAGGATAAAATTAATTCCATACGAAAACTTCCAAAAGCTTGAAGATGGCTATCATTATTGGAATTATCATGCTGCTTATGCTGCTGGAGAATTAGATTTTGTGCCCCCTCAAGTAAATCACTTTTCTGCATCAGAAAATCAACTTTTAGATACACGTGATATAAAGATTTGGCGCATCAATAAAAAAGATTTAGAAGATAAGCAAGAATTTTACGAAGCTAAAAAGTCTTCTTTATGGGAGGGCTTTACAGCCGATACAGTTGTGATAAAACCTCAAGATGAGTTTGGTCCAACTTTTAAAACAACCATTAATCCGGATACGAAAAGAATAAATATCTCAGTTAAATGGAGATTAAGAAAAAGGGATATGAAAGGGGCAACCTTGATTTTTACTTTAGAAGAGCAAGGTAAAATGATTTTTTGGAAGCCATTTAGTATATATTCTGATAGGGCCGTGGTAGATAATTGGTATGTATTGTATAAGTCTGTTAGGTTTGAAAATTTTAAGATTTCTAAACAGGCAGAACTTAAAGTTTATATTTGGAATAATTTTAAAACAGAATTGGAAATTGCCGAAGCTAGCGTTTCCTTAGTAAGAGCTCATAAAGATTAAAGATGAAATACCTAATTGTTGGTCTTGGAAATATAGGTCCTGAGTATGCTGATAATCGCCATAATATAGGTTTTATGGTGTTGGATGAATTAGCAAAACAAGAAAATGCTAAATTTTCTATGTTAAAGCTAGCTTATTATACAGAGGTTTCTTTTAAAGGCCGAATGCTGCATCTAATAAAACCAACTACTTATATGAATTTGAGTGGCAAAGCTGTTAGTTATTGGATGAAAGAACTAAAAATCCCGATAGAAAATGTTTTGGTAGTTGTTGATGATTTAGCCATTCCTTTCGGTTCTATCAAGCTGAAACCAAAAGGCAGCCCAGCCGGACATAATGGTTTAAAAAGTATTGAAGGTTTGTTAGGTTCTAACGAGTATAGTCGCATTAAATTTGGTATTAGTGATCATTTCCCAAAAGGCCGCCAGGCTGATTATGTTTTAAGTGGTTTTGACCAAGATGAGCTACCCGATTTACCCGCTTTGATAGAGCGTTCTATTGCTATCATCAAGAGCTTTGTAACAGTTGGTGCAGAACTTACCATGACTAATTTTAATAACTTGAAACTGCCTAAGTAAGCTTTTTATTTTTGTGGATTTAAGAAAAACTAACTATTACGCAAAGGGCTTTCTTACCCTAGCCGGGTATCGGCTTCTTTCTTTTCCTTGATGAAAGGAAACAAAAACGAGGAACGAGTTTATGAATGCCTAAGAAAAACTATAAACAAAAAATGAATAAATCAAGGCTGATGAATATTTGTTGTTTCATCTAAATAAATCTTCATCCACAATCCTGAGTGGTGGGAGTGGTTTTACTTGATGAAGGTATCTACAACACCCGTCGGATTGTTTTCTGCCAGTTTTTTATTAAAGTTTATGCAAAAGATTTATTTGACTCCAATCCAAATCTTCATAGGCCATCATTCGTTGTAGGTAAGTTTGATTTAATATGAGTGGAATTTCCTAAATATTCGCTCTTGACTTACTTTCTACTCAGTACTTTATACTTTCTACTTCCAGAAAGGAACAACCATTCAAAAATCACAGCCTAACCCGAAACGCATGAGCAATCCCCCAGAGCCGGAAAGACGAAAAATCAGAAGCAGAAATAATTACAATCTTGCACAACCAAGCCTATAGCGAATGCGGTTTTGCGTTCGAGTTTATAAAAACTTTCATAAAGCATAAATGAGCAAAAATAAGCGCTCACTGTTTTTGAGTGTACATAGGCCTTGTGCGGCAAAGGCTCCTGCGGGATTGTTCAGGACTTTTGGTTCCTTTTGGTCCCGCAAAAGGAACGAGCCTAGCCGGCGATAGAGGCGGATAATTTTTCTTATAAAAGATTCCTAAACTATAATATGGTTTACGACTCATCGATGTAATCGAGAAACCATATTAAGCACTCGTTACAAACGAGCGCAAGAAAAGAATTTTCTTATAAAAGATTTCTAAACTAAATATGGTTACGACTTTATCGATGTAATCGAGAAACCATATTAAGCACTCGTTACAAACGAGCGCAAGAAAAGAAGAGCGGATAGTTTTTCTTATAAAAGATTTCCAAACTATAATATGGTTACGACTCATCGATGTAATCGAGAAACCATTTTAAGCACTCGTTAGAAACGAGCGCAAGAAAATTTTCTATAAACTCAATTGAAGCTTATCAAGCTCGGTACTGATAAACTTAATCTCTTCTTTTGATAATTGTACCCTTGCAGCTTTAGCATTTTCTACCGCTTGTTTTGCGTTTCTGGCACCAACTAAGGCTATGGTAATACCTGGTTGTTCTAACGTCCAACGGAGTACAATTTGAGAAACCAACATATTTCTTTCATCTGCTAAAGGTTTTATCTTATTTAAGAAAGCATCAACTTTAACTAAGTTTTCATCTTTAAAGAAATATATTCCAGCTCTATGGTCGCCTTGATTAAAAACATGACCTGGTTTCATTTTACCTGTAAGTAAGCCTCTTTCTAAAGGGCTATAAGCCAAAATGCCTTTGTCATGAGCTAAACAATAAGGAACTATTTCTTGCTCAATATCTCTTTTAACCATGCTATATGGTATTTGATTAGAAGCTAGTTTGATGTATTTCTCCGCCTCAGTCATTTGTGCTACATCGTAGTTACAAACACCCGCATACCTTACTTTCCCTGCTTTAATTAACTCTTCCACGGCTTCCATGGTTTCTTGTATTGGCGTTGTAACATCTGGCCAATGAATTTGATAAAGGTCTATATAATCTGTACCTAATCTTTTAAGAGAATCTTCACATTCTTTAATGATACTTTCTTTGGCAGCATATTTATAAATATCTATATCCTTACCAAAATTATCTACACTTTTAAAACCAAAATCGCCTTTGTTATCATCCCAACGCATCCCAAATTTGGTGAGTATTTGTACTTTATCTCTGTTTAATTCTTTTAGAGCTTTACCTACCAAAACCTCACTATGGCCTTGCCCATAAATAGGAGCTGTATCAATTGCGCTTACACCTTCATCATAAGCAGCCAGCATAGCTTTAATAGCTTCTTGGTCATCTGCACCACCCCACATCCATCCGCCAGCTGCCCAAGCACCAAAAGTAATTACGGGTAATTCTAAATCTGTATCTCCTAGTTTTCTGTATTGCATAATTTTAATTATTTACCATTTTAATGCCAGCCCAGCATAGTAGTTTCTAGTTGCAGCCGGATTAAAATATCGGTTACCAAAAGCATTAATATCATTACCTAAACTGTATTGTTCGTTTAATAAATTATCAACAGCAAAAGTAATGTGTAGCTTAACTTTACTAAAAGGCACTATATAATTAAGCTTAGATTGTATTAAATGGAAGCTATCAGCAAAAACGGTTTCTGCATCGTTTAAAGATGTTTTACCATTGTATTGATGTTGAATAAAAAGATTAAGCCTATCTAAAATTAAGACATTTAAACCATTAACCCAGTTAAGTTTAGGTACTCCTGTAAGCATATTTCCAGAGAAATTGCTGTTGCCGATGATGTAGTCTCTAAACTCAAATTTAGAAATGGTTATAGCGTTATAATAGTCTAAGCTTTTTAATATTCTCCTTTCAGATTTAATGATATTAGCATTCAACTGAATTTCTGCACCTAACTGATTAGTACCACCTGCATTAACATAAAAATCTTCATCATTAGTATTAACCCTTCTCACAATAGCATTGTCTAAGCGGTAATAAAAAGCACTTACATCAGCATAAATGCGTTCATCTCTAGTTCTAACCCTTAAACCAGCTTCATAATTCCAGCCTTCTTCTGCGTTTAAAGAAGTATTAATAATTCTGTTTGATGGTCTTATTTCATCTTTAGTAGGTGTAGAATAGCCTTTACTTACTAAGGCCCTTAAAGAAAAATGCGGAGTAACTAAATAAGATAAAGCAAGTTTAGGCATTAATGTTGGGTCAAAATTTACATTACCTTGTGCTGCTATTTGCGGTGATTGTGGAAGCGTTCTAAAATTAAATCTGTTAAAGTTTAAACTTACAGAAGCTTCTGCTTTAAATTGAGGCGATAATTGAACAGCGACCCGGTTAAATATAAACTCGTTAAAATTTTTAATTTCGTCGGCATCTCTTAAAGTTGTTGGATTACCTGCTTGGTTACCATAATTAAGGAAATCTGTCTTAGTTCTTTGGTATTCGTAACCTAAGTTCCATTGCAATTTAATAGGACTGGTTTCTTTATTTTTTAATTCTAAATATGTTCTTAAGGCATAAGAATTCTCATCTCTAAACTCGTAATTGGTAAAGAAAGGGTTTTTAAAATCGGTTATTAAACCCGATATTCCAATATAATGTCTTAAGCTATTGGTTATTTTATAATCATGACTTAAACCTAAAAACACACTTTTATTATAAATACCAGTATTCAACTCTTCTGCTCTAGCTCTTGCTGCTCTAGGATTTTCTACTAATTGTACTTCTGTTAAACCACCTGGCGTATTATAATTCATATCAGCATAAAAGCCAGAAAATTTTAAAGTTCCATTTTGGTTGTACTTCCACTTTTGTTGAGTTTGAACAAAAAGTCTTCGCATGGCGCTATTGATACGGTAGCCATCTGCTTCTTGGTATGCTTGGTTAAAACTATATTCATAATTTTTAACCTGATTTTGCACACCAAAATGTTGTCCAAATAAGCCAAATGAGCCTCTTCTGGCGCTAAATTCTGATGTTTTTTCTGCTGATGAGGAATTAATTAAGACTACACCTCCAGAGTTTGCTCCAAACAAACTCCCGTCTGGGCCTTTCAAAATTTCTATTCCCTTAACTGTATTTTGGTCTATTAAATTCAAGTAAGTATTACCACCAGCATCTGTTAAAGGAAAATCATCATAATAAACTTTTACATTTCTTACCCCAAACGGAGAGCGGATTAAACTACCTCTGATAGATAAACGATAACTACCTGGTGAACGTTCTTCCATTTTTACACCACTAATGCTATTTAAAGCGGGTAATAAGGTGTTTTGCGTACGCTGCTCTAGCTGTGCTTTATTAATAATGGTAGCTGTTGCTGGTAAGCTGATGAGGATTTGCTCGCCCAAATAAGCATTTATTTTAACTTCATTAAGTGTTTTAGTGCTATCTAATTTTTGAGCCTGTGTTGTACCAGCTACTATTGTAGCTAGTAATAAAAGATGTAGTTTCAAAGCGTTATGTTATGGTTTATTTGCTGATATTTTGAAAATAACTCCTGCGGCATCATCTGCAACCAATAAATTTCCATCTTTTAAAAAGCATAAGCCAACCGGTCTTCCGTATACTTCTGAGGTTGATGAGTTAGCAATAAAGCCTGTTAAAAAATCTTGTGGTTTGCCTTTTGGTTTGCCATTTTCAAACGGCACAAATATAACTTTATATCCCGAAAATTCTGAGCGATTCCAAGAACCATGTTGGCCTATAAAAGCTGCATTTTTATACACGTTCGGAAATGTGTTTCCATTGTTAAAAGCTAATCCTAAAGATGCTGTATGAGCTCCTAAAGCAACTTCTGGGACTATTGCTTTAGCAACAAGTTTTGGTTTAGGGTCATCTTTCCAGCGTGGGTCTGGGTGTTGTCCAAAATAAGAATAAGGCCAACCATAAAAACCATCTCTTTGTACACTAGTTATGTAATCGGGTACTAAATCATCACCTAAATTATCACGCTCATTAACAGCAGTCCAAAGGGTAGAAGTGCCAGGCGCCCAATCCATACCAACAGGATTTCTTAAGCCCGTAGCAAATACTTTTTCACCTGTTCCGTCCGGATTGATTTCTATAATACACGCTCTTCTTACTTCATGCTCCATACCGTTCTCGCCAACATTACTTCCAGAGCCTACAGAAATATAAATTTTCTTGCCATCTTTACTAGCAATAATATTTCTAGTCCAATGGTTATTATAACCTCCGGCAGGAAGACTTAAGATTTTATCTCCTTTTTGAGATATTTTATTTTGTGATGTTTGATAAGGAAACCTCATTAAGCCATCCGTATTAGCAACATAGAAATAGTTATTTAAAACCAGCATCCCAAAAGGCTGATTTAAATTCTCTAAATAAGCTAGTTTAACATCGGCAACACCATCATTATTGGTATCTTTTAATAAAGATATTCTGTTGGCGCTTTTGCCTGTACCAGATTCGGCTACAAAAATATTTCCGTCATCAGCTTGGTAAATCCAACGGGGGTTATCTAGTTCAGTAGCAAATTTTGTTACGGTAAATCCTTCTGGTGCTATTGGGAGTTTATCGCTAGGCCAGCCTATAACTTTACTGATTTTTGTACTTGGTTGTGTCTCAAAAGGATTTGGTAATGCTAAAGAATCTTGTTGCTGACTTTGCTGTTTGTTGGCAGAACCACAGCCAGCTAATATCAATGTAAGTAAGGTAAAAACTGTGTTTTTCATATTTACTATTTTAAGGGTAACTGATAAATTTAATTTTTGTTTTTGATTGTGATGAATCAGCTATTCAAACAATTATGCCAAAGAAGTGTATAAAATAGGTAAATCATTAAATTAAACTCATTATGAAAACACTAAAATTAGGATTAATTGCAGCAGTTTTTTTAACAGCTTGTTCTAATAATCCAAAAGGAGACAAAGCGGCTACCGCTGATGCTGAAGCTGTTCAAACTGTTGATGGTGAAACTTTAAATGTAGACCCTGCTACCTCTAGTGTAACGTGGACAGGTAGTAAGGTTACGGGTAGCCATACAGGAACTATTAATATCCAGTCTGGAAATGTAGTAATTGATGAGGGTAAGTTGGTAGGTGGAGAGTTTATTATTGACATGGCATCCTTAACAAATAAAGATTTAGAAGCAGATGCAGAAAACAAGGCAAAACTTGAAGGTCATTTAAAAGCTGATGATTTTTTTGCTGTAGAGAAATATCCAACAAGCAAATTTGTAATCACGAAAGTGACTTATAAAGAAGACGGTAAAGCAGAAATAGCGGGTAATTTAACTTTAAGAGATATTACTAAAAACATTTCTTTTATTGCTGAAGCACCTGCTGCAACTGAAGATGGTTTTCATGCTATGGCAGATTTTAATATCAATAGAAAGGATTGGGGTGTGATGTATGAAGGAATGAAAGACGATTTAATTGCCGATGAAATTAATCTGAAAGTTCATTTAATGGCAAAAAAGTAGATGCCTAAATGATGTATAAAGAGAGGTCGGGATAATCTAAAAATCCCGACCTCTCTTTTTTAAAGCTTTGGTGTAAATTTTAAACAAACTGGTGCGCCAACATTTACAGTCTCTCCCGTATAAGTTAAAAGACCGGTTTTTGTGTCTCTTTTAAAAACAAAAATATCATTACTATCTTGATTGGCTACTAAAAGAAATTTATCTGAAGGGTCTATATTAAAGTTTCTTGGTGTTTTTCCTTTGCAGCTAACGTTGTCAATTTTAGTTAAAGTGCCATCAGTTTTATTGACTTTAAAAATCACTATTTCATTTGCACTACCACGATTTGTTGCATATAAATAATTTCCATCTTGTGATAAATGAATATCTGCAGCGCCATTAGTACCTTTAAAATCAGGTGTATTCATGCTGATTCTTTGTACTTGCTTTAACGCTTGGTTTTGATAGCTGTAAACACTAACATGTGCAGTAAGTTCTTCTACCAGATACGCAAAAGTTCCTTTATTATTAAAGATAAAATGTCTTGGTCCGCCACCAGGTGTAACGGTAGTAAAAGCTTGTTTAGCAGGTACAAGAGGTTTGCTTGCATCGGCTTGGTATTGGTAAGCAAAAACTTTATCTGCGCCTAAATCAGGCACATAATAGTGGCTACCATCTACAGATGGGTAAATACAATGTGCATGAGGTTTATTTTGTCTCCTTTCGTTGATGCTTGTACCTTCATGCTGTATAAGCTGGCTTAAGGGTTCTACTTCTCCACTAGCTTTAACAGGGAAAACGCTAACACTACCACCACCGTAATTAGCTGTAAAAACATGTTTACCATCAT
The DNA here is from genome assembly GCF_009674685.1 of Pedobacter puniceum. Classification (GTDB taxonomy): domain Bacteria; phylum Bacteroidota; class Bacteroidia; order Sphingobacteriales; family Sphingobacteriaceae; genus Pseudopedobacter; species Pseudopedobacter puniceum. Next base: position 234,996 of record NZ_WKJI01000001.1, read on the forward strand.
GAGTTAATGAAATATAACATGCTCCAGGACTAGTAGTAGGCTGAAAGTTCTTGTGTGTAATTTCTCCAGTTTTATTGTTGAACTCAAAATAACTCACACCCGAGGCTTCCTGCTCACTCACACTGTAAACTTTAGTACCTTCTTTGTTTATAGTTAAATAAGATGGGTTTTTGATACCTTCTGTAGTGTGTTCAAGTTTAAGTTTTCCGGTTTTACTATCAAACTCGTATACAAATATGCCTTGGTTCTGGGTTCTGGTATAGGTGCCAACTAATAAATGATAATAGCGTTGCTTTTTGTTTTGAGCGTTTACTGATAAACTTAAAGCACAAATTAAAAAGGTAAATAGGTTTAATAAGAGATTTTTCATACTCCTAAAATAGGAAATTCAACCAGATATAAATCTAAATTTGAGCAGAAAAATGATTTGCTACAGTCTGATAGTTCAATAATGTTGAATTATAATTTGGAACATCTGCATTAATAAATAAACATGTTTTTCCTTTGATTAAGTTTATCACTTGTTGATTTAGCTCTTGAGGTACAGCAGGGCAACCATGGCTTCTACCTAATCTTCCGTGTTTACTAATAAAATCAGCACTTACATAATCTGCACCATGTACAACAATAGCTCTGGCTCTAGCTAAATCATTGATGCCTTTATCTAAACCATCTAACTTTAAGGATAGTCCATGTTTGCCAAAATAAGTTTCATTGGCAATATAAAAGCCTAAACTACTTTGATGAGATTCTGCCTGATTAGAGAATCGTATTGCTTTATCATCACCACTTCCTCTGCCATGTGCTACATAACTATGCAGTAGTAATTTTTGATTTTTGATATCAATTATCCACATTCTTTTAGATGTACTTGGCAAATCAAAATCTATAATGGTTAAAATATTTTTATCACGATTTAACAGATTTGCTAATTGCATATTTAAAAAACCTGTGAAAGCTTTTTCAAATACAGTTTCTGATAAACCAACTTCTTTAAGATTAATTTTTTGATAAGTAGCCTGTATAAAATTTTGATAGGTTGCAGCAGTATCTACAGAAGTTTTTTGAAGTGTAGTATCTTGAATAGAAACTTGTTTGTTTTTTAAAACTGGGCTTTTCCAACTGATATTGGTTAAGGTGAAAATAGCTAAAAATAGTACTAAAATGGTAACAGAATAAATGTTGAATCTTTTTTGTATTCCTCTCATAATGAAGATGTTTTTCTTTGTATTCCTAAATATATACCTTTTTAAACCAAAGGTAATCATGTTTGTCTTGAAGCTGACTTAAAATCAACTTTCGGCTTACCTTTAAATGACCTTTGCGTATAAATACTGGTAATTTTTTCTCTTTAATACACTTTTTTTGCTGTGATATAACCTATATAAGGCCAACTTATCTAAAAGCGGAATAGCCTTATTAGAACGTACTTCTTGTTGATGTTGAAGACTTTTAAAGATAATGTTAGCCAGCATATTCTCTTGTTTAAAAGATATATTAGAATGCCCCAATAATCCTAAAGCATGTAATAATTCATGTCTTAATACTTCATGTTTTTTAGGATAAATAAGTGCCGGATGCAAGTAAATAGCGGCATTAAAAATTTGCTTCTTGCTAATAGTTGGTTTCATATAACCTAAAGGGCAATTTTGCTTTAAAGTTTCAAACCTATTATGATAACTTGTCGTATCTGCATCAAAATGTATTTTTAAATTACCCTGATTTTTAACCAAGCTTATATTAACATTTAAATAGGGTTTAATATCTTTTATAATTTCTTGTACAGTTAATGCATCCTCTAAGCTGTAAATGCCAGATAGTTCTACTTGAATAGGTTTTTGCCATTTAGCATAGCTATCCTGTTTATAAAAAGTGGTTTCAGCAAAATAAAGCAACTCCGTATCGCTATATTCATGCTTTACGATATTAAAAGGTAAGGTTATAAATAAGATGATAAATTGTAACAAGCTGATAATCTTTATTCTTTATACGTAAAAGAAAAAGAAATATTACTTTAGTTTATATATTTAGGTATAGTAAATGAAAATGTACTGCCTTGGCCCAGAACACTTTCTACCTTAAATTCTCCGCCACATTTCTTAACTAAATCATTACAGAAGTATAAGCCTAGCCCAGTGCCTTTCTCTTTTTTAGTGCCTAATGTACTTTTGTTTTTGGTGGTAAATAAATTATCAATTTGTTCTTGAGACATCCCAATACCACTATCTTTTACTTTAACCTCATAATTATTTGGATGCTCTTCTAGTTGGATGATGATTTCTTTATTTTCATCAGAAAATTTAATAGCATTTAGAACCAAATTTCTAATAATAATCATGTTTAACATAGCATCCAGCTTAAGCCTAAGCTCAGGATTTATTTGGTTAATGATATTGATATTTTTCTCTTTTGCAAAAGGCTGTAAAGAAGCTGTTTTTTCATTTATAAAAGTGAATAGGTTTTGCTCAGTGATTTTTAAACTAAATCCTTTAAGTTGAGATTTGGCCCAAAAAAGTAAGCTGTCCAGAATTTCAGAAGTGTCTTTTACGTTTTTGGATATTTGTGGGATAAAACTTTTAAAATCATCCGCATCTAAAATATTGTTTTCTAAAAGTTCTAATACAGATGAAAGATGTCCAATAGGTTTCCTTAAATCATGAGAAATGATAGTAAATATCTGATCTTTATGATTATTTAAGTCAGAAAATGCTTGAGATTGTTTATTTAATTCTATCTGACTTATTTCTATTTCATGGTTTTTTTGAGCTAAATCTTCGTTAATCCTTTTCTGCAGTTGATGATTTCTAAAGCTGATAAAAGTAAATATCCCTAGTGTAATAAGAATAAAAATGACCAAAGCTAGGGTATACCTCTGGGTTTTTATTTTTGATTCTAATACTTTTTGTTCTTGATTTTTGAGGAGATTTTCTATTTGACTTTTTTTATCATAGTCTCTTGTTGCAATTAATACAGCAATCTGCTTTAAATTATCTTCTAGCTTTAAAGATTCTTCTAGTTTTAATGCTTCTTCTTGGGTAGCAAATGCTTTTTCAAACATTTTTTGTTTAGCATAGGTTTCCTTCAAGAATTCTAAAATATTTATTTTTAAAGGAGTTTGCTCTGTATTTTTACAAAGCTCTAAAGCCTTTAAGGCTACATCTTCTGCCTCTTTTAATTTATTCTGCTTATTTAACAAATCTATCTGATGAGCTAAAGCAAAAGTTTTGTGAAAAGTTAAAGATTTTTGGTCTGCAATATTTAGTGCTGTATCTAAATAGGCTTCAGCTTTATCAAGAGTTTTGTTTTTAATAGCTAGCATTCCCAAATTGCTATAAGTTAAACTCACAATCTCATGCTCTTGTAAGTTCATCGCTTTTGCTAATTTTAACGCTTTTTCTAAATAAAATTTAGCTTTTAAAAGCTCGTTTTTACTTAAGTAGTTTGCTCCTAAGTTTTCATAAGCATAACAAAGCGTAGCCGTATCTTTTAAACTGATGGCAATAGCTTCACTCTTTTTGAGGTAATAAATAGCTTTATCGTAAATTTTTAGTGTAGAAAAAAGCTGACCTAAATTACTAGATGATGTACCTAATGCTTCGTTATTTTTTAGAGCCTTATTTAAAGTATAAGATTCTAAATAATGTAGAATAGCCTTTCCATAATCGCCACTGTAATCATAACTAACGCCTAAATTGGTATGTACATCGGCTATTAATAATGTGTCTTTTTTCCCTTTATCTAGGCATTTTTTGTAAGTTTCAACAGCTTTAGAAGTTTCATCTAAAGATTGATAGCAATAAGCAATATTAAATAAAGCTTCTGCTTCAGAAATATCAGACTTTAAAAATTGTGCATTTTCATAGGCTAATTGAAAGTTATCAAGGGCTTTTTTGTATTGATAATCGTCTAAAAGAACATTTCCTTTAAGAAAATAACCTTTAAACAGGCCAAATTTATATTGGTGTTTCTTAGAAAGCGTTATAACATCTTCGCTTATTTTAAACACCTCTTTTTTATTTTTCTTTATAGCTTTTGCTTCTTTAATGAGCTTATTAATTTCAATGGTGTCTTTTTGTATGTCATAGCCGTAAGAAGCACTTACCAGAAACATATGAACAATGAGAAAGAAAAAAAAGTTATAAAGCGTAAATCTTTTACAAAACAACGCTTTAAACGCTTTAAAAATTAGGTTATGAATTTCTTTTTTTCTCATTATCAAATCAGCGGAGCTAAAGTACTTGTTTTTAAAAGATTAGAAAAATAGATTTAAATTATTTTAACTGTTTTTTAATTTTTTAACTCTGATATTGCTTTTAAGCATAAAAAAAGGGATAAATTTCTTTATCCCTAATCTATAAGTTTATTTGAAAAACTTAGTTCAATATATTCTTCCAGCTTACAAGTTTTGCAATCATATTCTCTAATTCATCAATAGCAACACGTTCTTGTTCCATGCTATCTCTATGTCTTATGGTTACGGTATTATCTTCTAAACTTTGATGATCTACCGTAATACAGAAAGGCGTACCAATAGCATCTTGTCTTCTGTAGCGCTTGCCGATAGAGTCTTTTTCATCATAAGCCATATTAAAATCTAATTTTAAACGGTTCATGATTTCTCTGGCTTTCTCTGGCAAACCATCTTTTTTGGTTAACGGTAAAACAGCAGCTTTGTATGGCGCCAATGCCGGGTGCAGGTGTAAAACACTTCTAGAATCTTGCTTATCAGCTGTGCTTAAATCTTGCTCTTCAAAAGAGTTTATCAGCGTAAGCAAAAAGAAACGGTCTAAACCAATAGAAGTTTCTATCACGTAAGGAACATAGTTTTGATTAATTTCTGGATCAAAAAACTGCATTTTTTTACCAGAAAACTCTTGGTGTTGACTTAAATCAAAATCTGTTCTAGAATGTATACCCTCAACTTCTTTAAAGCCAAAAGGGAATTCAAATTCAATATCTACGGCCGCATTTGCATAATGCGCTAGTTTGGTATGGTCATGAAAACGGTATTTATCAGGATTGGTACCTAATGCTAAATGCCATTTTAAACGGGTTTCTTTCCAATGCTTGTACCATTCCATCTCTGTGCCAGGGCGTACAAAAAATTGCATCTCCATTTGTTCAAACTCACGCATACGCATGATAAATTGGCGAGCTATAACTTCATTTCTGAAAGCTTTACCAATTTGCGCAATCCCGAAAGGTATTTTCATCCTTCCAGATTTTTGAACATTTAAAAAATTCACGAAAATACCTTGTGCAGTTTCTGGTCTTAAATAAACTTCATCAGAACCATCTGCCATAGCACCCATCTGGGTAGAAAACATTAGGTTAAACTGACGAACATCCGTCCAATTTCTTGTACCAGAAACAGGGCAAACAATTTCATGTTCTTCTATCAAAGCTTTTAAGCGTGGTAAATCTTCTGCTTTTAAAGCTTCATCCATATCCTGCTGAAGTTTCTCTGCTTTATCAGTTTTACCGTCTTTCTCGTATCTGCTGATTTTATCCTCTAATAATTGGTCGGCTCTGTAACGTTTTTTAGAGTCTTTATTATCAATCATAGGGTCGTTAAAGCCATCTACGTGTCCACTGGCTTTCCATATTTTGGGGTGCATAAAAATTGCAGAATCAATACCTACAATATTTTCATTCATTTGCACCATGGCTTTCCACCAATAGGTTTTGATGTTATTTTTCAACTCGGCACCTAATTGCCCATAATCATAAACAGCGCTAAGTCCGTCGTATATTTCACTGCTTTGGAAAACAAAACCATATTCTTTAGCGTGTGATATTACATTTTTAAAAAGTTCGTCGTTATTTTTTGCCATGATGCTGCAAATATAACATTGCAGTAATTTTTAACTCTATTTTATGCTAATTTTTTTTAATGTATGGATAAAGGCTTATTTATAAACCTCGCTGAATAATAATATATTAGCAAAACCAATTTTAAACCAACAACATGAAAAAATTATTACTTGCTGTTATTCTTATAGCAAGCCTGCAACAAGCAGTTGCTCAAAATTTATTGAGTGCTAAATACAATACGGAAGCTTTAAAGCAGTTACTCATCTCGCAATCTACTTGGAAACCATTTCCAAAAATTGAAGAACGCCAAGAATGGGCAAAAGCAAATCAAGAAACTTTAAAAGATAATCTTGTAAAAGCAGAAACTTATCTAGATTATGAGTGGCCATCTATACCTGCTACAATTTCTTTGTTGATAGAAAGAACTGGAGATAGGGAACAATATCAGAACATAAGTTTCAAAAAGAGAGAAATTTTACTGGCGCTCTTATTTGCAGAGATTTATGAAAATAAAGGTCGCTTTACAGATCAAATTATCAATGGTATTTGGTCTATCAGCGAAGAATCTTTCTGGGGAGTATCGGCGCACTTACCAAAGAAAAAGGAAAATTCTGGCTTGGTTGATGTTTCTGAGCCTTTTGTTGATTTATTTGCCGCAGAAACCGCAACCTTACTTTCTTGGGTTGATTATTACTTGGCAGAAAAACTGGATAAAGTCTCTCCACAACTCAGAAAGCGTATTTATTTTGAGATTAATCAAAGAGTTTTAACTCCGCTGATGACAAAAAATCATGGGTTCATGGGTAATAATAATGATGGTAGAAGACCTAATAACTGGAACCCATGGATTTGCTCAAACTGGTTAAATACCGTTTTATTAATAGAAAAAAACGAGGATAAAAGGGCAGAAGCTGTACATAAAATCTTAAGCGTTTTAGATAATTTCTTAAATCCATACCCTTTAGATGGCGGTTGTGATGAAGGTCCGGGTTATTGGGGTGCCGCCGCTGCATCTTTGTATGATAACCTTTCTCTTTTAAACTTAGCCACCAATAATGCTTTTAGCTATTCTTATCAAGATGAAAAAGTCAAAAATATGGCTGCATTTATTTATAAAGCACAAATTAGTGAAACCTATTTTATCAATTTCGCTGATGCAAATCCAAAACCGAGTATGGATGCTCCTATGATTTACCGTTTTGGAAAAGCCATAAATGATGAAAACATGAAGAAATTTGGAGCCTATTATTATAAGCCAGGTACTAAAGTGTCTAGGTTTCATATTTTTAGAAATTTCTTTGAACTTTTCTTAGATGAAGAATTAAAGAAGGTACCTAAACAGCTTCCGCTTCCTAAAAGTGTTTGGTTACCAGAAACTGAAGTGATGTTAGCTCGTGATAAAGCAGGCAGCACTAGAGGATTTACCGTAGCGGCAAAAGGTGGCCATAATGATGAAAGCCATAACCATAATGATATTGGAAATTTTATTGTTTACGTATATGGAAATCCTTTATTGATAGATGTTGGTAGTGGTACTTATACCAGAAGAACATTTTCTGGTGATAGATACGATATTTGGTTTAATTCATCTGATTATCATAATACACCTACTATTAATGGCTGTGTACAAATGCCAGGTAAAGATTTTAAAGCAACCCATGTAAGTTTTGAAGAAGCTCAATCTAAAGTTGTTTTCGCCTTAGATATTGCTAAATCATATCCAAAAGAGGCTGGGATAACCAGTTGGAAAAGAGCTATTACTTTAAACAGAGGGAAAAACGTTCAGATTAGAGATACTTATCAACTAAAAGCTGAAGGGAAGTTTATCAATCATTTGATGACTTGTTATCCGGCAGAACTAAAAGCGCCCGGTGTAATTATCCTTAAATACGAAACCAAAGAAGATAAAAAAGATTATACCATAACTTATGACGCTTCTTTGTTAAACGCCAGTATAGAAAACGTGAAATTAGGTATTCCTGAAGATAAAAGTGTAAAACGTAATTGGGGAGATAGTATTTACCGTATCAACTTAAGTTTAATAAAACCATCTGAAAAGGGTAGTCTTAGTTTGATGATAAAATAAAATATAACATCATCAAAACTCAAAAAATAAAATATTATTAATTATAGAGGTTTTTATTTATTTTTAAGTTAATTTACATTAAATTTTTATTATATTAATGATGTTGAGATAGGTTTTTTTGTAATATTATTAACTTTGTAAAAATATGGAATAACTACTCTCATGAATAAATTAACATTCACTCTTTTATGCTTTAGTTTGGTTCTTTTTTCTTGTAAGAAAGAAAATATAGATACGCCTAATGATGATGTAAATGCTGAAAAAATCATCAAAATCGATAATAACCCAGATTTTTCAAGAGTATCGCAAGGAAATGGTTTTGTAGATTTCACTACAGAAAATAGTGTCTCTTCTTTAAAAGGAAATAGAACATCGTCAACATCATCAACAAGATTAGTTTTTAAAGGTAGAATAAGTGCTTTACAGCATAATGGCGAGCCCTTAAGTGCTATTCAAGTAGCAGCTTTCGGTAATTTATTTGCTGTTTCTTATCTTAAGGCCGGAGATGAATTTTCTGGAGGTCTAGATGTTTTTAGACTTAATAATGGTGTTCCACAATTATTGTCAACCATAAAAACTCCAGATGCAGATATTACAAGTATTACTTCCGGTGGAGGTAAATTTTTTATGGGTGCAGATCTTAAAAATTTCGAATCATTCAATTATCAAGCCCCAGCTACGGTTGGAGTAGTTAGTATAAATGGAGGTAATTTAACTAATCCTCAAATCATTCCTTTAGCAGGTTTTTCTGTTAAAGATTTATTGTATCATCAGGCAAACCAAAAATTATACGTAGCAACTAGTACCAGAGGCGGACTAAGTATTATATCTTTTAATAATAATGGTATAGGTTCTAGAACAAACTTTACCAATTATGATAGGTTAAGGTCTTTAGTGGTTTCTAGAAATCAAATTATCGGCACTACAAGTACAGAGTACAGAACCTTTAATATTAATAATGGTAGATTAGTAGGGAACAGTAGATTGTGGCCTATTCCAAGCGATATTAAAGAGATTGGACGACTAAACATTCTATCAAATGGGAATTTGGTTTTTGGTAATAACTTTTCTCTCATTTACGTTAATCCTAATAACAATCGTCTTATAGATGAAATTAAAGTTGGAGGTTGGATAAATTCTATTACAGTATTGAATGATGAGTTATACATAACTACAGGTAATAGCATTATACTAGCTAGAATAGAAAACGATAAGATAAAAATTGTAGCAAAAGCACATTTATATTCACTATTTCCCGGAATTAATTTTAACGTAGTTAGCCTAAAAGTGGTGGGTAATTATGTGGTTGCAGCTTGTGGTACAGCAGGTGTTTATGTTTTTGAGTTAACTCAAAGGCCCATTTAATAAGTCTTAATTCTTATATTTTTAACTCCCAAAGAAAGCAATATTTAGAATAGATATTTCTATTTACTAAATTGCGCCTATGTCTGTAAAGGTATCGGGTTTATTTAAAGTTTATGGCGTTCAAAAAGCGGTTAACGGAATTTCTTTTGAGGCTTTCCCTGGCAGGGTATTAGGTTTTCTTGGGCCTAATGGTGCAGGTAAATCCACAACAATGAAAATTTTAACGGGTTATTTACCTCAAACTAGCGGGAAGGCTAGTGTTTGTGGTTTTGATGTAAATACCCATACCCTTGATGCTAAAAAGCATATTGGTTATTTGCCAGAAAGTAATCCTTTATATCCAGAAATGTATGTAAAAGAGTTTCTAGCTTTTGTTTGCGATATGCATCAAATAAAAAATCCTAAAACACGCATTCAGGAAGTTATACAACTTACAGGTTTAGGGCCAGAGCAGCATAAGAAAATCGGCCAGTTGTCTAAAGGATATAAACAAAGGGTTGGCTTGGCTCAAGCTATCATCCATGACCCCGAAGTACTTATTTTAGATGAACCAACATCGGGCTTAGACCCAAACCAACTCATAGAAATTAGAAAGTTGATTAAAGATTTAGGGAAAACGAAAACCGTTATTCTATCAACCCATATTATGCAAGAAGTAGAAGCCATTTGTGACGATGTCATCATCATCAATAAAGGTGAAATTGTGGCCCATGACCGTTTAGATACACTATTACAAAAGCATCATACCCAAAATATTGAACCTATATTTGTGGCTTTAACTAAAGAGAATTAATGCTAACGATTTTTATAAAAGAACTTAATTCTTATTTCAGCTCATTAGTGGCTTATATCACTATTGTGATTTTTCTTACAGCAATGGGCTTATTTTTATGGCTTTTCCCAGAAACGAGTATTTTAGAATATGGCTATGCAGGTTTAGATAGCTTATTCGATATAGCGCCATACTTATTCATGTTTTTGATACCAGCTATAACCATGCGTTCTTTGGCTGAAGAGAAAAAAGAAGGCACTTTTGAGCTATTGGCAACCAAACCACTTACAGATTGGCAAATTGTATTGGGTAAATACTTAGCAGCCTTAGTTTTAGTCGTGATAGCGATATTACCAACCGGAATTTATTATTATACTGTTTATCATTTAGGCGCAGTTGAAGGAAATATTGATTCTGGGGCTGTTATAGGCTCTTACATTGGGTTAATTTTATTAGGCGGAGCTTATGTGTCAATAGGTGTTTTCTGTTCATCTATAACTAAAAACCAAATTATAGCTTTTGCTATTGCAGTTTTTTTAAGCTTTTTCGCTTTCAGCGGATTTGATTCTATCAGTCAGCTTTTATTTTTACAAAAAATAGATGATATCATTATCAATTTAGGTATTAATCATCATTATCAAGCTATCAGTAGAGGGGTTTTAGATACCAGAGATTTATTATATTTCTTAAGTGTAATTACTGTTTTTTTAGTGCTTACGAAAACTATTTTGGGAGGTAGAAAATGGTAAATCAAAAGAAAAAAGACCTGCTACATTTAGCTCTGGTATTACTTGTAGTTGTTTTGGTACAAGTTTTTGCTCAGTTTTTCTTTACTAGGATAGACTTTACCAAAGAGAAAAGATTTACCCTATCAGCAACTACAGAAGAAATATTACGCAATTTAAAAGAGCCTGTTAAAATAACGGTTTATTTGGAAGGAGATTTTCCGGCTGGCTTTAAAAGGTTAAGAAGTGCAACTAAGGATTTATTAGGTGATTATAAAGCTTATGCAGGCTCAAACCTTCAATTTGAGTTTATAGACCCCGCTGCTGATAAAAATCAGCAAGAGCAACAAGTATTTTTTGAGGAGCTTTATAATAAAGGGATAGAACCCACAAACCTTAGCGTTAAGCAAGAAGGTGGTTTAACGCAAAAACTCATATTCCCTGCGGCCATGGTAAGTTTTAATGGTAGAGAAATACCAGTTAAACTTTTACAAACCAGAATAGGTTTAAATCCTGAAGAGGTTTTAAATAACTCTATCCAAAATTTAGAATACGCTTTTACATCAGCTATAAAAAAAATAACAGCAGGCGGTAAACCTCGTGTAGCTTTAACAGAAGGGCATGGCGAACTTACTGATTTGCAACTTCAGGATGCTATGCAGGCCTTATCAGAAGGTTATGAGGTAGGTAGGGTAGATTTAAAAGAAATCACTTGGGAAGGTTTAAAAAAGATAAAACTTCTCATCATCCCTAAGCCTAATGAAGAATTTACAGAGTTAGAGAAATTTAAAATAGACCAATATCTGATGCAAGGCGGTAAGGTATTTTGGGCTATAGACCAAGTACATGCCGAATTGGATAGTATGCAAAGAGGCGATGGCGAGCAGCTTGCATTTCCCAAGAAATTGAATCTTGATGATCAATTATTTAAATATGGCATCCGCGTAAATTATGATTTGGTTGGCGATATGAATTGCATGCAAATTCCGCTAAATGTAGGTAATATAGCAGGAGAGGGGCAAATACAAATGGTTCCTTGGTTGTTTTATCCTATCATTATGCCTTTTTCTCACAACCCAATAGTTAAGAATTTAGAAGGCATCAAAACCGAGTTTATCAACACCATAGATACCATTGCTGTTGATGGTTTAAGGCAAGAAGTATTATTAACAACGTCTCCTTTTAGTAGAAAGTTAAATACGCCTACCTTAATTTCTTTAAACATGGTTGAGCAAACACCAGATCCTAAAACTTTCCAAAGCGAGCCCAAGCCTGTATGTGTTTTAGTTGAAGGTAAGTTTACTTCTATATTTAAAAACAGAATGTTGCCAGATGGTATTCCAGCTTCGGCTTTTATTCCAGAAAGTAAGTTTACCAAAATGGTAGTCTTTAGTGATGGCGATGTACTTAGAAATCAGATAAGTGCTACAGATGGTTCTGTTTTTCCATTAGGTTACGACCGTTACACACAACAAACCTTCGGTAACAAAACCTTTTTACTCAATTTAGCAGATTATTTAACTAACGATGCCGAACTTATTAAGCTTCGTAGCAAAGAAATTAAGCTAAGATTATTGGACAAAGCTAAAATTGTAGAAGAGAAATTAACATGGCAGCTTATAAATATGCTGTTTCCTATTGTTTTAATTGTAGTTTTTGGAATTTTTCAACATATTTATAGGAAACGCAGGTATACTGCTTAAAATTTATATTTTTGGTACTTAATAATAGCATTAAACACAACCGATAAGATGAGATTCATTGTTTCTACGTCAACGTTATTAAAACATTTACAAGCAGTAAGTGGCGCATTAAGCAGCAGTGCTGTTTTACCCATATTAGAAAACTTTTTATTTGAGATAAAAGAAGGTAGTCTGGTTATATCTGCAACAGATTTACAAACCAGTATGATTACTTCTTTGGCTGTAGAGTCTAAAGAAGGCGGTAAAATTGCAGTGCCATCAAAAATATTATTAGATACTTTAAAAACACTTCCTGAGCAGCCAGTTGCTTTCTCTGTAGATGATAAAACTTTTGCTATTGAGATTAGCGCCGGAGACGGTAAGTATAAACTAAGTGGAGAAAACGGTGACGATTTTCCAAAAATTCCTACAGTTGAAAATGCAGCTACAGTTAATTTACCAGCATCTGTTTTAGCAGAAGCTATTAATAAAACCATTTTTGCTGTAAGTAATGATGAACTACGCCCGGCTATGACAGGTGTTTTTTGTCAGCTATCTCCACAAAATATTACTTTTGTTGCTACTGATGCGCACAAATTAGTAAGATATAGAAGAAATGATGCACAAGCAGAAAGCGCAACATCTTTTATCTTACCTAAAAAAGCTTTAAACCTTTTAAAATCATCATTACCGGCAGAAGATGTTAATGTAGCAGTAGAATATAATGCAACTAGTGCTTTCTTCAAATTTGCTAACATCAGTTTAATTTGTAGGTTGATAGATGAGCGTTACCCAGATTACGAAGCTGTAATTCCTCAAAACAACCCTAATAAATTAACTTTAGACAGAGGTTTATTCTTAAACTGTTTAAAAAGGGTAGTTATTTTCGCTAACAAAACTACACACCAAGTAAGATTAAAAATCAGCGGTAGCGAATTACATATTTCTTCAGAAGATATTGATTTCTCTAACGAGGCTCACGAGCGTATTGGCTGCCAATACGATGGTGAAGATATGGAAATAGGTTTCAATGCTAAATTCTTAATAGAGATGTTAAACAACTTATCTGGCGAAGAAATTACTTTAGAAATGTCTACTCCAAACAGAGCAGGTTTGCTTTTCCCAAGTATTAAAGACGAAAATGAAGATATTTTAATGTTGGTTATGCCAGTAATGTTAAATAATTACGCATAATTACTTATTAAAGTTCTAAAAGTAAATGGCCTGATGTTTATCAGGCCATTTATATTTTAAAATAATCTATAAAAAGCAATACCTTTGTGCCTTATTAAGGTTTAACATCGGCGGCAGCCTTATGAAAAATAGAGTTCAAATTATTGTATTTTTTAGTATGGTAGTATTAGGCTGGGTTTCTTGTACAGACCCAACCGAGGTTATACCTCAACCTACTACAGCAACACGTATCATGCTTATTAACGCTTCTCCTGATATTGGTGCTATAGATTTTTACCTTAATGGAGAGAAAATAAATGCTTCCCCATTGGCTTTCAGAGATAATACGGCTTATTTAAACGTTGCTCGTAGCGGTACATTTACTGCAGAGGCAAAGCAAGGGTCAAGAACACTATTTAGCCAGACTATATTTTTGCAACCCGGCAGAAGTCATTCTTTGTTTTTAACAGGTGCTGTTGCAGATACTTCTTTGTTTTATGTAGCAACTTTAGATAATATTGATACGCCAGCATTAAATAAAGCTAAGCTCAGATTCATCAATTTAAGTCCAAATTCTCCAACTTTTAATGTTATAAATTCTGATAGCACTGCCTTGTTTAACAATGCTGCTTACAGAACAGCTTCAAACTTTTTGGAATTGGATGCGCAAACTTATAGTTTAAGAGTTTTAGCATCTAACAATAGATTATTATGGCTTAATTTGCCAACTTATAATTTCGAAAACGGCAGGATATATACCCTTTTTGTGAGCAATTTAGTTGATACCGCAAGCAGAACAGGTTTAAGAGCCGATACCATTATAGCTCAATATTAAATCAAATTTCAGTGGAACTTATTAAACAATTAATAGATTTTATACTTCACATAGACCGCCATTTAAGTGAAATCATCAGAGATTATCAGTTTTGGACATATCTCATTTTATTCCTTATCATCTTTGCAGAAACAGGTTTTGTGGTAACTCCTTTTTTGCCTGGAGATTCTTTGCTGTTTGCCGCTGGTGCTTTAATAGGTACAGGTAATACAGGTTTAAATATCTATTTGTTGGCAGTGCTGCTTTTTATTGCTGCTTTTGCTGGCGACTCTCTAAATTACGAATTGGGCAAGCGTTACGGCATAAGAGCATTTAACGGTAGAATACCTTTCCTTAAAAAAGAGTATTTGGTAAAAACACAAAACTTTTTTGCTAAGCATGGCGGTAAAACCATCATTTACGCCAGATTTGTACCTATTGTGCGCACATTTGCACCTTTTGTTGCCGGTATTGGCGAAATGGATTATAAAAAATTTGCTTCTTTTAATGTTATTGGAGCGTTTTTATGGATCGTGATTTTCCTCTTTCTAGGATATTTCTTTGGTAACTTAACCTTCATACAAAAGAACTTCAGTTTAGTTATTCTAGCTATCATTATTGTATCTATTATGCCGCCAGTAATAGAGGTTATAAAATCAAAAATAAAAGAAAGTAAGGCTAGTTAATATTAATATCCTGACAGTTGCTTTGGTTTAAGAAGTGTAAAAATAAAAAAGCAGCGTTTCTAAAAAACGCTGCTACAAAAAATAAGATATAATTTTTTAATTCTCAGGCCTACCCAGAGCTTTTCCTTTTTGGTAAAGTTGCTCTTCTTTTTCTACCAATTGTTTCTCTTCTAAAGATTGGTCTTTTCTAATTAAGTTCTTCATGTCTGGCTGTCCTGCATCTACCCAGGCCGAGTACCAAAAGCTACCTACTGCCAAAATTGATTTTCGCATTTGCCGCTCTACCATACCATTTAAAGCTTTATGGTAAGCCTCAGAGTACTCTGCCGAATATTCCTTAATAACTTTATTATTACGTTCGCTATAGCTGTATTTCCTGTCAGAAGGGAAGCTTTTACTCAACTGTTTCTCAAATAAAAGTGTAGAATCTAACATAGTATAGGTGTTTTCTACAATTCGCCATGCTTCATTCAAAGGATTATCAATATACTTTGCCTTGCCAACAAAATAATCATATCGGTCTGCAAATAATTCTGGTAATCTGCTTTCCCAAAAACCATGAATACCTGTTTGCCCGGTTAATTGCCCGTTATAATTCTCAGTAGTGTGTAAAGGCACATGCGCATCAGCTATATAATGTCCAATATCGGCAGAATGACGTAATATTTGTACCGAGTCGCGGTCTTTAAAAGCTTTTACCAGTCTATAGTAAACACGTTCTATATGCCAAGGCACAATACCATAAGCTTTTAAAGTGTCTTCGGTATACTTTTTAACCGCATCATTCCATTTCTTAGGGATACTATCAAAAGGAGCTTTGCCATAATGGTCTGCATCTAAATAATGTCTTGGCGCCTCTAAAGAATCAGCATACCTACGCTTATCAGGGTCAACAGCATGGTCCGTTATGTAGTTAATATTACTTTTATAAAAGCTAATTAAATCCTTAGGCAAAGTAAAAACAGCTAATCTGTTAATTCTTTTATGAGCAAAAAATCCCCAAGAGCAAAGTACAATTGCCGCAGGTAAAAGAATGAGGAGTAGTTTTTTAGTATTCTTCATAATCAAATGTAAGGCTTGTATATTTATTTAAATAGGCTGTTGTTTAAATTTTTTGTAAAGGTTCTGTTGTGTTTCTTAGTTACTGATAGTCCGGTGGGGCAGTTCATCCCTTCGGGACTTTCTGCTAAATGCCGCTTTGGGGCGGCATACCGCTGCCAATCCGGTTTATTTTACATAATTTTGTGCACAAATGAGCGGTAAATCATGATGAGAAAAAAAATAGAATAACCCTTTGTATTTTAATTTTTTCAATCTATATTTGCATCCCCAACAGGGAAAGATATTAATAAAGGAATAAAAAGCTTAAGATGGCAAATCATAAATCGGCATTAAAAAGAATTAGATCAAACGCAGCTAAGCGTTTACGTAACAGATATCAAGCTAAAACTACTAGAACTTTTATTAAAAGATTACGTAGTGCAGTATCTAAAGATGAAGCTTTAGCATTATTACCTAAAGTAACTTCTATGTTAGATCGTTTAGCTAAAAAGAACGTTATCCATAAAAACAAAGCAGCTAACAACAAGTCTAAATTGACTAAGTTTGTTAACTCACTATAAGATATAGATATTCCTTTTATCTGAAGAGGCGGATTTTTTAATTAAAATCCGCCTTTTTATTTGTGTTTTTGTAGGTTTTTGTATTTTTAATTAATGAAATCAACCTATGAACAAAACTTGCCTATTACTACCTGGGCAGAAGAAGACCGTCCGCGTGAAAAATTACTTGCTCAAGGCAGAAGATCTTTATCAGATGCTGAGCTTATTGCTATTTTAATAGGTTCGGGCAGCAGGTCAGAATCAGCAGTAGATTTAAGTAAAAGAATCTTAAATGCCTACCAAAATAACCTTAATACCTTAGGGAAACTCAGTGTACAAGAACTATCTAAATTTAAAGGAATCGGCGAAGCCAAAGCTATTTCCATTATTGCAGCCCTAGAACTAGGTAGAAGAAGAAAAGAAGTTGATACGCCAGAATTAAAATGTGTTTTTAGCTCATCCGATATATTTTATGTTTTAGAGCCATATTTCGCAGATTTATTGCATGAGGAGTTCTGGATTATTTTACTCAATAAAAGAAATGCCATCATCAATAAGATATTGATTTCTAAAGGTGGTTTGGCAGGTACCGTAGCAGATCCAAAAATTATATTTAAAGCTGCTTTAGAACATAATGCAGCTAGCATCATATTGGCTCATAACCATCCCTCAGGAAATCTAAAACCAAGTCCAGCAGATATTAAGCTCACCAAAAAAATTGTAGAAGCAGGTAGAATGTTAGATATTTCAATCTTAGACCATGTAATTTTCTGTGATAAGAAATATTACAGCTTTGCTGATGTTGGAGAGTTATAAAGGTAAGCCATAAATAGCTTTAGCAAAACTTAATGAAAGCCTCTTTGCTAATATTTTCCTCGTTAAGCTTTCTTTTCCTATTTTTGCGCTTTCGCGAAAATACAAATACATGAAGATATCATACAGCTGGTTAAAACAATTCCTAGATACAGATTTAAAGCCCGAAGAAATTTCGACCATACTTACATCCATAGGTTTAGAGGTTGAGAGTTTAGAGCGTGTACAAGCAGTACCCGGAGGTTTAGAAGGTTTGGTTATAGGTTATGTAAAAGAGCGCTCGCAACATCCTAATGCAGATAGATTAAGCATCACCAAAGTTGATGTTGGTGCTGGCGAAGATTTACAAATTGTTTGTGGTGCACCAAACGTAGCAGCTGGTCAGAAAGTTGTGGTCGCAACTGTAGGTTGTACCGTACATCCAACAAGTGGCGAGCCTTTTAAAATAAACAAATCAAAAATAAGAGGCGAAGTGTCAGAAGGGATGATTTGTGCCGAAGACGAAATTGGCTTAGGAAAGTCGCATGATGGTATCATGGTCTTGCCAGAAGATGCGCCAATTGGTAAAGAAGCAAAAGAGTTTTTTAATCTTCAGGATGATTTTCTTTTTGAAATAGGCTTAACACCAAATAGGGCAGATGCCGCTTCTCATTTAGGTGTTGCTCGGGATATAGCAGCTTACCTACAAATTGATATTAAAAAACCTATTGTTGATAGTTTTAAAATAGCAGAAGAGACATCAGCTATAGAAGTTATAATTGAAGATGCAGTAGCTGCACCAAGATATTCTGGTTTAACTATCAGTGGAATAGAAGTTAAAGAATCTCCAGATTGGCTAAAAGAGAAATTAGCTGTTATAGGCGTAAGAGCAATTAACAACGTTGTAGATGTTACCAACTATGTTTTGCATGACCTAGGGCAGCCTTTACATGCTTTTGATGCCGATGAAATTAAAGGAAATAAAGTTGTTGTAAAAAAATGTACAGAAGGTACTTTATTTAAAACTTTAGATGAGGTAGAGCGTAAGCTTTCTGCTGATGATTTAATGATTTGTAATGCTCAAGAGCCTATGTGTATTGCCGGAGTTTTTGGTGGTATAACATCAGGTGTAAAAGCTACAACAAAAAATATATTCTTAGAGAGTGCTTATTTTAACCCTGTAAGCGTAAGAAAAACAGCTAAAAGACATGGTTTAAAAACCGATTCTTCTTTCCGTTTTGAGCGTGGTACAGATCCAGAAATTACTGTTTACGCTTTAAAAAGAGCGGCTTTGTTGATACAGGAAGTTGCTGGGGGTACTATTTCATCTCAAATATTTGATCATTATCCACAACCAATCCCCTATTTTGAGGTTGATTTAAGCTTAGATAGGGTAAATAAAATCATTGGACAGGTTATTCCTGATGAGGAAATCATCAGTATCATTAAATCTTTAGGAATTACCATTGTTAAAGCTGAAAACAGGTTACTTCAATTACAAGTGCCAAGTTACAAGGTTGATGTAACTAGAGAAATTGATGTAATAGAAGAAGTGTTAAGAATTTATGGTTACGATAATATCGATATACCAGGTAAAGTTAATGCCTCTTTAAACTATTCATCTAAACCTGATAAGGAAGCGGTACAACATACCATTGCCGATTTATTATCAGCAAATGGATATTTCGAAATTTTATCTAACTCTTTAACAAAGAAGGCTTTTACTTTAGAAGAAGAGAAAGTCGTACAAATTTTAAATCCTCTAAGTTCTGATTTAGATGTGATGCGACAGTCTTTGTTGTACTCGGGCTTAGAAGCTATTGCATACAACAGCAATAGAAAACAAGCAGATTTAAAGTTGTACGAGTTTGGGAAGACTTACTTTTTAGAAGAAGAGAAATATCAGGAAAATAATTGCTTAGCTATTTTTGTAACGGGTAAAACACCTGCTAACTGGCAAAATGCAGCTAAAGAATACAGCTTCTATCAAATTAAAGCCACAGTTGATGCTATCATTCAAAAGCTAAATGTTTCTAATTTGATATCAGAAGACTTAAAAGATAGTGAGTTTGCTTATGGTATCACCTATAAAAAAGGACAAAAAACTTTAGTAAGGTTTGGTGCAGTAGAGAACGCTGCTTTAAAGAAAGCAGATGTTGATAAAACCGTTTTTGCAGCTATCTTCAATTGGGATTTAGTATTTACCATCATCAGAAATAATAAAATCACTTACCAGGAGATTTCTAAATTCCCTGCGGTTAAAAGAGATTTATCAATGCTGTTAAATGCTGATATTAGTTTTGAGCAGTTGAAGAAGATAGCCCTTAAAACAGATAAGAAATTACTGAAAGCTGTTGACGTTTTTGATGTTTACCAAGGAGATAAACTTCCTGAAGGAAAAAAATCTTATGCTTTAAGCTTTATTTTGCAAGATGAGGAACAAACCTTAGCAGATAAACAGATAGATGCGGTGATGCAGAAATTAATTACTAATTTCGAAAAAGAAATAGGTGCAGAAATTAGAAAGTAATTTTTATAAATGATGTGTTTCCTATTTTAACTTTTGAATTTTTATTTTAGAATTTTAAAATATTATGTCTGTAATAGCTCAAAAATTAGATCAGGTTCTGGACCGCACCCAAAAACTGGTAGAGTTGGCAAAGGCTTTACAAGAGCATAATGACCTTTTAAACCTTGAAAACCAATCGCTTCAAGTAGCACTTAATACCAGCGAAACCAAGCGAAAAGAGTTGGAAGAAAAGCTTAGAGTTTTAAAGTTAGCGAAGAGTTTAGAGGGTACAAGTGAAAAAACACTTGACATCAAGAAAAAAATTAACGAATTTGTGCGGGAAATAGATAAATGTATTGTATTGCTGAAGAAGTAATACAGTAGTGAACCTAAGCTCAATGGGAGAAATCTCCATAAAAATAAATATTGCTGACCGTGTTTATCCTTTAAAGATAAACGTGGAGGAAGAGGAAGTTGTGAGGCGAGCTGCTAAATTAATAAATGACCGCATAAAAGAATTTCAAGAAAATTATGCAGTTAAAGATAAACAAGATTTGCTCTCTATGTGTGTGCTGTATTATGCTACAGCAACCATAAAGGCCGAAAAAAATGCCAGTAATGAAGATACAGAGGTGGCAGAGAAAGTTTATCATTTAGATAGTTTATTGAACGATTTTTTCGCTAAACAAAAGTAATAGCGTTCTTTATATAAGAGTTTTAAAATTTAACCGCAGTTAAATTTTAGGTTTCACTATTAAAAACTTAACACTTCGATATTTTGAAGGTAAGTATAGATAATGCCGATTTTTTGCCATCAGCAACACCTCGGTTATTTGTACCTTTAACCTGTAATTGAAGTTTACAATACATGAAATCTAAGAGTTAGTTGCGGTTTTTTTATTTTATTTAACGACATTTTATGGAGATAATGATTTACCTCGCTATTGCAATTGTTGCTTTTGGTGGAGGAGTTTTAACAGGAAGAGTACTACTTCGTCAGCTACTAAAACAACAAGAAGTAGCAGCACAATCTAAAGTAAAGAAGATTTTAAAAGATGCTGAAAATAATGCTGAAATCTTAAAAAAGAACAAATTATTAGAAGCTAAAGAGAAATTCTTGCAAATGAAAGCAGATCACGAGCAAGAAATCAATCAAAAAAATATTGCCATTTCACAAAGAGAGAACACTTTAAAACAAAAGGAACAGTCTCTCAATCAGAAATTAGAAAATCAAACCAGAAAAGAGCAAGAGCTTGACAATCTTAAAAAGAAGTTAGAGCAACAAACAGAAATTGTTGTTAAAAAACAAGAAGAGGTTGAGGCTATCAAAAATCAACATATCAAAGAATTAGAAACTATTGCTGGTTTATCTGCTGAGGAAGCTAAAACGCAACTAGAAACTAATTTAAAAGAAGAAGCCAGAACCAATGCCATGGCTCAAATTAAAGATATTGTTGATGAAGCCAAAATGACTGCTGCTAAAGAAGCTAAAAAAGTAGTTATACAAACCATTCAACGTACAGCTACTGAGTCTGCAATAGAAAATACCGTATCTATTTTCAATATCGAAAATGATGAAATTAAAGGTAGAATTATAGGTAGAGAAGGCAGAAATATCAGAGCTTTAGAAGCTGCAACAGGTATAGAAATTATTGTTGATGATACGCCAGAGGCTATCATCCTTTCTGGTTTTGACCCTGTAAGAAGAGAAATTGCCCGTTTAGCGCTTCACCGTTTGGTAACAGACGGACGTATACACCCTGCCAGAATTGAAGAGGTGGTAGCCAAAACTCAAAAACAAATTGAAGAAGAGATTATTGAGATAGGCGAGCGTACCGTTATTGATTTAGGTATCCATGGCCTTCACCCAGAGTTAATCAGAATGGTGGGTAGAATGCGTTACCGCTCTTCTTACGGACAGAATTTATTACAACACTCTAGAGAAGTTGCCAACTTCTGTGCTACTATGGCATCAGAACTAGGGTTAAACGCTAAATTGGCTAAAAGAGCTGGATTATTACATGATATAGGTAAAGTGCCTGATGATAATCCAGAATTGCCACACGCAATTTTAGGTATGCAGCTAGCAGAAAAATATAAAGAACACCCTGAAGTTTGCAACGCTATTGGTGCACACCATGATGAGATAGAAATGACTTCTATGATATCTCCTATTATCCAAGCTTGTGATGCCATTTCTGGTGCAAGACCAGGCGCAAGAAGAGAGGTAGTAGAAAGCTATATCAGAAGATTAAAAGAGTTAGAAAGTTTAGCTTTATCTTACCCTGGGGTTGAGAAAACTTTTGCAATACAAGCTGGTAGAGAGTTAAGGGTAGTTGTAGAAAGTGAAAAAATAAGTGATGCGCAATCTGAAATTTTAGCAGCTGATATCTCTAACAGAATTCAAACTGAAATGACTTATCCTGGTCAAATTAAGGTTACCGTTATCAGAGAGACTAGGTCTGTAGCATACGCGAAATAAGTATAAGGTAGAAAGTAAAAAGTACAGAATATAAAGTATTCAGATATTTGAAACTTAAACAAATCATATCAAGCGGTGGATTTATCCATCGCTTTTATATTAAAATGAAATGGCTAAAGTAAATCAAGAAGAAAAAAGAGAAATAGACGTTTTATTTGATGAGTATTCAAAATCGCATCAGCATCCCACAAATAAACTTATTCATTGGATATGTGTACCACTTATTTTATTTAGCATCATTGGTTTAGTAACCGCCATACCTTTTCCTCACATTGCTTTTCTAGGAAAATATAATACTTACATCAATTGGTTTTCTTTTCTATTAGCAGGTAGCATCTATTACTATTTAAAACTATCACCTTTACTTTCTTACTTGATGTTATTTGTAGTGGGTGCTATGTATTATTTTATTGTACAGCTAGAATATGTAGAACAAGCTGGTGGCCCAACTTTATGGCAAGTAAGCTTAGCAATATTTATATTATCTTGGATAGGGCAATTTATAGGACATAAAATTGAAGGTAAAAAGCCTTCTTTTATTACAGATTTAAAGTTTTTATTGGTTGGGCCTATTTGGTTACTTCATTTTATTTTAAAACGGTTCAACATCAGATACTAAGGTTAAGTGTTAACCTTTTCTTAACACATCAATTACTGTTACTTAATTTTAAAGTAACAACCACGTAACATGTAGCTAATACTTTTGCCATAATTAAACAAAGCAAAAGTGAATCAAAAATTATTTAGCTCATTTTCTATCATTAGCGTTCTGCTAATTACTTTATCAATTAATGTTTTTGCGCAAACTGGCAAAATAACAGGTAAAGTTACTGATAAAACTACTGGTGAAACATTAATAGGTTTGTACGTAGGTATTGATGGTACAACTAAAGGTGCTGTTACAGATGTTGATGGCCGTTATACTTTGTTAAATTTAGCACCAGGTAAATACAATTTAGTATTCAAATATTTAGGTTATCAAACCAAAAATGTAAGTAATGTAGAAGTAAAGGATGGTGTTGTTTCTACATTAAATATCATGATGGAAGAAGCTGCCACACAAAGCTTAGGCGAAATTGTAGTTACTGCAACTTATAGTAGAGAATCTGAAACAGCTCTTATCTTAAACCAAAAGAACTCTATAGAAATTAAACAAGGGATAGGAGCGCAAGAATTATCTAGAAAGGGTATTGGTGATGTAGAAGAAGGTTTAACCAAAATTACTGGTATAACTAAAGTTGATGGTAGAGGCTTATTTGTTCGTGGGCTTGAGGATAGATATAATAATTTACTTATCAATGGATTAGCTGTTCCGTCTAATAATCCTTTTAAGAAAATTATTCCACTAGATCTTTTTCCTACAGACATTGTAAGTGTTTTAGAAACATCTAAGACTTTTAACTCCAGTTTATATGGTGATTTTGCTGGTGGTACATTTAATATTGTAACATCTAAAGGTGAAAAGCCAGTCACCAAAATTAGTATCGGGACAAGTTTTTTATCTAACACAACTTTTAGGAAGTTTTTAAGAGCAGAAGATGCAACTTCTTTAGAGAATTATGTAGGTTTTGGCGCCGATACAAGATCGCTACCTAAAGCTTTTGGAAGCAGGCCATCTGCTTACATGATGTCTGCTAGTGAAGCACTTTCTCAATTTGGTTCTGGTTACGATATAAACAACGGAAATGCACCTTTAAATACAAGTTTGAATCTTCTTCATACACAAAGATTTCAGTTAGAAAAAGATCGTTCTTTCCAATATCTTTTTTCGTTAAATACGGATAATAATTTTCAATATAGAGAAGGTGTAGATAGGTTCTTTAATACAGCACAAGGTATATACGATAACAATCTTTACACAACTATAAACAGATTTTCTACCAATTCATCTGTATTGTCTGCTATAAACTATGGCACTAAAAGATTAAGTCTTAATATGAACGCCTTTTATTTGAGAGGTACAGAAAATACTATTCAAGATCAATTGGGTTATACCAATAGTCAGGCAACTGTTTCCAATGCATTTATTAGATTAAATCAACTACAAAAAACAGATTTCTTTACAGGTCAGCTTTATTCTACTTATAAGTTGACTAAAAATGATGCCCATAGCATAAAAGCAGGTATTTCTTATTCAAAAACTAAATACCAGTTGCCAGACAGAAAATCTTTTAGAGGTTCTCGTGTTGATGAAAATACTACTTCTATAAACTATTCTGGAAATAGCTTATACAGACAATACATGGATTTTGATGGAGATTTCTTTGGGTCTGGGTTAGTAGAGTATAATTGGAAGTTTGGTAATGATGATTTAACAAAGGCTCATAAATTAAGCTTAGGATATAACGGTTCCTTTAATAAAGTAGCATCAAATTCAAGATTTATAGTATCTCAGAATTTAGCATCAAATAACATAAGCTTTAATACCAATGCTCCAGATGCTACTTTGGCAAATGAAATAGCGAATGGTAATTTCACTTACAGAGAAGGTAGTAATGCTACTTATGCGGCCACCATGCAAGAGGGTGTAAACGCAGGTTATGCAGATTTAGCTCTTCAATTTAATAATAAGTTGAATATTAATGTAGGAGCTAGAGTTGAACAATCAGAGCGTTTAACTAGGTTTAGAAATCCAGGGAGTTTTAGTGATCCTTTTCAAAGAATCAAGCAGAATAATTTA
Organism: Pedobacter puniceum; assembly: GCF_009674685.1. Taxonomy (GTDB): domain Bacteria; phylum Bacteroidota; class Bacteroidia; order Sphingobacteriales; family Sphingobacteriaceae; genus Pseudopedobacter; species Pseudopedobacter puniceum. The sequence goes on from NZ_WKJI01000001.1 coordinate 260,177, forward strand.
AATGTTTTGCCGGCTGCCAATCTAAAATATAGTTTAACAGACAAAGCAAATTTAAGATTCTCGGCTTCAAAAACTTTAACTAAGCCTGTTATCATGGAAGCTTTTCCTTTGGAATTTGTTAATCCTGATGCTACTATAGAAAGCGGTAACCCTAATATCATTAATAGTGACAACTATAACTTTGATGCTAAGTACGAGTTCTTTCCAACAAACAAAGAAATGTTTGCTTTCACTGCTTTTGCTAAGTATATAGAAAATCCTATAGAACGTTTGTTTCTACAAACAGCAGGTAGTGGTGGTTTACAAATAACTTACAATAACTCAAAACAAGCTATACTTTATGGTGCTGAAATAGAATTCTTGTTACAGTTATCTAGACTAAGCGAATCTCTTTCAAACTTTTCGGCTGGGTTTAATACATCTTTAATGTATACCAGAACAACGATTGATGTTCTTAAAAATAGTGTTGAAACTGCGGCTATTGGAGATAATAATACACGTAGACTTCAAGGTGCATCACCATGGTTAATAAACGCTGATATCAAACATGAAACAGATTTTAGCAAAAAATGGAAAAGTACCATGACTATAGCTTATAGTATTTATGGAGAACGTATTTATGCGGTTGGAACCAATGGCTTAGATAATTATTATGAAAAACCATTTGGAAAGCTTGATTTTATTTGGAATAATAAAATCTCTACTAAATGGGATGTGAAATTGGGAATAGAAAATATCCTGAACCCAACTTACAGAATAGATTTAGGTGATGAAAGTACTATTCAAATCTTTGAAAATGATTTAACAGTAAAAGATTTCAAAAGAGGTATAGGTGTATCATTAGGTTTAGGTTATACTTTCTAAAGAGTTTACAATTTGTTAACTCAAGTTTGATGTAATGATAAAGCTAAGTTAATCTCTTCAAAATATTTGAAAATTAAGTTTGCACTATAAAAAAACAATAACAATGAAAAAATTACTTTATGCAATTGCAATTTCAGCTACAATTTTCACTGGCTGTTCTGATGATGAAGAAGAGGTTCCTGTAAAAACTCCTGTTCAAGGTGAGATTACTGGTGATATTACTACCAATAGAACATTGGCTTTTGGAAATTATACTTTGAAAGGTTTAGTTAAAGTTCAACCAGGTGTTACTTTGACCATTGAAGCTGGAAGTACTTTTACAGCAGACCAAGCAGATGGCGAAGATGGATTAGTAATTTTAAATGGTGGTAAATTAATTGCTAACGGTACAGCAAACGAACCAATAGTTTTTACTGCTAAAACTAAAATAGGCGGACAGTGGGCAGGTATTATTATGTATGGTGATGCACCGATTGTAAATTCTGCAACGGCTCCTACGCCTCAAACAGCATTATCTGAAGATGGTCAATCTATAACTTATGGTGGTAGTAACGCTACCCATAATGGTGGCTCATTAAAATATGTAAGAGTAGAATATGCAGGTTTAGTGTTTAATAACAACACAAGAGAGCATAACGGATTTTCATTTTATTCTGTAGGGTCAGGAACTGTATTAGAGAACTTGGTAGCTTATAAAGGAAATGATGATGGTTTTGAATTCTACGGTGGTACAGTAAGCGCTAAAAACTTAATTTCTTATGGTAATGCTGATGATTCTTTCGACTGGCAAGACGGTTGGAGAGGGCAAGAAAATACCAATTGGTTTGCTTATCAAACTGGTATTGCTAACTATGGTATGGAGATAGAAGCAAAAGGTGTTAATAATACATTCTTTCCTAAAATAACTAATATAACCCTTAAAAGAGCTGCAAATACAGCTACTGAGTCTCAGAACGAGAAGCAATTTGATGCTATCCAATTTAAATCTCAAGGTAATGGTGATTTTAGCAATATTTTTATTGATGGATATGCTTCAGTAGAAGCTGGTTTTGGCTCAGCTATTCAAGTACGTGATTTAGCTACTTATAACAATCAAGTTGTTGGAGGTAAAATTAAACTTCTTAATGTTAGACTAGCAAATACCCCAGTTACTTTTCTTTCACAAAATTCTGGAGGTAATTTTACTGTAAATGCAGCTAGTTTTGGTACAAACTTCACAACTTCTACAACTGCAACAGGAGCTTCTTTAATTGCTGGAATATGGGCGAATGTTGATGGAGTAAATTTATTAGCTAACTTATAGTTTTACATTAAAAATACTAACAAAAAGGTTGCATACTATGCGGCCTTTTTGTGTTTTTAAAGAATCTAGTATTTATTTCTTTTATAGATGTATGAACCATAACCATTGCTTTTTCTCTTAGATGACACATACATCATACATACATCACACATACCAATCCGAAGGAACACCGAAGGAAGAAAACACCAAAAAGCAAATTTTCTACTATTTTCTATTCGTTCGAACAGTAAGAGTAAAGAAAGCATTAAAGCCTAATAGTTCTATTTTGCTCTAAACAGGTCGCATAAGGTTCTATTTTGTTCTTTTAGCCTTATCATACTTGGAGGGTATGATTTATTTATAGGCTTATAAATTCTTTCCTAATTTCTCTATCATATCCTGAGGTATATTCTCTAAATCCAAAACCAAAAATCCATCTAAACTATCAGAAAACTTAGGGTCAATATTAAAACAAATAATCTTTGCATTTAATGCAATGTACTGTCTCAATAAAACCGGAATCTTGATATGATTACTTTCTACCTCAGCTATTAAGCTGTCTAAGTTTTTTAGAGAGTTGCTGTTAGCAGTTAAAATATCAGCATCAATTTTAGAAAAATCTACTTTAAACTGTTTTCTAGGTTTCACCATTTGAGCCATTTCATGGTCGAAATGATTTCTGTAAATGAAATTAACAATTAAAGATTTAGAAAACTTACTAAAAGTATTACTGATAGAAACTGGTCCAATAAGATATTTATATCTAGGATTATCTATCAAAAATTTTAAAATACCTTTCCAAAGTAAAAATAGAGGTAAAGGCTTTTGTTGATATTCTTTCCTTATCCAAGAACGGCCAAGTTCTAAGCTATTTCTTAAGACCGTACCAAACTGCGATTTTATTTTAAATAACTCGGCAGTGTAAAAGCCTTTTTTGCCATAGCTGTAAAAAATTTCATCACCCTTACCAATCCTGTAAGCGCCAACAATCATTTTTTGCTCAGTATCCCAAATAAATAAATGATTGTAGTAAATATCATAGCTATCTAAATCGATAGACTTATTTGTGCCTTCACCAACCTCTCTAAAGGTAATTTCTCTTAATCTTCCTATTTCTTTGATAATGTTAGGGATGTTTTGAGTGGGCGTGATGTAAACCTCATAATTCTTCTCTGTCCACACTAAACATTCGCCACGCAAGTCCTCAATTTCCTTTTCCATCAAAGGTGTTGCAATGGGAGGAATAATGTCCTGAGATTGCTTTAAAATCTTAAATAAATTGGTACTGCTAAAAATTTTTCGTTCATTTTCTAGCCCGGCACCTAAAGCATAAGTTTTGGCTCTTAGAAAAGCTAATAAAGCGCTATTATTATCATTATTAGGTATCTCTTCAAATTTTATAGGTTTCCCTATTCTTACGTGGATAGTATGCCCTTTCTTATTGAATAATTCTGAGGGTAGCTTGGCTGTTCTTAAAGTTGGGTGTATTAAGGATATTAAATTAAATAACAAACCATTATTACCATGAAAATAAATAGGCACCACGGGTACTTTAGATTTTGATATCAGTTTACCAACTACCGGATGCCATAACCTATCGGTTACCTGCTGCTGTTCTAATTTAAAGGTAGATACTTCTCCTGCAGGGAATATCCCGATAGGTGTACCGTTATTTAATAAACCCAAAGTTGTTTTGATGCCACTAATACTAGAAGAATGATCTATATTTTCAAATGGATTAACTGCTACAAAAAAATCACTTAAATTAGGTATTTTCTTCAGTAAGAAATTTGCCATCACTTTGGCTTCTGGTCTTATGGTGCAAAGTATCTTAATCAAAACCAAGCCTTCAATACCTCCATAAGGATGATTGGCAACACTTATAAAAGGGCCATCAAGTGGGAGATTTTTAAAATCACTTTCTTTTATCTCTACCTTAACGCCCAAAAGTCTTAAGATTTCATCTACAAAAGCCACGCCTTCAAAATCAGCAGCTTTAGCAAACGTTTCGTTAATATCGTTTATTTTCATGATTTCCATTAACAAGGAAGCCAATCCAGGCATTCTCAACTTGTTAATTTTGGTAGCTTTCGCAAATTCTTCTGTGGTGATAATTTTCATCAGAATTGGTCGATTTTTTTGTACAAATATCAACTCTTTTAGCAGATATTAACTAATTAAATTTTTATTGATTTTGTTAAAAATAATTCCTTTTTTTGGATTATATCTACGTATGAATCAAAAATTTAAAGAATACTTTGGTATTTCTCGTCAGGAATATAGAGGTTTCATAGTGCTTTTTATCCTATTAGGGCTCATTTACGCGGCTCCTTATATTTATGAACGTTTCTTTTTCAAGCCTTTAGAAATAAAAATAGAAAATATAAAACCAGCTTTATCTCAAATTGATAGCTATAAAAACATTGTTGATGATAATCAAGAAGAATTTCATAAACCTGTTTTATTTAAGTTCAATCCTAACCATTTGCCTGTTGAAGATTGGATAAAGCTAGGGCTTTCAGAAAAACAGGCTCTTTCTATCAAAAAATATGAAGCTAAAGGAGGCAAGTTTTACAAGAAGGAAGATGTTAAAAAAATGTATGCTATTTCTCCTGTTATGTATCAAAGACTAGAGCCTTATATAGACATACCAGAAAATAAAACAAAACCTTATAATACTTACGAAAAGAAAGAAGCTCACCCTAAAAAGACTTTGGTTATTGTTGATGTGAATAATGCAGATTCATTACAGTTATTAAACATCAAAGGAATAGGACCTGCATTTGCTTCCAGAATTATCAAATATAGAAATAGGTTAGGCGGCTTTATAAGAAAAGAGCAACTCATGGAAGTTTACGGATTAGATTCTGTTAAATACGCTCAAATAGAAAATCAGATTTTGATAGATAAAGAGAAAATTACACCCATCAATATCAATACAGCTGAATTTGCAGATATAAAGAGGTTTCCATATCTGTCTTATAAACAAATGAATGCTATTATCGCCTACCGTAAGCAGCATGGTGCTTATAAATCTATTACAGATTTAAATAAAATCCACATCTTAAATCCCGAAATAATCAGTAAAATTGCTCCATATATCCAACTCTAATGATAGAACAACAAATTAAGGAAACCGTAAGGGATGTTATGGATTTTCCGAAGCCCGGTATCGTTTTTAAAGACATTACGCCAATTCTAAAAAATCAAGAATTATGCACCCAAATTATTGATGCTTTTGTAGAACGATTATCCGGACTAGAATTTGATGCCATAGCAGGAATAGAAAGTAGGGGTTTTTTATTTGGATTGATGCTGGCTAATAGGTTAAATAAGCCTTTTATTCCCATTAGAAAAGCAGGTAAACTGCCTTATAAAACTGTAAAGCAAAGCTATAACCTAGAATATGGCTCTGCTACCATAGAAATGCATGAAGATGCTTTTGAGCCTGGTACCAAAATCTTAATTCATGATGACTTATTAGCCACCGGAGGAACTGTTGAAGCTACATCCTTATTGATACAAAAAATGAAAGGCGAGATAGCAGGCTTTTCTTTTATTATTAGCCTAGATTTTTTAAAGGGTAAGGATTTAATTAAACCTTACGCTGATAAAGTGGTGGCTTTGGCTGAGTATTGATTGAAAAAGTTTAATCAAAATTTAAATATGAAAAACAGCTTACTATTACTATCAGGTGCTACACTTACTAACGCCCAAGACCTTTCTAGAAAAGGCTTTTTTAACAAAACAAAATTAGGCGTAGCCATACGAACCAATACAACTCCACCTTATTCTGGTGTTTTTGGAGATGAAGGTAATGGTACAGAAATTACAACTATAAATGGTTGGCATTTAAACCAGCATATTTCTTTGGGTTTAGGTATAAGTGCATCTACTTATATCAATCCAACTTTATCATCATATCCTATATTTGTAAATACACATTACTATTTTAAAGAAAGCTTTAAAACGCCTTATACTTTTGCAAATTTAGGCTATGGCATTACATCTAACAGATATAATGGAGGCTTACTATACGAGATAGGCGCAGGCTACAATCTTAAATTAGGCAAGAAAACAGCCCTAACACCAGAAATATCTTACAAATATCAAGATTTTAGATATAAAACTTCTGATAGTAAAATAGCTTTAAGTTCTATAGCATTAGGTATAGGCATTCTTTTTTAAACTTCAATGATTTATTAGAGCGTTTAAGTATTAACAGCTTAAACGTTTTTTACACCTATGAAATCTAAAATAATTATTGCCACTTTATTTGTTTTACTCTTAAACAAAAGTGCCCAAGCGCAGCATTATTTTTATACACATCTAAAAGTTCCATTTTTTGAATATTTAAATAAGTCAAATAAAGGGCGGCCCGACAGAAATACTGATGGAATAGCTTTAAATGCAGGCTATGCTATCCAGTTAATGCCCGATTTTTACCTAGAAACAGGTATAGATTATTTATTAGGAAACTCTTTAACCAATAAAAGCTACACCGATAATACTTTAACAGAATTAAAATCAGAAACAAGTCTGAGCAATCAAGCATTTTCTTTACAAATAAGGCCTACCTATAAAATTTCTATAGATGAGGATGATGAAACCTATTTGGCACTAGCTTGTGGATTAAATTACCAAAAGCTCTATACAGATGCTTCTTTTACCATGTATGCTAAGAATAGTCATAACCAAACAAGCACCCAAGAAAAGCAAGCGACTGCTAAAAGCAACTTCTATTTAGCGCTAGAGCCTAAATTGGCTTTAGAATTTAAAACAGAAAAGAAAATAGCTTATCGTTTTGGATTTAATTATACCCGTATAAATTGGGATAGAACTATCCAGAAGCTAAATTTTAATGATGTAGCTTATCAACAACCCAAGCACAAAACCTCTACCATTTTCTTTTTTGGAGGTTTTGTGTTTTAAAATTATATTTATCAAATATCATCAAAAATGAAATTTATGAAAAACATCACCAAAAGAGACTTGAAAGCCTTTTTATTAGGCTTTGCAACAATGCTTCTAATTGAGCTAGCTTTAAATTGGGGCGATTTGGAACGAGGTTTTAAAGATGGTTACAATGGTGGTAAACCCTATCCTAAAGAGATTGATAAATAGCGTTTTAAATAAATCATTTTAAACTTGCAAAATACAAAGTCACTCGCTACCTTTGCAGTCCATTAAAAGTGAATAGAAGGGTGGTATTTAAAAAATGATTATTATCAACGTAAAAGACGGAGAATCAATTGATAGAGCTTTAAAGCGCTTCAAGAAGAAATTCGAAAAAACAGGTGTTTTAAGAGAACTTCGTAGTCGACAAGCTTTCGAGAAAAAATCGGTAGCTAGAAGAATGGAAGTTAAACACGCTATTTACAAGCAAGGCTTAAATTTAGAATCTTAATAAATAATATTTTCTTATAAGATTCTTACATTATATAAAAACTATTTGTATATTCAGTTTTGAATAAAACAAATAGTTTTTTATGTTTTTAGAGCGTTTTTTCAATTATCTACAGTATGAAAAAAGGTATTCCCAGCATACCTTAACCGCTTATAAAAACGATTTACTTCAATTTGAAAATTTTCTAAAAGAATTTGAATCAGATTTTCTAACCGTTAATCACCAGCAAATAAGAACATGGATGATTACCTTGTTAGATGATGGTATAGAAGCCAGATCTGTTAATAGAAAAATATCAACCTTAAGAGCTTTTTACAAATTCTTGGTCAAAGAAGAAATACTTACCATTAACCCTGTTTTAAAAGTACAAGCACCAAAAGTAGCTAAAAAGCTACCAGCTTTTGTAGAAGAGGCTAAGCTTATAGGCTTATTAGATAGTGCTAGTATTTTTGAAGGTGGTTTTATTGGTGTTAGAGATAAACTAATTCTAGAATTATTATTTGGTACAGGCATACGCTTAAGCGAGCTTCTGGGGTTAACCATAAGTGCTATAGATTTAAACAGCCAAACCATTAAAGTTCTAGGTAAAAGAAACAAAGAAAGAATAATTCCCATCAACCATTCCTTGGTAAATCAAATAAAAGATTACTTAAGAGAAAGAATAGTTGTTGTTAAAGATACAAATATGACATCCTTTATCGTTACAGAAAAAGGAGAACAAGCTTATGCAAAACTAATTTATAGAATTGTGCATCGTTATTTAAGTTTAGTAACCACACAAGACAAAAAAAGCCCTCACCTATTAAGGCATAGTTATGCAACATCATTATTAAACCATGGTGCAGACATAAATGCTATTAAAGAATTGTTAGGGCATGCAAGTTTGGCTGCTACACAAGTATACACGCATAATTCTATAGAGAGAATCAAAACAATTTATAAACAAGCCCATCCAAAGGCTTAAAAACAGGAGGTAAAATGAAAATCGGAGTTCAATCCATCCACTTCAATGCCGACAAAGATTTATTGGCATTCATTCAGAAAAAAGCAAACAAACTAGATTTGTTTTTTGACCAGATTATTGGGGGAGATGTTTATCTAAAACTAGATAATGTCTCGGATGAAGCTAATAAAATTGCGGAAATTAAGCTGATGATACCTGGGAATACTTTATTTGCCAAAGAGCAATGTAAAAGTTTTGAAGAAGCAACAGATTTAGCAGTAGAATCATTACGTAAGCAAATTCATAAGCATAAAGAAAAAATTAAAGCTCATGAGAGTAATCATAAACAAATTATTTCTCAAGCTATAAATTAGCTATATAATTCATTATCAATAGCCTTCCAAGGCGCTTAATCGATGATTCAAAAAATCATCGATTTTTTTTTAAAAAAAATTTTGTTCGAATAGTAATTTTTGTACTTTTGCAGTCCCTCAAGCACAGGTCTTCAGGGATAAAAAAATAAAGTTCTTTAATTTCAACAAAAGCCTCCTTAGCTCAGCTGGTAGAGCAACTGACTTGTAATCAGTAGGTCATTGGTTCGATTCCGATAGGAGGCTCTTAGTGCGGGGGTATCGCATAGCGGCAATTGCGGCGGACTGTAAATCCGCTCCTTCGGGTTCAGTGGTTCGAGTCCACTTACCCCCACAAAAGTAACAAGCGGAAGTAGCTCAGTTGGTAGAGCGATAGCCTTCCAAGCTATAGGTCGCGAGTTCGAACCTCGTCTTCCGCTCCACTTATTAAAAAACTGATATAGCCGCCTGTTTTAAAAATTAGGCAGGGCTTTTTTTGTTTAAAAGCCGATGTAGCTCAGCGGTAGAGCACTTCCTTGGTAAGGAAGAGGTCATGGGTTCAAGTCCCATCATTGGCTCGATAAGATAGAGATTAAGAAAATAAAGTATATAAAATTAACCTACTAATAAGTATAAAATCATGGCAAAAGAAAAATTTGACCGTAGTAAACCACACTTAAACATCGGTACAATCGGTCACGTTGACCACGGTAAAACTACATTAACTGCAGCTATTACTAAAGTATTAGCTGATGCAGGTTTATCTGAGGCTCGTTCATTTGATTCAATTGACTCTGCTCCTGAAGAAAAAGAAAGAGGTATCACTATTAATACTGCACACGTAGAGTACTCTACAGCTAACCGTCACTACGCACACGTTGACTGTCCAGGTCACGCGGATTACGTGAAAAACATGGTTACTGGTGCTGCTCAAATGGATGGTGCTATCCTTGTTGTTGCTTCAACAGATGGTCCAATGCCTCAAACTCGTGAGCACATTCTTTTAGCTCGTCAGGTTGGTGTACCAGCTCTTGTTGTTTTCATGAACAAAGTAGATATGGTTGACGATCCAGAGTTATTAGAACTTGTTGAAATGGAAATCCGTGAGTTATTATCTTTCTATGATTTCCCTGGTGATGACATTCCTGTAATCCAAGGTTCTGCTTTAGGTGGGTTAAATGGTGATGCTAAATGGGTTGGTAAAATCATGGAATTAATGGATGCAGTAGATAACTTCATTCCAATTCCACCAAGATTAACTGATCTTCCTTTCTTAATGCCTGTTGAGGACGTATTCTCAATCACTGGTCGTGGTACTGTTGCAACTGGTCGTATTGAAAGAGGTGTTATCAATTCTGGTGATGCAGTTGATATCTTAGGTATGGGTGCTGAGAACTTAAAATCTACAGTTACTGGTGTTGAGATGTTCCGTAAAATATTAGATAGAGGTGAAGCTGGTGATAACGTAGGTTTATTATTACGTGGTATTGAGAAAACTGATATCCGTCGTGGTATGGTTATCTGTAAACCAGGTTCAGTAACTCCTCACACAGATTTCAAAGCTGAGGTTTACGTATTATCAAAAGCAGAAGGTGGACGTCACACTCCATTCTTTAACAAATACCGTCCTCAATTCTATTTCCGTACAACAGACGTAACTGGTGAAATCACTTTACAAGAAGGTGTAGAAATGGTTATGCCTGGTGATAACGTAACAATCAATGTTAAATTGATTAACGCTATCGCAATGGAAAAAGGTCTACGTTTCGCTATCCGTGAAGGTGGTAGAACAGTAGGTGCTGGTCAGGTAACTGAAATTGTAGCTTAATTTTAAGCATTATAAATATTTGAAAGCTAAGGTATTTATTGCCTTAGCTTTCTTTAACAAAAACGGGAATAGTTCAACGGTAGAATAGAGGTCTCCAAAACCTTTGATCAGGGTTCGAATCCTTGTTCCCGTGCTAAAGCAATACAAATGGCTAATTTTGCAGAATATATAAAAGAATCTTACACAGAGCTTACTGAAAAAGTAACTTGGCCAACTTGGGGTGAATTGCAGAATAGTGCTATCATAACCTTAGTGGCTTCTCTTATTATTGCATTAATAATTTTTGCAATGGATGAGTCTGCAGGTAATCTGATTAAATTAATTTATAAGTCATTCGTATAATATAATTAAAGATGAGCGACCAACTAAAGTGGTATGTAGTAAGAGCGGTAAGTGGGAAAGAAAAAAAAGTTAAGCAATATATAGATGCTGAAATCAGCCGTTTAGAGCTTACACATTTGGTTCCTCAGGTTTTAATACCTATGGAGAAATACTATCAGATGCGTGATGGTAAAAAAATCGCTAAAGAAAGAAACTACTACCCAGGGTATGTTTTAATAGAAGCTGCTTTAAATGCAGAATTAGAATTAATCATTAAAAATATTAATAGTGTTATTGGTTTCTTAGGAGATAAAAGCGGAAATGCCGTTCCTCTAAGACCCGCTGAGGTTAACCGTATTTTAGGTAAGGTTGATGAGATGGCACAACAAGGAGAGATGATTAACATTCCTTATTACGTAGGCGAAAATATCAAAGTAATGGATGGTCCTTTCAATGGCTTCTCTGGAGTAATTGAAGAGGTAAATGAGGAAAAGAAAAAGCTAAAAGTTATGGTTAAGATTTTTGGAAGAAGAACTCCATTAGAACTTAACTATATGCAAGTAGAAAAAGAGTAAAAAGTATAAAGTAGTAAGTATAAAGTATCAAGATTAGATAGGTACTAAATACTAATAACTAGATACTTAATACTAATAAAAAATGGATATGAGCTCAACAGAAGAATGCTTCCACATTAATTAACGTTGAGAAATAAATAAATAGAAAATGGCAAAAGTAGTCAGTGCGTTAATCAAATTACAAATCAAGGGTGGCGCTGCAAATCCATCACCTCCAGTTGGTCCAGCATTGGGAGCAAAAGGGGTGAATATTATGGAATTTTGCAAGCAGTTTAATGCTCGTACCCAAGATAAACCAGGAAAAGTTCTTCCGGTTGTAATTACTGTTTACGCAGACAAATCTTTCGATTTTATCATTAAAACTCCACCAGTAGCTATTCAATTAATGGAAGTTACTAACTTAAAAAGTGGATCTGCAGAACCTAACCGTAAAAAAGTTGCTAGCGTAACTTGGGAACAGGTAGAAGTTATTGCAAAAGATAAAATGCCTGATTTGAATGCATTCACAGTAGAATCAGCGATGAGAATGGTAGCTGGTACCGCCCGTAGTATGGGTATAAACGTTACAGGAAACGCTCCCTGGAACAATTAATTAAACAACAAAGTTAAAGACAGTGGCTAGATTAACAAAAAATCAAAAGACAGCACTTTCCAAACTTGAAGCTGGTAAAGCTTACTCTTTAAAAGAGGCAGCTAACCTGGTTAAAGATATCACAACAACTAAATTTGATGCATCAGTAGATATTGATGTTCGTTTAGGTGTTGATCCACGTAAAGCCAATCAAATGGTTCGTGGTATTGCTACTTTACCACACGGTACCGGTAAGACAGTACGCGTTTTAGCATTAGTAACTCCTGATAAGGAAGAAGAAGCTAAGGCTGCTGGTGCTGATCACGTAGGTTTGGACGAGTATATTGCTAAGATTGAGAGTGGTTGGACAGATATCGATATTATTATTACTACTCCTAGCTGTATGGCTAAAGTTGGTAAACTAGGTCGTATCTTAGGTCCACGTAACTTAATGCCTAACCCTAAGTCAGGTACTGTAACCCAAGAAGTTGGTAAAGCAGTTGCTGATGTTAAAGGTGGTAAAATCGACTTTAAAGTTGATAAAACAGGTATTATCCATTGCTCAATAGGTAAAGTATCTTTCCCTGCTGATAAAATTTATGATAATGCTTTGGAGGTTCTTCAAATCATTTCGAAATTGAAACCATCAGCTGCTAAAGGAACATATTTCAAGAGTATTCATTTATCTTCAACTATGTCTCCTGGAATTGAAATTGAAACTAAAACAGTAGCGGGAATTTAATATTATGAGAAAAGAAGAAAAACATGAAGTTGTTTCTGCTTTAGCTGAACAAATGAAAGAGTACGGTAATTTCTATATTACTGATACATCTGATTTAACAGTGGCAAAAATCAATAATATTCGCCGCAAATGTTTTGAGAACGAAATTGGTATACAGGTAGTAAAAAACACGCTAATCAGAAAAGCTTTAGAGCAATTAGATGGTGATGTGGCTCCTTTATTCAATGTTCTTAAAGGTTCATCTTCTGTGATGTTTTCTACAACAGGAAACGCACCTGCAAAGCTTATTAAAGCTTTAAGAAAAGAAGGTGATAAACCAGTTTTAAAAGCAGCATATATTGATTCTACTGCATTTATCGGAGATAACCAATTAGACGCTCTAGTTAATCTTAAATCTAGAGAAGAGCTTATTGGAGATATCATCGGTTTATTACAGTCACCAGCGAAGAATGTTGTTTCAGCACTTCAGTCTGGAGGAAACAAATTGGCAGGAATTGTCAAAACTTTACAAGAAAGAGGTTAACCAGATACCTAAAATTTGGAATTAATAAAACAAAAAGTAAAATTTTAAAAATTAAATATAATGGCAGATTTAAAAGCGTTTGCTGAGCAGTTAGTAAACTTATCAGTTAAAGAAGTAAATGAGTTAGCTCAAATTTTAAAAGATGAGTATGGTATCGAGCCTGCTGCTGCTGCAGTAGCTGTTGCTGGTCCTGCTGCTGGTGGTGCTGATGCACCTGCTGCTGAAGAGAAAACATCTTTTGATGTAATCTTGAAAGATGCTGGTGGTCAGAAATTAGCAGTTGTTAAATTAGTTAAAGACTTAACTGGTTTAGGCTTAAAAGAAGCAAAAGATTTAGTTGACGGTGCACCTAAAGAATTAAAAGCTGGTGTTGCTAAAGACGAAGCTGAAGCTCTTAAAAAACAATTAGAAGAAGCAGGAGCTGTTGTTGAGATTAAATAATTAAAATCTCTCCACAAGATATAGCCTTAGACTCCCTCCGTTAAAACGGATCGGAGTCTATGGCTTTTGGTGTATATCACCAATTTTAATGAAAATGCTGGATGGCTGTTCAGTATTAATCGAATTTTCGGTTTAGTTTAACTAAAATTTTAGACCCTTGGCAAACAAAAGCAATCAAAGGATAAACTTTGCTCAAAGTAAGCATGTAATTGATTATCCTGATTTTCTGGATGTTCAAATCCAATCGTTCAAGGAATTCTTTCAGTTAGAAACTACTTCAGATAACCGTCATACAGAAGGGTTATTTAAAGTTTTTGCTGAAAACTTTCCGATCTCAGACTCGAGAAACATATTTGTTTTAGAATTTCTGGATTATTTTATTGATCCACCTCGTTATGATATACAAGAGTGTATTGAGCGTGGATTAACTTATAGTGTACCTCTCAAGGCAAAATTAAGATTGTCTTGTAATGATGAGGAACACGAAGACTTTGAAACAATCGTTCAGGATGTTTATCTAGGAACTATTCCTTACATGACTCCGAAAGGAACTTTTGTTATCAATGGTGCAGAGCGTGTAATCGTTTCTCAATTACACCGTTCACCAGGTGTGTTTTTTGGTGTAAGTCGTCACACTAATGGTAGTAAATTATATTCTGCCCGTGTTATTCCTTTCAAAGGTTCATGGATAGAGTTTGCTACAGACGTTAATAATGTGATGTATGCTTACATAGACCGTAAAAAGAAATTCCCTGTAACCACACTTTTAAGAGCAATTGGTTATGATTCTGATAAAGATATTTTAGAATTATTCGACTTAGCTGATGAAGTTAAGGTTAGCAAATCAGGACTTAAGAAATATGTAGGTCGTAAACTTGCTGCAAGAGTTCTTAAGAAATGGGTAGAAGATTTTGTGGATGAGGATACAGGTGAAGTTGTTTCTATTGATAGAAATGAAATTATTCTAGAAAGAGAAACTATTTTAGAAGATGATCATATCGATATGATTGTTGATGCTGGTGTTAAAACTTTAATCCTTTCTAAGGAAGATAGCAACAGCGGAGACTATACTATCATTTATAATACATTACAAAAAGATACTTCTAACTCTGCTAAAGAAGCGGTAGAACATATCTACAGACAATTACGTAATGCTGAACCACCTGATGAGGAAACCGCTCGTGGTATCATAGATCGTTTATTCTTCTCAGATAAACGTTATGATCTAGGCGACGTTGGTCGTTACCGTATCAATCGTAAGTTAAAATTAGATACTCCTGTGGAGACTAAAGTTTTAACTAAGATGGATATCATTGCGATTGTTAAATACTTGATCAAATTAATTAACTCTAAAGAGGATGTTGATGATATCGATCACTTATCTAACCGTCGTGTTCGTACTGTAGGTGAGCAGCTTTATGCTCAGTTTGGGGTAGGTTTATCAAGAATGGCTAGAACCATTCGTGAGCGTATGAATATCCGTGATAACGAGGTATTTACTCCAACTGATTTGATTAATGCTCGTACATTATCTTCAGTAATCAATTCATTCTTCGGAACAAACCAGTTATCTCAATTTATGGATCAAACCAATCCATTAGCAGAGATTACTCATAAACGTCGTTTATCGGCTTTAGGTCCTGGTGGTTTATCAAGAGAAAGAGCTGGTTTTGAGGTGCGTGACGTTCACTACACTCACTACGGTCGTTTATGTACCATTGAAACTCCAGAAGGGCCAAACATTGGTTTGATTTCTTCTCTTTGTGTACATGCTAAAATCAATAACCTTGGATTTATAGAAACACCTTACCGTAAAGTTGTTGATGGTAAAGTAGCAGTAGACCAACCGGTGATTTATTTAAGCGCAGAAGATGAGGATGGTATGACCATTGCTCAGGCTAATGCGCAATATGATGAAAAAGGAAATTATGTTGATGATAAAGTAAAAGCTAGATATGAGGGTGACTTCCCGGTAATTGAGCCAGAAAAACTTGATTATATGGATGTTTCTCCAAATCAGATTACTTCTATCGCGGCATCATTAATTCCTTTCTTAGAGCATGATGATGCGAACAGAGCTTTGATGGGATCTAACATGCAACGTCAAGCTGTACCATTATTACGTCCAGAAGCTCCTGTAGTAGGTACAGGTTTAGAAGGTCGTGTAGCTCGTGATTCAAGAACGCTAATTAATGCAGAAGGTAATGGTGTGGTTGAGTATGTTGATGCTAATAAAATTACCATTAAATATGACAGAACAGAAGATGATGCTTTAGTATCATTTGATGGAGAATCTAAATCATATAACTTAATTAAGTTCAAGAAAACCAACCAAAGTACTTGTATCAACTTAAAGCCAATTGTTAAAAAAGGACAAAGAGTTGAAAAAGGTCAAGTTCTTTGTGAAGGTTATGCAACACAGGATGGAGAGTTAGCTCTTGGAAGAAACTTAAAAGTTGCTTTCATGCCTTGGCAAGGTTACAACTTTGAGGATGCTATCGTAATTTCTGAAAGAGTTGTTTCTCAGGATATCTTCACTTCACTTCATATTGAGGAATTTGAATTAGAAGTACGTGATACTAAACGTGGTGAAGAGGAGTTAACTCCAGATATTCCTAACGTTTCTGAAGAAGCTACTAAAGATTTAGATGAGAACGGTATCATTAGAGTAGGTGCTGAAGTTAAAGAAGGCGATATCCTTATCGGAAAAATAACTCCTAAAGGAGAATCAGATCCTTCACCAGAAGAGAAACTTTTAAGAGCAATCTTTGGAGACAAAGCTGGTGACGTTAAAGACGCATCTTTAAAAACTCCTCCATCAATTAACGGTGTTGTTATTGATACTAAATTATTCTCGAGAGCTAAGAAAACTTCTAAAGCAGAAGAAAAAGCTCAATTAGATAAATTAGAAGCAAGACACGAGAAAGCTGTAAGAGAACTTCGTGAAGCGTTGGTAGAAAAACTATTTACCATTGTAAATGGTAAAACTTCACAAGGTGTTTACAATGTTTATAAAGAGCTTTTAATTGCTAAAGGCGTTAAGTTTACGCAGAAGTTGTTAATGGAATTGGATTATAATCATATTAATCCAACTAAATGGACAACTGATGAAGATAAAAACGAATTGATTAAAGCGCTTCTACATAACTTCAATATTAAAGTTAACGAAGAATTAGGTGCTTACCGCAGAGATAAATTTGCTATTAGTGTGGGTGATGAGCTTCCTTCAGGTATCGTTCAAATGGCGAAAGTTTATGTTGCTAAGAAACGTAAATTAAAAGTTGGTGATAAGATGGCTGGTCGTCACGGTAATAAGGGTATTGTTGCTCGTATTGTTCGTGATGAAGATATGCCTTTCCTTGCTGATGGAACTCCAGTTGATATCGTGTTAAACCCACTAGGTGTACCTTCTCGTATGAACCTTGGACAGATTTACGAAACTGTTTTAGGTTGGGCAGGTAAAGAATTAGGGTTGAAATTTGCAACTCCAATTTTTGATGGTGCATCTCATGATGAGGTTGAACATTACGTGAAACAAGCTGGTGTACCAGAATCAGGAAGAACCTACTTATATAACGGTTTAACAGGTGAGCGTTTTGACCAACCAACAACTGTAGGTATCATCTATATGTTGAAACTAGGTCACATGGTTGATGATAAAATGCATGCTCGTTCAATAGGACCATACTCATTAATTACACAACAACCATTAGGTGGTAAAGCACAATTTGGTGGTCAGCGTTTTGGTGAGATGGAGGTTTGGGCACTTGAAGCGTTTGGTGCTGCTAACATTCTACAAGAGATATTAACAGTTAAATCTGATGATGTTGTAGGAAGAGCAAAAACTTACGAAGCAATTGTTAAAGGTGAAAATCTTCCAACTCCAGGTGTTCCAGAATCATTCAACGTATTGGTTCATGAACTAAGAGGATTAGGTTTAGATATTACATTAGACTAATAAGTTCAAGGTTTAAAGTTGAAGGTTTAAAGTTTAAATACTTTGCTTTCAACTTTGGACTTATGACTTTCAACTTAAAGAAAGAATATGTCTTACAAAAAGGATAATAAAATAAAAAGTAATTTTACCTCAATTACCATTAGCTTATCTTCTCCTGAAGCAATTTTGGAAAGATCAAGTGGTGAGGTATTAAAGCCTGAGACAATCAACTACAGAACGTATAAGCCAGAACGTGATGGTTTATTCTGCGAGCGTATTTTTGGTCCGGTTAAAGATTACGAATGCCATTGCGGTAAATATAAGCGTATTCGTTACAAAGGAATCGTTTGTGACCGTTGCGGTGTTGAGGTTACAGAGAAAAAAGTACGTCGTGAGCGTATGGGACACATCAATCTTGTTGTTCCTGTGGCGCACATTTGGTATTTCAGATCTTTACCTAATAAAATTGGTTACTTATTAGGTTTGCCAACTAAAAAATTAGATTTAATCATTTACTACGAGCGTTACGTAGTTATTCAATCTGGTTTAATGGCAGATCAAGGTATCAATTACATGGACTTCTTAACAGAAGAAGAGTATCTTGATATCCTAGATAAATTACCTAAAGAAAATCAGTATTTGGATGATAAAGATCCAAATAAATTCATCGCTAAGATGGGGGCTGAGGCTTTAGAAGATTTGTTAAAACGTCTTGATTTAGATACTTTATCTTACGATTTACGTCACCAAGCAGCTAATGAAACTTCTCAGCAACGTAAAAACGAAGCCTTAAAGCGTTTACAAGTTGTTGAAGCTTTCCGTGGTTCTCAAGGTCGTATAGAGAATAATCCAGAGTGGATGATTGTTAAAATTGTTCCTGTTATTCCACCAGAATTACGTCCATTAGTGCCATTAGAAGGTGGTCGTTTTGCAACTTCAGATTTAAATGATCTTTATAGAAGGGTAATTATCCGTAATAACCGTCTAAAAAGATTGATGGAAATTAAAGCTCCAGAAGTAATCTTACGTAACGAAAAACGTATGTTACAAGAAGCTGTTGACTCTTTATTTGACAACTCACGTAAAGTGAATGCTGTTAAAACTGAAGGTAACAGAGCTTTAAAATCATTATCAGATATATTAAAAGGTAAGCAAGGGCGTTTCCGTCAAAACTTACTAGGTAAACGTGTTGATTATTCTGGTCGTTCTGTAATTGTGGTAGGTCCTACTTTAAAATTACACGAGTGTGGTTTACCTAAAGATATGGCAGCAGAGCTATTTAAACCATTTATCATCCGTAAGATGATTGAAAGGGGAGTAGTTAAAACTGTTAAGTCTGCAAAGAAAATTGTTGATAGAAAAGACCCTCTAGTTTGGGATATTTTAGAGAATGTATTAAAAGGACATCCTGTTCTTTTAAACAGGGCACCTACGCTTCACCGTTTAGGTATTCAAGCATTCCAACCTAAATTAGTTGAAGGTAAAGCTATCCAATTACATCCATTAGTTTGTACTGCATTTAACGCGGATTTTGACGGTGACCAGATGGCTGTTCACGTACCACTAGGTAATGCTGCTGTTTTGGAAGCCCAAATCTTGATGTTAGCATCGCACAACATTCTTAACCCAGCTAACGGAACTCCGGTAACGGTACCTTCTCAAGATATGGTTCTTGGTCTTTATTACATGACCAAAGGTCGTAAGTCTGAGCCAGGACACCCAGTAAGGGGCGAAGGATCTATTTTCTATTCTTCTGAAGAGGTTACAATTGCTTACAATGAGAAGAAAATTGATTTACATGCTTGGATCAAAGTAAAAGCTAAGGTTAAGGCTAAAGATGGTTCAATCGAAGCTAAAACTATTGAGACTACAGTTGGTAGAGTATTATTTAATGAAGTAGTACCAGAAGAGGTAGGTTTCATTAATGAGTTGCTAACTAAAAAATCTCTTAGAGATATCATTGGAGAGGTAGTAAAAGTTACTGGTATGGCCAGAGCAGCAAACTTCTTAGATGAAATCAAAACTATGGGATTCCAGTATGCTTTCAGAGGAGGTTTATCTTTCAACTTGAAAGACTTAAATATCCCTACAGAGAAACATACTTTATTAGAGCAAGCTCGTAAAGAAGTTGATGAAGTAATGAATAACTATAACATGGGTTTCATTACCAACAACGAGCGTTACAATCAAATTATCGATATCTGGACTCGTATCAATAATAAATTGACATCGCATGTAATGCACCAGCTAACTAACGATAACCAAGGATTTAACTCTGTTTACATGATGTTGGATTCTGGAGCTCGTGGTTCTAAGGAGCAAATTCGTCAGCTTTGTGGTATGAGGGGATTGATGGCGAAACCACAAAAATCAGGTTCAGGTGGTGAGATTATAGAGAACCCTATCCTTTCTAACTTTAAAGAAGGTTTATCAGTTCTTGAATATTTTATCTCTACTCACGGTGCTCGTAAAGGTCTTGCGGATACAGCGTTAAAAACTGCTGATGCTGGTTACTTAACTCGTCGTTTACATGATGTTGCACAGGATATGGTGATTAAAGCACACGATTGCGGTACTTTAAGAGGTATGTTCACAACTGCATTAAAAGATAACGAGGATATTGTTGAACCATTATATGATAGAATTTTAGGTCGTACTTCTTTACATGATGTTTATCATCCATTAACTAATGAATTATTAGTTGGTGCAAATGAAGATATCACTGAAGAAATCGCGAAAGCAATAGAAGAGTCTCCACTAGAAGGTGTTGAAATACGTTCTGTATTAACTTGTGAAGCTCCAAGAGGAGTTTGTGCATTATGCTACGGAAGAAACTTAGCTTCTGGTAAACGTGTTCAGATGGGTGAGGCGGTTGGTGTAATTGCAGCACAGTCTATTGGTGAGCCAGGTACGCAGTTAACACTTCGTACATTCCACGTGGGTGGTACTGCATCTAACATTGCGGCAGAATCTCAAATCAATGCTAAGTTTGATGGAGTTATCGAGTTTGAAAACATCAGAACTGTTGAGTATGAGACAGAAGAAGGTAAAGTAGATGTTGTATTAGGTCGTTCTGGAGAGTTTAAAATTGTAGATCCAAATAGCGGAAGAGTTATTGTAACCAATAATATCCCTTATGGTTCTTATTTATATGTTAAAGAAGGAACTAAGTTAACTAAAGGAGATAAGATTTGCTCTTGGGATCCGTACAATGCGGTAATTATATCTGAGTTCTCTGGTAAAGTAGAATTTGAATCAGTAATTGAAGGTGTTACCTTCCGTGAAGAGTCTGATGAGCAAACCGGACACAGAGAGAAAGTTATCATTGATACTAGAGATAAGACCAAAAACCCTGTTGTTAAAATCGTTGACAAAAAAGGTGGTTCTATTAGAGAATACAATATTCCAGTAGGGGCGCATATTGTTGTGGATGAAGGCGACGAGGTTAAAATGGGTGAAATCTTAGTTAAGATTCCTCGTACAACTGGTAAAACTAGAGATATCACCGGTGGTTTACCTCGTGTAACTGAATTATTTGAAGCTAGAAATCCATCTAACCCAGCTGTTATTACAGAGATTGATGGTGTTGTAACTTTAGGAGGTGTTAAACGTGGTAACCGTGAGGTAACTATCGAATCTAGAGACGGACAAGTTAAAAAATACTTGGTGCCATTATCTAAACATATTTTAGTACAGGATAATGACTTTGTTAAAGCTGGTATGGCATTGTCTGACGGAGCAACCTCTCCAGGCGATATCTTATCAATTAAAGGTCCTGCAGCCGTACAAGAGTATCTTGTTAATGGAATTCAAGAGGTTTACCGTTTACAAGGTGTGAAAATTAACGATAAACACTTTGAGACTATCGTTCACCAAATGATGCAGAAAGTAATGATTGAAGACGCTGGTGATACGAAATTCTTAGAAAAAGAAGCAGTAGATAGATTTGATTTCTCTATTGAGAATGATAGTATCTATGATAAAATGGTAGTTGAAGATCCAGGAGATTCTAATACTTTAAAACCTGGTCAGATTATTTCTGTACGTAAATTACGTGATGAGAACTCACAATTAAAACGTAAAGATTTAAAACTGGTTACAGCAAGAGAGGCTCGTCCTGCAACGGCAAGTCCAATGCTTCAAGGTATTACCAGAGCATCTTTAGGTACTAAATCGTTTATCTCTGCTGCATCGTTCCAAGAAACTACTAAGGTTCTTAACGAAGCTGCCATCGCCGGTAAGCGTGATGATTTATTAGGCTTGAAAGAAAACGTAATTGTTGGTCACTTAATACCTTCTGGTACAGGTTTAAGAGATTACGAAAGAATTATTGTTGGATCTCAAGAAGAGTATGATAGATTAATGGCTTCTAAAGAAGAGGAAGAAGAGATTGAAGCATAATAATATCTCTAAATAATGAAAAGCCTGCTAGAAATAGCAGGCTTTTTTTGTTTTATTGTCAGCTTTGTTTATACTTGATATTTTAAGAGCAAAATACAATGGAAGAACCACAAGATAACCAATTAAATATAGAATTATCAGAAGAAATAGCAGAAGGTGTATATTCTAACCTAGCCATCATAACTCACTCTAATAGCGAGTTTGTACTTGATTTTATTAGGGTAATGCCTGGCATACCTAAGGCAAAGGTAAAAAGTAGAATTGTATTAACACCAGATCATGCAAAGAGGCTATTATTAGCTTTAGAAGATAATATTGCCAAGTTTGAAATGATAAATGGACAGATAAAAGGCGGTGGAGAACCTAATAATGGAATGCCTTTTAACTTTGGAGGGCCTACCGCACAAGCTTAATCATGAGGAAGAGAGGTTATTTCTTTTTCAATAAACGAAATAACCTTTTTTTCTTCTTCTGGGCTAAACCAATGTATATTTTCTGTTTTCCTAAACCAAGTGAGTTGTCTTTTAGCAAACCTTCTGGTATTTTGCTTAATAGCATCAATAGCTTGTACTAAAGTTATTTTACCTTCCAAAAAGTCAAATATTTCAGAATACCCAACCGTATTGAGGCTATTTAAATGCTTGTATTCTTGTAGGGTTTTTACTTCATCAATTAAACCTTGGGCTATCATTAAATCTACTCTTGTATTGATTCTTTCATAAAGTTTCTCTCTTGGCATATCTAAGCCAATGATGATAGTTTTAAAAGGGCGTTCTTTTTTTATACCGCTACGGAAAGAAGAAAATGTTGTACCTGTAGAGTGATAAACCTCAAGAGCTCTTATGATACGCTGTGGGTTATGTATATCAACTTCTGCGTAGTAAGCTGGGTCTATTGCTTGTAATTCTTGTTGTAGAGGGATTATGCCCTCATTTAAAAGTTTATCATTAAGACTTTTTCTTATATGTTCTTTAACTGGAGGCAGTTCATCAAAACCATGAAGTACGGCATTGATATATAAACCAGAACCGCCTACCATAACTAAGACGTCATGACTTTGAAAAAGTTGATGTAATAGTTCTAAGGCTTCTTTTTCGTAAGAACCTACACTTACTTGTTCTTTTATACTGTGCGAGTTGATGAAATGGTGTTTGGCAGCTTGAAGTTCTTCATTCGTAGGTTTTGCAGTTCCAATACTCATTTCTTTAAAAAATTGTCTGCTATCTGCAGATAAGATTTCGGTATTAAAATGCTGAGCAATTTTTATGGCAAGGGCAGTTTTACCTATCGCTGTTGGGCCTGCAATTACAATAAGAACTTTGGATTTATTCATGCTGTTTTTAAACAAAAAATCCGGTTTAAACCGGATTTAATATATTGTTTTAAGGTTATTCTCTATCATAATCATCTTGATCATAATTCTCATTATCAGAGAACTCATCAGAAAATTCGTCGCTTTCCTCTTCCTCGTCTTCACCTTCCTCTGTATCAGAATTTAAAGCTTCTAATTCATCCTCATCGGCAATTAAAATGGTTTCATCATCTAAGAAATCTGGATCTTCGTCGCCGGTAATTTCATCTGGGGAACCTAAAATATTACTGATAATTTTAGGAGCTTCACCCACAGATTTGAATACCAAAGGATAAATTTGGGTAGGGTTATTTTCTAAAATTTTAATCAGCTCTACATGAAAATCAAAAGGTTTTTCGAAATTATAGATATAGTAGAATTTTTGATGTGGATCATCAATATGACTGCTTAGTTTAGCATTTTCCATTAAACTCACTCCACGGTCTATTTTTTTCTCACTAGGAAGGTAAGCTATTTCTTCGTTCTTTATCCAATGATCATTACTTACATAAAAGGAAGAAGATTTTTCTGGATCATATCCTATAGATTTGTGGATTGCATAATGTAAATCTTTAAATGTTTGGTTTGATTTAATATCAATCTCTCTGATTACATCATCGTAATCCTCAAAACTTACCCTGAATCTGTAAACTGCCATGCTGCAAAAATAATTTTTATGAGGGATTTTTCTTAATTTATTTAATCTTAGTTGATAAATTGGATGAAAATCTAATCTAGTTCTTTTTCAATTTTTAGCCCAAGTTCTATGCCTGTTTTTTTCATGAAATAAAGTGCTTCAGAACGGTTATTGGCTATATCTCCTTCTAAAATAGCTTCTCTAATCTTATTTTTAATGATTCCAACTTCTTTACCAGCTTGTAAATTGAAGGTTTTCATAATGTCTTCACCAGTAACCGGAGGCTGCCAATTTCTTATCTTATCTCTTTCTTCAACGTCTTTAAGTTTTTGTTTTACCAGCTCAAAATTGTTTCTATACTTTTTAATCTTATACTCGTTTTTGGTAGTAACATCTGCTTGGCATAAGAGCATTAAGGCTTCTGTGTGTTCGCCTGCTTCAAATAGTAATCTTCTTACGGCAGAATCTGTTACTACCTCTTGCGCCAATACAATAGGGCGAAGATGAAGCTGAACCAATAGCTGTACAAACTTCATTTTATCGTTAAGAGGTAGTTTTAAATCAGCAAATATTTTAGGAACCATTCTAGCTCCTTTGTCTTCATGACCATGGAAAGTCCAACCATGATTTTTTTCAAAACGTTTGGTTGCTGGTTTGGCTATATCATGTAAAATAGCTGCCCATCTTAACCATAAATCCTCAGATGTTTTGGCAACATTATCTAAAACTTGTAAGGTATGGTAAAAATTATCTTTATGTCCTTTACCCTCAATTACATCTACACCGTAAAGTGCTACCATTTGAGGGAAGATAAGTTTCAGCAAGCCGGTATCAAACAAATAGTTAAAACCTATGGATGGCTTAGGCGATAGAATAATTTTATTCAGTTCATCTGTAATACGCTCTTTCGAGACTATTTTAATACGCTCTAAGTTAAGTTTTATGGCATCAATAGCGTCTTGACTGATTTTAAAATTAAGTTGAGTAGCAAAGCGTATAGCTCGCATCATCCTTAAAGGGTCATCAGAAAAAGTCTCATTAGGATTTAAAGGCGTAATGATTTTTTTTTCTTCCAGATGTTTAATACCATCAAAAGGGTCTACCAGTTCACCATATTTATGAGGATGAAGGTGTATAGCCATAGCATTGATGGTAAAATCTCTTCTTTTTTGATCGTCTTCTAGAGTTCCATCTTCAACAATGGGCTTTCTAGAATCTGCCCTGTATGATTCTTTTCTTGCACCAACAAATTCTACCTCTAAATCTTTGTAGCGTAGCATGGCGGTTCCAAAATTTTTAAAAACAGCAACTTTGGTTTTTAAAATTTTACCTACTTCTAAAGCGAAATTTGGGCCATTACCTATGACTAAAATATCAACATCTTTAGAAGTTCGATTTAAAAATATATCTCTTACAAAGCCACCTATTACATAAGTTTCGGCATTTAAATCGCCAGAAATTTTAGAGATAATTTTAAAAATAGGATGTTTAAGGTGTTGCTTCATATTTGATTTGGGTAATGCAAACTTATAGAGAGCATATTCCCTGAAATTTTTAATCGCTACCAAAGATAATTCTTTAAACCGAAGGCTGAAAGCTTATTTCCTGATAAAGGCAAAGGCACCATTTGCTTCTAATTTCATGATGGTGGATGGCTTTTTAGCTTGATGATTATCTTGTTCTAATTGTACAATATAATCTACTCCATCTTTGATGATTTGAGGTATTTGAGAAAAGTTATTAGGGGTAGGCTCACCACTTAAATTTGCTGATGTAGAAATTATGGGTTTCCTAAACCTTTGTACTAATTCTTTGCAAAATGGATGTTTAGTGATTCTAATACCGATACTGCCATCGGCATTGATTGCATTTTCTGCCAAGTTCTTAGCCCCAGAGTAAATAATGGTGAGTGGTTTTTCGGTATATTCAATCAAATCGTAAGCAACATCGGGTATTTCTTTTACATAACTTGGTAGCTTAGCATCAGTATCTAATAAAATAATTAGGCTTTTAAATTCTTCTCTTTTTTTAAGCGCAAAAACTTTAGCAACGGCATCTTTATTGGTAGCATCGCAACCAATTCCCCAAACGGTATCTGTTGGATATAGAATTAAACCACCATTTTTTAAAACTTCTAAAGCTTTATTAATTTCTTCTCTTTGCATGCTCGATAGTTTTTTGGTAAACGCTGTTTAAGTTTTTTGCAATACTTTCATCGTTAAAATTTTCTGCATAGGCTAAGCCTTTTTTAATCATGTTAGCTTGTAAAGCTTCACTTTCGAGAACTCTTTCAATAGCTTTAGCGAGTGCAGTATCATCATCAGGATGAATATACAGACTATCTGGTCCACCAGCTTCTTCTAAACAAGAACCTGTTGCTGCAATTACAGGAATCTTACTATTTAATGCCTCTACAATAGGTATCCCAAAACCTTCAAATCTGGAAGGGTAAATGAAAATTTTAGCTCCTTGATAAATAAGTGGTAAGTCTTGAAAAGGTACATTTTCTAAGAAAATAACTTGCTGTGTTAGATTGTTTATATGTATAAAATCTAAAATTTGTTGTTTATAAGCGGTTGCTTTACCTACTATCACCAACTTTTTGTCTTTGGATAGTTGTTTTAACGCTTTACAAATTAATAATTGATTTTTACGTGTTTCTATGGTGCCAACTGATAAAAGATATTCTTGGGGTAGTTTATATTTCTGTTTAATATCTTGTATAGCACTTTCTGTGTGTATGAAACAAAAGGAAGCGTCACAACCTTGATAAACAACATCAATTTTATTGGGGTTGGTATTGAAATATTGAATGATATCTCGTTTTGTTTGTTCACTAATGGCAATGATGCGGTCTGCATTTTTACAAGCCGCTTTAAATTTGTATCGATAAATTTGTCTATCAACCCATTTGAAATAATGCGGAAAACGAAGGAATATCAAATCATGAATGGTAACAACGCTGGCTATATTAGATTTTTTAATATTAGCCGGAAGCTCGTTACTTAAACCGTGAAAAAGCTTTATATCATCATTAATTAATGATTTTGTAAGCTGAAAGCTTCGCCAATATGATTTTAGAATTTTTACAGGAGCGGTTTTAACCGATACATTAGGAAAAGGGTCAACAAGTGTTTTCCTAATTTTATTATTGTCTTGTGGAGTATAAAGTAAATATAGGTTTTGAGGGTAATACTTGGCCATAATACTAATTACAGCCCTGCTATAATTACCTAAGCCGGTAAAGTTTTTAAATGCTCTTTTGGCCTCAAAACCTATTTTCATATTTTTAAGTTAAAGTAAAAAGTTAAAAGTAAGAAGGTTTTTGACTGGTGTTCATCTAAATTCTACTCTTAACTTTAAACTTTTACTTTGAACTTTCCACTCTAAAACTAAATCGCTACGTTGTGCTCTCTTAAAGCGTCGTTTAATGATGTTTTTTTATCGGTAGATTCTTTTCTCTTACCAATAATTAAAGCACATGGCACTTGGTACTCACCTGCAGGGAATTTTTTAGTATAGCTACCAGGAATCACAACAGAGCGCTCTGGAACATACATTTTGTGTTCTACAGGCTCTTCACCAGTAACATCTATAATTTTAGTTGAAGCCGTTAATACAACATTAGCACCCAAAACGGCTTCTTTACCTATTCTTACACCTTCTACAACAATTGCTCTAGAACCTATAAAGCAGTTGTCCTCAATAATTACAGGAGAAGCTTGAACTGGTTCTAATACACCGCCTAAACCAACACCACCGCTTAAGTGAACATTTTTGCCTACTTGTGCGCAAGAACCTACTGTTGCCCAAGTATCAACCATCGTACCTTCATCAACAAATGCACCTATGTTAACATAAGAAGGCATCATGATAACGCCTTTTGCTAAATGCGCACCATAACGAGCAATACCATGAGGTACTACGCGTACGCCTCTTTCTTTATAGTCGGTTTTTAATTTCATTTTATCATGAAACACAAATGGACCAACTTCAATTTCTTCCATTTCTCTGATAGGGAAATAAAGAATTACTGCTTTCTTTATCCAGTCGTTAACAGCCCAACCATCTAAAATAGGTTCTGCAACTCTTAGTTCTCCTAAATCTAAATGATGAATAACTTTTTCTATTGCATTACGGTACTCTTTGAAATTCAATAAATTTCTATCTTCCCATGCGTCTTCAACGGCTTTTTTTAGTTCGGCAATCATATTAAAATTTTTGTTTGCAAATTAAAGGTTTTTTTAGCTAATAATCTGATTTTTGAGTTATTTTGAAAACATTTATGGTAGAAAAAGTAAGGATAGATAAATACCTGTGGGCAATAAGGTTGTTTAAAACAAGAACCTTGGCTACAGAAGCTTGTAAGGCTGGAAGGGTGAAGAAATAGTTAAATTCAATAGTTAGTTGTTATTGAGATTTCCTAAATCAGCTTGTATTTTTTATTTAAAATCTTCCAATTTCTGATTCTTAATTTAATCAAACATCTAACGCAAATAGACTGCGTTAACCACATTTACCTTTACTTCATATTTAAGAATATGTCAGAACTTTTATCTAAATCAGACTATAAAATAGGGGCTTCTTGTGCCAAGAAACTCATCTACAAGAAATCAAAATACCCAAGTACGTTAGCTAATAATGAATATATGCTAATGTTAGCAGAAGGAGGGTACTTGATTGGTAAGTATGCAATATTGCATTTTCCTGAAGGTATAGAAGTAGAGGATGATATTGAATTAGGAGAAATACAAACTACAAACTATTTAAGGGAACAGGAAAATGTTACGCTTTTTGAAGCTACAGTAGTTAACAATCAAAAAATTATCCGGATTGATATTTTACAAAAGGAAGGTGGAGTACTGAATTTAATAGAAGTAAAATCAAAGTCTTTTGATAGTGAATCTGGAAATATAAAAAAAGAGTTAAGTTCCGAACTAGAAGATATTGCTTACCAAAAATTAGTTTTACAAGATGCTTATCCTAATTTTAAAATTAATTGCTTCCTATTCATCCCGGATAAAAGTAAGTCATTAAAAATAGATAACTTAATTTCTTGGTTTAGTGTTGATGAAACTAAAATATCAGAAAATCAAAATTTCAAAAAGCCTGATATAGCTTTTCTTTACAGTCTACATTCTCCTGAGCATCAGTTTTTAATTGAAAAATCTTTTTTAAGCCTTATTAATGTAAACGACGAGATTGACGATATTTTACCAACAGTAAAACATAAGTCTAACAAATTATTAAATGTTTTAAATTATGGAATTAATCCAGATGACATTGAGTTAACGACTAAATGTTTTTCTTGCGAATATCAAGCTGAAAATAAAAGTGGCTTTAAAGAATGTTGGGGTAAGTTAGCTGATATTAAACCGTCTATTTCTTCTTTATATCATTTAGGAACTTTAGGAGGAAAGATAAACCCAACTGCTGATGTAATGATAAAAAATGGGCAGGTAAGTTTTTTTGATTTGAAGCCCGAATATTTCTATAAAGCCAATAAGGTTGATATAGGGAGCAGAGGAAAAAGGCAAATAATACAATATGAAAACACCTTAAATAATACAGAGTGGTTTTCTAGCAGTATGAAGGATGAATTAGAAAGTTGGATATATCCTTTACATTTTATTGACTTTGAAACTTATGCTGGCGCAATGCCTCATCATAAGGGGATGAGACCTTACGAAATTGTAGCATTTCAATGGAGCTGTCATACCATTATAGAACCTGACGCAGCTCCAATTCATTCTGAATGGATTAATACAGAAAACACTTTCCCAAACTTCAGATTTGCTGAAAGTCTAATGAAACAGATAGGTTATGATGGGACTCCGTTAATGTGGGCCACCCATGAAAATACGGTATTAAGGACTATTTTATATCAAATGGAAAGTTTTAATTATGAAAATGAAGAATTAAGAAATTGGCTTCTAGGAATTACTAAAGATAAGCAAGATGGTAGAGAAGGAAGGTTATTAGATATGAATGCTTTTACTTTTAACCATTATTTTCATCCACAGATGGAGGGAAAAACATCTATTAAAAAAGTATTGCCTGCCATTTGGAATAATAATGAGTATCTCCATCAGATAGAATGGCTAAAAGAATATGTAGGTTTTGATGTGGCAGGTATAATAAAATCTCCTTACGATAAATTAAGTGGTTTGATGGCTGATTTAGAAAAAATGGAAGCTGTAAAAGATGGAACAGCAGCGATGAAAGCATATTACGATATGCAGTATGGTTCTACCAGTAAGGATAATATCAAGAAAGAAACACTTAAACAGCTACTTCTACAATATTGTAAACTAGATACTATGGCTATGGTAATTATTTGGAAATATTGGATGGATAAATTAAATGACAAAAGCTAAGCGATTAAAAAAAATGAAGGTCATCCAAAAAGAAGTGAAAAAATTTGAAGATAGGCTTTTTCATCATTCGGTGGATTTAATGCTTGATGAAACGCCAACATTAAAAAAGTTTTTGGATAGAAATAAGGATTTGTCTTTTTCTCTTATTGAAGATGATTTTAATACTTGTCATCAGGTGTTTACAAAAGCCGTTTATCAGCTTTTTATGTTTACAGAAGAAATAAACCAGTTTTTAAAAGAATTAATAGAAAAGGAAGATGATGATTTACCTTTTTAAAAAGAAAAATAAAAAATAGAGTAAAATTATGGAATCAAAACAAGCTAAAGAACTTACAAGTAGAATTTTTAGAGAAATAGAGTCGGCTACCTCTATTGATAAGCTAGAACATATAAAAAATATTGAAGAACTTAAGGTGAATAGGATGAAAGAGGAAAAGTACCCACCTATTAAATTTGAAATTAGCTATTCTGAAATAAAGAAATTCTTAGATAATGAAAACAACTTATTAAAAGACTCCTCAATAATA
The DNA here is from genome assembly GCF_009674685.1 of Pedobacter puniceum. Lineage (GTDB taxonomy): Bacteria > Bacteroidota > Bacteroidia > Sphingobacteriales > Sphingobacteriaceae > Pseudopedobacter > Pseudopedobacter puniceum. Next base: position 291,254 of record NZ_WKJI01000001.1, read on the forward strand.
ACTGATCCTCTAGCAAAAATACTTTACGCCTTAGCCTGGAAAAATGGTGATTTACAAAAGATAAAACATATTGTAGAAGGTATTAGAAATATTGATTCATACGATGAAGATATGAAGAATGATGGATTGGTATTTTATCAATTTGGGAAATATCTAACAAAGAAAAATAATGAACCTATTATTGATCAGCATGTTATTAGAGCATTTGCAGTTAGAAATGCTGAAAAATACAAAGTAGATATTGATACACTTAGAAGAATGTCACTTCTTAATTCAGAAACTCATAGAGGTTATATCAAAGATTATAAGTGTTGGTTGATTTCAGATGATATTCAACCATCTTTAAAAAAAGAAAAAGATTATATCTATCACATAGACCAGATACTATTTGCGCTAGGTAAAACTATCAAGCTAAAAAAATAAATAAGAATCACACCTTATTTAATCAAACAAATTACTAACCAAAAAACTATTAATGAAGTATGCAAAGAAAATTGTTTAGTGTGCGCTTAAATAATTACGATCTCTTTTTTGTTATAGCAAATAGTCATTCAGATGCTATTAAAAAGGTAGAAAGGAAAGTAAATGTTGATCAAATTTTCAAAAATATCATTCATAAAGATGGCTCTTTAGAATTACCTGATGATAAAGACTTAGAGATTTTGGAAGTAACTAAGCTTAGCGATGAGTTAATCTTTTAAATCATGCAATTCAAATATTATAAAGACCAAATCATAGAAGTAGCTTCTTTACTAGAATATTTTAATGAAGAGTTGATAGAAAAGCTAATTAATATTGCTTTAGAGGGTGAAATGAAAGAGCTAGACGATGTTTACAAGTCAGGTAAATTCAATTTTCAAGTTGAAGAGTTTTATCAGTTTGATAATCCTGTACTCAATCAACTTTGCGAATTAAGTGAGCATATAGAAAAGGTTAAAACTTTTTTAGAAGATACCTACCCAAATCAAGAAAACTTTTATGATATACCAGATGATGTTTAACATTTAATATAACCAATAATGGAAATAACAAATCAACATACCTATTGGACAGGTTATTGTCCTGAATGCGGCTTAAATAGAGAACAAGTTAAAATGCGTTTAAATCATTATGATTTCTATGAATGTGAGAAATCTAAATTGCAAATAGCAGTATTTCCTGGTGCACAAGCTATTATTATGAAAACCAGAGGATTGGGGAAGTTCAGAAATACAATTACTTATGGGCATGAAATAGTTAATGGAGAGTTGTTGAGCCCCCAAACAATAGATAGGCATCCTTTTAATCATGAAGGTGAAGTTTTTAACGAGCTTGAAGATTTAATTAATTATCTAAATAATTTAAAGTAATGAGCGATTATAAATTTCAAGTACTCAAGACCATTGAGGCTTTAGAAGAAATAGAAAGTATTCTTTATACTCGAATGCTAAATTTAGCAGCAGAAGGAGAGCTAAAAGAAATAAGTGATGCTTTTGAAGTTGGTGATGTTGTGCCATTTAAGTATGAGGATTTAAAGAATATTCAAGATCCAAATGTTAACCTCCTGATGAATATTTTTAATGATGTGGTAAATGCAAAGGAGAAATTTGAGAATTTATTTCCTGATACGAGTGCTATTTAAAATAACCGAAAAGAAATAATGTTCATATAATAAAAATACTTTTTTATAGTGTAAATTTTAGAAAATGAAATTGATAACAAATGTTCAAGAATTAGAAAAAATTCTTGAAGAATTAAAAGCCAATCCAATATTTTATGCTTTTGGTGAGAATAAAGAAAATTTTCATAGTAGTTTTTGGAAATGGATGTTTCATGAAAATGCTAAGGAAACGATTCTAATCCTTACAGGGGTAAATGAGAATGAGGATTTGAATTTGAATAATTCTTTTTTAGAAAGAGAACAAAATGCTTCAAATAGCGATAAGGAACATAAATATAAGGCTAGGTATGATGTTTTAATAACTATAAATGGTATACGAAAATATATTATAGAAACAAAAGTTAAATCATTTCCTACTTTGGAGCAACTAAGAAGAATAGAATATGCAACAAAAGATAAACATAAAATTAAGTTCTTTTGTATCCATTTATATCCATCTAATACTTTAGAAAATTTAAAAAGTACTCTTAATAATTGGTTTTTTTACGACTTTGAAAGTCTATCCAAAAGAATTAACATTGAAAAGTTCAGTCCAATTAAAAGAGTATATATAGAGGATTACAAAAAAATGCTTATTGGTTTAAGTGATTTATTTAGATTATTTTCTTTTAATCAGACACGTCCTAATTACGATTTTGTCTGGAAAAACGCTAAAAATCAAGAAGATAATTTTGATTTGCAAGCAAAGCTAGAGGAATATAAATTATGGGAATTATTTCTTCACTATAGATCAAAACATTTTTTTTATAGCCTTCAAAAAGCAATAAACGAAAGTGAAGAGATTAGTGATAAAATGAAGAAGTTATTGGTTTATGAGTCAAGTATCAATAATAAAAAAAGTACTATTTCTATAGGTTATATTTTGCAGGGTGATAGTGATTTAGTTAATTACAGTCTCAATGAAATAGATCGTAGAATAAATAAGTCAAATCAATCAGATACAAAGATTGTTGGAATTCAAATTGAAGATGAACAATTTAGGCAATTTGTTTTGTCAAAGAAAGATAGTGAAAAGCTTTTTCAGAATATGGAAAAACAAGGTTTCTTTGAGAATTGCCATGACTTACAAAAAGATAAACTTTTTTGTAAATATGGAGATACTTTTAAATATAGGTATACTAAGCTTCAGATTAGTGATTTTGACGGTATCCTTTACCAAGTAGTACAGTATTTTAATAAAGTAGAAAGACTTGAGTCAAATCTTTTACAGATATAATAATCTTAGAAATTCTCCAAAGCGTAGATCAACCTTTTTTTAATAGCTTTTTTAAGGCTTTCAGGGTGTTGAATCACAAGAAAATTGGCATAACCACATATAAGGGTTTCTAATTCTACATTATGTACTACTTGTAATTTGATGTGTAAACCTCTTTCATCCTCCTTAATAATTACTTGAGAATGGTGTAAAGGTTGTGTTTTGATATAATTAGAGAAAATGGGTTTTACAATAATTTTTACTTCTTGTATGGTATCTGTAGGATTAGAAACACCAATAACATTGCTGAAAAAGCTTTGCGCATTTATATTATTGGCTTGATATATTTCAGTTTTTAAAATTTCTATTTCCTTTATACGATCTAGGGCATAAGTTTTTAAAAAATCAAAATTTGGATTAAAACCTAAAACATACCAACGATTCTTAAACTCTTTCAATAAATAAGGGTGTAAAGTATTCTTTTTAATAACTTCACTATCAAATTTTTGATAAGTTATTTTTAGTACTTGTTGGTTCTGAATAGCATCTAGAATATTGTTTATATAATTGGTTCCTGTAGGTAGGTAAGTGTCCTCAAAATGTATAAACTTATTTAAGTTTTTATGTAATTGTATTGCAACTCTATGTTCTAAACTTTCAAAAGAGTTTTTTAAATTATCAAAAAAATGAAAGCCTTTATATTGCTTCAAAGTTTCAATGGCTAGGGCTATATTTCTGATGTCTTTTTGAGTCAGTGATGCATTTTTGATAGAATAATTTCTGTCAGAGTAGCTGTATAGACCCTTTCTACACACTATTGGGGCATTGTATCCTAAAATATTACTACGTAAAACTTTTATATCATTCTCTATGGTTCTTTTGCTAACTGTATTTTTATCTGATCTATATCTTACTTCATCTAAAGCATCAAAACATGCTTTTGCTAAGTCTTCCCATGTCCACTCTCGATAAAAATTTTGCAAACATTTATCTATCGTATGATATCTAATTAAAGCATCCAGATTAACAGGCATAGATTTTCAATATTGTTAGAGTATTTTATAGGCAATATAAGTGATTATAGCTAAATTATTTATTATAGCTTTATCGATTTTCATAAGAATATTAAATTAAAGGTTTTTTTAGCTAATAATCTGATTTTTGAGTTATTTTGAAAACATTTATGGTAGAAAAAGTAAGGATAGATAAATACCTGTGGGCAATAAGGTTGTTTAAAACAAGAACCTTAGCTACAGAAGCTTGTAAGGCTGGAAGGGTGAAGAAAGATGGTACCAATATTAAGGCAAGCTATGAAGTTAAGGTGGGTGATGTTTTACAGGTTTCTAAGAATATTGAGAAGAAGCTGATAAAAGTTACAGCTTTATTGGCTAACCGTGTAGATGCTAAAAAGGCAGTTTTGCATTATGAAGATATTACGCCTGTAGAAGACACAATTAAATTTAAATCTATGTTTAGGATGCCAGTTCTGGAGCGAGATAGAGGAACAGGCAGACCAACAAAAAAAGATAGAAGAGAAATAGACGATTTACAGGATAACTTCTTCATGGATGAAGATGATGATTAAAAAAAAATTTCAAGATTTTCTAACAAAACGTTCTATAATTTCTAATCCTAATAAGGCTTCTTCTAGCGAACATGGATTTTCTTCCTCACCTCTAAAATAAGCAATGGTTTTAGTAATCATTGGTCGTTGTATATTAATGGGGTGTTCATATTCTTTATAAATAGTTTCTCCGTTTTGGGTAATACTTAGTTTATTACCGAAAATATGGAAAGTTATTTTCCCTCTTGTACCGATAATTTCGCAAAACTCCTTTTCTTGTTCTGGCAATACATCAAAACACCACAATCCATTAAAAATAACATTGTTCTCAAATTTAATTTGGCCACATACAATATCATCAGCATCACTTTTTAGAGATTGGTTGGCAGATACACCATTATAATAAACAGGTTTGCCGAAAAAATAAAGCATTAAATCTATAGCATGTGGTGCTAAATCATGAAACAAACCACCACCAGAGATACTTGGGTTTAAGCGCCAGTTTTCTTCACTTGCTGCAATCATATCAGAACCACTTCTCTGTAAAGTTTGTAGGTTCACAAATTTTACCTCGCCAATAGCCTGCTCGTCTAGAAGTTTTTTTACAGCCTTAAAATAAGGTACTTCTCTTCTGTAGTGCGCTACAACTACTTTTTGTTTGTAATGCTTTTGGGCTTCAATAATAGCTTTACAAGCTTCTGTATTAATGGTGACTGGTTTTTCAATATAAACTGGTTTACCTACTTTTAAGGCTTCAATAGCATAATCATGATGCTGAAGAGGAGGTGTAGCAATATAAATGGCATTTATATCATCATCCAGAATTAAAGCAGAAGCATCCTGATACCACTTTTGTATATGATGCCTTTTAGCATAATCAGCAGCTTTTTCTGCATTTCTTCTCATTACTGCTACAACTTTAGAGTGTTCTTGTTTAAAAGCAGGACCACTTTTAACCTCTGTAACATTACCACAGCCAATAATTCCCCAGTTGATATTTGTCATCATCATAATCTTAATAATCTGTTTTATTGGTTGATTGCTGCCACATTTCAAAAGCTTTTAAGGCTTCATCTCTTAATAATTGTTGAGAGGGTAATTTCCGGTTCTCAGGTTTTAAATCTATTTCTTGATAAATAAAATCATCATCAAAATTAATGGCTGAGGCATCTTTTTTAGTGTTTGCATAATACAATTTGTCAATCCTAGCCCAATAAATTGCACCTAAACACATGGGGCAGGGTTCGCAACTGGCATAAATAGTGCATCCTTCTAAAGAAAAGGTGTTTAGCGTTTGGCAGGCTAACCTAATGGCCGCAACTTCAGCATGTGCTGTTGGGTCGTTTGTAGTAGTTACTGTATTTGCACTTTTGGCTATAATTTGGCCGTTTTTAACGATAACGGCTCCAAACGGACCGCCTAAATTGTTTTTAACATTATCTTCAGAGAGGGCAATAGCCATTCTCATAAAATCTTCATGCTCCATAGCTGTAAATTAAAAAAGCTCAACATCAGATGCCGAGCTTTTGTTTATATTTCAAGAATGAAAATATTACTTTTTGTCTTTTTTGTAAGCTTCATTTAAGCCTTTGATTACTTCTTTAGTAACATCTAAGCTTTCATCAGCAAATAAAATAGCGCTATTACCTTTAGAGTAAGTTAGAACCATTTTATAACCTTTTTCTTTAGCATAGATTTTAAGGTAATCAGCTACTTTATCATAAAGTTTTTCATTTTCTGCCATTTCCTCGCTTTGTAAAGCAGAGCCTGCATTTTGCTGATAAGCTTGTAATTCTTGTTGTTTACGAGCTAAACGTTGTTCAGTATTCGCTCTTTCATCGGCACTCATACCTTGTGCGCTTTGTTGGTATGCAGCAACTTCACGTTGGAAAGCAGCGCCTTTAGTTTTTAAATCAGCTTCAGCTTTTTTTGATTTATCTTCAAATTTAGATTTGATTTCTTTGAAATACTCGTAGTTATTTAACAATGAATCTGAGTTTACATATACAACTGTAGCGCCTTGTTCTTTAGCAGATGCTGATGAGGTATTAGTAGCTTTTGTTTCTGTCTTATTGTTACAGCTTACTACAGCAACAGCTAATAATAAGCCTAAACCTGCTTTAGTAATGTTAGAAAAATATGGTGTCATTTTAATTTATTTTTACACAAAGATATACTTTCAATAAAAGTATCCTAATAAAATAAAAAAAGACCTTTCATAATCATCGAAAGATCTTTTTTTAATATCTTATGGATATATTAAGCCATTTGCTTGCTTAATTTTTCTGCTAAAACAGATTTTGGCACTGCACCAATTTGTTTGTCTACAATTTCTCCGTTCTTGAAAAATAATAAAGCAGGAATATTTCTGATACCAAATTTCATTGAAATTTCTGGATTGTGGTCTACATTAACTTTACCAACAACAGCTTTGCCATCATATTCTTTTGCTAACTCTTCTACAACTGGTCCAACCATACGGCATGGTCCGCACCACTCTGCCCAAAAGTCTACCAAAACTGGTTTATCTGATTTTAATACTAATTCTTCAAAGTTAGCATCTGTGATTTCTAAGGCCATAATATCAATTATTTAATAAAAATTTCTTTTTTAAGACTTCAAATATACATACCCAAACATTCTGCCACAAATAGATTCTAGTAATCTTACCATAGGATGAAGCTATAGTTGAGTTAAAGGTGATGTTTTTTTAAGCGATAATCTTTAATAAATGCTGTAATGGCGCATAATTTGTTTATAATAGTTCAAGCATAAAATTTTGATTTTTTGAACAAATACCTATCACTTTTTTTAAAAGCAATTCTCTGGATTTTTGCCGGTATTATTACTTTATTTCTGCTTATAGTAGTTCTTATTCAAGTTCCTGCTATACAAAACATAGTGAAAAATGAAGCAGTAAGCTATTTGGAAGAGAAAATAAAAACGCCTGTTCGTATTGCTAAGTTAGAAATTGGCTTACCTAAAAAGATTGTGCTGCGTGGTGTTTATTTTCAAAGTCAGGATAAGGATACTTTGCTAGTAGGAGATAAACTGGCTGTAGATATTAGTCTGTTTAAATTACTAGACAATAAGTTAGAAATTAATAGTATTGATTTAGAAGGAATTACTGCCCACGTAAAAAGAAATCAAGATTCGGTTTTTAATTTTGATTACATCATCAAAGCATTTGCAGCACAGCAGGCTAAAGAGCCAAAGCCGCAAGATACCAGTGCTACCATGAAATTTTCAATAGCGAAAATTAACCTCGATAAAATAAACGTAAAGTTTGACGATGCTATCACTAAAAATAATCTTAAGGTTTACCTCCATCATTTTGATACAAAAATCAAGAAATTCGATTTAGATAGCTTAGATTTTGATATCCCAAAAATTACACTAGATGGTTTAAATTTAAATCTGAAACAAGGAATTGTAGAAGAACTGGTAAAGAACACTCAAGAAACTGTTGAAGCAGTAGCAAACACTCCGTCGTTAAAATTAAAGCTAAAAGAGATTGATTTTTCTGCCATAAAAATCAATTATAATAATGAAAGCAGCAGCTTAAAAACCTTTTTAGATCTGGGTAAGTTGAACGTAATTTTTAATACGCTTAATTTACAAAAACAACTCATCAACATAGAAAAAATAGTTTTAAAGCAAACCAAAGGAAGTTTAGCCTTAGGTAAAATAAGTACCAAACAAGCTACGGTTACTACAAAAAAAGGCTCTCAGCCCGGCTGGAAAATTGGTTTACAAGAAGTGGCTATAGCACAAGTTGATTTTAAGTTTGATGATTTTAATAGCAAGCCTTTAAAAAGAGGTATAGATTATATGCATCTTGATTTAAAAGGCCTCTTGCTAAATGCAGATGAAATTTATTACAGCACCGATACCATTTCTGGTAAAATAGCAAGTTTAAAAGTTGCAGATAAGAGCGGTTTAAACATTCAGGATTTTAGAACATCGTTTTTTTACGGGCCTAGGTTTGCTTATTTAGAAGATTTATATATCAAAACACCCAAATCACTTATTAAAGATGAAATTAAAATCGCTTATCCATCTATTGCAAGTTTATCAAAGAATTTAAATGAACTTTATCTAGAAGCATCGCTAAATAAAAGTAGTATCGCTTTCGCTGATGTTTTACTATTTGCGCCAGATTTAGCTCAAAATCCTCCATTTAAAGGAAACCCTAATGCTATATTAAGGGTGAATAGCATTGTAAAAGGGAGGTTAGACAATCTAAATATCCCTAAACTAGAACTTAGTGGAATTGGTCAAACTAATATAGTTGCCAATGGCAGGATAAAAAGACTTCCAAACGTTGAAAAGGCGTTTTTTGATCTTAATATCAAAGAATTTAGTACCAGCGCCAAAGACATCAATAGCTTTATTCCTAAAGGTACTTTACCGGCTAATATTCAAATTCCAGAGCGTTTATCATTAAATGGATTTTTTAAAGGAGCCATAAATAATTTTAATACGCAGTTGTTTTTAAAAAGTAGCTCAGGAGATGCTCATGTAAAAGCTAATTATGACCAACGCTTAAAAAACAGAGAACGTTACCAAGCCACGGTAGAGGTAAAAAATTTCCATGTAGGGCAATTGATTAAAAATGATTCTATCGGCAGGATAAGCCTAAATGCACAAATAAGTGGTTTGGGTTTAAATCCTAAAACTATGGTTGCTGGTGTAAAAGCTCAGGTTTTAAAAGCTCAATACAATGGTTATACCTATAATAATTTAGATGTTAAGGGAAATATCAAAGTAGGAGTATATCAGGCTACAGCCAAAATGGAGGATAAAAACCTTGATTTTGATTTAATAGCTAAAGGAAATTTTAATCAGCAATATCCAAGTTTATCTTTAAAAACTAATATTGATAGCGCCAATTTTGGAGCTTTAAACCTGTATAAAGGAAGCTTAAAATTTAGAGGTAAAATAGATGCTGATATAGCAACGCTAGACCCCGATTATCTGAATGGGAAAATATCTATAAACAATATGCTTGTTGCAACAGAAACAGAGCGGTTTCCATTAGATTCTATCAATATCATCTCGAAAGCATCGGTATCACAAAATTCTTTAGATATCAAATCTCCTTTTTTAAATGGAAGTATTAAGGGTAAATATCAGTTTACGCAATTGGCTACAGCCTTAAGCAATACCATAGCTAAGTATTATGATACTAGCCAAGGTGTAGAAAAAGAGCCTGTTAAGCCTCAATATTTTGCCTATCAATTATCGGTTCAAAATCATCCGGCATTAATAGCATTTGTTCCGGGTTTAACCCGGATAGAGCCTATCCAAATAAACGGTCGCTACAATAGCGAAGGCGATACTATTTCAATGAAAGCTAATATCCCTAAGGTAATTTATGGCTCAAATATTATTACCAACGCCGTTTTAAATGTTGAGCCAAGAAATGATAGTTTGGCTTATAGCTTTATTATTGATGAAGTAAAAAGCAGTCAGTTTTTGCTTCCTTATACCGCATTAAGTGGCAACATAGCCAATAATATCATCAATTACCGTTTGCAGGTTAAAGATATACAAGATAAAGAACGCTATTTAATTGCCGGAACCATGCAGGCCATTAAAAACGATACTGAGTTTAAACTGGCTTTAGAAGGGTTAAAACTTAATTACGAAAGGTGGCAGATTAATGAAAATAACCTCCTAAGTTTTGGCGAAAGCGGTATTTATGCTAATAATTTCGAGCTTCGTAATCAATCTCAATCTATTAAAATACAATCAGCAGCAAGGGCTTTAAATGCACCTATGACGGTTACTTTTGAGGATTTTAAAATAGAAACCTTAACCAGTATCATAGAGAAAGATTCTTTATTGATAGGTGGGACTTTAAATGGCGAGGTTCTGTTAAAAGATTTAGATCGGGACTTTTCTTTTACCTCAGATTTAGCTATTCAAAACTTCAATTTTAGAACAGATACTTTAGGAGATATTAGCCTAAAGGTTAATAACCAACAAGCTAATACTTTTGCCGCACAGGTAGCCATAACAGGGCAAGGGAATGATGTTAAATTAGATGGCCTTTACCGTACTAATAACAGTAGTTTTGATATGGATTTGGCTATAGTAAAGCTGAATCTTAAAAGTATAGAAGGTTTTACTTTTGGTAATTTAAAAGAGAGTAGCGGTTATTTGACAGGCAATTTTAAAATATCTGGTACAGTAACAGCACCAAAAGTTATTGGCGATTTACAGTTTAATAACGGAGCTTTTAGGGTAGCACCTTTAAACTCTTATTTTCAATTGTTAAACGATAAAATATCTTTCACCCCAGAAAGTATAAATTTCAACAGATTTAGTTTATCAGACTCGGCCAATAATAAACTCACCGTAAACGGAGCAATTTATACCAGCAATTATCAAGATTATAAATTTAATATTGATGTAAATGCCAATAATTTTAAGGCTGTTAGCTCTACTGCTAAAGATAATGAGCTTTATTATGGTGATTTATTTTTAAACACCCGATTAAGAATTCGTGGAGATTTAAACCAACCAGAAGTAGAAGGAACATTGAAAATCAATAAAGATACTAGGTTTACCATTGTTTTACCACAATCAGACCCTGGTATAGCCGATAGAGAAGGGATTGTAGAATTTATAGACCAGGATAATCCGCAAATGGCAGAAACTTTTGCTTTACCAGATTCCCTCAACAAAAGTGATATTATTGGGATGGATGTTTCTATGAATATAGAGGTTGACCCAGAAGCAGAACTCACCATGATTATTGATAAAGGAAATGGTGATTTTGTTAAGCTTAAAGGCGAGGCAGAGCTAACCGGAGGCATGGATCCATCAGGGAAAATAAGTCTTACGGGTAGGTATGAGCTTAAAGAAGGCAGTTATGAAATGTCTTTCAATTTTATCAGAAGGGTGTTCACCATTAAAGAAGGCAGCTCTCTGGTTTGGACAGGAGAGCCAACCACCGCTAATATAGATATCACCGCTATTTATGAAACAGAAACAGCCCCTTTAGATTTATTGGATAATCAATTAGGTGGACAATCTGCCGCAGTACGTAATACTTATAAGCAAGAAATTCCTTTCCAAGTATTACTCAATATGGATGGCGAGTTGCTTAAGCCAGAAATAAGCTTTGATATTGTACTACCAGAAGGGAATTATAATGTTTCTCAAGATATCATCAGCAATTCAAGAACCCGATTAGAGCAGTTAAGGCAGCAACCATCAGAGCTTAATAAACAGGTTTTTGCATTGTTATTGTTAAACAGATTTGTGGGCGAAAATCCTTTTGCAAGCGAAGCTGGTTCTGGTGGCGTGGAATCAATAGCCAGACAAAGCGTAAGCAAAATTTTATCAGAACAGTTGAATAACCTTGCCGGTGATTTGCTTGGCGGCGTAGAGCTTAATTTTGATTTACAAGCTACCGATGATTATACCACCGGACAAAGAGAAAACCGTACCGATTTAAATGTTGGCCTATCTAAAAGATTGTTAAATGATAGGCTAAAAGTTACCATTGGTAGCAATTTTGGTTTAGAAGGTCCGCAACAGGCAAACCGCCAAACCAATAATATTGCGGGTGATATTGCTGCTGATTATCAGCTTTCTAAAGACGGGCGATATTTGTTACGAGCCTATCGCAAAAATCAATACCAAATGGCTATACAAGGGCAGGTTATAGAAACTGGTTTAGGTTTTATTTTAACGATGGATTATAACCAGTTTAAAGAGATTTTTGAGAAATCTAAATCGCCACGAAGAAGAAATAATTCAAGATGATGAAGAGATATTTGATAGTTTTTATACTTTCTTTTTTGATGTCTGCTTGTAGCAATATCAAGTATTTGCCCAAAGGCGAGCAGCTTTATGTTGGCGCAGAAGTTACCATTACAGATAAAGAAGTTACCAAAAGCGAGCGTAAAAGCTTAACATCAGAATTGGAGGGGCTATTAAGACCAAGACCAAACTCGAAAATTTTAGGCTTAAGACCAAAACTATTTTTTTACAACATTGCCGGAACTCCAAAAAAGGAAAAAGGTTTAAGAAATTGGCTCAAAAATAAAGTTGGCGAGCCTCCGGTATTAATGAGTAAAGTAGATTTAGACTACAACGCTTCCATTATCCAAAACCGTTTAGAAAATAAAGGATATTTTTTAGCACAAACAAGTGCTGATTCTACTGAAAGAAACCGAAGAGTAAAAGCCCAATACTCGGTGCAAACCAAAAAGCAATATAAAATAAGAAAGGTTGTTTTTCCTCAGGATTCATCGGTAATTACCAAAGCCATCAAAGAAACGGAAGTTAATACCTTTTTGAAACCAACGGAAGCTTACGATTTAGACAAAATTAAAGCAGAGCGTGAGCGTATAGATGTTCGTTTAAAAGAAAAAGGCTTTTATTATTTTGGGCCAGATTATCTTATTGTAAAAGTAGACAGTACCGTTGGAAACCAGCAGGTAGATTTGTTTTTAGAGGTAAAGAAAGAAACTCCGGCAAACGCCAAACAGGTTTACACCATTAATGATATTTTTATCTATCCAGATTATTCTTTAAGAAAAGAAAGAAGATCAAATAAAGATTCGGCAGTTGTTTATAAAGATTTTAAGATTATTGATGATGGCGAACCACTTTTTAAACCTCAGGTTTTTGACCGTACTTTATTTTTCCATAAAGGGGATGTTTACAATCGTACCGACCATAATTTGTCACTTAATAGGCTAGTTAATTTAGGTGTTTTTAGGTTTGTTAAAAATCAATTTAAGGAAACAGATTCTATCCAAAACGTTTTAGACGCTTATTACTATTTAACGCCCAGAGAGAAAAAATCTATCCGTTTTGAATTGTTAGGGAAAACAAATTCTGCCAACTATACTGGTACAGAAGTTAATATAAATTGGAGCAATAGAAATACTTTTAAAGGGGCAGAACAGTTAACTATAACAGGTTTTGGTGGGGTAGAAACGCAAGTATCAGGACAAAACCAAGGTTTTAATGTTTACCGTTTTGGTGCTGATGCTAGCTTGATTTGGCCACGTTTTATCACACCTTTTAATATTAACGGTACCAGTGCTTTTGTACCAAAAACCAGAGCAACTTTGGGCTACGAGTTTCAAAACAGAGTAAAATTATATTCTTTAAATACTTTTAAAGGCTCTTTTGGCTATTTATGGAAAGAAGAAATTCGTAAAGAGCATCAACTTAATGTAATTGATATAACTTATGTAAATTCTTTTAACGTTTCTGATTTATACAGACGTCAGATTGATAGCATACCTTCTTTAGCAAGGGTAATAGAAAAACAATTGATCTTTGGTCCAACTTATAGTTTTACCTTTACCAATACCACAGAAACCAGTAAAACACATACGTTTTATTATAAAGGCTCTATAGATTTATCTGCAACCATTACAGGTTTGATTAAAAATGGTAATGTAAAAAGAGGTGATACAGCTACTATTTTAAATGTTCCTTATAGTGAGTTTGCAAAAACCGAACATGATTTTAGGTATTATCTAAGACTAAATGATAGAAATAGAATAGCTAGTAGAATTATTATAGGGGCGGGTTTACCTTACGGAAACTCTAGTTCTTTACCTTTTATTAAACAATTTTTTTCTGGCGGTACAAATAGCATCAGGGCATTTAGAGCTCGCTCTTTAGGTCCGGGTACTTTCCGTTACGATGTTGATGAGAATAGCTTTTTGCCAGACCAATCTGGAGATTTTAAATTGGAGTTGAATGCAGAATATAGAGCAAAATTATTTTCTATTGTAGAAGGCGCAGCTTTTATAGATGCAGGTAATATCTGGATGGCAAATGAAGACACAAACCGACCTGGAGCCGCATTATCAAAAGATTTTATGAAAGAATTAGCCGTTGGAACAGGTGTAGGTTTACGTTTTGATTTATCCTTTTTGATTTTGAGAGGAGATTTAGCTTTTCCTATCCGTAAACCTTATTTACCCGATGGCGAACGCTGGGTTTTTAATCAAATAGATTTTGGTAATAGAGAGTGGCGTAGAGAAAATTTGGTTTTCAATTTAGCTATTGGGTATCCTTTTTAAGGATATCTAAATTTTTTGGACAAATTTAAAGTCGCACTTTAAATTTGTCTATTTAGTCATAAATAACTGGTTTTTAGACTTTTGTTTTATACTACTTGGGTAATTTGCGAAGAGCTGAAATCAACTGTTTTAATAAAATTAGAGGCTTGGCGGTGTTAAGACAATAGAATAGCGTTTAGTAGCATTTGTCAATCCTTTTAACTAAAGCAAAATAGTGGTGCAAATTTTATTACTATTCCGTCAAGCCTTAATATTGCAAAACCTTTGTTTGCTATGAGTTATTGAAAAGGCTTGAGAAGTGAATCGATTAATTCAGAGTCTAGAGCAAGTTGAGCGTTCTGAAAGTCGTTTTTCTTCAGATAATTTAATCTAGCTTGTTGAAGTCGTAGCTTTTTAATAGAGTTTAGGTCAATCTTAATCAATTGGTCTACAAGTTTAAAAGCTTGATAATAGTTATTGCTATTATTTTTGAGATTTTTTAAAAGATATTCTTCATTTTTATAAACTGAAGAAGTAGTTTTGATTGAAAAATAAGTAGATATACCTTCATTTATTACAAGCATTTCACTTTTCTTTAGACTTGGGAATTCTATGCTAGGATAAAATAGGTGGCATAATTCGTGAGCGAGTTGAAAAACATATTGAACCTCATTATTCTTAGCTTCCAAGGATAAAGAGATTGCTATTTTCCCCTCTTCTGGATAATAAAGCAAATGAGGGGAATCATCATTAAATTCAATACCAAAAAACTCCCAATCTTTTATTGGGTCTCCAAGTAAATCATTTGCATCTTGGAATATTTTTTCTTCTAAACTCATTTATAATGAAATGATGTGCCTCTATAATTTACAGCCAATTAGCTATTAAACGCAAACAATTTTCCATTATCAAAACCCTTCAATCCCTCTTAATTCAAAACATAATCTACTTCCAGTTCATCAAGCTGGCTTAAAAGCTCTTTACAAATGTTTATTTGTTTGGTCTTGCTTTGCATATCAACTTTTAAACGGTCTTTTTTATCCAAAATAACAAAGCTCAATTTTTTAGAACCACTATGGCTTGATATCACTTGATTTAAGCTCTGAATAAATTCATCACTTATCTCACTGATATCAACACTGATATCAATCTTGGTAGATTGTTTCTCTAGAACATCTCTTAAATCGGTAAAATCTGTATAAGTAATTTTTGCTCTTTTTGAACCATCTGGGTTAGAGAAATAGCCAACATTACCTTTAATATAGAGGTAGTTGTTTACTATCAAATGATGTTTAAATTTTAGATACTCATCTCTGTAAATAGTAAATTCATAAGCATCATCATAACCTTCCAATTTAAAAATTCCCCAGCCTCTGCCGTCTTTGGTAGTCATGTGTCTGATAGAAGTAACAATACCTCCAACTTTAAATTGGAAATCGGCACCTTTTTCAATTTCATTAAATATGGTGAGATTACCGCTAGAACAGTACTTATTTAGCACCAATTTATATTCATCTAAAGGATGCCCTGAGATATAAATGCCTACCACTTCTTTTTCTTTAGCCAGTTTTTCCATAGCACCCCACTCTTCGCATGGGGAAAGGCTAGGTTCTGCTATTTCTACATTGCTAGAGCCTCCAAATAAACTTCCTTGAGAGGAGTTTTCATTTTCTTTATGCTTAGCACCATATTTAATAGCCTTCTCCAGTGGTGATGATCCATCACCATCATCATAAAAATATTGAGCTCGGTGAGTATTTTCAAAACAATCAAATCCCCCAGCTAAAACTAAATTTTCTAAAGCTTTCTTGTTAGCAGCTCTTAAATCAATACGTTTAGCTAAATCAAAAATAGATTTGTATTTGCCAGTTTTACGGTTTTCTACAATAGTTTCTACAGCTCCGGCTCCAACACCTTTAATAGCACCCATGCCAAAACGTATAGCATATTGCTCATTTACGGTAAACTTATAGTAAGATTCATTAACATCAGGGCCTAAAACTACCAAGCCCATACGTTTACATTCTTCCATAAAGAAAGTCACCTGCTTAATATCATTCATGTTGTTTGATAGTACAGCAGCCATATACTCGGCAGGGTAGTGGGCTTTTAGATATGCAGTTTGGTAGGCAATCCAAGCGTAACAGGTAGAGTGAGATTTGTTAAAAGCATAACTCGCGAAAGCTTCCCAATCTTTCCATATTTTTTCTAGTGTTTTAGGGTCATGACCTTTCTCTGCTGCTTGTTGCACAAATTTGGGTTTCATTTTATCCAAAACATCTTTCTGCTTTTTACCCATAGCCTTACGTAAAACGTCGGCCTCACCTTTGGTAAAACCAGCAAGCTTTTGCGAAAGAAGCATCACCTGCTCTTGGTAAACTGTAATACCGTAGGTTTCTTTTAGATACTCTTCACAAGCATCTAAATCGTATTTTATTTCTTCTTCGCCATTTTTTCTTCTGATAAAACTTGGGATATACTCCAGTGGTCCTGGTCTGTAAAGCGCATTCATGGCAATTAAATCGCCAAAAACTGTTGGCTTTAGCTCTTTCATGTACTTTTGCATTCCGGGCGACTCGTACTGGAAAATCCCTACTGTTTCACCACGTTGGAAAAGTTCATAAGTTTTTACATCATCAATAGGAAATGTGTCAGGGTCTAAGTCTATATTTAATCTATGTTTAACCAGTTTAACGGTATCTTTTATCAGCGTAAGCGTTTTAAGCCCTAAGAAGTCCATTTTTAATAGACCAGCACTTTCTACTACCGAGTTATCAAATTGGGTAACATATAAATCAGAGTCTTTAGCTGTAGCAACCGGAACGAAATTGGTAATATCATCAGGTGTGATGATAACTCCGCAAGCGTGAATACCGGTATTTCTTAAAGAGCCTTCTAGTACTTTTGCTTGCTTAATGGTTTCTGCACCCAAATCATTTCCTTCTGCTAAGGCTATCAATTGCTGAACGTTTTCCATTTCTTCAGAACGTAGCGCACTCCTGAGTGCTTGTTCATCCATATTGAAAATCTTATTCAACTTTAGGTTAGGGATGAGCTTAGCTATTTTATCAGCCTCAAAAAGTGGTAAATCTAGCACACGGGCAGTATCTCTGATAGAGGATTTTGCCGCCATAGTGCCATAAGTGATGATTTGAGCTACTTGGCTGGCACCATACTTTTTGATAACATAATCCATTACTCTTCCACGACCTTCATCATCAAAGTCGATATCAATATCGGGCATGGAAACCCTATCTGGATTTAAGAAACGCTCGAAAAGTAAATCGTAAGCAATAGGGTCTATGTTGGTGATGCCTAAACAATAGGCTACTGCCGAGCCCGCCGCAGAACCCCTTCCTGGGCCTACAGAAACATCCATTTCTCTAGCTTTGGCGATAAAATCCTGAACAATTAAGAAATATCCCGGGTAACCGGTATTTTCAATGGTCTTAAGCTCAAAATCTAAACGTTCTCTAATTTCTGGAGTGATTTCTTCATAACGTTTTGCTGCGCCAACATAAGTTAAGTGACGTAAATATTTATTCTCGCCTCTTTTACCGCCATCTGCTTCGTCTTCTGGTACTAAAAACTCTTCCGGAATATCAAATTTAGGAAGCAAAACATCGCGGTAAAGCGAGTAAGTTTCTACTTTATCAATCACCTCCGAGATATTGATGATAGCTTCTGGAATATCCGAAAATAGCTTTTTCATCTCATCGGCAGATTTAAAATAGTACTCGTCGTTTGGTAAGGCATAACGGAAACCTCTTCCACGTCCTTTTGGAGTAGAAAATTTCTCGCCATCTTTTACGCATAATAAAATATCATGCGGATGAGCATCTTCTTTATTGATGTAATAAGTATTATTGGTAGCAATAAGTTTAACCTGATGTTTTTTAGCTAAGCTTATTAAAGTTTGGTTTACCCGATTTTCATCTTCCTGATTGTGGCGCATCAGCTCTATGTAAAAATCATCTCCAAAGGTTTGTTTCCACCAAATTAAAGCTTCTTCAGCTTGGTTTTCGCCCATGTTTAAAACCTTGCTCGGGATTTCGCCATACAAGTTTCCAGAAAGTACAATAATATCTTCTTTGTACTGTTCTATAATTTGCCTGTCTATTCTTGGTACATAATAAAAACCGCTGGTATAGGCGATTGAAGACATTTTTGCTAGGTTATGGTAGCCTTTTTTATTCTTTGCCAAAAATACTACTTGGTAGCCATTGTCTTTTCTGCTTTTGTCTTTATGGTTATCACAAACAAAAAACTCGCAACCTACAATCGGTTTTATAATGGTTTCTGTAGGTGCTTCACCATTTTCTAAGGCGGCTTTATTTTTTGCTTCGGCGGCTTTATTATGGTTTAAAACATTACTCACAAAATGGAAAGCCCCCATCATATTGGCGTGATCTGTAATGGCAACAGCAGGCATTTTATATTTTGCAGCTGCCTTTACCAAATCTGGCACAGATGCCGTAGATTGTAATATGGAAAACTGTGTGTGGTTATGTAGATGTACAAAATCAACATCAGTTAGACTAGCAAAACTGTTACTGTTAGCTTGTACAGCATCATTTTGTTGCTGACTATTTTTTCTAATAGCCTCAGAAGCTTCTTTTAGGTTGATATGTTTTAAACCAACAGGGCGAATAGCTTCTGGATTAGCAGTTTTAAACTGAGTTAGATAAGCTTCATCAGCCTGAAGCTCTTGGGTAGTGAAAACATCTTTTCTAAGAAGTTCAAAAAAGCATCGGGTGGTAGCTTCAACATCGGCGGTGGCATTATGCGCTTCGCCAAAAGGTACTTGAAATAAATATTGATGAAGCTCTGTTAAGGTTGGGAGTTTAAATTTTCCACCTCTACCGCCGGGTAATTGTAAAAGGTTGGCTGTAACTTCTGTACAGGTATCTAAAATAGGTTTATTGTTTAGTTCTGTAGCTATTTGAAAGCGGTGGAACTCGCAACCCATAATGTTTAAATCAAACTTGATGTTTTGCCCTACAATAAATTTAGCTTGTGCAATGGCTGCATTAAATTTTACCAAAACATCTGCCAAAGGTAAACCTTGTTCTGTAGCTAGCTCGGTAGAAATACCATGAACTTTCTCGGCATCGTAAGGGATGTTAAAGCCTTCGGGTTTAATTAAGTAATCCTCATTTGAGATGAGTTTCCCCATATCATCATGCAATTGCCATGCAATTTGAATACACCTCGGCCAGTTATCTGTATCGGTAATAGGGGCGTCCCATCTTTTAGGTAATCCAGTGGTTTCGGTATCAAAAATTAAATACATTGTAATTATATGCTTGTGTTAATGAGGAGCTTAGTAGGAATAAGATTTTCTATCCGACTAAGCTCAAATTTACCAAAAAAAATGTGTGATTTTGTGGTGTTGATAACTTGTTTCTTATTTAAACTATCAACATTATTTTGAATTTTTTCATTTAATAAGCATATTTAGTAACTATGAAAAAACATGTTTCAAAACCTATAGAAGTAGGTGTTATTAAATCTACTGCAGTATTTATACTCTTTATTTGGATTTCTTTCTTGCATGTTCATGCTCAAACACAAAATTTTAATTATGTAAGCTTCAAAACTAGCTTAAGAGATACCGTTATTTTAAGCAAAAAAGATAGTTTGGAGGTAATTAAACATCTTTCAGGAGACTTTGATAAGTACTATAATTATAGATTGAAAATAAAAAGAGAAATAATCGAATCTTATTCTTGGGATAGAGCATCTTTTTATCTAAACAAACCTATTAAAGAAGTTAAAGCTTATGCTAAAGAACTCAAAATTGATAGCCCTTATTATTTGGTAGCTTTTGTTTCGGATACCCAAATTAAACATCCTTTAAAAAAGGAAATCATCAGCGATTTAAAAAATAGTTTTTATGAAATAAAGAAAGATTCTTCTGTTTATAACTTAGAAGGTGTGGGCTTATTGAATGCTTTTTTTACTATCAGGATGAAACCTAGAAGTGAGAAACAGCATAAACTCATTTATCAAATAAAAAATAAGCCAGACATTGCTTTAATAGAACAGGTTTTCTTAGTAAAACAAGATGATTTAAAGCCCGAAATGCGTCAGGATTCTTTACAATTGAAACAAATAATTGTTAATCCATCTTCATCTAAGAAAAGCTTTGATGATTTAATGGAACTATCTAAAATACGCTATAAAGCCATGTATCCAGCTAAAAAAGATGTTTCTGATATGAATAGTTACAGGTATTATTTATACAGAATAAATGACTATTCTTTTAATGCAGTTGGTGGGTATGATTTAAGTGTAGAAGATTAATTTTGAATACCTAGAGAGATTAAATTCGTCGTCTTGTAGCGTATGGATTTTAATTTCGTATTGTTCTTCAAAATCAATGTTATGAAAAAACTCATGCTCTTATTTATTATCATCACTGGTTTAAGTGCTTGTAGCGATAAATTAGTAGTAGAAAATAATAGCCTTATTGGTGATTGGAATTTAACTTCTATTTATGCAGATCCTGGAGATGGTAGTGGTAAATGGAACGATGTAATGATAACCGTTATACAACGTATATCTTTTAAAGCTGATGGTAAGTTTGAGAAAGAAACCATAAACGGTTTTGATTATGTGAGCTATCAATTAAAAGATAAAGAAAAAATAACTTTTAAAAGTGCAAGTGGAGAAGAAATTACCATGCGTTTTGCCTTAGAAGGAGATGTTTTAACCATAACACCGCAATGTATTGAGGGCTGTGGTTTTAAGTTTAGGAAGATGAGAAAATAGGTGTGAAAAAGTATATCGTGGTTATTGGTATGGTGTTTTTATTCTCATGTAAAGAGCTTTATAATTGTGAAGAAAAAGTATGTACTCTCGTATTTGTTTCTATTGGTGTAACTTATAAGAATTCTGCAAATGAGTTTGTTGAGGTTGAGGGTTTTAAAGTTTACAATACCAGAACTAATACTTATATCACAGAAGATGTTTATAAAGATCCCGTTTGGAGTAAAGGTAGATATGTAATTATTAGTGATGCTTCTTTAGGTAAGCTGTCTGAAAAAGGCGATAAATTAATTGTTTCTGCTAAAAACCCGGTAACGAATACGATAAACGAAACAGAATTTGTAATTAGTGGTGGAAACTGTAATTGCCATGTGGAGAAAATAGCTGGTCCGGATGAAATTATTTTGCAGTAACTGTTGTTTACTGCGTGAGGGATTGCAATGAAAATCCTTTTTGTTCCTTCGGCTTTGCTTAGGGCCAACAAAAAGATTGTAATGAAAAGCCCGGCCCTTTTTTAGGGACACGCCCCAAATATTTTATTTCAATCCTCATTTAAAAGAATTATACACTAACATGACGATTATCTGCTTATCTATTTCATAAAAGAATTGCTTTTTATTAACTTCGGGCGACATTTAAACAATTAAACATTTCAATATAAAATCATGAAAATTACGGTAGTAGGAGCAGGCGCAGTAGGTGCAACCTGTGCAGACAATATCGCTAGAAGAGAATTAGCAGAAGAGTTAATTTTATTAGACATTAAAGAAGGTTTTGCAGAAGGTAAAGCTATTGATATGATGCAAACCGCTTCATACTTAGGTTTTGATACCAAAATTAAAGGTGTTACCAATGATTATGCTGCTACTGCTGATTCTGAAGTTGTTGTTATTACTTCTGGTTTGCCACGTAAACCCGGAATGACTCGTGAGGAGTTAATTGGTACAAATGCAGGAATTGTAAAATCGGTTACAGAAAATATTCTTAAATATTCTCCTAATACCATCATCATTGTGGTTTCTAACCCAATGGATACCATGAATTATTTAACCTTAAAAACCTCTGGTTTACCAAAAGAGCGTATTTTAGGTATGGGTGGTGCTTTAGACTCTGCTCGTTTTAAATATTATTTAAGTCAAGAGTTAGGTTGCTCTCCGGCAGATTTAAACGCTGTGGTTATTGGTGGCCACGGAGATACAACTATGATTCCTTTAATTAAACATGCAACTTGGAATAGTATTCCGGTTACAAAATTCTTAAGTCAAGAACAACAAGATAAAATTGTTGCCGCTACTATGGTTGGTGGTGCTACTTTAACTAAGCTAATTGGAACTTCTGCATGGTATGCGCCAGGTGCAGGAACTGCTGCAATGGTAGAGTCTATCGTTCGTGATGAGAAAAAATTAATCTCTTGCGGTGTTGCTTTAAATGGCGAATACGGTCAGAGTGATATTTCATTAGTTGTACCAGTAGTTTTAGGTAAAAACGGTTGGGAAAAAATTGTAAACTTTGATTTATCTGAAGCAGAACAAGCAGAGTTTAACAAGAGTGCTGATGCAGTTCGTAATATGAACAATGTTTTAGAATTGTAATGATGTTTAGCTGTGAAAGGCTAAAACAATAAATCATAAGATTTGAGTAATAATCAAGCAAACAACTCTCTTTCAATTAGAGAATTTGTTATACCGCTTCAACTTATTAATCTACAAGGCGACGGCTTCCACCTTTTGGTGGAAGTTGTTGTTTATGGGCAAAATTTTCAAGCTGTTTTAGATACTGGAGCTTCTAAAAGTGCTTTTGATAAAGAAATTATTGAATCTTTAGCTGTAGATGATATTATTTATATGCCAGACCAACACGCTATTGGTTTAGGTACAACTACCATGGAAAGGTACGTAGCTCATTTTCCAGAATTAGAAATAGGCAATCTCATTATTCAAGATTACGAAGCACCAGTTTTTGATTTATCAGCCGTTAAGTATGCTTATGAGCAGTTAAACTTGCCGCCTGTAATAGGTGTTATAGGTGGAGATATTTTAATGGATTATCATGCTAAAATTGATTATGAATCTTTAACTTTAGTATTAAAAGGCGCAAACTGATATAAATCATTTTTTCTGGTTGATATTTTGTGGATGTTTGATTAAAATGGAAATACTATGAAAAGAGATATTACAGCTATAGAAGATATTCAATTATTGGTAGATACCTTTTATGATAAGGCTGTTAAAGACCCACAACTAGGGTATATTTTTAATGATGTTGCTAAAGTTAATTGGGAGCATCATTTACCTATCATGTATAAATTTTGGGCTTCTGTTTTGTTAGGAGAAACTGGTTATACAGGTAACCCTATGGATGCACATTTCAGACTCAATGAAAAAGTGCCTTTAACTCATGATGCTTTTAATAGCTGGAAAAATATATTTATGCAAACCGTAGATGAATTTTTTGAAGGCCCTATTGCTGATGAAGCAAAAAAGAAAGCTGTAAGTATAGCAGATTTAATGTTTTATAAAATCCATAATTATGACCAGTCTGCAGGTGTAAATATTGGTAAAGTGAGAAGGGATTAGTAAAAAGTAAAAAGTAAAAAGTAAAAAGTAAAAAGTAAAAAGTATAGCTTGTATTGGCTTTAAATAAAAAACCAGATGAATTATTCATCTGGTTTTTTTGTTGCTATTAGATAAATTTTCAAATAGTAGTACTAAAAGTGCCTCTCCTTTAGAGGGATTTAGGATACAGCTTCTTTTTACAAATCTATATTAGCGTATTTTGCATTCTTTTCAATAAACTCTCTACGAGGGGCAACTTCATCGCCCATTAACATAGAGAAGATATGATCTGCTTCAGCAGCGTTATCAATACTTACTTGTTTTAAAGTACGTGTTTTAGGGTTTAAGGTAGTTTCCCAAAGCTGCTCGGCATTCATCTCACCTAAACCTTTATAACGTTGTACATGTACGCTATCTTCTTTGCCAGCTCCTTTTAATCTTTGTATAGCTGCATCACGTTGTGCATCATTCCAGCAATATTCAAATTCTTTACCCTTTTTAACTTGATAAAGTGGAGGTGCTGCAATATAAATGTTTCCAAACTCTATCAGCGTTTTCATATATCTAAAGAAGAAAGTAAGAATCAGGGTAGTGATGTGAGAACCATCAATATCAGCATCTGTCATGATGATGATTTTATGGTATCTTAATTTCTCAATATTTAACGCTTTATCATCATCCTGAGTGCCTATACTTACACCTAAAGCAGTAAATATATTTTTAATCTCATCGTTCTCGTAGATTTTATGTTCCATGGCTTTCTCAACGTTCAAGATTTTACCTTTTAACGGAAGAATAGCTTGAAAATCTCTATCTCTACCTTGTTTAGCGGTACCACCCGCCGAGTCACCCTCAACTAAATAAAGTTCGCAAAGCATTGGGTCTTTATTAGCACAATCGGCCAATTTGCCAGGTAAACCAGAACCACCCATCACATTCTTACGCTGTACCATTTCACGGGCTTTACGAGCCGCGGCTCTGGCTGTAGCAGCAATAATAACTTTGTTTACAATAAGCTTAGCCTCTTTAGGGTTTTCCTCTAAGAAATTACCTAAGGCTTCACCAACAGCAACGTCAACCGCACCTGTAACTTCGTTGTTTCCTAATTTTGTTTTGGTTTGCCCTTCAAACTGAGGTTCTTGTACTTTTACAGAGATAACTGCGGTTAAACCTTCTCTAAAGTCATCTCCAGTAATTTCAACTTTTAAATTTTTTAAGAGACCAGACTTCTCAGCATATGATTTTAAAGTACGGGTTAAGCCTCTTCTAAAACCTGCTACGTGAGTACCACCTTCTATGGTATTGATATTGTTTACATAAGAGTGTACGTTTTCGCTGTAAGAGTTATTGTAAGTAAAAGCAAGCTCTACAGGAATACCATTTTTCTCACCCTCAATATAAATAGCTTCTGGGATAAGAGGAGTACGAGTTTCATCTAAATATTGAACAAATTCTCTTAAACCGCCCTCGCTGTAGAAATGTTCTGTTAAGAAAGAACCATCTTCATTAACTTCTCTTTCATCAGTTAGGTTAAGTTTGATGCCTTTGTTCAAGAATGCTAATTCTCTTAATCTGCCTGCTAAAGTGTCAAATTTGTATTCTGTTGTTTGGGTAAAAATGCTAGCATCCGGAGTAAAAGTAACTATCGTTCCGGTGATATTGGTTTCGCCAATAGTTTTAACATCGTATTGTGGTTTACCACAAGAATATTCTTGTACGAAAATTTTTCCATCACGATGAACTTCTGCTTTTAAATGGGTAGAAAGTGCGTTAACGCAACTTACCCCAACTCCGTGTAAGCCACCAGAAACTTTATAAGTGTCTTTATCAAATTTACCACCAGCGTGTAATACCGTCATTACAACTTCAAGAGC
The DNA here is from genome assembly GCF_009674685.1 of Pedobacter puniceum. Lineage (GTDB taxonomy): Bacteria > Bacteroidota > Bacteroidia > Sphingobacteriales > Sphingobacteriaceae > Pseudopedobacter > Pseudopedobacter puniceum. The sequence goes on from NZ_WKJI01000001.1 coordinate 316,916, forward strand.
AGATTTTTTCTCTTTAGAGTGCATTGCGGTAGGGATACCTCTACCATTATCTTTTACGGTAATGGAATTATCTTTATGGATGGTGACAAAGATATCAGAACAATATCCTGCTAAAGCTTCATCAATAGAGTTATCAACTACTTCATAAACAAGGTGATGCAATCCTTTAAAACCTGTATCACCAATATACATCGCCGGACGCTTACGTACGGCTTCTAAACCTTCTAATACCTGTATATTATCTGCCGAATAATTTGACTTGTCTTCTTTTTCTTCGCTCATGATTTAAATTAGTAATTAATCAAAAATAAGCTTTTTACATGAATTTGATTCATAATGTGGATAAATAAAAAGGAGTTTGTGTGAGTATTTTAAATAATTGATATACAGTTGTTTAAATATGATTTTTTAAGTAAAAATTATCAACTTTTTTGATGTTGAATTTTTGGAAATGAGTTGTTAAAATATATCTTAAAAATTAACGCTTATTTTATTTAAAAGCACTAGTTTTAAAAATGGCATTTCAAGAGATTAAGCAAGAAGATTTATTAACTTTTGGTAACTTAGAAATTTTAGCTCAGCAAGTTGTAGAAGGCTTTATTACGGGCTTGCATAAAAGTCCTTTTCATGGTTTTTCTGTAGAATTTGCAGAGCATAGGCTGTATAATGCCGGAGATTCTGTTAAAAATATTGATTGGAAACTATTCGCCAGAACAGATAAATATTTTACCAAAAAGTTTGAAGAAGAAACCAATCTACGATGCCAGGTTTTAATAGATGCTTCATCTTCTATGTTTTATCCCCCGGAAGGGATAAATAAATTTCAATTTTCAGTTATGTCTGCGGCTTGTATCATTAATCTATTAAAAAGACAAAGAGATGCCTTTGGTTTAACCGTTTTTGCTGAAGATATAGAGCTACATACGCCTGCAAAATCTACTCCAGTACATCAAAAATACATTTATCACGAGTTAGAGAAATATCTTCAGCAAAAAGCAACTCAAAAAAAAACGCAATTGGTTAAAAATTTACATGCTATTGCTGATCATATCCCTAAGCGTTCTATGGTAGTTTTGTTTTCAGATTTGTTTGAGAATTTTCTTCAAAACGAAGATTTAGAACACATTTTTGCAGCTTTACAACATCTTAAATACAATAAACATGAAGTTATTATTTTTAATGTTGCCGATGATAAGCATGAGCTAAATTTCGATTTTGATAACAGACCACACCATTTTATTGATGTAGAAACCGGCGAAGAATTTAAGCTGAATCCTAAAGATTACGCTGAAATATACCAACAAAGAATGGAGCGTTATCGTAAAGAAATAGCTTTAAAATGCGGGCAATACAAAATTGACTATCTAAATACTAGTTTAGGGCAAGGTTATTATCCTACATTACAAGCATGGCTGTTAAAAAGAAATAAAATGCTTTAATCTTTTAAAGTTTTGTGCATATGGTACAAGTGAAGGTCTCTCTGAGGGAAAGGAATAGAGATACCTGCTTTATCAAATGCTTTCTTTATTTCTTCTAATTTCTCTTGGTAAACATCCCAATATAAACTGTTTTCTACTAAAGCTCTCACTTTTAAATTAACAGCATTATCTGCTAAAGCGCCAACGTAAATATATGGCTTATCTCTATTCAGCACTCTTTCATCGGTAAAAACAACCTCTTTTATGATACTTTTAACTTTATCTATATCATCTTGATAACCAACACCAAATATCCATTCTACCGTACGATTTGCTTCGGTAGAATAATTAATGATTACATCGTTATAAAGTGGTCCGTTTGGAATGATGATAGTTTTATTATCAAATGTTTTTAATACAGTATGAAAAATCTGTATTTCTGTTACAGAACCAATAACACCTTGTGCTTCAATTATATCAGTAACTTTAAAAGGCTTAATTAATAAAATTAAAATACCGCCAGCAAAATTAGATAAGCTACCTTGTAGAGCTAAGCCCACAGCTAAACCAGCAGCCCCTAAGATGGCTATAAACGATGTCATCTCTACCCCTAAAGTAGAAAGTACGGTTAAAATAAGTAAGATGATAAGAGCGTCTTTAAATAAGCTACTTAAGAATACTTGCAAAGAGGGTTCAACTCCTTTTTTAATGATGATATTCTTAAACATTCTGGATAAAAACTTTACTACTTGCCAGCCAATAATTAAAAGTAATAAAGCTTTAATAATGGTGAGCACAATATCGGCCCCTCGGGCAATAAAGAACTCTTTTGCGTCTAAAAGGTATTCCATATGTAGTTAAATACCTGCAAAAATACTTCCAGAAATAAGGATTGAGGTTTTTATTCTTCTACTTCATCTATAACTTGAAGAATGATATCACAAGCTTTTTTTATTTCTTCATGGGTAATGATTAATGGTGGTGCAATTCTCATAGCGGTATCACAATGTAAAAACCAATCTATGATAACGCCTTTTTCTATACATTTTGCGCTTACTTGTTCAACTTGTTTAAAACTATTCAATTGTATAGCTAACATGAAGCCTATGCCTCTAATTTCTTTTATTTTTGGATGTTTTAGCAGCTCTCTAAATAAGTTTTCTTTCTCTTTTACATGATGAATATAACCTTCTGCTAAAATAGTTTCTAAACTTGCTAAGCCAGCGGCGCAACTTACCGGATGCCCACCAAAAGTAGTGATATGACCAAGAATGGGGTTTGCTTTAATGCAATCCATAATGTCTTTTGAAGCTATAAAAGCTCCAATAGGCATTCCACCGCCCATGCCTTTGGCTAATAATAAAATATCAGGTTCTATATTAAAATGCTCAAAAGCGAAAAGTTTTCCTGTTCTGCCAAAGCCGGTTTGTATTTCATCTAGAATGAGTAAAGTACCCGTTTCGTTACATTTGGCTCTTAAGGCTTTTAAGTATGCTGTTTCAGGAACTCTTATCCCAGCTTCACCTTGTATGGTTTCTAATATAACAGCAGCTGTTTTTTTTGTGATTTGATTGATTTGCTGCTTTTTGTTAAGCTCAATAAAATGTATATCTGGTAATAAAGGGCGATAGGCTTGCTTATAATATTCGTTACCCATAACACTTAATGCACCATGTGTACTTCCGTGGTAAGAGTTTTTAAATGCGATGATTTCTGTTCGGTTGGTATATCTTTTAGCTAATTTTAAGGCACCCTCAGTAGCCTCTGCGCCAGAATTAGTAAAATAAACAGATGAAAGTTGTTTTGGCAAAACTTGAGCTAGCTGGGCAGCAAATTTAACTTGAGGCGCCTGCACAAACTCGCCGTAAACAGTTAAATGCATGTATTTATCTAATTGATTTTTAATTGCATCAATTACTTTAGGGTGCCGATGCCCTAAGTTACTTACAGCAAAGCCAGAAACGAGGTCTATATGTGCTTTCCCTTGAGTGTCATAGAGGTAAATACCTTCTGCTTTTTCTATTTCTAATAGGCGAGGGAAATCGGAAGTTTGGGCTGTATTAAGTAAGAATAATTGCTTTTGACTCAACATGTTCAAATATAAACATATTATTAAGCAGCATAAAGCTATTTACTTTTTCAGATGTTTAATTAGCTCTTCTCTAAATTCTCTTTCTGCTATATATAGCGTTTTAATTTGTTCTGGCGATAAAACCTGTTGGAATCTTTTTCTATATTGCTTTTTTAGCTGAAACATTTTCTCATCATAATAAAAATCATCATCAACAAGTTTTTGAGGGTTGTTTTTATTAATCTCTCTAGCTTCTTTTTTCTGGCGAAGTAGAAGATTAACTTCTTGTAAATAAGATTTATACATGAAAGCAAAGCTTTTAGAGTCTTCTTCGTTAAGCTCTAATTTTTTTAAAACAAATTCAATTTTTAAGGCTTCAATTCTTTCTCCTTTTTTTTGAGGAGCTTGCGTTTGAGCAAAGTTAGTGGAAGCTGTAAAAATTGAAATTAGAATAATGAATAGTAGCTTTTTCATGCTTTGTTAATTGCTTATCTCCTGACTTATATCGCTCTCAAAGGTAGAAACATCATCTAGATTTTCTATAATTAAGTTTACATCATTAGCGTCAGAATGAAATTTTAGATAATTAACAATCTCTTCGTCTGGTATGGTAGATAATTTATGATCTACGGTTTGTGTATGCTGATAATTTAAATAAATGCCAAAACTTAATGCCAATAAAACAACTGCGGCAGAAGCATATTTAATAATGTTTAATGTAAATATGCTTGTTTTTTTAATAGTTGATTTTGAAATTGTTTTTTCTTCAAGTAACTCAAAATAATTTTCAGGAACTTTAAATAAATCTTTACTCTCTTGTTTTAAGGCAAGTAGTTTTACTTCACTTAATAACTGTTGAGTGAGATTTTCTTGATAAGCTTCAGGAGTTGTAAAACCAACATCAGTTGGTTTAGGTAGTTTAATTTGAGCAAGAATACCTTCTTGAAGTTGATTGAAATAATTTTCATCTACAACAAATGGGTTTCTTTTTAAATCATCATTCAAAAAGGCGCTATCTATATCTCTTTCCTTATTTTCCTCTCTGTCCATATTCTTAATGATTGTTTTTTTTAGCAAAGGTTTAATCAGATGCTAATAAAAATTGTTCTATTTTCTTAACTGCTAAATGATAGGAGGCTTTTAATGCACCTACGCTAGTTCCTAAAATGTCTGATATTTCTTGAAACTTTAAGTCGTCATAATACTTCATGTTGAAAACCAATCTTTGTTTTTCTGGAAGTGTTAATAGCGCTTTTTGTAACTTCTTTTGTATTTGATCTCCTGTAAAGTAATTATCATCATTTAAGCTTTCGCTTAGTTTTTCTGAAAGCTCTTCAAAAGACGAATTGAATTTTGTTTTCTTTTTATTTAAGAAGGTTATACTCTCATTAGTAGCAATTCTGTACAGCCAGGTATAGAGTTGAGAGTCTTGCCTAAAAGATTCTAAGTTTTTCCAAACCTTTATGAACACATCTTGGACAACGTCATCAGCATCTTCATGCTCAATAACAATTCTACGGATGTGCCAATAGATTTTTTGTTGGTACTTATTTAATAGCAACTTAAAACCCAATTCTTGGGTTTGCGGATTGTTAAACTTTTCTAATATTTCTGAATCCTCTATTTGCATCTTAACCAAATATAAAAAAGCCGAAGCATAACTTCGGCTTTTAAATAATATGTTTTGAAGATTATTTTCTCTTCATTACTTTTTTAACGGCTTCAATAATATTAGAACTATCTAATCCGTATTTTTTCATTAAGTCAGCTGGAGTTCCGCTTTCTCCAAAAGAATCATTTACGGCAACAAATTCTTGAGGAGTTGGAAGTTGTGTTGCTAAAAGCTGAGCAACGCTTTCGCCTAAACCACCATATCTATTATGCTCCTCACAAGTTACAATACAACCAGTTTTTTTAACAGAATTTAAAACAGCCTCTTCATCTAAAGGCTTAATGGTGTGTATATTGATAATTTCTGCATTAATCCCTTCTTCAGCCAGTTTTTCGCCGGCTAAGATAGCTTCCCATACTAAATGACCAGTTGCAATGATAGTTACATCAGTACCTTCATTAACCATCCAAGCTTTACCAATTTCAAACTTTTGGTCGGCAGGGGTAAATACAGGAATTACAGGACGACCAAAACGTAAATAAACAGGGCCTTCGTGTTCTGCAATAGCTAAAGTAGCAGCTTTAGTTTGGTTATAATCGCAAGGGTTTATAACAGTCATGCCTGGTAACATTTTCATCATCCCAATATCTTCAAGAATTTGGTGTGTAGCACCATCTTCACCTAAAGTTAAACCAGCATGAGATGCGCAGATTTTTACATTTTTATCAGAGTAAGCCACAGATTGTCTAATCTGATCATAAACTCTTCCTGTAGAAAAGTTGGCAAAAGTTCCGGTGAAAGGAATTTTACCACCAATAGTCATACCTGCAGCAATACCAATCATGTTAGCTTCTGCAATACCAACTTGCACAAATCTATCAGGGAATTCTTTTTGAAAATCTCCCATTTTCAATGAGCCAATCAAATCGGCACAAAGCGCAACAACATTTTCATTTTTTCTACCAGCTTCTAATAATCCAGCGCCAAAGCCAGAACGGGTATCTTTTTTTTCAGTATAAGTATATTTTTTCATTATAATTTTCAGTTAAGAGGTGGATTAGAAATCGCCAAATGTTTCTTCTAGTTGAGTAAATGCCTCTGCAAGTTGCTCTGCATTTGGTGCTATACCATGCCATTTATGAGAACCTTCCATAAAATCAACACCTTTACCCATTTCTGTTTTCATTAAAATCATGATAGGCTTACCATTTCCTGTTTTTGATTTAGCTTCTTCTAAAGTAGCTACCAACTCGCTCATGTTATTGCCGTCTGTATGCATAACATCCCAACCAAAAGCTAAGAATTTAGCTTCTAAACTTGTTAGGTCTAATACTTTAGATGTTGGTCCGTCAATTTGTTGACCATTTACGTCTACTGTACAGATTAAATTGTCTACCTTATTAAAAGGAGCGAACATAGCGGCTTCCCAGTTTTGTCCTTCTTGTAATTCTCCATCACCATGTAAAGAGAATACAATTCCGTTATCTTTATTTATTTTTTTTGTTAAAGCAGCACCAATAGCAACAGACATACCTTGACCAAGTGAGCCTGATGCAATTCTAACTCCTGGTAAATGTTCGTGTGTAGTTGGATGACCTTGAAGTCTTGAATTTAGTTTTCTAAAGGTTTTAAGTTCTGCAACGTCAAAATAACCTGCTCTTGCTAAAACACTATAAAAAACTGGCGAAATATGTCCGTTAGATAAGAAGAATAAGTCTTCTCCTGTACCATCCATATTAAACTCCGGATTGTGTTTCATTACTCTAAAATATAGTGCAACTAGGTAGTCTGCACATCCTAATGAGCCTCCTGGATGCCCTGATTGGCATTCATAAACCATCTTAATAATATCTCTTCTCACCTGAGAAGCCATTTTTTCTAAGTCGCTGATTTCTTTAGTCATTTGTTGGTTATTGTAAAAATTAAACTAAAGTAAACATTTTGGGGAAAATGAAGATATTAGAAATGTTAAGAAATTAACATTTTAATGTTGAAAACTTTATTGTAGTTTTGACTATAATTAAAATAATCTTTGTTTAGATAAATAAAATAAAGATTTTTTATTTTTAAAAATGTTTATAACTTTATGTTGATAACTTAATAAGCTATATGAATAAATTACTACTTCCGTATACTCTCTCTCTTCGTTCATTTCTTTTTACATGTTTAACTGCTTTGCAATGTTTGCTTTTTAGTTCAAGCTCTGTTCATGCGCAAGCAGTTGGTGATGTAGGGATAGGAACCAATACACCTTACCAAGGTGCGGCTTTAGATATATCATCCACAACTAAAGGTTTATTGATCCCGCGTTTAACTACAGCGCAAAGAGGGGTTTTGCAGACAAGTTTTGGGGCAAATCTGGCGGCAGCTAATGGGATGATGATTTACAATACAACAACATCGAGATTTAATTATTGGAATGGAACACAGTGGAATGATGTAGGGGTTACCTCAACGCCATTAAATGGAACGCAATGGTTTGTGGGTGCTGGGATTCCTCCGGGTGGTTTAGCTCCAAATTTAAGCTCTTTAGGTAATAGTGGCGATTTGTATTTGGATGGTTTAACAGGTTTTGTTTATGTAAAGCAAGGTAGTAGTTGGGCACCGCTAAGGGTTGGTACGGCTAATATTCATGTCAATCTTAAAGGAATAAAGGCTACTCAAGCGATTGTTGCTGGTCCTGTTTCTGCTAATTCTTCTTTAAAACAAACTTATGTAGTTACTGGAGCTTTGGTTGGTGCTGCTGTTTCTGTTTCGCCAGATGTAGAACTTCCAGATGGTTTGTTAATAGCCTATGCTAGAGTTTCGGCTGTTGATACTGTTGAAATAAAATTTGTTAATGTTACCGGTTCCGCAATTTCATTGCCTACTGGAAATTTATCTATTGTAGTAACAAACTAAGATGAAAAAAAGATTAATACTTTTTTCTCTCATTTTTACTGGAACCATTTTTCTTGAGGCCCAAGCCCAATTTGTAAGTAACGGTATTTTGTCTGTCAGGAGCACCGGTTTATTATCTGTAAAGAATGATTTTATAAAAACAGGTAATGGTGTTATATTAAATGATGGGTTGATTAATATTACGGGTAACTGGATAAATAATTCATCAGGGGCAGCTTTTAACGTGGTTTCTGCTGGAAGTGTAGTGCTTTCTGGCGATAATCAGTTTATTAGTGGGTTATCTGTGACACGTTTTCCTGGTTTAACTCTTGCGGGCACTGGAGCTAAAACTCTTGCTATCAATACAGATGTTAATGTTGGGTTAGATTTAACAGATAGAGAGCTTAAACTAGAGGATAAAACCCTTACTATATTAACAGGAAGGGCAGATGCTGTAAAAGCAACTACTGGTTTTGTAAGTACCAATACTGGAGGTAAATTTCAAAGATTAACCAATCTTACCGATAGCTATTTATTTCCCTTAGGTTCTGATGAAGGTGGTACACTAAGACTTAGTCATTTAATTGTAAGTCCTAAAGATAATACAGATAATATTTATGGTGTTACTTTCATCAATAGAAATCCTTCTGATGATGGTTATGTAACTACCCAAAAAAGGTTTGATGTTAATACTGTAAATGATAAATACTATTATGTTTTAGATCATCCTTCGGGTAATACTCCAGCCGATTTTACTTTGCTTTATAATGCAGTTAACGATGGTAGTTTTAATCAAATTGTAAGCTGGCTTAAGCCGCTAATAGGGTGGGAAAAAGCAGGTATATCAAATTTTCAAACCATAACGGGTAATACAAATAATTTAGATGCTTCCCTAACTTTTTCTTCTTTAAAATCATTCACCAATATACCCGTAACTTTTGCTGGTACTTTAACTAATAATGATCCTTTTACGTTCTTCAATACATTTACGCCTAATGGGGATGGAAAGAATGATAGATGGGAAATCAAAAACATTGATTTATTTCCGGATAATGAATTGATTATTCTGAATAGATGGGGGGCAGAAGTATTTAATATTAAGAATTATAATAATAGCAAGGCTTGGGATGGTTCTGGCTTAAGTTCTGGTACATATTATTACTTGTTAAAAGTTAATGTGAACGGAGAGCCAAAAGTTTACAAAGGATTTATTGCTTTACTTAAAAATGAATAAGAAATGAGAAAAATCCTTTTAAAATTCATTTTACTAGTAGCTAGTTTAAATGTTTGGGCCCAACAAGATGCTCAATACAGTCAGTATATGTTTAACAGTTTAGTTATAAATCCAGCTTATGCTGGGTATAAAGAAACAGTTAACCTTAGTTTATTATACAGAAATCAATGGGTTGATGTACAGGGGGCGCCTAAAACCCAATCTTTAGTTTTAGATGCTGCAGTTGCGGATGATAAAATTGGATTAGGTCTTAGCGTTGTTAATGATAAATTAGGTATACAAGATCAATTTTCAGCTTTTGCTAATATCGCGTATCGTATTCCCTTAGCAGGAGAGTCAAGATTATCTTTTGGTTTAGGTTTAGGTTTTACCCAGCTAGGTGTTAATGGTAATGCAGCTATCATAGATGATATTTCTGATACTGAGTTCTTATCTGGTAAATCTACTGGTTTGGCACCTGATATAAGATTCGGTATTCATTACAGTACTGAAAAGTTATATATAGGTCTATCAGCTATCAACTTGATGGAGAAGGCTGTAGATTTTAGTACATCATCTCAAACTCTACAAGTTAAACAAAGTCAAAACTATTTTTTTACCGCAGGCTATTTGATAGAAGCTTCAGATTTTTTAAAGTTTAAACCATCTATTATGGTAAGGGAAGATATTAAAGGCCCAACTAATCTTGATATCAATAATTTCTTCTTATTAGGAGAACGTGTTTGGTTAGGGGCTTCTTACCGTACTTCATTAAAATTATGGGATAAGCCAGCTGTTATTGGTGCGCCAAGTTCTAATAATGCAGTTGTTGGTTTGGTAGAGTTTTTTGCAGGTAAATCATGGAGGATAGGCTATGCTTATGATTACTCTTTATCAAATATAAGAGGTTATAATAATGGTACGCATGAAATTTCTCTGGGTTTAATTATTAATGGTGGAAAGAGAGATTTAACAATTTTATCACCTAGATATTTTTAGATATGAAATTTAAGAATCTATTTATAATAGGAGTAAGTATTTGCATGATAACCTTAGGAGTTTTAATTGCTCCTAAAATGCTTAAATCTGATGATTTAGGTAAAGCAAATAAATATTACGAGAAGTACGATTACAAGTTTGCTATAGATATTTACGAAAAGCTTTTAGAAAAAAGTCCAAATTTAGAGGTTGCGCAAAAATTAGCTAACTGTTATAGATTTGTTAATAATACTATAGCTGCTGAAAGAGCCTATGCTACTGTTTTAACGTTTCCTGGTTTTGATCCAATAAACTATATCTATTATGCTGGTATCTTAAAGCAAAATGGCAAGTTTGACCAAGCCAAGCGAAATTATTTGATGTATGCAGAGCGTGTGCCCGAGAAAAGTGATTATGCAGTAAAATTAGCTAATAGTTGCGATGCAGCTAGGTTATGGCTTCAAAATCCGGATGTAAATGTTGATATAGAGAATGAAAATTCTTTCAATTCTGAGCATGCTGATTTTTCTCCAATAGCGTATGCTAATGGTTTTTTATTAATTTCAGACAGATGGTTTTTAAAATCTCCAGAGAATGATAAAAATGCAAAAGTCTATGGTTGGACAGGTAATTCTTTCCTTAAAATCTATCAGGCCGAGCAGGCAAAAGATTCTGCCTCAGGAGTAATGCAATTAACACTTTTACCAGAACAGATTAATGATAAATACCATAATGGTCCGGCTACTTTAAATGCTGATGGTAGTGTTATTTATTTCACAAGAGCTGGTATGGCAGATGATGCTGATTTAAAACATCCAAAAGATGTTGTTTTTAGAAAAACCATTTACATTGCTTCAAAAAGAAATGGAGTATGGTCACAAGCTACACCTTTTCCTTACAATAGTCCTTATGAGTATTCTGTACAACACCCTGCTTTAAGTGCAGATGGTAACATACTTTATTTTGCTTCTGATATGCCAGGTGGCTTTGGTGGAATGGATTTATATTATTCTGAAAAATCTGCTAATGGTTGGTCAAAGCCAATAAATTGTGGTAATATTATCAATTCTGAAGAGGATGAAGTATTTCCTTTTGTTAGAAAAGATGGTACTTTATATTTTTCATCAAGAGGGCATATAACCATCGGTGGATTAGATATTTTCTCATCAAAAGGAGAAAAAAATACATGGAAAGAGCCAGAAAATCTTAAATCGCCCTATAATTCTACTAGAGATGATTTTGGAATTTTCTTTTTTCAAGATAATCTAAGTGGTTATTTATCTTCTAATCGTCCAGGGGGTAAAGGTTCTGATGATATTTATAGATTTTATCAAAAACCAAAAGAACAATTTTTTGCTGTTGAGGGTAAAGTTACAGAGAAGGGAACAGGTAATCCATTGTCTGGTTTGAAAATTTTCTTAATAAACAAGAAAACAGGCGAAGAAAAAACTACACTTTCTGCAGAGGATGGTTCTTTTAAATTTTCTTTAGAAAAAGAGACAGATTACACTGTTAGGGGAGATATGGATAAGTTTTTCTCTAGGCAAGAAGGTGATATTACAACCAAAGGTGCTACAGAATCTACGGTGTTCAATGTGAAATTTGAAGTAGAAAAAGTAGAAGAAGCTTATCTGGTAAGACTGAAAAATATTTATTATGATTTTAATAAATACAATATTAGAAAGGATGCAGAGCCAGAATTAAATAAGGTTGTAGCTTTCTTGAATAATACACCTAGTGTGAATATCGAGTTAAGATCTCATACAGATGCCAGAGGAAAGGCTGCTTATAACCTTAAATTATCAGAATTGAGGGCTGCATCAGCAAAAGACTATCTAAAAAATAAGGGTATTGCAAAAGAACGTTTAAGTTCTAAAGGTTTTGGAGAAACACAGCTATTAAATACTTGTGCAGATGGTGCTAAGTGCTCTGAAGAGCAACATCAATTAAACCGTAGAACAGAGTTTAAAGTAGTAAAGGTAAGTCCTGTTTTATCATACTTACCCGCACCTTTAAAGAACTTTAGATAAGATTAACCTTAACCATAAACAAAAAGCCTTTTTCTGATTAGAAAAAGGCCTTTGTTTTTTATAAAAAACCTTTTTAAGCAATAGCTTCTAATAGCTGTGCAGAAGCATTCTTTGTGTCTACTTTTGAAATTATTGTTTGTATAAGGCCATTTTCATCAATTACAAAGGTTTTTCTATCTGTACCCATATACTTCTTACCGTACATGCTTTTTTCAACCCAAACACCATATTTTTCTACAATATCTTTTTCAGTATCAGCAAGTAAGGTAAAAGGTAACTCAAATTTGTCTACAAATTTTTTATGCGATTTTTCATCATCTGTGCTAACACCTAAAATTTCAAAACCTTTAGCTTTTAAACTTTGATAATTGTCTCTAAAATCGCAAGCTTCGGCAGTACAACCAGGTGTATTATCCTTTGGATAAAAGTACAATACAACTTTTTTGCCTCTAAAATCGCTTAAAGAAATTGTATTTCCATGCTGGTCTTTTGATGTAAATTCAGGGGCTTTATCTCCTTGTTTTAATTCCATTTTAATTTATTTTTAGCTTTATCTAAAGAAGGTTAATTGAATTGTTTTTGTATTCTTTTTCATATCGCTAACAACTAAGGTAAAGGTATGTTTGCCAAAACCTGTTCTTTCGTCAAAGTTGTGCCAAAGCAGCCCTTTTTTATAATCGTATTCCATTAAAATCCATTTGCCATTAATGTATCCTTTAAAATCTCTTATTCCTGATAAATTATCATTTATTTTTACAGAAATAGCTTTTTGTAAAGAAAGATTAGCGTTATTGCTGATGTTAATAGGCATTACACTAGGGGCAATAGTATCAACCTTTAAATAAAACTTACCAAATGTTTTTGGATACGCTCTAATATAATCATTTACAATATCTCCACCTTGGTAAACACCGTTTTCATTTACAATAACTAATTTATCTTTTACCTTATTTAAAGAAGTATCAGCTTTTATTAAAAGTTCAAAAGCTTGATGTAAAGGAGTTAATTTATTATGAATGGTATGTACAGGCGATAAGCTAAAGGCTGTTTTTGGTGATTTAGAATAAGTAAAATCAACATCATCATAAAAGCTTCCTTTGGCAAACTTGATAACGATGTCTTCCTTAGTAATGATGTTTTCTTGTTCTTGATTTAGCAGTGTTTCTTTAACTTTGTAAGGTGCGGCTAATTGGGTATCGATACTTTTAATTTTAAAGTTTAAAACAGATTCATTTCCGTTTGCATCTTTAATTAAATATTTGATATCATGTATGTTGTTATCCTGTAAATAAATAAGTCCATTATTTACTAAGGTTTTATGGAAGCTTGTTTTGCCTCCTTTAGTTATAAAACCTTTCTCTATCATTCTGCCTGATGATATTTTACTTGGATAATCTATGTAAGCGTTTACGGTTCTGGTTTGGTCAAAGTAAAATTGGTCTGCCTGGGTTTCATAAATTTTCTCATTATCTAACCAAATGGTAGTGCTATAAACACCATTTCTATTTCCAGATCCATTCATGATATCATTAGTCATAATACCTAATCCAATCTTTCCGGAAACGTTAATTACACTAACCTTGTTTAAAGTATATTTTCCATTTGCACCTATGGTTTGGAAGTACTGTTTTTGGGTAAACTCGTTAAACGGAGCATTATTAATTTTATAAATGTACAATCCGTTGATTTGAGGTTTTATATCATCTTGAATTTTAACACCCAATAGTAAAGGATTTAAAGTTTGTTCTGTCTTAGTATTTCTAAGTTCAAAATGTAAATGCGGACCTGCAGAACCTCCGGTATTGCCAGACCATGCAATGATTTCTCCTTTTTTAACAGGTATTTCTATAGGGGTGAGTGGGAAATCTGCTTCAAAAGTTTCTTTAAGATACTGATAGTTTTTAATCGCCAGGCTTATTTTATCATTAAACCTCTGCAAATGCGCATAAACACTAGTTAATCCGTTTGGATGATTGATGTAAACTGCGTTCCCAAAGCCACCAATTTGTACTCTTAATCTCGAAATATAGCCATCTGCGACAGCATAAACAGGATAACCTTCTCTTTGATTAGTTTTAATATCAATCCCAGAATGAAAATGATTTGTTCTTATCTCTCCAAAAGTTCCTGATAAAAGTAATTTGATATCTAAAGGATTTATAAAATAATTAGATGGTATTTCTGGAAGTTTATCTTGCTGAGAAAAAGAACAAATTGGAGATAAACAAAATAAAAGTAATGCGGCTTTAACCAATCTCATGAGAAATATTATTATTTAATTTCGAAGTTCAAAAGTTCCTGATCTTCAATATAACCTTTTAGTTTATCGCCAATATTAATTTTACCTACACCTGCAGGAGTACCTGTAAAAATTAAATCGCCTTTTTTTAAAGTGAAATATTGTGAAGCAAAACAAATGATATCATCAAAACTAAACATCATTTGGCTTGTATTTCCTTGTTGTTTTAGCTCGTTATTGATTTTTAAAGAGAAATTTAAATCGTTCAAATTTTTAAAATTTTGGATAGGCAAGAATTCACTTATAGGTGCCGAGTTGTCAAAACCTTTGGCTAATACCCATGGTAATCCTTTAGATTTTAATTCAGATTGTAAATCCCGAGCGGTAAAATCTATGCCCAAACCTATTTCTTCATAATATTTATTTGCAAATTTCTTAGCAATATGTTTTCCCTCTTTTGAAATCTTCAAGACCAGTTCAATTTCATAATGAATATCTTTAGAAAAATCTGGATGATAGAAAGGTTTGTTACCTTTTAGTAAAGCTGTATCCGGCATCATAAAGATTACGGGCTTTTCTGGTACATCGTTATTTAATTCTTTTGCATGCTCTGCATAATTACGTCCAATGGCTATTATTTTCATATCATTAAGTGTGTTGATAAACAAAAAAGCCCCAATTGTATTACAATTGGGGCTTAAAGTTAAATCTTTATTTATAATACCGAGATTCTTTTGATAACTGATTCTGAACCAGCAACTACTCTAACAAAATATAAACCGCTACTTAGTTTAGTGTTTAAATTAAAAGAGTTTATCTGCTCGCCAGCAGCAACTTTTTGAGATAGAAGTGTAACCACTTCATTTCCTAATACATCTAAGATTTTTACCGTTACCTGGTTTTCTTTACTAAGCGTGTAGGCAATATTTATTTGCGTTGAAATTGGATTAGGATAGATTCTAACATTATCTAGAGGCTTTTGAGCATCTAAATTAGTATTTATACTCTTATTGCTTTTTAATGTTAAGTTTTTATTTGAAGTATTGATAGATTTTATAGCAGAAACTTTTATCATAAATGATTGAAAATCTGCGGCAACCGGAGGTAAGAAAATTGGTCTATTTGGCCTGCTATCTTTTAACTTGATAGTGGTTTTAGTAGTATCAATAATACTTTTTAGATCGTTTACAACAGCAAAAGATACACTAGTGTAAAGCACAATAGTGATAGCCATTATTAACGTAACTAAAGAGTATTTATTTTTCATACCTTATATCTCACCTCAAAAATATAAATAAAATTATAACAATAATTAAACTTCCGTAAAAAAGGCTGTTTTTTTAACAGAATTTAACATCTTAAAATCTTTAATTTTTAACTCGTACGTAAAAATGCGTCTAAGGTTGTGTTTGTTAAGAAGTTGAATTACTTTTGTGCCTAACTAAACAAATTAATGTGTCTGCACATAAAGATTTAAATAAATTAACCGCGGCTGGTGTTCTCATCAGTTTAGGTATTATCTACGGTGATATTGGTACTTCTCCTTTATATGTTTTTAAAGCAATTATTGGAGATAGAGTGATTACTAAAGAACTCATTTATGGTGGTTTAAGTTGTGTTTTTTGGACTTTAACCTTGCAAACTACTCTTAAGTATGTAATCATTACTCTAAAAGCTGATAATAAAGGTGAGGGTGGGATTTTTTCTCTTTACTCATTAGTTAAAAGAAAAGCTAAATGGCTTATTGTCCCGGCTATTATAGGCGGTTGTGCTTTACTTGCAGATGGTATAATTACACCTCCAATTACAGTTTCATCTGCTATAGAGGGACTAGAAATTCTTTATCCAGGTTTACAAACTATTCCTATTGTAATAGGAATAATAACAGGTTTATTTATCATTCAACAATTTGGAACTTCATTAGTAGGTAAAGCGTTTGGACCAATTATGTTTATTTGGTTTAGTATGATGGGTGTTTTAGGTATAAGTTATTTGATGAAGTCTCCTGATATTATTGAAGCAATAAATCCCTATTATGCTTATAATTTGCTAGTAACTTATCCAGAAGCATTGGCAATTTTAGGAGCTGTTTTTCTATGTACAACCGGTGCAGAGGCTTTATACTCTGATTTAGGGCATTGTGGTAGAAGTAATATCCGAATTAGTTGGATATATGTTAAAAGTTGTTTATTACTAAATTATTTAGGTCAGGGTGTTTATTTAATGCGCTTACAGAATGAGTTATTAGATGACAGAAATCCATTTTACAGGATGATGCCAGACTGGTTTCTAATAGTTGGTATTGCAACGGCTACTGTAGCAGCTGTCATTGCTAGTCAGGCGTTAATTTCAGGCTCTTTTACTTTAATTTCTGAAGCAGTAAGATTAAATATTTGGCCAAAAGTGAAAATTAATTATCCAACAGAACAAAAGGGTCAATTATATGTGCCCAGTATGAATTGGTTGTTATGGGTAGGGTGTATAGTAGTCGTTTTATACTTTAAAAAATCAGAGCATATGGAGGCAGCCTATGGACTTTCCATAACTATTGCTATGCTCATGACAACTATTTTATTATCAACTTATCTCAGTAAAAAGAAATATCCCATTTATCTTATTGTCTTATTTTTGGCGGTTTACATAAGTATAGAGGGCGTATTTTTTGTAGGTAATATGGCTAAATTCTTTCATGGGGGCTGGTTTACCGTATTACTTGGTGGTATATTATTTTCTGTCATGTGGGCTTGGTATTCAGCAAGGAAAATCAAAAATAGGTTCTTGAAATTTGTTGAGATAGAGCAATATTACGATATTATAAAAGAGCTTAGTGAGGATGAATCTGTGCCTAAATATGCATCGCAATTAGTTTATCTTACAAGTGCTAATTTCCCGTCAGAAATAGAATCTAAAATTATATACTCTATTCTTCAAAAGAAACCTAAAAGAGCTGATGTTTACTGGTTAGTTCACGTTGATGTTGTTGATGAGCCTTATAGATGTGAATATAAAGTGGAGCATCTGGTTGAAGGTAAGTTAATCAGGATAGATTTTAAACTAGGTTTTAGAATAGAACAAAAAATTAGTGCTTTGTTTAGAAAAGTAGTAGAAGATTTAGTTAAGAACGATGAGGTTGATATTACCAGCCATTATAAATCGCTTAACAAGCATAAAATAGTTGGCGATTTTAGATTCGTAGTTTTAGAAAAGACACTTTCTAGAGCTAACAATTTATCTTTTTGGGATAAGCTTATTATGGGGTATTACTTTAACCTGAAAAAGGTCAGCTTATCTGAAGAAAAAGGCTTTGGCTTAGATTTAAGTTTTGTAACCCTTGAAAAAGTTCCATTAATGGTTACGCAAACAGAGAAAATTGATATTGTGAGAATAAACTAGGTGCTTACAACCTAGTTTATTCTTAATATTACTGAGTGAGCATTTAGTGTTTCTAAGCTTGCTCTTTTTGTGATTTCTTTACTTTTATTTCTTTTTGATTTTAGGATTAGCGCTGCTTCATCTTTAGATTTTGCAAATCCTTCAGGGTTTGTTTTTTTCCAATAATACTCATTCATGCAATAATAAACCCCGCTACAAGTTAAAAAAACTGATATAATTAAAACTTTCATATTGTATTAGTTTAGGATTAACTATAGTCAATTTTAAGTCCTAAAAATTTAAATGATTATTTCAAAAGAAATTTTGAGTCATGTATTTTTTGTAAAAGACTGATATTCAGTACTTTAGCTATGTTTTGTCTTAACTTGTAGGTAAGAATGAGAAATGGTTGCCCTAAAATGTAGAATATTCTCAATAACCTCCTTAAACTTTAAATTTTAAGAGATTTTAGGTCTATGAGTAATATTGTTGAATATTGGGGAATTTATTGGCTTTGTCTCTAATTTATCTGTTGGTTAAGTTTGCTTTTTCTTATACCATAGCAGAAGTAAACAATAAGACCTATACCTAGCCAAATCAAAAATCTTAGCCAATTGGTATAACCAAGTTCAGTCATTAAATAACTACAGCTTAAAAGCCCTAAAACAGGTATCAGGGAAAGATTTTTTGCGTAGGATAACACCGCCATACATACAGCTAAAATTACAAAGAGATAGAAAGGAATTTGTTCTTTAATGAAATCCCAACCTTTGGTAAATGAGAAAAGAGTTAATATTTCGTTATAAAAGGCTATTCCTAAAATAGTAATCAATAAAGGTATGATGTATTTTCCGTTGATATAAGGCATTTTAAATCTCTTTCTACTGCCTTCAGTTTCTTGTTCTTTTGGTAATAGTAAAACGCCGCCACAAACCAATACGAAGGCAAATAAGGTACCTATACTTGTTAAGTCTGTTACCTCTGTTAAGTTCATAAATAAAGCGGGTATAGCTACTACAAGTCCAGTTACTATAGTAGAAAAAGATGGTGTTTTAAACTTAGGATGTATTCTAGAAAATGCTTTTGGTAAAAGCCCATCTCGACTCATACTCATCCAAATTCTAGGTTGCCCCATTTGAAATATCAGTAAAACACTTGCAGTTGCTATAACAGCACTTACCGAAATGATATAGCCAATTTGATTTAGCCCTACTCTTTCAAAAACAAATGCCAAAGGGTCTGCAACTTGAAGCTCTTTATAATTTACCATACCGGTAAGTACTAAAGCAATTAATATGTAAAGTACAGTACAGATTACTAAAGAATAAATCATCCCTTTTGGAAGATCTTTTTGAGGGTTCTCACATTCTTCAGCAGTAGTTGATATAGCATCAAAACCTATATAAGCGAAGAAAACGCCAGACACACCTTTCATCATACCGCTAAACCCATTAGGTAAAAACGGATGCCAATTTGCAGGTGTTACATAAAAGAAACCTACTACAATAACAGCTAAAACCACAAGTATCTTTAGAATAACCATTGCATTTGTAGCTTTTTTAGTTTCTTTAATTCCAATATAAACCAAAAATGTTATTAAAAATACAATTAATAAGGCAGGTACATCAGCGATGATTTTTAAGCCTCCAATGCTTGGGGCGCTTGTCCATGCTTGGGCTGCATTTAAGGTGTTTTCACTTAAAGTACCTAATGAAGAACCACTTTTGCTTAAAGCCATTACTTCTTCATTAGCCTTAAAAGCACTTAGATAATCCATGGTAAGATAAGCAGGTATGTGGATGTTAAATCCTTGTAAAAGATTTACAAAATAACCACTCCATGATATAGCTACTGCAATATTACCAATAGCATATTCCATTAATAAATCCCAGCCAATTATCCAGGCGATGAGTTCTCCGAAGGATGCATAAGCATAAGTATATGCACTGCCAGAAACTGGTATTCTTGATGCAAATTCTGCATAACAAAGAGCAGAAAAACCACAAGTTACCGCTGTTAAAATAAAGAGTATTGAAACACCTGGGCCTCCATTATAAGAAGCTTCACCAATTGTAGAGAATATACCTGCCCCAATAACAGCAGCTATACCCATAAAAGTGAGGTCTTTTACTTTTAAAACTTTATTTAGTCCATGATTTTCTCCGTCGCCGAAGCCTTCTTGGCTATCTTGAAGTATTTTGGCAATACTTTTCTTCCTTAATAAATCTTTCTTCATATTGAAATCTCAACAAAATAAAGATTATTGAACCATTTAGAGAAGGAAAATGAAAAAATGAGCTATAATTTTTACATCCACTCTATCAGTGATACGCCTAAACCTACAATTGTTTGTTTATGGTTGTAGTCTATCATGGTTTCGCCATAACCTTCAAATAATTGTAAATGTCCTTTTAAATAGCCTTTTATAGGGAAAGCCCAATCTAGTTGGATGTTCCCTCTGTTGGATTTATTTAATGAATGACGACCAATAAGTGTAAAGATGTGTTTGCCTTTAGAGTGTATAACTGTCATATCTCCTCTGCCGGTATAATCTGAAATAGATGGATTTTCGTCTTCTTCGTCTTTAAGTCTTAACCATGGTCTGATATAAACTTGCCAGTTTTGTTTTTCAAATGCGGTATGAAAAATAATTCTGTTCCAGCTTCTAGATAGAGGAACAATTCTTCCGTTTGATTGATGGTTTAAAGCAATTCCAATCATTTTGTTTTCAAAGCCTAATAATTTAAATTTTGTAGGAAAATTTAAAATAACTTCCGGCTCGTAATTGGTTTCTCTAAAAGGTCTTGATAAATCTGAATTATAAACCTGCCAGTGTGATTTTTGGGTGTAAGCAACCCATACATCTCCATAACCATTAAATAAGCCTTCTATAACTTTTGATTTAAAACTAAGTTGGATTTTAGCTTCTACCTTGTTGTAGGGTACTACAAGAGGTAAGACATAATCGGGGTTTTCACTAGCTGGTTGGAAATTTGGATTTGTACTAAATCTAGTAGGTAGAACGTAAGTTGGCTTGTAAGGAAGAATTAAAAAAGTACCTTTTCTTGTGGTTGAGTCTAATTCCCAATTATCAGACAAGGTTCTTCTGAGGTCTCCATTTGCAAAAACAGGATCAAAGGCTTGAGCAAATATATTTGTATAAATAGCAATTAAGAAAAAGAAAAGTGAGAGTATGGAAAATTGTTTCATAGAAATTATTTAAATAAATATAAAACAATTTTTGTTTGAAGTATCCAAGAAGTTGGATGATTACAACTTCTTGGATTATTTTCTTAAAGAGAATCGTAAATGATTACCTTTTCAAATAAAACTCTAAACTCGTCTAAAAAAGCTAAATGAACCGGATGAGTTTGATAAACATCATGGCCTGCTAAGTCCTCAAATAAAGTAATTAATGAGAAAGTGTAAGTGGTATCTACCACAGCTCTTTCTATAGGTGCTGGTGTACCAACAAAAATAGATTTAACAGTTTCTACTTTTTCTAAAGATTCTAGTCCTTTACGGAAAGCACTTTTTTGTTCTTCGGTTGTATCGGCTTTAAGCCAAAATAATACGTGATGAGTAAGCATAAAGAATAAATTTTTGCCAAATATAGCGTTTGGAAAAAATAAATTAGTATCGTTTGATAGTAAAAATATAAATACCGATATTTGTGGGATGTGGGAAGTAGATTTATCATATAGAGAAGATTATAACTTAGTTTTTGAGCGGCTAAACTTTAAGCTAGAAAAACTTAAGGCTAGTAGGCCTTTACCCACAAGTGCTCTTAATAAAATAAGAGAGAGCTTAGTGCTAGAATGGACATATAACTCTAACTCGATAGAAGGTAATACGCTTAATTTAAGAGAAACTCAGCTGGTAATTCAGGAAGGGATTACCATCAAGGGGAAATCTTTAAGAGAACATTTTGAAGCTTATAACCACGATAAAGCTATTGATTATTTATATGGGCTTGTTGATGAAAAGTACCGGTTAAGAGCCATCGATATTCTTTCTTTACATGGTTTGGTACTAAAAAGTATTGAGGATGATTTTGCTGGGAGGTTAAGAAATGCTGGTGTAAGAATTTCTGGAGCTAACTTTATTCCGCCTAATGCAAATAAGGTTTCAGATTTGGTTGATGAACTTATTGATTTTGTTAACAATAATCCCTTAGGTTTAAATGATATTGAATTGGCTACGGTTTTTCATCACAAATTTGTTTGGATTCATCCTTTTTTTGATGGTAATGGAAGAACAGTACGTTTAGCCATGAATTTATTATTAATGCGAAAAGGTTTTCCTCCCGCCATTATTTTAAAAAACGATAGGAAAAAATATTACGAAGCACTAAATCAAGCTAATAATGGTAATTACGGTAAATTAATTTTATTGATTACCCAAGCTTTAGAGCGTACACTTAATATTTATTTAAATGCAATGCCAGGTGCTGATGATGGCTTTATGGAAATAGCTTCTTTGGTACAAGAACCCGATTTTGGTTATGGCCAGGAGTACATAAGCTTACTTGCTAGGAGAGGTAAGATTGATGCCTATAAAGAAGGTAAAAACTGGCTTACTTCTAAAGAAGCTGTATTGGAATATATGGCAAATAGAAAGCGTAAAAGGTAGTTTTGACTTATAAAATAAAAAAGCCGGCTAAACCGGCTTTTTTGTTAATCTAATTTTTTAAGTTCTTCTTTAATAAAAGATGCTAAATCTTTTACATAATTGGCACTAAAATTAAATTCTATACCGGCTGTTTTATATATTTCTTTGATAGATTTGGTATATCCCAACTTTAAAGCATCTAAATAATTGTTTAAGCCTTTTTCTGGGTTTTCTTTATAATTCTTCCAAACAGCTATGGCGCCTAATTGAGCAATAGCATACTCTATATAATAAAAAGGAACTTCAAATATGTGTAGTTGCTTTTGCCAAAGATTTTCTAATGCTTCGTTATGTTCTGTCCAATCCACAAAGTTGGCTCCAAATCTGGTAAATATTTCTTTCCAGGCTTGGGTACGTTCTTGCGTAGTATGTTCTGGGTTGGTGTAAATCCAGTGTTGGAAAGCATCAACTACGGCAACCCAAGGAAGTGTTTTTAAAACATCTTTTAGCTGATATTTCTTCGCTCTTTTTAATTCTTCTGGGTCTGAGAAAAACTCATCCCAATGGTCCATAGAGATTAATTCCATAGACATAGAAGCTAGTTCTGCTACTTCAGAAGGGCAGTGTTTAAAATCGTTCAACTCTAAATCTGCAGTAACAAAGGTATGTATGGCATGCCCGCCTTCATGTACCATGGTTGTTAAATCTCTAAAAGAACCAGCAGAGTTCATGAAAATGAACGGAGCGCCAGTTTCTGCTAAAGGATAGTTATAACCACCTGGGGCCTTACCTTTTCTGCTCTCTACATCAAAAAAGCCATTGGCTTTCATGATGGCAAGTTTTTCGCCTAAGACAGGGTTTAATTTGTTAAAGCATTGGATAGATTTATCAATCAATTCTTGGCCGTTTTCAAAAGGTTTTAAAGCGGGTTTACCCGATGTATCAACCTCTGTATCCCAAGGTTTTAAGTTAGATAATTGAAGTGCTTTTTTTCTTTCTACTGCTTGGTCTGCTAAAATAGGTACAATCTCTTTTTCTATAGCATCATGAAAATTAAAGCAATCTTGTGCATTGTAATCAAACCTGCCTAAAGATTCAAACATGTAATCTCTAAAGTTATCAAAACCTGCATTTAAAGCTACTTGATGACGTAAAGCTTTTAGTTTGTTAAAAAGCTCGTCTAATTTGTCTTTATCTTCTAAACGACGCTTTGTAATACTTTCCCAAGCCTCTTTTCTTGTTTGTCTGTTTAAATCTTTCAAGAAATTTGAAGCTTGCTCTAACGTATATTCTTGTCCGTTTAAGGTTACAGACATGCTACCGGTTATAGCCTGATACTTTTGCTGTTCTACTTGTAGCTCTGTTTGTAAAGGGATGTTTTCTTCCCTAAAAAGGGCTAAAGCTTTCTTAACTCCTCTTAAGTAAATGAAATATTTATCTTGATTTAATTGATTTAAAAAAGGAGAAGCAACCAATTTTTCATTTAACTGATTACTCAATGGAGCTATTTGCGGCTCAATTTCAGTAGCAAAATATTGGAAACTTTTAACTAAATCTTCATTGGAGGTATCACAAGTCATTTTTATATATCGCCAAGCAAAATCTTCTTCTAAAGCGGCTTCAAGTTCGCTTCTGTTTTTTAGCCATGTTTCTAGTTCATCTGAAGATTTTATTTCTCTTTGCAACAATTCCTGAAAAATAGGTTCTAAATTATCCCATTTAATTTCAAGATTTTCAGGAAGATAAGTTCTTTTTTTCTTTTCTATAATCATAACGAACGGTAGTAAATATCAAATAAAAAGCAAATTGCAAAAGCAACAGATGCAATGCCATTGGTAGTCATAAAAGCAAAATTTACTCGGCTTAAATCATTTGGTTTAACCAATTGGTGTTGGTAAACAAGCATACTAATGAAGATGACTAAACCTAAATAATATGGCCAAGAAAAGTTATCGGCAGCAATGAAAATTGGTGCTATTACAAATAAGGCAGATAAAATGTGTAAAATATTACTTATCCATAAAGCTTTACTTCTGCCAAAATAAGAGGGTATAGAGTGTAATTTTTCACCACGGTCAAACTCTTCATCTTGTAAAGCATAAATAATATCAAAACCACTTACCCAGCATAACACGGCTAAAGAAAAAAGTATCGGCAAAAGAGCAAATTCTCCGGTTACAACCAAATAAGCGCCAATTGGCGCTAATGATAAGCCTAAACCTAACACCAAATGGCATAGAGCGGTAAATCTCTTAGTAGCGCTATAACCTAAAATAACTAGTAAGGCTATCGGCGAAAGCCAAAAACAAAGCCTGTTAATGAACCATGTTGTAGCTATAAAAAGTAAGCAGTTAACTACAGTAAATAGGAGTGCATTGGTAGCTGATATTCTTCCGGAAGGTATGTCACGCACTTTTGTTCTTGGGTTTTTAGCGTCAATATCTCTGTCTAAATATCTGTTAAACGCCATGGCAGCATTTCTGGCAAATACCATACATAATACCATTAAAAGCAATTTAAACCACGAAAAAGAATGATTTGTAGTGTTTACAGCCAAAAAAAAACCAATAAAAGCAAATGGCATTGCAAAAATGGTGTGCGAAAAGGTTACTAATGATAAATATTTTTTCATGCTTTATTCCTGTTCTTCTTCCTCTTCAAAATCAAATTGTGGGGCAATAAAATTTTGATTAACTTCTTGGATAAAGTTTAATACATCATCTTTCCCTAAATGTTTTTCTGATGATGTTAAAATCATTTGTGGTATTTCTTCAAAATAGGCCAGCAAAGCTTTTTTAAATGCGGCCATATTTTGTTGCGATTTTACACTAGATTGTTTATCAGCTTTAGTGAAAATTAAGATAAAAGGAATGCTTCTTTCGCCAAGCCAACAGCAAAATTCAATATCAATTTTCTGAGGTTCAAGTCTGCTATCTATTAAGACAAAAACACATTGTAAACTTTCTCTTTTTTCTAAGTAGTTTCTGATGAATTTTGCCCACTCTTGTCGGTTACTTTTAGAACTTTTAGCATAGCCATAGCCAGGTAAATCTACTACGTACCAAGTTTTATTAACTAAAAAGTGATTAATTAATTGTGTTTTACCAGGTTTCTGGGATGTTTTTGCTAAACCCTTAGCATTTAAAAGCATATTGATAAGAGATGATTTACCAACGTTAGAACGGCCAATAAAAGCGTATTCAGGCAATATTGGTGGTGGTAACTTGCTTATTTTGGTATTGCTAACGGTAAACTCTGCCGACTTTATAATCATCCTGCAAAGGTAAGGTTTAGTTTTTTAGTTCAATATATACGGCCTATTTATTAGTTTTTTGCTTCTTGAATTTAAGAATTTATCATTTTAACGAACAAAACAGATGCGTTTAAGGTTTAAATTTGCGAGTATTTAGCGTTGGATTTAAATCATCATTTAAAAAAATCGTAGCTCGTAAAATATATTTTATCTTTGCGCACAATAATGGCAGAAAACGTTACCCCTTATAAAGATCAGCAGGCTACAAAAAAAGAGCAAGTAGCTACCATGTTTAATAATATTTCTAAGACATATGATTTCTTAAATCATTTTTTGTCTTTAGGTATTGATATTATATGGAGAAAAAAAGCAATAAAAGAGCTTTTGAAAGATAAACCACAACATATTTTAGATGTTGCTACTGGTACTGGTGATTTTGCTTTTGAGGCTTTAGATATTTTAAAACCTAAAAAAATTATTGGTGTAGATATTTCTCAAGGTATGTTAAATATTGCTGATGAGAAAATCATTAAAAGAAATAAAAGTGAAGTCTTTGAAGTAAGACTTGGAGATTCTGAAAAGCTTTTATTTGATGATAATACGTTTGATGCAGTAACCGTTGCATATGGCGTAAGAAATTTTGAAAACCTTGAGAAAGGTGTTGCCGATATGTTGCGAGTTTTAAAACCGGGAGGTAAGGCTGTTATTCTAGAGTTTTCTAAGCCTAAAGCATTTCCCATAAAACAATTATATAATTTTTATTTCCACTATATAACACCAACAATTGGTAAAATTTTTTCTAAAGATGCTAGTGCTTATAGCTACTTACCAGAATCTGTAGAGGCTTTCCCGGATGGAAGTAGGTTTACAGATTTGATGGAAAAAGTTGGGTATAAAAATACCAAATGTCGTCCGCTAGCGTTTGGCATTTGTTCTATATACACAGGAGTTAAATGATAAAAAGTTTATCAGTTCTATTATCGCTTATTTTTCTTGCTATTGGTGTACAAGCGCAAGGTAATTGGGGTGGCGGTGTAGATGATGAACCTTTACATTTTGGCTTTACTTTTCAATACATTGGCTCAGAATATAAAATCCAAAAGGGCTTAAACTGGCGAAACAATTTAGTAGATAGCGAATCATCACCGCCTAAAACAGAACGCTTAAAAAGTATTAGTTCTAGCTTAAATCCGGGTTTTGGAATTGGCTTGTTAGCCAATTTATATGTTACCAGGCATCTAGATTTAAGATTTACACCAACCTTAGTTTTTGCCGATAGGGTTATAGATTATGAGTTTGAAAGCAGTAATTCTTATGAGCAAGAAACAGTAAAATCTCCTGAAGGGTTTACGAGAAGAGCTGTTTCTTCTACCATGGTAGATTTTCCTTTGTTACTAAAATTAAAATCAGAACGTAAAGGGAATTTTAGGGCTTATCTTATTGGTGGTTTAAAATACGGTTTTGATATTGGTGCAAAAAAGAATACCGATGATGCAGATAATACCTATTTCAACAAATTATTAAAAAACCAACAAGGTATTCTTTCTTATGAAGCAGGCTTAGGCTTTGATTTGTATTTCGAGTTTTTTAAGTTATCTCCAGAAATAAAAATCGCTAATTCTGTAAATAGTGTTTTACGCAGAGGTAACGATCCATATTCTACCCCATTGGACAAACTTTTTCTCAGAAACTTTATTTTTAGTTTATATTTCGAGTAAGAGCCATATTTTAAATCATATTTTCGCAAAAAGAATTGCTATGTCTAAAATTGTATTGATAACAGGTGCTACGTCAGGTATTGGTGAAGCTTGTGCAAAAGCTTTTGCTCAGCTTAACTATAATATCATCATCACCGGAAGAAGAAAGGATAAACTTGAACATTTAAAGCAAAACCTTGAACAAGATTTTGGAATAGAAGTTATAGCCTTAAATTTCGATGTTAGGGATTGCAAAGCCGTTACCCAACATTTGCATGATTTACCTGAAGCATGGCGAAGCATTGATGTTTTAATTAATAATGCAGGCTTAAGCCAAGGTCTTGAGCCTATACACCAAGGCAGCTTAACAGATTGGGAAACTATGATTGATACCAATATTAAAGGACTGTTGTATGTTTCAAAAATAGTTTCTTCTTGGATGGTTAATAGAAAATCGGGCCATATCATAAACCTAGGTTCAATTGCCGGAAAAGAAGTTTATGCCAATGGAAATGTTTATTGTGCTACCAAACATGCTGTAGATGCACTTAACAAAGCTATGCGAATTGATTTATTACCACATGGTATTAAAGTAAGTGCTATACATCCTGGTGCTGTAGAAACAGAATTTTCTATGGTAAGATTTCATGGCGATAAAGAAAAAGCAGCCAAGGTTTACGAAGGTTATGAGCCTTTATTGGCATCAGATATTGCAGAAACCATAGTTTTTATAGCTACAAGACCTGCGCATGTTAACATAAATGATTTGGTGATTATGCCAACTTCGCAAGCAAGTACTAGTCATCATCTAAAAAATATTTAATTTAGCTTATTAATTTCAGGAAAAGAGGTTTTAATCCTAATTATCATTATGTCTTTAGAAACTACTATCAATCAAGATATTAAAGCTGCTATGTTGGCTAAAAACGAAG
This sequence comes from Pedobacter puniceum, assembly GCF_009674685.1. Classification (GTDB taxonomy): domain Bacteria; phylum Bacteroidota; class Bacteroidia; order Sphingobacteriales; family Sphingobacteriaceae; genus Pseudopedobacter; species Pseudopedobacter puniceum. Next base: position 345,222 of record NZ_WKJI01000001.1, read on the forward strand.
CTCAATTAAGAGCTTTAAGAGCCATAAAATCGGCTCTATTATTAGCAAAAACAGAAAAAGGTGCTTCAACAGAAATAACAGAAGAAGCAGAAATTAAGGTTCTTCAAAAGTTAGTTAAACAAAGAAAAGAATCGGCAGATTTTTATAAAAGTCAGAATAGAGAAGATTTATACCAGATAGAAGCAGAAGAAATTGAAGTAATAGAGCATTACTTGCCCAAACAACTTTCTACAGAAGAATTAAATGCTTATTTGAAACAATTAATAGCTAAATTAAATGTAACTTCTGTTAAAGAAATGGGTAAAATAATGGGTGTTGCTAGTAAAGAGCTTTCTGGTAAAGCAGATGGAAAAGCCATATCAGAAAGTATAAAAAGCTTATTATCTTAAAAATTTATTGAAATAGTTCTTTAACAAACCGCTTAAAAGATTAATTTTATAAACATTTAATAAGGTTTTGTACCCAAATTCAAAACAGACTATTAATTTAGCAATTGATACACATTATCGAGATATAATTTTTTATGGAGTTTACAATTAAAGAGGAAAACGGTTTCAAGTACATAGAAGAAGGAGAAGGTGAGGTTTTATTGTTACTCCATGGTTTAATGGGTGCCTTAAGTAATTGGGAGGAAGTTATACTTGAATTTAAAGATCGTTATAGGGTAGTTATTCCTATGCTGCCTATTTATGATTTACCTCTGTTAACTACCGGCGTTAAAAGTCTGGCCAAGTTTGTACATAAATTTGTGAAATTTAAGAAATTTCAAAACGTTATTGTTTTAGGAAATTCATTAGGAGGCCATGTTGGTTTAGTTTTTGTTACATCTCATCCAGAATTTGTTAAAGCATTGGTTTTAACTGGGAGTTCTGGTTTGTATGAAAACTCTTTTGGAGGTTCTTTTCCTAAAAGAGAGAATTACGATTTTATAAAGGAAAAAGTAGAATTTACTTTTTATGACCCAGCTACAGCTACCAAAGAATTGGTTGATGAAGTTTTTGAAACCGTAAATGATAGAAATAAAGTTATCAGGATTTTAGCTATGGCTAAATCAGCAATTAGACATAATATGTCTAAAGACTTGCATAAGATAAAATTGCCTGTGGCTTTAATTTGGGGTAGAAATGATAGAATTACACCACCAGAAGTAGCAGATGAGTTCCATAATTTACTGCCAAATTCTGAGTTATATTGGATAGATAAATGCGGCCATGCACCTATGATGGAACAGCCAGCAGAGTTTAACCAAATTTTAAATAAAGTTTTAGAAAAGATAGATAATCAATGATTGCAGCGCAACTCATATCAGATGCGATACCACCCATCAAAACCTCTGATACTATTCAGAAAGTTGAGGATCGCATGGCTGAGTTTAGGCTAAATCATTTGCCCATCGTAAATGAAACTCAATTTTTGGGTTTAATTTCAGATGAAGATATCATTGAAATTCCTGATTACGATACCACAGTAGGAAACATAAACTTATCTTTAATAAATCCATTTGTTTATGAAGATCAACACATTTACGAAGTTATCAGACTGTTTTACGAGCAAAAATTAACAGCAGTACCAGTTCTTGATAGTAGTATGAATTATCTGGGTTTAATTTCTATCAATACTTTAACAGAATATTTTGCTAAGATTACTTCAGTAGCAGAGCCTGGCGGGATTATCATATTAGAAATTAGCAACCGTAACAATTCTTTATCTCATATAGCACAAATTGTAGAGTCTAATAATGTACAAATTTTAAGCTCTTATGTAGATACGGTGGTTAACTCTACCAAACTAGAAATTACCATAAAAGTTAATAAAACAGATATCAGCCAAATAATTGCTTCTTTTTTAAGATACGATTATACAGTTAAAGCTACTTTTAATCATTTACAACGCGATAATGATTCTAAAGATCGTTTTGATTCTTTGATGAATTATTTGAGCTTTGATTAAGATTAGCCAATTAAAAAATTAATCCTCATTCATTGATATAAAATAAAAGTAATGATCATTGGAATTTACGGCAGACAATTTAATAACTCGGTTTTACCCTACGTACAACAAGTTTTTGATTGTTTGGTAGAGCATGAGGTAGAAGTTTTAGTCTATCAGGATTTTTTTGAATTTGTAAAGGATAAATTATTTCTCCCTAAACAGTTTGGTACGTTTAAAACTCATTTAGACATCAAAAATAAAGTTGATGTGATGATAAGCCTTGGCGGTGACGGAACCATGCTTGATACCGTAACTTTTGTTAGAGATTCTGGTATCCCAATGGTTGGTATCAACTTTGGTAGGTTGGGTTTTCTTGCAAGTGTAAGTAAAGAAGGTATTAAAACAGCTATAGAAGGCCTCATCAATCATAAATTTACTTTGGATGTAAGACGATTACTAAAAGTAGAATCAAATCAAAACCTTTTTCAAGATCTTAATTTTGCACTTAACGATTTAACTATACATAAGAGAGATAACTCTGCCATGATGCTTGTTCATTGTTATTTGGATGGCGAATTTTTAAACTCTTATTGGGCTGATGGTTTAATTGTTGCAACCCCAACAGGTTCCACCGCTTACTCTTTAAGTTGTGGTGGTCCTATTGTATTCCCGAGGTCAGGTAATATGGTGATAACGCCAATTTCTCCTCATAATCTTAATGTAAGGCCTGTTGTTTTGTCTGATGCTCATACTCTTACTTTTGAAATAGAAGGTAGAAGCTCTAAGTACCTCGTAACCTGCGATTCTAGAACAGAAATTGTAGACACATCTATAACTTTAAGTGTTAAAAGAGCAGATTTTGACATCAACCTAGTAAGGTTAAACAATGAAACCTATTTATCTACGTTAAGAAACAAATTACTTTGGGGTATAGATACCAGAAATTACTAAATCTTTAAATGATTAAACCTCTCAAGCTCCTTTTATTACTTTGTTTTTTAGGGCCTTACCAAGTTTTTCCCCAAACTTGGGAGTTGGGTATTAGTGCAGGAGGTATGGCTTATCAAGGAGATTTAAATCAACATAAGTTTTATAAGTTTAACAATTTAGCTTTAGGAGGTTCTGTTAAAAGAAATTTCGACGGTTTTTGGTCTTTAAAATTATCTGTGCTTAACGGAAAAGTGAGTGCTAATGATGCAGATTCTGATTTTGCACAAGACCGAGAGAGAAATCTTAACTTTTACTCAACTATAACAGAGGGAAGTTTATTAGTTGAGTTTAACTTTTTTGATTACGGTTTAAACTTTGGTCAGTCTAGAATTACTCCTTTTATATTTACCGGTTTATCTGTTTTTGGTTTTAACCCCAAAACAGATTTTAGAGGAGAAACTTACGAGTTAAGATTGTTTAATACAGAAGGGCAAACTTCTGGCGAAGCCTATAAAACAATTTCAACATCTATACCTTTAGGTGCCGGGGTAAAATATAGAATTAACGAAAAACTCAATATAGCGGCAGAATTTGGATTTAGAAAAGCCAATACAGATTATTTAGATGATGTAAGCCAGAGATACCCAAATATAGCCTATGGAGGTACTAGAGCTGCACTTGCAGACCGTTCTTTAGGGCAAAATAAATTAGGTAATCCGGCTACACCAGATGCAAAAGGCATACAAAGAGGTGATTTTAGAAAAAAGGATACCTACCTATTTGCGGGTATTACCTTATCTTATACCTTTGTGCGTCAAAATTGTCCGTTATTTTAGTTAAAAATATCTTACATAAATAGATGAGTTTCAGGGATCAAATTAACGTTTCAAAATTACCAGAACATGTAGCCATTATAATGGATGGCAATGGAAGATGGGCTAAGGAGCAAGGGAAATTACGAGTATTTGGTCATAAAAATGGTGTTTTAGCCGTTAGAGATACAGTAGAAGGAGCTGCAGAATTAGGTGTTAAAAACCTAACCTTATATGCTTTTTCTACAGAGAACTGGAATAGACCAAAATTGGAAGTTACGGCTTTAATGGAGCTTTTGGTAAGTACCATCAGTAAAGAAACTAAAACCTTAATGGAGAATAATGTAAGATTAAATGCTATTGGGAATTTAGAAGCATTACCATCAAGATGTTATAAAGAGCTAAAAGAAGCAATGGCAAAAACGGCAGGTAATACACGTTTGACCTTAACTTTAGCGTTATCTTATAGCTCAAGATGGGAAATTACAGAAGCATCAAAAAAAATTGCTGCTGATGTTGCTGCTGGTAAAATAAAAGAAGATGATATTACTGAAACTTTGTTTTCATCTTATCTTTCTACACATAATTTACCAGACCCAGAATTAATGATAAGAACCAGTGGAGAATATAGAATTAGTAATTATTTACTTTGGCAATTAGCTTACGCCGAATTATATTTTACTAATAAGCTTTGGCCAGATTTCAGGAGAGAAGACCTGTTTGAAGCCATATTAGATTATCAACAAAGAGAAAGAAGGTTCGGTTTAACAAGCGAACAAATTAGCTAAATTTTACTTTTAACAAATTTTAACAAAGAATAAAGTTAATTTAGCCACGATACGTAAATAAATGAAGAAATTATTTTTAGCCATTATATTCATCAATCTTTGTTTTTCTGGATTTGCGCAACTACGTCCGTCCTCAAGAAATAACACTCCAAAAGCTTCAGATGATGAAATAGGATACCTAAATCCTAAAGAATATACCATTGCAGGTATTAAAATCAACGGAGTAAATTATTTAGATACTGCTGTTTTATTAACCATCTCCAAATTGGCTGTTGGCGATAGAATTATGGTACCAGGTGAAGCTACTTCTGCCGCAGTAAAAAACTTATGGGATCAACGTTTATTTGAAGACATAGAGCTTTCTATTGCTAAAATTCAAGGAGACTCTGTTTATTTTAATCTTAATTTAGTTGAGGTACCTCGCGTATCATCTATAAAATTATCAGGTTTAACAAAATCAGAAACTACAGAAATCCAAGAGAAACTAAATAATCAAAAAAGTAAAGTAGTTAATGAGAATTTAAACAAAACCATTAATGCTATTATTAAAAAGCACTTTTTTGAGAAAGGCTATCTCAATACAGAAATAGATATTACTTACAAAGCTGATACTTCTGACTCTAACAGTAAAATTGTTTTTGTTAAAGTAGATAAGAACAATAAGGTAAAAGTAAACGCTATCAATATTGAAGGTAATAAAGAGTTTACCGATGCTAAGCTTAAAAAATTCATGAAGAAGACTCATGAACAGGCATGGTATAAAGTTTTTGGCTCAGGTAAATTTATTCAAGAGAAATACGAGGAAGATAAAGATAAACTGGTAGCTAAAATGCGTGAAAAAGGCTACCGAGAAGCTGAAATAGTGTCAGATACTATTTATCCGAACAATAAAAAGTCTATCAATATAGATATGAAGGTGCATGAAGGGCCTAAATACTATTTTGGAAATATAAACTTTGTAGGTAATGCTAAATACCCAACATCTATTTTAAAACAAGTTTTAAAAATTGAAAAGGGCGAAGTTTTTAGCGAAGAAAAATTAGAGAAAACACTACGTTCTAGCCCTAATAGTGACGATGTTTCTTCTCTTTATTTAAATGATGGTTATTTAACTTTCAATGTAGACCCCGTACAAACAAAAATCTATAATGATACCATTGACTTGGAAATCAGAATATTTGAAGGTCCACAGTATACTATTAATAAAATCATTTTAAAAGGAAATGAGCTTACGAATGATCAAGTGGTTTTAAGAGAGATTAGAACTAAACCTGGTCAGAAATTCTCTAAAGACGCATTAATTCGTTCGCAAAGACAAATTACTCAATTAGGTAATTTTGATGAGCAAAAAGTTGATATTAAGCCAATACCTAACCCAGCAGACGGTACCGTAGATATTCAGTATACTGTTGTTGAAAAACCATCAGACCAGATAGAGCTTTCTGGAGGTTTTGGTGGTGGCAGGGTAGTGGGTACTTTGGGTTTAACGTTCAATAATTTTTCTGCAAAGAACTTATTTAACCTAAAAGCTTATAAGCCATTACCAAAAGGAGATGGACAAAAATTAAGTATCAGAGGACAAACCAACGGTAAATTCTATCAATCCTACAGTTTCTCATTTTCTGAGCCTTGGTTTGGAGGTAAAAAGCCTATTTATTTTGGTATAAGTGCATTTACATCTTTACAAAGTAATGGTTTAGCAAACTCTAATCCTATACAGCAAAAAATCCGTCTAAATGGTTTAACATTTAGTTTGGGTAAGCAGTTGAAATGGCCAGATGACTTTTTTAGAGTAGATTATTCTGCCAACTTACAACAATTTAAATTAAAGAACTATGCGGGTTATTTGTTTGAAAATGGAGATTCTTACGATTTAAGTTTATCTCAGGTTTTCAGTAGAAACTCCATTGATGCACCTATATTCCCAACATCAGGTTCAAATATTAAATTTACAGTACAGGCAACTTTACCTTATTCATCTTTCAACGGTAAAAATTACGACAACTTGGCTACATCTGAAAGGTATAAATTTACTGAGTATCACAAGTGGAAGTTTGAGTCACAATTTTTCCAAAGAATTTATGGAAAGATGATTTTAAAAGCGCAAGCTCAATTTGGTTTCATCGGCTTCTACAACAAAGCAGTTGGCCAAGCCCCATTCGGAAGATTTAGATTAGGTGGGGATGGTTTACAAGGGTTTGACTTTTTACAAGGTTCTGAGGTTATTGGTTTAAGAGGTTATGCAAATAACTCGGTAGTACCAGAAGGTGCACCTACTACAGCTGGTAGCCCAATATTTAACAAATATGTTTTAGAGTTAAGACATCCTATTACTTTAAGTGAATCAGCACAAGTTTTTGCCTTAGCATTTATGGAGGGTGGTAATACTTGGAACAGATTTGCAGATTTTAATCCGTTTAACGTGAAAAGATCTGTTGGTGTTGGTGCCAGAATATTCTTACCTATTTTTGGTTTATTAGGTATAGATTACGGTTACGGTTTTGATAGAATTATAGGTAATAGCGAAGCCAATAAAGGGCAGTTTCACTTTAGTATAGCACAACAATTAGGTGGGTTTAACTAATTAAAATCATGAAATATATAATATCTGTTTTATTAATCGTTATAAGTAGCGTTGGAGCATTTGCACAACGTTTGGCTTATGTAGATTCAGACTATATATTAAAACATGTTCCAGAATATTCATCAGCACAAAAACAGCTTGATGGTTTATCAGAACAATGGCAAAAAGAAATTGACAAGAAATTTATAGAAGTAGAAACTTTAAATAAGGCTTATTTAGCAGATCAGGTTTTATTAACCGATGAAATGCGTAAGAAGCGTGAAGAAGAAATACAAATTAAAGAGAAAGAAGCTACAGATTTACAACAAAAGCGTTTTGGTTTTGAGGGAGAGCTTTATCAACAAAGAGTAAAATTAATTAAACCTATTCAAGAAAAAATAGGAAAGGCTATAGAAGAATATGCCGCTAGAGAAGGTTTAGACATTATTTTAGACAAAGCCTCTGTTACCATGCTTTTTGCAAGACCAAGTTATGACAAGAGTAATGATATCATAACAAGATTAGGATATAAGCCAGGTTCATTTGCTAAATAGGAAAATTTATTATAAACTCGTAAAAACAAAAAAATATAAATAGAAATGAAAAGATTATTTAAGATTGCGTTAGTAGCAGGATGTTTATTTTTTGCTGGGAATGTGGCTAATGCACAACAGAAAATTGCCTATATCAATTCTGCAGAGCTTATTAAAGCTATGCCAGAGGTAGTAACAGCAGACAAACAATTAGAGACTTATAAAACTACTTTAGATACAGATGGTAAAACCATGTATTCAGAGTATCAGGCTAAAGTTCAAGATTACCAGTCTAAAGAAAAAACTTTAAGCGATGCTATGAAAGAGATGAAAATCAAAGAAATTCAAGACTTAGAGAAAAGAATTCAAGAGTTTCAACAAAAAGCAGGTGAAAATTTTGAGAAAAAAAGAGGTGAGTTATACGATCCAATTCTTAAAAAAGCAGAGGATGCTGTAAAAGCTGTAGCTAAGGAAAAAGGTTACGCTTATGTTTTTGATACTACACAGCCAGGTATTGTTTATTTTGACGGGGGTATAAATATCCTTGCAGATGTTAAAACTAAATTAGGTTTAAAATAATATTGCTTTAGCGATATACGATATTTAAATGCGAAGCCAATTAAAGGCTTCGCATTTTTTTTGTTTTATTTGTAGCTTGTATCCTATTACATGAAAGAAACACAACCTATAGGTATTTTTGATTCTGGTATCGGAGGCTTAACTGTAGCTAGTGCTATCAGAAAAGTTCTTCCTCACGAAAAAATTATTTATTTTGGAGATACAGCTCATATGCCTTACGGCGATAAATCTCCGGAAGCTATAAAATACTATAGTCTTAAAATAGGCAAGTTTTTACAAGAAAAGGGGTGTAAAGTAATCGTAATAGCCTGCAATACGGCATCATCCTTAGGTTATCAAGATTTAAAAGATTTTTTAGGAGAAGAGTTACCCATTTTTAATGTGATAGACCCTGTGGTTGATTTTATTGTGAATCATCAGCAATACCAAAAAGTTGGTGTAATAGCAACCAAAGCTACCATACGTTCTAATGTTTATGCTTTAAAAATTCAACAAGCAAAACCTACTGTTGAAGTTAAATCTTTAGCTACGCCTTTATTAGCGCCTATGATAGAGGAAGGATTTTTCGAGAATAACATCAGTCAAACTATTATCAACTCTTACTTATCATCGCCAAAGCTAAAAAAAATAGATTCGCTTATTTTAGCTTGTACTCATTATCCATTAATAAAAAAGGAAATTAAAGCTTATTATCACGAAAAAGTTGAGGTCTTAAGTACCGCAGATATTGTTGCTGATGATGTTAAAAGGCAGTTAGAAGTACTAAATCTCATCAACCCTACTGAAGAGTTGCCTAAAGATGAGTTTTATGTTTCTGATAAAACGCCATCTTTTGAGCAGAGTACTAAATTATTTTTTGGTGATAAGATTAACCTTGTTCAAAAAAATATTTGGGATAAATAAGCTATTTTATCATTCATAGGGGCATTTTAGAATCTAAATCATTAAGTTTGCAATCTTAATAAACTAAGCTGTTTAAGATTGGACTTTTACATCCTCTATATACTTACCGCAAGCCTTATTTTTGCATTTATTGCAGTGTTTTCTCTATTTGGCGTTTACGCAGAAAGAAAGATATCTGCTTTTATTCAAGATAGACTTGGCCCTATGGAAGTGGGTAAGTTTGGTTGGATGCAAACTCTCGCCGATATTCTTAAGCTTATCCAAAAAGAATTTATAGTTCCTACCGTGGCAGATAAAGTGCTGTTTACTTTAGCTCCAGTCATCATATTTGTTGCTGTTTATTTAGGCTTTGCCGCTTTACCTTGGGCGCCTGGTTTAACACCTGTAAGTATGAATTTGGGTGTTTTTTACGTTTTTGCTATCATTTCAGTAGAAGCTTTAGGGATTTTAATGGCCGGCTGGGGTTCAAACAATAAATACAGTTTAATTGGTGCGGTACGTTCTGTAGCTCAAATAGTTTCTTACGAGATTCCCATTGGCTTCGCTATTATAGCTGCGGTAATGATAGCTCAGACGCTAGATTTGCAACTCATTGGTTTAAATCAAGGTGTTTTAGCACAACAAGAAATAAGATTTTTTGGTTTTTGGGATGTTAAAGCCATTGGTGGCATTTTAGCATGGAATATTTTTCAAGCTCCGCATTTAATCATTGCCTATATCATTTACTTTATTGCATCTCTTGCAGAGTGTAATAGGGCGCCTTTTGATATCCCAGAGGCAGAGTCTGAGTTGATAGGCGGTTTCCATACAGAATATACAGGATTAAGATTTGCCTTTATCTTCTTAGCAGAATATGCTATGATGTTTTTGGTTGCCATGTTTGGTGTTACTTTATTTTTAGGAGCATGGAATACACCTTTGCCAAACATTGGGAGCTTAAAACTAGCAGACTACACCACTGGTATGTTTTGGGGCATATTTTGGGTGTTGATAAAAAGCTTGCTTGTAGTTGCTGCTCAAATGTGGATTAGGTGGACTTTACCACGTTTACGTGTAGATCAGTTGATGAGCTTATGTTGGAAAGTACTTACGCCTTTAGCGTTTGCATGTTTAGTTATTTCAGGTTTATGGAGGCTGTTGTTATTTTGATATGATAAAAAGAGCTTTAAACGGATTTACAACAGCCTGGAAAGGTTTATCCTTAACTCTAAAACACTTTTTTAACGCTAAAGCGGATAAGAAAATAAAGTCTGTAGAGCATAGCGGATATTTTGACCAAACAGAGGGTATCGTAACTGTTCAATATCCAAAAGAAACTATACCTGTGCCAGAAGTGGGTAGGTATCAACTACATGTAGAAATTGATGACTGTATTGTATGCGATTTATGCGCAAAAATATGCCCTGTTAATTGTATCGATATAGAATCTATTAAAGCCACAGAAGCTATAGGAAAAACATCCGATGGCTCTGTAAAAAGATTATATGCGCCAAAGTTTGATATAGATATGGCTAAGTGTATGTATTGCGGTTTATGCACTACAGTTTGCCCTACTGAATGTATCACCATGACAAGCGAATATGATAGAAGTGTGCCTCATATTTCTGATTTGAATTATAAATTTGCGAATATGACAGAGGCTGAAGCAGAAGAAAAAAGACAGGCATTAGAACAACAATTGGCAGAGCGTCAAGCAGCTAAATTAGCAGCACTTAAGCAGGATAATAAAGAATAAATACATTTCTTTTGTTTGACGATGAAGTCATCCATCAGAAAAATATAATATGGTAGAACAGATAGTATTTTACGTTTTTGCAGCGATAGCCATTTTAAGTGGTGTTTATGTAGTAGCTAGTCAAAACTTGGTACGTTCTGTTTTTATGTTTTTTGTTACCCTGTTAAGTGTAGCAGGATTATATGTTTTTGCCTTAGCAGATTTTGTAGCTTTAACTCAAATTGTTATTTACGTTGGTGGCGTGTTGGTTATGCTCTTATTTGTTTTTATGCTTTCCTCAAAAGATTCTTTAGACAATATTGTGAACCTAAAGAAAGAAGCACTATCTGCTAACAGAATTCCAGCTACTATAATCACTATTGCTTTATTAGTTATTTTAATATACGCTATTTTATTAGTTGATTTTGAGCAATTAGATTGGATAAAATCAAATAAACTATTGATAGACAAAGCACAAACCAGTAATGTTCATAATATTGGTGTTAACATTATGGGGAGGTTTTTATTGCCTTTCGAGTTGATTTCTATTTTGCTGATGATGACTTTGGTAAGTGCTGCTCATTTAGCAAGAAAGGAGCCTAACAATGATTAGTTTGCAGCATTTTCTATTTATTGCAGCTGTTTTATTTTGTTTGGGTATCTACGCAGTTATCACTAGAAAAAATGCTATACAAGTTCTAATTGGTATAGAACTAATGATAAATGCCTCCATTCTAAATCTCGTAGCTTTTGCTAAATACGACGTTATCAATAACAACGGACAGCTTTTTGCATTATTTGTTATTGTATTGGCTGCTGCTTCTGTAGCCGTTGGTTTGGTTATCATATTAAACTTCTTTAAAAGGGTAAAAACCATCGACCCTAATAAAGCTAATTCTTTAAGAGGTTAATGGATAGTATCATCAACATATCAAATCAAATGGTGCTAATTTTAGCTTTCTTACTTATTTGTGCTCCATTAATATCATTTTTCTTTAGTTTAATTTTTAAGCGTTTTGCTTCTCTTATAGCTATAACAGCTATATCCATAAGTTTTATCGCAGCTATTATCCTATTTATAAAAGTTTGGTTTAGTAAAACGCTTCATTTTTCTATCCCTTGGATAGCTTTTAATAATTTTGATATCCGGTTAGGCTTCTTATTTAATGACCTTACGGTGCTCATGCTATTATTAATCACCTTAATAGCATTATTGGTACATATTTATTCAGTAGAGTATATAAGGAAAGACAAACTTAAGCCACGCTATTTTGCCTATTTAAGCTTGTTTTGTTTCTCTATGCTGAGCTTGGTTTTGGCAGATAATCTTTTCTTAATTTATATATTCTGGGAATTAGTAGGTTTTTCTTCTTACTTATTGATAGGTTTCTGGTTTACAAAGGAAAAAGCTGTTTCAGCAAATAAAAAAGCTTTTATAATGAATAGGCTTGGCGATTTAGGCTTTTTAGCCGGTATCATGATTATGCTGAGCCATTTCCACACTTTAGATATTGATGCTTTATTTGGTAGCGGTAATTTAATTGCATCATCTTTTACAAGCAACGGCATGTGGGTAAGTCCGTTTAACATGATGCCCGATTATTGGCTAACTATCGCAGGGCTTTGTTTCTTTGCTGGAGCGGCTGCAAAATCGGCACAATTTCCTTTACATACTTGGTTACCCGATGCTATGGAGGGGCCAACGGCCGTTTCATCCTTAATACATGCTGCAACCATGGTAGCTGCGGGTGTTTTTTTATTGGTAAGGATAGCACCTTTGTTTAATGAAAGCGTTTTAATTATAATAGCATCAATAGGTGTATTTACAGCTTTTATGGCTGCTACTATAGCGCTTACTCAAAATGATATCAAGAGGGTTTTAGCTTTTTCAACCATCTCTCAATTAGGTTTTATGATGTTGGCTATTGGCGTAGGCGATGAAGCTTCTGCAATTTTTCATCTCGTTACCCATGCTTTCTTTAAGTGTTTACTGTTTTTAGGGGCAGGTATCATTATTCATGAATTACATCACTTAAAAGAAAAACATCAACTTCAGTTTGATGAACAAGATATGACTTTCATGGGCGGACTTTTCAAAAGTATGCCTATAACAGCCATTGTTTTTATTATAGCTGCTATGGCTTTATCAGGTTTACCTTTTACCTCAGGTTATTTATCAAAGGATGCTATTTTGATTAGTGTTTTTGAGTGGGCTGATGTAAAAGGAGGTGTCTTTTGGATTTTCCCCATCATTGTTTCATTAACCTCATGGCTAACTACTTTTTATATTTTCAGAGTAGTTTTTAAAGTTTTCTTTGGCGATTTTAGACTACCTCAACTATTAGAAGCAGATCATCATCAATTTAAAATTCATGAAGCTAATGTCTGGTTAAAATATCCAGTAATGGTTTTAGCTGTTTTTTGTGTGACTTTTGTTTTCTCTTTTCAGCCATTTAGTTTAGAGGCTTCTTGGTTATTTAATGAGTTGGCACCACAACAGCATGTAGGTGGTATTTATCATATTCTAGTACCTATTTACATCAATATTTTAAGCTTAGGTTTGCTATTGATTACTTATTTAGCTTATGCAAGAAACAAATTCAGTTTTGGTTTAGAACAAACCTGGATTTTTAAATTTTCTTATAAACAATGGTACTTTAATGAGATTTATGATGCTGCCATCGTAAAACCAACTTTACTAAAAGCTAAAGCCTATTATTGGTTTGATAAAAATGTGATAGACGGTTTGGTGAATTCATCGGCCACAGCTATTATACATATTTCAAGTCTAGCAAACTGGTTTGATGTATATATTATTGATGGTTTAGTTAATGGTGTGGCTAGTGTGGTAGAACGTTTGAATATTTGGTTTAGAAATGTTCAGAACGGAAAAGTACAGCATTACATCGTATGGATGCTTTTAATTATGATTACTTTCTTTATATATCTAATGATATTTTAAAATGGGTTTATTATCAATTTTAATATTTGTGCCTTTACTTTTTGCTTTAATGATTTTGTTATTGCCTAAAAAGTATAGTCAATCTTATAAATATTTTACCGTTGCGGTGGCTGTAATACAGTTAGCCATAACTGCTTATTTGTATTACCAGTTCAAAACCGGGACAGCTTTTACAGGGGTAAATCAATTAGATAGCTATCAGTTTAAAGAATATTTACCTTGGATACGTTTAGATGTAGGGAAGTTTGGCGCTTTACAAATAGATTATTTATTAGGTGTTGATGGTTTTTCTATTCCACTTTTATTTTTGTCTGCATTGGTTATGTTAATTGCGGCATTATCATCATGGGAAATAAAAGAAAATCATAAAGGGTATTTTTCTTTAATGATGTTGTTGAACACCGCCATTATGGGTGTTTTTTGTGCTTTAGACATCTTTTTATTTTACGTTTTTTACGAGTTAATGCTACTTCCTTTATATTTCCTTATCGGGATTTGGGGCGGAGTAAGAAGAGAGTACGCAGCTATTAAGTTCTTCTTGTACACTTTATTAGGTTCGGTATTTATGCTATTGGTTATTGCAGGCTTGTATTTTTCTGTTATAGACCCGGTAACAGGTAACCATACCTTTGATATGGTACACATGATGAACCCACAAAACTATGTACCAGACGGTATATTTTCTTTCTTAGCGCATCAAGATATTTTAGGTATCCCGGCAAGGTTGTTAGGATTTATAGTCGTGTTTATAGCTTTTGCAATTAAAGTACCTATTGTGCCTTTTCATACTTGGTTACCCGATGCCCACGTGGAAGCACCAACGCCAATTTCTATCATATTAGCAGGTATTTTATTGAAAGTAGGAGGTTACGGTATTATCAGAATTGCTTATAGCATATTCCCCGATGTAGCTTTAAATCTTTCTTTTTATATAGGTTTGTTAGGTGTTGTTTCTATACTTTACGGAGCTATGGTTGCTTTAGCACAAACAGATTTAAAACGCTTAATTGCCTATTCATCTGTTTCGCATATGGGGTTTGTTCTGTTAGGTTTAGCATCTCTTACCTCAGAAGGTATTAGTGGCGCCATGATGCAGATGATTTCTCATGGCTTCTTATCGGTGATGTTGTTTTTTATAGTAGGAGTTATTTACAATCGTGTTCATGATAGGTATATCTACAACTTTAGAGGCTTAGCCACGCATATGCCTATCTACACAGGCTTTGTGATGGTTGCTTTTTTTGCTTCCTTAGGCTTACCGGGCTTCTCGGCTTTTATTGCCGAGGCGTTTTCTTTAATAGGTGCATTTAATTCCGAAAGCATAAATGGTCTTATTCCACGTTGGATGGCTATTTTAGGTTCTTTTGGCATATTATTAGGGGCAGCCTATTTACTTTGGACATTGCAAAGAATGTTTTTTGGGCAGTTAAGGGTAAAAGAAGAAAGCTGGCTTATAAAATTGAAAGATTTAAATGCCAGAGAAATATTAACACTTGTACCGCTAGCATTTTTTGCCATTTTATTGGGCGTAATGCCATCTTTGGTATTTAATATCATCAACTCATCTGTAAACCAGTTTATTCTATTATTTACATAATGAGAACAGGTTTAGATATAGCGCAATCAACAGAGAATATCATAGCTTCTCTGTCTTACTTTGTTCCGGAGCTTATTATAAGTGTAGGCTTTCTGCTTATAATTTTAATAGACTTATTTATCAAAAGGGCAGAACGTTTGGTTTTTATTGCAAGTCTTGTTACGCTCTTATTTGCTGCTATTGCTTATTTTATTCAGTTAAATATCATCCAAACCAATAGTTTATTATTGTTTAATGGGATGTTTTTACATAATAGCTATGTTATTGGGTTTAAGCTATTGGCTTTATTTGCATCCTTATTGTCATTAATATTTTTCAATCAGGATAGAGATTTAAAAAATCATCCAAAAGGAATAAATGATTTCTTTACCATTTTCCTAGGTGGTGTATTAGGTTTGCTTACGCTGATATCATCTGCAAACTTATTAATGCTATTCTTATCAATAGAGATACTTTCTATAGCTTCTTATCTGATGGTTTCTTATACCAATAAAGAAAAGCTACAAGCAGAAGCAGGAATGAAATATGTGCTTTTTGGAGCTACAGCTTCGGCTATCATGTTGTATGGTTTAACATTTTTATATGGTTTTTCTGGAAGTCTAAATTTGTATAACGAAAATATTTTTATAGCCTTTGAACATATAAATAGCTTTTCAGCAAGTTTAGTTTTGTTGATGATACTAGCAGGTATAGGTTTTAAATTATCATTTGTTCCTTTTCATTTCTGGACACCCGATGCTTACCAGCAAGCTCCTACTTCTGTAAGTTCTTTTTTATCAACTGTACCAAAAATTGCTGTTTTTTCGTTTTTATTCAGATTGGCAGCGCCATTTCAACTTGTTTCTATACATTTTTCAAGCATCATTTTATTTGCCGCAGGTTTAACCATGCTGGTAGGAAATGTTATGGCAGTTTTTCAGAAAGATTTAAAAAGATTATTAGCTTATTCTTCTATTGGGCATACAGGTTTTTTATTAATGTTATTGGTTTTGCCCAATGATAGTATCATGTCTAGTAATTTATGGTTTTATCTTTTCGCATACAGTATCACAAATATTGGTGCTTTTATGAGTGTTGCTGTCTTAGATACTAATTTTAATGTTAAAACCTTAGAACAAATGAAAGGGTTGGGGAAATTAAATACCCTGATAGCTCCATGTTTAGTTATATTTATGGTTTCCCTAACTGGTTTACCACCTACAGTTGGTTTTATAGCTAAATTTGTGGTATTTTCTTCCTTAATTTCTGAAACTACAGCAATAAGCTTTCTTGTTCCTATACTTATAGTAGCAGTATTAACTACTGTATTGTCTTTATTCTATTATTTTAATATTCCACTACATATATATCTGAAAAAACCAGAAGGATTAATCATTAAGAAGCAAAAGCTTATCTTCTTGGATTTTATTATTGTAATTCTTGCCATAATAGTTCTAATTGCAGGCGTTTTTCCGGATTTCTTTAAAATATTTTAGACATTGTTGATAAAATTCGACTTTAAGTCATACTTTTTGATGTTTTTTTGAATAAAAATTACTTAAAATATGATTTGTGGAATGAGTTTTTTTGAAAAAATCATAAAAAATATCCCTGATTTTTTTAACGAATTTCATTTTTGTTGCAAATAAGAGTGAGTTTTTTGATAAAAAACTAAAAAAACTCAATATTTAGTATAAATCATATAATTATTCCTAATTTTCGGCCGTAAATAAATCCAAATTTTAAACAATGGCTAAGAAATTATCAAAAGTTCCGTTTATTTTTCTTGCAATTATTGCATTATTAACGATTTTTTATCCTTCTGTACCGGGAGAAATGTTTGCTGGCGAGTATAACTCATCAGATATTGCTTGGATGCTATGTGCAACCGCTTTAGTTTTAATTATGACACCTGGATTAGCATTTTTCTATGGTGGTATGGTGAAAAAGAAAAATGTGATATCAACAATGTTGCAAAGCTTTATTTGTATGGCAATTATCACTGTTATTTGGGTAGTATTTGGTTTTAGTTTAGCTTTTGGAGATTCTATTGGCGGTATCATCGGCGATCCTAGAACATTTTTCATGATGGGAAATATTATTGATGGAAAACCTTGGGTATTAGCACCTACTATTCCTTTAGTTTTGTTTGCTATTTATCAACTAAAATTTGCCATTATTACACCTGCCTTAATTACCGGGGCATTCGCAGAGCGTATCAGATTCATCTCATATTGTTTATTTATTTGCTTGTTTTTTATTGTAATATACGCTCCTTTGGCACATTCTACTTGGCATCCAGAAGGTTTATTATTTAAATTAGGTGTGCTTGATTTTGCGGGTGGTACTGTAGTACACATGTCAGCAGGTTGGGCTGCTTTAGCTTCAGCTTTATATTTAAAAAAGAGAAACGAGCCAAGTCATTCACCGGCTAGAATTACCTATGTATTATTAGGTACTGGTCTTTTATGGTTCGGATGGATAGGTTTTAATGGTGGTTCTGCTTATGGTGCCGGAACATTAGCTACAGTAGCTTTGGCAAATACTATGGCAGCTTCTGCCGCAGCTGCTCTTGCTTGGATATTTTTTGATTCTTATAAAGGAAGAAAGCCATCTGCGATGGGTACTTGTATTGGTGCAGTAGTAGGTTTAGTGGCTATTACACCAGCAGCTGGCTTTGTTACCATTCCTCACTCTTTAATTATTGGTGTTGTTGCAGCTGTTGTAAGTAACTTAATTGTAGATTGGAGAACACGTACTTCTATAGATGATACTTTAGATGTATTCCCTTGTCATGGCGTGGGAGGTATGGTTGGTATGCTATTAACTGGTGTTTTTGCGCATCAATCTATTAATGGCGCTAACGAGACAGGTAACGGTTTAATATTTGGTGAAACCCATTTATTCTTGGTGCATTTAGGTGCTTTAATAGGGGTGTCTATATTTGCTTTTTTTGGTTCTTGGTTATTGCTAAAATTAACTGATATGATTAGTCCGTTAAGAGTTTCAGAAGAAGATGAAGATGCAGGTTTAGATATCTCTCAACATGGTGAAAAATTGTAATTTCATTAAGTCAATAGTATAAAATAAATAGGAATCCTTCTACCTCATGGTAGAGGGATTTTTTATTTAAAAGGCTTAATCCCAAACCACTAAATGGATAATATTTAATAATTCAACTGCGATGATTTTTTTAATTTTTTTAATTTCCGCATTTAGTAAGAATTCCTAATTTTGCAGACTTATCAAATAGCTTAGATGAGCGACTCTATTAAACACGAATGCGGAATTGCATTCATCCGCCTACTCAAACCATTATCATTTTATCAGGAAAAGTATGGAACATCACTTTATGGCTTAAACAAGCTGTATTTGTTGATGGAGAAACAGCACAACCGAGGGCAAGATGGCGCTGGTATTGCCACTATTAAACTGGATATTAAGCCAGGAAATAGGTATATCAGCAGGTATCGTTCTATGGAGAAAAATGCTGTTCAAGATATTTTCTCTTACGTGATGAAGAAATTTGCCGCCGTAGAGAAAGAAAATCCGGCTTTACTGAAAGATGCAAATTGGTTAAAAGAAAATATCAGTTTTACTGGCGAAGTATTATTAGGGCATTTACGTTACGGTACACATGGTAATAATAGTGTTGAAGCTTGCCATCCTTTTCTTCGCCAAAATAACTGGATGACACGTAATTTAGTTATTGCTGGTAACTTCAACATGACAAATGTTGATGAACTTTTGCAGCAACTTTATGATTTAGGCCAGCATCCAAAAGAGCAAGCAGATACGGTTACCGTTCTTGAAAAAATTGGTCATTTCTTAGATGATGAGAATCAGGAACTTTTTGATCATTTCAAGAAAGAAGGACATGGTAATGCAGAAATCTCTCATTTAATAGCTCAACATCTTGATGTAGGTAAAATTTTAAGGAAATCTGCTAAAACATGGGACGGGGGCTATACTATAAGTGGTATTTTTGGTCATGGTGATGCTTTTATTTTAAGAGACCCTGCTGGTATAAGACCAGCATTTTATTACCAGGATGATGAGGTTGTTGTTGCTGCGTCAGAAAGACCGGCATTACAAACAGCTTTCAATATTAAAATAGGGCAGGTGAAAGAAATAAAACCCGGCCATGCTTTAATTATTAAGAAAGACGGTACTGTAACAGAAGAAATGTTTACAGAGCCTGTAGAGAAAAAATCATGTTCTTTTGAGCGTATTTATTTTTCTAGAGGTAGCGATGCTGATATCTATAAAGAGCGTAAAAAACTAGGTCAGTTATTATGCGATAAAATTTTAGAGCATGTTAATCATGATTTAGAACATACCGTATTTTCTTATATCCCAAATACTGCAGAAGTAGCTTTTTATGGTATGGTAGAAGGTTTACATACCTACAACCGCAAAATACAAAGAGATGCTTTGATAAATAGTCGTCATAACTTAACAGACGAAGATTTAGATAGGATTTTAAAAACTACACCAAGAGTAGAAAAGTTAGCTATCAAGGATGTAAAGATGCGTACTTTTATTACGCAAGATGCCGATAGAAGTGATATGGTTTCTCATGTCTACGATACTACTTATGGTTTGATTAAACGTGATGTTGATACCCTTGTAGCTTTAGATGATTCTATTGTAAGAGGTACAACTTTAAAACAAAGTATTCTAAGAATTTTTGATAGACTAGGGCCTGTTAAAATTGTTATTGTATCATCGGCACCTCAAATCAGATATCCAGATTGTTATGGTATAGATATGAGTAGGATGGGAGAGTTTGTGGCATTTGAAGCAGCTATCAAACTTTTAAAAGAAAGAGGCATGGATCAATTAATACATGATGTTTATGCTAAGTGTAAAGCACAAGCAAATGCTCCTAAAGAAGAGGTTATCAATCATGTAAAAGAAATTTATGCACCTTTTACACCAGAAGAAATTTCAGCTAAAATTGCTCAAATTATTACACCGCCAGAAATTGGTGCTAAAGTAGAAGTGATTTATCAGACACTAGAAAATTTACATGAAGCTTGTCCTAATCATTTAGGAGATTGGTATTTCTCAGGAGATTATCCAACACCAGGTGGCAATAAAGTGGTAAACAGAGCTTTTATGAATTGGATGGAAGGCAAAAATGCAAGAGCATACGTATAGTTTTCTATAAACTTTTCAGGAGAAAGTCGGTTGGAGTAAAGCGCTAACCGACTTTTTTTATTGGCATACATTATGATTTTAATGGGTATGATTTCATTAACCAAATTTTCAATTATAGTATTTTTTGTCCTGTTGTTTACTGCTTGTACAGAAAATAAGCTCAGTCAAATTGATAAAGAAAAGTATGAATCGCTAATAAGAGAAAATGACAGCTTAAAAAGGCTTTTAAATGCTCGAGATAGTTTGATTAAAGCTCAACAGCATACAAAAATCAAAGACACAATTAGCAAACAAACTTTAAAAGCCGGAAAACATCCTATTACTTTACAGTGGATAAGTTGGGATAAACCTGGCTATGTTGAGGTAACTCCTTTAACAAATGGCTGGTATCTGATAGCAGGCACTCAAAACAATACTAATGGAGATTATCTTAAAATAGAAGGTAAAATAAGACGCTTAAGTGAAAAAGAACTTGAGTTTGAAGGTAGAATAGAAACTTTAGTAAGTAGTATTAACAAAGGTGAACCTTGTATTAAAGAAGGTAAACAAACTTTTTATGGAAAAGGAAATCGTAAATACTTTAGGTTGCAAAATATGACCAGTTGCGAAGGGGGTATGGTAGTAGATTATATCGATATTTATCCGGGAACGAGTAGCTTATAATTAAATTAAAGTTTCGGTAAATATCAGGTTATAAACCAATTTCAAAGCAAAAGTTATAATTAAAATACCCGCTATCCTATTTACTTTTTGGATAGTTTGCTCTCTTATTTTATGTCTTAACCGATGAGCGAAATAAGCTTTTAAAGTATCCATCCCGAAAAGAGTAATTAAGATAGTTCCAAAAAACGGAATAATTTGTTCGCCTTTAAGTTCTCCGTTTAAAGAGTAAATTCCACTAGTAACACTTATCCAATACAATAAAATAAAAGGATTGAAAATGCACATGAAAAATCCTTTAAGGAAATAACCAGCGTTTTTTCTGGATGAAGGAATTGGTTCATAAGTAATTTTAACTTTTTTAAGCAAATAATAAAGACCAATTCCAAAAAGAATAGCACTTCCTAATATCCCGATAGGTAAACGATACTTGTTTTCAAAGTTAAGGAGTGAGGAACCAAATAAAGTTACAGCCACATAAACTGCATCAGAAATGACTACGCCTAAAGCTAGGGAAACTCCTGCATGAAATCCTTTCTCGATACTCGTCTTAATCAGCGCAAAAAATACAGGTCCTGTTACAAAAGAGAGTACTATCCCTAACCCTATACCCGAAATAATCAATTCTAACATTTAATAAAGGTTCTTTATGTGATGCTATTATGCGAATATGCAATTTTATTGGTTAAAATTAGCTGTAAAATTACATTAGTTACAATTCAAATAAATTTAGATAAATGAACAATAAAATGTAGAAGTAAGATGACGTTTGATGATTAAAACAACAGAATCTAAAAATTAACGGTAAAGCTTAAGTGTTATTGCTATTTTAGCGCATCAAATAATAAGCAGGAAACATTAAGCATATATGAAACTAAGTTTCGATTCTATATTCATGAATTTAGCTTCTGATTTAGCAAAGCGTTCGCATTGTGTAAAAAATCAGGTTGGTGCGGTACTTACCAAAGATACACGTATTATATCTATAGGTTATAACGGTCCGCCAGCTGGTACACATAATTGTGATGAAGAGTGGCCGCAAGATGGTTGCCCTAGAGATTCTAGAAATAGCTGTTCTTTGGCTTTACATGCCGAGGAAAACGCAATTTTATATGCTGTTAAAAACGGTACACAAATACAAGATTCTACTCTATACACCACATTATCACCTTGTATTGCTTGCGCTAGATTAATTTTATCATCAGGCATTAAGCATGTATATTTTAGAGATTCTTATGCAGCTTATAAAGGTTTACCTTCTGACGAAGGCGTAGATTTTTTAAATAAGTTTGGTGTAATTTGTGAGAAGTTAATCGATTAAAAATAAAACAGGCAAGTTGTTTTAACAACTTAACCTGTTTCTTTTGCGGGGGTAAAGATTTTTACAAAGAAGCAGGAAATGCTACTACACGCTGTAGTTCTAAATTAAAAGTTATAGCAGCACTGTTTGTGATCTTCCCTTTATCATCATAAGCTTTAGCAGTTATAGTATTAGAGCCAGCTACAAAAGGAGAACCTTCAACATAAGTAGAATATCTTCTAGAATAATCGATAGGAGCCTCAGTAGCTGAAATAGTTATGCGATTTTTAGCATTCATACGTTCTTTTCGGCTATCGGGAATAATCTCTGTAGCTACTAATGTAGTACCTCTGTAAAATTCTACTTTAGCAATAGTTCCATCGTTATCATAAGCTTCAGCAGTTATTTCAACATAAGGTTGTGCACCAAAATAGGTATAAGTTGTTGTAGGCGAAATAATACTTACAACCGGAGCCTGGTTATTGTCTTCATCTTTTTTACAAGAAAATAAGCTTAGTATTAAAGCAATAGATAGTGTGGTTTTAAATAAATTTTTAATCATGATGTTTTTAGTTTAAAATGATAAGGCAAAAATATCATGAAGTATTAAACGCTGTACTACCCGTAATGGGTAGGTTTTTTTAATTATAGTTTTTAATAAAGTTATAATAGAACATAATCCCTTTTTTAAATTCTGTTACTTTTATTCTTTCATTTACTCCGTGGAAACCTTCAGGGTCTGTAAAAGGAGTAAACCTAAAAACTTGTGTAGTTAAATCGCCAAAAAACCTGCTATCTGTTGCACCTAGAACTAAATAAGGTGTTACAATAATTTCTTCCTGAAAAGCACTTATGGTTTTTTGTAAATAATAAAAAGTTTTATCGTTAATATTGGCAATTTGTGCTGTTGCAGAACTGCCTTGCCTTAAGCTAATTTCAATCTTGGGGTTATTAATTACTTTTTTAATATGATTGATGACTGCTAAAGTATCAACACCTGGTAAGGTTCTGAAATTTATAGTAGCACTTGCCTCACCGGGGATAAGATTTTCTTTTAAACCAGCATTAAAAATGGTGGTAGCTGTAGTAGTTCTTAAAGTAGCGCTTCCGGCAGCAGTTTTTTCATAATTACTTTTAATGATAGATGAAAATAGCCAACGGTTTGCCATAGCCATTTTATTCACAAAAGGCATCTCTGGGCCAACATAATCCATAAAAAGATTTGTTACTGGGCCTAATTCTAAAGGAAATTGGTTTTCTTTAAGTTTTACAATGGCTTTAGCAAGCTCATCAATGGCGGTTTGTTTTTCGGGCATAGAAGAGTGTCCACCTGCAATTCTTGCTTTTAAATCTACTGTTACATAACCTTTTTCTACAATGCCAACAACAGCAGCTGGTTTATCTAAACCTGGCACTTTATAATGGGTAATAATACCGCCTTCATCCAAAACCAAAGCAGGTTTTATACCTCTTTGCTTAAATAATGCAGCAATTACTTTTGCGCCTCTTTTACCAGTAACTTCTTCATCATGGCCAAACACAAAATAAATATCGTTTTCTGGGATAAAATTATCTTTTATAAGAAGTTCAACACTTTCTAAAATCGCTATTAGACTTCCTTTATCATCAATGGTTCCTCTTCCGTAAATAAAATCGTCTTTTAAAGCTCCAGAAAATGGATCGGCATGCCAATTCTTTCTAGTAGCTTCTTCAACCGGAACAACATCCTGATGAGCCATTAAAATGATAGGTTGTAATGCCTTGTTTTTACCTTGCCAGTGTAATATCAGACTTAAGTCGTTAACTTTTTCTAGTTTTAATTTAGAGAAAGTTAAAGGGTAAGCTTGTGCTAAAAAAGTATGAAAATCTAAAAAGGCAGCGCTATCTATTAAATTGGCTTGGTCGTAAGAAATAGTTTTAAACCGAATAGCTTTTTGCAAATTTCCTATGCAACTTTGTGGTACATTTAAAAATTCTGCCGGTTCAACAGCAATTTGTTTGCTTTTAAAGGTAAAAGTGTTGATTAAAACTACTATTGCTAGCAGTAAAAAAGCCCCTAAAAGTATAAATGATAATTTCTTCATGCCGTTTAGATTTTATACAAAATAGCAAATTTACGATTAGCATCAAACTGCGTAAGATTTAGAGGAATACTAGATTTTAACTAAACTTATTTACCTTATTTATTAGTTACAAAGCTTTAAATTTTTACCTTTGCGCATGCAAGAGAAAATCCTCATTCTAGATTTCGGCTCGCAATATACCCAATTGATAGCCCGTAGGGTAAGAGAGCTTAATGTTTACTGCGAAATCCATCCTTTTAACAAGGTTCCAGCAATTGATGAATATACAAAAGGTGTAATCCTATCCGGAAGCCCATCTTCTGTAAGACAAGCCGATGCTCCACAAGTAGATTTCAAACAGTTTCATGAGAAACTACCTTTATTAGGCGTTTGTTATGGCGCACAGTATATGGCTCAACATTCTGGAGGACAGGTTGTAGCTTCAGAAATTAGAGAGTATGGAAGAGCAAATTTAGAGTACATTCATGCTAATAATCCTTTACTACATGGTATTCCTGCAAAATCTCAGGTATGGATGTCTCATGGAGATACCATCAAAGAAATTCCTTCCAATTTTGAAGTTATTGCCAGCACAGATACTGTAAAAGTTGCTGCTTATCAAGTAAAAGGAACGCAAACTTACGGTATACAATTTCATCCAGAAGTAACCCATTCTACAGATGGTAAGCAACTATTGCAAAACTTTTTGGTAGATATTTGTGGCTGCTCGCAAGATTGGACTCCACACGCTTTCGCGGATATTACCATTGAGGATTTAAAAAGCCAATTAGGTGATGATAAAGTAGTTTTGGGTTTATCAGGAGGGGTAGATTCATCTGTTGCGGCATTGCTTTTGCATAAAGCTATTGGCAAAAATTTACATTGTATTTTTGTTGATAATGGCTTACTACGTAAGAATGAGTTCGAATCTGTTTTAGAATCGTATAAAGATTTAGGCTTAAACGTAAAAGGCGTTAATGCTAAACAATTATTTTACGATGCCTTAGCCGGTTTAACAGATCCAGAGCATAAAAGAAAAGCTATTGGACGAGTTTTTATTGAGGTTTTTGATGATGAAGCGCATCAAATTTCTGATGTAAAATGGTTGGCACAAGGTACTATTTATCCAGATGTGATAGAATCAGTATCAGTTAACGGTGGTCCATCTGCAACTATAAAATCTCATCACAATGTGGGTGGTTTACCAGATTTTATGAAGCTTAAAATTGTAGAGCCTTTAAAATCACTGTTTAAAGACGAAGTTAGAAGAGTTGGTAAAGCATTAGGTTTGCCAGAGAATATCTTAAACAGACATCCTTTCCCAGGGCCAGGTTTAGGTATTAGAATATTAGGAGAGGTTACTCCAGAAAAAGTAGCTATCTTACAAGAAGCAGACTATATCTACATAGAAAACCTAAAAAAAGCAGGTTGGTATGATAGAGTTTGGCAAGCAGGAACCATTTACTTACCAATACAATCTGTTGGGGTTATGGGAGACGAAAGAACTTACGAAAACGTTGTAAGTTTAAGAGCTGTAGAATCTGTAGATGGTATGACTGCCGATTGGAGTCATTTACCTTACGAGCTATTAGCTAAAATATCTAATGAAATTATCAATAATGTTAAAGGTATAAACCGGGTAGTGTATGATATCAGTTCTAAACCGCCTGCTACCATTGAGTGGGAGTAGGGTTTATAGATTACTATTTTTAGCTTTCTTGGCGGCTTGCTCGCCAAAAACTACTCCTAAAGTTGTAGAGCGTATAGAGCCTGCACCAGATAGAGAAGTTAAAATAAAGCCTAAACTAGAGACATTACCTGAAGAAAAACCAGTGGAGAAGCCAGAAATGGTTCTTTCACTGGTTCTTCCTTTTGAACTTACCAGTATTAATCATAAAACTGCGGGCTTAAAAGATATTGCCAAAGCAGAAATTGCTATAGATTTTTATCAAGGCTTTAAAATGGGGCTAGATTCTGTAGCTCACAATCAAGGAGGCAATTTCAAATTACAGGTTTACGATTCTAAAGATGACCCAGCTAATATTGCCATTCTAGCAGCTAAAGCGGGCATCAAAAACTCCGATTTAATTGTTGGTCCTATTTTTCCTAATGGGATAAAAGCTTTTGCTACTTACAGCAAGAATATGCAAAAGTTAGTGGTTTCTCCCTTAGCAGCAGCCAGTCCAGAGCAGTTTAACAACCCCTATTTAATTACCGTAAATAATTCTTTAGAACAGCATACTTTAAGTGCTGTTAATTTTATCAAATCTGATTTAAAGCCTAAGAAAATCATCATGATTAGAAGTGGGCAGGCAGATGAGTTTAAATTTGCTGTTCCATTTAAGAAATATCGCGATAGTTTACT
Organism: Pedobacter puniceum; assembly: GCF_009674685.1. Classification (GTDB taxonomy): domain Bacteria; phylum Bacteroidota; class Bacteroidia; order Sphingobacteriales; family Sphingobacteriaceae; genus Pseudopedobacter; species Pseudopedobacter puniceum. The sequence continues at coordinate 372,065 of NZ_WKJI01000001.1, forward strand.
TAAACAAACCGCATTTTCTGAAATTGGTATAAAAGCCATAGGTTACGAGAATGTATATAAACATTTAAATCCGGTTGGTTTAAATGTGATTGTTTTGCCAGCTACTGATAGGAATTTCTTGCTTTCCATTACCAAAGAATTATGGAAGCTAAGTTCAAATTTTCAAATTGCTGTTATTGGTCACCCAGGCTGGGAGAAACTACAGTTTTTGGATGCTACAACCATGCAAAAACTAAACACGCATATAACCTCATCTTACAAAGTAGATTATAAAACCCCTAGAGTAGAGCAGTTTTTAGCTAAATACCGAGCGAAATATAGTTTAGAACCTAGCGAGTATGCTATTAAAGGTTTTGATATTGCTTATTATTTTGCTTCTTTAATGAGTAAAAAAGGTAAGGCTTTCGCCGATGACTTAACTAAAACCTCATTAGAAGGTTTACATAACCAACTTGATTTTGTGAAGGATGCTAAATTGGGCTATTATAACCATAGCTTAATGATTTTAAAGTATCAGGATTTTCAGCTTAAGAAGGTTAAATAAATGAAAGCTATTCACCAATTGGCTACGGTAGAGCAAATTTTAGCTCGTTACCAGCAAGACCAGCCTTTGCATCGTTTTTTAGCGGTTTACTATCGTCAAAATAAGCAAATGGGGTCTAAAGATCGTAAAATAGCCAGTAGGTTGGTTTACAATTACTTTAGGCTAGGTCATGCTCTTCAGCAAGAATCTTTAATAAATCGTTTAATTGTTGCCGAGTTTCTTTGTAACACCCTTAGCAATTCATTTATTGCTTTTTATAAACCAGAATGGGAAGTTTCTATCCATTTAACCCTTGAAGAAAAGCTTGCTTTAGTAAAGCGAGAGTTTTCTGATTTTAATGTTCTAGCTATTTTTCCTTTTCATTATCATCTATCAGAAGGGATAGATACCACTTTATTTTGTAGTAAAATTTTGGTGCAGCCAGATTTATACATCAGGGTTAGAAAAGGGGCTGAGAAGCGTTTTACAGGAACTTTACTAGATGCTGGTCTAAATTTTCAGCATCTGGGAGAACAAACCTATGCCTTAGCAAATGGCACCAAGCTAGATCATTTATTTACTGATAGAGGTTTGTATGAGGTGCAAGATTTATCCTCGCAACAAGTAGGAAATTATTTTAAACCGCAGAAATGGGATAAATGGTGGGATTGCTGTGCAGCATCTGGCGGTAAATCATTGCTATTGCATCAGCAACAGCCAGATATTAAACTTTTAGTTTCTGATATTAGAGCTTCTATTTTAGATAATTTGGATGAACGCTTTTTACATGCAGGTATCAGAAACTATCAGAAAAAAGTACTTGATTTAACCTTAGACCAATCTTTATACTTACATGATTATGAGTTTGATGGTATCATCCTAGATGCACCTTGTAGTGGCTCTGGTACCTGGGGAAGAACTCCAGAAATGATTAATCAGTTTGAAGAGCATACCATACAGTTTTTTCAAGATTTGCAGCGGAAAATCATCCGTAACGTTATTTCTTACCTAAAACCTGGTAAGCCTCTTATTTACATCACTTGTTCTGTTTTTAAAGAAGAAAATGAAGCTCAGGTTGCTTGGATAAAAGAAGAGTTTAAATTGCAAGTAGAAAGTCAGGAACTTATCAAAGGCTATCAACATAAAGCCGATACCATGTTTATAGCTAGGTTAGTTAAGGCATAAATTAAAATCACTTAAGCGAATATTTTACAAACCTGTATTTGTTCTAAACAGTTTTATTGCAATAGCTAAAAGAATAATACCAAAAGCTTTTCTTAAAATATGTAAACCTGTTGTGCCAAATAGTTTTTCTAAACGTAAGGTATTTTTTAAGATGATATAAACAAACAGCATATTTAGCACAATCCCCACCACAATATTTTGTGTAGCATATTCTGATTTTAGAGAGAGTAGGGTAGTCATGGTACCCGCACCTGCAATTAAAGGGAAAGCTAAAGGTACAATAGATACCGTTTCCGGAATTTCTTCTTTAAAGAAGTTGATACCCAAAATCATTTCCATAGCGATAAAGAAAATCACTAAAGAACCCGCAATAGCGAAGGATGATATATCTAAACCTATAATTTTTAGTAGCGCTTCGCCAACAAATAGGAAGATAATCATCAATACCAAAGCTACAAAACTTGCTTTTTCAGATTGTATATGACCTGCTTTTTGTCTTAACTGCACAATAACCGGGATAGAGCCTAAAATATCGATGATAGCAAATAAAATCATCGTTACTGATAAAATCTCGTTAAAGTTGAAAAAGCTATTCATAACAAAAATGTTTTTGGTAAAACAAAAGGTTGTCTCAAATTAAAATTTCTGAGACAACCTATTAAATTTATTGATGATAAAGAGTGTTTATTGTTTTAAAGAATCAGCGTACTTTTTTCTTACTACTGAATTTTTCTTGCTATAGGTAAAGTAAATGGTTACACCTAAAGCCATCCAAATGGCAAGTCTAATCCAGCTTTCGCCGGGTAAAGAATACATTAAATAAATACAAACTAATATACCAGCAATAGGAACAAAAGGTACCCATGGAGTTTTAAAAGGTCTAGGTAAATCTGGTGATGATTTTCTCATGACTAAAACACCAACACATACCAATACAAATGCAAATAAAGTACCTATAGATACCATATGACCTAAATCAGAAACCGGTACGAAGCCAGCAAAAATACTCACAAATACCATGAAAAATAAGTTTGTTTTCCAAGGGGTATTAAATTTTGCATGAATAGAACTAAAGAATTTAGGTAATAATCCGTCTTTAGACATAGTATAAAATACTCTTGATTGTCCCATTAGCATTACCAAGATAACTGAGGTATAACCTGCTAAAATTGCAATAATTAAACCATCTTGTAAGAAAGAATATCCTGTTACAGCAAATGCTGTAGCAGCAGGTTTTGCATCGCCAGCAAAGTCTTTATAGTTTACCAAGCCTGTCATAACGTGTGCAAATAATACGTACAAGATTGTACATACAATGAGTGAACCTAATATACCAATTGGCATTCCTTTTTGTGGATTTTTAGCCTCTTGTGCTGCTGTTGATACAGCGTCAAATCCAATAAAAGCGAAAAAAACTACAGCTGCACCAGTTGCAATACCTGTAATGCCAAATTGTTCATAGATACCTGTATTTTCTGGGATGTAAGGGGTATAATTATCAGGGTTAATATGAGACCAACCCAAGGTGATAAATATTAAAACTACTGCCACTTTAACAATCACAAGGATGTTATTCATCGTGGCCGATTCTTTAGTTCCTCGCATTAAAACCAAAGAAAGCATACAAACAATAAAAATTGCTGGTAGATTAATGTAACCACCTTCAATTACAGTCCCGTCGCCTAATTTTAAGGTTTCAAAAGGAGAAACAATTAATTTATGAGGTAGATCCAAATCGTATTTATGGAGAAATTCTAGCAAGTATCTAGACCAAGAGACAGAAACCGTTGCAGCACCTAAAGCATACTCTAAAACTAAATCCCAGCCAATAATCCAAGCCATAAATTCGCCCATGGTGGCATAAGAATAGGTATAGGCCGAACCAGCAACAGGAATCATACTGGCAAACTCTGCATAACATAAACCTGCAAAGCCACAAGCAACTGCTGCTAATACGAATGATAAAGTTACTGCTGGTCCAGCATTTTCTGCAGCTGCAATCCCTGTCAATGAAAATAATCCAGCACCAATAATAGCTCCAATACCAAGAGCAACAAGATTAAAGCTAGATAGCGTTCTTTTTAAACTTCCCTCACCAGTTTCGGCTGCCTCGGCAAGTAGCACATCTAATGGCTTTTTAAAATTCATAAATGTTTGTTTAGTTAGTTAATTTCTATTTGTGTGTAATTTTAAAAGCTAATATATCAAAAAATGTCGTAGAGATTGGGCTTTTTAAAAATCACATCAACTATAAGCTTAAAAATCATGATTTATAACATTTTTGAGCTTTTATGAAAGTGTAAAAATTATGATAAAAGACTTTTAGGAGCTTTTAAGAGGGAAATTCTATGTCAAGTAAGTTTAAAGCTCTTTTAAATTCTGCTTGAAGAGGAGCTTTTAAATGGAGTTTTTCATCGGTAATAGGATGATTAAATTGTAATACTGATGCATGTAGCAACATACTCTCCATTTGAAAATGCTCTTTAAAAAACTTATTTTGTTTATTACAGCCATGAGGTCTATCGCCAATAATAGGATGGAAAATATGAGCGAAATGCCTTCTTAACTGATGCATTCGCCCTGTTTGTGGTTGTGCTTCTACTAAAGAATATCTGGATGTTGGGTGTTTGCCTACCGCTAGTGCAATTTCTGTACGAACTAAAGTTTTAAAATAAGTAACAGCATCTTGTAAAGTGCCATTTTCTTTTTTCAAGGGGTAATCAATCAAAAGTTCATCAGGGCTGTGGCCACGTAATACAGCTAGATATTTTTTTTGTACTTTATTCTCCATAAACTGTTGCTGCATTAGTCTATCAGTTTCTTTGTTTAAAGCAAAAAGAAGTAGGCCACTGGTTTTTCTATCTAAACGATGGACAGGCCAAACATGTTGCTGTATTTGATCTCTTAAAAGCTGCAGTGCAAATTCTTCGGCATTTCTAGCAATGGGCGATTGATGAACCAACAAGCCATGAGGTTTATTAATGGCTACTAAATGCTCATCCTGATAAATTATCTCTAACATGACTTGCAAATTAGGAATTTATAAGTAATTGCAAGCTTCTAAGTATTATTTCGATACTTTCTCATATTAAACCAATTGATACTTAACCAAACCAAACTTATCAGTACCAAAAACAGGGGTAATGCTCCTGGTTCATCTTCAACGGTGATGGTAAAAGTCATCAGCAGGAAGCCTATTGCTAAAATTATGAATGGTATTATGTTTTTATTTTTCATTTTAAAAGTACTTTGTAAAACAAAGTAAGTGATTAAAATTATCTAATCCAAGTTTATTTATACTTAAAAGGGATAATTAATCTAAATGTTGAAATGCTTTTTTAAGAAGTAAAGGAGTAGTAAGCGTAGTTAGCACACCCATAATTACTAAAATAGAAAAGACTTCAGTACTGATTAAGCCATTTTTATAGGCAATATTAGCAATTACAAGTTCCATAATACCACGGGCATTTAGCCCAATACCCAAGGTTAAAGAAACACGTTTGTTAAGTCCGGCAAGCGTACCACCAAAATAGCCGCCTGCAATTTTAGATAGGTAAGAAACCGCTATAACAGCTATCAATAAACCCACATTGCTAATAGACGAAAAGTTGAATTCTAGACCGATACCAGCAAAAAATATAGGTGCTAAGAAGCCCATAGCCATGCTACTGGTGGTAGTTTCTATAGCTTTTAAATTATGTTTACCGATGAGAGAATCGCTAATGAGCATTGCTGCAAAAAATGCTCCTACGATGAAATGTAAACCAAGCGACTCTGTAAAGGTTGAAAAAAGTAAAACAAAAGCAAAAAACAGCGCAAAAAGTGGCTCTTTACCTTTTAATACGGAAACTATTTTATCTAAAGATTCTTGAATATAATCGCCTTTTCTTAAAACCTTTTTAATGAGGATGTATACCAAACTTAAAAGCGCAATAAAAACGAAAAGCTTTAATAAAGATATAGAACCAGCTTTTATAACTGCTGATGCAGACATATCGGTGTCTTTTAAATTAAGTAAAACACCTAAAATAGAGAGCGCTAAAACATCATCAAAAATGGCAATAGAAATTATTTTTTGCCCTACTTGCGAGTTTATTTTTCCTAAATCCATCAAGATTCTGATACTTACAGGTAAAGCCGTAATAGCTACACATAAACCTATAAAAACTGTTGTCATGATATCTTGCTGGAAATAATGCCCCACTGTAATACCACCAAATATGGGTACAAAGAACGCCATGATGGAGATTATGATATTCTTTCCTTTTAAAGATTTCAGGATATCATCAATATTAATTTCTAATCCGGCTATGATAACCAATAAAAAAATACCTAGTTCAGAAATAACTTTAATATCCTCTGTTCTGTGGATTAAATTTAATAAGCTTGGTCCGAGAATGATACCTGCTATAATTTCGCCAATCATGGCAGGTTGTTTAAAACGCTCAAAAATTTCCCCAAAAATTCTTGCTGCTACCAATAAAATAAGTAGGTTGGTGAAAAATGGAAGTTCGAAGTGTGGGGTTTCTATGGGCATTTAAATCCTATTTAAACTTGTATTAATTAATACTTAAATAACTATTTTTTCAGCCGCTAAAGTAATAGAAAGGAGTGATATAACATAAATACCTTTTATCAAGGTTTTGTTAAGTTTATTTGCTTGATGCTGAGATTACTTCATATAGATTTTAAGAATTATTTATTTCGATTTTTATACTCATCATGCAAACCTATACCGTTTAAAATTTGGTTTTTATATTTTGCTATTCTGCTTATCCGAGTTTGACTTTGCTTGGGTTGAGAGAAATGGATAATATAAGCTCTTTGTCTACCCGGTGTTAAAGCATGAAATGCTTGGGTGAAGGCTAAATCAGCTTTAAAAGCTTCTTGAAGTTCTTCTGGAATAGGTTCAGGATTTTTGTTAAGCGCTACTTTTTGTCCGCTTTCTTCTAAAGCAATAGCTTCTTTTATGTAAGTAATTAAAATACTTTGTACTTTTTCAATTTCATCAATATGCTTAAATCTGATGATTCTAGCAGCTTGCACATTGCCCTGTTGTTGTAAAATTTTGTGTTCGTCTTTTAGTAAAGCACCTTTAAAAAAGCCAATATTGGCCGATTCTTTTAAAGCATTTACCAGAATAACATTTTTACCTTGATGTGTGTAAACCGGAGCACCCCATTTTATCTCCTCTTTAAGACCAGTTTCTAACACAATTTGTCTGAGTAGTTCAAGCTCATCTCGCCAAAGGTTGACTTTACATTTAGGTGTAGCGCCATATTTACAACGCATACAGCCATCTATTAAATATTTATCAACTTGCGGGTTTAGTACTATACTCATGAGAAGGTATTTTATATAGATGTTTTGTGCTTTTGTTTATGAGATGAAATTAAGGAAAAATTTGGTTTTCTATGTTTTAAATGTCGTCCTTTTTAACAGTAAAAAGCATAGTACAAGCAGCTAAAATTAAAAAGAAAGCCGGTATGTAAGGAGGCTTGATTTTTAACGGTAAAACATCAGCCGATACATTGGGGTGTAAATGAACGTATATACCTGTTAACATCATCATGATGATAGCAAAAAAAGAAATACCTGTGATTAGTTTATAAGTTGATGTAGATATTTTATGCTTAAAGTTTAAACAAATTAAAAGTGTTAGTCCAACCATAATTTCACCAGCAATACCTAATGGATAAGCTAATGAGCCTAATTCTGATTGGCTAATTTGTACACTATACCACGTTTTAAACGGATGGATAAATTTAAGAACCCCAAATATAGACATAGACAGGGCTAAAAACCAAGACGCTATTTTATAATACTTCATTTGATAATTGTTTTTAAAATTCTGCTGAATTGCATGACGCAAAAATGATTCTAAAAAACAGGAATAGGTTAGGATAAAAAGTCCAAAAATTAGGGAGAAAGGTTCAGGTTTTATTAAAGGTATTTTTGTATTGAGATGGTGTATGGCCATACTTTGATTTAAACAACTTACTGAAGTGCGAAATATCATTAAAGCCAATTTGATAGCATATTTCACTGATAGATGCATCGGAAGTGCAGAGCAACATGGCAGCTTTTATAAGTTTTTGTTCTTTGATATAATGTGCGGGGCTGTCTTTAAAATAGCTTTCAAAATCTCTTTTGAAGGCCGATAAGCTGCGTCCAGAAAGTACAGCTAATTCTTTAGTAGAAAGATTATTATAAAGATGGTTTTGGATAACTTCTTTAAAATTTGCTTGGCGGGGTGTGAATAAGTGTGAAAACAAGCTCTTTAAATCTTCTGCGCTGTTGGTTTGCAGAAGCAGCAGGATAAGTTCTTTGATTTTAAGTTTTAATAAGTCATCATGAACGATGCTTGGGTTTTGAAAATAAAATTCTAAGCTTTTAATGAAATGGATGATAATATCTTGTTTCTCTATCTTATTAGCGAAGTGTTTTTTAGTTGTGGATTGAAGGAAATGCGGAACTTCATTTTTGTACAGTTCTTTTAAAACATCTGTATGAAGATGAACAGCAAAAATCTCACAATTTTGTCCTTCTCTTTGTGGTAATAATCTAGCGAAATAGCTGCCACATTTAAGGAGTACACTTTCAGAAACTTGAATGTGTATATGCTCTGTAGGCGACTGGAGTATACTTTCCCCTTCTTTTACAAAGATGAAACAAGCTTCATTTTCAAAAACAGCAGGGTGTTTAAAAGGTGTTTTTATCACCAATCTTTCTATAACGCTCTTGTTGTTTAAAGAGAAATGATTTCTTTCTAGAATCATAGGAACAGATTTCTGAGAAATTTAGCAGTTTGTAGGTTTAACTATAAAAAATTATCTCAAAAAAATAATGAAAGTAAGACGCATTAAAAGATGTCTTTTAGTCAACAAATGTTTCTCTAATCACACGTTTACATTCAAGTATTTCATTCTCTGTAAGCGAACCAAACTTTTTTATAATACGAATTTTATCGATTGTTCTTATTTGATCAATTACAACCCAACCTTCTTGATTATTGTGTTTTACTTTTACTCTGGTTGGATATCTTCTGCTTGAAGAAGTCATTGGTGCAATAACAACAGTTTTTAGATTGTCATTAATTTCATTTGGTGAGATAATTACACAAGGTCGTGTTTTTTGTATTTCACTACCCAAAGTTGGGTCGAGATTAACCAAAACTATCTGATACTGTTTTATTTCCATTCTTCAAAGTTTTCATCCTCAAAAACATCGTCTATTAGAAGCTGGTCATCACCATTTTCATGCATCTTTTGAAATGCTTTATCCCAGCCTTTACGAGGTTCAGAAATTGGGCGCAAAATGATTTGTCCTTTTTCAAGAATCAATTCTATTTTATCTGTAATGTTGTACTTTTCTAAAATTGCTTTGGTTAACCTAAGCCCCTTTGAATTTCCTATTTTAATGATTGAAACCTCCATAACTATTATCTATGTAATTACAAAGTTATTACAAATAGTTCTATTCACAAAGTTTTTGAGGCTAACATTTTGTTAGATACCTTTTACAGCTAATGCTTATATTGTTGTATGCATTGTAGGTAAACTGCGAGATGTGGACGGCTGGTTGCGTAACCGCCTGCGCTATTGCATTTGGACGGACTGGAAGAAACCCGAACGTAAAAGGAAAAACCTGATACGATTAGGAGTAGATGCCGACCATGCTTATGCATGGAGCAGGACAAGAAAAGGGGGATGGCGAATAGCCCAAAGCCCAATCCTTAATACGACCATAACTATTAAACGGTTAAAGCAAAAAGGCTACATACCCATGCTAGAGATTTACACAAAACTCAACCCATCAGTTTACGAACCGCCGTATACGAGAACCGTACAGCCTGTCCCGATTTTTCATCGGGATACGGTGGTGTGAGAGGCGCACTCTGTCAGGTTTCTGGCAGAGCCGTCTACTCGATTAGCACCAGTTTTTATTTTTTCTTTTTTGTGTCAAGCTCGGTTATAAATTCTTTAAGAGTACTTTTTAGTTTGTCTGCACCAGAAATACTGTCTTGGTAAACAATTATTCGATAATGTCTTAAATCAAAAGGTATGTCACTCAAATTTTGTGTTAAAAGAATAACGTCCTTTGTGAGTGCATGTGCAAGCCCTAACTCATAAAACACATTAGGATTTCTGTCAGTCAAGTCAGCAATAAGAAATTTACTTTTCTTGATATTTAGCCATATGTCATCGATGATTGGCTTTGAAGTAAATATCTCGTCAGCTCTTAATGGATTATACTTCAAATCCTTTAATACAACTTTGATAATGCTTTCATAAATTGGATTTAACTTATCATTAAACGGCATAATAACAAAACATAACTTCGGGTCAATTTTAATTTCTGACTTTTCAAAAGTTGGCGATTTGTCCGGTGTTGCTATCGTAGGTGTAAGTAATTTGCTTGAAAACGCTTGCTTTATACTTTGTATTTGGTCTTCAGGCATTTTGAGTTGCTCTAGGTTTTCAACAACTTTTGATAGGTCTGTTTTTCCTTTGTCCCATCTAATAAAATCAGTTAATGTAAGTTCTAAAACATTGAAAAATCCTTTATTGTCCTGTTTATATAAAGCATTTAAGATAAGTTGATACGCTTCTTCGTAGTCTCCAGATGGGTCAAACCCAATAAATACAACATTACTGCTATCCCTAACTGCTTTTTTTCCTTGTTCCCAGAGATTGTCAAAGTTGTGTTCAAGAGTCAAATGATTAAAGTCACTCGTTTTAAGATAACGTCCAATATTTATCCTTAGTAGGTTTGCTACTAGCGGTTTTATCTGTGGGTCTAAGTTTATTTCCATTTGTGAAGTATGTCGTTATAAAATTGGTGCTAACTTATATATATGTGTAGTTTTACTTCCGTAATACACCCAATATTGGATGTGTTACGGAAGTTTTTATTTCTTTTTATTTGATAGCTTCATCATTTTAACAAAGTCGTAAAATAACTTTTTATGTTTGATTTTAATAAACAAATAGCTGTTATAGTATAAGTATTTTTCCTCTAAATTTAGGATTTATGAAAGTTAAATATTGATTTTCTCTTCGGCACTATAAGCAATAGGTAGATTTAACTTTAGCGATAAAGATATAGAATTAAATCAAAAATTCACAAAACTATAAGAACAAGAAATTACCCCAAACCCACCAAACCTGTGTAACTAAACCGGGGCGGCAGCGGTATCTTTTTGCCTTCGGTAATTTTTTGTGATATGATTACTTTATGGCAAAAAATTTAGCAAAGCACCGGATTGGCGGTTCAAAACTGTGATGCTATTGCTTTCAAAAATTCAAAAGTAAAAATTACAAAAGTGTAGAAATCTTATTCTAAACAAAAAGAGGATGCCTTTTAAGAACACCCTCTTTTCTAAAATTATTTATAACAATTACTTATGCTTAAACCTATCAGCCATTCTAGGTTTTGCGCAGCATGCTTTTACCTCGCCACTTTTCATAGCGGTTTGGCAATGCTCTGTTTTGGCTTTAACCTGTGTAGTTGGTTGGGTAGCATTAATGGCTATATAAGGTGCTATTACCAAAGATACAATAGACATTAATTTGATTAAGATATTCATAGATGGGCCAGAGGTATCTTTAAACGGATCGCCCACGGTATCTCCAGTTACTGAAGCTTTATGTGGTTCTGATTTTTTATAGTACATTTCGCCATTGATTAAAACACCTTTCTCGAAAGATTTTTTAGCGTTATCCCATGCGCCACCTGCGTTAGATTGGAAAATCCCCATTAATACACCTGATACGGTTACACCTGCCAATAAACCTCCCAATACCTCAGGGCCAAAAATGAAACCTACTACAACTGGTGTAATCAATGCTATGGCACCTGGTAACATCATTTCGCGGATAGAAGCTGTAGTTGAAATGGCTACGCATTTTTCATACTCTGGCTTGGCTTTATATTCCATTATACCAGGTATCTCACGGAATTGTCTACGTACTTCTTGTACCATATCCATAGCAGCTCTTCCTACAGCTTGTATACATAATGCCGAGAAGATGAAAGGAATCATCCCACCAACAAATAAACCAGCTAAAACAGGTGCTTTGTAAATATCAATAGCTTCTATACCAGCTATACCCACAAAAGCGGCAAAAAGTGCTAATGAGGTAAGTGCGGCAGAAGCAATAGCAAAGCCTTTTCCGGTTGCTGCTGTGGTGTTACCTACGGCATCTAAATTATCGGTGCGCTCACGTACTTCTGGAGGTAATTGGCTCATCTCGGCAATACCACCAGCATTATCAGCAATTGGTCCGAAGGCATCAATAGCTAATTGCATGGCTGTAGTAGCCATCATACCGGCAGCAGCAATAGCTACACCATATAAGCCTGCAAAGTAGTAAGATGTCATGATGCCAGCAGCTAAAACAATTATCGGGATTACGGTTGATTTCATACCTACTGATAGGCCTGCGATAATATTAGTTGCATGTCCTGTTGATGATTGTTGTACAATAGAATCTACCGGAGCTTTGCCCATAGCGGTATAATACTCGGTAACAATACTCATGATAGTACCTACTACTAAACCCACAATAATGGCATAGAAAACATTAATACTAGAAAACTCGTAACCTCTTAGGTTTAAGGTTTCTGGCAACATCCATAAAACAATAAAATAAGACGCGATACCAGTTATCACGATAGATGACCAGTTACCTAAGTTTAGGGCGTTTTGTACGTTTGAGGTTTCGTCTTTAATGGTAACAAACCAAGTTCCGATAATAGAGAAGATGATACCTAAACCACAAATAACCATAGGTAATAATATAGGCGACATGCCACCGAAATTATCTGTAACAATGATTTCTTGTCCTAATACCATGGTTGCTAGGATGGTTGCTACATAAGAGCCAAATAAATCGGCCCCCATACCTGCAACATCACCCACATTATCGCCTACGTTATCTGCAATGGTTGCAGGGTTACGTACATCGTCTTCAGGGATTCCGGCTTCTACTTTACCAACCAAATCTGCACCTACATCGGCAGCTTTAGTATAAATACCACCACCAACACGGGCAAAAAGCGCAATAGACTCTGCACCTAAAGAGAAACCTGTTAGTACTTCAATAGCGGTTTTTACGGTGTGCTCACCTAAATCGGCAAACATAGAAAGAAAAACAATAAATAAGCCTCCTAAGCCTAAAACTGCTAAACCAGCAACGCCTAGCCCCATTACTGTGCCGCCTGTAAAAGAAACTTTTAAAGCTTGTTTTAAGCTAGTGCGAGCAGCATGTGTTGTTCTTACGTTTGCTTTTGTAGCTACACGCATACCGATATAACCTGCTGTTGCAGAGAAAACTGCACCAATAACAAAGGCAATAGAAATAATCCAGCTAGAGTGTATTTCTTTTCCGTTAACTTCATGTATAGAGCCCGAGTATGCTAAAAGAATACCTGCAAATAATACGAAGATGCTTAATACTCTCCATTCGGCTTTTAAGAATGCCATAGCACCATCTGCTATGTAGCCAGCAAGTTCGGTCATTTTTTCATCTCCTGAAGGCTGTTTAGATACCCAAATGGATTTAGAAATCATCACGAGAATACCAATAAGTCCTAATATTGGTACAACATAAATTAAATTAGTTTGTAAGAAGTCCATACATGTAATCGCTTTTTTTTTTTAATGGTTTATAATTGTATAATCTCAAATTTAGCAGGGTATTTCATAAAAGCAAATTTTTAAGGATAATATTATGTTTCAGGAGGTTAGTTTTTATTTTATTTATTGAGTTTGGTAGTTTTTGTAAGGCAAGTTTAATGTTCAAAAGAACTTCCTAAATATCTACCATTAGGAGGCTTTCTATTTTATACTCTTAACTTCGATCATCGGGCATCAGACATCAGACATCATACTTTCTAATTTTACCTTTCCATTATCATTAAATAAAATCAACTATATTTAAAATTATAAATAGTTAAAATATGCAAGAAACCACCATGAAAAGAGAGTTAGGCCTTCTAGACTCAACCATGATTGTAGCGGGCTCTATGATAGGCTCAGGGATATTTTTAGTAAGTTCTGATATCGCTAGACAAGTAGGCTCTCCCGGTATTATTCTGTTGATTTGGCTTATTACAGGTGTTATTACCTTAATAGCAGCTTTAAGCTATGGCGAGTTGGCTGGTATGATGCCACAAGCAGGCGGTCAATATGTTTATTTAAAAGAGGCTTATAATCCTATGATAGGTTTTCTTTTTGGATGGACAGTTTTTACGGTTATACAAACCGGAATTATTGCTGCTGTAGCCATTGCATTTGCCAAATACACTGCAGAAATTATTCCCTTTTTTGATCAAAGAAATATTTTATTCAGTTTAGGAGGCTTTAGTTTAAATCATACGCAATTGTTGGCCATTGTTATGATATGCTTTTTAACTTTCATCAACCTGCAAGGGGTAAAAAGTGCCAAAGTTGTACAAACAATTTTTACTATTGCAAAGCTTTTGGCTTTGCTAGGACTCATTATCGCTGGTATTTATGTGGGTTTAAATAGCGAGGCTTTCTTTTCTAATTTGGATAATTTTTGGACTCCCTACCAAACTAAAGTGAACGAGGATGGAACAATTTCTACCGAGTTGCTTGGTGGTGTTTTACTTTTTGGAGCTATGGGTGCAGCTATGGTGGGTTCTTTATTTTCATCAGATACTTGGAACAACATTACTTATATAGCTGGTGAAGTAAAAAATCCAGAAAAGAATATTCCATTGAGTTTACTGTTTGGAACTTTAATCGTAACCATATTATATATCTTAGCCAATGTAGCTTATTTGATGCTATTACCTGTTAGTGGTTCGCCAGATGGCGCAACAGTTTTAGAACGCGGAATCATGTTTGCCTCACAAGATAGGGTAGGTACAGCCGCGGCTTCTGTTATTTTTGGAAGTGCGGCAGCAGCTATTATGGCTCTCTTAATTATGGTTTCTACTTTTGGTTGTAACAATGGTTTAATACTTTCTGGTGCTAGATTGTATTATGCAATGGCTCAAGATGGTGTGTTTTTCAAGAGAGCAGCAACTTTAAATAAAAAAGATGTACCGGGTTTTGCACTTATTCTACAGGCTTTTTGGGCTGCTTTGTTATGTTTATCAGGCACATACGGCCAGCTTTTAGACTATAGCGTTTTCTCTGCTTTACTATTTTATATTATTACCATTGCTGGGATATTTATTTTAAGGATAAAAAGACCAGATTGGAAAAGACCTTACAAAGCTTTTGGTTATCCTTTTTTACCTGCGCTATATATACTTTTAGCTTCTGCTATTTGTATTGATTTATTGATTTACAAACCAGATACCTGCGGCTGGGGTTTAGGAATAGTTGTTTTAGGAATTCCAGTTTATTATGTTTGGAAATATTTTGATAAGAAATAAACAAAGCCTAACCTATGAAAAAACTTTTATTTATTGTGGCGATAGCTTTTGCTAACGCTAAAGGATTTGCGCAAACCGAAACACCAAAAACTAATTTGCCTGCTGTTACCAGAGAAATTATAGTGGTAGATTCTACAGGCCTGCCTTATTCTACAGAATATTGGAATAAAGCAGTAAAATCTGGTAAATATAAGTTAGAACGCATGTATGAAATGGGACAGCAACCCAAATTTCTACTGAAGCAGCTAACAGAAGAAGAACTAGATGAGAGGTTAGATAAATCTCTAAGACCCCGCTTAAGTAAGTGTTTTAAAGATGGAGACACCTTTAAATATTCTAATTTAACAGATATTACTGGTAAGAAAATAGCGGCTAAAGACTTAGTAGGAAAGATATTAGTGATAAATTTTTGGTTTATCGCTTGCCCACCATGCAGGCAAGAAATACCAGAGTTGAATGATTTGGTTAAGAAATTTGCCAATGAAAAAGATGTAGTTTTTGTAGCCGTTGCTCTAGATAAAGCTGAGCAAATTGAAAACTTCTTAAAACTATTTCCTTTTAATTATACCCAAGTTCCAGATGCGAGGTATTATGCTGAGAAATTTGGCGTTACCCAATATCCCACCCACGTTATTATAGATAGAAACGCTAAAGTAAGTTATCATTCTGTTGGCGGTGGTGCGGTTAATACTTATTGGTTAAAGAAAACCATCAAGGGCTTATTATGATTCTCATCTTGATATCATCTATGATATAATCTCATTATAATCCATACATAATTGTTAATTTTGCGGCCGATTAATAATCTGTGGAATGAATAAAAATGTAAAAGTAGGTATGGTACAGATGTCTTGCACATCAAACAAGCAAGAAAATCTAGATAAAGCCATCCAAAAAGTTAGAGAAGCTGCAGCAAAAGGCGCTCAAATTGTTTGTTTACAAGAACTTTTTACATCTCTATATTTTTGTGATGTAGAAGATTATGATAATTTCAAATTAGCAGAAAGCATTCCTGGTCCTTCTACAGATGCTTTGCAAAAAGTAGCTGCCGAGCTTGGTGTGGTTATCATAGCTTCTTTGTTTGAGAAAAGAACCGAAGGTTTATACCATAATACAACAGCGGTTTTAGATGCAGATGGTACTTATTTAGGTAAATACCGTAAAATGCATATTCCAGACGACCCTGGCTTTTACGAGAAATTTTATTTTACACCTGGAGATTTAGGTTATAAAGTTTTCAAAACCAAATTTGCTACGATAGGTGTACTTATTTGCTGGGATCAATGGTATCCAGAAGCCGCTAGGATTACCTCTTTAATGGGGGCAGAAATTTTATTTTATCCTACTGCTATTGGTTGGGCTAATACCCAAGACGAAGCAACTAATACAGAGCAATATAACGCTTGGCAAACCATACAGCGCTCTCATGCTGTAGCAAATGGCGTACACGTAGTAAGTGTTAATAGAGTAGGAGAAGAAGCTGGGTTGAGATTTTGGGGAGGTTCTTTTATCTCTAACCCCTTCGGGAGCTTAATTTACAAAGCTTCACATGATGATGAAGAAATTATTGTAGAGGAATTAGATTTAGCAAAATCAGATAATTACAGAACACATTGGCCTTTCTTACGTGATAGAAGAATTGATTCTTACCAGCCTATTGTGAAAAGGTATATTGATGAGGAGTGAAAAGTCCGAAGTCCGAGGACCGAAGTCTAATCGAACTCGAGAAAAATTATAAAATCTATTATGGCGTTTAAATTTGAAGAACTTAAAGTTTGGAAAAGAGCAATAGATTTATCAGCAGAAATTGATTTACTTACTAAATCATTTCCTAAAGATGAACTTTATGTATTAACATCTCAAATTAAACGAGCCTGTGATTCTATTTCACTAAACATCGCAGAAGGTAGTACTAATCAATCCAATGCGGAGTTTGCAAGATTTCTTACTTATTCAGTTCGTTCAAATATTGAAGTTGTAAGCTGTTTGCATATTGGGAAAAGAAGAAACATTATTGAATCAAAATGACTTTGAAAGGCTTTATTCAGAATGTGAGCAAATTCATTTCATGTTGATTGCATTGAAAAAATCTTTAAAATAAATGAACAATTTAAATAAACAACCAGTTTCCAACTTCGGACCTCGGTCTTCTAACTTCAAACTTCCTAATGGCTACTCTTTCCCACCAGAGTGGGCGCCACATGAAGCAACATGGCTTTCTTGGCCGCACAAGGAAGCAAGTTGGCCAGGTAAAATCGATAGTATTTATCCTAGATATGCAGAGTTTATCAAATATTTAGCGCTTTCTGAAAAAGTTAGAATTAATGTGAAGGACGAAGCAATGAAGTCTTTTGCGTTAAAATATATTGAGGCCGCTGGGGCTGATTTATCTCAAATAGAATTTTATTTTCATCCTACTAATGATGCTTGGTGCAGAGACCATGGTCCGGCTTTCTTGATAAACCCAAATGCAGTTCAGAAAAAAGTTATTGTTGATTGGGATTTTAATGCTTGGGGTGGTAAATATCCCCCTTTTGATTTAGACGACGTTATTCCAACTAAAATTGGGGCTCATTTTAATATTCCAGTTTTTCATCCGGGTATTATTATGGAAGGCGGCTCTGTAGAATTTAATGGTGCTGGCACTATTTTAACTTCCAGAAGTTGCTTGTTAAATGAAAATAGAAATCCGCATCTTAACCAAGAACAAATAGAACAATACCTCGAAGATTATTATGGTGCCCAACAAATTTTATGGGTTAGCGATGGTATAGTAGGAGATGATACAGACGGCCATATTGATGATACGGTAAGATTTGTGAATGAAAATACAGTTTTAACTGTGGTTGAGGATAATCCGGAAGATGAAAACTACGAACTCTTACAAACCAATTTAAGGGAGTTGAAAGAAATGCGGTTGTTAAATGGAGATGCACTTAACATCATAGAATTGCCTATGCCAGACGCTGTTATTTTTGAAGATACGCGTTTACCTGCCTCTTATGCTAATTTTTACATCAGCAATGGTCATGTAATAGTGCCAACTTATCGTTGTAATAAAGATAAAATTGCTTTAGAAATTATAGCTAAATGCTTTCCTGATAGAGAAACTATCGGGATAGATTCAACAGATATTATCTGGGGATTAGGAAGTTTCCATTGTTTAAGTCAGCAAGAACCTTTGGTTTAAGATTAACCCATAAAAAAAAGCCTCGAAATTCATGATTTCGAGGCTTTTTTTATATAATTAGGATATTTCTTTATTTTCTGTAATAAGCTGCTGCTTCTGGTAGATATTTTTTAATATCATTGATACGTGTAGCATCGCTAGGGTGGGTGCTTAAAAATTCAGGTGGTTTTTGGCCGTTGCTTTTAGCAGCCATTCTTTGCCAAAAATCTATGGCACTAGCAGGGTCATATCCGGCCATAGCCATAAAAGTTAAACCCAATCTATCAGCTTCAGATTCTTGTCTTCTAGAGTTTGGTAATAAAACTCCGGCTTGTGCGCCAATTCCAAAAACTTGTTGGAAAACACCATATCCTGCTTCTGATTTGGTTACCGCAGCCCCTGCTAAAGTACCTAAGCCTTGCGCTATCATAGTTTGCGAGTAACGTTCGTTAGAATGTTTTGCAATAGCATGAGCAATTTCATGTCCCATAACAGTAGCTAAACCAGCATCGGTTAAAGTTACTGGTAAAATACCTGTATAAACAGCTACTTTACCACCTGGCATACACCAAGCATTAACATCAGGACTCTGAACCAAGTTAAATTCCCATTGAAAACCAGCAATTTGATTTCCATAACCATTATCATTCATGTATTTGGTTACCGCAGCTGCTATTTTATTACCAATATCTTTAACTTTTCTACTTTCAGCAGTATTGGTAACAACTTTAGTTTTTGGGTCAGATAGAAACTCGCGATAGCTCTGCGCTGCCATTTGGTTCATTTCTGTATCACTTACCAAATTTGCTTGTCTTCTTCCTGTTAAAGGAACTGTTGAACAAGCAGTAAAAAAAGCTGCTAGTGCAGCTACAGATAAAATTTTAACGGTTTTGTTCATAAATAATGAATAAATTATTTTTTCTTGAACAGATTTACTTTGGATTCTTTGCCTCGTAATAGACGTTCTATGTTTTTCTGATGAGTAACCAATATCAAAACACAAATACACATTCCGTAAATAACGATAGCTTTAACAGATACCTGATATACGAAAATAACACTCAAAGGAAAGGTAAAACCTGCCGATATAGAGCTTAATGATACGTATTTACTAACCAAAAGTACAACTGTAAAAACCAGAACACAAAGCAATGCTGCTGGCAGGTGAACGGCTAAAATCATACCAAAGAGGGTTGCAATACCTTTACCACCTCTAAAACCTGCAAAAACAGGAAAAAGATGTCCCATCACTGCAACTATGCCTAAAGCTAATTGGTAATTTACATATTGTACAGAATGCTCTGGTCCGGTTACAGATAGTCCAATAAAATAGGCAAGATTTGTGGCTGTCCAACCTTTAAGTATATCAATAATCATGACAGGAATACCTGCTTTTTTACCTAAGACTCTAAAAGTATTAGTTGCTCCTGCATTGCCACTGCCATATTCTCTAACGTCTATACCGTAAAAAGCCTGACCTATCCATACTGCTGAAGGTATAGAACCGAAAAGATAAGCTAATATGAGTGCTCCTATAGAGTATGCTGATATCATGTATTTGCAATTATATTAAATAGCTTCTTCTTTCTTGAATAAAAATGAAACTCATTTTATGAAATTAAAGCTTTAAGACTCATATCTAAGCTTTTAACAGAATGTGTTAATGCACCCATAGAGATATAATCTACACCACATTCAGCATATTTTATAGCATTTTCAGGTGTAATACCTCCAGAAGCTTCTGTTAAAACACTTTTATTAACTAGCTTAACAGCAGCTTTTAAATCATCAAAACCAAAATTGTCTAATAAAATTCTGTCTATACCACCGCAAGACAAAACTTCTTCTAGTTCTTTGATATTTCTTACCT
This sequence comes from Pedobacter puniceum, assembly GCF_009674685.1. Taxonomy (GTDB): domain Bacteria; phylum Bacteroidota; class Bacteroidia; order Sphingobacteriales; family Sphingobacteriaceae; genus Pseudopedobacter; species Pseudopedobacter puniceum. The sequence goes on from NZ_WKJI01000001.1 coordinate 392,225, forward strand.
CAATTTCAATTTGTAAATTTTTTTGATGTTGTTTGATGTAAGATTTTGCTGCCTGTATGGCTTTTTTAATTCCTCCGGCATAATCCACATGATTATCTTTAATCAAAATCATATCATAAAGACCAAAACGGTGGTTAACGCCTCCTCCAATTTTAACAGCAAGTTTTTCTAGGTAACGTAAATTAGGTGTGGTTTTTCTAGTATCTAAAACTTGGGTAGAGCTACCTTTTAATTTTTCAACAATTTGGTTGGTGGTGGTAGCTATACCGCTCATTCTTTGCATGGTGTTTAAAACCAATCTTTCAGCCATTAGTATAGAGCGTACGCTTCCAGTAACTACTAAAACAATATCGCCATGCTTAACTTTTTCTCCGTCTTTAATAAAAACATCTACGGTTAAACCAGCATCAACTTCTTTAAAGATTTCTAATGCAATTTCAACACCTGCTACAATGCCTTCATCTTTGATTAAAAGCTTGGCTTTACCTGTTGCCTCTTCCGGAATAGTTGATAAAGAAGTATGGTCTCCGTCTCCAATATCTTCACTTAAAGCTGTCTTTATAAATGTTCCAATAATCTCTTTATCCAATTCCATAAAAAATTTGAAAGCGCAAAAGTATAAAAATTTAAAAATTGCTAGCCTTTATTTTCTTCTATTCTTATTTGGTTAATTAAGAATTTACCTCCCATATTTTTAAGTTCATAACTTACCCTAAAGTTACCTTTAGAAGTTGTTAATACCAATACTCCAAACTTGTAATTTGCATTGGAAATTACTTTGTGGATGATTTTTGTAGCGATAGGAGGGTGTTTTAGAAAGAAATCTTTTAAAATAATTTCGGCTTGTGAGCCAGAGTAAATTTCTTCCTCATTTAAAATACTTAATTCTATAGTAGAAGAAAAATATTTTGATAATTCTTTGCTATTACCTGTTTTAAAGGCATTAGAAACTTCATCGATAACATCAAAAGAGAGCGCAGTTTTAAATAAAAAGAGTAATAAAATAGTTAATGCTGGTTTCATAAATGTTTGATTAATGTGTTAAAACTACATAAAAGATGCCATAAAATATTCTATTAATATAGCAATTTAAGCTTATAGCACTTGTCTTAAAATTATATATTTGCACTGTGAAAAATAAAAAAGTTGCACTCATTATTCTTGACGGTTGGGGATACGGCCGTAAAGATACCTCAAACGCCATTAATGTGGCTAACACTCCTTTTTTTGATTCTTGTCTTCAAAAATATCCAAACAGTACATTAGAGGCTTCTGGCTTAGCTGTAGGTTTACCAGAAGGTCAAATGGGTAACTCAGAAGTTGGCCATATGAATTTAGGTGCTGGTCGTGTTGTTTATCAAGAATTAGGTCGTATAAATAAAGCTGTAGCAGATAAAGAATTTACTTCTAACCAAGCTATCAAAAGTGCTTTTGAATATGCAAAGAAAGAAAACAAGGATGTTCATTTCATAGGTTTAGTTTCTGATGGTGGGGTACATTCACATATTAACCATCTCAAAGGATTATGCGATACCGCTCAAGATTTTGGTTTAGAGAACGTTTTTATTCATGCTTTTCTTGATGGTAGAGATACAGATCCAAATTCTGGATTAGGTTTTATTACCGAGTTAAATGATCACTTACAGCATACATCAGCAAAATTAGCTTCTGCCATTGGTAGATATTACGCTATGGATAGAGATAATCGTTGGGAGCGTGTAAAATTAGCTTATGATTTGCTGGTTAAAGCAGAAGGTAAAAAAGTTGATGCTATTACAAATGGTATTCAAGAATCTTACGAAGCAGGTGTTACCGATGAATTTATTAAGCCTTTAGTAGTTTGCGATAAAGATGGTAATCCTACAGCTACCATCAAAGATGGAGATGTGGTTATTTGTTTTAACTTTAGAACAGACCGCGGACGTGAGATAACTTTAGCCTTATCGCAAAAAGCATTTCCAGAGTACGACATGAAGCCACTGGATTTGTATTATGTTACCATGACTAGCTATGATGAAACTTTTCAAAAGGTTAATGTAGCTTTTGGTAAAGATGATTTGGTGATGACCCTGGGCGAGGTAATAGAACAAGCAGGTAAAAATCAAATCAGAATTGCTGAAACAGAGAAATATCCACATGTTACTTTCTTCTTTTCTGGTGGCAGGGAGAAAGAGTTTAAAAATGAGAAAAGATTATTAATTCCTTCTCCTAAAGTAGCTACTTATGACTTACAGCCAGAAATGAGCGCTCACGGAATCACCGATGCTATCATTCCTGAATTAGTTTCAGAATGGCCAGATTTTATTTGCTTAAACTTTGCTAACCCAGATATGGTTGGCCATACCGGCGTTTTTGATGCTGTAGTTAAAGCTGTAGAAACCGTAGACCATTGTACAGAGCAAGTTGTTAAAGCTGGTTTAGAACACGGCTATTCTTTCATCGTCATTGCAGACCACGGTAATGCAGATTTTATGGTGAACGAAGATGGTTCTGCCAATACTGCTCACAGTACAAACTTGGTTCCTTGTATCTTAATTGATGAAGATTATAAGCAAGTTAAAAATGGTAAACTTGGAGATATAGCGCCAACCATTCTTAAAATAATGAATATTGATATCCCGGCAGAAATGACTGGCGATGTATTGGTATAAATGATTAGGATACTATTTTTTATATCCGCTATATGCTTAACAGCCTGTTCTTTCTCTAACAAAAAAAAGGAACAGGCTGTTAATTATTACAATCTGCAAAAATACTTTTCTGAGGAAGCTACTAGGTTAAATAAAACCAAACCAAACATCAATAAAACAGTAAAGCACAATAATGCTTCTGAAACGCAATTCATAAAAATTGATGATTGGGCACAAGAATTGGCTCTTTTTATAGAATCAGACATTAATAAAGCTGCTTGGAAAAATAGCTATCAAAAAGATAGTACGAGCACTAAAATAACTTACACTGCTAAAGAAGAAAACTTAAGAACAAGAAGAATCATTATCCTACTTAAAAGAAATAAACTATCAAAAATTAGCATCACCAACCAAACAAAAAACAACCTTTATCATACCAAAGAAGAGCTTATTTATATTCCAGATTCCCTTTATCAGATAGAAAAATATCAGGATGTAAAAGTTTTAGGTATTAATAATTATGAGGTAAAAGGTGTTTTTAACTAGTTTTTGATGTTGATAAGCAGTTGCTTAGATTTTTCTATCTGCGAAACGATATCTTTTCTGGCAGCGTTTTCGGCTAATACTTTCTTTAAATCGGTTATAGATGAGTTAGCAGCAGAAATAGCAGCGTTTTTGTTATAAATGTCATTCACTTTCTGACTTTTAAAAACGCTATACTCTTGATAAGCTAAACCTCTGTTCTGATAAAACTTCATGTCATTTGGAGTAAGTTCAATCCCACTAGAAAAATCTTTAATAGCACCTAGTAAAAGGTCTTCTTTTTCGGGATTTTTATAATCTTTTATTTGGGCGCTCATTAACATTTTAGCTTTACCTCTGTAATAATAAGCAATAGCTTCAGAAGGTTTATAAGCAATCAACTTATCAAAAGATTCTATAGATTTTTTATAGTTAGATGAATGATAATAAGCATAGCCTAAAAGATAAAGCGCATTCATATTACCATGATCTTGTTTAACAGCTTGTTCAAAAAAAGTAGCGGCTGTATTAAAATCACCATTCATCATGGCTTTTTGTCCAAGTCTTTCAAACGGAGTTTGCGCAAGTATAGTAAGGGGTAAAATAAGGGCTAAAACTGCTAAAATTTTAAATTTCATGAATATAACTGTTACCTTTAATAATCGTAATTTGTGAAAATATTAACGATTTTAAAATTAAAATATTTCTTTTTCTAAACTTTAAATTACCTGACTATTTTTCAGTTTATAAAGATGAGGATTAAAGAAATTAGCCATATAAAGTAATTATTAACCTAAAATTACCATTGGCATAACTGTTGAACTTCTAGATAACTCAAAAATAATAGGCTTATAGGTAGGTTTACTCTGCCAATTTGACTTTATTAAAAATATAAGATAATATGAGCAAATTCGATCCGTTCGATTTTAACCAAGCGATGCCACTGATAAATGAAGATACAGAGTTTTTTCCGCTGATGTCTCAAGAAGATGAGGAAGAAATGAATAATGAGCAAACACCTGAAGTTTTGGCTGTTTTACCATTAAGGAACACTGTACTATTTCCAGGTGTTGTGATTCCTATTACCGTTGGCAGAGATAAATCCATCAAACTGATAAAAGATGCTTATAAAGGGGATAGGGTTATAGGTGTTGTAGCGCAGTTAGATGTAAGTGTAGAAGACCCAAAATTTGACGAGCTTAATAAAGTTGGTACAGTAGCTGTTATTGTTAAAATGCTACAAATGCCTGATGGTAATACCACCGTCATTATACAAGGTAAAAATCGTTTCGAGCTGGTAGAGCAAGTACAATCAGAACCTTATATAAAAGCTACAGTAAAGAAATTTGAAGAGGTAAGACCTAAGGTTGATAAAGAATTTAAAGCCATGGTATCATCTATTAAAGAGATGGCTATGCAAATTATTCAGTTTTCTCTTAATATACCTTCTGAAGCCGCTATTGCTATAAAAAATATAGAAAGCGTACCTTTTCTAATCAATTTTATCTCTTCTAATATGAATGCATCTGTTGCAGATAAGCAAAAGATGTTAGAGGTTGCAAATTTGAGAGATAGAGCTCAAATGGTTCTAAGCCATTTAAGCACCGAGCTACAATTATTAGAGCTTAAAAATCAAATCCAAAATAAAGTAAAGGTTGATTTAGATAAGCAGCAAAGAGATTACTTCTTAAACCAGCAACTTAAAACCATTCAAGAAGAATTAGGTGGTAATTCTCCAGATATGGAAATTGAGGAGCTGCGGAAAAAAGGGAGTAAGAAGCAATGGTCTAAAGAAACAGCTAATCATTTTAATAAAGAGCTAGATAAATTAGCCAGAATGAATCCGGCTGCAGCCGATTACTCTGTTCAAATTAATTATTTGGAAGTGTTGTTAGATTTACCTTGGCAACAGTTTACCAAAGATAATTTCGACCTAAAACGAGCTCAAAAAATATTAGATAAAGACCATTACGGTTTAGATAAGGTTAAAAAGCGTATCGTAGAATATTTAGCTGTTTTAAAGCTAAAACACGATATGAAAGCGCCTATTTTATGCTTAGTTGGCCCTCCGGGAGTTGGTAAAACATCCTTAGGAAAATCTGTTGCAAAGGCTTTAGGTAGAAAATATGTAAGAATGGCTTTAGGGGGTGTAAGAGATGAGGCCGAGATTAGAGGACATCGTAAAACTTACATTGGTGCTATGCCGGGGCGCATTATTCAGTCTATCAAAAAAGCAGGAAGCTCAAATCCGGTTTTTGTTTTAGATGAGATTGATAAAGTAGGTAACGATTTTAGAGGCGATCCTTCATCGGCATTATTAGAGGTATTAGATCCAGAGCAAAATAATGCTTTTAATGACCATTTTGTAGAGTTAGATTATGATTTATCTAACGTGATGTTCATTGCAACCGCTAACTCTTTAAGTAGTATTCAGCCTGCTTTGTTAGATAGGATGGAAATTATCGAAGTAAATGGCTACACGATTGAAGAAAAAATAGAAATAGCTAAAAAGCATCTTTTACCAAAACAGAAAGAACAACACGGCTTAAAAGCTAAAGATGTTAATCTAAAATCGTCAGTAATAGAAAAAATTATTGAAGATTATACTCGTGAATCTGGTGTTAGAGGTTTAGAGAAAAAAATAGGTTCGGTAGTGCGTGGTGCAGCCACTAAATTAGCGATGGAAGAAGCTTATAATGTTAATTTTACAGCTAATGATATAGAAGAAATCTTAGGTCCACCTATTTTTGATAAAGATTTTTACGAAGGTAATGAAGTAGCTGGTGTGGTAACAGGCCTAGCATGGACACAAGTAGGTGGCGATATCTTATTTATAGAAGCAAGCTTAAGCCCAGGAAAAGGTAGGATGACTTTAACAGGGAATTTAGGTGATGTGATGAAAGAATCTGCTACCATTGCCATGGCTTATATAAGAGCACATGCCGTTAATTTTGGTATAGATTATCGTGTGTTTGATCAATGGGATATTCATATCCATGTTCCTGCTGGTGCAACTCCAAAAGATGGTCCTTCGGCTGGTATAACCATGTTAACAGCATTAACATCAGCGTTTACGCAAAGAAAAGTTAAAGAGCATCTGGCTATGACAGGCGAGATTACGCTACGAGGTAAAGTTTTACCTGTAGGCGGTATTAAAGAGAAAATTTTAGCAGCTAAAAGAGCAAATATTAAGGATATAATTTTATCAAAAGCAAATAGAAAGGATATTTTAGAGATTAAAGAGTCTTACATTAAAGATTTAAATTTCCACTATGTATCTGAGATGACAGAAGTTATTAAACTTGCTTTGTTAGATAAGAAGGTGAAAAATGCTTTAGATATTGTTTATAAAGAACCTGCAAAACAAAATCAAGAATAATCAAAACCCGGTTTATCCGGGTTTTTTGTTTATGAGATAAATAAATATGACTTCACTCATATTTTATTATATATTTAAAAGCTATTTTTATCGTATATAAGCTATTTATCAATTACATCATGATTAAGATTCTTGTTACTACCGATTTTTCTGCCAATTCTAAGGCAGCTATAAGATTTGCAATTAAATTTGCAGCCCAATATCCTGAGGTTTCTTTAACTTTTTTCCATTCTTATCATATTTTAAAGCCCACTTCCTTTAGTGATGCTAAATTTGAAGCTTATGAAAAGGCGCAAAAAGAAAATATCCATAAAAGGTTAGAAAAGTTTGTTAAAGATGTTTACCATACTTCCGGGGTAAAGTCATCAGAAGTAAATTGTGTTTGTAGAGAATCTGTAGTAGCGCACAGTAATATCATGAACTATGCTAAACAAGAAGGTTTTAATTTTATTTCAATAGGTACTAGAGGAGCGGGTAAAATAGAGAAACTATTTGGTACACATACCTCTTATGTCATTAGTCAGTCTTCTATTCCTGTAATTGCCGTTCCAAAAACTTACAAATCAAAAGATATTCAAAGTATTTTATACGCTTCAGATTTGATTAATTTGGATAAGGAATTAGATCAAGTCATTGATTTTGCTAAACCAATTGATGCCAAAATAGAGGTTGTGCATTTTGGTTTTCCTTCTGATATTGAAAAGAAAGTAAAATTAGCAGAAGAAAAAGTTAAGAATCATTCTGATTATCCTGTAGAATTTCATGTTCAACCGAGTGATTTTATAAAATCTTTGGTTGATAATATAGAAATAGCAGTAAAGAAAAGTAAACCTTCTATTTTAGTGATGTTTACCGATCAAAAAGTTTCTTTTTTCAAGAAGATGTTATTCTCCGGAAATACAGAAGAATTTGCTTTAAACACAAGAGTTCCTTTATTAGTTTATCCAAAATAAATTGAAGAGAATTTTTGTTTGTTTACTGGGTTTGATATTATTCAAAGCAGTTATAGCTCAATCTCAAGAGACTAATTATAAAAGTGAGTTTGGCTTTAGAAGTGAAAACGATGCTTATTTAGCTATTGGCCAAGATAAGTATTATACCAACGGTTTGTTGGTAACTTTTAGATCGGCTTTAAATCCTGCCAAAAATCAAGATACCAGCAAGCTTGTAAAGAAAATATGGGCTTTAAGCATAGCGCATAAAATGTACAATGCAAGTTCTGGAAGTGTTGTAAATATATCTAGAGTTGATAGACCGTTTGCAGCTTATGCTTATGCCTCAACTTCTTTAAATTATTACTTTAAGAAGGAAACTGTTTTAGGTGCAGAACTACAAGGCGGTATTCTTGGCCCTTCAGCTAAGGGAGAGGAAGGGCAAAAATTCTACCATGAAGTTTTTGGTTTTTATGATATTAATGGTTGGCAATTTCAGGTTAAAGATGAAATAGGGGTGAATCTTCTACTTAATTATCAAAGCCTTTTATTTCGTAACCAAAAACGTACTTCTGATTTTAGTTTGCCTATAGAAGCTAGAATAGGTAATACTTTTACAGGTTTGAAAGCGGGGCTTTTGTTTAGAACGGGTACATTAAATCCACTTTATCATAGTGTGGCTACAAATAGTTTTGTATCTACTTATAAAGAAGCTCATGCTAAAGAAAAAGAGCTATATTTCTTTTTAAAACCATCTTTAGATGTAGTTATTTATGATGCTACTATTTCTGGTGGTTTATTTAGAGATGATAAAGGACCGGTAGTTTATGATATTAGGCCTTTGGTGTTCTCGCAAGAGTTTGGACTTGCCTATGCGCAAAAAAGGTGGACTTTTAATTTCTCCTTAATCTTTAAATCAAAAGAATTAAAAAGTGCCGCTAAAGCACATCAATATGGGATTATAGATTTGTATTATAGGTTTAACTAATCCCAAATTATATTCCTATTTATTTTCTTAAGAGCTTGTTTCTTTTTACTTTCTAATCGTTTATGAACGGCAGCTTTACTTGGTTTAGTAGGTTTCCTTGGCTTTTCTTCTATTAAACTTTCTTTAATCAGCTTTAAAAGTCTTTTAATAGCAATTTCTTTGTTTTTGTATTGGCAACGGTCATCATCAGCTACAATATGCAATAAACCTTCTTTGTCAATTCTGTTGGCAAGCTTTTGTAAAAGGAGTTGTTTTTGATGTTCATCGCAAGCAGCTGTTTGGTTAATATTCCAAATCAATTCAACTTTAGAAGAAACTTTATTTACATGCTGCCCACCTTTACCACCACTTCTAGAAGTTTTAAAGGTAAGTTCTTGAATAAGAATCTGAAAATCTGGTTTCTTCGGCATAACTAAATATCTAAATCTCTTTCAAAGGTTTCGCAATTAATTTAATTTAGCAATTATAAATGCAGAATTTTAAAATATTACTGTTTTTTCTCCTTTTTACTAGCGTTCAGCTTTTTGCTCAAAACGGGGGTAATGGCGTATTTCAGTTTCTTAATTTACCTAACTCTTCCAGAACAGCAGCTTTGGGTATGGGGTATCAGGTTGCGCCAGTGCAAGACATCAGCGTAAGCTTTATAAACCCATCTTTATTATCAACCAAACAAAAAAATACAGCTTTATTAAATTATAGTAATTATGTTTCTGATATTAATTTAGGGGCCTTGCAATACAATTTTTCAGTTCAAGATATTCCTTTATCTGCCACATTATTGTATGTTAACTACGGTAATTTTAATGAAACTAATATCATTGGCGAGCAAACAGGCAATACTTTTTCAGGTGGTGATTACCTCTTTAACATAGGAGTTGGCCATAACTGGAATAAGCAAATTTACTACGGCTTAAACTTTAAGACCATATACGGTGCTTATGATATCTACAGGTCTTTCGCCTTAGCGGCTGATGCTTCTATCACCTATCAGGATACAGTTAATAATTTTTCGGGAGGTATTATTTTAAAAAATATGGGCTATCAGCTACAGCCTTTTAATAACCAAAGAGAAAATTTACCTTTTGAGATAGCCTTAGCTATATCGCAAAAGCTTAAATATGCACCTTTCAGGTATCATATCACTTACAATCATCTACAACAATTTGATTTAACTTATCAGGATTTAGAAAATCCTGATAACCCGGCCGATTTAATAACTGGAGAACCAATAGCAACTCAATATTCCAAAACGCAAATGTTAATGAGGCATTTTATTTTTGGCTTAGAATTAATGCTTTCTGATGCTTTTCAGATACAATCATCCTATAATGTTCGCAGAAATAAGGAATTAAGTATCATGAATACAGGTGGTGCAGCTGGCTTATCTTTTGGTTTTGTTTTGCAACTTAAAAAGTTGAGTTTTTCTTATGCACATTCTAGACTAAACGCTGCTGGCGGAAATAATTATTTTACCATCCAACTAAAGCCTTCAATTTTTAGCACTAAAAAATAATGTTAATTCGAGGGCAATTATATAGCTTTGTCTCTCGGGATGAGTAAAAATATAATTGTAGCTATAGATGGCTATTCTTCTTGTGGTAAAAGTACTTTAGCTAAAGCATTAGCTAAAAAATTACATTTTATATATGTAGATAGTGGTGCCATGTATAGGGCCGTTACCTTATATTTTCTTCGTAACCAAACAGATTTAAGTAATCATGATATAATTATTGATGCCTTAGAGCATATAGATTTAAATTTCCATTCGAGAGATTATCAATCTCACATACTTTTAAATGGTGAAGAAGTGTCTGAGGAAATTAGACAGATGCCTGTTTCTGAAAATGTAAGTAAGATAGCCGCCATAAAAGAGGTAAGACAAGCCATGGTAAAGCAACAACAGAAAATGGCTAAATCTAAAAATATGGTGATGGATGGACGCGATATTGGCACCACTGTATTTCCAAATGCACAGGTTAAGCTATTTATGACTGCAGACCCAAAAATAAGGGCCGAACGCAGATATAGAGAGTTGCTTTCAAAAGGTGAACAAGTAGAACTAGAAGAAATATTTGAAAATCTTGCGCATAGAGATTATTTAGATACCACACGCGAAGAAAGTCCACTAGTAAGGGCAGATGACGCCATTATTTTAGACAATACAAACTTGTCAGAAGAAGAGCAATTAAACTTTGCTTTAGATAAAATCAAACCTTTTCTTATTACCCTATAATCATTTTGAAGGTTTTTTCTCATACTGTTGTTCATCAGCAGGGATATCTTGTATAGATTTTACACCTTCGCTTTCTGAAGTAAAATCTTTCATAGAGGCCACTTTTTTAGAAGCATTTTTCTCTTTTAAATCAAGTTCTGTGGTTATCTCATCTTGGTTCTGCTGTTTAATTTGAGTTTTTATTTTGTTTTTCATAACATTATATTTAGCTCTATAGAATTAAGCAAGTACTATACCTAAAATGCAAATGCTTAAAAATCAATAAAAAAAGCTTTTTATTTCTTTTTCTGTAAGAATATATTCCTACCTTTGCAATCCCCAAAGCGGGAAAAAAGGAGACAAATTATTTAATGGCAAAAAAACAAGTAGCAGAAAAGGAGTTAAAAGCAAAAGAAGCAGAACTTCAAGAGACTGTAAAAAGAGAAAAAGAGGTATTTGAATCAGAAGCTGATTCATTATCTATTGAAGACATTAAATCTTCATCACTCGTAGCAGACCCTAACGATTTTGATTGGGATGCAGACGATAAAGTGTTTGGTAACTACAACCAAGCAGACAGAGAAAAAATGGAACAGATGTATGCTGGTACATTCAACTCTGTAGAAAAAGGAGAAATTATTTCTGGAACTGTTGTAACTATCAACAGTAAAGATGTGGTTTTAAACATCGGTTTCAAATCTGATGGTTTAGTTCCTTTAAACGAATTCCGTGATACACCAGACTTAAAAGTTGGTGATACAGTTGATGTATTTGTTGAACAAAGAGAAGATGCTAACGGACAGTTAGTTTTATCTCGTAAGAGAGCAAAAACTCAACGTTCATGGGAGATGATTAATGAAGCTTTAGAAAACGATACTATCATTAACGGTTATGTGAAGAGCAGAACTAAAGGTGGTTTAATCGTAGATATAATGGGCGTAGAAGCCTTCTTACCAGGTTCACAAATTGATATTAAGCCAATTCGTGATTACGATGTTTACGTTGGTAAGACTATGGAATTCAAAGTTGTTAAAATCAACCACGAATTTAAAAACGTTGTTGTTTCTCACAAAGTTCTTATCGAAGACGATTTGGAAAGCCAAAAAGTTGAGATTGTTTCTAAATTGGAGAAAGGACAAGTTCTTGAAGGAACTGTTAAAAACATTACAGATTTCGGTGTATTCATTGATTTGGGTGGTGTTGACGGTTTACTACACATTACCGATATCTCTTGGGGCCGTATCGAGCATCCAAAAGAGGTATTATCTTTAGATGAAAAAGTTAACGTTGTTGTTCTTGACTTTGATGACGAGAAAAAACGTATCGCTTTAGGTTTAAAACAATTAACTTCTCACCCTTGGGAGTCTTTAAATACTGATTTAGCTATCGGTTCTAAAGTAAAAGGAAAAATCGTAACTGTTGCAGATTACGGTGCATTCTTAGAAATCATCCCTGGAGTAGAAGGTTTAATTCACGTTTCAGAAATGTCTTGGTCTCAAAACTTACGTAACCCACAAGAGTTTATGAAAGTAGGAGATGAGATTGAAGCAGTAGTTTTAACCTTAGATAGAGATGAGCGTAAAATGTCTTTAGGCATTAAACAATTAACTCCTGATCCTTGGGAAAAAGCGGCAGAAAGATATCCAATCGGAAGCAAGCACAAAGCAGCTGTTAAAAACATGACTAACTTTGGTGTATTTGTTGAAATTGAAGAAGGTATTGATGGTTTAATCCATATTTCTGACTTATCATGGTCTAAAAAAGTTAATCACCCTAACGAATTCACTAAAGTTGGTGAAGAATTAGATGTGGTAGTTTTAGAACTTGATGTTGATAACCGTAAATTAAGCTTAGGTCACAAACAATTAGAAGAAAACCCTTGGGATACTTTTGAAACTATCTTCACTTTAGATTCAATCCACGAAGGAACTGTAACTAAAGTAACTGATAAAGGAGCTTTAGTAGCATTACCTTACGGTGTTGAAGGTTTTGTACCAACAAAACATTTAAGCAAAGAAGATGGTTCTGTATTGAAAAATGATGAGACTTCAGAGTTCAAAATCATTGAGTTCAATAAAGATTCTAAGAGAATAGTTGTTTCTCATGCTCGTATATGGGAAGAAGTGAAAGCTGAAGCTGTTGCAGAAGAAAGAGCTAACAAGAAAAAAGAAGCTAGCGCAGCAAGCAGTGCAGTTAAGAAAGTTAAAGACTCGGTAGAGAAATCTACTTTAGGAGACTTAGACGTATTGGCACAATTGAAAGATAAGATGGAAGGCGATGCCAAAAAAGCTGCTAAAAAGAAAGAAGAAGCTAAGTAATTAGCAATTCTATCATAAACGAAGCCCCTTTGTGAAAGCAAAGGGGCTTTTTTGTTGAGCATATGCGAGGGAATAGAAAACGAAATTTAAAAATTTCACCTCTTTTATCTTATTTTTTCTATTTTTGACCAAACCAAAAGACTGATGCAAAATTTAACCCTTCTTGACGGTCAAAAATTTCAAATTACTTTAAAACGCCTTTGTCATCAGTTAATAGAAAATCATAACGATTTTTCTGATTCTGTTATCATTGGTATCCAACCGCGTGGTCCTTTTTTGTCTAATAGGATTGCTAGTGAGTTAAAGCAAATTATCCCTCATGCAACCATCAATCATGGTAATTTAGATATTACTTTTTATAGAGATGATTTTAGAAGAGGAGATTCTCCATTACTACCAAATAGTACACACATAGATTTTATTATAGAAGGCAAAAAAGTGATTTTGGTAGATGATGTTTTATGGACAGGCAGAACCATTAGAGCTGCTATGGATGCCATGCTTGCTTTTGGTAGGCCGGCAAAGGTAGAGCTATTGGTTTTAGTAGATAGAAGATACTCTAGACAGTTGCCAGTAGAACCAGATTATATTGGAATACAGGTAGATTCCATATCATCGCAAAAGGTGGTTGTAAGTTGGAAAGAAGCAGATGCAGAAGATAAAGTTATTTTGATATCAGACAATAAAAAGTAAAATGCCAGAACAAGCAAATAGATTAAGCAGTAAGCATCTTTTAGGAATTAAAGACCTTAATACAAAAGATATCGAACTTATTCTTGAAACTGCTGATACTTTTAAAGATGTGATAAACAGACCTATAAAAAAAGTTCCATCTTTAAGAGATATCACCATAGCAAATATCTTCTTCGAGAATTCTACCAGAACAAAGCTTTCTTTTGAGCTGGCCCAAAAAAGACTGTCGGCAGATGTAATCAATTTTGCAGCTTCCAGTTCATCTGTAAGTAAAGGAGAAACTTTAATAGATACGGTAAACAATATCCTTTCTATGAAGGTGGATATGGTAGTCATGAGACATCCTTATGCAGGTGCTGGTGTTTTCTTAAGTAAACATATCAATGCACAAATTGTGAATGCTGGAGACGGGGCGCATGAACATCCAACCCAGGCTTTATTAGATGCTTTTTCTATCAGAGAGAAATATGGTGATGTAGCAGGTAAAAAAGTAGTTATTGTTGGCGATATTTTACACTCAAGAGTAGCTTTGTCTAATATATTGTGTTTGCAAAAATTAGGTGCAGAAGTTAAAGTCTGTGGTCCAACAACATTAATTCCTAAATATATTCACACGCTTGGAGTAAAGGTAGAGCATGATTTAAGAAAAGCTTTAAACTGGTGCGATGTTGCCAATATGTTGAGAATACAATTAGAGAGGCAAGATATCAAGTATTTCCCATCGTTACGAGAATACTCCATGATGTATGGATTAAACAAGCAGATTTTAGATTCTCTAGATAAGGAAATTACCATTATGCATCCTGGTCCAATTAATAGAGGAGTTGAAATTACCAGCGATGTTGCAGATAGTAAGCAATCTATCATCCTAGATCAGGTAGAGAACGGAGTTGCAGTAAGAATGGCTGTTTTATATTTATTAGCTAGTCAAAAGCAATAATACTATGGACGCAGAAGAATTAGCTTTTTTGAAAGATTGGGAGGTTAGAAGAAAGAGATGGAGTTGGGGTAAAGTTTTCTTTAATACTGTTCTTTATGCGGTTGTTCCTATGGTCTTAACCATTGATTTTATAAATTTTTTCATTATTGCTGATACAAATTTTGGCTTTTTTAGTTGGGAGCATTTATGGGAGTTTATAAAAACACTTTTTATTTTTTCTTTAATAATTGGCTCGTCTTTTGGAGTGTTCTATTGGTATTCTAACGAGCTAAAATTCCAAAGACTTACCCGAAAACAAGAAAAAGAGAAGAAAAACACTCATTAAAAATTAATGTTATTAGTTTTATATTAAATGTCTGTTAAATTCGTTCAAACATTTAATAATTATTTTTTGGTGCGTTTGCTTTAAGACAAATAACCTTTAGAATGTTAAATAACTATGCTAAAAAAAATTACTGTATTAACATCATTCATATTTTTTGGTTTACAAATTCAGGCACAAATTCCGCTTCAATATGATTTAAATAATAAGTATAAAAAAGCTTTAGAGCTATTAGAGCAGAAAAAGTATGTAGCAGCTTCTTCTATTTTTCAGGAAGTAGAGAAAATAAGATATACCACCTCTACACAAGTTGATGCCAGATTAAACATCTCAGAGATTAAGATTAATGCGCAGTACTACAGAGCTTTATGTGCATTAGAACTCAAAAATGAAGATGCTGAGGAACTGTTTCTCAAATTTATCAGGCAACATCCTGAAAATGCTAAAACAAAACAGGCATATTTTCAAGTAGGTAAATCATATTTTCAGCAAGGTAAATATCAGGATGCTTTAAATTGGTTTACAAAAGTAAGTTCGATAGATTTGGTTGGTGAGGATGAAACCGAATATAAATTCAAAACCGCTTATGCATATTTTGAAACCAAGGATTATGCAAATGCAAAACCTTTATTTGGTTTAGTTAAAGATCGTCCGTCTGTTTATCAAGAGCAAGCCATATATTATTATGCTTATATCTCTTATCTCGATAAAGACTATAAAGTTGCCTTAACTAATTTCGAGAAGCTTAAAAATTCTAAAAACTATGAGTCTAGCTACCCATATTATATCTCCGCTATTTATTTCTTAGACAAGCGTTACGATGATGTTTTAGCTTATACTATTCCTATTTTAAACACTACAAAGCAGCAGTACGAGACAGAAATGTTCAGGATTGTAGCTGCGTCTTATTTTGCTAAAGAAAATTACAATGAAGCGCTTAAATATTATGAGCGTTTTATGACTAATGATAAAGGTAAGACACAAAACAATCAAGACTCTTATCAAATAGGCTATACTTATTATAAGCTAAAAAATTATAATAAATCTATAGATCAATTAATCAAGCTTAATAAAGACTTAAATAATTACAGCCAATATGGCTTATATACTTTAGGGGATTCTTATATCCAAACCAATAACAAACAAGGTGCAAGAAATGCTTTTTTAGAAAGTTCTAAGCTAAATTTTGATAAACAAATTAAAGAAGATGCGCTACTTAATTTCGCTAAGCTTTCTTACGAACTTCAGTTTCACAACATCGCACTAGATGCTACTCAAGAGTACATTAAAACTTATCCGCGTTCTGCTAAAATTAATGAGGCCAAAACCTTATTGGCTAATGTATTATTAAGTACTAAAAACTACCGAGATGCTATCGATATTTTAGAAACTATCAATAATAAAAATGAAGATGCACAGGAAGCTTATCAAAAGGTAACATATTATAGAGGTTTAGAGCATTTTAATGAAAGAGCTTTTGAGAATGCCATTGGTATGTTTTTGAGGTCTAATAATTTTCCTTTAGATAAAGATATACATGCTTTGGCTACTTACTGGTGTGCAGAAGCTATGTATGAAGTGCGGAAATTTGGGGAATCTGTAGATTATTTCGAGAACTTCTTGAAAATGCCAGCAGCAAGGAAAACAGATTTATTTAACTATGCCAATTACGCCTTAGGTTATGCTGCTTTAGAAGGAGAAAATTATCCAAAAGCTGTTACTTATTATAACAGGTTTTTAAATGGTAGCGAGAAAGATAGTAAGACTATTAATGATGCTACATTAAGACTAGCTGATGCTTATTTCGGCGCTAAAAACTATGGTAATGCTTTAACTTATTACAACAGAATTATAGCGCTTAATACAAGCAGTAAAGATTACGCTTTATTCCAAAAAGGAATCATTGAAGGCTTACAAAATCAGCCTCAAGCTAAAATTGCAACTTTACAATCTTTGTTGAGCCAATTTCCTAATTCTAATTATGCTGATGATGCTGGTTTTGAAATTCCTTATACCTACTTTTTAATAGGTGAGGGAGAAAAAGCTAAAGCAGATTTAACCGCCTTTATAGCTAAATATCCTAGAAGTGCTTACGTTTCTAGAGCGCTTATTACCATTGGCTTGGTACAATATGACCAGAAGAATGATAATGAAGCTTTAGCTACTTTCAAAAAGGTAGTGAGCGATTACAAATCAACTGACGAGGCTCAACAAGCTATAAAATTAATAGAGAGAATTTATGTTGACATGGGTAACGCATCAGCATTTATAGATTATGCTAATTCAACCTCTATAGGAAACTACACTTTAGCAGAACAAGATAATATCATGTTTCAGGCGGCTAATAATATGTATTTAAGAGGAGATTGGGCAGGTGCTGTAGAATCTGTAAATGCATATTTTGATAAATTCCCTAAAGCCATCAAAGATAAGCATGCAAAATTCATCAGGGCAGAGAGCTATAAAAACTTAGGTAAATTTGCTCCAGCTATTATAGATTATGAGTACATCCTTAACGATTGGACAAGCGAGTTTACAGAGAAAGCCTTAATCAGTATCTCAAACATCTACTTAAAAAATAAACAATATAACGAGGCTATTGTACACCTTAAAAAGTTAGAAATTGCTTCTGAATATAAATCAACCTACCAATTTGCTATCAATAATTTAATGGTGGCTTATGAAGGCTTAGCAGTCCCAGATCAAACTTTAAAGTATGCTCAAATTATAAAAGACTACGAAAAATCATCAGAACAAGATAAAAACTTAGCTACTTTATATGCAGGTAAGGCTTATTTGCTAACCGCAGATACAACAACGGCTGTTAAAGAATTAACTTTCTTGTCTAAAAATGCTAAAACTATTCAAGCGGCAGAGGCAAAATATCTTTTAGCCAATATTCAATATTTGAAAAAGGATTATAAAGAATCTCAAAAAACATTATTTGATTTAATTAATAACCTGCCAAATTATGATTATTGGGTAGCTAAAAGTTTTATCCTTTTAGCCGATAATTATATTGCTTTAAAAGATGTTTTTCAAGCTAAAAGCACTCTACAAAGTATTATAGAGAATTATGAAGGAGATGATGATATCCTGCCAACAGCTAAAGAGAAACTTCAAGCCATCACCAATAAGTAAAGAATTTATTTTATCAGCATTTCTACAATAAGAAGTACAATTAGATGATAAACATGATATTAAAATATAAGATAAAAGCACTTTTAAGTTTAGGATTGATGGTTTCTTTACCTGTTTTTTTACAAGCACAGGTTAAACCAGAAGAGCAAAAACCTAAAGCCACTCAGCAGCAACCTACAGAGGAAGAAAGCAAAACATCTGTTACAGAGGAAATAGAGGTTGTTAGAGAATATAAGCCTATTTTGGCTGATGCTGTTAAAATAAGACGTAATCCAGATTTAAACAGTAACAAAGCTTTTAATCCTAGAGTTCGGTATAATTTATTAGACAAAAGATTAGAGCTTAACTCAGAAATCAGGACTTTAGAAGCGCAGCAATTAAAGCCTATTAAAGATGAAGATTTGCAAAATAACTACGCAAAAGCTGGTTTAGGTAATTTGGGGACTACTTTGGGTAGTTTACATTTAGGTACTGGCAGAGACCAAGCGCTACAAGCTGGTTTTAATTTTGACCATTGGAGTATGAGTGGTAAGTTAAATCAGCAAAAAATGTCTGAACAAGATTTAGGTATTTACGGTAGAAGTATAGGCGAGCAAATTGTATTAGATGGAAAGATTAATTATAACCGTAGAACTAATTATTTTTATGGTTTAGACCCGGCAGGTTCTTTTACCAATTCAGACCCAGTTAAGCAAAGATTTAATTTTATTGAAGGTAAGGGCGAACTTTATAATCGTGTTGATGCTTATGATGAAAATAAACTAGCTTACGCTGCTCAGTTATACGGTTATTTATTCAATAATATTTTTGAAGGGAAAGAAAATACCATTATTGTTTCTGGTGGTTTAAGCAAAAACATTAGTAAGTTTCAAATTGGTGCAAATGCCAATTTAGATTTTACCACCACTAGAGATAGAGGATATGGTTCCTTAAATAATCATATTTTAAAATTAAATCCTTTTGTTAAAATAGATGGCGAGCAATTTAAAGTTGTTGCAGGTATCAATTACGTGAATGAATTTGGTGGCGATAACCAACGTATGAACTTATTTCCTGCCGCTAGTATAGATTTTACCCTTATTAAAAATTACCTGTCTGTTTTTGGTGTTTTAGGTGGCGATGTTCAGAAAACTCGTTTAAAAGATTTAAGTTATACCAATCCATTTTTAAATGAGAATATCAACATTAGAAACCAAATAGAAAAATTTAGTATAGAGGGAGGTGTAAAAGGTACTTTATCTGCCAATATTGGTTATAAAGCATCTGTACATTATAAAACGATTGGAGATTTTAGTTATTTCGTAAATGATTCTACCAGATTACAAGCTTTTCAAGTTGAATATCTAACAGAAAACAGTAATATTTTAGGTTTAACAGGCGAGCTTAACGTTCAATTTTCAAAAGCCTTTAGGTTAGATGGTAAGCTAGAGTTAAATCAATACAACTTAAAAAACGAATTAAATGCTTGGTATTATCCTGGTGTTAGATTAAGCTCTACGGCATCATTTAATATTACCGAGAAACTTAAAATAGATGCTGACATTTATTTACAAGGAGAAACTAAAGCGAAGTTGTATACCACATCATCAGCAGACCCCAATGATTTTCAAGTAAGAACCATCAAAGCTTTCGCTGATTTAGGTGCTGGAGCATCTTATCAGATAAATAAAAAGTTTGGTGCATTTTTAAGAGTTAATAACTTATTAGGTACTGCTTATGAGCGCTATTTGTTTTATCCAAACTACGGATTTAACATACTTGGTGGTGTAAGCTATGGTTTTTAAGGGCAATATTTTTTGATAGGATAAAAAAGACTATTTTTACAACATCAATGGATATTTCCTTCAATATAAAAGATATTTTAGAAAAGAATAATCTGGCAATTTTTCCAGGTTTAGGTGTATTTTATAAAAAAAGACAAGAGGGTTTTTTTGATGAAAATTTACTTGTTTTTCATCCACCCAAAGAAACCATTCAGTTTTCTACCATCACTCCAGAAGAAGTTGAAAATCCTGTTTTAGATTATATTTGCTATACTCGCAAAGTTTCTCCAGCCTCAGCAGATTATTTATTAACCCAGTTTGTAACGCAGTTAAAAGATATTTTAGCTCAGCAAAAAGAATTGCCATTAAATGGCTTAGGTAAATTAGTAGCGCATGATGGTGATTTGGTTTTTGAAGAAGAAAAGGCTTTAGAAACCAACTTATCTTATTTCGGGTTACCACTGGTAAATATAAAGCCCGATGCGATAGTAGAATCTAAAGTTCTTTTAGAGGATTTAGAAGAAGAAAAAATAGAAGAACAAGCGTCTTTTTCTTTGGCAGAGCAAGCGCTTAACGCTTCTTTATCTGGATCAACAGAAGTAAAGGAAAAAAAGAAATCTAAAAGATGGTTGTTTATTTTAATTCCTGTTATGCTAGTTTTAATTTCTGCTATTGCTCTTTATTTCTTTAACCCTGATTTGTATAATCAATATTTCAATCCAAATCTTAACAATAAAGATGTTAAAGTGGTTATGCCATTAGGTGTGCCAAAAGAGCAGCAAGATAATGCTATAAGTCGGCAAGATTCATCTTTAGCAGACTCTGTTTACAGTGAAATTGAAAAAAATGCTAAAGCACAAGGTTTAGAGATAGAAAAAGTAAAAGATTCTACTAATGTAACTGTTAGCAATAAAGCTGTACCAAATAAGGCAGGTATACGTTATGAGATTATTATTGCCGCTTGGCAAACTAAAGCTAAAGCAGAGCAGCATGTTAAAAAGCTAAAAGAAAACGGAATTAATGCTTTTATTGTAGAAGATGCGGATGGCCCTATGATAAAAATAAGTGCCGCTACTTTTTACAATAAAGCAGAGGCAGATGCCGAGTTAAAAAGAATTAGAGAAGAATTAAATCCAGAAGCTTTTATAAAGCCTATAAAACCTTTAAAATAAATTATACATATGTTTTTACAAGATATCGGAGTAGATACTTTATCAAATACTATTCAGGCTATGCAAGCCCCACAGCAAGTAGAAGAATTGAGCTTGTTTAATTTATTAACCAAGGGTGGGTGGGTAATGATACCACTAGCTATATTAGCCTTATTAGGTTTAATTATATTTTTTGAGCGCTATTTTACTATCAGAAAAGCTGCAAAGGATGAATCTCAATTAACCATGCAAGTGCGTTCTAGCATAAAAAGCGGTAACCTAGACTCTGCAATAGCTATCTGTAAAAGTAGTAATACACCTATTGGCAGAATGCTACAAAAAGGTTTGTTAAGAATAGGAAGGCCCATTAAAGATATTGAAGGTGCTATAGAAAATGTAGGTAAACTAGAGGTTTCTAAGCTTGAAAAAAATATAGGCATTTTAGGTATCATAGCTGGTATTGCACCCATGTTAGGTTTCGTAGGTACAATTATTGGGGTAATTACGATTTTCCATGATGTATCTGTAAAGGGAATCATAGAAATTGGTACCATTTCTGGAGGTTTGTATGTAAAGATGATTTCATCTGCAACTGGTCTTATCATAGGCATTATTGCTTATATTTTTTATAATATCTTAAATATCATGGTTGATAAGGTGATCCTGAAAATGGAGACAGATTCAATAGAATTTATTGACTTGCTAGAAGAACCAGGAAGATGAATTTAAGAAAGCGAAAAAGACCACATGTAGAAGTACATACGGCAGCGTTAAACGATATTATGTTTTTCCTGTTGTTGTTCTTTCTTTTGGCTTCTGCGGTAGTGAATCCAAATGTGGTAAAATTATTTTTACCAAGATCTAGTTCTGGGCAAGCTGTTCCGCAAAAAACAATTAATGTTTCTATAACCAAAGAATTAGAATATTTTGTTGAAAAGGAGCAAGTACCTTTTGAACTTCTAGAGCAAAAGATTTTACCTTATCAGCAAGCTAATCCAGATTTAACCATTATTTTATTTGCCGATAGAACCATAGCTATAGAAAATATTGTGAGTTTAACAGATATAGCCAACAAACTTAAAATAAAGCTTGTTTTAGCAACAGAAACTAAGAAATGATTGACCTCTTAAAATCAAATTCTGATAATAATTACCCAAAGGCAATAGCTTGCTCTTTAGGCATTCTTATTGGTTTTTTGGTGTTAAGCATTTTTTATATCATCAATACCGCTGAGCCACCTGAAGAAGTTGGTGTAGGCGGAATTATTGTTAACTATGGTACTTCTGACGAAGGTATGGGTAGCGATTATATGAGTATTGAGGAACCTTCTGTAGATCCTAATGCAAATTTAACAGCTCCTGATAAGATTGTACCTGATGCTAATACGGCCGAAACGCCTACGACCCAAAATAATGCTAATGATATTGTAACTCAGGACATGGAGGATGCGGTGGCTGTTAAAACTAAAACAAATGCTAGTAGTACTGCCCCAAGTCAAAATACAGATGTAAAAGAAAGTAAACCTACCATTAACCAAAACGCTTTGTACAAAGGCAAAAAGAATAATGGCTCTGGTGCTGGCGATGGTATTACAGGAACACCAGGCAATCAAGGTAAACCAACCGGAGACCCTTTAGCTAATAATTATGATGGTACAGGGTCTGGTAATGGCGGTGTGGCTCTTGATCCAAAATCTAGGAGATGGTCAGTCAGACCAACTATCAAAGATGATGGACAAGAAAACGGCAGAGTTGTGATAAAATTTAGAATTGATAAATCTGGAAATGTAATTTTGGCTCAAAACGACAGAGGTACGACTATCAGCAACACGGCTTTAATTGAAAAATGTGAGCAAGCTGTTCTTGCTTCAAAACTAATACCCGTTGAAAATGAATCGAGTTTTCAAGATTATCAAGTGATATTTAAGTTTATTTTAAAGTAGATGAAATTTATTTTAAATATGAAGTGCTCATTTTGAACAATCTAACACACTTTATAAGCATCTCAAATCTCATATCGCAATACGCATATCTAAAAAGGCATCTCAATACTCACTTCTCAATACGCATATCTAACAAAAGTGTCTCCATACTCAAATCAAAAAAAATATCAGCAAACGCTGGATTATTTATACGCTAAGTTGCCGATGTTCACTCGTATCGGAGCTGCGGCTATAAAGAAAGATTTAACCAATACATTAGCCTTTTGTGAGGTTTTGGGTAATCCTCATCAAAAAATAAAAACCATACATGTTGCGGGTACCAATGGAAAAGGTTCCGTATCACACATGCTGGCAGCCGTTTTACAAAAAGCTGGTTATAAGACGGGTCTATATACCTCGCCACATTTAAGAGATTTTAGAGAGCGTATTAAGATAAACGGAGTAATGATGTCTGAAGATGATGTTATTCGCTTCGTAACGCTTCATCAACAAGTTATTGAGCATATATCACCTTCTTTTTTTGAGGTTACGGTTGCTATGGCTTTTGATTATTTTGCCCAACAAGAAGTAGATATAGCTATTATAGAAGTAGGTTTAGGTGGTAGATTAGATTCTACCAATATCATCACTCCAGAGCTTTCTGTTATTACCAATATTGGTTATGACCATATGAATATTTTGGGCGATACTTTAGCGCAAATAGCATCTGAAAAGGCAGGTATTATCAAGAAAAATGTACCGGTTGTTGTAGGAGAATATCTAGATGAAACATTGCCTGTTTTTATTGCGAAAGCTAAGCAAGAAAATGCTACTATACGTTTTGCTTCTGATGAGCTTGAAGTAAAAGTCATTAACCAAACAGCGCAAAAGATGGCGCTTGAAGTACAAAGCGAACTCATAAATGCTCAATTTAACTTAGATTTGGCAGCAACCTATCAAATTAAAAACTTAAAGACTGTCTTATTAGCTGTTGATGAACTTCAAAAGAAAGGTTATCAGATTAAAATCGATGATTTAAAAGTGGCACTTTCTGCAGTAAAGCAAATAAGTGGTTTAATGGGGCGTTGGCAAGTTTTACAGCAAAAGCCTTTAGTTATTTGTGATACCGGCCATAATGAAGATGGTATAAAAGAAGTTCTAAAAAATATAGCGCTTACACCTCATCAAAACCTACACATGGTTATAGGTATGGTTAAAGATAAAGATATTGCTAAGGTCTTAAGCTTATTACCGCATAATGCTATTTATTATTTTTGTGCACCTCAATTAGAAAGAGCTAAACCTGCACAAGAACTCGCTCATGAAGCAATGTCTTTAGGTTTTAAAGGCAAAGTGTTTACTTCTGTTTTGGATGCCTTAGAAGCCGCTAAAAATGAAGCGAAAAAGGATGATTTGGTTTTTGTAGGAGGCAGTACATTTGTAGTGGCGGAGGTGGTGTAGATTTTAATTAGTTTCCACACTTCCATTAACACTTGCTAGCATAGCACTAATTTTTAATAGACATTCTTCATATTCGTTTTCTGCATCAGCGTAAAACGTGATAGCGCTACCAGCATGAAAAGAAAGATATTTAGAGTTTTTATCATATAAAATACTCCTGATGACTACATTAAAATCAAAATCTTGATTTGGGCTGATATAACCTATAGCTCCGGAATAAATACCTCTTTTACTTTTTTCATAGTTTTCCATCAATTGCATGGCTTTAATTTTTGGTGCACCTGTCATACTTCCCATAGGGAAAGTGTTTTTAATAATTTCTGTTATACTCAACTTTTCATCTACTTCACAAACAACAGTAGAAATCATTTGATGCACCTGCTTAAAGCTGTAAATACCAAAAAGTTCTTCTACAGCTACAGTTCCTTTTTTTGCTGATTTAGTTAAGTCATTTCTTACCAAATCAACAATCATGACGTTTTCTTGCTGCTCCTTTGGATGATTTGCCAAGGCTTCTTTGATGGCCTTATCTTCTTCTGGGTTTTTTCCTCTTTTGGCAGTTCCTTTTATGGGTTGCGATGTTATTTTATTCCCTCTTTTTGCTAAAAAGCGTTCTGGACTAGCACATAAAACGTATTTATCTTTCCATTTAAAAAAACTAGAAAATGGGGTAGGAGATAGTTGACTTAACCTTTCATAAACTTGTACCGGATTTAAGCTTGTAAGTTCTTTATAAAACTCGATACAAAAATTGGTTTCATAAATATTTCCGGCTACTATTTCTTGCTGTATTTGTTTTACAGTTTTGATATATTCTTTTTTAGAGAATTTGCAGTTGATTTCAATAGGAGGTAGGCTTTGCTCTTCTTCTATGCTGGTGTTAGAAATAGCGGTTAAAACTTGTTCAGCATCATTACTAAAGATAGCCAAATCATCACCTTTAATAAGGATAAGGTGTTTGGGTACAAAGAAAAATAAGTCTGGAAAAGCTAATGAATCTATGTTGTGAGATGTTAAATCCTCAACCTCATTTTTTAAATCGTACGCTAAGCCACCAATTAACCAGTTTTGGTGCTTGTTTTTAAATGCCTCTAGTTTAGTAAAAGCATCCCCGTAAGGAGTTTCTAAAGTAGCGATGCTATCTACAGCTATTAATAAATCAAAAGTAGAATAGGGGTCTTGATATTGGTGCGAATCAAAAACGGCGCAGTATTCATGCTGGTTTCCCCATCTTAAAGCTTGTTGTTTAAATACAAACTTATCCTCTATCTTTAACTGCATCATTTGCTGCAAACTTAGGCAAGAAAATAAAAAATCCGAAGGCTTAGCTTCGGATTTTTTTATTTAACACATGGTTAGTGTTTGTGTTCTGTCTGGTCCAACAGATAAATATTTAATAGGAACTTCCAAATGCTTTTCTAAGTAAGCAATGTAGTTTTTTAATCTAACAGGCACTTCTTCTGGTGAGCGTATACCTGTTAAATCTTCATTCCAACCTTCTAATTCTTCGTAAACAGGTTCTGGCTGTATACTGCAAATATCGTATGGCATATAATCTATGGTTTCGCCATTATAATTATAATGGGTACAAGCATATATTTTGTCAAAACCGCTTAAAACGTCGGCTTTAGTCATCACCAATTGGGTAACACCATTTAATAAAATAGCATATTTTAAGGCTGGTAAATCAATCCAACCGGTTCTTCTTGGTCTGCCTGTTGTAGCACCAAACTCATTACCAATTTTTCTTAATTCTTCGCCCATTTCATTATCTAGCTCGGTAGGGAAAGGGCCGCCACCAACACGTGTGCAATAAGCTTTAAATATACCAATTACATCGCCAATATTTTTTGGTGCCACACCTAAACCTGTACAAGCACCTGCAGTAGTAGTGTTAGATGAAGTTACAAAAGGGTAAGAACCAAAATCAATATCAAGCATGGTACCTTGTGCACCTTCTGCCAATACGGTTTTTCCTTGTTTTAGATAATCATTCACCAAATGCTCGCTATCTACAAAAGGGAATTTTTTAATCAGTTCAATCGCTTCAAAAAAAGCAGCTTCTTTTTCAGAGAAATCTTCAACTTCTCCGTAGTGGGCCAAAATACTTTTGTGTTTTTCTACTAGTTTTTGGTAACGTTCTTTAAAATCAGGTAAGCCAATATCACCAATTCTTAAGCCGTTTCTACCGGTTTTATCCATATAGGTTGGTCCAATTCCTTTAAGGGTAGAACCAATTTTGCCATCTCCCATTTTATTTTCAGACGCGGCATCTAAAAGTTGGTGCGTAGGTAAAATTAAATGTGCTTTACGACCAATAAATAGGTTTTTCTTTGCTAATAAATCGTGTCCAGCATCTTTTAATTTATCTAATTCTCTTTTTAAGATAATAGGGTCTATAACCACACCATTACCTATAAGATTTAAAGTGTTTTTCTCGAAAATTCCGGAAGGGATAGTATTAAGAACGTATTTTTTGCCATCAAACTCTAAAGTGTGCCCGGCATTAGGGCCACCTTGGAAACGAGCGATTAGGTCATATTGAGGTGCTAAAACATCAACAATTTTTCCTTTACCTTCGTCGCCCCATTGAAGGCCTAATAAAACATCAACAGCCATTATAAATTAATTAGTTTTTATTGTTGTAAGATTCGCAGTAGCCACTACTTAGTTTGGTACAATTACCATAAAGATTTAAAGAGTGGTGCTGGATATTAAATTTAAGTAAATCGCCCATCATGGTTTGTATTTGTTGAACACGAGGGTCGCAAAATTCTACTACCTTCCCGCAATCAAGGCAAATAATATGGTCATGTTGTTTGTAACCATAAGATTTTTCAAACTGAGCCATATTTTTACCAAACTGGTGCTTGGTAACTAAATCACAAGATAACAAGAGTTCTAACGTGTTATAAACAGTAGCCCTGCTTACACGGTATTTCTTGTTTTTCATGTGTATGTAGAGAGATTCTACATCAAAATGATCTGTTCTGGAGTATATTTCTTCGAGTATGGCAAACCTTTCGGGAGTTTTTCTAAGATTTTTATTCTCCAGATAAGATTCGAAAATTTTTTTTACCATCTCAATGGTTTCTTGTACAGCCATAGCGATTGTTAGAGTGTCAAAGTTATCAAAATTTACAATATAGCTAAATGCTTTTTAGTTTTTTACTGATATTGTTTCCTCAGAAGAGTCAAAACGTAGTACATCTGTAATACCTTTTACCTCTTTTATCTTCTTAATTAAATTCTCAAGGTGTTGAGTATCATTAACATATATCATGATAGTGCCCTGAAAAATACCGTCTTCGGTATCCATCGTAATAGAGCGCATATTTACCTTAAAATCATTAGAAATAACCTGTGTTAAGTTATTGATCAAGCCAACTTCATCAATACCTGTGATTTTAAGTCCGGTAAGAAAGGCTAATTGCTTCTGACTGTTCCATTTAGCCTTTACAATTCTATAACCAAAGCTCGACATGAGTTTGGTTGCATTAGGGCAATTGGTACGGTGTATTTTTATTCCGTCTGATACGGTTACAAAGCCAAAAACATCATCACCTGGGATAGGGTTGCAACAATTAGATAACTTATAATCTATCTTTTGCATATCCTCACCAATTAATAAAACATCACTATCGTTAGATTTAACTTGTTTAATAATGTTTTGTATTTTCTCAGAATCTATATTTTGCTGAGGTTTTTGCTCTACTACTTTTTCTGATGCGGCAAATTCTTTAAGATCTTTTAAATCGATAATACCTTTAGCTACATTATAGAACAAATCTTGTGTAGATTGTAGCTTAAAAAAGTAGCTTAATTTGTAAATATTATCAGAGTTGTAAGTGATTTTTAGAGATTTCAACTTACGCTCTAAAATCTCTTTACCATCTTCAGCTATTTTGCGTTTTTCTTCCTTTAAGGATGATTTAATTTTAGCTTTAGCTTTTGCGGTGACCACAAAATTTAGCCAATCTTCTTTGGGTGTTTGTTTACCTGAGGTGATAACCTCTACTTGGTCTCCGTTTTGGAGTTTGTAAGATAAAGGAACCAGTTTATGGTTTACTTTTGCACCAATACATCGGGCACCAATATCAGAGTGGATTTCAAAAGCAAAATCTAGCGCAGTGGCTTCAATCGGGAGCTGAATTAAATCGCCCTTAGGGGTGAAGATGAAAATCTCATCAGAGAATAAGTTCATCTTAAAATCATCTAAGAAATCTAAAGCATTAGCTTCCGGATTGCTTAAAAGCTCTCGTACTTTTTGCACCCATTGGTCTAAACCACTGTCTGATGATGATTCTTTGTATTTCCAATGTGCGGCAAAACCTTTCTCAGCAATCTCATTCATACGTTGTGTTCTTATCTGAACCTCAACCCATTGCCCTTTAGGGCCCATAACGGTTGTATGTAAAGATTCATAACCATTTGCCTTAGGCGATGAAATCCAATCTCTTAAACGGTCTGGATTTGGACGATATAAATCTGTTACAATAGAATAAGCTTTCCAGCTATCTGCTTTTTCACTTTCTGGTTTGCTATCCAGAATTATCCTAATTGCAAATAAATCATAAACCTCTTCAAATGGAATACCTTTTTTCTTCATCTTAGTCCATATAGAATGGATAGATTTTGGCCTTCCTACAACATCAGCATGTAAATCTTGCTCAGCTAAAATTCTTTTAATAGGGCCTATAAAATCTTTAATAAATAGCTCTCTCTCGGCCTTTTTTTCATTCAGTTTTTGAGCAATAAATTTATAAGTTTCTGGTTCCATGTATTTCATGGATAAATCTTCCAGTTCGGATTTTATGGCATATAAACCTAATCGATGTGCTAAGGGAGCATATAAATAAACTGTTTCAGAACAAATTTTAAGCTGCTTATCTCGCGGCATAAAATCCATCGTACGCATATTGTGTAGGCGGTCTGCTAGCTTAATTAAGATTACCCTAACATCATCAGCTAAGGTTAATAACATCTTTCTGAAGTTTTCTGCTTGCATAGAACTGTTTGCATCAAAAACTCCTGAAATTTTAGTTAAGCCATCAATAATTTTAGCACACTTTTTACCAAATTCTCTTTCAATATCTTCTAAAGAAATATGGGTATCCTCAACTACATCGTGTAATAAAGCGCAAACAATAGAAGTTGTACCCAAGCCAATTTCTTCTGCGGCTATTTGTGCTACGGCAATAGGATGGTAGATATAAGGCTCGCCAGATTTACGGCGCATATCTTTATGATTTTCAACAGCCATATCAAAAGCTTGTCTAATCATCTTCTTATCGCCTTTCTTCATTGTTGGTTTACAGGCTCTTAGCAAGGCTCTGTAACGTTTCAATATCTCTGATTTTTCTGCTTCTAAATCTATTATGTAGTCTTTCATCTAAAAAATATCTGTAGCACAAATGATTTTACTTTCTCCTAACAATTATTGGGTTACTTATTATGTAGAAAGGT
Source organism: Pedobacter puniceum (assembly GCF_009674685.1). Lineage (GTDB taxonomy): Bacteria > Bacteroidota > Bacteroidia > Sphingobacteriales > Sphingobacteriaceae > Pseudopedobacter > Pseudopedobacter puniceum. Next base: position 422,064 of record NZ_WKJI01000001.1, read on the forward strand.
AATTAATAAGTGATAAATTTGTATATTAAAATTATGAAAATCAAAGGTTTTTTTCTAGGAATCATTTTCTCCTTAATGTCATTTTACACAATGGCACAAAAACCTGTTTTACCTATAACCGGCAAAAACGATACTATTAAAGTAGCACTCGCAGATGTTGATGGTATACTAGTGCCTTGGGTAGTTCTAAATGAGGTTTCTGTTGTAGACAGAAGGATATTTAGATCTCCAGAAGATTTAGCAAAATATAGAAGATTAAAATATAATGTTCTAAAAGTATTGCCTTATGCTCGTTTTGCCGGACAAAGATACAGACAACTAGAGAAAGATTTAGCACTCACTTCTAATAAAAGAAAACAAAAAGAGTTAATTAAAGGTTGTGAGAAAGAGATTAAAGATTTGTTTAATCGTGAGATTAAAAATATGACCATTACACAAGGAGATATTTTAATTAAGTTGATTGATAGAGAAACAGGTAGTTCTAGTTTTGATCACTTAAAAGAGACCAAAGGAAGGGTTCCTGCATTCTTTTTACAATCTGTAGCAAAAATGTTTGGTCATGATTTAAAAGCCAAATACGATGTACAGCAAGAAAGAGATATTGAAGCAATTATTTTAGCTTCAGGATATTATACTTATCAGTAATGAGCGAAAAGACAGTTTATCAGTTCCGAGTAGAGAATATAAAAGGAACTGAAGTGAGTATGGATGCCTATAAAGGAAAAGTTTTATTAATTGTTAATACGGCATCAGAGTGTGGTTTTACTCCTCAACTAAAAGATTTAGAAGAGCTTAGACAAACTTTTGAAGGTGAAAAATTTGAAATCTTAGCTTTTCCAAGTAATGATTTTGGGCAGCAAGAGCCACTTGAAAACGAAGCAATTGGTAAATTCTGTAGTATAAACTATCATACTAAATTTTCTATTTTCAAAAAAGTTAAAGTAAGAGGACCTTATGCTCATCCCTTGTTTAAATTCTTGTCTAGTAAAGAATTAAACGGTAAAGTAAGCTCTACACCAAGATGGAATTTTCATAAATTCTTAGTAAATTCTAAAGGAGAGGTTGTAGACTTTTTCTATCCTTTTACCAAACCTAATACTTCTCGTGTGAAGAAGAAAATTCAAAAGCTATTAAGCGTTACCAAATAAACATGAAGTTAGATTTATTATTTATTGCCGTTCATCCTGATGATGTTGAATTAGGTGCCGCTGGAACTATTCTTAAGCATAAAGCTATGGGTAAAAAGGTGGGCGTGGTAGATTTAACCAGAGGAGAACTAGGCACTAGAGGCTCTGCAGATTTGAGAGATAAAGAAGCGGCAGAAGCATCTAAAATTTTAGGTCTTGATGTTCGTGAGAATTTGCATATGCGAGATGGTTTTTTTCAAAATGATGAAAAGCACCAGCTTCAAATTATTGAAGTGATTAGAAAATATCAGCCAGAAATAGTTGTTACTAACGCTCATTATGATAGGCATCCAGACCACGGAAAGGCTTTTCAATTGGTTAATGATGCTTGTTTTTTAGCTGGTTTATCAAAAATTAAAACCACTTATCATGATGCTGAGCAAAAGGCTCATCGACCTAGATTATTACTTTCTTTTATTCAGGATACCTATATAAAGCCAGATATTGTTATAGATATTACACCATATCATCAGCAAAAATTAGAAGCTATAAGAGCTTATAAAACTCAATTTTATGTTCCAGGCGTTACACTGGATGAACCTGAAACGTATATCTCTAACCCAGACTTTTTAGAAGTTATTATTGGAAGAGCCAGAGAAATGGGTAAATCTATTCAAGTGCCTTTTGCAGAAGGTTTCCTTTCTAAAAAAATATTAGGTGTAGACAATCTTTTTGATTTAAAGTAATTATCATTTCTTAATCTTAAAGCTTTAAAAAAAACAACCAGAAAGGTATCTTGTTAATTAATAAACCAATTTTCAAGATATGTCTAACGTTTTTTCAAAAGTAAAAAATATTTACCAGCTGTTTAAATCTGTTGACTTTAAGCAGTTAGAAGCGCTTTCTCAAAAAGTAGATTTAAAAGAAGTCATGAATCAATTTAGCAAGCTTGATGAAAAACAGCTTGCAGGATTGATGAAAATGGTTGGTGGCAATAAAAAAGTTAAAGAATTACCTCCTATAAATGGAGATTTTTACGAGCTTTCTGATTCCCTATCTCCTGAAGATAGAGCTTTACAATTAAAAGTAAGGGCTTTTATGGAGACTGAAATTAAGCCTATTGTTAATAAATATTGGAACAGGGCCGAGTTTCCTCATGAGATTATACCCAAAATGGCCGAGTTAAATATCTGCGGATTAACCTACGAGGGTTATGGATGTCCTAACCGTTCTTTTTTAATGGAGGGTATTCTAGCTACAGAAATGGGGAGGATAGATGCATCTATAGCTACATTCTTTGGAGTACAAAGTGGCTTGGCAATGGGTTCTATTTACATATGTGGTTCTGATGAGCAAAAACAACGTTGGTTGCCAAAAATGCAGAAAATGGAATTGATAGGTTCTTTTGGATTAACCGAGCCAGAAATTGGTTCTGCAGCAGCAGGCGGTTTAACTACAACAGCTAAAAGAAATGGTGATACATGGGTTTTAAATGGCCAGAAGAAATGGATTGGCAATGCCACTTTTGCTGATGTTAATGTTATTTGGGCTAGAGATTTAGATGATAATCAGGTAAAAGGATTTGTTGTTGAAAAAGGTAATCCTGGTTTTTCTGTAGAGAAGATAGAAAATAAAATGGCTTTAAGGATTGTACAAAATGGTCTTATCACTTTAAAAGATTGCGTTGTAACAGAAGAAAACCGACTGCAAAACTGTAACTCTTTTAAAGATGTTGCCAAAGTTTTACAGATGACTAGGGCAGGTGTTGCCTGGATGGCTGTAGGATGTGCTAGAGGTGCTTATGAAAGTGCCTTGAAATATACCAGAGAACGTGTTCAATTTGGTAAGCCCATAGCCTCTTTTCAATTGATACAAAATCATTTAGTTGAGATGTTATCTAATGTTACAGCTATGCAAACTCTAGTTTTTCAACTTTCAAAGCTGCAAGATGAAGGCAAATTAACTGATGAACATGCTTCCCTAGCAAAAGTATTTTGTACCATGCGTACCCGCGATGTAGTAAGCAGAGCAAGAGAGGTGATGGGTGGAAACGGAATTTTACTTGAATACGATGTAGCTCGTTTTGTTGCAGATGCTGAAGCTATTTACTCTTACGAAGGTACAAAAGAGATAAACTCCTTAATAGTTGGTAGGGCAATTACGGGCTTTAGTGCTTTTGTTTAATTTTGAGTTATGTTTTAGCGCAGGTATTAATGCCTGCGCTAAAATTCTTTTAAAGCTCTTTTAATACTTTTCTCATTACCTCCATACCTTCATCTACATGATGTTTTTGCAAAATTAAAGCTGGTCTAAATCTTATGGTGCTATGACCACATCCTAAAAACATCACTTTGTACTCCATTCCTTTAGCTACAAAATGGTTTCTTTGTTCTTGTTTATCAAAATCAAAGGAGCATAATAAACCTTTTCCTCTTACGTTTTTTACGCGTTCATCTTCTTCGGCTATCTGTTGAAGCTGTTCATGAAGATAATTTCCAACTTCAGCAGCGTGAGCACAAAGCTGGTCTTCTTCAATAATTTCTAAAATTTTTGAAGCTCTTACCATATCTACCAAATTACCACCCCAAGTAGAATTAATTCTGGATGGCACTGTAAATACATTATGTTCTACTTCATCAAGCTTTTTACCGGCTAAAATTCCACATACCTGCATTTTTTTACCAAAAGCAATGATGTCTGGTCGGGCAAGTTCTCCAAAATGCTCGTGACACCAAAATTTACCTGTTAAACCAACGCCAGTTTGTACCTCATCATAAATAAGTAGTGCTTCATTTTCATCACAAAGTATACGCACTTGTTCTAAAAACTCTTTTCTGATATGGTTATCGCCACCTTCTGCTTGTATAGGTTCAATAATAACGGCGCAAATATCATCCTGATGATTTTTAAAAGCGTCTTTTATTTCTTGGATAGATTTAGCCTCTCGCTGAATTAAATCTTGTAAGTTTTCATCCGTTAAAGGATATTTTACTTTAGGGTTCGATACCCGAGGCCAATCAAACTTTGCAAACCATTTTGTTTTATTAGGTAAGGTATTAGTTAAACTAAGCGTATAACCAGTTCTTCCATGAAAAGCTTGTTCAAAATGTAAAACTTTAAAACCTTTTTCTTGCTTATAACCTTTGGCAAAATTCTTTTGTACCTTCCAATCCATTGCAGCTTTTAGCGCATTTTCTATGGCTAAGCCACCACCAGCTATGAAAAATGCATGCGGTAAATAATCTGGGATACCTACCCTAGAAAAAGTTTGCACAAACTGAGCATATTGGGCAGTATAAATGTCAGAATTTGATGGATTGGTTAATGCTGCAAGCATAAGGTTTTGCTTAAAACCTTCATCTGCTAACATTTTTGGATGGTTATAGCCTAAAGGGACAGATGCAAAACAGGTGAAAAAATCCAATAAGGTTCTATTATGTTTGCTATCATAAATATGTACGCCATTACTTTTTTCCATGTCAAAAAGTAAATCATAACCATCTGTAAGCAAATGTTTACTTAAAACCTTTTCTACTTGTTTTGGGGCTATATTAATTTTATACATAACTCTAGGATTTGGTTATAATATACGAAAACAGCCCATAAAACCCAAATGATTTAATGTAGATGAAGATGTTACGCTAGAATTTGTCTAGCATACCTAATATCCCAAAAATCCCTCCGGTATGTATCATTAAGATTTTACTATTGGCTTTAAAGAAGTCTTGTTGAGCTAAATCTTGTATAGCAAACATAGCTTTCCCGGTATAAACCGGGTCTAATAAAATACCTGTTTTGGATGTAAAATCCTTGATGAACTGTATCAGTTCTGGAGTAGTTTTAGCATATCCACCAAAGTGGTATTGATCTAATAAAAGATAATTAGAGTTATTTATTAATAAAGGTTCAATATCATTTTTTAAGAAAATACCACCTTTTAATACAGGTACCATAACAAATATGCTATCTAATTTATTTAAGTCAATAGCATTAATAATACCTGCGGATGTTGTACCGGTGCCGGCAGCACAAAAAATATAATCATAGTTTTGTTTAAGCTCGGTTATAATTTCTCTACAACCTAATTCTGCTTCTTTTCCAGCACCACCTTCATCAATAAAATAAGCTTTTGGGTTATGAGAAAAGTGTTCATCAAAAAGTTGTTTTTTATTTTTATAGGCATCTCGGCTGGTGAAAATTAAATGCATGCCATGTATTTTGCACAAACTTAATAAGCTGTTATTAACCTCTTCGCCTCTTACAAAAGCAGTAGTTTTAAAACCAAATTTAGATCCAGCTGCTGCAGTAGCTAATAAATGGTTTGAGTATGCACCACCAAATGTTACTAAATGGTTTTGTTGGTTTGCGGATGCTTTTAAGAGGTTATATTTTAATTTTCGCCATTTGTTACCAGAAATAAAAGGGTGTATCAAATCGTCTCTTTTTACAAAGAGTCTGATATTTTTCTGCTCAAAAACTGGGTAAAAAACTTCTTCCTCAGGACTATAAAACTGTAAGTTAAGCATCATGCAAAATAAAAAAAGCCATCCTGATTAAAGAATGGCTTTTAAATGTTTTTATGGATGTGATTATTTCCCTATTCCAATGCCCAAACCAGCTGTAACGGCATTGTATTCTCCAATGTTATAAGCTCCGTATAATCTAAAAATAGCGAGGTGTAAAGAGAAGCCTACGCCTGCTCTCATTCCTGAAATATCTTTTTGATTTATTTTAATAGGGTCTGTTATGGTTTCTTTATCATTAATGCCAGAGCCAGTTTTAATAATATAATCACCTAAAGCACCTATTTCTGTCTTTGCTGTATTATAACCCACACTAACAAAAGGAGTAAAAATGGCTAACTTTTTAGATAAAATAGCATCAACAGTATAGCCTGATAATTTTGCTTCTATTCTTTGGTTAAGGTCTTTTCCTGCATTTGGTCCAGGAATTAAACCTTCGTTATCAGCATTAACTTGGTCTGCAACAGCAATTTTGTAATCAATGTTTACTTGGTTATAGCCAAATGCTAGTGAAATATCTACAGGAATAACTTTTTCAGACTTTCCTGGTAAAAAAGAAGTAATTTCTTTTTTAATACCTACTCCCCATGAGTTTATTTGACCTCCATCCCCAATTTTTACTGATGGTACAAATCTTACAGATACATCTGTATTTTTAATTAAACCTACTGTTAATTGAACCTGCGGAGAAGGTGCGATATTGAAACCTGTACCTTGTGGCATTTGAAATTCTGCAGCTACATCTCCATTGTCGTCTAATACTTCAATAGTTGTAGCAGAATTATCATCACCAAAAATAGTTGGGGTAAAATTACTTTGCCCAGCTTTAACTCTTGCATTTGATAAACCTAAAGAAGATATATTAAAGCGTTGGTCTGCTGGTGGTACAAAAGCACCTGTAGCTTGTATTCTCAAATCAAATTTGCCTAAATTTTTTGTTTTGGCAGAGTTGAACCAGCCGCTGTTCATACCAAAACCGAAGCCCTTAAAAAAAGGATTTAAATAGGCCTGAGTAAGTTTTGTAGCGTCTTCTTTGCCCGCTCTTACTAGCTCGCCGATATCATCTTGAGCAGATACGGTTGAAAAAGCGCCCAGTAATGATAGTGTTAAGGCAGAAGTTTTAAAAAAAAGTACTATTCTTTTCATTTTAGGAATGATTTAATTCAATTCCTAAAGTATATCTTTTTAATAAGAAATGGAAAAAAGTTAAGTACGAACACGAATTTTTTAGTAAAGTCTTTCATAATTTGTTTTTCTAGTTTTGATAGTACGTTGCCGAGCTCAAATGTGATACCATTTTTTTCTAATTGATTGAAAATAATTTAAAAGGTTTAATTTTGTTTATGGATTTTAATGAAGAAGCATCAGATTTAGAAGAGAGTGACCTATATGAGCACCTGAGAATTAAGGTTGATAAAGGACAGTCTTTACTAAGAATAGATAAATTTTTGATGCACCGTGTAGAAAATGCTTCAAGAAATCGTATCCAAAATGCTATAGAAATGGCTAATGTGCTGGTAAATGATAAACCAGTGAAAGCCAGCTATAAAGTAAAACCCAATGATGATATCTCGATTGTATTACCACATCCGCCAAGAGACACTACCGTTTATCCAGAAGATATTCCTATTGAAATAGTTTACGAAGATGATGATGTGCTTTTAGTTAATAAAAAAGCTGGGATGGTGGTTCATCCTGGTTTTGGTAATTGGAATGGCACTTTGGTAAATGCTTTAGTTTTTCATTTCACACAACTGCCACAATTACCCGGAAATGATGGCAGACCAGGCTTAGTTCATCGTATAGATAAAGATACTTCTGGTTTGTTAATCATCAGTAAAAACGAAAGAGCCATGACTTTCTTGGCCAAACAATTTTTTGATCATAGTATCAGCAGAAGGTATATTGCCTTAGTTTGGGGAGATTTAGAAACCGACGGTACCATAAGTGGTTATATTGGCAGAAGTGCTAAAGACCGTAAAGTGATGGATGTTTATGATGATCCTGAAAAAGGAAAATGGTCTGTTACGCATTATAAAGTTTTGCAGCGTTTTAATTATGTTACTTTAGTAGCTTGCGAGTTAGAAACAGGCAGAACCCATCAAATTAGAGCGCACATGAAGCATATTGGACATCCTTTATTTAATGATGCTGCTTATGGTGGAGATAAAATAAGAAAAGGAACTTTAGTGGCTAAATACAAAACTTTTATAGAAAATTGTTTTCAGGCTATCCCGAGGCAGGCGCTACATGCTCAATCTTTAGGTTTTATACATCCGGTAAGTAAACAGTTTAAACATTTTGAAACAGAATTACCTGATGATTTTAAGCAGGTTATAGAAAAATGGACGAATTATATTCAGCATCATTAAAATCTTATTAAAAAAGAAACGTTCAATTTCTAAATTTGTAGCATGGTCAAACGCTTTATCAATTTTAACGGAGAGATTTATCAAGAAGACGAAAAGCTACTGACTATAGCAAATAGAGGCTACAGGTACGGAGACGGTATTTTTGAGACCATGCGTATGTCTAGAGGTAAACTAAATTTTGCTGATTTACATGCCGATAGGTTGCAAAGTGGGATGAAGACTTTGAAAATTGAAGGCTACTCGCAATTAGATGCTTATTTTTTAAAAGATAAAACAGAGGAGCTTTGTAAGCGAAATAAGATTCTACAGAATGCCAGATTTAGATTAACCATTTATAGAAATGCTGGAGGTTTATATACACCAGACCAAAATAAAAACGGCTATAGTTTAGAAGTTAGTCCTTTAGATTCTCCGTATTATGATATCAATACGAAGGGTTTGATTTTAGATGTTTATGAGGATATTCCTAAAGCAGTAAACAGATTATCTAACCTTAAAACTTGTAATGCTTTAAATTATGTGATGGCAGGTTTGTATAAGAAGCATCATAAATTAGACGAGGCTTTTATATTGAATCAGCATGGTTTTTTATGCGAGGCTATAAGCGCAAACGTCTTTATTGTTTACGAGGGCAATTTATATACACCTGCTTTAAGTGAAGGCTGCGTTGGTGGCGTGATGCGCCAAGTAGTGATGCAACTGGCACAAAAAAATGATTTAAAGGTTGTTGAAGCACAAATAAACCCAGAAATACTAAATATGGCAGAAGAAGTTTTTTTAACCAATGCTACCAAAGGTATACAATGGGTAATGGGCTTCAACAGGAAAAGATATTTTAATGAAGTATCAAGGTTTTTAGTAGAAAAACTTAACCAAGAAATTTAAATAGCAAGCTATAACTATCAGGTCTAACCAACTAACAACCTAACCAACTAACAACCTAACTAACTAAAGCTTAACACCCCTCAAAAACTCATCTATTTGCATTCTCTTTTTGCCTTCTAGTTGAATTTCTTTTACAGATATATAGCCGTCTAAAGCGGCAAATTTTAAAAATGTTTTGCCGTCTGTTAGGTATTCACCTGGCTGTATGTTAACAGTAGCATTTTCTTTCAGGCCGGTGAAAATTTTGAAAGTTTTGTCTTGTAAATAAGTGAAAGCAGCAGGGTATGGGCTTAAACCTCTAATATGGTTATAAACTTTTTGTACGGGTTGGTTCCAATTGATTTTACAATCGTCTTTAAATATTTTTGGAGCATGTTTAAGAACAGCAATATCAAATTCATCTTGTGGTTTTTCCTCGTAATTACCTTCTTTAATAGCTTTTACAGTTTCTGTAAGTAATTTAGCACCTATCAACATCAGTTCATCGTGTAACTGTCCGGCAGTCATATCGTCAGTAATATCTACTTTTTCATAAAATAAAATATCACCAGTATCTATTTCATGTTTTAAGAAAAAGGTAGTTACGCCAGATTCTTTTTCGCCATTTAAAATAGCCCAATTAATAGGCGCAGCTCCACGATATTGAGGTAATAAAGACGCATGAAGGTTTATAGTTCCTAGCTTAGGCATGTTCCACACGGCTTCTGGTAACATTCTAAAGGCAACCACAACTTGCAAATCGGCTTCTAAGGCTTTTAGTTCTTTTAAAAACTCTGGAGCCTTTAATTTTTCTGGTTGTAAAATATATAAATGATGTTCTTTAGCATATTTTTTTACGGCAGATTCCTGTATTTTTTGTCCTCTTCCTGCTGGTTTGTCAGGCGTTGTAATAACCCCAACTATATCAAAACCAGCTTTTACTAAAGCATCTAAAGATGCTACAGCGAAATCTGGTGTGCCCATAAATACTATTCTCATGCTTATATTTTCGATTTAATTATATAATAAATATTTTTTTCTGAATTTCTTATAAATTTCGAGTCCGTTTGCCCAGCTTTTTCTTATTTCAGCTTCTGTTTTGCCGTCTTTAATTTGTTGCATTAGTTTAGCGTTACCTGCTAATTTATTAAAGAAAGGTGTGAAGAACTTTTCTTTATCGGGGAAATCCTGATAAAGCTTTAATAAGATACCTATATTAAGTTGTTTTTGATTTTGAATGTCTTTTATAGCAGTACCTCTAAAATCAATACCATAACAAATCTGATTCTCTAAAGGAGGATTTTTACTCATCCCAACAATACTTATTGGAGTGAAACTAAATTCGTATTTGCCTTTTAAAGCCGGATGTCCTAAAACTTGGAAAGGATAAAGCGTTCCTCGGCCCTGGCTAATAGCTGTACCTTCAAACATACATAAACTTGGGTACAAATAAATAGATAAAGCATTAGGTAGGTTAGGAGATGGCTTAACAGGCAGACTATAAACCATGTTATGACTATAATTTTTAACCTTAACAATTTTTAATTCACATTGAGCGCCCTTGGTAAGCCATTTCTCTCCGTTTACCATTTGTGCAAATTCTGCAGATGTTAAACCATGGCCTATAGGTATTTTGTGCATTCCTACTCCAGATTTAAATTCTGGTTCTAAAATAGGGCCATCTATCAATTGCCCGTTGGGGTTTGGTCGGTCTAGAATAAGTAGTGGTATTTGATTATCGGCGCAAGCCTGCATTACATAAGCTAAGGTGATGGTATAAGTGTAAAATCTAACGCCAACATCCTGAATGTCATAAACTAAAACATCTATATTGGCTAAATCTTCTTTGGAAGGGGCGTGTTTCTTACCATATAAAGAAATCACTGGAAGGCCAGTTTTTTTATCGGTATAATTTCCAACTTTTTCGCCAGCATCCGCATCGCCTCTAAAACCATGTTCTGGTCCAAATATAGCTTTAATATCAACTCCTAAGCTTTTCAAAGTATCTACTAAAGAAACCTTGTTAATTTCAGCAGTTTGGTTAATCACCAAACCTACTTTTTTACCTTTTAAATAGGGCAAATAAACCTCTGTTTGTTGTGCGCCAGTAAGTATAGTTTTTTCTTTTTGAGCTTCTTTAACTGTGATAGAATTTGGCTTATTACCTGCTATGCAACCATAAAAAGATAGTACGAAAGCTAACAAGAGACTGATTTTAAACATAGATACTAATTAACGTGTTTTTTTGCGTAAATGGTCGCATATTTGTGGCTTACAAATAAACAAAAAGAATTTTTGAATCTTGCATTTTTTATAGCCAAAAGGCTTTCCTTTAAAGCAGAGCGTACATTTTCAAAACTAATTGTACGCATAGCTATCTTAGGCATAACGCTTGGTTTATGCGTAATGTTATTGGCTATCGCTATTATGAAGGGTTTTAAAACCGAAATAAGAGAAAAAATAAGAGGTTTTAATGGCGATATTCAAGTACTTAAATACGATTTAAACTCGTCTTACGAGAACTCATCTTTTAACCTTGAAAAACAAAATCTCAACAAAATTAAACAGCTTTCTAACGTAGCTGTGGTTGATGCTTTTGCTACCAAACCAGGTATTATAAAAGCTAATGATGAAGTAGAAGGGGTTGTTTTTAAGGGTGTTGATAGTGCTTACCATTGGGATAATTTCAATAAAGTTTTAATAGCAGGTAAGGTTATAGATTTTACCAAACCCGGTCATCAACAGCAAATTCTGATTTCTGAACTTGTTGCTAAAAAGCTGAATTTAAAGGTTGGGGATAATTTTTTGATGTACTTTATTCAAGAATCTTTACGTAAACGTAAGTTTGAAATTGTAGGTATCTATCGTACTGGAGTAGAAGAAGTAGATAAGATTTTTGTGATTGGAGATATGGATTTGGTGAGGAGGTTAAATAAGTGGGACGACAATCAAGTGGGAGGTTACGAGCTAAGAATTAAAGATTTTAACCAGCTTGATGCTACTAGTTATGAGGTTGGAGATGAATTGCCTACACAACTTAAAGCAGTTTCTGTAACTACCAATTTCCCTAGTATTTTCGAGTGGCTTTCTTTACTAGATATCAACGCTCAAGTGGTTTTGGTTTTGATGTTGATGGTAGCCATCATCAATATGATTTCTGCTTTGCTTATTATTATTTTGGAGCGTACACATATGATTGGTTTGTTGAAAGCATTGGGCGAATCTAATTGGGGAATCAGAAAAATTTTTCTTTATAATGCCGTTTATTTAGTTGGTTTTGGGATGCTTATGGGTAATATTTTTGGCTTAGGCTTAGGTTATATTCAACAGCAAACTCATTTTTTTAAGCTAGATGAAGCTTCTTATTACATGAGTTTTATTCCTGTCCAATTTGAATGGTTAGATATTATACTCATCAATATAGGAACGTTGGTTATTTGCCTAGCTGTTTTAATTATTCCATCTATGTTGGTAAGTAAAATATCTCCGGTTAAGGCACTATCATTTAAATAAAGACTTATTTAAATTTAGCCTAAAACTTACACCACTCGAGCCAATTTCTAGTTGTTCATTACCAACTGTTCTTATTGGATATTTGATAAAAGGTTCTATAGCTAAAGAAGTTACATTTTTAACTGGGATATTAACGCCTACAGATAAGTTTAAGGTACGAGCTAATTGTAGGTTAGAAAATAAGTTATTATTATTTTCTTCTTTTAAAACTATATTGTTGGTTTCTACACCAGCAAAACCATAATTTACAACAGAAATATTGTTTAGATAGCGCTCATTTAACAAAGTATACGAACTAAAACCACCGGTTACAAACCAATTGATTTTTTTAGAGCTCGAGGTATATTTTAATTGTAATGGAATATCAATACCAACTAATCTAGCATTAGAAAAATTTTGTGTAACTACTGTTGCCATCGCACTAGCAAAAGCTTTTTCTGTGGCAGCATTATTTTGTTGTGGATTATTACTTATAAAGGCAGCAGTTTGTTTATTGAAGTTAAAACCAGAGCTTAAACTAAACTTATTCGATAATCTATATTCGGATATTACCCCTATAGCTAAGTTAATGTCTTCGTTAATGCCCTCTTGTGTAAAATTCATAAAAGTTGAAGCATCTAAACCTAATTTCATCTTTTTTAAAGCTTTAAAAGGCTTATTTACTGCTTTATTTATATCTCCTGCATAAGCATTTTGTGGGGTAGATGTTAAAGCGAGTATAGGTGTATTTTGATTATACTGGCGCTTATTATTGTTGCTTTTATCTGTATTTATAATTTCACTGGTTGATGGTATAAAATCAATTAAATGAGTTTGATGGGTAAGCTGATTAATGATACTGATATTTTTTGCGTTAATTTCTAAAGGTTTAGCAATTGTATCATTTAAGAAGAAGTAATCATCTACTACAAAATTACTAGCTAGCTTGGTTGAATTTTGCTTTCTAACCTTTTGATAAGTAATGGTCTCTTCAGTTTGCTTGTTGATATCGTATGATTTTTTGATAATTTGATTATCAGCTGCTATTTTAATGTTTTTTGAGCTTATTTTATCTTCAATACTTTCTGATGGTTTTTGTAAGCTATTTTTACTGAGTTTAATTGGTTTTAAGTCTTCTTGAGTTTCTGTTTGTACCGTAATGTTTAATAACCAAAATATAGCTAGCGCTGCAGCCATACCGCTTGGTAAGCTCCATAATAAAAAAGCTCTTATTTTTTTACGCTGTACTTTCTGTTGATATTTTTTCCAGCCGTCATCAGCCATTTGATCATTGTAAATATCAAATGTATCTTTAATATGATCTCTCAGCTCTTTATCAAATTGCTCGTTCATAACTTAGATAAAAATGGTTATTTACTAATTTTCTTAATCTATCTTTTGCTCTTGATAAATATACCCTAGAACTGCTAGAAGGGATATCTAAAATATCTGAAATCTCTTCATGCGAATAGCCATCAATCTCGTAAAGGTTGAAAATTAAGCGATGTATTTCTGGCAACTCATCTAGTAATTTTAGAATATCTTGGGCATTTATTTTAGAGATGATTTGATTGTTAGCAGGCTTTTCTTCGGCATATTCTATGTCTAAAACTGTAGAATGTTTAAGATTTTTTCTTCGGCTATCAATAGCCGAGTTAACAACAATTTGTCTAAACCAAGGCTTTATCAATCTTTCATTTTCAAAAGTTTTGATGGTTTTAAACAGCTTCATAAAAGCATCGTTTACGGTTTCTAAAGCATCATCTCTATTAATACAATAACGCAAAGAAATTCCCATAGCATAAGCATAAAAGCGTTTGTAAAGCATTTCTTGAGCCTTTACATCGTCTTTTCTGCATTTTATAATAAGCTCTTGATCGCTTAAACTGCTATAAGGATGCTTCATGGTTATTTTTCCAGTTTATAAATGTAGCTGGAATTTTCGTTTACTTTCTTTGTTAATACTAAATATTTGGTATCACTACTGATTTCAAAGGTACCATTAAAGATAAAATTCCAATCGAAATCCGCTGTCCAGTAATTTTCATCTCTAAAAATAGCTTGATTACCTTCTACTGTAAAAGAACCGCTTCCCCCTCGCATGGGCGAGTTTTGGCCCGGAATAAAAGTGTATTTGCCTTCTTTTATTTTGAGTACAAATGGGCTAGGGGTATAGTTATATGAGCTATGCTGTAAATAAAAAACTCCTTCGTAATCTTTTTCAAGGAGCTCTACCCTGCTGGTTTTTTCACAGGCGGCAAACCCTATAAACAAAATAAGAATAAGACTGAAAACAGTGGATTGCAGATTATTCAAATACATAAGAGAGTAATTTTATATTACTACTTACGTATGTTTTTTATTTACTGATACACAGGTATTAAAGTTTTTTTGCTTGGTTCCAAAATACATCCATTTCTGCTAAAGACATGTCTTTTAACGATTTACCCATTTCTAAAGCTTTACTTTCTAAATATTGGAATCTTTTAATGAATTTTTTATTTGTTTTCTCTAAGGCGTCCTCTGGGTTAATGTCTAAAAAGCGGGCATAGTTGATAAGTGAAAACATTAAATCTCCAAATTCACTTTCGGCCTTTTCTTTATCTACTTCTTGGTTATCAGCAATATTAAATTCGTTTTTAAATTCTTGTAATTCTTCTTCAACTTTTTCCCAAACTTGAGTTTTATCATCCCAATCAAAACCTACTCCGCGAGCTTTTTCTTGAATTCTGGATGCTTTAATTAACGCAGGTAATGATGATGGCACACCACCCAGAACAGATTTATTACCTTCTTTCAGTTTAATTTTTTCCCAATTTTGCTTTACTTCTTCTTCTGTTTCTGCTTTAGTATTGCTGTAAATATGCGGATGTCTGTTAATAAGTTTATCGCAGATGCCGTTTAAAACATCAGTAATATTAAAATCTTTTGTTTCTGAACCTATTTTAGCATAAAAAACTAAATGCAACATCAAATCGCCCAGTTCTTTTCTAATTTCTTGCATATCTCCTTCTAAAATAGCATCAGAGAGTTCGTAGGTTTCTTCAATAGTTAAATGCCTTAAAGTTTCCATGGTTTGTTTTTTATCCCAAGGACATTGAGATCTTAAATCATCCATGATAGCTAATAACCTTTCAAAAGAAGTGGCAGGAGTATATTGGGTATCAAATACGTTCATGGTTTAAAAATAGTTATTATCATCACATTCTTAAATAATATTACGGTATAACCTTTGATAGTTATGTATATATCTGCAATTTATGAAAGACATGAACCAAGACCCCATTCATTTAATAATAAAATTAGATGGTGAAGAAACTCAGCTAAATGCTAGAAAAGAGGAAACTACCGATGGCATTAGCTTTTTTAAAATAGAACAACAAGGTAAACTCATTACGCAAGTAAGAAAAATAGATAACGAGTGGGAACAACTTTGGGGCGATTTACATCAACAACAAATTGATGAAATAGGTACAGCATTGGATAGGGAAGAAGATTAGTTTATACAGAATATAGAAATTTAGAACCTCCGTAAATTTTTATTACGGAGATTCTAAACTTAATCTGTTGAAAAAAAATCAACCCCAAGTAGGAAACTGTGTTTTGTTTAAATCTAAGGCGGCAATAGTAGCCATATCAGCTTTGCTTAGTTTAAAATCAAAGATGTTGAAGTTTTCAATGATATGTTCTTTTTTAGAACTTCTAGGGATAGCAATAACACCTCTTTGGTAGTGCCATCTTAAACTTACTTGTGCGTTGGTTTTATTATATTTTTTGCCAATTTCAGCTAAAACAGGGTTGGTAAATAGTCCGTTTCTACCTTGTGCAAAAGGTGTATAAGCTTCCATTTGTACCTTATTTTGTTTTGAATCTTTATAAGTATCTACCTGATGGAAAAAAGCATGAGATTCTACTTGGTTTACTGTAGGGACTATTTTAGCTTCTTTCATAAAATCAGCATATTGAGCTGGTGTAAAATTACTAAGGCCAATAGCTCTTATTCTACCTTCTTTATACAGCTCTTCCATCATCTTCCATGAGCCTTTAAAATCTCCTCTTGGACGGTGGATAAGATATAAGTCTAGATAATCTGTACCCAGTTTTTTCAAAGAGGTTTCAAAAGCAATTTTAGATTTTTCGTAGCCAGAATCAGTTACCCATACTTTTGAAGTGATGAAAAGCTCTTCTCTTTTTATGCCGCTTTCTTTAATAGCTGCACCTACGTATTCTTCATTTCTATACAAAGTAGCAGTATCAATTAGTCTATAACCTACAGCAAGTGCCTCCGCTACACTTTGCTGGCAAACAGATTCTCTTAACTGAAAAGTTCCGAAACCTAGGACAGGCATTAAGACACCGTTATTAAGTTTAACATTTGGTACCGATTTAGTCTTTAGAGGAGGGTTTACAAAGCCGTATGTATCTTCACTTAAAAAAGGTAATATTAAAGTAGAAGCAGCAAACAAGGCACTTTTCTGAATAAAAGCTCTACGCTGTATATGATTTTCTTTTTCTTCTTTCATCTTGTTCATGATATTGGTTTAATAAAATGATGAATTGCTTTAGGAAATGAGAAATAACCTATAAGTGCAAATCTGAAAAGCAATTTAGAGCAATTCTACATCAATACATTATACTTGATGAGCAATAACATAAGATAGATTGGCATTTTTTCTATTGATTGATTTTGTATCAGTTGCCAGTTTTCGGCTCCCTGTTACCAGTTGAATATCATTTTGGACATTCCTAAAGTTTTTTGAATTTTTAATTTTTCCTTTTGAATTTAATTCAGTTGCGAGTTTTCAGTTTCCTGTTACCAGTTCTCTAGGAGTTCCTAAAGGTTTTTGAATTTTTAATTTTTCCTTTTGAATTTAATTCAGTTGCCAGTTTCCTGTTACCAGTTGAATATCATTTTGGACATTCCTAAAGTTTTTTGAATTTTTAATTTTTCCTTTTGAATTTAATTCAGTTGCGAGTTTTCAGTTTCCTGTTACCAGTTCTCTAGGAGTTCCTAAGGTTTTTGAATTTTGAATTTTTCTTTTTTACTTTTTAATTCTTTAGCCTTTCACAGCTCTAAGCATTTCGCGTTTTCCAGCTGCCCCAGGAGCTTTTTCGATTTTCATGTTTAAAGATTTCATGATGCGTTTTAAATCGCCAGTAATGGCATAAGTAACAAATACGCCGCCGGGTTTTAAGAAAGATATGGTTTTAGTGATAGCTTCTTTGGTCCACATTTCTGGTTGGTTAGAAGATGCAAAGGCATCAAAATAAATGACATCAAAAAGCTGTGTGCTAGAGAAATTTTCTAGTGTAATAGGTGCAATATGCAATTTGCAAAACTCATTTAAAATAACATTTTTTTGCAAGGCTTCATCATATAGTTTGGTAAACATACTCCAAGTATTGGCAGAAACTATTTCTTGGTAAGCTGTTTCTTCAATCAAGTTTAGGTTTAAGGGATAAGCTTCAATACCAACATAATCAAGTTGTATTTCTTTGCCTTTACAAAAATCAGCAGTTAGTAAAAAGTTTAAGCCAGTACCAAAGCCAATTTCTAATACAGCAACCTCAGTATGTTGTTTATCTGCTAAGTAATAACGTAAGCCTGAGTTTAAAAATACATGGTTGCTTTCTTGTAAAGCTCCATTTCTACTATGGTAATTTTCTTTTATAATAGGGTGATAGATGGTTTTAGACCCATCTGCAGTAGTAACAACTGTTAGCCTATCAGGCTCTAGCATATAATAATGATATTTAAATTAAAAAACTTTTGTGCCTCTTGATACCCATTTAGACCACTTTTTGTTATAAGTATGTACTTCAGAAGTTTGTACCCCGTCTGACTTATATACCGGATAACCGTGGTTTACCCATTCAAATATACTTCCGTAAAGATTAAAAACATTTTTATAACCAGCTTTTATAAGCTTTTCGCCAATTTTCTCGCTTCTATAACCTACAGAGCAATATACTACAATGGTGGCATCTTTAGGGATGTCATAAACATCACGCATATCAAACCAAATATAACCTACGTTACGAGCATGTTTTAAGTGGCTAACGTTAAATTCTTCTTTCTCTCTGGTATCTAACAAATAAACATTTTTAAGTTCTTTTAAAGAGTCAACGCTGATTAAAGGTACGCTATGATGGTAAATACTATCAAGCATGTCTTTAAAATCCGGATTTTTTATTTGTGCAAATAAAGATTGTGGTAAAACTAGAAGGAGTAAATAGTAAAACTTTTTTAACATCATGAATTAACACTATAACGAGAATTTGCATATAAATATACGCAAGCAAATAGATTTTTGTTTGCTCTATATTACGTGTTTTTTACTTTTTGCTAAAATGAAAAAGCCGCTTTCAAAATATATAAGATATTTAAAAAGCGGCTTTAAAAATAAGAGATTGATTACCAGATTTTTATTCTGTTTTCTGGAGCTTTGTAAAGTTTGTCTCCAGGTTTTACATCAAATGCAGTGTACCAAGCATCCATATTTACAACTGGACCTATGGTTCTAAATTCGTTTGGTGAGTGTGTATCTACAATAATTAATTGAGCAGCTGTTTCTGGTAAAGAGCTGCCTCTCCAAACTTGTGCCCATGATAAGAAAAATCTTTGATCTGGGGTGAAGCCATCAATTTTGGTATTTGATTTTCCTTGCTCGGTCATTTTAAAAGCCTCATAAGCAATGTTTAATCCGCCAAGGTCACCAATATTTTCTCCTAAGGTTAATTTGCCGTTTACCGGGATGGTATCTAGCACTTTATAATTGTTGTATTGCTGTACTAAATCTGCAGATTTTGCTTTAAATCTTGCTAAATCATCAGCTGTCCACCAGTTACGTAAAGCACCATCTTTATCATATTGGCTACCAGAGTCATCAAAACCATGAGACATTTCATGCCCAATAACAGCACCAATACCTCCGTAATTGATCGCATCATCTGCATTAGGGTCAAAGAATGGGAATTGTAAAATACCCGCTGGAAATACAATTTCATTCATCACTGGACTGTAATAGGCATTTACCGTTGGTGGTGTCATTCCCCATTGTGTTTTATCTACTGGTTTTCCTAATCTGCTTATCATTTTGTTATAAGCCCACTCGCCAGAGTTTCTAACATTTTGGAAGTGCGTATTTGGTTTAATTACTAAGCCATCATAAGTTTCCCACTTATCGGTATAACCAATTTTAGGTGTAAAAGCATGTAATTTATCTAATGCTTTCACTTTGGTTTCTTCGCTCATCCAATCTAAAGCTTTAATTCTTTTTTCAAATGCAATAGAAAGGTTGTTTACTAGTTCTTTCATTCTTGCTTTAGCCTCTGGCTTAAAGTGTTGCTGTACATATAATTGTCCTAGCAAATCACCAATGGTACCATCAGTTAAAGAAGACATTCTTTGCCAGCGTGGCGTTTGTACTTTTTGGCCGCTTAAAACTCTTGAATATTCAAAATTTGCCTTTACAAAGTCTGAACTGAGGTGTGAAGCAGCATTTTTAATGATATTCCACTTTAGATAAGTTTTTAAATCAGCAACAGCAGTTTGGGTTAATAAGCTATCAGCAGATTTGAAAAATTTAGGATTGCTTACTAAAATGGTGTCCTCTCCCTGAACTTTCATTTTTGCTAATAAATTCTTCCAATTTAGGTTGGGTGTGGTTTTAGAAAAATCTGCAACAGCAAACTTATTGTAAGTTTTATAAGGGTCTCTCATTTCTAAACGGCTCATTTGTGCCGCAGCGAATGATTTTTCTAAATTAAAAATAGTAGCAGCATGTTTTTTGGCTTCTTCTACCGATGAACCTGTAAGTGTAAATAGCTTTTGTACGTATTGGTTATAAGCGTCTCTTATTTTTACACTTCGAGCATCATCTTTAAGGTAATAATCTCTATCAGGTAGGGTAGTGCCACCTTGGCTTAATTGAGCTACCATTAATTGTGGGTTCTTCCTATCTTGACCAATATAAAAGCCAAAAACTGGCGAAGCTATACCTTGTGTACGTAAAGTAGCAATAGCATGAATGATATCATTGGTGCTTTTTAAGGCGTCTATTTTAGCTAAATCTGCCTTTATTGGATTGTAGCCCAGCTTTTCTATGGTTATACTATCCATAGCGGCTTTGTAGAAATCTCCAACTCTTCTTTCTGGCGAACCAGCAGGAGCGTTAGTTTTGGCCGCAGCATTATTTAATATGGTTTTTACGGCATTGATGTTGAAATCTCTCAATTCGTAAAAACTACCCCATCTGGTTTCTTTAGCTGGAATAGGATTATTTTTAACCCAAATACCATTGGCATATTGTGCAAAATCATCGCCTGGCTTCACACTAAAATCCATATTGGCAGGGTCAATAAATTTTTTTACTTCTTTTTTGCTCTTGTCATCAGAGCTTTTGGGCTCTGTAGCAAATAATGTTAAGGCAGCCATACTTAATCCTATGGCTGATAGGGCAATGCTGAATTTCATAATTCTGTTAGTTAATTAGCTGACTAAATTTACCTTTTACACCAACAAAATGTTTAAACATCAATAATTTTGTTACTAACGATTAAACCAGTTATAAATAAATCTTAAACCTGTTTTAGATAAAAAGGCATCAAGAATGTGTGTATTCATTCTTATTTTCATGGTGATACGAGATTATACAACTATTAACTCATGATACATAAAAATATTGTTACAAGGATGAATAGGCGTTAAGAATTGATGAATAGCATTTGCTGATGATATAAATCTCATAAGAAACCGTATTTTTGCGCTTTATTAAGATTTCCGTAAACATAATATGAGCATTTCTAAAACCTATAACCCAAAAGAGGCAGAAGCAAAGTGGTACCAGTATTGGCTAGATCATAAATTCTTTAAATCCGTTCCGGATGAGAGAGAACCTTACACTATAGTCATTCCTCCGCCAAATGTTACTGGGGTTTTACACATGGGGCACATGCTTAACAATACCATTCAAGATGTATTGATACGCAGAGCCAGAATGAAAGGTAAGAATGCTTGTTGGGTACCAGGTACAGACCATGCCTCTATTGCTACCGAGGCAAAAGTTGTTGCCATGCTTAAAGAGAAAGGCATCAACAAAAAAGATATTTCTAGAGAAGAATTTCTGAAATACGCTTACGAGTGGAAAGACAAATACGGAGGCATCATCCTAGAGCAATTAAAAAAGCTAGGTGCTTCTTGCGATTGGGACAGAACTGCTTTTACCATGGATCCTGCTTTGTCTGAAGCCGTGATAGATACTTTTATCCATCTACATAAACAAGGACTTATTTACCGTGGTGTTAGAATGGTAAACTGGGACCCGAAAGGTTTAACAGCCGTTTCTGATGAGGAAGTTATCCGTAAAGAGGTAAATCAGAAGTTGTACTATATTAAGTATGCTTTAAGTCCACAGTCAGCAGACGGAAGTATGCAATCTGAAGAGTCTCAAATCTCAAATCTCAATACGCAATACTTAATAATTGCTACTACCCGTCCAGAAACCATCATGGCTGATGCCGCCATTTGTATCAATCCAAATGATGAACGTTACAGCCATTTAAAAGGTAAAAAAGTCTTTATCCCACTAATTAATAAAGAGATTTCGGTTATAGCCGATGAATATGTGGATATGGAGTTTGGTACCGGATGTTTAAAAGTAACGCCAGCACATGATTTAAACGATTATGAATTAGGTATTAAACACCATTTAGAGGTTATTGATATTTTAAATGATGATGGTACTTTAAACGAAAAAGCACAAATTTTAGTAGGCGAGGATAGGTTTATCGCTCGTAAGAAAATAGCTAAATTACTAGAAGAAGCAGGGCATTTAGAAAAAGTTGAGGATTATAAATCTCAAATAGGTTTTTCTGAACGTACCGATGCAGCCATAGAACCTAAACTTTCTATGCAGTGGTTCTGTAAAATGGCAGAAATGGCTGGCCCGGCTTTAGATTATGTAAACAACGGTGATATTAAGCTGATACCAGACAAATTTATCAATACCTACCGCCATTGGATGGAGCATGTGAAGGATTGGTGTATTTCTCGTCAGTTGTGGTGGGGCCAGCAAATACCGGCTTGGTATGCGCCTAATGGAGAAGTTGTGGTTGCTAAAACAGCCGAAGAGGCTCTAAATCAGTTTAAAAATCTAAAATCTGAATTCGCAAATCTAAAATCGAGCGATTTACGCCAAGACGAAGATGTTGTAGATACTTGGTTTTCTTCTTGGTTGTGGCCAATATCGGTTTTTGATCCAACGGTTTGTGGTCATCCAGAAGCTAAAGGAAATGCTGATGTAAATTATTATTACCCAACTAATGATTTGGTGACTGCACCAGAAATTTTATTTTTCTGGGTAGCTCGAATGATTATGGCTGGTCACGAGTTTAGAGGCGAAGTACCTTTCAAAAATGTTTACTTAACGGGTATTGTTAGAGATAAAATAGGCAGAAAAATGTCTAAATCTTTAGGCAACTCGCCAGATCCATTAGATCTAATAGCTCAATACGGTGCCGATGGTGTACGTGTAGGAATGCTTTTATGCTCGCCAGCAGGTAATGATATCATGTTTGATGAATCATCTTGCGAACAAGGAAGAAACTTTGCTAATAAAGTATGGAATGCCTTTAGATTGGTTAAAGGTTGGGAAGTTGATGAAACTTTACCCAATGTAAATGAAACTACCATAGCTTGGTTTGACAGTCGTTTTAACGAAGCTTTAGCAGAAATAGAAAGCAATTTTAACCAGTACCGCTTATCAGAAGCATTAATGGCTTCTTATAAATTGGTTTGGGATGATTTCTGTGCTTGGTACTTAGAAATGGTAAAACCAGCTTACCAGCAACCTATTGATGCTGCAACTTATAAAGCTACTGTTGCTTATTTTGAAAACATTCTAAAGCTATTACATCCGTTTATGCCTTTCTTAACAGAAGAATTATGGCATGATGATGTTTTTGGAGAGCGAGCTTCTACAGATTGTTGTATCATTGCTCAAATGCCAGAAAGTAAGGCTGTAAATACACAGTTATTGAAAGAAATAGAGGTTGTAAAACAAGTGGTATCAGAGATTAGAAATATCAGAAATACCAAACAAATTTCGCCTAAAGAAGCTTTAAACTTGGCTATAAAAGTAAGTTCTGATATCAATTTCGAATCTTATAAAGCTATTATTGCTAAGCTGGCAAACATCAGCGAAATGTCTTATACGCAAGATAAATTAAGTGGTGCTGCTACTTTCTTAGCAGGTAGAGATGAGTTTTTTGTTCCTTTAGCAGGAAATATTGACACCGAAGCAGAGAAAGAAAAAATCAATAAAGAAATTGCCTATTTAGAAGGTTTTTTAAAAGCTGTTGATGCTAAATTAAGTAACGAGCGTTTTGTACAAAATGCAAAACCTGAAGTAGTAGCTAACGAGCAAAACAAAAAAGCCGATGCCGAAGCAAAAATCAAAATATTAAAAGAAAGCTTAGCGGCTTTTTTGTAGTATAAAGTAAAGAGTAGAAAGTATAAAATACAAAGTATAAAGAAGCAATCCATATAAATGAGATTGCTTCTTTTTTTATAAAAAAATTCAAAAGGAAAAAATCAAAATTCAAAAACCTTTAAGAACGCCATATTAGCCATCCAGAACTGAAAAATTCAAAAGGAAAAAATCAAAATTCAAAAACCTT
Source organism: Pedobacter puniceum (assembly GCF_009674685.1). Lineage (GTDB taxonomy): Bacteria > Bacteroidota > Bacteroidia > Sphingobacteriales > Sphingobacteriaceae > Pseudopedobacter > Pseudopedobacter puniceum. The sequence continues at coordinate 446,121 of NZ_WKJI01000001.1, forward strand.
TAGAACGCTATATTAGCCATCCAGAACTGAAAACTGGCAACCGAAAATTGGCAACTGGTACAAAATCTATCAATCTCTCATTCAAAAATCAATCCTTCAATCAATATAAATGTCAATCTCTCATTCAAAAATCAATCCTTCAATCAATATAAATGACATTGCTTCTTCGTTCCTCATTACAATGAACTAATGAACCAATATTTAATGAACTACTCCTTAACCAACCAACAACCCATCTATGTGGTTTACAGGTTTTAGTTCTTCTATATGATTTCTTAAAAATTCTTTGATTTCCCAACGCTTCGTATCGCACCTCACATTGTCTAAACCAACGCGATAGGTTTCTCCGTTTTGATGGTGAAAAATAACGGCGTTAAAACGTGTTTCAAATCCTTTTAAAGATGTAAAAGACAACTTCAAATCTTGTTGTTCGGTACCCGAGTTATCTTTTATCAGCAGAAATTCATCTGTAATAAGGATAAACTGGTTCTCCTCAATCTTGAAAATGTAATAGAGGTGAAATACCAATAAGGTAACAATAGGGCTGATGGTATAGACCAAATAAGAGAATAAATCTTTTATCAGCACTTGGTTAAAAAATAATAAGCTGGTAATGATACCAATGTTGAGAGTCGTGAGATAGATTAAAATTTGATGCTTAGAAAGTTTAGTTTCCTTGCATTTGATGTAAATTTTATCACTCATGATTTATTGTTTAATTATACGTTTATACGGAGTGATTCCATAAAAGGTTATTATCACCTATAAAAATCATTTCAAACAAGCTGAATCATGATTTATTTATATATAAAGGCAGTTCTTCTAAGAATTGATAAGTCTGATTCACGTAATCCATTCTACAATAAGCATGTGTAATACCATTGGTAACCACCAAATAATTCACCTGATGGATCATGTTATATCTTGCAGCTTGGTCAAAAACATCTTGATTTATTTTTACATGGGTAGCCTTACATTCTACTAAAACATCGGCTTTACCATCTTTATCAAAAACAACAATATCAGTACGTTTTTTTAATTGATTTAGGTTTAAACCTCCCTCTAATTTGATTAAGCCTTTTGGGTATTTTTTTTGGATGATGAGATATTGCACAAAATGCTGTCTAACCCATTCTTCTGGTGTTAACACCAATTGCCTTTTCCTTAGCTCATCATAAATAAAAAGCTGCTCTTCTTTTTGCGTAAGCTTAAAAGGGTAGGGCGGAAGGTTTAAAGGTACAGGTTTAAACATGCTGCTAAATTAGAACGAATTTTAAATATGCTGAATTATTTTGATGATTATAGCTAATTTCGTTCATCATGACGGCAGAAGAAATCATCAAAGATATTAAGGCGAGAAAGCTAAAACCTATTTACTTGTTGCATGGCGAAGAAAGTTATTATATAGATTTAATTGCCGATGCGCTTGAACAGCATGTCTTGTCTGATGCCGAAAAGGGCTTTAACCAAACCATTTTATACGGTAAAGATACCGAAGCTATACAGGTAATTAACGCTGCTAAGCGTTACCCTATGATGAGTGATTATCAATTGGTTTTGGTAAAAGAAGCGCAGGAATTGAAATTGGATAAAGCTGCCGACCAGTTTCAGGCTTATTGCGAAAAGCCCTTGCCTAGTACCATTTTAGTGCTTTGCCACAAATATGGGAAGTTTGATAAGCGTAAGAAAGTTTATAAAGTTTTAGAGAAAACAGGGCTGGTTTTTGAATCTAATACCATTTATGAGAATAAAGTTCCTGCTTGGATAGAGGATTTCATCAAAACCAAAAAGTACCATATTAATCCCAAAGCATCAGCGCTTTTAGCAGAATATTTGGGTAATGATTTAAGTAAAATTGCTAATGAGCTAGAGAAATTGATGCTGAATGTGCCGCAAGGACAAGAAATTACCACCAAAGAAGTTCAGGATAATATTGGTATCAGTAAGGAATTTAATGTTTTTGAGCTGCAAAATGCTTTAGCCAGAAAAGATGCTTTAAAAGCCAACCAGATTATTAATTATTTTGAGGCTAATCCAAAATCGAACCCTATTGTATTGGTAATGGGTAATTTAAATACCTGGTTTACCAAAATATTGAAATACCATTACGTTCAAGATAAATCTCAATTAGCTAAAGAACTAGGTGTAAACCCTTATTTTGTAAAAGATTATGATTTAGCTGCTCGTAACTATAGTTTAGGTAAAACATTTCAGGTGATTTCTTTATTAAGAGAATACGATTTGAAATCTAAAGGAGTAGAATCTACTGGCAATACAGAACACGGCGATTTAATGCGAGAATTGGTGTGGAAGATATTGCATTGAGATAGGGTTATTAAGTTTTAGTAATAAAATCCCTTTTATTAATTTCAATCTTGTTAATTAAGTATAAATACGTAAAAAATGAATTATTGGTTAGTTAAATCAGAGCCATTTAAATACAGCTGGGAGCAGTTTAATAAAGATGGTAGAACTTTTTGGGATGGTGTGCGTAATTATCAGGCCAGAAATAATCTAAAAGCCATGAAAGAAGGCGATTTAGTGATGTTTTATCATAGTAATGAAGGTAAACATGTAGTAGGTATTGCTAAGGTGGTAAAAGAATTTTATCAAGACCCTACAACTGAAGATACCAATTGGGTAGTGGTAGATTTAGCTCCGGTAGAAACCTTAAAAAATCCGGTTACACTAGAAACCATCAAAAACGATCCGTTTTTAAAAGATATTTCTTTAGTAAGACAAGGTAGATTGTCTGTAATGCCACTCAAGCAAAATGAGTTTGATAGAATTATAGAATTAGGTTCTTAAGTAGAAAGTAGAAAGTAGAAAGTAAAAAGTATAAAGTACAGAGTATAAAGTATAAAGACCCTAAAAAGCAGATATTTAGGAGCCGCCTTTAAAAATCAATCTGTCTTTCCGAAGAACGAAAGACGGCCTATGAATATTTGGCAGGAAAGCCCCAAATCTTTTGCTTTTTCCTTATTCTAAAGAAGGTGGTATACATAAATGTATGCTTGTGAAACAAGTAAGTTTATTTTACAGAATTAAAGCCAATAATGTAGAACTTTTGGTTTTTGGGATACACGCCAAGATCCAGCTAAATTAGTTTTATAGAGTTGTTTTTAATTTTTGCGTTTTTGATGGATTCCAAACCTCATAAATCAAAAATACCATCAACAAACCATACTCTATCATTACTAAAACCATACTTTCTTGATAAGGCCGAGTGCTGTAAGTATAATAGCTTAGACAAATCAATAAACTCCAAACTACACCAAAGCGCCATTTTACAAAAGGGCTTAGTGCAACCAAAAATAAGATATACCAAGGGTGTACAATAGCTCCTAAAATATTGTAAATGAAAATCAACCAGAAAATACCTTCAAGCAAATTTTTGCTTTTAATATAGGTGATGATAAAGCCCGCTAAAGTAAGAGCAATAAGTAACTTACTGGTTTTTGCAATGGGGTTATAGTTGTAAATTTCCCATCCTATAGTTCTAAATAATTGATAAAAGCTTCCGTTAAACTCAAATTTGCCGTAGTAAAGATTTAAGCTCTCCCTAAAATTCATCCATAATTTTTCTGTGTGCAAAAAAGGTAAGAATAGCAGTAGACAAACAAAGCCTGTAATCAGACCGATGAAAATCGTTTTTTTTAAACCTACTTTTTTGATCAACAAAGGGATAAAAATGATAGGTAAAAGTTTGCTGCAAATAGCCAATGCTAAGGAGATAGCAGCTAAAATCCATCTGTTTTTTAATAGCATCCAAACAAATAGGAGAGTAAAAAATATCATCACCGCTTCAAAATGCAGGTTCCCGGTAAATTCAATAATGACTAAAGGATTTAAAGCATATAAGAAAACCAATCGTTCATCTTTTTGATAATGTTTTAAAAGCTTTTTAATAAGGATGATATTTCCGATATCAAACAAGAGAATAAAACTTCTCAGAATAACAATAGATGTCATTAGAGACTCTTTGCCCGGTATGGCACTCAAGAAAAAAGCTAACTGATTTACAGGTGGATAAACCGAAAAATAATCTGGAGAATTCATGTTGTTAAACAAGAATGTGTCTACCCAAGGAGCTGGGTTTCGTATAAAATCAGAAGGTTTATTCCCAAACGGGTTAATGCCTTGATGTAGTAATTGCCCATCCCAGATAAAACGGTAAACATCATCACTTAATATCGGGAAGCTAAAAAGCAAGAGAAACCTCGCTAATAAAGAACTTTTGGTTAAAACCTTATAATGAATATCGGTATCCATATAAAGTAAATAATATGAGACAAAAGCTATAGCTAAGCTCATCCATAGCAGATAAATAAAACTTCTATCTGTTATTCCGTATGAAACATAAGTTAGGCTACCTAAGAAAATAATAATCTTAATTAAATGAATTGTTTTTATGGCTTTAATATTTAAATTCATGTAATAATAGAATAAAATTTATATTTGTATTTTAATTATAAGTGAATAATTAAAGCAACTCTCTTTAAATTTTTTATGACGCACTATCAAGCTATCATCGTTGATGATGAAGCTAAAGCCCGCTCTCTATTGAGAAATTTTTTGGAGGAATATTGTCCTCAAGTTTCTGTTCTAGATGAAGCTCCCGATGTAAAAACTGCGGTAAAGCTCATCAATAAAAATGAAATTGACCTTGTTTTTTTAGATATTGAGATGCCTAATGAAAACGGCTTTGCTTTATTTGATTATTTTAACTCGCCTAAATTTAAAACTATATTTTGTACCGCTTACTCAGAATACGCAATTAAAGCTTTTGAAGTTTCTGCAGTAGATTATATTCTTAAACCTATAGGCGTCCAGAAATTAAAGGATGCCATTGCTAAACTTAGCGAATACAATTTTCATAAAGAAAACCATATTCAAATACTGCAAGACAATATACTTGAAAAGCGCATCAAAAAATTAGCAATCCATATTGGAGACGGAATGGTGTTTTTAGACTTAAATAAGGTCTTATATTTTGAAGCTGATGGTTCTTATACTCATGTTTACCATGAAGAGGGTAAGCATTTGGCGGTCAAAAAGATTAAATATTTTGAAGATTTGTTAAATACAGATAATCGCTTTTTCAGAATTCATAGGTCGTATTTAATCAACACAGAATTGATTAAGAAATATAGTAAGAAGGAGGGGTTATTTGTGACTTATGATGATAAAACGATGCTGCCGATATCCCGAGAACGGAAAGAAGAATTTGAACAATTTATGCAACATAATAATCTCTCTTAAATGAAATACATCATCATCTTTTTTTGTTTTTTGGGTTTAATAACTCCTTTAAAAGCAAGTGTTCAACCAGATTCTTTATTACAAAACATTGCTCAGTATAAAAAGCAAGATACCAACCGTGTTAATTTACTGGTTGACTATTGCATAGCCAACATCTTTACAGGAGATAAAAAAGCATTAAAATTTGCAAAAGAGGCCTATGATTTGGCTAGAAAATTAAAATTTACAAGTGGAGAAACAGCCGCATTAAATTGTTTGGGTAATTTCTATTATCAACAAGCTATTTATGATAAAGCGGTGGTTTACTATACACAAGCCTTACGTATAGCAGAAAAAGAAAATAATAATAACAACATTGTTATTGGTAAAAGTAATTTGGCCAGTTTGTACACCAGGATTGGACAACAGCAAAAGGCTCTTAAAGCGTTTAAAGAAGCAGATACCATTTTATTGAAAATGGGTGCTGGTTTATCTCAAAATAGAGCAGCCATTTTAACCAATATGGGTGCGGCATATTCATCTTTAGGAGATCATAAACAGGCCGTTATGTATCATCAGAAGGTTTTAAACATCTGTGAGAAGCTTAATATTTCTTATGGAATAGCCTTATCAAGAGGTAATATAGGAGAAGAGCTCAACTCTTTAGGGAAATACAAAGAAGCGCTTGTTTACTTAATTCCATCTGTAGCAATTTCAAAAGAAAACGGTTTTAGTAAGCTTTTAGGTAGTGCTTATAAAAATATAGGCGAGGCTTACTTTAAATTAAACCAGCTGAATGAAGCAATCAAATATCTAAAGAATGCTTTACAAATAGCAAAGAAAGATAATGATCAGAATACACTTCTTAAAATTAATAAAACGCTATTAGAAGCCTATGAAAAACAAGGAGACTTTAAGAGGGCTTATCAATCAACTTTAGATTATATAGCAGTAAAAGATAGTGTGTATGGTAAAGAGAAAGAACAAATTATTGCCGATGTAAGCACTAAATATGAAACAGAAAAGAAAGAAGCCACTATTAGAAACCTAAATCAAAAGCAAAAAATCACCGAGTTACAGTCTGCTCAAAAAAATATTTACATCTATAGTATCATCGGAGCTTTTATAGCAGTTGTGGCTATTGCTTATTTCTTATTCTCTAGGTATAAAATCAAACAAAAGAACCATTTATTACAAACCAAGTTAGTAGAAGCAGAAAAGCTACTTTTAGCAGAGAAGAAAGTGACGGAGAGCGAACTCAAAGCATTGAAGAGTCAAATGAATCCCCACTTTATCTTTAATGCTTTAAATAGTATTCAAGAGCAGTTTATGTATGGCGATAAACTAGTGGCTAATGAGCAGCTCAGTAATTTCACCTATTTAACTAGGCAGATTCTGGATGTATCAGGTAAAAAAAGTATCAGTTTAAGTACTGAAATTGAGATTCTAACTAAATATCTGGAGCTAGAAAAAATGCGTTTTCAGCAAGATTTTTCTTATCAAATACACGTAGGTGAAGATTTGGATGATGATTATTTGAAAATACCACCTATGCTGATACAACCTTTAGTAGAAAATAGTATTAAGCATGGTTTAATGCATAAAAGTGGGGATAAGTATTTAGAAATTGTTTTCCGTTTAACTGATGATGAAGCTTATATCTTGTGTGCTATAACTGATAATGGTATCGGAAGGGTAGCATCTGCTCAGATGAAAGTAAACCAGCAAAAGCATGAATCGTTTTCTACCAATGCTATAGCACAAAGACTAGAGCTTTTAAATCCTACACTTTCTTTGAAAGAGATATTTAATTATACAGATTTGAAAGATGAGCAAGATCTCTCAATAGGGACAAAAGTAGAAATGATGATTCCTGTTATGTTTAACAAATAAACTTGATGAAATAAAAAATACAGTTCATGAAGCTAAACTTAGGTTTCGTGAACTTGTACTTTTAAAAATGTTGATTTTAAACACTTTTGGATAAACAAAATCAAAATCTAAAAGTCATGAAAAAAATTCAACTCTTATTTTTAATGCTTGTTACCTTAACGGCAAGTTTAACTTTTACATCTTGTAAAAAAGATGAAGAACCAAGCAACCAAACCTTGTTAGTTAAGAAATGGTATTATAAGTCTTATGTAACCAGTGGATATAGTACTACTGCTTTTTATGCAGATGACTATTGGGACTTTAAAGCTAATGGTACTTTTGAAGAAACTTGGGATTGGGGCGATGGTAATTATACTTTAATAAATGATCAAAAAACCATTTCTATAAGTTTTCCCGGTCCTCGTAAAGCTGTAGCCAATATGAAATTAGGAAATCATGTATCAGGAGTTACCAATGGTACTTTAGCTTCGGAGATTAGAACTTTTGAATTTAACATCACCAAATTAACAGCTACAGAATTAGAGTTTACTTATGGAAGTGGGGCAGAATTACAAACTTACAAGTTTTCAACATCGCCAAACCCTGAAAGAGCTGTAAGATAATTTTATAATAAAGTGTAATTTAAGTCGGGGCTATTTAAAGTCTCGACTTTCTTTTTTTGTAGTTTTGTTATTCATGCAAAACAAAACATTTACAGACCAACTAGGCAGAACAATTAATATAAATTATCTGCCCAAAAGAATCATTTCTTTAGTCCCATCACAAACAGAGCTATTATTTGATTTAGGTTTGGATGAAGAAGTTGTTGGCATCACTAAGTTTTGTATTCATCCTAAAGAACAGTTCAAAAAAAAGGTTAAAATAGGAGGTACTAAAACCCTCAATATAGATAAAATAAGGGCTTTAAATCCCGATTTGATTATCGCTAACAAGGAAGAAAATCAGCAAGAGCAAATAGAAGCCTTAACACAAGAATTTCCAGTTTGGATAAGTGATATCAATACCTTAGCAGAAGCTTTAACGATGATAAAGCAAGTAGGGGAGCTTGTAGCAACCAAAGCTAAAGCAGCTCAAATTGCTGATACCATCAAAGCTAATTTTGATAATTTAATACCTTCATCAAAACCATTAAAAGCAGCTTATTTCATCTGGAAAGACCCTTATATGCTGGCGGGTAAACATACTTTTATTGATGATATGTTAACTTACAGCGGTTTTGAGAATGTGTTATCAGAAAGCCGCTATCCGGAGATAGATTTAGAAACTTTACAGCAATTACAACCGCAAGTTATTTTGCTTTCTACTGAACCTTATCCATTTAAGCAAAAACATATAGAAGAGCTTCAAAAATATTTTCCAAGAGCTTTTATCACTTTGGTTGATGGCGAAATGTTTAGCTGGTACGGCAGCAGATTATTAAAAGCACCAGCGTATTTTTCTAACCTTTATAAAAATCTAACCATAAATTTACCTATCAAATAAGCTTTATTCTGCCTAAGTATTGGCTATCAGATTGTCTGGAACGGTCGGCAGCCATAAAGCCTATATAAACATCAACTTCCCGTTTAGCAAAATCTAATGGTAGCTGTAAGCTAAAATTTTCACTTTTACGCAATGCTCCATCATATACCACGCTTATTCCCTCTTTAGCTACAGGGTCATAAACCAAAGCGAGTAATTGGTCTGCTAATCCTATATTTTGTGTTGCATCCCATGAAAATTGTAATACTCCCTGCTGGGTATGGTTAAGATTAGGGTTTAAGGCCTGTTCAAGGTCTCCACCGCTTATCTTAAATAAGGCTGGGTCTATATAAAAGCCTGCATCATCAGCCACCAAAGCATGTTTTCTCGTATAGGCAATGGCAGCCCGATAGCCGCCAGTTTTGGTGAAATACCCTTTATATCCAACTGTTAAGAGTTCTTGGACAGGCTTAAGATAATCCTGTATCAGTTTAAACTTAGCTTGATTAAGCAATTCTTTTTCTGTGAAAACAGTTCTTTTTCTTGGTAAAGAGCGCATATAATTGCCTCTGCTACTTTGTACGCCTACCACTGTTCCTACTTTTCCGCTGAAGGCACCTAGTATGCCGTCTTTTATTTTTCCCATAGTTTGATGTAGATTGATCTATATAAAACTAGTTAATTAATATGTAATTACAAAGTATTTATAAGTAGCTTATAGGGTTATAAAACGAATGAGTACCCTGTTATCACCCTGTTAGCACCCTGTTAGTACCCTGTTAGCTGGGGAAAATTGCTAAGTAAATTACGATATGTTGGTTGTTGTTCACCTCAGGAAATTGGATTTTCGGCTTATCTTTATTAGGCTAACTACCATTTATATCCTCCGTGTTTAGAGCTTTTGAAATAAATCTGGTTATTTTAGTAGCAGTTAAATGATGATATATTCATCAAAATATCCATAAAGATTTTAAAAAGATGGAATTTAAAATATTGTTTAAAAGAATTTTATTTTATAATTAAAATTCATAAAATTAAGCCACTAAGTATATCCCAATAGAATAACAAATACAAGTAAATGAACTCCACTGAGATAAGAAATAGCAACCTTTTAAAACGATACCGAGCGTTTGGAATACTTGTTTAAAATGTATGAAAAAATATTGCAGAAGCATACACTTTTTGCGAAGCAGAAGAAAAGTCGGAACCGTTGATTGAATCTGATTAATATGATGAATTATGATTTTTGATTAAGTGATTATATTATGATTGACATAAAGAATAAAATTCTATGATTGAAAATACTAACAATATAAAATCAAATGAATCAGATAAATCACAAAAATCAGTGGTTAAGACAAATTATAAATATTCTGAATTAACAGGCAAAATTATTGGCTGTGCAATGGAAGTGCATAAGATATTGGGGAATGGTTTTCAAGAAGTTATTTATCAGAGAGCATTGGCAAAAGAAATGATGTTGCAAGGTATTGGGTTTTCAAGGGAACACGAAATGCCTATTTTTTATAAAGAAGAGCAAATTGGAACAAGAAGAGTAGATTTTTTGATTGAAGACGTAATTTCTGTAGAATTAAAAGCAGTAACAAAAACCGAAGACGTTCATTTGGCTCAAGCTATCAATTATTTGGAGGCTTATAACTTAGAAATTGGTTTGTTGATGAATTTTGGAGCTAAAAGTTTGGAATTTAAACGACTCATCAATTCAAAGTTCAACCAAAAATCAATTCAATCAAGAACATCAATATAATCAGTGGTTCAGACAATGGGAAGCGAACTTATACTATATAAAAATGCTGAGGGGAACATTAAAATTGATGTTCAACTTGAAGGAGAAACTGTTTGGCTCATCCAAGATCAAATGGTTACTTTGTTCGGTAAAGCCAAATCAACCATTAATGAGCATATCAAAAATATATATACGGAAAAAGAACTTGAAGAAGCTGCTACAATGAAGAAATAGCATGATTACAACTTACCAACAAATTTCATAAAAGCATTTTTTATCCATTCAAGAAAATAAATATCTTCGCATCCAAAAATTAATAGACATTATACTTATGAAGAAAAATTTACTTATTGCAATGATAATTGCTAGTGCTACTGTTTTAAAAGCACAAACAACAACAGGTTTAGCTCCAAAGCCAGTTATGGCTAAAATAACTGATAGTTTAAAGAAAGACAGTGTTGCAAAGCCAATTGCACCAAGTTTTTCTAAATTCAGATTAGGTGTAAGCGGAGGTTTAAGTTTTTTATTAGCTAAAATTAGCGACCAAGTACCTGCTGAATCTAAAGAGTATGTAAGAGGTCTTAAATCTGGCGCTCATTTTAGTGTAGATGCGAGTTACTTTTGGAAAGAGCAAATTGGTTTAGGCTTAAAATACATCAATTTTACCTCTAGTAATGAAGGTAGAATTTTCTATGATGATGGATCAGGTTTTGGACCTTCTCTTCAATACTTAGAAGATAATATTACTACACAATTTATTGGTCCGGTACTTTATAGCAGATACTATTCTAAAAACAGGAAAACAGAATTGGTAACAGGTTTTGGTTTGGGTTATTTAGATTATAGAGATAATGGTAGTCTAAATAATACTTATGTAAACATAAAAGGAGGTACTATAGGTTTAAATGCCGACATAAGCGCAGATTTCTACCTTACAAAAAAGCTTTCTTTGGGTTTAGGGATTGGATTAGTAGGGGGGACACTTAGAAAGTTAAAAAGGCAAATAGGAAATATGACCCAAACACTTGAACTAGAAGAAGGTAATTACGAAAGCCTAACTAGATTAGATATTTTCACCGGCTTAAGATGGAAGTTATAAATCTGTAAAGCTTAATGTTTTGCAACCTCTTGATGTAGAAATGTTTAACTGTTTAATCTTAGGTATATCTTTTAAAAATCAAAAAAAATAAGAAAAGCATTTGATTTAAATAAGACAAATTATATCTTTGCAGTCCCAAAACGTTAAAGCCTTTTGGAGAATAAAATCCTAAATGCGGAAGTGGCGTAATTGGTAGCCGCACCAGACTTAGGATCTGGCGCTTCACGGCGTGGGGGTTCGAGTCCCTTCTTCCGCACAAACCAATCCCTTTCAAGAAATTGAGAGGGATTTTTGTATAGAGTCGTATCATTTAAAAAATACTCAGAAATGAACATTACACAGGAAAAGACCGGTGATCTTAATGCAGTGGTAACCGTAAAAATCAGTCCTGATGATTACCAGGAGAAAGTAAATAAAGCCATCAAAGAACAGGCTAAAAAAGCTAAAATTCCAGGATTTCGTCCAGGAATGGTTCCTCCTTCACATATTAAAAAAATGTATGGTAAAAGTATTTTAGTTGATGAAATCAATACCTTGCTTTCTGATACTGTAAATAACTATTTACAACAAAATAACATTGAAATCTTAGGTCAGCCTCTTCCAAAAGAAGATGACAGCCAGTTTAACTGGGATTTTAACGATGAGTTTGTATTCAACTACGAACTAGGCTTAGCACCAGAAATTACTGTTGAGTTTACTTCAAAAGACAAACTAACTCAATACGTAGTAAAAGCAGATAAAGAAACTTTAGATGCTCGTATCAAAAACATCAGAAGAAGTTATGGTAAAATGACTAATCCTGAAGTTGTAGAAGCAGGTGATGTTATTTTTGGAGAGTTTGTTCAGTTAGACCAACATAACGAAGTTTTAGAAGGTGGTATCAATGTAACCTCTTCTTTGAGATTAGAGATTGTAAGTGATGCAAAAGCTCAGAAATCTTTAATCGGCTTGAAAAAAGGCGATGTTGTTGAAGCTTTTGATTTGGTGAATGCTGTTAATGACAATACACAAATTGTTAAAATCTTAAAATTAGATGAGGAGAACCCAATCATCCCTCAAACTAAATTTAAGTTAACCGTTAAAAACATCAACAGATTAGAAGAAGCTGATTTAAATCAGGAGTTTTTTGATAAACTGTTTGGTGAAGGTGCTGTAACCACAGAAGCAGAATTTGTAGCTAAAATTACTGAAGAAATTGAAGCTATGATGGCTCAAGATGCAGACCGTAAGTTAGCAGCAGATTTATACCAATACGGCGCTTCTAAAGCAGATATGCAATTGCCTGATGATTTCTTGAAAAGATGGTTAAAAATGACCAACAAGGAGTTAACCGACGAAGAATTAGAAAAAGGTTATGATGATTTTGCTAAAAACCTAAGATGGACTTTAGTAGAAAACAAAATCATCAAAGATAATAGCATCGAAATTAAATACGAGGATGTGTTAGAAACTGCAAAACAACGTTTAGATGCGCAGTTTAGAATGTACAGCCCTCAAGCTTTAACAGAAGAACAATTAAACCAATACGCAGTACAGTTCTTACAAACAAAAGAAAATGCAAATCGCATTTTTGATGAAGTAAAAGCACAAAAAGTATTTGATTTCTTAAAAACTGTTATCACTTTAGACAAAAAAGAAATTGATTACGTGAAATTTCAAGAATTAGCTTAATTAAACGGCTATCTCATGCAAAAAGCAGCTTCAAAAGAGCTGCTTTTTGTATTTATAAAAAGACATGTAAAGACAATAAACTTTCTTTGCGAAGAGTTGTTAGAGTGATAGTGTATATTTCTAACATCTAAAGAAATTTTATTCTTTTACATTTAAATAAATATTACATATAATTGATGCTAATATTCTTTTTCTTTTAGAAGTTTTAAATAACTTGTCGTAGTTTAAAATCCTTGAAAACGAATTAGAATCTCTAAAATCAAAAATAATTAGGTTATGAGTATAGATAAAAACGAATTCCGTAAATATGCCGTTAAGCACCACAGAATAGGTGGTATGCATGTAGATAAGTATATCAGTAATGTAGAGGGTATCATGATGCCAAAATCAATGACACCTTATATCATAGAAGAGCGTCAGTTAAATGTGGCTCAGATGGATGTTTTTTCAAGATTAATGATGGATCGTATCATTTTCTTGGGAGATGCCGTATATGACCAAAATGCAAATATCATTCAAGCACAGTTGTTGTTCTTACAATCTACAGATGCTAAACGTGATATTCAGATATACATTAACTCGCCAGGAGGTTCTGTATATGCTGGTTTAGGTATTTATGATACCATGCAGTTTATATCGCCAGATGTAGCAACCATTTGTACAGGTATGGCAGCTTCTATGGGGGCGGTATTAATGTGTGCTGGTGCTAAAGGTAAAAGAGCGGCTTTGCCTCATGCCCGTATCATGATTCACCAGCCGTCAGGTGGTGCGCAAGGTGTTGCTTCAGATATGGAGATTAATTTAAGAGAAATGCTGAAGCTGAAAAAAGAACTTTATGATATCATTTCTAAACATTCTGGCCAAACTTATGACTGGGTAGAAAAAGCATCAGACCGCGATTACTGGATGAGAGCAGACGAAGCTAAAGAGTTTGGAATGATTGATGAGGTGTTAAGCGTAAATTCAAATAAACAATAATGAGTAAAAATCAAAAAGATATCAAATGCTCTTTCTGTGGTGCTGGTAAGCAAGATTCTTTAATGCTTATTGCCGGATTGGATGCGCACATTTGTGATAAATGTGTTGCTCAGGCTAATGATATTCTGGCAGAAGAATTTGCCTTAAGAAAAGGTAAAAACGCACATGCCACACTTACTTTATTAAAACCACAAGAAATAAAAAACCATATAGACCAATATGTAATAGGGCAAGATAGCGCTAAAAAAGTATTGTCTGTTGCGGTTTATAACCATTATAAAAGGCTAAACCAAAAAGTTGGTAAAGATGAAATAGAGATTGAAAAATCTAACATCATGATGGTGGGCGAAACAGGTACAGGTAAAACCTTATTAGCTAAAACCATTGCCAAAATTTTAAATGTACCTTTTTGTATTTGTGATGCTACCGTTTTAACCGAAGCAGGTTATGTTGGTGAAGATGTGGAAAGTATATTAACCCGCTTATTGCAAGCTGCAGATTATGATGTAGCTGCCGCAGAAAGAGGTATCGTATATATTGATGAGGTTGATAAAGTAGCTCGTAAAAGCGATAATCCATCTATCACCAGAGACGTATCTGGTGAAGGCGTACAACAGGCCTTGTTGAAAATTTTAGAAGGTACTATTGTAAACGTACCTCCTCAGGGCGGGCGTAAGCATCCAGACCAGAAAATGATTCCGGTTAATACCAATAACATCTTATTTATTTGTGGAGGTGCTTTTGATGGTATCGAGAAGAAAATAGCTAATCGTTTAAGAACACAAACTGTTGGTTATAAAATTAAAGCCGAGGATAGTGAGGTAGATTTAGATAATCTTTATAAATACATTACTCCGCAAGATTTAAAATCTTTCGGGATGATACCAGAGTTAATTGGTCGTGTGCCGGTATTAACTTACCTCAATCCTTTAGATAGAGAAACTTTATTAAACATCTTAACAGAACCTAAAAACTCTTTAATTAAACAGTATAAGAAACTGTTTGAGTATGAGGATATCAGTTT
This sequence comes from Pedobacter puniceum, assembly GCF_009674685.1. Lineage (GTDB taxonomy): Bacteria > Bacteroidota > Bacteroidia > Sphingobacteriales > Sphingobacteriaceae > Pseudopedobacter > Pseudopedobacter puniceum. Next base: position 461,235 of record NZ_WKJI01000001.1, read on the forward strand.
AGAGTTCACTAAAGATGTATGTGAATTTATTGTAGATAAGGCACTAGAGTTTAAATTAGGAGCCCGTGGTTTAAGGTCTATTTGTGAAGCCATCATGATAGATGCGATGTTCGAGATACCATCGCAGAAGCAGAAGTCTAAAACTTTGCTGATAGATATTGATTATGCCCGGGAGAAATTCGAAAAATCAGATCTCAAAAAATTAAAAGTTGCATAATAAAACGCCCCGGATATAAATGACGGGGCGTTTTTGTTATCAACCATGGTTATACTTAAATAAGAAATTTATGAATGAAGAGAAAGACGTGAAAAAGAAGACGGTAAAAGTACCGCAAAATGAAGTTAATAGCCCGGTAAAAGTTGGATTGAAATCTAAAGATGATATTGTAAAAAACTGGTTGCCACGCTATACCGGAAGAGCATTAGATGAATTTGGAGATTATATCATCTTAACAAATTTCTCTAAATATGTGCAGCTATTTTCAGAATGGCATAACGGAGCGCCTATATATGGTTTGGATAAACCTATGCAAAGCGTTACCGCAGATGGTATTACCATTATCAATTTCGGTATGGGTAGTGCATTAGCTGCAACCATGATGGATTTATTAACAGCTATCAAACCTAAAGCAGTAGTTTTCTTGGGTAAATGTGGAGGGTTAAAAAAGAAAAATCAAATAGGCGATTTGATACTCCCTATTGCAGCGATAAGAGGTGAAGGAACTTCCAATGATTATTTACCAGCAGAAGTGCCAGCCTTACCAGCCTTCGCATTACAAAAAGCTATTTCTACAACCATCAGAGACCATTCTAGAGATTATTGGACCGGAACTGTTTATACAACCAATAGAAGGGTATGGGAGCATGATAGAGAGTTTAAGAAATATCTAAAAGGCCTAAGAGCTATGGCTATTGATATGGAAACGGCAACGATATTTACTACCGGCTTTGCTAATAAAATTCCAACAGGTGCTATTTTACTCGTGTCTGACCAACCCATGATTCCGGAAGGTGTTAAAACCGCAGAAGCAGATGCCTCACAAACAGCTGTAAAACATGTAGAATCTCACTTAAAAATAGGTATAGACTCTTTAAAACAACTAATTAATAACGGTTTAACGGTTAAGCATTTGAAGTTTTAAAGATTAAATTTTTAGTTTTATTTAAAGGGTATTGGCATTTTATGGTGATACCCTTTTGTTTTTATATAAGCTTATAAAAAATGCTTTGTCTATTCTCTTTTATAGATATTTATAAGCAATTTTGCCTTCGTCCATCAAATTAAAGAGGCTATTTTAGCACATTAAATATATTTTTATGCAACATATAGGCGAGTTACTGCTGTCAGTTCTTCCAAAAGAAAGAATCAAAACTAGGCTGATAGATTTAGTAGCTTATGCTTCAGATGCAGGTTTTTACCATTTACAACCTAAAGCCGTTGTACAACCTGTTTCTGTTGATGAGGTTATTGCACTTTTTCAATTTTCCTTAAAACATCAAATTCCTTTAACCTTTAGAACTGGCGGAACAAGTTTATCTGGCCAATCCATCACAGATGGTATTTTGGTAGATTTAAGTCAGTATTGGGATAAAGTTATTGTAGAGAACGAAGGTAAATATGTAAGGGTGCAACCCGGGGTTATTGGTGCTAAAGTAAATCATACCTTAAAGAGATACGGTAAAAAAATGGGTCCTGATCCATCTAGCATCAATTCTGCTATGATGGGGGGGATACTTTCTAATAACTCTAGTGGGATGTGTTGCGGTGTTAAACATAATTCTTACCATACCACTAAATATATCCGCTTTGTATTGCCAAACGGCTTAGTTTTCTCAACCGAGCATCAGCAAGATTACCAAAGGTTTAAAGAAGAGTGTCCGGCTATTTATCAGCAAATCATCCATTTAAAAGCTCAAATTACTGCCGATGAAACTATACAGGATTTCATCAGAGCTAAATATCAAACTAAAAATACGGTAGGTTATTCTGTAAATGCTTTTATAGATTATGATGAGCCTTTAGACATTTTAGCACATTTATTAATTGGTGCAGAAGGAACTTTAGGCTTTATAGCCGAAGCAGTTTTAGAAACTTTAGATGATTACAAAGAGAAATCAACCGCTTTACTTTACTTTCCTAATATTTATGAAGCCTGTAAAGCTATTATCCCGTTAACGGTTTCTGGAGCAGAAGCTGTGGAATTGATGGATAGGGCTTCTTTACGTTCTATAGAACACATTAAGGGTGTACCCGATATTTTAAAATCTTTACCAGAAAGTGCGTCAGCTTTACTGATAGAATATCAGGCAAATACGCAGGAAGATCTGCAATTAAAAATTAACCAGTTTTTTGCGCTAGCGCCAGATTTAAAGCTTTTAAACAGTGCCGAGTTTACTACAGATCCTTACCAGCAGGAGTTTTTATGGAAGCTACGTAAAGGTATGTTCCCATCAGTAGGTGCAGTAAGAGCAAGCGGCTCTACGGTAATTTTAGAAGATGTGGCTTTCCCAGTAGCTTATTTGGGCGATGCTATTTCTGATTTACAGGTGCTTTTTAAGCAATATCAATACTATAACGCCATTATTTTTGGTCATGCTAAGGATGGTAATATCCATTTCGTTGTAACACAATCTTTTAACACACCAGAAGAAATAAAACGTTATGATAGCTTTTTAAAAGATGTTGTTGATTTAGTTATCCGTAAATATAAAGGTACTTTAAAGGCCGAACATGGTACAGGAAGAAACATGGCGCCATTTGTAGCTACCGAGTGGGGAGAAGATATCTACCAAGTGATGAAAGCTTTAAAAGAGCTGATAGATCCTCAAAACTTATTAAATCCGGGTGTTATCATCAATGCTAACAAACAAGCTCATATCCAATATTTAAAAGATTTACCTTCTGTAGAAGAAGAGGTTGATAAATGTATGGAGTGCGGTTATTGCGAGTATATTTGCCCTAGTAGAAATATTACCCTAACTCCTCGTCAACGTATCGTTGTGAGGCGTGAGTTGGCTAACTTACGTGATAAAGGAGAATATCAAAAACATCAAGAGCTATTACAGCAGTTTCAATACGATGGTATGGATACCTGTGCTGTTGATGGTTTATGTGCTACTGCTTGCCCAGTAGAAATTAATACCGGCGATTTAATTAAGCGGCTGAGAAGAGAAAGCCATAACAGGTTTGCCAATAATACAGCGCTATGGGTAGCCAAAAACTTTGCTTTGGCAGAAACTTTTGCCGGTTTAGGGGTGAAAGTTGGAGAGGGTTTAAATGCTGCTTTTGGTAAAAACAGTATGCGCAACTTTACCCAAGCTGTTAAAAAGCAAATCCCGAGTTTCCCTTTATGGTCTAATCAATTAAAATCTGCCGGAAAAACTGCTATTTTTAAGCAAAACAACACTTTAAATGGTGTAGTTTATGCGCCTACATGTATCTCTAGAACTATGGGAGGCAGCATAGAAAAAGGGAAAAAGAATATTATCTCTACCATGGCTGCTATTTCAGAAAAAGCAGGGTTAAGTTTTATTATTCCAAAAGAGATTGATGGTTTATGTTGCGGACAAATTTTTTCTTCTAAAGGCTATCAGGATGCTTACCAATATACCAGTAATAAAACCATAGAAAAATTATGGGCAGCTACAGACGGTGGAAGATTACCCGTGATGTTAGATATAAGTTCTTGTACTTATACTTTGCAGGGATGTAGAAGAGTGCTGACAGAAGCTAATAAATTAAAATTTGATGCACTCAAAATTATTGATAGTATTGATTATATAGCCGATTATGTAATCCCAAGGTTAAAGAACATCCGTAAAAAAAGAAACATTGTATTGCATCCAGTTTGCTCATTAAAGAAGATGGGTTTACAGCAAAAGTTTATAAAAGTAGCGCAGTTTTTTGCCGATGAGGTTACTGTTCCTTTTAGCGCAGGCTGTTGCGGTATGGCAGGAGATCGTGGCTTTCTTTTTCCAGAGTTAACAGCTTCTGCAACTTTACCAGAAGCCCAAGAAGTTAATGCTTGCGGTACTTTTGATGGTTACTATTCTAGCGGAAAAACTTGCGAAATGGCTATGTCTGAAGCAGTAGGGCATAACTATGAATCTATTGTGTATTTGGTAGATGAGTGTTTGGAGGGGTAGTTGGTTAAGTTTTAGTTGGTTAGTTTGTTAGGTGGTTAGGTTCTAGTTTGTTAGGTGGTTAGGTTCTAGTTTGTTAGATGGTTAGTTCTAAAATATGGGGACTTATCTTGCGCTCGTTTTTTATCTTGCGCTCGTTTGTAACGAGTGCTTAATGTGGTTCTACGATTTCATCGTTTTTAATCTTTAAGGCTTAATTTTTAACCACAAAGTTCGCAGAGGACACAGAGCTGGGTGGTAAGTTTTATTGATTGATTTTTGAATGAGAGAATAATTGATTTTGCAGAAGTTATTGTTTGTAGATTACCGGTTACCAATTACCAGTTACCACTTCTGGGTAGTGAGTTTCCTATTTTTAATTTTTCCTTTTTAATTTTTCTGCTCCTTATCTTGCGCTCGTTTGCAACGAGTGCTTAATATGGTTTTACGATTTCATCGTTTTTAACCTCCGTGGTAAAAATATAAAACAGTGTTCTCCAAGAAGAATATTAAGCTTTATAAATCTTGGTGAACACTGTGGTTTAAAACAAATTACTTCTTATTCTCTATAAAAGGTTTTAAAAACCTTACCGGGCTATTAAACTCTTTTGTGGTTTTTACCACATAATCCTGAAAAGAAGCTGCTGTATTTAAAACTGCTCCATCTTTCCAAGCAGCAAATATGGCATATTCAAAACTATTCTCCTTTGGTGCTTGAATTTTAAAAGTGTGGTTACCACCACGGTCTGCCGAGAATTGGTATTGTGGTTTGTAAACATCTTTCACAACAATGGCTTTTCCTATAAAATCCATCATGTATTCTGCTCTGTCATCTATCTTCTCTGGGTCTTTAATACCTTCTGGTCCAGAGGATATAATGATACCATTTTGTTGAAATAAATCTTCTTTACCCGGTTTTTTACGAATACCACATCCCATTAAAACATCTAAGTTTTTGGGGAAAAACCTGGTGTAGTTTACTTGGCAAGTGCTATAGTTTTGATGCGCATAAGCTGTGTAAAATTGTTCTAGCTCATAAAAGCCTTTACCAGAATCCCAGTTCATGGTTTTTATTTTGATGATGGAGCGCATAGGACCGTTTACTACAACATCATAAGCATAACGGGTATCACTTATTTGCCCAGCATTCCACATACTTTTAGGTGCTAAAGCCGCTTTTGCAGGTGTAAAACGAGGTCGGGTGACAGAGTCTGGCTTTGCCGGATTTTCAAAAAGGCAGATAGCACCACCTCCAAAACTATCTCCTACACTTTGTATATCAGAACCTAAATCTTTAGAGATATTACTTACTCCGTAACCATCTAAATTTTCCATATATAGGCGTTGTGCCATCAGTAAAGGTTTTCTTTTAGCAAAAACATCTACCGAGTTTGCAAACCATATTTTCCAGCCTACATGTTCTGATTCCCAGAAAGGCATAATATGTCTGGTATAACTGCCAATGTTTGCATGAGTATAATGTTTATTCCAACCTCTAATATTCTCGCCCATATAAATGTAAATGGTTTTACTTTCTTTAGGCTTTAAATCGGTCATGAAAAATAATTCATCCCAAATGCCATCTTTATCCAAATCATCTAATTGATGAAAAATGGCATGTCCGTTGGTTTCTTTCCTTAGCTCATGCCCGCCTTGGTTTCTTAGTTGCTGTTCGCTAGGTTCTGGTGCTGGGGGTAAAGAAGGGTCTACCACAGTTATCCACATTTCATGAATATCAGGAAGGGGGAAATCTTTTCTTTTGATGATGATAGGGCAGTTTTCTCTGCTGATATCAAGATCATTTACTAAAGTATAAGCAATTCTTTGTGAAGGATAAAAATCGCCTTGCGTGTACCATGATTTATTTTGTGCAGAAGCAAAAACACTACAAAGCAATAACAAAGCCGATAGGATGGATTTTGTGAACATGTTTTAAAATATGATGTAAAAAAATTGGTTTATCGATATAGAAATCGATTTCAAATATAGCAATATTTTAAAAAGATGTTTTATCGGTAATAGAAATTAAAATTTCTTTCAAAACTATCTAAGCCTCCAAATAAGATATCAAAAATTTGTTCTGTACTTAGTCCTTTCTTCATCATATTAGCCATTTTACCAATTAACAAAGGGTTTTGTTTGATGATGTAATAAACCATACAGTAAGAGATGGTGTACATGTCTTTCACTTTGTTTTTGTCTTGCCAGCTGTTATGGCTGTTTAAGAAAGCACTGATGTTTGTAGGAGTATTTCTATTATCGACTTTCATTTTATCCAGATAATGAAATTGAGCATTCACTTGGATTTTATAGTTTTCTTCTTTTAGAGATTCTAAAAACTCTGCTAAACCTTCATTAAACCATCTGGGTGGGTTTTTGATGCTATGCCTTAGTAGGGCATGGCTCATCTCATGTAAAATAATCTCTATATCTGCAACGCTCTGGTAAAGTACGTAGGATTGGTTGGTTATGGGCGAATAAAATCCAGATTCTGTGAGTCCTTTTAAGCCAAATTCTTGTAAAAGGGCTCTAAAGTCTTTTCCTTTGTTATATAAGTTAATGTTGATAGTTAAGCTGTCATTTTCTGCATCCTTAAATAAACCATTAAAAATTTTCACTTCATAGGTTGCTAAGCGTTCTATTTTAGCTCTTTCTTCTGGTCTTAAGCTAAAACCAATTTCTTTAATTGCTAATTTCTGACTGTAACAGCCAAAGCTGCAAAGCAATAGTGATATAATGATAGATAGTTTCACGAGTTTTAATTTTGCCACCATTTTGTTGTTTTATCCATATTTGTTAAGGATAATGGTTCTCCTATACGTGGCGTTTGTAAGCTAAGGTTTTTTGCTTTAGCTACATAAGTTAGCTTATTTATAGGTTCTGTCCAGTTGTGTAAGGCTAAGCTAAATTTAGCCCAATGAACAGGCAGAAGTTGTTTGGTTTTTAAATCAGCGGCAGCTTGCGCAACTTGCTCTGGAAACATATGAATAAGCGGCCAGTTAGTGCCATATTGCCCACATTCTAGAATAGCTAAATCAAAAGGGCCGTATTTATCGCCTATAGTTTTAAAATGGGTATCATAGCCAGAATCTCCACCCAAGTAAATATTTAATTTATCACTTTTAAAAACAAAAGAGCTCCATAAAGTATTACCTCTGGTAAATTTCCTGCCAGAAAAATGTCTTGCCGGAGTAGCCGTTATCTTAAAATCTAAAAGCTGAGTTTCATCATGCCAATCTAAAGATTTGATAGCTTCAGTGTTTGCTCCCCAGTGGATTAAATGGGCTTCAACACCTAAAGGAACAATGAAGTTTTTCGTCTTCGGAATTAATTTTTTGATAGTTTGGTAATCTAAATGGTCATAATGATCATGTGTGATGATTAAAATATCAATCTCTGGAAAATCAGCAGCGCCGTAATCATAGCTAAACTTAAATGGTTTCCCGAAAAGTGGGATAGGAGAGGCTCTGTTGAAAACAGGGTCAACCAGAATGGTTTTTCCATCAATAAGCATCAAATAGGATGAATGCCCGAACCAAATGATTAAGGGTTCATCAGATTTAAGGTTTTTTAAATCGGTTTTAACAACTTCAATTGGTTGCTTAGGCTCTGTTTCTTCTTTGTTAAAAATAAACTCTTGTAAAACTTTAAAAAAAGATGATTCTGGCAAGCTTACTGTAGTTGGTGAAAGGTTTTGGAAGCTTCCATCTTTGTAATTTGGTGAAGCTTCTATTCTTTTGATTTGTGTTTCGTTTGGTGAGCCACCAAAAACCGCCGACTGTAAAAATAGGTAAGTCGCAATTGCTAATGAAGCAATAAAAACTAAGAAGTATAGCATCATTTTTTTAAATACCCGCATCGTTAGAAACTCCTTTAGCTATACTCTCTGCCCAATCTTGCTCTCCTTTACCTTGTGCTATAGCGCCGAGTAAGCGGTTATAAACCAAGTTAAGTAATGGAGCAGGCATTTCTGCATCTAAAGCCATTTTAGAGGCTAAGCGAGCATCTTTAAAGCCCAGTGTAGATTTAAAACCTACCGGTTGATAATTGTTGTTGGCAATTAAAGTTCCGTAGTTTTTATAAATAGGAGCATTAAAAACTGTATTTCCAAAGAAATCAGCTACCTGCTTACGGTCTAAACCATTTTTTTCTGCCAGAGTAAAGGCTTCTGCCATGGTTTCCATAGAAGCCATAATCATGAAATTGCCAGTAAGTTTAAGCACATTGGCGGCTTTAACATCCTCACCAAAATCATAAACGGCTTGTCCAACTTGTTCTAACAATGGCTTAGCCAATTGTTTAGCCTGTTCTTGCCCTGATAAACAAATGAATAATTTTGCTTCTGCGGCAGCGGTTGGTCGGCCAAAAACAGGGCTACTTAAATAAAAAGAGCCATTTTTTTGGTGCATTTCATTTAAGTTGGCAGCGGTTTCTGGCGCTATAGTACTCATGCTGATGTGTATTGCACCTTTTTTTAAAGCTAAGATAAAGCCGTTTTCACCTTTACATACTTGATTTAAAGAGTCATCATCAGCAAGCATGGTAAAAATAAAATCTTTATCGGCAACAGCTTCTGCTGGGCTACTTGCCAGTTGAAAATTTCCTGTAAGTTGTTGTGCTTTTACGGCAGAGCGGTTATAGACACTTACTTCATGCCTGGCATTAATGAGGTTTTGTGCTATGGGAATACCCATATTTCCTAAACCAAGGAAAGCTATTTTCTTTGTCATTTTAACTGATATAATCTCGGTCTTCATCACTTAAACCTTTTTTGTCATTATGATTTAAGTAGTCGTCATTGGGGTTGTTTACTTCAAAAGGAATATCTCTTGCACTTTCTGTAGCTAAAGGTGTTTTCTTTTTTGGTCTGGCAATAATTAATCCCAGTATAAAACCAAACACGGTTACAATGAGCATCATGAGGAGTTTAGAAACGTAAATTTCTTTCCAGAGGATGGTGAACAAAACTTCATCGGTGTTTTGCATAAAAACAACGGTAATTAAGACCGATAGTATGATAATTGTTAATGTTTTAAAGCTCATATCAATAATTTAAAATCAAACCAAATTCGAATATCGGTTTTTTGTTGGTGCTTTCTTCAGCAGGCATAATAATTTTTGTACCGAAGTCTACATTTGGTAAGTAAAATCTCAGAATATTTAAGTCAGTTCTTAACTCGGCACCATAAGACCTTAACCCATTTCCTTTTCCTATATTTTCAAAATCAGTGAAAACGCCGCCTTTAAAACGTTTGATATAAGCTAGTGGTCCAACCTCCCAATCGGGGTAAGCAATAGGGAAACGGTAATCAAGTAAGAAAGAGTTATGCAATTTTTGAAGTGCAGGTAAATTAAGAAAGCCGCTTGCTCTAGCAATATCAGTATTAAACCTATAAACGCCACTGTTGCTTTGCCAGTTAAAGTTAAGCTGTAAACTGTGGTTGCTAAACAAACCTGGTGTATTTACAGAAGTTTTTAAAATGAGGTTGCTGCCATCAAAATTATTATCAAATGGTAAATGCTCATACAGGATGTTTAAATTAACCAGCCAAGGCGTAGCTAAATCTCTCTCGCTTCTTAAAGTTCCTAAGCCCATATAAAATTGATATTTCATAGGGAAGCTTATTTGCATAGGGAAATTATTAGGTTGTAAACTTAAATCGTATCTGCTAGTATAGCCGCTACTGATGTTAAAGCCCGTAGAAAAGCCTTTATTTAACCAATTGGTTGAAAAAGGAATAGTGATACCAAAATTACTTACATGTTCTCTCCAGGTAAAAGGCACAACGGTTTCTCCGTTAGGTCTAACCAATCTTACATAGCTAAGTCTTCCACGGTTTTCATAATCAGCAGTAAAAATAGGGTAGTACTTTTTGAAGCTTATGGCAGCCCGGTACTCGTTGGTTCTTAATCCCGCATTATAGGCATATCCTAGGGTTGATGAAAAAGTATTGAGCTTATTGTCTGATGCTAAATCAAAACCAATCACGTATTGATTGTCTATTTCACTTTCTGTATTTGTAGGTCTTAAACTGTGGAAATAAAATAAGTGAGCTGCTTCTTTGTAGGGTTTAACTGGATATTCCTTTTCAGGGATGTCTTGAAAAACGTTAGAAGTGTTTTCCTGCGATATGAGCGGTTTAAAATATTCTAAGAAGTAATTACCCTCGTTTGAGCTTAAAGTTGCTCTAGTGTTGTTTAAATCAATTGATACGATGCGATGACCGGTGTGTTGATAATCGCTAAAATATATTTTTTGATTTTTAACATCATAAGAAGGTTGGTAAGCGCCAAATTGAGCATCGCTGATTCTGCTTATTGCTTTTGTTGCCAAATCAAAACTGTAAATATTATCTGTACCGTTAAAGTGGGCTTTAAAAAGAATTTGCTGGTTGGCAAACGTAGGTCTGGATATTAATTGCCTTACCGGAGCAAATAATTTCTCTATAGCACCATTTTCTAAATTATAAACCAGTAAGGTTTTTCCATCTTGGTTTAACGCTGTTACCACTACTTTTTTACTTGCATTATCATATTGTGGTGTTTGTAAAATATATTTTTCGGGGTTTGGATAGCTTTTTAATTCTTCTCCATTTTGCGCACTTAACTCAACTAAAGAAAATTGATTGTCATAACTAACTTTTACTGCGATTATTTTTTTACCATCTGAAGATAGGGCAGGAGAGAAGTATCTGCTCTTATGAGTTAACTGTTTAAATGTTTTGTCTTTGAGGTTGTAAATACAAATAACATTAAAAGACTGCTTACCGTATCTTTTATCCTGACGGTATTCATCCCAAACCAATAGGTTAGCTGCATAATGCAAATTAGGCTCTAACTGAAAACCTATTCTTAAAAGTGTTTCTTCTTTTTTGTTTTTGATGAGCGTGATAGCAGGTGTCTCTGCATAAGACTTTTTTATGCATACCAATTCACCTTCGGCTGTTAGGTAAGGTAGTTGATAAAAAGTGGGTATCTCGGCTTCTTCATGGTAAGCTGTTTGGTATAAAGTTTTACCCGATGTATTTGACTGCTTTGTCCAAAGCGAGTCTAGCTCTTGCATGGTGTTTTTATAAAGTTGATGAGTACCTATGCCAGCATGTTTTTTTAGGGAGGATGAGAAGTTATAAGGGCGTATAGGAAAGCGGGCCATTCTACTTAAAGTTTTATCTAAAATTTGCTCGCCAAAATCTCTTCTTATTTTGCTGGTGAGGAAGTAGCCCAAGGTGTAATAATTGGGTACGATATCTTTGAACGAACCCAGATAATTTTTGGAGTAGGAGTAGTTTTTGTTACTACCTAAGTTGGTTCTTAAAGCAAGTTCAAAATAGGGTTGCCTGCCTCGTCCTCCGGGGCTTAAAACTGTCTCCGTAACAACGGCATCTCCTTCAAAAAACCAAGGTGGTAAATTAATACCGAAGAGTGCCAATTTTAACTCTTCAAAAATTGGAGCGCCTAAACTCGGTACTAACTTATCAAACTGTACAACGTGTCTAAGCTCATGTAAAGCCAAACCATTTAGCCAGTCTTGCGAGTCGAATTCCTGAGAAGGGATAGTGTAAAACTCTGACCTTCTTGGGGCCATTTGCACAAAGCCATTTGATACCACGCCACGGTTCTGTAGGATGATAGAGATAGGCTTTGGTTTACGACCTAAAGACTTGCTTACATCATCTATCATTTTCTCTAGCAAATTGGCCATTCGTTGCGCATCTTTTTCTAAGAGGGTAGGGTAGATGATTTGAAACTGTGGCGTGTTAATTTGATTAAACTTTACACTTGGTGGGTTTTGTTCGCTACTAAAAAGTTGTCCAAAAACCTTATATGAATTAAAGGTTGAGATTAATAAAGTTAAAATACTGATTATAAATATTTTATGTTGATTTTTTGCTCTCATCTAATCTTTATGCTAATTATTTTAGTATTAAGGTTTTTTGATGTTTTTATTTATTTGAATTTATATTTTATTTGAATTTTATAAATATCTGATTTTTAAATTTTTATAACTATTTATATGAAATCAAAAATAAGATGTTTTTGTGTTTAAGAACGTCTATTTTTTATTAAAATAGGCCTCTTTTTACCTTTCCAATATAGTCTTTTTAAGTCATTAAAAAAATACACTAAGAAGAAGTTTTGATGTTCTTTTTTCTTGTTCAAGGAAGCTCTAAAAATTTTTGTTTTTTAAAAATTGTATACAAAATGGTCAAGCTGATCAACTTGGATTTGATATTTACGATTTGTATTTGTCGTCGTTTTTCTTTTGGTATGAGCTAAAAAGTAGGTTCAATTTGAAGCTGCTATTTTTGAATTTAATAAAGATTTTTACTGATACTTAGTGTATTTGTGTTGGTTTTTATGAATGAATAATTAAGTTAATATAATTAAGCTAGGATGTTTTACCAGAGCTTAAGAATAGGCGAGGTTAAAACAAGAATTAATGTCTTAAATATGATTATAGGATGATTATGATGAGGCTTATTCTTGATATGAAACACATCATTATTAAGCTTAAGAATAGGATATATTAATAAGAAAATAAGCCCCAAAGCAAGCCATGAAACTGTTCAAGAAATAAGAGATAAATAATCTTTTTAAGGGTGTAAATTCTTGCTTAATTTTCTTTTCTCGAGTCTAGTTTTTACAATGGGATATAAGAAAATTGTTGCTAAAATAATGCTTGCTCCGGCGTAAAATCCGTTAGTCATTTGCTCGTCTTTTCCGAAGATAAATAAGGCTAAAATGATGGCGTAAACAGGTTCTAAATTGGTGATTAAAGCTACCCTAAAAGCACTCAATTCTTTCATTACCATTACCCCTGCAACGTATGCTACTGAGGTACAAATAATACCTAAAATGAGTAAATAAATAATGTCTGAAAGGTTTAAAATCATGGCTTTAGTGTAGCCATTTGTAAGTAATAAATAGAAAGAAATCCAACAAAAAGCGCCTATCAATTCATAATAAGTAATAACTGTTGCAGCTCTATTTTTTACTTGTTTAGAGTTGATAATAGAGAAAATACTGGCACAAAAGGCACTTGAAATCCCCATAATAATACCAGTTTCGTACTCGGTTTCAAACTTAAAAATCATGTAAATTCCTAAAATAATTAGAAAACCGACTAAAATCTCGAGTTTGGAAACAGATTTGGAGCTAAATAAAGGCTCTAGAACGGCTGTAAATAAAGTTAGGGATGAAAGGCACACCATAGCAACAGATACGGTAGAAGCTTTAATAGAGCCAAAAAACAAGATCCAGTGTAAGCCAACAATTCCACCAGTTAAAAAAAGCTTTAAAAATTGTTCTTTATTAACTCTAAAATCTATCTTTTTATATTTAAACCAAAGGTATAAAGAGCTAAAGGCTATTAATACTCTGTACCATGTTAAATGTGTTTCATTGATAGATATAAGGGCTCCTAAAATAGCAGTAAAACCCCATACAAACACAGTTAAGTGTAAGATTAGCACATTGTTTAGCTTAATTTTCATGATTATTTTGGCGCTTTAATAGCTAAATATATGCCTAAAAGTGCGAAAATTATATTTGGTATCAGAACTGCTACAATTGCCGGTAAACCTCCTTTAAGGGCAAAAACATTAGCAAATTGTATAAATAGGATATAAACAAAACTCAATAATATACCTAAACCAAGTGGTAAACCAACTCCGCCTCTAACTTTTCTTGATGATAAAGCTACACCAATTAAGGTTAAAACATAGGTAGAAAAAGGATAGGTCCAGCGTTTGTATTTCTCCAGTTCTAAATTTACCATCACTCCTGTGCCTCTTATTTTCTCTTTTTCAATCTTGTCATTAAGTTCCCAGTAATTCATGGCAGAGTAAATATTATCCCTAATATCAAAATCTATAGGTTTCATATCTAGGGTGGTATCTTTTTCTACTCCTTTTTCCATACGCTCTTTTAAACCATTAACGTATCTGATGCTATAATTCTGAATTTTCCATTTTCTCGATACAGAATCCCAGCTAATTCTATCGCTCATGAGCTTCATTTTAAGCTCTTTACCTTTAAATTTTTCTAAAGAAAAACGATAACCTGTGTTGTTCAAGTTATCAAAAGACTCCATATAGATGTAAGTATTCTCGTCTAGTTGCAAGTGTACATTTTCTCTAGAGGTATCTTTGATTTTGGTATAAGTGTTCTCAAAATTTATCATCAACCTATTAGTTTCGGGGATAATAAATAAATTGAAAATCATGTTTACAATAAAAATAACTGTAGCAGCGATGAAATAAGGGCGTAAAAAGCGGTTAAAGCTTGCTCCACCACTTAAAATCGGGACAATTTCTGTTTGGTCGGCCATTTTAGCGGTAAAGAAAATAACCGAAATAAAGTTGATTAAAGGCGATAAAAAGTTGAGATAGAAAGGGATAAATCCGCCGTAATACTCAAAAACAATCTGACTAATAGTGGCTTTACTTTTTAAGAAATCATCAAGTTTTTCTGAAATATCAAATACAACAGAAATAACAACAAAAATCCCCAATGTAAAAACAAAAGTTCCTAGGTATTTCTTAATGATATACCAGTCTATCAGCTTGATGTAATTGTCTAAAAATTTCATTTATAGTCTTTGAGCAAGCGCTTTAACCATTTTATTTTTCCAATCGTAAAACTCTCCTGCAATAATTTTTTCGCGGGCTTCTTTTACCAACCACAAGTAAAAATGTAAGTTATGCAAAGTAGCAATTTGTGCGCCTAATATCTCTTTAGAGTGGATTAAATGCCTTAAATAAGCTTTGGTGTAAAACTGGTCAGAAAATAAATCGCTATCAGGGTCAATAGGCGAGAAGTCATCCTTCCATTTCTCATTTTTGATATTGATAATACCATGCCTAGTGAATAACATACCGTTTCTAGCATTTCTGGTAGGCATTACGCAGTCAAACATATCAATACCTAAAGCTATATTTTCTAATATATTGATAGGGGTACCCACACCCATCAGATAACGCGGTTTATCTTGAGGAAGTATTTCGCATACCACCTCTGTCATGCCATACATTTCCTCTGCCGGTTCACCAACAGAAAGCCCACCAATAGCATTTCCTTCACGATTTTGTTCGGCTATAAACTCGGCAGATTTTCTTCTTAAATCTTTATAAACAGATCCTTGTACAATAGGGAATAAGGTTTGCGAGTAGCCGTATTTAGGCTCTGTACTATCAAATCTATCAATGCAACGCTTTAACCAGCGATGCGTCATATCTACGGATTTTCTGGCATAAGTATAATCACAAGGGTATGGTGTACATTCATCAAAAGCCATAATAATGTCAGCACCAATAGTTCTTTGGATATCCATCACATTTTCTGGCGTAAACAGATGCTTAGAGCCATCAATATGCGATTTAAAAGTAACGCCTTCTTCTCTTATTTTTCTTACTTCTGTTAAAGAATATACTTGATAGCCACCACTATCGGTTAAAATAGGTAAATCCCAGCCATTAAATTTATGTAAACCGCCAGCTTTTTCTATCACATCTAAACCCGGTCTTAAATAAAGGTGGTAGGTGTTTCCTAAGATAATTTGGGCTTTAATATCATCTTTTAGCTCACGCTGATGAACTGCTTTTACCGTTCCGGCAGTACCCACAGGCATAAAAATTGGTGTTTGAATGGTTCCGTGGTCTGTAGTAATCTCTCCTGCTCTGGCTTTGGATAAAGGATCTTGCGCTTCTAATTTAAACTTCATTAATAGTTTTTGATGATAAAATACCTGCAAAAGTAAGAAAAAATAAAGCATTTGAGGATAGCTAAAGACTGTGTATAGCCTAATTTTAATTTATATAGGTTAATACTATTTTTTAATACACATACGCTTATTTTTATGAAACAAATAATAAGGATGTTAAACAAAAATTTGATTTTTGGCTAAATTTGAGAACTTTGCAAATCTTATTCATTCATATTGGAAGCTTATCTATATTACACTTTATTTATTCTGCTGCAAGTTGCCTTTATTATCCAATTGTATTATTTATGGGTTGTTCAGCATAAATTTATTAATTATACTATACCAGAAATAATAAAAAGCAGTAGTCAAAAAGTTTCTGTTATTATATGTGCCAGAAACGAAGCCAAAAATCTGAAAGAAAACTTACCCTATATCCTTCAGCAAAAAGGATTAGATTATGAAGTTGTAGTCGTAAATGATTGCTCATCAGACCAAAGCGATGAGGTTTTAAGATTATTTCAAGCCCAGTATCCAAACTTAAAAGTGGTTGTCAAAGAAGAGCATCCGCGTTTTAAAACTGGTAAAAAGTTTGCAGCTACGTTGGGTATAAAAGCAGCAAGTCATGAGATATTAGTGTTTACTGATGCAGATTGTAAGCCATCCTCTGATTATTGGTTGGTGAATTTATGTGAGCATTACGATAACCCCCAGATAGAAATTGTTTTAGGTTTTTCTCCTTACGAAAAGAAAAGTGGGCTTTTAAATAAGCTCATCAGATATGAAACTTTTCAAACAGCACTTAATTATTTTTCTTTTTCCCTTTCGGGAGATACTTATATGGGTGTTGGAAGAAATTTATCTTATAAAAAATCGTTGTTTTTTAAAGGAAAGGGCTTTGCAGCTCATATGCATATCCCATCTGGAGATGATGATTTATTTGTCAATCAAAATGCTACGACTACCAATACAGCTATAGAGATAAGGCCAGAAACCCATATGCTAAGCGAGCCTAAGCTTACCTGGAGTGCTTATTGGATACAAAAAATGAGACATTTAGGGGCTGGTAAATTTTATAAAGCTTCTCATCAAAGAAGTTTGAGTTTACAGGTTATTTCCGCAATTTCTTTTTATATGCTTTTGTTAGCATGTTATGTGCTGCAAATAGAGGTTATTATCATCAGTGTTTTACTGTTTTTGAGACTTTTAGCACAAATTTTTATCTTTTATAAATCTATGCTTAGGTTAAAAAGTAAAGATTTAATATATTGGGTACTCATTTTAGACTTATTATATTACTTATATCTTAGCATTTTAAGCATAAGAGGCTTGTTTAGAAAGAAAATTGTATGGAAATAAATCCAAACTTTTCGGAAAATGCCAGAAACGACTATCATCTGGTTTTAAGCGCTAAAACAGGCAGCCAAAAGGCCTACGCAGAGTTGATGCATCGCTATAAAGACTCTATCTACTTTATGGTTTTAAAAATGGTTAATAATAAAGACGATGCAATGGATTTAACCGTTTCTACCTTTGCTAAAGCTTTCGAAAATATAGAAAAATATAAACCAGATTTTGCTTTTAGCACCTGGTTATTTAGGATAGCTACCAATAGTAGTATAGATTTTATCAGGAAAAAGCGTTTACAAACAACTTCTTTAGATAGTTTTTCTAATGAAGAAGGTGAGGAGCGGATTTTTGAAATAAAAAGTGATGTTTTAAATCCTGAAGAATCATCTATCAAAAAGCAACAAACAGAGCAGTTAAAAGAAATTATAGATAAACTGCCTATTCGTTATAAAACTTTAATCATATTGCGTTATTTTGATGAGTTATCCTACGAGGAAATTTCTGTTCAATTAGATTTACCTTTGGGTACGGTAAAAGCTCAGCTCTTTAGAGCCAGAGATTTATTATCAAACATATTAAATAAAAGAAAAAAAGACCCTGGTAGTGACTTCTAGTATCATATCTCAGTATTTTCCGGATTTAACCGATAATCAAAAACAACAATTTGATCAACTGTTTGGGCTATATTCTTTCTGGAATGCTCAAATAAATGTCATTAGCCGTAAGGATATAGATTTATTATACGAGCGCCATATCTTACATTCCTTAGGTATCGCCAAAGTTTATGCTTTTAAGCCTGGTCAACACGTTTTAGATGTAGGAACTGGCGGAGGGTTTCCGGGTGTACCTTTGGCTATTTTATTCCCTGAAACCGAGTTTTTATTGGTTGATTCTATTGGTAAAAAAATAAAAGTTGTTAATGAAGTAGCACAAGGTATTGGATTAAAAAACCTAAAAGCTGTACATAGCAGGGCCGAGCAGATTAACCAAAAGTTTGACTTTATTGTTTCCAGAGCGGTAACGCAGCTTAAAGATTTTTATCCTTGGATAAGAGGTAAATTTAAAAAACAAAATACTGATGGTTTAAAAAATGGAGTTCTTTATTTAAAAGGTGGCGATTTAACTCAAGAACTTCAAGAATCTGGACTTAAACAAATTAAACTTTACCCCTTACAAGATTATTTTAAAGAAGGATTTTTTGAAACTAAATATGTAGTTTATTTGCCAGCACAGTAATATTTACCAAAATCTATTTAAAACATGCTCTATGAAATTGGTCTAACCTTGATAAAAGGTATAGGAGATGCTACCATTAAAACTTTATTAAGCTATTGCGGTAGCCCAGAAGAAATATTTAGAACCAGTAAGCAGCACTTGGAGAAAATACCAGGTATAGGTTCTAAAACTGCCGATTTAATTATCCATCATTCATCATTTGATAGAGCCGAGAAAGAACTG
This sequence comes from Pedobacter puniceum, assembly GCF_009674685.1. GTDB lineage: Bacteria > Bacteroidota > Bacteroidia > Sphingobacteriales > Sphingobacteriaceae > Pseudopedobacter > Pseudopedobacter puniceum. The sequence continues at coordinate 479,866 of NZ_WKJI01000001.1, forward strand.
AAGTTTATAGAAAAATACAAAATACAACCTATTTTTATTCAGGATGAGGATTATCCAAAACGCTTAAAAAGTTGTTATGATGCTCCGGCTATGCTGTACTTTAAAGGTAATGTAAAGCTTAATCAGCAAAAAGTTATAGCTATTGTGGGCACCAGAAATGCCACCGCTTATGGTAGACAATTCTGTGAGAAATTGATTAGCGGTTTAAAACATCATCAAATTTTAATAGTGAGTGGTTTAGCTTATGGAATAGATATAGCAGCGCATAAAGCTTCATTAGAACATGAAACCAATACTATTGGCGTATTAGGACATGGCTTAGATAGGATTTACCCGGCTTTACATCGTTCCATTGCAGAGAAAATGATTCATCAAGGTGGTTTACTAACCGAGTTTAGGTCAGAAACTAATCCAGATAAACAAAACTTTCCTAAGCGAAATCGTATTATAGCCGGTATGGCTGATGCTACTTTAGTTGTAGAGGCTACTAAAACAGGTGGAGCACTTATCACAGCAGAGATTGCTAATTCTTATAATCGAGATGTTTTTGCTGTGCCTGGCCGTGTTGATGATGAACTTTCTGAAGGATGTAATTTCTTAATTAAAACCAATAGGGCTCATTTATTAGACCGAGTGGAGGATTTAGAATACATTATGGGTTGGGATAAAGATGAGGTTCAACCTGTAAAGCAACTTCAAATTTTACCTAATTTGAATAAAGATGAAGAGAAAATTGTGGCGCTGATAAAAGAGAATACTTCAATTGCAATTGATGATTTACAAGTTAAATTGGATATGCCACAAAGTAAATTGGCTATGCTCTTGTTAAATCTAGAGATGCAGTCGGTAATTATATCTTTACCCGGTAAAATATATAAAATGAATCACTAAAAAGCTTCAAAAGAGTTCTTAGGATAATCGAAAAGCACCATATTTCCGGTGTTCTGACTAACTATTTTCCAACTATCAAAAGGGAATTCTATTAAAACCATACCACAAGTTGGGATATTATAGAGGTCTGCATTGCTGAGGTACACAGCTAAATCTGTTATACCATTATTATGTCCGAAAAGTGCTATGGAATTATATTTATCATCAAATTGATTTACAACTTTTAATAAAGTTTGATAATTAGCTTCGTAAATTTTAGGCTCTTGTACAATCTCCGTTTCCGGATATTGAATTTCTTTAGCGATAATTTTACAGGTAGTAATGGCTCTTAAAGCCGGACTAGAGACCAATTGTTGTGGGATTAGTTTTCTAGAAATTAGCCTTTTACCCATTTCTGGAGCGTTTAATAAACCTCGGCTATTTAACGTACGATCAAAATCTTTTGTATTTGCAGCCCCCCAATCAGATTTGGCATGTCTAACAATTAAAAGTCTTTTCATCTGTTACTAAAGTTTATAATTTCTTCTTCTTTAATCTGATTCATGCAATTAAAATGCCCTAAAGGACATTTCTCTAAACCAAATTTAGAACATGGCCTGCAAGCTAAGTCAACATCAACAATTAGAGAATCCTTAATTTTATAAGGTGATACGCCTAATAATTCTGGAGTTGTGCCTCCCCAAATAGAAACCAAGGGCTTGTTAAAGGCTTCAGAAATATGGGTTAAACCTGTGTCAAAGCCAATAACGGTGTGTGCTTGTGAAACCAAATAAACCGATTGATCTAGGTTTATTTTACCACAGGTATTAAATATTTTTTCTCCAACAGCTTCCTCTATAGTTTTTGCATTTTGTGCTACATCATCGCCCCCTAATAAAACAATAGGTTTTGCTATTTCTTTACAGGTTTTGATGATTTTCTCAACCGGCATTCTTTTGGTAAAATGCGTTGCCCCAATTATAAAAGCTACATAATCTTGTTGATGGGAAGAAGGTAATAAATCTGTTTTCTCATAACTCCCATTGATGTAATAATCTATAGGTTTATCATCGTTTTTAACACCTAAAAACGCAACTGTTTCCAAGTAACGTTCTACCAAGTGCTTAGGATTAATAAAACGCTCGCTTTTAAACTTCAAAGCCAGCCATTTTTTAATTCTTTCTTTTTTATAAGTTGATGCTGGTATCCCAGTTCTTAATTTAATGATGCTGGTTCTTAGATTGTTATGTAAATCTATGATATAATCAAAGTTTTCTTTTTTGATATCAGCAATAGTTTCATTTAAGCTAGGTTTTAAGATATGGAGTTTATCTAGATAAGGATTATTGTTATAGATATACTTGAACTGTTGCTTGGTTAAAAAATGAATTTCTGCTTCTGGCAATTGCTCTTTTAGGCATCGTACAACAGGTGTGGTGTAAATAATATCACCCATAGAACTAAAGCGAATCACTAGAATTTTCTTAACCATTTAACAAAGCTTTAGCTGTTCTTAATTTTATCTATAATAGATGTACTAGAATAGCCCGGTAAAAAGCTTAATGTTTGTACCTCGCCACCGTTTTCTAGTACTTCTTTTGCGCCTACAATATTATCTAAAGTATAATCTCCGCCTTTAACCAAAACATCCGGAAGGATTTGTCTTATTAAATTTTGAGGAGTTTGTTCTTCAAAAATTACAACTGCATCAATAAATTGCATAGCTGCTAGTAGGAGGGAGCGGGTTTTCTCATCATTTATAGGTCTTGAAGGGCCTTTTAAAACCTGAACAGATTTATCGGCATTTAAACCTATAATTAATTTGGTTCCTAAAGCGGCGGCTTCACTTAAATAAGTAATATGGCCTGCATGTAGTAAATCAAAACAACCATTGGTAAAAACTACTTTTTCGCCAGCAGCTTTCCATTCTTGGCTAAGTTCAATCGCTTTTTCTAAGCTTATAATTTTGTTGTTTATAGTCATGCTGTCTTAAAAAGTATCATCTACAGCTTTACAAAATATATGCCCTATCAAAATATGCATTTCTTGGATTCTGGCAGTAACATCATCAGGAACTACGATGTTTAAATCGCAAATTTCATTCATTTGGCCACCATCTCTTCCGCTAAGACCAATAATTTTACAGCCCAATTTTTTTGCAGCATGTATGGCTGAAATAATATTTTCACTATTGCCACTAGTAGAAATAGCTATAAATAAGTCGTTTTCTTGTGCATAAGCATTTATTTGTCTGCTAAATACATTTGCAAAACCATAATCATTACTAATAGCTGTTAATGCAGAAGTGTCAACAGTTAAAGCTATAGCTGGTAAAGCTTTTCTTTCTTTTACAAAGCGTCCGGTAAATTCTGCAGCAATATGTTGGGCATCAGCGGCACTACCACCATTACCTGCCAATAAAATTTTGCGACCCTTTAAGATGCTTTCTTTAACTAACTCGCAGCCTTTTTCAATATCGGGAACCAATTGTTCAATAACTTTATTGATGGTAGTTTGGTGTAATTTTAACTCGTTTAAAACCATGTTAATCTTCTATTTCACTAATGATTTCTTCTATAGATGTGGTAGCGCTACCTACGTGTTTAATTACAATAGCAGCGGCATAATTAGCAATTTGGCAAGCCTCATGCAAGTTAAAACCTAATGCTAAACAGTAAGCCATTGTTGCAATTACGGTATCGCCAGCACCTGTAACATCATAAACTTCTGTAGCTTGCACAGGCAATACTTCACAAGATTGAGGCGTTAAGATAGCCATTCCTTCTTCTGATAAGGTTACCACCAGATGCTCTGTATGGGTGTTCTTGAAAATAACATCAGCAGCAGCTCTTAACTTTTCCTGATTGTTGATATTTTCTATTCTAGAAGTTTCTGATAACTCTTTACGATTAGGTTTTATTAAAAAAGCTCCTTTATACTTACTATAATCTATGCCTTTAGGGTCTATTAAAACTTTTTTATAGTTACTATTAGCGTAGCTAATGATGTTTTGGCAAAGGTTGAAGGTGAGTAATCCTTTGTTATAATCAGATAGAATAATGATATCAGCATCTGAAATCAAAGGTTTTACAGCTTCAAAAATTTGTTGTTCTAGCAAACTGTTTATTTCATGAAGATTTTCTCTATCTATCCTAACAATTTGATGATTGCTTGCTAAAACTCTGGTTTTAATGGTGCTACTTCTACTATTATCAAAAAATAAAGCATCGCTATGGATATTTTTATCTTGTAGAATATTCTTTATTTCTTTTCCAAAATCATCAGCACCTGCAACACTTGCTAAACTAACTTTTCCACCTAAAGCTGTAATGTTGTTGGCAACATTACCTGCACCTCCAATAATTTTAGATTCGTTTTTAACATTTACCACAGGAACTGGCGCTTCTGGCGATAAACGATTAGCATTACCAAAAATGTAATGATCTAACATGACATCGCCAATAACCAATATATGAGGTGTTTTTTGTTGATTTAAATCTGATAATTTCTTGGAAAGCATTTCTTCTCTTTGATTCAAATATAGCTAAAAGATGTTTTTATAGCGTTTGTTTTTTATTCTTGAAGTATGTATTGATACTGGCTAAATCAAAAGCATTAAGGCACTTTTCTTTAGTTAAACCACCTTTTCTAGCTACATATACGCCATAGTTCATGTCGTAAAAACCTTCGTTACGGTGTGCATCTGGATTTATAGCTAATAAAACTCCTTTTTCTAATGCGTATTGATGCCATCTCCAATCTAAATCTAAGCGTAGAGGATTTGCATTAATTTCTATAACTACTTGGTTTGCAGCGCAGGCATCAATAATTTTTTTATAATCTAAAGGATAACCGCTTCTGCTCAATAATAAGCGACCTGTTGGGTGGCCTAAAATAGTAATATATGGGTTTTCTATAGCTTTTATTAAACGTTGAGTAGCTTTTTCTTCATCCATTTTTAGGTTTGAGTGTACAGAAGCCACAACAAAATCAAATTTTGCAAGGATTTCATCAGGGTAATCTAAACTTCCGTCTGATAAGATGTCTGATTCTATACCTTTGAAAATTTTAAAAGGAGCTAATTTTTGGTTTAACTTTTCTATTTCTTCATGTTGCTGTAGAACACGTTCTATACTTAAACCGTTAGCATAAACTGCTGTTTTAGAGTGGTCGCACAAGCCTAAATACTCAAGTTTTAGTGTATCTCTGCAATAAACTGCCATTTCTTCAATACTATGTACACCATCACTCCAGGTACTGTGGTTGTGCAAGGTGCCTTTTAAATCTGCATAAGTAATTAAAGAAGGTAGTTGCTTATTTTGAGCTAAGGATATTTCGTTAAAATCTTCTCTTAATTCTGGTTCTATATAAGATAATCCCGCAGCTTCATAAATCGCAGTTTCTGTAGCGTATTGATTTTGGTTAGCAGGTAAAAGTGCTTTAACTTTTTCTATATGAGCATTAACACCTGTAGTTTCAAATAAACGATAAGCTAAAGTAGTTTCATCTGCTTCAAAGCATTTTATGCTTAGGCTGTTCTCGTCTTTAAATCTGATGCTGTTATCTGTAATTTCAAGATTGGAGATACCTTCTATTTGTTGAATTTTATCAGTGAAAAGTTTAAAATCTGCATTAACGATGATAAATGATAGCTCATCAATAATTTCACACTTCCTTCTAAACTCTCCGGTTACTAATATTTTAGTAGCATTGCTAAGTTTAATCAGTAAGTCTTGATATTGTGTAACGATAGGTTCCAAACGGGCATATAAAAAACGACCATTACTTGCCATCTTAAACTCAATAGCTTTTTTTATTTCTTCTTGAGTTTTTAAGCCAAATCCTTTTGCTTCTATTAAACGGTTTTCATTACAAGCATAATAGAGCTCGCCAACATTTTCAATACCTAAACTTTTCCAGATAATGATGATTTTTTTAGGCCCTAAACCTTTAATGCTTAGCATATCTAAAATCCCGATAGGGGTAATAGCAACCAAATCGTTTAGTTCTTTTAAGCCTCCGGTATTAAAAAGTTCTATAACTTTAGTAGCTATACTTTTTCCAATACCATCAATTTTATCAAGCTCATCATGGGCTTTATCTTTTAATTTGAATGGAAGTTTATCAACCTTAAAAGAAGCATTGGCAACAGATTTTATTTTAAATGGATTTTCTTCATGAAGCTCCATCAATTGAGCTAATAACTTTAAGGTTCTAGATATCTCTTTATTTTCCATGTTGTTTTAAAAAAGATATCAAAGGTAAGATAATGAAGCAAAATCATCATGCTAAATCTCTTTATAAAGGAAGATTATTTCTTTATCACTTTAAAAACTTCAGGTTCTTTATTCACATACTCAACTTGAAGTATATATAAACCAGGGGCATCATCTATATAAAAATCTGCCAGCTGTTGGCCTGCATCAAAAAACTTGCTATGCTTTTGTAAAACCACACCATTTAAGTTGGTGATTGTAAATTTTACTAATCCTTTTTCTGGGTTATGAAAGCTTAATTTAAAATCACTCTCAAAAGGATTTGGGAAAATTGTGGCATGCTGATTAGTAGCCAGAATATCTTCTTTTTTTATTGTTGAAACATCTCGAGATGATATGGTTTTTATACTATCAAGATTAGGTTTTAGGCTTGCCAATTGTTTTTCATTTCTAAGCTGTTTAATGACCAAATCATCCATTTCCCATACCGATTTTAAACATTGCTGCATGCCAATATGAGAACCTTTGATAGGATTAATTTTATGTGTAAGCACTATAACATTATTTATTTTAACAATTAAACGCTCGTTCTCTTGTTTTAATTCATAAGTGTTGCTCTTCGTTTTATCAAAATTTTGATTTCTCAAAATATGGGATATATCTTTATAAACCATGTAATTCCAAGCATTATTGAAGAAAGCTAACCTGATTTTACCTTTAAAATCAAAATCAACTTGAAATATTTCTCTACTATTTCCCTTTCCTTGGGTAATGGCATTTCCCCATTGGAAATCAATCATATCGGTATGGTCTCCACCGCTGATATAGTTGGCTTTAAAGGAGATAGAGAAGTCTCGTTCAGTATTAAAACCTTTGATGTTTTGCGTTTGCCATTGGCAACCCCGATTAGTAAAGTTGATAAACTTCTTTTCTAGTTTAAGCTTTCCGTTGATTATAGATACTTTAAAATCTTTATTGTCTTTAATGCGCCATTGGTTGCTATTATTCTTAAAGTTTTCTTTAAAGATGATTTTTTCCTGAGCAATTGCTTTACCCAAAAAGAAGAAGAAGAGGATAGGTAACAATATTTTCATAGGTTTAATATGTTTTATAGGGTGTTAAAATAAAAAAATCCCCTTAATAAATTCATTAAGGGGATGATTAAATTCTTGTAACTCGTTATTCTACAACTAAATTATAAGGCATTTTTGCTTGTATACCCTTTAGCTGAGTAATCTCTTTAATGTTTTTGTAATGAATATAGCTATCGCCTAGTTCTTGTTTTACAAAGTAGGTTTTGATGTTTTCTCCAGATTTATCTAGAAAACCTAGGAGACCATCTTTCTTCTCAGGATAATTGACAATTCTATACTCTTTGATTTTAGCTTTTTTAGCAGCAGCTTTAATAGCATCTTCAATATGCCCTATACGGTCTACTAAGCCTAACTTTACTGCTTGTTGGCCTGTCCAAACGCGACCTTGCCCAATACTATCTACATACTGCTGAGAGATTTTTCTGCCATCGGCAACTCTCTTAGTAAAATCATTATAAGTACGGTTTACTTCTTTTTGTAGAAGCATTTTTTCTGCCTCTGTTAAAGGCCTAGAGATATTTCCTAAATCTGCATATTCGCTGGTTTTAACTCCATCAAACGTTACCCCAAGTTTCTCATTAAAGAAGCCTTTCATGTTAGGTAAAATTGCAAATACACCTATAGAACCCGTAATGGTATTAGGCTCGGCAAAGATAGAATCTGCTGCACAAGCAATATAATATCCTCCAGATGCAGCATAATCTCCCATGGTAACCATAATAGGTTTAACTTTTTTAGTTAATACCACCTCTCTCCAAATAACATCAGACGCTAAAGCACTACCACCTGGACTGTTTACTCTTAATACAACAGCTTTAATTTTATCATCCTCACGGGCTTTCCTTAATGCTCTAGATACAGTTTCAGAACCAATAGTATTTTCATCACCCTCACCACCCATAATATCACCATTAGCATAAACTACCGCAATTCTGTCTTTTGCAGTACTGGTATTTTTTATAGATGAAACATAGTCTGATAAACTAATCGTAGTTAAATCATCTTTTAAATCTGTTTTAGTGAGTTTTTTTAATTCAGCAAGTACTTCATCTTTATACTTTAAGCCATCAACCAGCTTAAGTTTAACAGCATCTTCAGGAGAACGAGATTGTAATTTATTAGCGATAGCATACACGCTATCCTGAGGTATTTTTCTGCTAGCGGCAATTCCTTTAGTGAAATTTTCAAATAAAGAGCCTAATAAAGCTGTCATTTGTTGCTTATTAGCATCGCTCATGCTTTCTAAAATAAAAGGCTCAACGGCACTTTTATAAGTTCCTACCTTAATAATTTGTGGCTCAATAGCTAATTTTTCTAAAGCGCCTTTAAAAAAGCTAATTTGTGAACTAAAACCTTTAAGTTCTAATATACCTTGAGGATTCAAATAAACTTTGTTAGCTACTGATGCCAAATAATAAGCACCCTGACTGTATACTTCGCTATAAGCAATGATAAATTTGCCAGATTTTTTGAAGTTAATCAGCTCATTTCTGATTTCTTCTAACGTTGCCATACCTGTTAAAACATAGCTTACATCAAGATAAATACCTTTTATTTTATCATCGTCTTTAGCGTTTTTAATACTTTTTAGGATATCATTTAATCCTAATACTTTTTCACTTTTTAAAGGACCAAAATCAACATCCTCAAAGGGGTTATCTGCTGAACGCTCAGTAATAGGGAAGTTAAGGTTTACATAAAGAATACTATTTTCTTTAACCTCAGCAGTTTTTTCTGTACTACTTACCAATGCAGTAATTCCACCAATAACGATAACAGTAAATATGAGTAAGGTTAGGAAAAAACCTAACATTGATGCGAAAACAAATTTGAAGAATTGTTTCATAAAAAGAATTATTGTTTTAACTATGCAAAATACAAATATAAGTTTTAGACAAGCAAGGTTTTCATTTGTTACAACATTTATGTGTCAGGTTTACTTGGGTTTAGGTACAAATTTAGGAGATAGGTTAAATAATCTCGAAACAGCTGTAGCTTCAATTGCAAAAAAGGTAGGAAAGATTATTGCTTGTTCTTCAATTTATCAGACTGCGGCATGGGGAAATACCAATCAACCAGATTTTCTTAATATGGTTGTGGGTGTAGAAACAGCTCTTAATCCTAAAAATTTATTAGAAAATACCCAACAAATAGAGTTAGAAATGGGTAGAGTACGTAAAGAGCATTGGGGAGAACGTAATATTGATATAGATATATTGTTTTATGAAGAAATAGTTTTAATTTCAAGTAACCTTTCTATCCCGCATCCGTATATTGCGGATAGAAAATTTGTTTTAGCACCTTTGTTAGAGCTCATTCCAGATTTTAAACATCCCATACAAAATAAAACAGTTAGAAATTTGTATTTAAACTGCGAAGATAGGATGGAGGTACTTAAAACAAACTTAATATTAAATTATTTACATGGATCATAATCAAATTATTATTGACCTTTCATATTTAAGAGAAGTGGCTAGTGAAAATATAGAATTTATGGTTGAGATGATTGATATATTTCTTGACCAAACACCAGGTTATTTAAGTAATCTGAGTGATGCTATTGAAAATAAAAATTGGCAGAAAATTGCTGAATCAGCACATAAAATAAAACCAACATTGGGTTTTATGGGTATAGAGTCTGCTAGAGAAACTATGGCGGAAATAGAGCTTAACGCCCGTAAACAAGAGGATTTTGAAAATATAGTTTTAAAGTACAACCAAATGCAAGAAGTCTTTAAAACTATATTTATTAAGTTAGAAGAGAAGAAGCAAGAGCTTCTTGCTCAGGATAATTAAATTTCTTTTATCTCGAAATTATAGCTTTCCATAATTAGGTTAGCCAAAAGTTTTTTACAAGCTGTTTCTACTTTTTCAGAAGCAGCTTCTTTACTTTCTGCCTCTACTTCTAAAGTAATGTGTCTGCCAATTCTTACGTTGCTAATTTCTGGAAGACCTAAATTTTTCATGCTTCCGGTTACTGCTTTACCTTGAGGGTCAAGAATCTCTTTAAGTGGCATTACATCAATCTCTGCTAAAAACTTTTTCATTTTATTGTTTAAGGATAATGTTTGATTAAGTTCTTCACTTAACCAAAGAATTTAATTTTTTGAATAACTAAAATGTATTTGTGATAATATAATATACCAAACTAAAATAAGCGGTATGGCGGCAAATTTAAGAAAAGCAAGGCATACTACAGAAATAATCAGGAAAATGAATTTATATTGATTTTCTTTCCATCCTAAGTTGCTGATTTTCATAGAGAATAATCTTATCTCGCTTACTAAAAGCCAGCACAAAACAAGCGTTAAGCTTATTAAAAACCAAGGCTGGCTTACAAAAGCAAAGCTATCTGCTAAATAAGGAAGTGAAATAACTAGAAAAGTATTCATAGGTGTGTTTAAACCTATAAAATCTTCAGTTTGGCGTTCATCTACATTAAATTTAGCTAATCTTAAAGCAGAGAAAACGGTAATCAAGAAACCAGCATAAGCTAAATAGGGAATGGATACATCTTGCAACATTTGATAAATGATAACACCTGGTAAAAAACCAAAGCTAATCACATCGGCTAAAGAATCTAACTCTTTACCTATTTCTGATTTTACATGAAGTAAACGAGCTGCAAAACCATCAAAAAAATCAAATATTCCTGAGAGTATAACAAAAAAGGCAACCGTTTTAAGGTCGCCATTAAATGCGTAAATGATTCCTATACAACCAGAAAAAAGGTTGGCACAGGTTAACATATTAGGAATGTGCTTTTTTATCATGCTAATTAGGATGAAAGAGTAAAGAAAAAAGACAATTATAATTCTCTATCCTTATTTTTTACTCTTTATTCTCTATTCTTAAAATTAGCTATTCATGGATACTAAAAACTCTTCATTAGATTTTGTTCCTCTAACCTGAGTAAGCAAGAATTCCATAGCTTCCTGCGAATTCATGTCTGCTAGGTGGTTTCTTAAAATCCAAACTCTTTGTAGTGTTTCTTTATCTAACAATAAATCGTCTCTTCTGGTGCTTGAAGCTGTAAGATCAATAGCAGGGAAGATACGTTTGTTAGAAAGTTTTCTGTCTAACTGAAGCTCCATGTTACCGGTTCCTTTGAATTCTTCAAAGATAACCTCATCCATTTTAGAACCTGTATCAGTTAATGCAGTAGCTAAAATAGTTAAAGAACCACCGTCTTCTATATTTCTTGCTGCTCCAAAGAACCTTTTTGGTTTGTGTAAGGCGTTAGCATCAACACCACCAGAAAGTATTTTACCAGATGCTGGCGCTACAGTATTGTATGCTCTTGCTAAACGAGTGATAGAGTCTAGTAAGATAACTACATCGTGGCCACACTCTACCATTCTTTTTGCTTTTTCCAATACGATATTGGCAATCTTAACGTGTCTTTCAGCAGGTTCATCAAAGGTTGATGAAACCACCTCAGCTCTTACGTTTCTAGCCATATCTGTAACCTCCTCAGGGCGTTCATCAATCAATAAAATAATTAAATAAACCTCTGGGTGGTTTGCAGCAATAGCATTAGCAACTTCTTTAAGTAAGTTGGTTTTACCTGTTTTAGGTTGCGCTACAATTAAACCACGTTGACCTTTACCTATAGGTGTAAACAAATCCATAATTCTGGTAGAGTAATCTCCAGGTTTTGTGAATAAGTTTAGTCTTTCTGAAGGGAAAAGTGGTGTTAAATAATCAAAAGGAACGCGGTCTCTTACCTCTGCAGGTACTCTTCCGTTAATAGATTCTACCCTTACCAAAGGGAAATATTTTTCGCCTTCTTTAGGTGGTCTTATGCTTCCTCTAACAGTATCACCAGTTTTTAAACCAAAAAGTTTAATTTGAGATTGTGATACATATATGTCATCAGGAGAAGTTAAATAGTTATAATCAGAAGATCTTAAGAAACCATAACCATCAGGCATAATTTCTAATACACCCTCGTTGGTAATAACATTATCAAAGTCAAAAGCAGATTCTTGTGCTCTTTGTCTGCCATTATTATTTGGTGTTCTATCTTTCTGATTTTTCTGATCAGCTTTAGCTTCTGGAGAAGTAGCTTCTACACTTTCTACTACCGTTACCTCTGTAGTGGCTTCTTTTTTTGGCGCTTTTTCAAGCGTAACTTTCTCCGCTTTAACTGGCTCTGGATTATCAAATAAAGATACTTCTTGTGCCGGGCTTAAATCTTTTTTAGATTTTACTTCAACCGGAGAAGCTTTTACTGTACGAGCTCTTTTTTTAGGTTTTTCTTCTGTAACAACAGCATCTTCTACCAAGCCTGCAGATTTTGCAGCAGTAATTAATTCGTGTTGTTCTTTGATTTTGGTAATCAATTCTGCTTTACGCAATTCTTCGGTATTGTCTACTCCAAAGCTTTTTGCGATTTCACGTAGCTCTGACACAAGCTTGTCGTTCAATTCGTTTATATCAAACATTCAAAATGAATTATGTTCAAGGATTTTTATTGTTAGAATTTACCCCTTAAGCTTTTGTTAAGATTTCTAAGATTTGATATTAGAAAACTAATTAAAAAATCCGTAGACAAGGATAAATTGAGATTTCACTGCAATTGTAGATATTTATTTTTTAAGTTCAAATTTTTTTCCAATTATTTTTTAAAATACTCAGCTTATTTTTAACAAATTTGCAGCCAAAATCAACAGAGGTCATGAACAAAGCAGAAATTATTAGAGAAATCAAATCAAAAAAATCTTTTTTAAGTATTGGCCTCGATACAGATATCACTAAAATTCCTAAACACTTACATAAATACGATAATCCTGTTTTAGAATTTAACAAGCAAATTATTGATGCTACAGCAGATCTTTGTATTTCTTACAAGATTAATACCGCTTTTTATGAGTGTAACGGTTTAAAAGGCTGGGAATCTTTAATTAAAACTTATCAATACCTACCAAAAAATATATTTTCTATTGCCGATGCTAAAAGAGGTGATATAGGAAATACATCATCTATGTATGCAAAAGCTTTTTTTGATGAAAGTTCATCTGAAATGAGTTTTGATGCTGTAACAGTTGCGCCTTACATGGGGAAAGATTCTGTAAGTCCGTTTTTAGCATTTAAAGATAAATGGGCTATTTTATTGGCCTTAACTTCTAATGAAGGTAGTCATGATTTTCAGCGTTTGAAAGACCACAATGCGATGCTGTTTGAACATGTGATTAAAAAATCTCAAGAATGGGCAACAGATGAAAATATGATGTACGTTGTGGGTGCTACTAGAGGGGAAGCATTCTTAGAAATTAGGAAACATGCACCTCATCATTTTCTTTTGGTGCCTGGGGTTGGTGCACAAGGAGGTTCTTTAGCAGATGTATGTAAATATGGAATAACAGCCGACTGTGGTCTGATTGTTAACTCTTCCAGAGCCATTATTTATGCATCAAACGGAGAGGATTTTGCAGAAGCAGCAAGGGAGCAAGCCTTATTGGTACAACAAGAAATGGCTGTTGAACTTCAAAAAATAGGTATCAGCTAACAAATAATTTTCTTTATTAGAAATTAGGAGCGTTATTTTGTTTAAAAAATAATAATCTTAATTTTAACTATGCTGCACTATGAAAAAATCCTTCATTATATATGGAGGTTTAGATTATTTAATTTCCATGATTTAAGAACTTCTAAAGGAGATTTAGTAGAAATCATTCATCCAGGTAATGCTAATGTTGATGCTGGTCCGGATTTTTATGATGCCAAAATAAGAATAGGAGATACCCTATGGGCCGGAACCGTAGAGATACATTTATCCTCATCAGACTGGTTAAAACATCAACACCAACATGATAAAGCTTATGATAATGTTATTTTACATGTAGTTTGGGATGATGATACGGCCATACAGCGTACTGATAGAACTTTTATCCCAACTTTAGCTTTAAAGCATAGGGTTAGCGAAGCAACTATACAGAAAATAGAAGTATTAGCTTGTAGTAGTGAATCAATTCCTTGTGCTCAGCAGCTTAAATTGGTTGATGAATTTTATATCAAACAATGGCTAGATAGGATGCTGGTAGAGAGGTTAGAGGAGAAATCGGCTTATTTTGAAGCACTTCACAAGCAATTAAAAGGCAGTTGGGAAGATACTTTTTATGTAGGATTAGCAAGAAGCTTTGGGTTTAAAGTAAATAGTTTGCCTTTTGAGCTACTTGCTAAAAATCTTCCTCAGCAGATTTTAGCCAAGCATAAACAAAGTGCTTTACAAATAGAAGCTTTAATTTTTGGGATATCTGGTTTATTGCATAAGCATTATCAAGATGAATATCCGAAAAGGTTGAAAACAGAATTTGATTTTCTTCGTCAGAAATATCAGTTAAATCCTTTAGAGCCATCGGTTTGGAAATTTTCAAAAACAAGGCCCGATAATTTTCCAACCCTTAGATTGGCTCAATTTGCAGCTTTAATTAATCAATCTCAGCACTTATTTTCTAAAGTAACAGAAGCTCCAGATGTTAAAACTTTAAAGGCCTTATTTAGCAATTTAAATGTGCATTCTTACTGGTCAAATCATTATTTGTTTGATGAAGAAGCTGTAAAATCATCAAGAAATATAGGTGATGCATCTGTTAATCATATCCTCATCAATACCATTGCCCCATTATTATTTAATTATGGAAAGCAAATATCAAATCCTAAATTTGCTGATAGCGCAACTACATTACTTGAAAACATTAAGGCCGAAAAAAATGTTATCATAAATAATTTTACCAATATAGGCCTGAAAATTGCAAGTGCTTCTGAATCACAAGCAGTTATACAATTAAAAAAATACTATTGTGATGAAAAAAAATGCTTAAATTGTGGAATTGGAATTAAAATTTTAAAAGTGTAAAAACATGTTTCAACGTATTATTACTTTTTTTGAAAGGCATTCTTTTGGGGTTTGTACCTATTTGGGTGAGCGATTCCATATTTCAATTGCCAAAATCAGACTGTTTTTTATTTACAGTTCATTTTTAGCTGTAGGTTTTCCTATCATCTTTTATTTTTTAGCGGCGTTTACTTTAGATATACGTGGCTATGTAAGAAAAATTAGGTTAAAATATTGGGATATTTAAATAGCTAATATTTCGGCTATTTCTAAAAAACCTTTATCTCGGGCAAGGTCGGCAGGTAATTTGCCGCCTTCCATTCTCACATCAACTAGAGCGCCTTTTTCTAAGAGCATAATGATAAGTTCAATATTGCCATTTTGTGCTGCAGAGTGTAATGGTGTAATGCCAGATTGTTGTACTACGTTTACCGCAGCTCCATTTTCTAGCAGCATACGACAAATGTTGGTGTAGTTGCCTGCCGCTGCAGAATGCAAAGGAAAAACTTTAAATGAATTATTAGCAGGTAAATTTACATCTGCACCTTTTAAAACTAAATAGCGGGCAATTTCCTCATTACCAAAATAACAAGCTAATCCTAAAGCTGTAAAACCGTCTTCAGAAAAGTTATTTATAACTTCTGGGTTTTGGAATATTTTGTGGGCTACGGTATCAAATTTATCGGCAGAACAAGCTTCAAAAAAGTTAATATCTTCAGAAAAATCAAGAAATAATTTAATGATGTTATCTTTTTTATAATAGCAAGCTAGCATGAGTGGAGATACGCCAAGGCTTGTTTTTTCTTTTAAAGCATGTGGATTTTGCTGTAAATACGCTTTAATTTCTTCTATGTTGCCTTTAACTATTAAATCTTCTAAGCTATAATGCTGCATGTTTCTGTCTAATAAAGAATAATATTAGTGCATAATTTTTTAACTTCCAACAATTAGTTTGAGATTTAAATTTAGATGATGATAAATTCTAAATAAAAAGCTGATAATTTTATAAAAGCTTTTGCTTTAAATTATATTTGTTCCTGAAGTAAAACTTGTAAGAATGCCCATTAGAGGAAATCAGTTTAAAACCAATACGTTTAGAGAGGAGAGGAAACCAGCTGCTGAGGCAGATGGAGGCTCGCCTTATAAGAAAGAGAAGAAGGAATATTTTCCGGCTATAAGTTTTAATAATGACCGTTTTGTAAAAATTGTTGGTCTGTTTTTACTCTTGCTAGCTGTGTATTTTGCCGTAGCTTTTAGTTCTTATTTATTTACTTGGGAAGAAGACCAAAGTTATGTAAGTGATGCTAACGGTGGTTGGGCAAATTTATTTAGAACTGTAGAAGAATTAGCTTCTAATGGGGTTTTAAACCCCGATATACAAAATTGGGCTGGTAAATTAGGGGCTTTATTAGCCAATCAATTTATCTATAAATGGTTTGGTATAGCATCGTTCTTATTCATCTTCATTTTTGTTGTCTTAGGATACAGACTATTATTTAAGGTAGTACTTTTTCCTATATCAAGAGTTTTTGGATATAGCTTCTTTTTATTGGTTTACAGTTCTTTATTTATTGCCTATTTTCATCATTTTATAGCAGAGTATCCTCACTTTTTAGAAGGTGAATTTGGTTTTTATCTCAATCAAATATTGGTTGCGCAAATAGGTTCTGCGGGTGTGGGCGGCTTATTGGCATTTGCAGGTTTAAGTACTTTGGTTATTGCTTATAATATTGATTTTAATTTACCAGAGAAAAAAGTTAAAGCTCATCAAGAACAAGAAATAGAAGAAAAGCAGGAAGAAGAAGGTGATATTTCAAACATCAGAATTGCAAAACCAGAAATTGAAGAAGAATATCCATCAGAGCCGGTGGAGTTTCCTTTAAATACAAAGAGACAACAACAAGAGGTTATCATCCCAACAAAAGCTCCTATAGAAATAGAAGAGTCCGAGGAAGATGTTGTAGTTCAGGAGTTTGAAGCCCCAGTAAATCAACTATTAAAAGAACAGCCGCTAAGAAATACGCCAAATCTGGATTTAGAAACCATCATCCCAACGGTAGAAGATACAGAGGAAGAAGTAGAGCTGATGGTAGAAAAAACGCCAGAGGAAGCTAAGGCAGAAGAATTGGTAGAACAATTTGGTGCTTTTGACCCTACTTTAGAGCTTTCTTCTTATAAAAACCCAATTTTAGATTTATTAGAGCAATACGGTAGTAATAAAATTTCTGTTGATGCAGAGGAGTTAGAATCAAATAAGAATAAAATTGTTGAGACCCTTAATAACTATAATATCGAGATAGAAAAAATTAAGGCTACTATTGGTCCAACGGTTACTTTATATGAAATAATCCCTGCACCGGGGGTACGTATCTCTAAAATTAAAAACCTAGAGGATGATATTGCATTAAGTTTAGCAGCTTTAGGTATCAGGATTATTGCACCAATGCCAGGAAAAGGAACTATTGGTATAGAGGTGCCTAACCAGCACCCAGAAATGGTTTCTATGCGTTCTATCATCGCTACAGAAAAATTCCAAAATACTACGATGGATTTACCTATTGCCTTGGGTAAAACCATCTCTAACGAAGTTTTTATTGCTGATTTAGCCAAAATGCCGCATATGCTGGTAGCTGGGGCAACTGGGCAAGGTAAATCTGTAGGTATTAATACCATATTAGTTTCTTTACTTTATAAAAAGCATCCATCACAACTAAAACTGGTATTGGTAGACCCTAAAAAGGTGGAGTTAAGCTTGTTCAGAAAAATAGAAAGACATTTCTTAGCTAAACTTCCTGGGGAAGAAGATTCTATTATTACCGATACTAAAAAAGTTATCCATACCTTAAATTCTTTGTGTGTAGAGATGGATCAGCGATATGATTTACTGAAAGATGCGGGGGTAAGAAATTTAAAAGAGTATAACGAGAAATTTATCAAGCGTAAGCTAAACCCAAACAATGGACACCGCTTTTTACCGTTTATTGTTTTGGTGATAGATGAGTTTGCAGATTTAATGATGACCGCAGGAAAAGAGGTAGAAACACCAATTGCCAGATTAGCACAATTAGCCAGAGCTATTGGTATACACTTGGTTTTAGCTACACAAAGGCCATCGGTAAACATCATTACAGGTACTATTAAAGCCAATTTTCCGGCTAGGTTAGCCTTTAGGGTTACCTCTAAAATAGACTCGAGAACCATTTTAGATTCTGGAGGTGCAGACCAATTGATAGGGAAAGGAGATATGTTATTATCTACCGGTAGCGATTTAATTCGTTTACAATGTGCTTTTGTTGATACGCCAGAGGTAGATAGGGTAACCGAGTTTATTGGTAACCAAAGAGGATACTCATCGGCTTATTTATTGCCAGAATATGTTGGAGATGATAGCGACCCTGGTAGTGTGAAAGATTTTGATCCATCAGACCGCGACCCTATGTTTGAAGATGCTGCTCGTTTAATTGTGATGCATCAACAAGGTTCTACGTCTTTAATCCAGCGTAAGCTTAAATTAGGATATAATAGAGCCGGTAGAATTATAGATCAGCTAGAAGCTGCAGGAGTAGTAGGGCCTTTTGAAGGAAGCAAAGCGAGAGAGGTTTTAATTCCTGATGAATATGCTTTGGAACAGTTCTTGGATAATATGAACAAATAAAATTTTATGTTGAAGATGAGGATAAGCCTGTTAATTGCTGTTTTATTATTTGTTTTTAAGGGTGCTTTTGCCCAGCCAGATGCAAAAGCAAAAGCTATTTTAGCCGATGTAAGTAAGAAATTTAGGAGTTATAATGTGGTGAAAGCAGATTTTACTTATTCTTATTTAAACAGGCAAAACAATACCCGTGATAACCAAAAGGGAACTTTATACATACAATCTAAAACCAATAAATTTAAAGCTATTTTGCCATCGCAAGAACTTATCTCTGATGGTAAAGTACAATGGACCTATCTGAAAGAGGATAAAGAAGTACAGGTTAGTGAGATTGATAATAGTCCTGATGCTCTAAACCCGGCACAAATTTTTACCATTTACGAAAAAGGATTTAAATATGTGTATACGGGTGATGTAAAGGCAGGTACTAAAACCTTGCATAATATAGAGCTTGCTCCGCTTAGCAACAGGTCTTTTTCTAAAATTAAATTACAAATAGATAAGCAAAGCAAACAGTTGTATTCTTTCTCTGTTTTTGATAAGAATGGTAATATATATGCTTATACCATCCAAACTTTTGTACCTAATGTAAAAGTATCGCCCAGCTTATTTACATTTGAAGCAGCAAAATATCCAGGCGTTGAAGTAGTTGATTTAAGATAGGTTTATGTCTTTAAGCATCACCCAGCATACATTAGAAAAATTAGAAAATCTTTTAAAAGATTTTGGCTACAAAGTAAGGTACGAGAAGGGTAATTTTAAAACCGGATTTTGTATCATAGAAACCAGTAAAATGGTAGTTGTAAATAAGTTCTCTAATTTAGAAAGCAAGATAAATGCTTTAGCAGAATTAATTAAAGGCTTAGAGTTAGAAGATAGCCATTTAAGTGATAAGCAGAAGCAATTTTATTATTCGTTAAAACAAACCAAACTACAGTTTTGAAAGTCACGTTTTTAGGCACAGGTACATCACAAGGAGTTCCGGTAATTGCTTGCGATTGCGCAGTTTGTACTTCTTTAAGTGCTTATGATAAACGTTTGCGTAGTAGCATTTTGGTAAGTTCTGATAAAACTACTTTAGTGATAGACTCTGGTCCGGATTTTAGATATCAAATGTTGCGTAACCAGATTCAGCACTTAGATGCGGTTGTTTTTACACACGAGCATAAAGACCATATTGCAGGTATGGATGACATTAGAGCTTTTAATTATAAGCAACAGGCTGCTATGGAGATTTATGCAACGGAACAAGTTCAGCATGCACTTAAACGCGAGTTTTATTATGTTTTTTCTGATTTTAAGTATCCTGGAATTCCGCTGGTAAACTTAAATACCATTCATGATGAGACTTTTATGGTGGGCGATATAGCACTTTTACCTATAGAGGTAATGCATTATAAGCTCCCTGTAAAAGGTTTCAGAATTAAGGATTTTACTTACATTACGGATGCAAAAACAGTTTCAGAAGAGGAGATAGCTAAGATTAGAGGAAGTAAGATATTGGTGATAAATGCTTTGCAGAAAGAAAGACATATCTCGCATTTTACTTTGGATGAGGCTATTGCTTTTGCCGAGTTGATTGGAGCTGAGGAAACTTACTTTACACATATCAGTCATAAATTAGGTTTACATGATGATGTAAGTTCATCATTACCTAAAGGTATCAAATTGGCTTACGATGGCTTAAGTATTAATATTTAAAGCTTGTCTGATTTTTAAATAAAAAATTATATTTGCAGCATATACCCAAGTGGCGAGTCCGGATAGCTATCGGCTCCTTAGCTATCGGGCTGGTAGCCGAGTAAAAAGTTATTAAATACCCAGGTGGCGAAATTGGTAGACGCACCATCTTGAGGGGGTGGCGCCTTACGGGCGTGGCAGTTCGAATCTGCTCCTGGGTACAATTGGCAGTTCGAGCCGATAGCTATCGGCTCTGCTCCTGGGTACAATTGGCAGTTCGAGCCGATAGCTATCGGCTCTGCTCCTGGGTACAATTGGCAGTTCGAGCCGATAGCTATCGGCTCTGCTCCTGGGTACAATTGGCAGTTCGAGTCGATAGCTATCGGCTCTGCTCCTGGGTACAATTGGCAGTTCAGCTAAATTATTACCGAGCCAGCGGCTTACAATCCATAATTATCATTTCTACTTTTGAAAAAAATATATAAAATATGGCTACTGTATATATTTTACATTCTAAAATCTTAAATCGTTTTTATATAGGTAGTTGTAAAGATTTATCTTTCCGATTAGAACAGCATTTAAACAAAGTTTTTGAAAATAGTTTTACGTCTAAAGTTAGGGATTGGACGCTTTTTTATCATATTGAAAATCTTGAATATAAGCAGGCTAGATTGATAGAGCAGCATATTAAACAGATGAAAAGTTCAGTTTATATAAGAAACTTGAAAAAATATCCTGATCTTAAGCTTAAACTAATAGACAAATACAAATATTAGGCACTTTTTAGGCTTGGCCCCTATGACTATAGGACCAATAATTATTGAGCCAACAACTATCATGTTTATTCTTGTATAAATATTTTAAGTAAGTTATTTATGACCCAAACAAAAATCAATCACCCAGACGAGTACATTGCTCAACTACCTTTAGAAAGACAAGAGGTGATGCAGAAATTAAGAACCACCATTCTGGGTAACTTACCAGAAGGATATACCGAGGAAATGAGCTACGGAATGATAGGTTTTGTTGTGCCACATTCGCTATACCCTAAAGGCTACCATTGCGACCCTAAATTGCCTTTGCCTTTCATAAGTTTGGCATCTCAAAAGAATTTTATAGCGCTATACCACATGGGTTTATATGCTGATGAAAATCTATTGCAATGGTTTAAAGAAGCTTACCCTCAACATAGTAAAGCTAAATTAGATATGGGGAAAAGTTGTATCAGATTTAAGAAAATTAATGAAATTCCTTTTGCTTTAATAGCTGAGCTTGTACAAAAAATGAGTGTGCAGGATTGGGTTAAAATTTATGAGTCTACCTACAAATAAAAAGATAGTTTTATGTTATTTATAAAAGAAAATAGCCTTTTGTATAGATAATTCAGCTTAATTTTTGCGCAATCGTTATCGTTTCTTTTTTATATGCAAAAATTTATTTTAAAGAATTTTATTTTTCATAAAAGCGCTATTTATTTCTTTAATTGTTGTTTTGAGAATGTGTAATTTGTATGTTTCACCATTACACATCTACAATAAGATTACCACGTCTTTCCTAACTCTCTTCAAATGAATATAATTGTATTGACCATTTGAAGGCATAAGTACTTTGTAAATCAGGTAATTATATAATAGTAAATATTATCTGTCTACCAAGTACCTCAAAACCTAAGAAATACAATTAACCAATTTATAAACAACTATTAATTTAAAATCTAATGAAAAAAAATCTACTCTCTTTTGGGTTTATGAAACTCATGCTATTTTGTTTTTTGATAACTTTTAGTGCTAAATCTTTTGCACAAATAGGAACTGGTTGGGGAACAGCGGTTTCTTTAGATCAACAAGTTCAATTAGAGAATTATTCGAATCCTTCTGGTGATAATACAGACTTTACTTGGCCAAGAACAAGTGCTTACATTGATGCTCAAGGTAATCCAGAAACATCAGATAATAGTGATGTTACCAGTAAGTATAATTACAATTCATCTACAGGTGTTAGTACTTTTACGCTTAAAAAGTATCCAGGTAATCGATCAGAGTTACGTGTGTTTGATGTTAACAGCAGTACTAGAAATTATACTAGTGGTACACGTCAGTTTGAAGGTTATATAACAGTTGGAGATAAAATGTTTGATAACGCTATTTTCCAATTATTTGGAGGGGAAGATAATGCGACAATGTTACAAATAAGATCTAACTCTTATGATATGGATGCAGCTGATTCTAAATTTAGGATTTTTTATGATCCTAATTGTTTCAATGTGGAAGGTAATAGAGATTTAGAATTTAATGTTGTAAATAGGAAAATTAAGTTGAATGTGATTCATATTCAACAAACCTCATCAACACCTGGAAAAGTTTATATCCTTATAGATGATGAATTAAAGTTTTCTTTCTCAGAGGAAATAACTACAGCAAATTACTTCAAATATGGTATTTATGGTAGGGAGAATGATCCTGAAACCAATGGAATTACAAATGCTGCTGTAGTTTGGGAGGATGTAAGAATTTGGAAAGGGGGAACATTTGATCCTAATGCTAGTTCTACACCGCCTGCAGCTCCTTCAAATTTAACAGCAACAGCTGTTTCTTCAAGTCAAATCAATCTAAGCTGGACAGATAACTCTAATAATGAAACTAAGTTTTATGTGCAGCAATCAAATGACGGCGGTACAACTTGGTTTGGTATTGGTAATCCAGCAGCTAATGCTACTTCTTTATCAGTTACCGCCTTAAATGCTAATACATCTTATTCTTTCAGAGTAAGGTCAGAAATTGATGCGAGTAGGAAATCTGCTTATAGCAATACGGCTACAGCCACTACTACTGGAGCTGTACCAAATGCGCCTTCAAACTTAACAGCAACTGCAGCTTCTGCAAGTTCAATAACTTTAAGTTGGCAAGATAACTCGTCTAACGAAACTAAGTTTTATGTACAGCGTTCTAGCGATAATGGCGCAACATGGGTTGGGTTAGGTAATCCAGCAGCTAATGCTACTTCATTTACCGCAACAGGTCTAAGTGCGAATACTCCATATTGGTTTAGAGTGAGGTCTGAGATAGATGCCAATTCTAAATCGCCTTATAGTAATACCGCAACAGCTACAACACAAATAGCATATTACCGTTTCAGATTAAAAGCTAATACTAATTTAGCTCTACAAAGTAATGATGCTACTATCACCACTAGTGAAAATGTTAACGTGGGAACTTATTCTTCTAGTAGTCAAACACAACAATTCCAAATTGTACCTACAGATAATGGTTTTGTAAGAATTATCCCTCGTTTAGAGAGTAGTTTCGCTCTTTCTTCTTTAGATGGTGCTGCAAATGATGGTGATAATGCAGAGTTAGATCCTTACGCTTCTTACAATCGTCAGCAATGGAAATTGGTTCCTATTGCAGGTAGTGATGCTCATAAAGTAGAATTACGATTAGCATCTGCGTACGCACTAGATTGTGCTGATGTTACACCTGTAAACGGCTCAAATGTTCAAATCTGGATTTACAACACTGCTAATACAAATTTACGCCAACAATGGGTGATAGAGCCTGCTAATGGTGGTGCTGCAATCATGGCAGCTAAAGAAAGTAGTAGGTTAAATTTATTGCAGGTAGAAGAAAGTCAAGCACAGCACTTAAGTCTTGCATTAAAGAATCAGGAGGTTGTTTTCTCTATTCCGCAAGATGGTTTTACTACAGTTAAAGTTTATAATATCAACGGTCAGTTATTAAATAGTCTGGTAGGTAAGTCTTTAACAAAAGGTGAGCACAAGATAAATTTCGACTCATCAAAATTAAAAGGTTTATATCTTATCAGATTGACTTCTGGTAATCACGTTAAAACAATTAAGGTATTGTTTTAATAGCATAAACTTCATTTTATAAGCCAGTATTATGAATAATACTGGCTTATTTTTTTATATCAATTAAAAATCTTATTATACTTATTCCTATACGCGATAGGCGTTAAGCCAGTTATTTTTTTGAAGATGGTTCTAAAGGCTTTAGTATCGGTATAACCAATATCATACATCACTTCATGAATATTTTTACGGCTCGATTCAAAACTGCGTTTAGCATACTCCATTTTTACCCTATTGATATAGGCAAGTACCGAGTTATTGGTAGCCATTTTAAACCTCCTCTCGAAACTTCTTCTACCTAATTTTACCAAATCTGCAAGTTCATCAATGGTTATTTTTTCTTGGATATGGAGGTCTATAAAATCTTGTGCTTGTTTAATAGCTTCATCCTGATGGTTTTTTTGTCCTTGAAACATGGCAAAAGCAGCCTGACTTTCCCTGTCAATATCAACGGCGAAATATTTTGAAGCTAAAATAGCGGTTGGTCTATCCGTATATTTTTCTACCAAGTGTAATAGTAAGTTCCAATAAGAATTAGCGCCACCGCTAGAGTATATGCCATTTTCTTCGGTAATGATACTACCATCAACCACTTCAACATCAGGAAACATCATCCTAAATTCATTTTGAAAACCCCAATGAGTAGAACATTTTTTACCAGCCAATAAGCCAGTAGAAGCCAGTAAAAAAGCCCCCACACATAGCGAAGCTACTTCTGCACCTTCTTGATATTGTTGTTTTATCCAAGGTAAAAGTTCTTCATTTTTAGCAATTGCGGTTTTCATATCTCCAAATAAAGCGGGTATCACCACCAAATCTGTTTTTGCTACATCTTCTAAAAGTTTTGATGTATTTACAGAAAATAAGCCACCATTAAGTTTTACTTCCTTTTTTAAACCTACCAGCTGAACTTCAAATAAAGGGCTTTTGCCCGCAGCCATCATAAACTGGTTCACGGCCGAAAATAAATATTGAGGGTCTGCTATGGCTTGTAAAACAGAGCTTTCTGGTACTAAGATGCTAACACGTTTCATATTAGAGGATTAAATGCTTTTTCTAAGATAAAATTATTTGTCGTAAATAGCCCTTTATTTGACATTTATACAGGTTTCCTTTTTTAAAGGAAGTACCCATATTTGTATCGTAACAACATCAAAATATAAACCTATTAAAGCTTAAGAAAATGGAAAAAGCAAAAATTACAGTTCAAGCAAATGTTAACGCCCCACTAGAAAAAGTATGGGATTATTATACCCAACCTAAGCATATCGTTAATTGGAATTTTGCCGATACTAGCTGGCATTGCCCCGCTGCAGAGAATGATATGCAGGTAGGAGGTACCTACAAAGCCCGTATGGAAGCCAAAGATGGCAGTAATGGTTTTGATTTTGAGGCTGTTTATACAGAAATTGTAGAAAAAGAGAGCTTTACTTATACCTTTTGGGATAGAACAGCTACTGTTACTTTTCAGAATTTAGGCGCTCAAACCTTAGTTACTGTAATTTTTGACCCTGAAGATGAAAACCCTATTGATATGCAACAAGCGGGTTGGCAAATGATTCTAAACAATTTTAAATCTTATACAGAAGCTTCTTAAACCTTAAAAATATGAATAACCTCATTTACCCTTGCTTATGGTTTAACCATGAAGCCAAAGCAGCAGCAACTTTTTACAGTGCTATATTCCCCAACTTTAAAATTTTAGATGAAAATGAATTAGTTGTGGTTTGGGAGCTAAATGGTACAAGATTTATGGGCTTAAATGGTGGTCCGCAATTTAAGTTTAGCGAGGCAGTTTCTTTTGTTATAGAGTGTGCTACACAAGAAGAAATAGACCATTACTGGGATAAGCTTACTGCCGATGGTGGCTCAGAAAGTATGTGTGGATGGTGTAAAGATAAATATGGCGTTTCTTGGCAGGTAGTACCTCAAGTATTAGGAACATTAATGTCTGACCCTAATAAAAGAGATAGAGTAGTGGCCGCATTTATGCAAATGAAAAAATTCGATATACAAACCTTAATTCAGGCAGCAAATGGTTAGCAATAAGTTTGAAATAGAAATTAATGCCTCAGCAGCACAAGTTTGGCAGGCATTAACCAATACCACTGTGTTAGACAAGTGGATGAAAAATGTTAAAGTAGAAACAGCTTGGAAAGCTGGTGCTGCCATTACCTATACCTGTTACGACGAAAACGGAGATGTATTTGTCTGGAATGGGCAAAAAATGGTTTGGGATGGTATCATCAAAGTATTTGAAGAAAATAAAGAATTTACCTGTTCTTATCCTGATAAAAGTACAGGACTGGTAGAAGAAAGCTATATTTTAGAAACCTTATCAGCTCATAAAACTAAATTGCTTCAATTACAAGTTTTTGAGCAGCAAGAAGTGGCTGATGCTTACCAAGAGGGCACTTTAGAAATGCTTAACTTACTAAAAGCTTATGTAGAAGCTCATCATCATGTTTAAAATTTCTGCTTATTTAAGTTTTAGAGGTAATTGCCGCGAGGCCATGTTGTTTTATCAGCATTGTTTGGGGGGCAGGCTCAGCTTTCAAACCGTAGGAGAATCTCCTATGGCAGCACAGCTACCTCAAAACATTAAGGATTTTATTTTACATGCCATGCTCATTACCGATAATTTTGCGCTCATGGCTAGTGATATCAGTCCAGAAAGCGGACTTTTAAATGGTAATGCGCTTTCGCTGATGCTGGATTGCCATCAGGAAGAAGCTATATATACCGCATTTTACCAATTATCAAAAGGAGGCATCATTAAACAAGCCCTTCAAGAAACCCACTGGGGTGCATTATTTGGCGAACTAACCGATAAATATGGCCATCATTGGATTTTAAACTTTAATAAGAACCAACAACTATAAACATCATGAAAAAAGAAAAAATTATTTATTGGGTAGCCACCAGCATCATCGCCTTATTTGAAGGTGTTATGCCTGCACTTACCTCACAAACAGAACTTGCTAGAGAAGGTATCAGGCATTTAGGTTATCCAGCCTATTTTGGAAATGCTTTAGTAGTCTTTAAGATAGTAGGCGTTTTAATCCTTATCATCCCTCAAATCCCTAAAAGAATAAAAGAATGGGCCTATGCCGGTTTTACTTTCAACTTTATTTTTGCGGCCATTAGCCACGGTTTTGTTGATGGTATCAACTTTCAAACCTTCTTCCCATTTATCATTTTAGGTATTTTAATGCTTTCTTATGTTTATTACCATAAGCTGCAAACAAGACAGGAATTTTAGGGATATTAGCCATATCTTTGACATGTAGACTATTAAAAACATCAACCTAAAATGCAACAAACACCTCAGCAACTTTTATTAAATGGTGCAGCCAAACCTTTTGCACAAACTTATTTTCACGGTACCAAAGCAAACCTTCAACTAGGTGAATATATAGCCGTTGGTTTTAATTCTAATTATGGACAGCAAAAAAATGCACAATACATTTTTCTATCTGCAACTTTAGATGCTGCAATTTGGGGTGCAGAACTAGCTTTGGGAGAAGGCAGAGAAAGAATTTATTTGGTAGAGCCTACCGGCGAACTAGAAAATGATCCGGATTTAACAGATAAAAAGTTTCCCGGAAACCCTACGCAGTCTTATCGTTCTAAACAACCATTTAGAGTAGTAGGAGAGGTAACGTTATGGCAAAGACATCCCGATGAGCAAATTGAAGCTATGAAAGCAGCTTTGGCCAAGCTTAAAGCCGAGGGAGTCAATTCTTTAAATGATGCTGAATAATCATCCTAAATAAGTTTTAATATTTAAATTGTAACCTCATTTAAGATGCAAAATATGTTTACAGTAGAACAGATTCAAACAGCACATGCTAAGGTAAAATCTGGAGCTGATTTTCCGGCTTACATTAAAGAAATCAAAGCATTAGGCGTTACACATTATGAAGCTTATGTAGCAGATGGGCATATAGACTACCATGGCAGAAATGATTATACTGTAAAAGTGCCGGCCAAATATGAAGCAATGCTTATCAACCATGATTTAAAAGAGGAAGGGTTTAAAGCTCAACTGTTGGCGCATCAACAAGGAAAAACAGATTATCTTACCTTTATACGCATGTGTGCTGATACAGGTATTGAACATTGGAAAATCAATATCAGTAACATGACTTGTAGCTATTATAATCTAGCAGGAGAAGAAGTATTAACAGAACATATACCACAATAATAAACATCAATGTCAATCACCAACGAAACAGAGCTATTAGGCATGAAAAAGGTTAGTGAAGCTGTTGCCTTCACTTTAAAGGAAATGTGTAAATATGCTCAACCCGGCATGACTACCAAAGAACTAGACGACTTTGGAGGGAAAATACTGGCCGACTTTGGGGCCTTTTCTGCACCTTTTAAAACCTATCAGTTCCCAGGGTATACTTGCATCAGCGTTAACCAAGAATTTTGTCATGGTATCCCTTCTGAACAAAGAAAACTAAAAGAGGGTGATTTAATTAATATTGATGTTTCTGCAGAACTCAATGGCTTTTGGTCTGATAATGGGAACTCCTTTGTTTTAGGAGAAGATATTTATCAGCATCAAACCCTTATCAATGCCTCTAAACAGATATTGCATAAAGCTATACACAACATCAAGGGCGGTGTTCGTATTTCAGATATAGGGTATTTGATAGAAACAGAAGCCAAGAAAAGAGGTTATCAAGTCATTAAAAATTTAACAGGCCATGGTGTAGGACGAAGCCTTCATGAAGAACCAAGCGAGATTGCCAATTACAGAGACCGTTTCAACCTTACAAGATTTAGAAAAAATACTGTTGTGGCTATAGAGACTTTTATTGCAACAAAGTCAACCTATGCAGAAACGCTTTCAGACGGTTGGACTATGGTTGGTAATAAAGGAGGATTTATGGCTCAACATGAGCATACCATTGTCGTAACTGATGGAAAGCCTATCATACTCACAGAAATGAACGAGATTTGGAATTAAAACTCATAGTAAAAAAATGGCAGCAGAAATTTTCTATACCACACCAGCCCAAGAGATTGTAAGCACCAGAGTTTTTAATACCACACAGCAAAACCTTTTTCAAGCTTGGGCCAATCCTAAGTACCTTAAAAACTGGTGGGGTCCTAAAGGTTTTACCAACACTTTTAATGAGTTTGATTTTCGAGAGGGAGGTAAATGGAGTTTTATCATGCATGGTCCAGATAAGGGAAATTATGCTAACGAGTGCGAGTTCATCAAAATCATAGAACCCTCTTTAATAGCATGGAAAAGACATTCTAAACCGCTCTTTCAGGTAGTAGCTAGCTTTGAAGAAATAAGCCATCAGCAAACTAAACTCGTATTTAAAATGATTTTTGATACAGCCGAGGAATGTGAAAAATTAAAACCTTTTGTGGTAGATAAGAACGAGGAAAACTTTGATAAGCTAGAAGCGGTCCTGTTAAGTATGAAGGTTTAGGTAAAGAGCCGAAATCTGGAAAATCACTAACTAAAAATAAAATCATGGCACAAATCAATCCTTATATCAATTTCAATGGCAATGCCGAGGAGGCTTTTCACTTTTACAAATCAGTATTTGGCGGCGAATTTTTAAGAGTTATGCGCCTTAAAGACCTTTCTAGCCCAGAATTTCCAGTGGCAGAACAGGATGCAAATAAAATTCTACATATTGCCCTGCCTATTGGAACTAACATTTTAATGGGTAATGATGTTCCTGAAAGTTTAGGTCCGGTAAACGAAAACGAAAATAGGAGTAAAATAGCTATCAGCGCAGAAAGCAAAGAGGAAGCAGATAAACTCTTTAACGGACTTTCTGCAGGCGGACAGATAGAAATGCCTATCGCTGATAGCCCATGGGGTTCTTATTTTGGTATGTTTAGAGATAAATATGGTATCGAGTGGATGGTAGATTATGATCCAAATTTTAAAGGATAAGGGCAGGGGCTAAGGCTGTTTATTTTGTGTTTTAGCCTTACATCTTAATCATCTCTATAAGAGGTTAAAAGGTATAATTTCCACCAAATTATCTTGGATGTTACAGCTATAAACAAAAATGTTTTTAATCAGAAACGAGCTAAATTATGATACATAAACAAAATAAAGCAGATACATTATTTCTTAAAGCAGGAGAAGGTAGGGAGTATAATTGCGGTAATATGAAAGCTGTTTTTAAGGCAGATGAAAATGAAACTGCCAATCAATACAGTATTTCAGAGTGGTGGCTTGCACCACAAACGCCGGGGCCAGGTGCCCATCAACATGAAGACCATGACGAAGTGTTTTATGGAATTGAAGGGGTAACCTCTATATTGGTAGGCAATAATTGGTTATCCTTAGAAAAAGGTGATTTCTTAAGGATACCAGCAAAAACGATACACGACTTTGAAAATAGAACAAACGAAAAAGCCGGAGTACTTAACTTTTTTATTCCAGGTGGTTTCGAGAAAAATATGCCAGCCATAGTAAAGTGGTTTGAAGAAAATGGCTAAACATAGATAATCTTAAGGATAGCCCACTTTGTCATAGCAGACCACGCTTTATCATCGCGAACGCAGTGAAGCGATCCCTTCATACAAAGTATAAAATAGAAGCCACGTACCTCGCTTGACAAACAAACCATCACTTTGTCATAGCAGACCACGATTTTGTCATCGCGAACGCAGTGAAGCGATCTCTTCATATAAGGTTAGCCCTGTATGTTGGATACTTTGATATCGCAATTTGCGATATCAAAAATTTCCATTCCTCATTTATTACCTAAATTCAATGCCTAGTCGTAATTATAAGTTACATTTAGAAAACAACAACTGGAGCAGTTTCAGAGAAAGCTCCTGATGAATTTGCTGTAACATCTATAGGTGTGCCTACTAATTGATTTCCTCTTTTAACAGTTAGGGTAACTTTTTGTCCGGCTACACCGCCGTTTCCTACTAATGCTATAGCGGCAGATGTTACATTACTAGTGTAAGTAATTTCTTTTCTCCATGGTAATGAGGTAATTTGCTCATTGGTAGTACCACCAGTTGCCGTAGTATAGGCAGCAAAGAAGGTTCCGGTAAAATTTCCGCTTATTTCATAAGTAAGCGTTCTTGAACTATTGTTGCTATTATTTTCTTCTTTTTTACAAGAAAGCAAAACACAAGAAAGGGCAATGCATAATAAGATGATGTTTTTCATGATAATGTTTTTTTAATTTTAAGATAATGGTATTTGTTTTTTTAATGAGAGATGTAAGGTTGTTAGTTCAATTTAAATGCTACTCCAATTCTTGCATTGGTACTACCAATAGCGCCTAGTTCTGCAAATAAACCTATATGCTTATTGATG
Organism: Pedobacter puniceum; assembly: GCF_009674685.1. GTDB lineage: Bacteria > Bacteroidota > Bacteroidia > Sphingobacteriales > Sphingobacteriaceae > Pseudopedobacter > Pseudopedobacter puniceum. Next base: position 511,413 of record NZ_WKJI01000001.1, read on the forward strand.
TAGTATCTTCCTCCAATATAAACGCCTAAAAATAATCCGCTTCCATAGTCGTCTCCTAAATTTAGGTCTTCGTCCTTCCATGAAAAGCTCCTGTAACCTAAAGTTGGGCCTCCGTAAAGGTCTATTTTATCATTTTCTATATGCAGTAGCTTATTAACATGGTAAGAAGCTCTTAAACCAACATAAATAGCCGTAAATTTTACAGAAGCATAATCTGCTGATAAATAATCTGCTTGTGCTCCTAAGCTTATATTTTCTGTAATACCTTTTTCAAATGATGCTCCTAAAGGTATTCCACCATCGTAATAAGAATTAACGCCAATACCTATGTTTAACAATTTATCGCCTTTGGAATACGCTCCATTTTGTGCAAATGAAGAAATGGTAAGGATACTTAAAATAAATGTGCTTAAGATTTTCATGTTTTTCTGTTAAAGTTTGTGATTATATGTTCTTATCAAATACAATCACAAAATTACAGCAAAGACATGTTGCTATTCATGAACTTAAGTTAACAAATCCAGAATGTTAGCTTATGGTAAATAGCCTAAGCTTTTGGTTTTTTACCAAATTAAAAGGAGCTAAATTTTAGATGATAAATTAAATAGCCACCTTATGAAGGTATTGTTCTGTTTTTACTAATCTTTTTCTGATACGACTTAAAGATTGCGGTGTTAAGCCCAAATAGCTAGCAATTTGGTATTGAGGTACTCTTTGTAGTAGATCTGGTCTGCTACTAACAAAATTCATATAACGTTGTTCTGGCGAAGCAATCTTGAAATGGTCAAAAGCTGTTTGTTGTTTCACCAAAAGTTCTTCAGAGTAAAGTCGGCATATTTTTTCAAACCTTGGGAACCTTTCTAGCATCATTTTTTCTGATTCTGGGGTGCCAATGCTCACCAAGCAATCCTCTACACAAGCTACATAATGCTCAGATGGTTTATTGGTAATGATGCAGGAGGGAGAGAACTGTTCATTTTCAGTAAAAAAAGCTGTTATTTTTTCTTCTCCATCAACTAAATAATAACTTCTTAAGCAGCCTTTTATCAGATAATAACTGGTTTTAGAAAATTGTCCTTCTTTCAGCAGAATTGTTCCTTTTTTGTAAGCTCTAAAAATATTTAAAGAATGAATAACTGCTAGTTCTTCTTCAGAAAAATTCAACAGCCTAGTCATTTCTTTAAGGTATTGTGTTTTTAATATTTCAATGTCTTTCAAGTTCATTTTATAATCTTCAAAAGGTAAAGGTCAAAAATGCTAATTTTTTTAAAAGCTTAATTATACCTGTTGTTTAATATCTGCAATTTTCAAAATAACATTACCCGTTTTCTGTCCAGTTTCAACATAGTAGTAGGCTTCTTTTATTTCATCTAAAGTATAATAGCAATCAATAAGAGGTTTAAAATAACCCTGTTGGGCAAGTGTTGCCAGAAATTTGATATCTTGTTTAGATAAACTAGGAGGTATAGGGAACAAAACTTTTTTACCTTTTAAGAGAGGACTTAAGATAGCTAAAAAAACATTCTGAGCGTATTTACCTAGTTCTGTAGAAATATAAATGCCATCATTTTTAAGCAGTGGCTTACAAATAGAAAAAGAACTTTTTCCTACAGCATCAAATATAAAATCAAACTGATAAGGGCATTTTAAAAAATCTTCTTTTTCGTAATCTATAACCTCATCTGCACCTAAATTTCTAACAAGCGCTATATTTTTGCTATTACAAACAGCGGTTACGTAGGCACCAAAATATTTTAAAAGTTGAACCGCAGAAGAGCCAATTGCTCCGGTAGCACCATAAACCAAAACTTTTTGGCCTCTCTGCACCTTTGCCGCTCTTATAATGTTTAAAGCGTAATGCGAGCCCTCGGTAAGGGCAGCTGCTTCATATACAGTTAAATTTGAGGGTATACGTTCTAGGGCATCTTGCTCCTTAACCGTGATATATTCTGCATGCCCACCAAAGGTTTTATCATTATATCCAAAAACTAAATCGCCCACCTTAAATTCAGATACCTGTACTCCACAGCTTTCTACCACACCAGCAAATTCACTACCTAAAATAGGGTATTTAGGCTTAAATAAACCACTCCAAAATCTTGAAATAACATACTCGGCACTTCTAAAGCCCGCATCAGTGCGGTTTACGGTAGAAGCGTAAATCTTTATCAAGAGTTCATCATCTTTAGGTCTAGGCTTTTCAAGCTCTGTTAAAAACACAACTTCAGGAGATCCGTATGTTTGATGAATAGCTGCTTTCATAAGCTTTAATCATGATAAATATAGTTGTAACCTATCCATAAAAGATATTTTACACTGGTGCTTTTATATAAGTTTTTTAAAAGCAAGATAGCTTAAGTTTATAAGTTAATCATGAACTTAAGTTAATAAATTCTTCTAAGAAGGATAATATTCATCATCATCATTTTTCTAAAATCATTAAGGTTCATTTCTTAACTTAAGTGAACCTTTAACTTGTTTTACCTATCTACTTTTGCTTTATCGTTAAACATATCATCAAAAAAATGCAAAAGAAAATTTTATTTATAGGGTTTATCCTGATGTTGATCACTCTTCATCTAAAAGCTCAATACAACCAAACAGACAGTACATATAAACGCTGGTTTATAGGTAGCACCATCTTTTTATTGGGTAATTTAGCTACTACCAATCCTCCCGACTTTGTTCAACTCAATATAGGCTACCGCATTAGCGGAAAAGATGCGATAACCTTAGAACCCAAAACTTGGAAATATGCTTGGCCCAATGGTATTCATCCATTTTTAAATAAGGCATATGGTAAAGAAGAAGAAAAATTTCCTGGTTATGTAAGAGAGTATGGTATTTCTGTAGCCTATCAAAGATTTTTTTGGAAGGCTTTATATGCCGAACTCAATATTATGCCTAGCCATCAAGTTTTTGTAAATAATGCGGGAAATAAAATAGATAATGGCTTCCAGATTTTTAATACTTACCGTATTGGTCATCATATTAAATTCTTTAAAGACAAATTTTTTATTCAACCCTCTATAGCCATTACCCACCGTTTTTATCATACAGAACTGCCCAACGGATTTAAACAACTAGACGATAAATGGTCTAAATTTGTCTTCGGAGAGCCGGGTTTTCATTTTGGGTTTAATTTTTAGCTAATCGTTTTTAAATTGACAAGAACTGTATATTAATCACTCAAAGTGATTTTATAGCGTCTTATTATTGATGCTTTATTTCCAGTTTTTAGTTGATAAATCATGATTTCTTTACTTACAATAATCTTTGCATGGTAATTGTATATTCCTAATTGTCTAAAATGAAGACATCTAATTAATCACTATCTATAAAAACAAACATCATGGAAAATCAAAATCAAAACGAGTTTAATGAACAAACTCAAGGTCAACCGGGAGAAAGAAACAACGATCAAGAAAACGAAAACAATCCAAGAGTTTTTGAAGAAGCAGGGGAAGAAGATGAAGATATTGGTCCTGTAAATGAAGACGAGTCTATCTTACCAGAAGAGTATGATGAAGATGCAGAGGAGGAAATAATGGAAGAAGATGGAGAAGACTTTGGCGAGGATGACGAGCTAGAAGATGACGAGCTATTGGATGACGAAGATGAAGAAGAAAACGATAGCCAGTCTAGTATCTAAAAATTTAAAAATCTTATTGGAAAGGCTTGTAGTAATACAGGCCTTTCTGCATTTATTTGCTGCTTAAAAATCCACACACAAGAAATTTATTCACATTAACCTGCTTAATCAATTATTATCATAAGATTTGTACCCTTATCAGTATAAATCTTAAATGAAACTTGTTATAGCCGAAAAACCATCTGTAGCCCGCGAACTAGCCAAAGTTTTTGGAGCCACCAATAAAAAAGGTGGTTATATAGAAGGAAAAGGCTACAGTTTTACCTGGGCTTTTGGTCATTTATTACAATTGGCACCTCCACAAGATTATGGCTTTTACGGTTGGAAGCAACAAAACTTACCTATGCTTCCGCATAAATTTAAGCTGGCCGTAAGGAAAATTAAAACCAAAGATGGGGTAGTAGAAGACCCTGCTGTAAGAAAGCAATTAGATGTTATAAAAGCCTTGTTTGATGAGTGTACAGAGATTATAGTTGCCACCGATGCTGGGCGAGAAGGAGAGCTTATTTTTAGATATATTTATTATTATCTGAAATGTAAAAAGCCATTCCGCCGTTTATGGATTTCTTCTCAAACAGATGCTGCAATTAAAGAAGGTTTTAGAAACCTTAAACCTGGGACTGATTATGATACGCTTTTCAACTCTGCCCATTGCCGCTCAGAGTCTGATTGGTTGGTAGGCATGAATGCTACCCAAGCTTTAAGTATCTCGGCAGGAAACAAAGCCGTACTTTCTTTGGGAAGGGTGCAAACGCCAACCTTAGCCATGATTTGCCAGCGTTACCTTGAAATTCAACAATTTGTACCACAAATATATTTTCAGGTAGCCATACAATTGAATAAAGATGGTCATCTTTTTAGAGCTATCTCTGCGGTGAATTATAAAAGCAAAGAAGAAGCAGAAACTGTTTTAGGTCAGGTTTTAGATGTTGCAGCTGGGCATCCAACAGGGGGGCATATCACCAAAGTAGAAGCAAAAGCTAAAAAAGAACCACCACCTTTGCTACATGATTTAAGTAGCTTACAGCAGGAAGCTAATAAGAAAAAAGGTTACACGGCAGACCAAACCTTAAGCATTTTACAACAATTGTATGAAAGTAAGTTGGTTACCTATCCGCGTACAGGAAGTAGATACATTGGAGATGATATTTTTGCTGGTATACCAGCTTTAATTGCCAAATACCAGCAGCATCAACAATTTGGTAAACAAGCCGAATATTTAGCCACCGTAAAGCTGAATAAGCGAAGTGTGAATGCTAAAAAAGTAACAGACCACCACGCTATTTTACCAACAGGCGAAAATGCTGGCTATTTATCAGAAGATAAGCAAGCTGTTTATGATATGGTTGTTGGTCGTATGTTAGAAGCTTTTCATCAAGAGTGTATTAAAGAAACAACTAAAATTAGTGTAAGCTCTGGGGCTGATTTTATTGCAAACGGTACGGTGATACAATCAGCTGGTTGGCGTTCTGTTTTTAATGATCCTGATGATGAAAAGAAAGAGGGCGAAAATGCATCTTTACCCAAAGTACTTAAAGACGAGTATTTACCCGTAACTAACAAAGCAGTTTTAGAAAAGCAAACCAAGCCAAAACCTTTATATACAGAGGCTACCTTACTTAAAGCATTAGAAACGTGTGGTAAGGATATAGAAGATGAAGAGTTACGTTATGCAATGAAAGATAGCGGTTTAGGCACACCTGCTACCAGGGCTTCTATTATAGAAACACTAATTAAACGAGATTATATTGGTAGAGAGAAAAAGAATTTAGTACCTACTAAAAAGGGCTTAGCGGTTTATGAGGTGGTAAAAGATAAAAAAATAGCACATGCAGAGCTTACAGGGCAATGGGAAAAACGCTTAGAAGAAATAAGGTCTGGTGCTTCTGTTCAAGATTTTAAGGCCGAAATAACAGCTTACACCAAAACCATAACACAAGAACTGCTAGCAGCAGGGCAGGGCTTACATCAAGTTTTACAAGAAGCTTAGTTATATCCCTATTTTTAGGGAATTATACTTGTTTTATTACTTTTAAATTAGATTATCGCATTTGATCATTAATACCGGCCTCAGTTCTCTTTCAGAACTGGGGCTTTTTTATGCAAAATGATTTTAGAGAAATAGCAATTTATCATGAACTTAAATCGTTAACTTTAAGCTATGTGGTATAATAATATTCTCGAAACCATAGGAAATACTCCTTTGGTAAAGCTCAACAAAATAACTAAAGATATTGATGCTACTGTTTTAGCAAAAATAGAAACCACCAATCCGGGCAACTCTATTAAAGACCGTATGGCTTTAAAAATGATAGAAGATGCAGAGAAAAGTGGTAAGCTTAAACCAGGAGGAACTATTATAGAAGGAACATCGGGTAATACCGGGATGGGCTTAGCAATAGCAGCAGTTATTAAAGGTTATAAATGTATTTTTACTACTACAGATAAGCAATCAAAAGAAAAGGTAGACGCTTTAAAGGCTTTTGGTGCCGAGGTTATTGTTTGCCCAACAGATGTTGAACCAGAAGATCCACGTTCTTACTATGCTGTTTCAAGTAGGTTAGAGCGTGAAACTCCAAATTCTTGGAAGCCCAATCAATATGATAATTTATCAAATTCTATAGCTCATTACGAGCAAACCGGACCAGAAATTTGGGAGCAAACAGAAGGGAAAATCACTCATTTAGTTGTAGGTGTTGGTACTGGTGGTACTATTTCCGGAGCGGGTAAATATTTGAAAGAGAAAAATCCGGATATTAAATTATGGGGTATAGATACCTATGGTTCTGTATTTAAAAAGTATAAAGAAACAGGAATATTTGATGAAAAAGAGATTTATCCCTACATCACCGAAGGTATTGGAGAAGACTTTCTACCCAAAAACGTTGATTTTGATTTAATTGATTTATTTGAAAAAGTTACCGATAAAGACGCCGCTTTAATGACACGGGAAATTGCTCGTAAAGAGGGCATTTTTGCAGGTAATTCTGCCGGTGCTGCTATTGCTGGTTTACTACAATTAAAGCATCATCTTAAAAAAGATGATGTGGTGGTGGTTATCTTCCACGATCATGGCTCTAGATATATGGCGAAAATGTATAATGATGATTGGTTGCGTGAGCGAGGCTTTTTACAGGATGAAAAATTAACGGCAAAATCTATCCTTGCAAAAAGAGAAAAACAAGAAATGGTGACTATTGATAGCAATAAAACAGTTTTAGAAGCTATTCAAACCATGAAGACTTTAAATATCTCTCAAATCCCGATGACACAGCAAGGTATGGTTATAGGTAAAATTACCGAAGGAGATTTGCTTAATGCTTTGTTAGAAAATCCGTCTATCAAGTCGGCTAAAGTAGAATCTATTGCAACTGCATCTTTTCCTTTTGTAGATTTAAATACTTCAATAGATAAAATCTCTGGGATGATTAATAAAGAAAACTCAGCAGTTTTAGTTGAGGATGAAACAGGAACAATAGAAATCATCACCCAATACGATATTATTAATGCTATTTCGGGCTAACTGAAGTAGAAAAGTACAAAGTATAGAGTAGAAAGTACAAAGTACAAAGTAAAAAGATGCTTAAAAAGCGATATTTAGGAACTTCCAATAATATTAAATCAGAATTTCCGAAGAACGAAGGATGGGCTATGAAGATTTGTATTGCAGGCAAATAAATCTTTTGCATAAACTTTCACTAAGCAGTATCGAGAAACAATCCAACGGGCGTTGTAGAAGTAATCATCAAGCAAAACCATCCACACCACTCAGGATTGTGGATAAAGATTTATTTAGACAGAACGACAAATATTCATCAGCCTTGCCTGCCTGCCGGTAGGCAGAATTTATTCATTTTTTGTTTATGTTTTTTCTTAGGCATTCATGAACTCGTTCCTTGTTTTTTGTTCAATTTTTTTCAAGAAAAATTGTCTAGGGCTGGTCGCCTATGAGGCCCAGAGACGCTTGTTCGTGAATGCCACATATCCTCATTCAATCTATCTCATAACGCTCAATTTTAGCATAAAGCGTTTTTCTATCAATATTCAAAAGCTTGGCTGCTTTAGATTTATTATAACGTACTTTTTCTAAAGTTTGCGTAATCAATAACTTCTCATTTTGCTCGTTAATAGCTTTTAAATCTGATGTTGGGTTTTGCTGTTTTATGAGTTGCCTGTTCACCGTAAAAAGCATTTCATCTGGTAAAGAACTTACTTCTGCCGTTTCGGTAGAGCTTAAAAGTACCATTCTTTTAATCACGTTTTTAAGCTCTCTTAGATTTCCTGGCCAAGAGTAACGCAATAATAAATCTTTAACCTCTGGCGACAGCTGTTTTACATTTCTTTTTAATTCTTGATTAGATAATTGAATAAAATGCGTGATAAAAAGTTCTAAATCTTTTCCTCTTTCTCTTAAAGGGGGTAATTGAATTTTAAATTCGTTTAAACGATGATAAAGATCTTCTCTAAAATCTCCACGAGCAACGCTATCCGTTAAATCATCGTTGGTGGCGGTTAAAATTCTAACATCAACTTTAATTTGTTTAGTACTGCCTAAAGGTTGTATGGTTCTTTCTTGTAAAGCCCTAAGTAGTTTTACTTGTACTTCGTAACTTAAATTTCCAACCTCATCTAAAAATAAAGTACCACCATTAGCAACTTCAAATTGTCCTTTTTTATCTTGTAAAGCACCAGTAAAAGCACCTTTAACATGCCCGAAAAGCTCGCTAGCGGCTAGATCTTTAGACAAAGCACCACAATCTATTGCAATAAAAGGTTTATGGTTTCTATTACTTTGGTTATGAATGGTTCTGGCTGCATATTCTTTACCTGTCCCGCTTTCACCCTGAATAATAACCGACATATCCGTAGGGGCAACTAAATCTATATAACTGTATAATTTATTAGCCTCATGGCTGTTACCCTTAATAACAGTTTCTGAAGTAGGATTTTTTTGATGTAAACTTTCCACCTTTTTATTTAAGGCATTACTCATAATCATGAGTAACTCATCAGGATTAACTGGTTTGGTGATATAATCAAAAGCACCTAAACGCATCGCTTTCACGGCAGTTGGTACATCGTTAAAACTGGTCATGATGATAGCAGAAATACCAAGATTTTTACTGGCAACGTGGTTTAAAATATCTAAACCTGTACCATCTGGTAAACGGTAATCTAACAATAATAGGTCAAAAGAATTTTCATCAAGCAGTTTAAGTCCGCTTTTAATAGTATTTGCAGCCTCTACTATATGTTGGTGTTTTTTTAAAAAACCTTGTAAAAGTTGTGAAAATGTAATATCGTCTTCAACGATAAGTATTTTTGCCATAAAAACCCTGTGCTGTACAGGTCATAAATCGCAAAAGCCGGACCAAAATCCGGCTTTTTGCTTCATATATGTGTGTTAATTGTTAAAAATAGGTAGCTTTTATTGTACCACTTTACCGTCTGCACCAATTCTAATTGCTCTCACTTCTTCACCTTTTTTTACCTCTATCTGGTAATATTCTTTATCTTCTGATTTTACTAAAGTTGCAGAACTAGGAACCCACTCTTTAAAAATGTCTGCTTTTAAAGTAGTTTTAACAGCCTCAGGAAGGTCTTCCATATTTACCGGATTAGACTGCTCTGTAGCTGGTGTTTGTTGGGTAGGTGTTTGTTTTGTGGTGTCTTGTGCAACTTCTGCATTACCTGTTAATGATTCTTGTGGGGCAGGTGTTGTTTTCTTAGTAGTGTCTTGTTTGGTAGTATCTTGCTTGGTGGTGTCTTGTTTGGTAGTATCTTGTGCAAACACTACTTTTTCAAAAGATAAAGATTTTGCTTCTGCGGATGCTAATCCTGCGAATGCTACTACTGCTGCTGTTAAAATGAACTTTCTCATAACTTATATATTTAATTTTTAATGTTTAACGATACTATCCTAGGTTTGATAATAGTGCCAAACAAAAATTAATATCATAAGTATTTGATAGTGAGTTTGTTAATTTTTTTTGTAATAGATGTATGCTGTAGAGAAACTCCACAACTTGTTGCATATTACAGCGTATTAATGCGGCGGATGATGAGGTGGTGGTGGAGGGCCTTGCTCAGGACGACCTTCTGGTTTGTTTCCCATTAAATGGTGCAGAATTCCCGCTATCATTTCATCAAATTTTTGCTGTTGCTGAGGATTGCAAAGGGCTCTTACTTTGCTAAAATGCTCAAAAGTAACTTCTTCAAATACTTTTTGGTTTTGACTGATTTTAGCTATTAGAACCTTACTTTCGTCTTGATTTACGGTACTATCTTTAAGAAGTGAAAAAAGTCTTTGTCTGAGTAAACGGTTTTCTTGTTTTAAGGCTTTATTAACCTTTGCATGCTCTTTTTTTAATGCTAAGAAAGCTTTTTCTTGTTTAGCATCAAATTTAAGCTCTTGTATAATGCGGTCATTATTTTCTGGTGTAGCTAAGCTAGCTGGTTGCGGGTTGGTATGTTTTAATAAATACCAAAGCACTACGCAATTCAGTAAAAAAAGAAATACGAAGCCTATTTTAAAGAAATTATCTTTGTTTTTATTATTCATAAATTTCTGTTTTTTCAAGCATATTTTGCCCTATTCCATAATCATCAATAATAGCTTTGTAGGTGCTTTGTGCTTCTTGCCTTTGCTTGTAAATTTTAACTGCAATAATATTTAAGGTTAGAAAAATAACAATAAAAGAGGCCAACGCGTATTTCCAAATAACCGCTGTACTGTGGCTATGTTGGTGAAAAGAATAATTGGCTAAACGGTATTGTAAAGTCAAGGGAGCTTCTTGTTTTTCAACAACATCTAAGGCATTTAAAATGTCTTCAACATGCTTTATATCTTGATTTTTCATATGATTAACCTTTATCTTTAAGTTTATCTATCAGTAACAATTTTAACTGTTGTTTTGCTCTCACCATAATGGATTCTACCGCAGAGACCGATTTATCTAAAATATCAGCGATTTCTTGCTGCCCCAATCCTTCCAATTTATGAAGTACAATTACTGTTCTATAGTGTTCTGGTAATGCCAGTAAAGCTTCATTTAAGTATTGATGATGTTCTTTATTTTCTAGTTTAATACCTGGATGTTCAAAATCGCTATACTTATCAATTTCTGTTTGATAGTTTGAGTCAAAAATACTGATGATAAAAGCCATCCTCTTTTTTCTTTTTCTCCTTCTAAGTTCTTCCAAACATTTGTTAATAGTTATTCGGTATATCCAAGTAGAAAGTTTTGCCGTTTCTTTAAATTGATGAATGTTATGGTAAACATCAATAAATACTTCTTGTACCAAATCCTGCGCATCATCGTTATCCTGTAAAAAACCTAAAGCCGTATTATAAACTTTATGCTGATAGCTTTTTACTAAGGTTTGATAAGCTTGTCTTTCGCCTTTTTTTAGTTGAAGTATAAGTTGCGCTTCGGTCAATTTAAATGTTTATTAAATTGGCCTCAAATTGCATAAATTTATTTAATCATTCTTCTCCTTTTTTAAGGGTCTTTATATCATTTATTAATTGCGTAATTTCTAAAGGAAGTGTACCATTGTAAATTCCTCTAATCCTTTGCGATGCATCTACCAAAACAAAATGTTCTGTATGTAAAAAGTCTGAGCTATCTTTTGTAAAACCTAAATCTTCTTCTGCGAAATAAGATTTTCTTGCTAAATCATAAATCTTTACCTTATCACCGGTTAATAAATGCCAATTTTTACTGGTGATGTTATTTTGTGCTGCATATTTTTTTAATCTCGGAACGCTATCTATCCAAGGGGTAACGCTATAAGAAAGTATAGCAAATTGTTCATCATCTTTAAAAGCCTCGTACACTTTGTACATGTTTTTAGTCATCACCGGGCAAATACTACCGCAGCTGGTAAAAATAAAATTGGCTACATGTATCTTCCCTTTAATGTTCTCTGCTGTTACTATTTGATGATGGTGGTTAGTAAAACTAAAGGCTCCAATTTGATGTGTAATTTTACGCTCAACATCATCCGGATTTGATATAAAATGCGGTGTAAAGTCTGGTGTATTATAATAGGGGAGCTGTTGCTGGCTTTGTTGCTGGCAAGCCATCATCCCTAAAAAACTTATCGTAACTATAAAAATTTTAAAAAATACTATCCTTAACATTTACACAATTTTTAGTTCCTAATAAGCCAAATCTTCTTCCGTTGATGATTTGATAATTGGCCTTTATTTTTCCGTTATCGTACCACAGTTGCTGCAAACCTTCTTCATAGCCTGCTTTATAGTTCATAACTCTGATGAGTCTGCCTTCAGGGTTCCACTCTCTTGATTCTCCTTCATACTCATCATTTTCAAATCTATAAATAGCTTTTTTAGTACCGTTTTCCCACCATAAACGATACTCTCCAATTTTTTTACCAGCTGCAAAAACTCTGCTTTCTTTTAATTTTCCACTTTCGTAAAATTGTTTCCAAACCCCTTCTTCTTTGCCATTAACAAAGCTTCTGATACTGGCTGTATCTTTACTTTCGGGATAAAAACCTATCACTATACCGCTAAAAATGCTATCATTTAAAGTAGTGATGCCACCATTGGTAAAAAGGTTGATATCATCTTCATGATAAATTTTTAGCTGGGGGTTTTTACAAGCCATCAACCAAAAAAAGCATAAAAAACTACTGCGTAACAGTGCCTGCCGTACCATAATAGCCACTTCCGTTAATGTAAGGATCTGTACTGGTGATATGATAATGATAAATTCCGTTTGGATAATCAGCAGTTGCATGCGTATGTCCGTGGAATTCATCTAAATCTGCATTTACAACCGTTCTGTTATTCTCTAATGGTCCATACACCGGGAAACCATCTAAAAGAAAGCCTAATAAAGCATTTTTACCTTTTGCAGTAGTTAAATAAGTAGGCTCTACGTGGTAATGGTAAGCACCTTGCTGTTGCGGATGTCCTGCATATTGGTCAAAACTATTAATCTCGCCAGTTAAAGGCTGATTATTTGGTCCGGCGTATTGATTATAAATAGGCACTCCGTTTAAAGAAACGCCAATAGCACCTAATGCTGTAGCCCGGTGCGTAGTGGCTACCTGCGGGTTTAAAGGGATTTTAAAAGTATAGTTAAAAGAGGCAATTTTATTTGGATTCTTATTAAAAGCAGCGTTTGTGCCATTGTAAGCTTCGTATTTACTGCTCCAAGTTGTGTTTTGATAATAAGGGCTGTTGTGGTCTGGTAAACCATTCACTTTAATAACAACAAAGTTGCCTTCAATGTAAATGTCTTGTGCACCATAAATTTTCTTATATACATCTGGTACAGTTGTGGTGTTGGTGTTTGGCGTTGCCTCTTCGCTGGTGGTCGAGCTTTTTTTGCATGCTAATGAAAGAATGATAAAGCAGGAAAATAATAGTTTAGTTTTCATATCTTTTTTGTTTTGATATGATTTAGATGCCATCCCTACAAAATTCCTGCGCTGTTTTTTGTGTTTATTCTTATGATACTGATTATCAATGATTTTAATTTGTGTTTAGCTGCTTTTGCTCTAAAGATGAAAAGTAATTTTCTAAATCCAGAAGCTCATTTTCTTTCATTACCCGAGGTATTTTTACCTGTCCGCCCATTTTCTTGGTTTCATCACTCCATAAATAAAAATAGTCTACAGGTACTATGCGAACCTCAATCGCTTTAAGTGCTTTAGAGCGAGCCACCGTATAGTTTTTATTTAAGTTTTGTAAGCATTTATCTAAAAAGGCAGCTATAGCCTTTTCATCATCATCTTTATGGCATCCTAAAATCCATTGGTGAACAAAAGCATCATCTTTTTTTACGGCGCCAACAACAAATTCTTTAATTTCTAAATCAAATTCTTGCTCTACCATAGCAATGGCTTTATTCATCTGGTGGACAGATAATTGCGAACCTACTACGTTTAAAAAATGCTTTGTTCTACCTGTAATTTTTATTTCGGCTTTTGTTTTATCTGTAATCATCACCGTATCACCAATCATATAACGCCAAGCACCTGCAACTGTAGAAATCAGCAAAACATATTCTTTATTTTCTTCTGCATGTTCTAAAGTGTAAACAGGTGCATCTTGTTTTACAGCGCCATTTTCATCTAAAAATTGTTCTTCAAAAGGCACAAATTCAAAGAAAATACCATTGTTGCAAGTTAAGGCCATTGCTGTTGTATGAGGTCTTTTTTGCATTGCAATAAAACCTTCAGACGCTAAATAGGTATCGATATAAATTAAAGGATGAGCCAATAATTTCTCCAGACTATTTCTATAAGGTTCAAAGGCAACGCCACCAGTAGTGTAAACCATTAAATTAGGCCAAATTTGGTGGATGTTTTGAAGCTGATGTTTTTCTATAATGGCTTTTAGCATCAGTTCTATCCAAGCAGGAATACCTGATAGACTGCCAATATCCCAGTTTGGGGCTTCCTCTGCAATTTTTTCTATTCGTAAATCCCAATCTTCAATACTGGCAATTTCTTGTCCGGGTTTATAATATCCTTTAAACCATACAGGAAGATTGGCTGCGCTAATACCACTAATTTCTCCCATTAAAAATTCGCCTTGTTTAATTAGTTGTGTGCAGCTTCCCAGCATCAAGATTTGTTTTTCAAAAAATGAGGCAGGTAAATCAAAATTTCTCAAACTTAAAACCTGTTGTATGCCTGCTTTTCTAATGGCTTCTAATAAATCATCCGTTACCGGGATTTGCTTGCTATGACTGGTAGTGCCGCTACTTAAAGCAAAATATTGCTGTGTGCCCGGCCAAGTAATATTTTGATGGCCTTTAGCTAAATAATGCCACCAATCGGCATGTATTTTATCATAATCATGAATGGGTACTTGCGCCTGAAAAGCCTGTTCTAAAGCATCAGCATTTAAAACATCTTCAAAATGATAATGCTTACCAAATGCCGTATGTTTGGCTTGTTCTAGTAGTTTTTTTAAAACTTCTTTTTGTGCCTTTGCAGGATGTTCATCGGTACTTACCCATCCCGAAAGGGATATAGCTTTCTTTATTAATTCGCCTATAACCGTCATAGTAGATGTAGATGTTTAGACCTAGAAATACAATTTTAATACCGTTGTTTTTACGGTGCAAGGCCTTTAATTTCTTCTAGTCTAAATTTATAAGCCATACGAGTGGTTTTGATAGGAAGTTTGAGTTCTTCGCTCATGGTTTGTATAAAGCAAGCGCCATAATAAAAAATAAAAGACGAGTAAAAAATGTACAGCATAACCAACAAGATAGCGCCAGAAGTACCATATATTTCATTAATGTTTGAGTTAATGAGGACTGCTTTTAAAATGATTTTTCCTACTGTAAACAGTATAGCTGTAAAAGTGCTTCCTAAAAAACTGATACGCCAATATGGTCTGCCATCAGCAATGAACCTAAATGCAATGCTAAACCAAGTGGTGGCTACGGTTAAAAAAATCAACTCGTTAAGAAAATTTCCTAAAATGGGTAGGTAGCCAAATTCTTTTTCCAGATAAATTCTTATCCCTTCTAACAAAAATACTATAAAGAGTAATAAGCCACCTAAGCTGATAATCCCTAAAGATTTTGCCCTTTGCTTGATATGAAATTTAAATCCGGGATGTTCTTTTACTCGGATACTCCATAATTGGTTTATGGTGTTTCTGATGATGATAAATAGGGTAGTAGAGACAAAAAGCAGGAAAATAAACCCCAAAACGGTGATGTACCAAGTCTCACTCATGGCATAAATATTTCTTAGGATACTTCTTATCTCATCTGCGCTAACTGTCCCCAAGTTTTCAGAGAGCTTTTCTAGGATATTTTGCCCAAATTCTCTTCGGTTAAAAAACATCCCAAACAATTGTAAAAGCACAACAATGATAGCAGGGAGGGCAAAAGTTGCAAAAAAAGCTGTGGAGGCGGCTAAACGTAAAGGGTCGTTTTTCTTAAAATTCTCAAAAGCAAGTCTGGCAAATAAAGTAAAATGTTTTAAATGCTTTATAAATCTCTTTCTTTTAGATTCCATACCATGAGTTAAACAAAAATAGAACCACTAAAAAAGCAGCTTTAATTGCACTGATTTAACCTAATTCAATTCAAATTTTTATAGTTTTACGCTTCAAATAAAAATAGATTGAAGAAGCCCATAATCGTTATCAAATTTGGTTCGGCATCCATTACCACTAGTAAAGGAGAGCTTGATGAACTGGTAGTGAGTGAAATAGCTCGTCAGGTTGCGCTATTGCATCAAAATTATAATATTGTTTTAGTTTCTTCTGGTGCTGTGGCAGCCGGTAAAAAGCATTTACAACAATATGCAGGTACTTTAATAGAGCGTAAAGCGGCAGCTGCAATTGGTAACCCTTTGTTATTGCAAACCTATTCTAAATATTTTGCGCCTTTTCAATTAGCTATTGCACAAAGCTTGTGCGAGCGTCATCATTTTTCTAACAGAGACCAGTTTTTACAGCTTAAAAAAACGTATGAAGAGCTCTGGAAAAACGGTATTATACCTGTTGCTAATGAAAATGATGTGGTAAGTAACCTCGAACTTAAATTTTCTGATAACGATGAATTGGCAACCTTAATAGCCGTTGGTTTTGGTGCCGAGCAGATTTTATACAGCACCTCTGTACCAGGTGTTTTAGATGCTGATGGACAAGTTATCCCAGAGATAAAAGTGATAGATAAAGAAGCTTTATCGCTAGCAAAGAAAGAGAAATCTGCCGTTGGTTTAGGCGGGATGACATCTAAGTTGAATTTTGCCCGTTTAGCCACCCAAATGGGTATAAAAGCTGTGATTTTTGGTGTACGCACACAAGATGGTATTTTAAAAGCCGTTAAAGGAGAAACAGGTACGGTTTGTTTGGCACAACCTTGTAACATTCCGTCTAGAAATAAATGGTTGGCCAGCGGTAGTTTGGTTACCGGAAAAATTCAGGTGGATGATGGTGCACAAAAAGCCTTAAAAGCAAGACATAGTTTACTTGCTGTAGGTGTTAAAAAAGTATTGAGAGATTTTGAGGCTGGCGAGGTATTCGAGATTTTAGACGAGAAAGGCCTAGCATTCGCGGTAGCAAAATCTAAAATAGATTCAAAAATTTTAAGTTCAGATACCAAAAAGCAAAACTTGGAAATTGCACATGCAGATGACATCGTTTTACTTTAATATTTATAAGCAATGGAAAATATTCAGGATATATTAAAAGCAGCATCCAAAGCAACAACAGTTATCAGAAACCTGTCTGCCGATAAAAAGCAGGCTGTTTTGCATGATTTGGCTAAAGATTTAATTAAACATAGTGATTTAATTATTACCGAAAACCAGAAGGATTTAGAGAAAATGGATGATACCGACCCTAAAAAGGATAGGTTGCTACTTTCTGCCGATAGAATTATTGGTTTGGCTAAAAGTGTAAATGAAGTAGCTGTTTTGGAAGATCCAACAGGGGTAATTTTATCAGAAAAAACTTTACCTAACGGACTTAAAGTGCAAAAGAAAACAGTTGCCTTGGGTGTTGTGGGGGTAATCTATGAATCGAGACCGAATGTAACCATAGATGTAGCTGCTTTATGTATACGCTCTGGTAATGTTTGTTTGCTAAGAGGTGGTACCGATGCTTATTTTACCAACATCTGTTTGGTAGATATTATCCGTAATGTTTTAAAGGCACATCAGTTAAATCCTGATATTGTACAGTTAATGCCGGTAGACCGTAAATATGTGCAAGAATTGCTTACAGCAACCAAATATGTAGATATTATTATCCCTAGAGGCTCGCAACAACTCATAGATTTTGTAAGACAAAACGCTAAAGTACCTGTTATAGAAACTGGTGCTGGTGTTTGCCATACATATGTAGAAAGTACTGCTAATTTAGAAAAGGCATCAAAAATCATCACTAATGCTAAAGTGAGCAGGCCATCTGTTTGTAACTCTTTAGACACTGTAGTGGTTGATAGAAGTGTTGCTGCAGATTTATTGAAATTGGTTGCCGATGATATGCTGCCTTATGCAGTAGAGATTTTTGCTGATGATTATGCTCATCAAATCTTGAATGATTTAAAATATCCTTTCTTACAAAGAGCAGAGGCTGAAGATTTCGGTCGCGAGTTTTTATCCCTAAAATGCTCTGTTAAGGTTGTGGATGGGATAGAGGAAGCTTTAGCACACATCAGCGAGTTTTCTTCTAAACATTCTGAAGCCATCATCTCAGAAGACCAAGCATTGATAGAAATATTTATGAATGATGTTGATGCAGCGGCTGTTTATGCTAACGCCTCAACCCGCTTTACCGATGGTGGCGAGTTTGGTTTAGGTGCTGAAATAGGTATCTCTACCCAAAAATTACATGCTCGTGGTCCTTTTGCATTAGAAAAACTCGTGACAGAAAAATGGTATGTGACGGGTAATGGGCAGGTGAGGTAAGTTGGGGAGTCCGCAGTCCGTGGTCCGCAGTCTGAAGTTTGGGTGCTGAGTTTGAAAGTTGGGTAGACAGCTGTTCGTAGTCCGTGGTCCGCAGTTTGAAGTCTGGATGTTTAATTTAGGTGGTTTTTGAAGGGTTGAACATTAATAGCAATAGTTTGTTCATCATATATCAACATTTAAAAGAGATGAAACATATACTTATCATATTGGTATTATTTTGCTTTTCTTGTAAGGAGAAAGCGCAAACACAAGACAAAAAAAGAAATCAGTTTGCAACCATCAGTTCTTACTTTCATCAGGATTGGGCCAACCAAAAACATTGGGATGATGGCTTAGCAGAAGTAGCTGTTTATGAAGCAAAACGCAGCATTTATGGTAAAGTAAGAGATTTTGATTATACCTACATCACCGTATCAGAAGATTTTAATAAAGCTTTTAGGGTTAAAACCGATGATTACCAGCGTAAAGACCTTTATAAAGTGTTAAAAGTAAATGCTTTTGCTCGTATCCCTACGGATAATTATCCTTATCATTTCTTAACTTCTATGTTTTTCCTCAGAGAAAACGCTTTGGTATTGGATAAAATGACTACCAGCTCGCAAGAATGGTGTGGCAATACTTTTAAAGAATATCTTCAAGACAGTAAAGGCATTAACTTAAATTATCACTCTTATTGGGATAACGAAGGCGATGGTAAAACCCAAATAGCAGCAGGCGTTTTACTAGAAGACCAATTGCCATACACTTTAAGAGCTTTAAAATTTCAAGATGGCTTAGCTTTCTCTGCTTCGGTTTTAGAAAGTCAAATCTCAAGTAAAGTAGGTAAATTAACGGTTTACGATGCCAATTTTAAAATTATCGATGATAAAGCTTCCAACACTTGGAAGGTTGAGCTTACTTTAGAAAGTGGCAAAGTTAATAGTTATTATTTTGCTAAAGCTTATCCTAATGTTCTCATGAAACAAACTACTTGGGACAGTAGAAATCTCATTTTAAAAGACCTTTCTAGATATGCGTATTGGCAGCAATAAAATACTACTCGTTTTTGCTTTGCTGTTATTCTCTTGCTCACAGGCCGAGTCTCAGAAGAAAGATGCCGTTTGGGTAAAAGATAAAATCAACGGGATAAGTTTTGTTGCGCCCCCACGTGTGGTTGACGATACTTGGTCTAAAGAAATTAAAAGTATTCATGCTGGTTGGGTAGCCATTATTCCTTATGCTTTTTCAAATGTAAACGAGCCTGCCGTTATTTATCATCCTGAAAGGCAGTACTGGGGCGAGTCTTTAGAAGGTGTAAAAGCCACCATTAAACAAGCCCATGCTAACGGATTAAAAGTAATGGTAAAACCACAGGTTTGGCTACAAAGAGGCGCATGGATAGGCAGTTTTGATTTAGTCACCGAAGCCCAATGGCAGCAATGGGAGCAAGATTATGAAAAGTATATCTTAACTTTTGCACAACTAGCCAAGCAAGAGCAAGCCGATATGATTTGTATTGGTACCGAGTATAGAAATGCAGCCATTAAACGCCCAAAATTTTGGTTAAAGCTTATCGCGGATATCAGAAAAGTTTACCAAGGGAAGTTAACCTATTGCGCAAATTGGGATGATTACCAACAAATTACCTTTTGGCAAGCTTTAGATTTTATAGGTATTAGCGGCTATTTCCCAATCTCAGAAGCTAAAGAACCTAGCGTTAAAGAACTGGTTAAAGCCTGGAAACCCTACCAGCAAGAGCTAGCGAAATTTAGTAAAGAGGTAGCCAAACCCATCTTGTTTACAGAATATGGTTACCGCAGTATGGAGCAACCTGCATGGAAATCTTGGGAAGCAGAACATCAAAAAAGAAATATCAACCAACAGGCACAAGCCAATGCTTACGAAGCACTTTTCTTGAGTTTATGGAAAGAACCTTGGTTTGCAGGAGGTTTCGCATGGAAATGGTACTCCTCTTTCAGAAGAATAGACCCCATCCAAAACAACGACTGGACCCCACAAAACAAAAAAGCGCAAGCCGTTATAAAAGCTTACTATCAGAAGTATTGATTGAGTGTATAATAAGACTATATGATCTTCAACTTCCGGAAAAGGGATACTTCTACCGTTTATCTTACAGAATCATAGATCCCTAAACGAGCAGGTTTTGTTAAAACGATATGCCAAAGGTGATTTTTTCTAGACCTGAAAGATGCAGCGCTAGCACATAGGAAATATCGCCACATTCGATAGAAGCGTTCATCGTAACTATCTTTTAAGCTATCCCAGCTTTCCTCAAACTTCTTAAGCCATTGCATCAAAGTTGGGTCATAGTATGTGCCGAAGTTATGCCAGTCTTCTAATACAAAAAGACCTTGCCATGCTTTTGATAATTGACTTGCAGATGGTAACATTCCATTTGGGAATATATATTTATCAATCCATGGGTCGGTAGTTTTAGCATCATAATTACCCCCAATAGTATGTATTAAAAATATGCCATCATCTTCAAGATTCTTAGCAGCAACTTCCATATAGGTTCTAAAGTTTCGGTAGCCAACTGCTTCAAGCATAGCAATAGAAACAACCCTATCAAACTTTTCATTTACTTCTCTATAATCTTGTATTCTAATTTCAACAGGCAAATCTTTATTAATTTCTCTTGCTAAAATTGCCTGTTGTTCTGATATGGTAATACCAACAACTGAAACCTCATATTTTTCAGCTACGTATTTTGCAAAACCGCCCCAGCCACAGCCAATCTCTAAAATTCGCATTCCTTTTTCTAATTTTAACTTACGGCAAATCAAATCTAGTTTTGCTTCCTGGGCTTCCTCAAGGTTATTTGCATTTTCCCAATAAGCACAAGAATACATCATTCTAGAATCGAGCATTTTCTCAAAAAGATTATTACCTATATCATAATGTTTATAAGCAACCTCTTTTGCTCTAGTTTTATCCTGCATATTTTTAAACTTTGCATTTAAATAATAAAACAGGGTATTTAAATCTCTAGGTAGTTTTTTATCTAAACGATGGTATAAAACACGGTGCAAAAATTCATCAACAGCTTCACAGTCCCACCAGCCATCCATATATGCCTCACCAAAGGCTATAGAGCCACCAGATATAATTCTATTGTATAGTTTAGGATTATGAACTTGTATATCCCAAGGCTGTTTTCCATTAACTGTAATACCAACTGATGCAAAAGCTTCTGTGAAAATCTGACTTAGCGAGATCATGAGAGATGATTTATGTTTTTTGGTCAAATATATATTTTTTTATTCTTAGGGTTTATTTAATTCTAAAATCATTTAAAATATTTAAGTAGCTGTTTAGCACAAGTTTTTAAAAAGGGCTAAAGAGAGTGATGATTTGTGCTTTTGGGTAATAGATTTTTGAAGGCAAGCTCATTCAAACGTAATATGATATATCTTTTGTGAATTATCCGAGTATAAAAGACTAGTTTGTGTTTATATAAATGATTCTGATATGGAAGATTATTTTAATAGGTTGAAGAGCTATAAATTTAGGAAGTAAATGTTCTGCAAATTTGCGTCTGCCGTGATTTGTATTTAGTAAAATATGCTTTTCAGGATATTAGCTCACAAATTCTGAAATCATGATAAACAGGTTTATTCTAGTACTGTAAAATAAAGCACTACAGCTAACAACCTAACCAACTAACCAACTAACCAACTAACACCTAACCACCTACACCAAAATTCTCTCAATCCTCGCTAGTTCATCCTCGCTAAATGCAATATTTTCCAAAGCTTTCAAAGAGTCTTCTAGCTGCTCGGGCTTGCTTGCACCTACCAAAACAGAAGTAACACGATGGTCTTTTAACAACCAAGCAATAGCCATTTGTGCTAAGCTTTGGTTTCTGCTTACAGCAATATCATTTAAGGCTTTAATTTGGTTCAATCTTTCTTCTGTAATATGCTCTGCTTTTAAGAAGCCGTGAGATTTTGCAGCCCTAGAATCTTGAGGGATGCCTTTTAAATATTTATTGGTTAATAAACCTTGGGCTAATGGCGAGAAAGGAATACAACCTACACCTTCTTTGCCTAATAAATCTAATAAACCATCCTCAACCCAGCGTTCAAACATCGAGTATTTAGGTTGGTGGATGATACATGGAGTACCTAAATCTTTTAAAATTTGTATGGCTTTAGCACATTCTTCTGGTTTATAATTAGAAAGACCAATGTATAAAGCTTTTCCTTGGCGCACTATTAAATCTAAAGCGCTCATGGTTTCTTCTAGAGGTGTTTCTGGGTCTGGGCGGTGATGATAAAAAATATCCACATAGTCTAATTGCATACGTTTTAAACTTTGGTCTAAACTAGCAACTAGATATTTTTTAGAACCCCAATCGCCATAAGGGCCATCCCACATGGTATAGCCAGCTTTAGAAGAAATAATCAATTCATCGCGGTAGCTGCTAAAATCTTTTTTAAGTATATAGCCAAAATTTTCTTCAGCAGAGCCCGGAGGCGGACCGTAGTTATTAGCTAAATCAAAATGAGTAATGCCGTTATCAAAAGCAGTTTTAATGATATTTCTACCATTTTCAAAAGTATCTACACCACCGAAATTATGCCACAAGCCTAATGATAATGCCGAAAGTTTAATGCCACTTTTACCACATCTGCGGTAAAGCATCTTATCATATCTGCTTTTTTGAGGAATATAATGCATGTTTTTAGATTTTAGAATGCCAAAATAGTAAATTAATAACATCTTAGAGGCGCAAAAAATAAATAAGTTGCAGCATCATAATTAAATCATAATTTTCTACAGATTTGTGTTTTTAGCTGCTAACATTAACTTTGCATCTCAATCATAAACAAAACAATGACAGAAGAATTAGAACACGTTAAGTGCTTAATTATAGGATCTGGTCCTGCGGGCTATACTGCTGCTATTTATGCTGCTAGAGCTGATTTAAAACCTGTAATGATTACAGGTATGCAAATGGGTGGGCAGTTAACACAAACCACTGATGTTGAGAATTTCCCAGGTTACCCTGGAGGTGTAATGGGGCCAGAAATGATGGAAGACTTTAGAAAACAGGCAGAACGTTTTGGTACAGATATCCGTTTTGGTTACGTATCATCAGTAGATTTTACAGGTCCTGTTCATAAAGTTGTGGTAGATGATTCTAAAACAATATTAGCAGATACCGTGATTGTTTCTACAGGAGCATCGGCGAAATGGTTAGGTTTAGAGTCTGAGCAAAAATATAACGGTTTTGGTGTTTCTGCTTGTGCTGTTTGCGATGGATTTTTCTTCAAAAACCAAGATGTAGCTATTGTTGGGGCAGGAGATACCGCGGCAGAAGAAGCTACCTATCTGGCTAAATTATGTAATAAAGTTTACATGATTGTTCGTCGTGATGAGTTTAGAGCATCAAAAGCCATGGAAAAACGCGTATTAAATACCGCAAATATTGAGATTTTATACAACTCAGAAACCCAAGAGATTTTAGGCGATGGCAAAAATGTTACGGGCGTTAGGGTTATCAATAACAAAACACAAGAAACTAAAGATTTAAATGTTACAGGTTTCTTTGTAGCCATTGGTCATAAACCTAATACCGATATTTTTAAAGGTTGGATAGATATGGATGAAACAGGTTATATCATCACTAAGCCAGATAGTACCGCTACTAATATCCCTGGAGTTTTTGTTTCTGGCGATGCACAAGATAAAATTTACCGTCAGGCAGTAACCGCTGCAGGTTCTGGCTGTATGGCAGCTTTAGAGGCCGAACGTTATTTAGCTGCTTTAGAAGACGCAGAGTAACATTGTGATCATCTGAAATAAGAAAGCTCAACTATCTTTTGATGGTTGAGCTTTCTTATTGATATTACTTTGGTATTAAGTTTATTGGATTCAAATAGTTCGATTATAGAGCCTTAGCATTAACAACCGTTTACGCTTAATTCCGCCTTGGCGATTGCGGCATCTACAAAACTAGACTTAGCAGAACCTTTAAAAGCAAGCGGCGCAGCGGAGAGTTTATTCAATTAGCTTATTGTTTTTTAAAGGCTTTCATGTGTTCGCTTTGCTCGGGTTTGGATACTTTTTGCGGAAACATGCAAAGCATTCATGAAGGCCAAAACATAAAACTAATACTTTGAATAAAAGTATCTTGACATGGCCGGTCAAGAGGCCGGAAAGCCAGAGCGTGAATGCCTGATTTTGATATAATAACACCAATGTTAATTAAGTCGAAAGATATAAATTAACCTATTCCATACAAACTGCCACCTTTATCCCATAACCTATCAATTTTCTTTTCAACTTCTGGGTTTTGAATTAGTGGAGGAGCGTGATGAGGTTTTATTCTAGCATCAATCACAATTGGGCCTTTACAACCCCAATGTTTATGTTCTATAAAGCTGTTAATACCATAAATATCATGTGAAGGATTACTTCTGGTAAAACTCACCCAAACAAAATTATTAGGAGTTTTAGCTGTAAACTCAGCATCATCACATAAAATAATAAGACCTAAGCCACCCAAATCCTGTGTTTTTAAATAGTTATTTAGAATCTCAGTTTCTTCCTCAGCTTTTTTATAATCTGTAAAAACTGGTGCTTGTATGGCTATTACACCTGGCATCACCATTTTAAATCCTGAATATAGATTTGGGATACTAAAACTAGCAGGAACTTCATTCCATAAAGTACGTTTTACCTCTCCGGCAATAGCTATAGCTACTTTAGAACCTGCGTTAATATCTGTACCGCTATAATCTAAAGTATCAATAGTGGTTTTGGTGTAAAAATGTAAATCGCGGGTAAAATCTATCCTTTCCAAAACATGCTGCATAAAGGCAGGAATATCATGGATATCCAGCTCAGGATTATCTTCTTTGGCACAAATAAACAAGTATTTAGCTAAGCTGAGTTGGTTTTTACCTAAAACATGGTTAGCAATGGTTAATATTTCCTGAGGTTTACGCTCTTTTAAATACGGAGTATAGCGTTCGCTTCCTAAGGCAAAAAGTAGAGGGTGAACGCCGGCTGCATCTACCGCATTTACGGCATGCAAGCCTGGTACTTCTTGCGGAATGGCAGCTCCGGTAATTTCATGAATAAGCGCACCAAAGCTGGTATCTTCTTGTGGCGGTCTGCCTACAACAGTAAAACTCCAAATAGCATCTTTTTTATGGTAAACCTGATGCACTTTCATTAAAGGGAAAGGATGTGTTAAACTGTAATAACCTAAATGGTCACCAAAAGGTCCTTCAGGTTTGTTTTCTTGCGGATAAACAGTCCCAGTAATCACAAAATCAGCATCGGCAGAAATGCAAAAACCTTCTTCATCATAAAAATATCTAAACCTACGATTGCCTAAAGCACCAGCAAAAGTCATTTCAGATAAACCTTCTGGTAAAGGCATAACAGCAGCTAAAGGATGTGATGGTGGGCCACCTACAAAAATACTTACTTTTAAAGGTTGTCCTAAAGCATTTGCCTTGGTTTGGTGTACTCCAATACCTCTGTGCAATTGGTAATGTAGGCCAATTTCCTTATCGGTGATGTATTCGTTTCCACTGAGTTGTATGCGATACATCCCTAAGTTAGCATTCATGATACCGGGTTTGGTGATGTCTTCCGTATAAACCTGTGGCATAGTCACAAAAGGGCCGCCATCCATTGGCCAATTTACAATAGGGGGGATATCAGAAATTTTTGCTCTACCATAATTGATAGGACTATTTCTGCTGGTTTTCATAGGTAAGGCAGAAAGCGCTGTTAAAGAAACATCCAAATATTTAAAAGGCGCTTTTAAAGCTCTCATGGGGTCTCCTTTTAAATCTACCAACACTTTAAGTTTCTCTAAGGTATCTCTAAACATAAACTTGCTACGCTCTAGCGTACCAAAAAGATTAGATACGGCAGGAAACTTACTACCTTTAATATTCTCGAAATACAGTGCTGGTCCTTGCTGTTCGTAAACACGATGATGAATGGCTGCAGCTTCTAAATAGGGGTCTACTTCTTCCTTAATCCTAACTAAATGTCCGTTACGTTCTAAATCGTTAACGCAATCTCTTAAACTATGATATCCCATGATAGACAAATATCATGATAATGAATTTTGTTTTCAGGAAAAGATTAAATTTAGTAGAAAGTTTAAAGTATAAAGTCTGCAGACCGAAGACGACTGTCCGATGTATGGGGTGGAAAGCGTAGGAAGTGCAGAGTAGAAAGACCTTTTAAAGCGGGCATTTGGGTGCTGCCTTTAATATTAAAACCAAATCTTGACGAAGAAAGAAGCCGCTATCTGGCTAGAGTATCTCTACTTAAAAGAAAAAAGGCAAATCCTTAAAAAAAGAAATTCTTTGCTTTAGGATATACTTTTTATAGATAAAAGTGCTTAAAACAGCGAAGTTATATAAGGCAAATATCAAGATTAGGATAAGGGTAGCTGTATCTGTCATACCATAAATATAGTTTAATATGTTAGTGAAAACAAAAAAGCCTCAGGAAATTTCCCGAGGCCTCAAACTATAATTTAAAAAGAGTATTTACTAAAATTTCACACCTAAAGAAAGGTAAGCAATACGACCATCAGCAGGCATGATACCAGGACCTGGATAACCACCAGCTCTACGGGTAAAATAACGCTCATCTGTTAAGTTATTAACCCCAGCTTTAATGTTATAGTGTTTTAAGAATTTATAACTTGCTGATAAATCTTGTACGCTATAAGCTGGAATTAAACCTGTTGTAGCAGCAGCATTTGGTGCTACTGTATTAGAAGCATCGGCGAAAGCCTCACCAATTTTACTTAACTGCCATGTCATAGAGAAACCTTTTAAGCTATAAGTAGCACCAAAACGGTTAATGCTTCTTGGAGCATTTTCTACTCTTTTTCCTGCTAAGTTGCCCTCCACAATTTGATTACTGCTATTTACAGATGTAGTTTTAAAATCTTGATAAGTAGCATCAATATGAGCTAATGAAGCAAATAAGCTTACATAACCTACTCTAGAACGTTTGAAAATTGCTGTAACAGGGTCTACTTCAACATAGGCTTCAAATCCTTTACTTACTGATCTACCTAAATTTGTACGGAATTGGAAGTTTTGCGAGTTACCATTTGATTGTGTAATTGTTCCAATACGATCATCATAGTTTAAATAGAAATAATCGATATCAAAATTTAGGAAATTACTTACTTGACCACGGTAACCAAAATCAAAATTGTAACCTCTAGCATCTTTTAAATTAGGGTCAATAACATCTGTTGTAGCTGGTGGCGTTAAATCAGAAATTAACACCGGACGATAAGCTTGTGAGATATTAGAATAAAATTTAGTTGTTGGTGTGATTTTATACTCAGCACCTGCACCAACAAGTAAGAAGTTACGTTTGCGTGTAGCAGGAGTTAAGTTTGAAGTAGCGTTAAACTGACCTTCCATAGTAGAGCTGATATTCTCTAAACGCACACCACCAGTTACTAAGAACTTATCGGTAATATGGAAAATGTTTTCAAGAAATGCTGCTGAGTTTACATTAGCAAAATCAAGATTACGTGGGTAAACACCGCTGGATAAGTTGAAATCCATATCGGTACCGTTAGTACCAACACCTTGTTGCTTACGGTCAATATGCCCATTAAAATATCTTACACCTGCTGCTAATGTATTATTTAAGCCTAAAGCTCTATATTCTGTTAATAAACGTAACTCAGAACCGTAAGTAGTATAATAATCGCGGTCTACTTGTCTGTTACCTAAATTATCTGGGGTAGTAATGGCGCTTACAATACCAACACTATTTCTTTCTGCAATAGTTCCAAAAGCTTTCCAGCTAAGTTTAGTTTTCTCGTTAAATATGTATTCTGCATTCAAAGATGGTACTAACCAAGGTGTGCTAAACCAGTTTCTGCTTCTATTACTCTGACGAGCATCTTGGTTAAACTGAACATCAGTTAAACCACCTGGTTGCTGACTTTCGGTAGTCATATAAGTAATCTCTGTACCTATTTTAAACTTCTTAGAAACTGCGTAGCTTAATTCAAAATGTGCGTGGTCAGTATCAAAGAATCCATTATCTCTCCAACCATCACCTCTTCTTTTTTGATAGTATGCAGTATAACTTAAACGGCCAACAGTACCACCTATGTAATTAAAAGTACTAAATAGGCCGTTACTACCTACAGTGTTTTGAGATTCAAATGTTAAACGGGTAGAAATATCTGGTTTGCGTAATACGAAATTCATTAAACCACCAAACTGAGGGCCATACTGTAATGATGAGGCACCACGGATAATCTCAATACGGTCTACAACTTCCATTGGCGGAGTATAGTAAGCTTCAGGATAACCCATTGGGTCTGGCGTAATATCATAGCCATCCATTCTTACGTTAAATTCCCAAGAACGGTTAGGACTTAAACCACGCGAAGCAACACCCAATTGTATCCCAGAACCATCATTCTCCCAAACAGAGATACCTGGTGTACGACCAAAAATTTGGCGACTATTATTCATCGCTAGGTTAGCGTTGATGTTATCTAATTTAATCAGTTCATTTTTCTTGGCTGCATTAATTCTGAAATCAGTAACATCAGGAAGAGTCTCATTGCCTTTTATACCTCTTCTGGTAGATACCTCAATTTCGTTTAGTAAAAGACCATCGTCTTCAAGCTTAAAATTAACAGTACTGTTTTGGTTGTCTGATAAGGAAACTTCTGTAGTTTTATTTTTCATACCTACGAAGCTTAATATTAAGGTGTAGTTACCTTTTTCAAGACCTTTGATAACATACTCTCCTTTAACGTTGGTTTGTGCGGCTCTAACTGTCCCTTTTAAAACTATGGTAGCACCGGCAACTGGATGATCATTACCATCAACAACTTTCCCATTTATAGATGCTTTTTGTGCAAATACTATACTTGTGAAACAAACAAAGCTTAGTAGTAGACTAATACGCAATTTCATATACGCTTGATTAAATTAGATTAATTATAAATAATGCGGCAAACGTATATATTATTTAGATTAAATCCAAATAAAAAAGATTAGAAATTTAATTTTTTTAAGAGAAGAAATCTCTAATTATAAATTTCACAGAAAGTGCTTTAAATGATGTTTAAAAGAAGTTTATTATGAGAAAAGCAGAGTTCCAGACCATCAGGAGATGGTAACGAAGTCTCTGCTTTTCTAAAACAAAATGTTTTATTATTTAACCAGCTCTAAGCCAAAATTTCTGCCTTTTTCTACAGCAGGAACACCTTTTGCCATCCAAACTGGGGCTGGGGAGTCTTTTAAATAATGATCAAAAAACTGTAATTCTCTTATCGAGATGTCTTTACGATTTTCTCTTTTAATAAGATTATGTGCTTCGCCATTGTATTGCAGCATCCAAACTGGTTTACCCAACCTTCTTAAAGCGGTAAACATTTCAATACCTTGATACCAAGGCACTGCGCCATCAGCATCATTAGCCATAATAACTACCGGCGTCTCTACTTTTGGTAAATGAAAAAGAGGCGAGTTTTTAATATATAATTCTGGTTTTTCCCATAATGTGCCACCAATCCTACTTTGGGTATGCTCGTACTGAAATTGTCTGCTCATACCAGATTCCCAACGTATACCTCCATACGCCGATGTCATATTTACAACAGGTGCACCAGACCAAGCCGCAGCATACATATTGTTGTGTGTGATGAGGTACGCTACTTGATAACCTCCCCAACTTTGCCCTTGTATACCTATTTTAGAGCCATTTACCCAACTGTTCTTTTTTAAATGGTCTACGCCAGAGTTGATGAATTCTACCGCAGAAGCACCTGGTTCGCCAATGGTATAACTAATATCTGGTGTAAAAACCAGATACCCATTGCTAGCAAACATGGCAATATCTAAACGAGATGGAGTAGGTGCTGGGGCTTGATAACGGTATAAACCATCAGATAGTTTCTCATAAAAATAAACCACCATTGGATATTTTTTTGTTGGATCAAAATTTTCTGGTTTGTATAAAATACCAGTTGCTTCGTAGCCTTTTGGTGTTTTCCAATTCACCAATTCAGAACTAAACCAATTGTATTCTTTTTGTTGAGGATTAATATTACTCAGTTGAACTTCTTTTCTAAAATCGGTACTGCTATATAAATCTGCTGGTTTAGCAACGTTAGATTTCGTGTAGATATAAACATCAGCATCTTTAGCTTTTATAGCTTCAGAATATCCCATAGGTACAAAAGGTAGCTGAATAGGATTTTTTAAACTTGAAATATTCTTTTTATAATATGCCCATTGCTTATTGATGGTATTTTGAGCTATTAACCATAAATCTTCTTTAGCACCAATAAAGTATTGTTTATCAACCGGGATGTTGTACCTGATAGTTGTTTTGGTTGAACGACCTAAATTATTAGTAAAATTCTGACTTTCTGCTGTTGCAGGATTGATTTTCCAGATATCATAACGGTCGTAAATTAAAACAGCTTCATCATTTTCTGTCCAAGCAGCTATACCATATGGTTGCGGGTCGTCTGGCGAGTCATTTTCTTCATCACTAAAAGAAACCGTTATTTTACCCGTAAGATTAACCGTTTTACGGGTAGCTGTAGCAAATGAGAACCAGTTTTTCTGTTCATAATCATACCAAATAACGTATTTACCTGCTGGTGATAGTTGAAACCTACCTTTTGCAGCCTTAGAGTTTATTGCAATGCGCTCTCCGGTAATAGTAGAAATTAAATATGCATGTTTTAGTGTATTGCCTTTCCATTGCATAGATACTCTTTTACCTGTATCTGTTACAGCTAAGATGTATTCTGCATGGTTAAGCTGGGCTACGTAAGAATCAGAAAGGTATTCATCCTCTAGCTGAATAAATTTTTTGTCTTTTTGCTGAGGATAAATAACCGCTAAATAATTTTTTTGTAAATCTCTACGCAGATTTTTTAGCTGCATGGGTTGTAAATAATCATCCTGATAATGCCAAATGTCTAGTTTGGCAGTTTCAAAATCAACCTGAGTGGTGTCTTGTGGGATAGGGTTGGGTGCAGTACCGAAATAAAGTTTAGCTCCATTTTTATCAAAACGTAATCTAGAAAAGCCACTAGGCGACCAATTTTCTTTCAATTGCTTAGCATTATTTGCCATAAGAATTTGAGCCGTATCACTCACGAAATCATAATAGTACAAACTAAAAGGTTTTGATAAAGCCTTTTCAGGATATTTCTCTGCTACAAAAGCAAATTGTTTAGCTTGCTCATCAAAAACTAAACTTTTATAAGTTCCTTTTCCAGAGCTAATTAATTTTGATTTTCCAGCTAACACATCATAGATGTATAATCCAGATTTTACCTGCTTATTGTTTTTAGGAGCAGCAATTACATAAGCTATTTGGTTACCTTGTTTACTTATCTCATAATCTGTAACATGTTCAATTTCTTTGATGCTGCCATCTTTTAGATGAACAATTTTAAGAACAGCACCTGCTTTTTTACTTTCTAAAAGTTGGTCGCTTATTTTCTTAACTGTATCTGCAGCTGGTTTTTTTAAGGTGTCTTTTAGGGGAGTTTTAGTAGCTAAAAATGCTAAAAAAGCACCTTTTTCTGCTAATTTAAATGATTTCGCATCCGGATATTTTTGAAGCTTACCTGTTTCTAAAGCAAAAATACCAATAGAATCTTTTGGCATTTCTTCTGGTTTCTTCTTCTTGATTTTTGCCTCTCGGGTATCTTTATACCAAGGTTTTATAGTAAAAATGGCGTATTTAGAATCAGAAGTGAATAGGGCAGAGTCGCCACGACTTACAGTTTGCAGTATTTTATTATTCGCTGTTTTGATGTACAAATGAGCATCTCCTTGTTGTGGTCTTACTTGATAAAGTATATATTTTCCATTATTACTTATTTTGGGGCTTGCTACACTTTGCCATTGGTCGTAAACGCTATGGTCTAGCGGTTTTTTAGAATTTTGCTGCGCAAAGCCAATTTGATAAAGCAATAAGCTGAAGCTTAGGAGTATAAATTTCTGCATGATATATTCGTTTTAACCAAATGTAACGAATAAGGCAGGTGGACATCTCTAAGAAACAGAAAAATTACTTAAGCAGAGCGAGCGGCTTTATAAGATATAAAAAAAGCCATCACAATTGTTGTGATGGCTTTGTAATGACTTTAAATGTTTAATTATATAAAAAGCTGCAATTAAGCAAGTCTTACATTAGCAGCATTTAATCCTTTTTTACCATTTTGAAGGTCGAAAGTAACTTCGTCATTTTCTCTGATATCATCTACCAGACCCGAAACATGTACAAAATACTCATTGTTTGTTCCGTCTTCTTTAATAAAACCAAAACCTTTGGTAGAATTAAAGAACTTTACTGTTCCATTATTCATGTTATAATTTTTAATTGAGGCAAATATAATAAAAATAAAAATGTAAAACTAATTTTTAATAAATTTAATATTTGGTTAAAATAAAAAGCTATATATTATTTTATTAATTCTTTAAGCTGATGTTATAAACTTAGTTAGCTAGAAGGTAGAGAGGCTCTTAAATCAAAAAAGCCCTCGTTTCATAGAAACGAGGGCTTTGATGACTTTAAATGTGATCTATATTAAGAGACCTGCAATTAAGCAAGTTTAACATTCACTGCATTTAATCCTTTTTTTCCGTCCTGTAGGTCGAAAGTAACTTCGTCATTTTCTCTGATTTCGTCAATCAGACCTGAAACGTGTACAAAGTATTCTTTGCTCGTTCCATCTTCTTTAATAAAACCAAATCCTTTGGTTGAGTTAAAGAACTTTACTGTTCCATTGTTCATTTGTGATTGTTATTAATTATTTCAAATGTATATATAATAATTTAGAATAACTATTGTTTTAAGTTTTCTCCAAAAAAATGACAATAAAAAAAGCCATGATTATACATCATGGCTTTTTTTATCTAAATGGTTATTTTTTAGATTTCAAAAGAGAAATCGTCATCTACTTTCTGAGGGGCTCCATCAGGATTGTATTCGTATCTTTTTTCAACAACTTCTTGATGTGCTTTAATGTAATCTACTGTTTCTGCAAGACCTTCAGCAAATTTTTCAAAATCTTCTTTGTAAAGGAAAATCTTATGTTTTACAAATACACCGTCTTCTAATCTTTTTTTGCTTTCGGTTACAGTAATGTAATAATCGTTTGATCTTGTTGATTTTACATCAAAAAAATAAGTTCTTTTTCCTGCTCTTACTTTTTTAGAAAAAACCTCTTCTCTCTCTTTGTTTTCGTAATCTCCCATTGCTGTTGTCAAGTTTTTAGTTTTGATTGGTTAAATAAAGAAAGAAAAAACTAAAGTTCCAAATAATTGTTAAAGCAAATTCATTAAAACTCAGCTAATCTGTTCTTCTTCTAGCAATTGCTTTTCATATAAATCAAAATACAACCCTTTTTTTGTTAATAAATGCTCATGATTTCCGATTTCTGCAATCTCTCCATCATCTAATACAATTATTTTATCAGCATTTTTAATGGTAGATACCCTATGCGCAATGATAACACTTGTTTTGTGGCGCATAATTTTTCCTAAGTTATTCAAAATTGTTTCTTCTGTTTTGGTATCAACAGCAGATAAGCTATCATCGAAAATGAGTATTTGTGGCGAGTTAATGATAGCTCTGGCAATAGAAACTCTTTGCTTTTGCCCTCCCGATAAGGTAATGCCTCGTTCGCCAATAAAGGTTTCAAATTGCTGGTCAAACTCCATAATATTATGGTAAACAGCGGCGTCTTTGGCGGCTTGTTCTACTTTAGGCATATCCATTTCATCTAAACTAAAAGCAATATTACGGGCAATAGTATCAGAAAATAAGAACACCTCTTGCGGTACAAAACCAATTTGGCTACGGTAGTTTTCTAAATTTAACTGATGGATAGGAGTGCCATCAATTAAAATTTCTCCTTTATCAATATCATACATTCTTAAAAGAAGATTGGCTAGTGTAGATTTTCCTGATCCTGTTTTGCCAATTATAGCTAATACTTCGCCTGCTTTTAGCTCAAAACTTATGTTTTTTATAGCTTGTATACCGGTATCTGGATAAGTAAAACTAACATTTTTAAAGCTAATATCTCCAGAGATATTTTTTATGATTGCTTGGGATTCACTGTAAATATCTGGCTTTATACTTAAAAAATTATTGATTCTTTTTTGTGATGCTGCAGCCCTTTGGATTAAAGAAGTTACCCATCCTAAAGACATCACCGGAAAGGTTAATTGGTTTACATAAATGATAAATTCTGCAATATTACCTGCTGTAATTTTTCCTTCCATAACCTCAATACCTCCCATGTAAACGGTTATGATAGTACTTAAGCCAATCATCAGCAACATAAATGGATAAAATAAAGCTTGTACTTTAACTAGGGATAATGATTCTGATTTATAACCTTCGCTTTCTTTTGCAAAACC
Organism: Pedobacter puniceum; assembly: GCF_009674685.1. GTDB lineage: Bacteria > Bacteroidota > Bacteroidia > Sphingobacteriales > Sphingobacteriaceae > Pseudopedobacter > Pseudopedobacter puniceum. Next base: position 545,919 of record NZ_WKJI01000001.1, read on the forward strand.
TGCTCTTATTTGTTCTTCTCTGCCATAAGATTTAATTACCCTAATGCCTGCAAAAGATTCTTGTACGTAAGAAGACAAATCGCTTTAGCGTTCCTGTATTTTCTCGCTTTTTAAGTTGATGATGCTGTTTACATAATAAATAGCAATGGCTAATATTGGTAGAGGAGCTAAACAATATAGGGCTAGTTTTAGGTTAACACCTACCATAGCTATAATAATAAGTGCAAACAGTACTATGGTGTTAATGGCATACATAATAGCCGGACCTACATACATTCTTACTCTGCTTACATCTTCAGTAACGCGGTTCATTAAATCGCCAGTGTTATTTTTTCTGAAGAAAGCCATATCCAGCTTTTGATATTGGTTGTAGATGTCGTTTTTTAAATCGTACTCTATATGTCTGGAGGTAAGGATAATGGTTTGCCTCATGAAAAACAGAAAAATACCACGTGTTAAGGCCATCAACAGTACTAATAAACCAAAAAATAAAAGACTAGTACCAAATAAATCATAAATAATTTCTTGTCTATTAAAGCCAAAGAATAGCCTATATAAAGCGATATTTTCATTAACTAAGTCTAGCGCTAAACGAATAATTTGGGCTGGTACAACGGCAAAAAAGTTTGATATAATAACAAATATGACACCGGGGATTAGCTTCCATCGGTACTTAAAGAAAAATTTATTGAGATATGCTAGTTCTTTCATGGATTGCATCCAAAGTTACAGCATTATTTTGGTTATCATATCCTGTGTTTGGAATCAAGATATAAAACTGCTTATCCATTAAAATTGTTACGCTCTTAGGTTATACTGTATTAGAAATTCAAAAAAAACAGCTACTTTTGCCAAAGATATTCAGTTTCAATTTATTGATTTTATGTCATCTGTTCGTTTAGAAGAAAGTTCCGTATTTAGCCAATTAGGCTTGTTAAATCACCAGCAAGTTGTATTTTGTAATGATGAAGAAACTGGTTTAAAAGCTATCATAGCTATACATAATACAGTTTTGGGGCCAGCCCTTGGCGGAACAAGGATGTGGGCTTATTCCACAGAAGCTGAAGCTTTAAATGATGTTTTGCGCTTGTCACAAGCCATGACTTATAAAGCAGCCATCACCGGTTTAAATTTAGGAGGTGGTAAAGCAGTAATAATTGGCGATAGCAGAAAAGACAAAACTGAAGTGATGATGCGCAGATTTGGGCGTTTTATCCAAAACTTAAACGGTGCTTTTATTACCACACAAGATGTAGGAACTAGTCCTAAGGATATGGAATACATCCGTATGGAAACTAAATATGTAACAGGTATTCCTGAAGTAATGGGTGGAAATGGAGACTTATCCCCTGTTACAGCAAAGGGTGTCTTCATGGGTATAAAAGCCTGTGTAAAAGAAATGTTTGGTACTGATTCTTTGGCAGGAAGAACCGTTGCAGTACAAGGAACAGGCCATGTAGGCGAAAACTTAGTAAGTCTTTTAAGAGCAGAAAATGCTAAAGTTTATGTTAGCGATATCAATGAAGAAAGATTGATAAAAGTGGCTCGACAATATGGTGCAGAAGCGGTAAATAACAGCCGTTTATTTGATATAGATTTTGATATTTACGCACCTTGTGCTTTAGGTTCTACCGTAAATTCAGAAACTATAGCTAAGATGAAATGTGCTATTATAGCAGGTTCTGCCAATAACCAATTGGCGGATGAAAAAGCAGATGGGCAACTTCTTCTAGAAAAAGGAATTTTATACGCTCCAGATTACTTAATTAACGCCGGGGGGTTAATTAATTGCTATTCTGAGTTAGAAGGTTACTCAAGAAAAAGAACTATGCAACTGGCAGAAAATATTTACGAGGCCACCAGAGAAGTATTAAAAAAATCAAAAGAAGAAGAAATACCTACTTACTTAGCTGCTAATAAAATAGCAGAGAAGAGAATTGAAGATATCAGAAAAATAAAATCATCAAATTAATTATACCCATATACAAATTAGGTTTTTTTAAGCCAAATCGTTCTTTAAAATATGTTAAATAGAAGGCATTTAAGAGTAAAAGTAATGCAAACGCTTTATGCGTTTCAACAAACCGAGTCTACAGATTATAGGCTGCAAGAGAAAAACTTGTTAGCAAGTGTAGATAAAGTTTACGAAATGTATATTAGCTTGTTAGCTTTAATTAATGATGTTGTGCAATATGCAGATATTGATGCAATAGAAAGGGCTAATAAACATTTGCCTTCAGAGGAGGATTTAAATCCAAACCTTAAAATTTTAAACAACTTATTCATTAAACTTTTATTAGCGTCTGAAGAGTATCAACAAGCTATAAAAAAGTATAAAACTTCATGGGATTTTGATCCTGAGTTGGCTCGTTCTTTATTTGCGTCTTTAAAAGCTTCTGCAGAATATCAAGACTATATCAAGACAGAGGGGCAAGATTTACATACGGATAAAGACATCATTAAATTTATTTTCAAAAAAGTAATCTTAAAATCTTCTTTAGCACAATCTGCCTTAGAAGAAAAGCATATTAACTGGCAAGTAGATCAAGATGTTTTACAAGCCATGATAGCTAAAACATTGAAAAATTTCTCTTCTTTAGAAGGAGATCATAAATTAGCACAAATTAGTTCTAACTGGTCTGAGGACAAAGAGTTTATCACAGATTTATTTCATAAAACTGTTGCTAACGAAAGCACTTTCCAAGAGCTTATTGCTGGTAAAACCAAAAATTGGGAAGCAGATAGGATAGCCATGATGGATGTCATCATCATGAAAATGGCTATTGCAGAAATGATATATTTCTCAAGTATCCCGGTTAAGGTTACCATTAATGAATATCTGGAAATAGCAAAAGAATTTAGTACACCTAAGAGTAATTCATTCATAAATGGTATTTTAGACAAAATATTTGAGGAGTTAAATGCTCAAAATAAAATTAGAAAATACGGAAGAGGTTTAAATTAAGAAGCGATATGAAAAAATGTTTTTTAGTACTAGGAGTTGCTATTTTTCTTTTTACAGGATGTAGCAATAATGGTTCAACAAAAAGTGACGCTAACAGTACCGATACCACCAGTACATCTACAAAAGGTGCTGCTGCAATGACTTTTAAGGAAGAAACTTATGATTTTGGGAAGATAAAAGAAGGCGAAAAGGTATCTCATGATTTTATTTTTGAAAATACTGGAGAAGCACCATTAATTATCTTAAATGCTACTGCAACTTGTGGCTGTACCGTTCCAGAATGGCCAAAAGAACCTATTGCTGTAGGTGGTACCGCAAAAATTACTGTAGTGTTTGATAGCGCAGGCAAAGTTGGTTTACAAGATAAAGTAGTAACTATTCTTGCCAATACAGTTCCAAATACAACACAAATACACCTGATAGGTGAAGTAACTCAATAAATTAAATGATAGATATGTTAAATTTTGTTTTATTACAAGCAAGCAGTGGGGTAATGCAATTCCTTCCAATGCTATTAATCGTTGTGGTTTTTTATTTTTTCATGATAAGACCGCAAATGAAAAAAGCTAAAGACCATAAAAAGTTTGTTGCTGAATTAAAAAAAGGAGATAAAGTAATTACTACTGCAGGTATACATGGTAGAATTGTTGATTTAAATGAAACTACCATCGTTTTAGAAACAGAAGGCGGTGGCAAAATCAGATTTGAAAAAGCGGCAGTTTCTTTAGAATCTTCTAAAGGCTTAAATAGCTAATCAAAAAAATAAATTAAAGGTGCCGTTTTGATATATTCGAAACGGCATTTTTGTTGTAAATAAACAAATAGCCTTAATTTTTAGTATATGGCAATCATCAGGTTATCTGCAGCAGAGCGTAAAAGAATAAGTATATTTTTTACTTGTTTGCTTTTAGCTGTTACCGCCTGGATGTTTTACTCTTTGTCTCTTAAATATGATTATCAGCTTAAAACGTTGGTAACATTCAAAAATCTTCCTCAAAACAAAGCTTTTTATCCTTTACAATCTGATACCGTTATGCTCAACGTACAAGGCACAGGTTGGCAGCTTTTATTTAATAGGATTGGCGTTGGCTCTAAGGAAATAAAAGTAGATTTAGCTTCTTTAGAAAAACAGCATTTTATAACCTTTACAGAGCAACTACCCACAATTAATAGGCAATTTTCATCTTTACAAAAGATTGTAAGCATACAGCCTGATACCTTGTTTTTTGATTTTACGACTAGGAAAGTTAAAAGGATACCAGTAAAATTTGTCTCAGATATTAAGTATAAAAAGCAATTTGGACAATCAAAAGATACCAAACTTAAGCCTGCTTATATAACTATTACAGGCCCTCAAGACCAGCTACAAAGAATTACATATTGGGAAACAGATACTTTTAAGAAGAAAAATGTTGATGCTTCTTTATCTGCTAAAGTGTATTTAAAAGAGCCTTCAGAGCCTAATATCAGCTTATTCCCCTTATCGGTAGAAATGCAGCTACCTGTTGAGGAATTTACCGAGAAAGTGATAACTATACCTGTTAGAGTTATCAATAATCCAGATTATCAACAGGTAAAAATTATTCCAGAAAAAGTTACCCTTACGGTGATGGTAGCCCTTTCTTATTATGCAGACATTAATGAGGATGATTTTACCGTAACAGCAGATTTAAGTTTATGGCGAAAATCCGGAGCTAGTAAACTCCCGGTAGTAGTCAAAAATAAAAATGCTTATGTAAAAATAAGCCAGATAGTGCCACAGCAAGTAGATTTTATGATTCTTAAATAATGATGAAGGTAGGAATTACAGGAGGTATTGGCAGCGGAAAAACCACAGTATGTAAGTTATTTGAGCTTCTGGGTATTCCTGTTTTTTACGCAGATACAGCAGGTAAAGAATTGATGGTACATAATTTAGGTGTTAAGAAAGCTGTAGTTAATTTATTTGGAGAAGCTGCTTATTTTCTGGATGCTAGCCTAAATAGAAAATATATAGCTGATATTGTTTTTAAGGATGAGCAAAAACTAAACGCTTTAAATGCTATTATTCATCCCGCTGTAAAAGATGCTTTTTTAATTTGGAGCGAGAAACAAAAAACGCCTTATGTATTAAAAGAAGCAGCTTTACTTTTTGAGAGTAAATCTTATTTAGATAATGACTATAATATCTTAGTTTCTTCGCCGGTAGAGTTACGTATAAAAAGGGTAATGGAAAGAGACCAAACCAGCAGAGAAAAGGTTTTAGAACGTATAGAAAAACAGCTTCCAGAAGATGAAAAGGAAAAACTTGCTGATTTTTTTATCCTCAATAACGAGGAATTACATTTAATACCACAGGTCTTAAAAATACATCAGCAATTGGTGCTTTTAGCTCAACAGAAATGATTATAGATGATTTTTTAGTCCTTAAACCAGAAGGAATTTATTGCCGATACGCCGATTTTTATTTAGATCCACAATTGCCTGTACAGCAAGCTGTCATTTCTCACGCACACGGTGACCATGCAAAGGCTAATAACCATAACGTTTATTGTACTGCATTTACCAGAAAGTTAATGGAGCTTCGTTATAAAAAGCAAGCTGCTAAAGACTTTAATATTATCCATTATCATCAAGAGTTTTTTATTAAGGATGTGAAGCTAACTTTTTATCCAGCTGGACATATTTTAGGCTCTGCCATGGTAAAAATGGAGTATCAAGGTTGCTCTTATTTATACACTGGCGATTATAAGCTACAAGAAGACACTACCTGTGAGCCAGCAGAATTAGTTAAAGCCGATGTTTTGATTACTGAAACTACCTTTGCAAATCCAGAAGTACAGCATCCAAACGTAGAGGATGAGATAAAAAAGTTAAATGAAATAGAACAAAATATTATTCTTGGAGTATACGGTTTAGGCAAAGCACAAAGAATTACGAGTTTAATTAATCAGTTTTGTCCACAAAAAGAAGTTCATCTTCATTATGCTATTTATCCAATACATCAGCTTTATGAAACTTTTGGGTACCAATTAGGTAAATATCAATTATATAATAGAAAAAGTTTAAAACAAAATCAGTTACAACAAGTATATTTAGTGCCACCATTAACTTTTAATAGTTATACAAGAGCTAAAGAAGTAGCCAGGATATTTGCATCAGGTTGGAAATATTTACAAAAAAGTAACGATGCTGCTTTATACATTTCTGACCATGTGGATTGGAATGATATTTTACACACTATTAAAGAGGTGAGACCTAAAGAAGTTTGGACTTTACATGGTGATGGTATGGCGCTTAAACAATATTTTAAAGAGGATTTAGTAGTTAAGTTGCTTTAATGTTGGTAGAAAATATTGATTATTACATTAACGAAGACGGTAATTTTGTATTTACAGAAGCTTACCATTTAAAGCGTGGTTATTGCTGTAAGAATGGCTGTAAACACTGCCCTTGGTCTTATAAAAAGGAAAAGCCAGAAAAAAATATAAAGAAGTAAATTTGCTCAAATTATGGAATTAGAAAAAGAGATATTTAGCAAAGGTTTCGATAGCTTTTACAATAAATCTATCGTAAATATTCTTTACACACATGGTTGGTTAAGCAATCATTTAAAAAGTGAGTTAGATAAATTTAATATTACTCCGCAGCAGTACAATGTTCTAAGAATTTTAAGAGGGCAACTTCCAAATCCGGCCACTATAAACTTATTAAAAGAACGTATGTTAGATAAAATGTCTGACGCCTCGCGTATTGTAGACCGTTTGGTTCAGAAAGAGTTGGTAAAACGCTCTATCAATAAAAAAGATAGGAGAGCTGTAGACATTATTATTACTGATAAAGGACTTAAGCTATTGGAAACTATCCAAATGGAAGATCATGTTACCAATATCTTAAAAAAGAATCTATCAGAAGAAGAAGCTAAACAACTGAGTGATTTATTAGATAAGTTTAGAGGTTAATTAATGTAAAAGATAGCCTGCTAATGCCAGTATAATTCCTAAAGCTACAGCTAAAGTCTTTTTTAAAGTAAAACGATGATCTACCGTAGATTCAAATAATATGGTGGTAGAAATATGTAAAAATATACCAATTACTATACCCATTATAGACGAATAGTACTCTCCCAAGAAAGCCCCATTTTTAAGAGAGAAGCTAAATAAATAACCAAAAGGCGACATTAGAGCAAAAATAACCAGCAAAATAGAGGTTGTTTGTTTACTAATGTGGTTGCTTAATAAAACACTTCCTAGCGCAAAAGCAGCCGGTATATGGTGAATAGCAATTCCTAAAACAAGCTCTTGATTATTAGCCGCAGCAATGGGCATTCCTTCTAAGAAAGCATGCAAACTTAAGCTCAGCATGATGCCCCAAGGAAAGCTTTTCTGGTGACTATGTTTATGGATGTGGCCATGTTCAATACCATCAGAAAATTGCTCTAAAAGTATCTGTAAGATAAAACCTCCTAAAATAAATAAACCAACCTCATGGTTATTACCTTGATAAACATCTGGTAAAAGATGTAAAACAGTTATAGCAAATAAATAAGCGCCGCTAAAAGCTAAGATAAGTTTAAGTCTTTGCGGATGGTCTTTTTTAACAAAGAATACAGCAAAACCGCCAATAATTGCCCCAATGGTAAGGATAAGGATGATTAAATAATTCATGATTGCGTAGAAAGAGCAAAATATTTTTGAAACAATTTAGCTATGCCAAAGCCAATAAAAGAACCTAATAAAGCACCAACAGTTATATCTATAGGAAAATGTACACCAACATAAACTTGTGCAATAGCTATAGAAGCCGCCCATATAAGACCAGTAGCAAGGGTATATTTCCAGCGTTTTCTAAATATGGTAATCAGAAATACAGCTATAGCAAAATGGTCGGTAGCATGGGTAGAAGGGAAACTTAAACCAGAACCGCAAGGAACCCGACTGATAACTTGTTCTTTAAGCTCTATATTATTGCAAGGCCTTACTCTTTTAAAGGCGGGTTTTAAGATAGTGGCACTACCAAAATCTGCAATAGAAACGCAAATAGCTAAAAAAACAACTAGGTATAAACCTTTTATTTTATACCATTTGATAGCAAAAAATATAATAGCTAAATAAAGTGGAATCCAAGTATATTTATTACGCAAAATAGGCATCAGAAAATCAAATACCGGATTACTTAAGCCTTTATTAATGGCAAAAAATAACTGATGATCTAGTTGTACAAGCTGTTCTATCATATTTTTTTACAAACAAAAATAAGTCTATCAGATTGATTGATGTCAAACTTATTTAACTGATAATCGCCAAAGGTATGAGATATTTCTAAGCCGGCCAGTTTAAACATCCTTTCAAAATCTGAAAGTTTAAAATCTCTTACTTCTTCTTTAAAGGAATATGGTTTAGCATGATGCTCAAAATCTATGGTTTTGATGATTTTACCATCTTTAACTGTTCTGCTGATATGAAACTCTATACCGTCAACCTCTTTAATTTCTCTTAAAACTAGTTTATTAATGATTTTCTGACTGTTCATATAATCAAAAACTAGTTTTCCATCCGCTTTAAGCGATTTACGGAAACTTTTAAGCGCATTTATATGCTCTTTTTCTGTCTCAAAGTAACCAAAGCTGGTGAATAGATTAAAAGCAAAATCAAAGTAATTGATGTAAAATAGATGGCGCATATCATGCACTAAAAAGTGCAAGCGGCTATTTTCAAAAGAGTGTGCGTATTTTATATTGGCAATAGAAAGGTCTATCCCGGTAACGTCAAAGCCTTTTTTATTAAGGTAAATGGCATGTCGGCCTCTGCCGCAAGCAATGTCTAGCATTCTTGAGTCTTTGGCAGGTTTTAGCAAAGTACAAAGGTTATCAATAAAAAGTTCTGCCTCTTCCTCATCTCTTTGTTTGTAAAGAATATGATAGAAAGGCGAGTTAAACCAATTCTGAAACCACTTTTTCGGCATAAATATCAATATTATAATAGTTGCAAATATAGCTAATTAAGCTTTCAATTTGTTTTTATCCCCAATATTAAGAATTGCAAATGCTTATGTTTATTTTTGCCCAAAATATACGATCGTGACTTTAATAAAATCAATCTCAGGAATAAGAGGTACTATAGGTGGTAAGGCTGGAGACGCTTTAACCCCGTTTGATGTGGTGAAATTTACAGCTGCTTTTGGTAGTTGGGTAATACAACAAGGTGGAAATAAGAAAATTGTAGTAGGAAGAGATGCTCGTATTTCTGGCGAGATGGTGAGAAACCTTGTGGTAGGTACTTTACAAGGTTTGGGTATTGATGTTATAGATTTAGGTTTATCTACTACACCAACGGTAGAAATTGCCGTACCGGATGAACAAGCAGGTGGAGGTATTATTTTAACCGCTAGCCACAATCCAAAACAATGGAATGCCTTAAAATTATTGAATCATAAAGGCGAATTTATTAATGATGAAGAGGGTAAAAAAGTGCTTGAAATTGCAGAAAGCGATGCTTTAAGTTTTGCTGATGTAAATGATTTAGGTACGGTTAAATTTGATGATTCTTATCTTCAAAAGCATATCGATAAGATTTTAGCATTGCCTTTGGTTGATGTTGAAGCTATTAAAAAAGCTAATTTCAAAATTGCAGTAGATGCTGTTAATTCTACTGGAGGTATTTTTGTTCCTGCATTGTTGAAGGCCCTGGGAGTAGAAACTGTTTACGAACTTTATTGTACGCCAGATGGGCATTTCCCTCATAACCCAGAACCATTACCAGAAAATTTAACCGAGATTTCTAAAGTAGTGGTACAAAACAGAGCCGATTTAGGTATTGTTGTAGATCCTGATGTTGATAGACTATGCTTTGTTTGTGAAGATGGTTCTATGTTTGGCGAGGAATACACTTTGGTAGCTGTTGCTGATTATATCCTAAAAAATAATCCAGGAAATACAGTTTCTAATTTGTCTTCTACCAGAGCGCTAAGAGATGTTACAGAAGCTGCTGGTGGTGTTTATAAAGCTTCTGCTGTAGGCGAAGTAAATGTTGTTAACTTGATGAAAGCAGAAAACGCTGTGATAGGTGGCGAAGGAAATGGTGGAATTATTTATCCTGAATTACATTACGGAAGAGATGCTTTAGTTGGAATTGCTTTGTTTTTAACACATTTAGCTAAATATGGTAAATCTATTTCTTTGTTGAGAAAGAGCTATCCTTCTTATTTCATTTCAAAAAATAAAATCACGCTTACACCAGAAATGGATATTGATAACTTGCTAAAGCAAGTTGAAGAAAAATATAAAAATCAGCCTTATTCTACTATAGATGGTTTAAAAATAGAGTTTGACAAACAGTGGGTTCACCTTCGTAGGTCTAATACAGAGCCTATCATCAGAATTTATTCTGAAGGAGATTCTGAAACTGTTGCAGATAACCTAGCTAATAAGATTATTGCAGATATTAAGGAGATATTGAAGTAATATTGATTGATTTTTGAATGATAGAATGATAGATTAGATATTAAAGTAATATTGATTGATTTTTGAATGATAGAATGATAGATTAGATATTAAAGTAATATTGATTGATTTTTGAATGATAGAATGATAGATTAGATATTAAAGTAATATTGATTGATTTTTAAACAATAGAATAACTGATTGTATATAGTGATTAACTGATTAGAATTAATAAATGGAACGGATAAGTAAATCTGAATTTGCAGATGTTTTTAAGTCTAGAACTAAGCAATTCGTAATAGACAATATTGCACTTTTCAGGTTGCTTCCTAAAACAGAAGAAGCTAAAATAATAGGTAAGCAGTTATTAAGGTCTTCATCTTCAGTCGGTGCAAATTACAGAGCAGCTTGTAGAGCAAGGTCAAAAGCAGAATTTTATTCTAAATTATCAATTGTAGTAGAAGAGGCTGATGAAAGTGCATTTTGGTTAGAGGTTTTGGTTGAAAGTCAAATTTTAAAAATTGTACAAGTAGAACGACTTTTAAAGGAAGCAAATAAAATCTTAAAAGTAGTTGCTTCAGCAAGAAAAACAGTATCAGTAAATAATAAGTAATTATTTATCATTCAATAAAAACTCAATCAATCATTCAATAATTATTCACTAAATCAAAACTCAATCAATTATTCAATAAAAAAATGACCCGAGTATATTTAGATAATGCTGCAACTACGCCGCTTGATAAGGAGGTGATGAAGGCTATGGTAGAAGTGATGGAGCAAAGTTATGGCAACCCGTCTTCTATACATGCGCATGGTAGGGAAGTAAGAACTATTGTGGAGAAGGCAAGGAAAAACGTAGCCAACTTGCTTCATACTGCGCCGGCAAATATATTTTTTACTTCCGGAGGTACCGAGGCTGATAATACGGCTATACGTTCTGCTATTCAGGATTTAGGAATTACTCACGCCATCACTTCAAAAATAGAGCATCATGCTGTTGGGCATACTTTAGAAATGCTAGAGAAAACAGGTAAGATAAAACTTAGCTATGTTAATATTGATAGCAAAGGAAATATCGATTTTACTCATTTAGAAGAGCTATTAAGCAAAGCTGATAAATCTTTAGTGTCTTTAATGCATGCTAATAATGAGATTGCTACCATTACCGATATTGAAAGAGTAGGAGAACTCTGCGAGCAATATGGCGCTATCTTTCATTGTGATACGGTGCAAACCATGGGGCACTATGCTTTTGATGTAAGTAAGTTAAAAGTACATTTTATGGTATGTTCTGCTCATAAGTTACATGGCCCAAAAGGAGTAGGCTTTTTATATGTTCATCCATCCATAAAAATAAATCCTATGATTTATGGTGGTTCGCAAGAGCGTAATATGCGTGGCGGAACAGAAAATGTTTATGGTATAGCAGGTTTATCTAAAGCGCTTTCTATCGCTCATGAGCATATGCAAGATCATCGAGAGCATATACAATCGCTCAAAACATATATGATGGAACAGTTAAAAGCAGTTATCCCAAATATCCATTTTAATGGAGAAACAGCGCCTGATAAAAGCTTGTACACTGTTTTAAGTGTTTGCTTTCCTGAAATGGATATGGCAGATATGCTTTTATTTAATTTAGATATCAATGGTATTTCTGCATCAGGTGGTAGTGCATGTTCATCAGGAACAGATATTGGCTCTCATGTACTTACAGCTATAGGTGCAGATGCTAACCGACCATCAGTTAGGTTCTCTTTCTCGAAACTTAATACCAAAGAAGAGATTGATTATGTGGTAGAAAAGGTTAAAGAAGTATATAAGCTATAAATCTACTGGCAAGCTATTTGTTTTAACGTCCTGTATAAAATCTATTAATTAAAACATGATGTTATGGAAAGTAAAGTAGAAAAGCTAAACGAGCTTAAAGAAAAAGAGCTAAAGTTAAAAGAAGAGCTGTTAAAAGAAGGGCATGAGGATATAAAAGATAACAATCCAGACCCTGTTGTAGATAGTAAGGATACGTTTACAGTATCGCCAGCAAATAAATCAAGAGCGCATAAAGGACATATCGGGCCTGATAAAGAACCCGGGACATTTTAAATATCATAGAGTCTACAACAAGTAGACTCTTTTTTTTTAGAACATTTTATCCTGCTCAACTGTAGTATGCTTGTAAACTATTAAGCGTATGAAAAGAAGAGATTTCATTAAAACTGGAACTTTAGCAGTTGCAGCTTCTCAAATGCCAGGGAAAGTTTGGGCTTCTTGGTTCGGAATGGCCGATTATCAAATCAGGATGTTAAGCGGCAATCTGGGCGTTTTTACAGAACAAGGTGGTACTATTGCATTTTTAAAGTCTAAAAGTGGTATAGTAGTCGTGGACTCTCAGTTTCCAAATCCGGCTCAACATTTAATTGATGAGTTGAGGAAAAGATACGATGAAACTCCTTTTCAATTATTAATTAATACACACCATCATGCCGACCATAGTAGTGGTAATATCGCTTTTAAAGGATTAGTGAAACATGTGGTGGCACATGAAAACTCTGCTAAAAATCAAATTAGAGTATCAGAAGAAGCTAAAAAAGCTGGTAAAGAAAGCGTGATTTTAGCTCCAGATAAAACTTTTCAAACTACGTGGAATTATAAATTAGATAAGGAAAATATCAAGCTTTATTATTTTGGAGCAGGGCATACCAATGGAGATTCATTTGTGCATTTTGAAAATCAAAATACTGTACATACCGGGGATTTAGTTTTTAATAGAAGATTTCCTTATATCGATAAATCAGCTGGAGCAGATATCCAAAATTGGATTAAAGTTTTGGATAAAGCTTTGGATACCTTTGACGCAAAAACGCAATATATTTTTGGTCATGCTTTAGACCCACAAAAAATTATTGGAACACAAGAAGATATTAAAGCCTATCAGAATTATTTAGAAAAGCTTTTAGAATATGTTGCTAAAGAGAAAAAAGCAGGTAAAAGTTTAGAAGATATTTCCAAAGTAAAAATTATACCCGGTGCAGAAGAGTGGCAGGGGCAAGGAATAGAGCGAAGTATAAATGCCGCTTATCAAGAGCTGTAAAACAAAAAGAGCCGATTTAAAATCGGCTCTTTTTGTTTAGTTATTCATGATTCTGATGAAAGTAGAGAGTTTGTTTTTAATTTCTCTTCTATCAACAATAAAATCAAGGAAACCATGCTCTAAAACAAATTCAGATGTTTGGAAACCTTTTGGTAAGTCTTTTTTGATAGTTTCTTTAATAACCCTTGGGCCTGCAAAGCCAATTAAAGCACCTGGTTCTGCAATATTAATATCGCCAAGCATCGCATAAGAAGCAGTTACACCACCTGTTGTAGGGTCTGTTAATAAAGAAATGTAAGGGATTTTTGCCTTGCTTAATAAAGCCAGTTTTGCCGATGTTTTAGCCATTTGCATTAAAGAGAATGCCGCTTCCATCATCCTTGCTCCGCCTGATTTAGAAATCATCAGGAAAGGGATTTTGTGCTCGATACAATAATCTATAGATCTAGCAATTTTTTCTCCTACTACAGAGCCCATAGAGCCTCCAATAAAGTTGAAATCCATACAAGCAATTACTAAATCTTGACCGTCTATTTTGCCATGTGCGGCTCTTATAGCATCTTTTAATCCAGTTTTCTTGTAACTTTCAACTAATCTGTCTTTATATGATTTCGTATCTGTAAAATTAAGGGGGTCACCAGAGGTTAAATTTCCAAATAATTCTGCAAAAGCATTATCATCAAAGAAAATCTCAAAATACTCTTTAGAACCAACTCTTAAATGATAATCGCAATACTGACAAACGTATTTATGCTCAACCTGTTCTGAGTAATGGAGTGCTTTTTTACAATTAGGGCACTTATTCCATACGCCATCTGGTGCTTCTTTTTTATCCTCTGTAGAGGTAAATATTCCTTTTGTACTTCTTTTAAACCAAGCCATTCTTTTAAAAAAGTGAGAATGCAAATAAACAAAAAATTGATGAATACTTAACCCCTAATGTTTTTTAGTAGGTATAGAAATTACAAAAGGCTTATTTTCAATAACTATTAAGCCGGTTTAATAAATTTTTTTAACTTCGAGTCTTAGAAAAATTGAAATAGAAAATGAGTTTAAAAGATTTTAAAGGGGTAATTACCGGAGAGCAAGTTCAAGAATTATTTGAAGCCGCAAAAAAACACCAGTTTGCTTTACCTGCTGTTAATGTGATTGGTACCAATTCTATTAACGCTGTAATGGAAACAGCTAAAGCTGTTAATTCGCCAGTTATTGTGCAACTATCTAACGGAGGAGCACAATTTTACGCAGGTAAATCTCTTGATAATGATAAATTACAAGCATGTATCTTAGGTGGTATTTCTGCTGCTCAACACGTACATTTATTAGCAGAACATTATGGTGTTGCCGTTATTTTGCATACCGACCATTGCGCTAAGAAATTATTACCTTGGTTAGATGGATTGCTAGATGCTGGAGAGAAATTTTACGCACAACACGGTAAACCATTATTTTCTTCACACATGATAGATTTATCTGAAGAGTCTATTGAGGAGAATATAGAGATATGTAAAACCTATTTAGAGCGCATGAGCAAAATGGGTATGACATTAGAAATAGAATTAGGTGTAACCGGTGGTGAAGAAGATGGTGTTGATAATTCTGATGTAGATTCATCTAAACTATATACACAACCAGAGGAAGTTTCTTACGCTTACGAAGAGTTAAGCAAAATAAGCCACAGATTTACTGTTGCAGCAGCGTTTGGTAACGTACATGGTGTTTATAAGCCAGGAAACGTAAAACTACAGCCTGTAATTTTACACAACTCACAAGAATATGTAAAACAGAAATTTAGCTTAGCTGCTGAGAAACCTATCAACTTTGTATTCCATGGTGGTTCTGGTTCTTCACAAGAAGAAATCAGAGAAGCTATTTCTTACGGAGCTATTAAAATGAATATCGATACCGATATGCAATGGGCATTCTGGGAAGGTATCTTAAATTACTATAAAGGAAAAGAAGGTTATTTACAAGGTCAAATTGGTAACCCAGAAGGTGATGATTCTCCAAACAAAAAATACTACGACCCAAGAGTTTGGTTAAGAAAAGGTGAAGAGCAATTTGTAAAGCGTTTAACCGCAGCATTTGAAGATTTAAATTGCTTAGATGCAAATTCAAAACTTTAATCAAAATAAATAAGAGGAGAGGGTAGAAGAAATTCTACCCTTTTTTATTTGCTAAAAATGCCAGAATAAGATAAGTTTAAGTTATGATAGAAGTTAAGAAGGTTACAGCGCAAGAAGAACTAGATGAAGTTTTTGCTATAAGAAAAGAAGTTTTTGTGGTTGAACAAAACTGCCCGCCAGACTTAGAATGGGAAAATGAAGATGTTTCTCATCATTTTTTAGCCTTATTAGATGATAAGCCAGCAGGTGCTTGCAGATGGCGTAAAACAGATAAAGGTTATAAATTAGAGCGTTTTGCTGTTTTAAAATCATGTAGAGGTAAAGGAGTAGCGCAGGCTATGCTGAAAACAGTTCTGGCAGATTTACCCAAAGATGCTGATTATGTTTATTTACATGCACAAATAACCGCTATGGGCTTATATCAGAAATTTAACTTTGAAGCTGTAGGCGATATTTTTGAAGAAGCTGGTATACAGCATTATAAAATGGTTTTAAATAAATAGTTAGATTTTGTATTTTACTAAAATATAAAATTGTATTTTAGTAAAATACAATTTTGTTGATTTTTTATATTGCATAATGGTTATTAAAGAAGATATTGAAAAAGCTTATTTATTACAGAAGCAAGTAATAAGAAATAACCATACTATTATTTTTAGAGATAAATTTAAGTATTTAGAAAAGAAGTCAGATTTTGTTCAAATTGTTTCTGGAATAAGACGTTGTGGTAAAAGTACTTTATTACAGATTATCATGTCTGAATATAAAAATATAGCTTATATTAATTTTGAAGACCCTAGGCTATTTAACTTCGAAGTGACTGATTTTCCCAAACTTGAAGCTATTTTTCCAGAAGATACCGAGGCATACTTTTTTGATGAAATCCAAAACGTAGAAAACTGGGAAATTTATATCAGGCAATTACATGATTTAGGAAAAAAGATTTATATCACAGGATCTAATGCCTCATTATTAAGTAAAGACTTAGGTACAAAACTCACAGGAAGATATCTGAATACAGAATTATTTCCATTCTCCTATGTAGAGTATTTACGTTTTCTAAAATCAGAAACTTCTGACCAAGCTATAAGTGTGTATTTAAAACAAGGAGGATTCCCTGAGTTTTTAAAATCGGAAAACGAAGAAGTTCTACAAAATTTATTTAAGGATATTTTATTAAGAGATATTGCAGTAAGATACGGTATCCGGAACTCTAAAGTGCTGTTTGACTTAGCTTTGTTTTTAATATCTAATGTTGGAAAAGAAGTTTCATACACCAAATTGAAGAATACTTTTCAAATAGGTTCTACCAATTCTATTATAGATTATTTAAACTGGATGGAAGACGCTTATTTGCTATTCTTTTTACAAAGGTTTAGTTGGTCTGCTAAAAGTATGGCTATTAATCCTAAGAAGGTATATGCTATTGATAATGGTTTAATCAACGCTAACACAATTAGTTTTAATGATGATGCAGGAAGGAAGTTGGAGAATGCCGTATTCATTTACTTTAGAAATAAAGGGAAAAAGCTGTATTATTTTAGAGAAAAGGGTGAATGTGATTTTTTAGTTTTTGAAAAACAAAAATGTATAAAAGCGGTACAAGTTTGTTATGAAATAACATCAGACAATTTAAATAGAGAGTGTAATGGTTTATTAGAAGCATTGTTGTTTTTTGGTTTAGAAGAAGGCTTTATTATTACCTTCAATCAAAAAGATACATTTATAAAAGAGGGTAAAACTATCTATCTATTACCTATACAAGAATTATTTTTAGAATAAATTCTATTAGAGTCAAAATCAATTATTAACCTTATGATAAAAAGAAGAGCATTTTTAAAAGGCACCTCTATGGCAGGTGTTTTAGCTTTAAGCATACCCGACATTGTACAGGCTGCTATGCCTAAAGCTGCAGGGATAAAACTCCAGAAAGGTGATGTTATCCTTTTTCAAGGAGATTCTATTACTGATGCTGGTAGAAAAAAAGATGATTTAAATTTTAATACACCTAATAGCTTAGGTGGAGGTTATGCCGTACAAGCAGCAGCAGAAATGCTTCTAAAACATCCTGATAAAGAGCTTAAAATTTATAATAAAGGTATCAGTGGAAATAAGGTTTACCAATTAGCAGAAAGATGGGAAAAAGATTGTTTAGAGCTAAAACCTCAGGTTTTGAGTGTTTTAATTGGTGTTAATGATTATTGGCATAAACACAACGGTAAATATGATGGCACTATAGAAACCTATAAGAAAGATTTTAGAGCTTTATTGAGTAGAACTAGAGCTAGTTTACCTAACATTAAGTTTATTATAGGTGAACCTTTTGCTGTTAAAGGTATTAAAGCTGTTGATGAATCTTGGTATCCGGCTTTTGATGAATATAGAAAAGCAGCTAAAGAAATAGCAGACGAGTTTCAAGCTGTATTTATCCCTTATCAAAAGGTTTTTGATGAGGCACAAAAATCTGCTCCGGGTGTTTACTGGACTTATGATGGTGTACATCCTTCTTTGGCTGGGGCAAAGCTCATGGCCGAAGCTTGGTTAAAAGCCATATAATTTTCTCGCCTCAGATGAATACTACTCATCTGAGGCTAATTTTAAAAACATTTTATTCTGCAATCGGTACAATTCATCCATTAAAATGGCTGCTTCAGTAGGTTAAGCAAATCTAATTTTCGTCTTTAAAGTTATTTGAGCATAACATAAAACGAAAAATTATGAGAAGCACAGTAACAAAAAAATGGATGAAATTAGGCATCATCACTAGCCTAATTCTAGTAACAGTTTCTTTTACAGGATGTAAAAAAGACGATGAACCAGTACAACCACAAAACAACATTGTACAGTTGGTAGTAAACAACCCAGAGTTTAGTTTCTTAGAGGCTGCAGTAATTAAAGCAGATTTAGTAGGTGCATTAAGCGGTGCAGGCCCACTTACTGTATTTGCGCCAACCAATCAAGCTTTTATTAATGCAGGTTTTGCAAATGAAGCAGCGGTTTCTGCCTTATCAAAAGAGACTTTAGTTTCTATTTTAACTTATCATGTGGTAGGCAGTCGTATTCTGTCATCTCAGATTCAAACAGCAGCTAATTCACCGGTACAAACCTTAGCACAAACCAATGTTTTTGTTACGAAAGACCAAAGAGGTGTTTTTGTAAATGGAGCACAAGTAGTACAAGCAGATGTACAAGCTTCAAACGGAGTTATCCATGTAATTAATAAAGTTTTGATGCCAGCAGTTGGCAACATTGTACAAGCAGCACAAGGTAATGCCAATTTAAGCTATTTAGTAGCAGCAGTATTAAGAGCTAGTGAAGGGACTACCAATGTAGCAGCAGCATTATCAGCAGCTGGTCCTTTAACTGTATTTGCACCAACCAACCAAGCTTTCATTAATGCAGGTTTTGCAACTACAGCAGCCATTCAACAAGCTAGTCCTGCTACTTTAACCAGTATTTTAACTTACCATGTTATCGGTGCCAGAGTTTTATCTACAGATTTAACAGAAGGCGCAACACCAACTACACTCAATGGCGGTACCGTAACTATAAGTTTATCAGGTGGAGCCAAAGTTAGAGGTGCAGGTAATACTTCAGCATCTAATATAACATCTGCAGATATCATCACTACTAATGGTGTGGTACATGTAATAGATCAAGTATTATTGCCTGCAAGCTAATTAATCAAGAAAAATTCATAGTATTGATGTAAGAAATTTTCTAATATGTTTGGTTTAAAATATAGGTATCTAATCATCGTAGCTTTAGGATTTTATTCTTACATCAATACCTATTTCACAGACTTTTTTAATCATTATCAAGTTAAGGCTTCAACAGAAGCCTTAATACTTTCTTTTATACTTATTGTATTTTTTGTTTGGGAATTAAGTAGATTGGCAGAGCTAACGTTAAAGCGCTATTTTAAAACGCCATCAGCTGTTAAATTTCTTGCTCTATTATTTGTTCTCAGTTTACCACTTACGTTTATTTCTGCTATCGCAGTAATTGCTATTGCAGGTATTTGGTATTCTGGTTATCAACCTACAGAAATCCAAACAGAAATAAAACTTACGCTTTTATTGGCTTTTAGAATCAATTTATTCTTACACTGTATCAATTCTATAACATACTTCTTTAAGCAACTAAGAGCAAAACAATTAGAAGCAGAGGAGTTAAAAAGAGCACAAATTCAGGCTCAACTCCAACAAATCAAAACACAAATTAATCCTCATTTTTTATTTAATAATCTTAATGTATTAGCCTCGCTTATTATGAATAAAAGCGAAGAAGCTAATCAGTTTATAGAGAGTTTTTCTGAAGTTTACCGTTATATTTTAAGAAATCAGGAAAAAGAATTGGTGAGCTTAAAAGATGAGCTTAAAGTGATGGATTTATACATCTTCTTATTAAAAAAGCGCTTTGCAGAAGCCATTAAGTTTAATATTTCTTTTGATGAACATCGCTTAGAAAATACCTACATAGTACCTGCAACCCTCCAAATTTTAATAGAAAACGCCATTAAGCACAATATTGCATCTTCAGCAAAACCACTTTGCATAGATATTGTTATAGAAAACGATACCATGATGGTGCGGAACAATTATCAGCCTAAGCAAATACTAGAAAAATCTAGTCAGATAGGATTGAAAAGCATCAATCAGCAGTATAAAATAATCTGTGGAAAAGAAATTACCGTGAAAAACCAAGATGATTATTTTGAAATAACATTACCTGTTTTAAAAGTAGAAAACTATGAAGTTTTTAATTATTGAAGATGAACCACTTGCGGCAGAAAGATTAGGTAATTTATTACTACAGCAATATCCTCAAATAGAAAAACCCATAACTTGTGACAGTGTAGAAAGTGCAGTATCATGGCTTAAAGACAACCCTATGCCTAGCTGTATTTTTATGGATATTCAATTATCAGATGGTTTAAGCTTCAGCATCAGTCATGATGTTGAAATTACTTGCCCTGTAATATTTACCACAGCTTATGAAAACTATGCTTTAAAAGCTTTTGAGCTTTTTAGTATAGACTATTTGTTAAAACCGGTAACCTTAAAAAGTCTTAAACAAGCCCTCCATAAACTAGAAACATACACTTACGCAACACTTAATGCTCAACAAAATTTACTAGATATTTCAGAATCAAAATATAAAAACCGCTTTTTGATAAAAGTAGGTAATAAAATGTTTTTTGTTGATGTAAAGGATATAGCCTATTTTATGTCTGATGACAAATCTGTCTACTTATATACTACAGATGGTAAATCATTTATTATTGATTATACTTTAGATGGTTTAATGGAGCTTTTAAATGAAAAGGAATTTTTTAGACTTAATAGACAAGTTATCGCTAGAATAGATGCCATTAAGGATATTAAATTGTATACCAATAGAAGATTAAAACTAACGCTAAATAGTGGCAATGCAGTAAACGATGTTATTGTGAGTAGAGAAAGAGTATCTGCATTTAAAACTTGGGCAGGAAACTAATTATACCTCATTTTTTATCATGAAGCTTCAACTACTCTCATTAATTTTTATTTTTTTATTAAGTCTTCCAAGTTTTGCACAGAAAAAAGAAGATGTTATATACCTGTTAAATGGCTGGGTGATACGTGGTAAAATTATCAGTAAAGAGCAAGACAAAATCAGTATACAGTCTGTAGATAGAAACGTATATGTTTTTACAACTAAAGAAGTAAAGCAAATTACTGAAGAAGAAATTCCTGCAGTTTTTAATATCAAACAAAAAGGCTTTGGTCATTTTACCGAGTTAGGGCCTTTAGCCTCTCAAAATACGGGCGAGCTTAATGTGAATACATCGGCATTTTCTTTTCAAACCATTAATGGTTATAAGTTTAATCAATACCTTTTTACCGGTATAGGGGCTGGGATAGATTTATACGCTACACAAACTTTTTTTCCGGTGATTGGTACTATTCGTGGAGATTTTAAAGCTGGTAAACAATTTGTACCCTTTTATTTTACTGATTTTGGCTATGGTTTTAACGGTACTAAAAATACCATTACAGGTGTTTCTTATGAAGGTGGGACTGTTTTTGCAGCAGGTCTCGGTTTAAAAATTGGCTTAAGTAATAATGCTGGCGTGATGATTAGTATTGGCTACCGCGATCAACGCTATGGTACCGTTCAACAAAATATCAATCTTCAAAATAATTATCAAAGAATAGCTTTAAGGGCTGGTTTTTATTTGTAGGAGGTGTTTTACTAGCCTAAAAGAATACTCCGTATATTAAACGTTAATTTTAATACTTTTGCTCTTCAGATTTTAGGATAATGAGTAACGCAAACGATTTACGTTTAAATAAAGCTATCAGCGATACAGGTTTTTGCTCTAGGCGAGAGGCCGATAGGCTAATAGAAGAGGGTAGGGTAACGATAAACGGTAAAACTGGTGTTTTAGGAGATCGTGTAAATCATGAAGATGATGTAAGGGTAGATGGTAGGAGGATAAAGTTTAAAAGTCCTGAGCAAGATATATATATCGCTTTCAATAAACCAAGGGGCATAACTTGTACTACAGAAAGGAATGTAGAAGGAAATATCATTGATTATATCAACCATCCTAAAAGAATTTTTCCTATAGGGAGGCTAGATAAACCTTCTGAAGGTTTGATTTTCTTAACTAGCGATGGGAATATCGTGAACAAGATTTTAAGAGCGGGCAATAACCACGAAAAGGAGTATGTGGTTACAGTGAATAAACCTATTACGACAGATTTTTTAAGAAAAATGGCCGCTGGTGTACCTGTATTGGGTACTATCACCAATAAATGTGTGATTAAGAAGGAAAGCGATTTTATTTTTAGAATAATTTTAACCCAGGGCTTAAACAGGCAAATCAGAAGGATGTGCGAGTATTTGGATTATGAAGTTACCCGTTTAAAGCGCATTAGGATTATGAATGTTTCTTTACAAAATATTCCCTTGGGTAAATGGCGTAATTTAACAAAAGAAGAACTAGCAGAAATTATGCAGATGGTAGCCCAATCAAGTAAAACAGAAGAAGCATCCATCATAAGCAAACCTAAGCAAAGCTACAAGCAGTTTAAGAGTAAAGGGAGCTATCATCAAAAAAGAAATAAACCCAAGTCTTAATTTAAGCTTTGATAAGAAAGACAAACTGAAAAGCCCCGCAAATTCATGCAGGGCTTTTCTTATTTTTCTTGTAGTTGTAATGATTCGTTGAATGATGCAAGGTAAGTATTTAAAATCAAATTTTAAATAGCTTCTGCTTCTTCTTTCATTAAATCTCTATCAAACTTTCTGATTATCAATCGTGTACCTCTATCGTAACTGAAATAGTTAACAATCCAATTCATCAGGGTAACCATTTTATTTCTAAAGCCTACCAAGAAAAGTAGGTGAATAAACATCCAGGTTAGCCAAGCAAAAAAGCCTTGGAACTTCCAGTATTTTAAATCAACAACTGCTTTATTTCTACCAATGGTAGCCATAGAACCTTTATCATAATAATCAAAAGCTTGGGTAGGTTGGTTATTGATGATTCTAACTAAGTTTTTAGCCAATTGCTGCCCTTGCTGTATAGCTACCTGAGCTACACCGGGATGACCATATGGATATTCAGGACTTTCTATAGCAGCTAAATCTCCAATAGCGAAGATATTGTTGTAGCCAACAATCAAATTATCGGGCTGTGTTTTAATACGGCCACCTCTAACAATTTGTGCTTTATCCAATCCTGGAATGGTAGCACCTTTAACACCAGCGCTCCAGATAACTGCTTTGGTAGGTAAAATTTCACCATCTTTTAAAACTACTCTATCGCCATCATAAGCAGCAACTAGTTTTTGAAGCATCACGGTAACGCCCATATTTTCTAAAAACTCTTGTGCTTTGTAAGAAGCTTGTTCAGAAAAAGGTGTTAAAACACGTTCAGAATTCTCTATCAAGAAAATACGCATCCTTTGTATATCCAGTTCTGGATAATCAGCCGGAAGTACGTGGTTTTTAAGTTCAGCTAGTGCACCTGCAGTTTCTACGCCTGTAGGGCCGCCACCTACTACTACAAAATTTAGAAGCGCATCTCTCCTGATGGGGTCTTCTTCAATAAGTGCTTCCTCTAGGTTCTGTAGAATTAAAGAACGTAAGTTTAAAGCTTCAGGAACGGTTTTCATCGGCATGGCATAATGCTCTATCTCTTTCTGCCCGAAAAAGTTAGTCTCAGACCCCGTTGCTAAAACCAAGTAATCATAATCAAAATCACCAATACTGGTACTAATGGTATTATTTTCTGTATGGATAGCTGTAACATTTGCCACCCTAAAGGCTAAGTTTTTTTGTTCGCGAAATACTTTACGGATAGGGAAAGCAATAGAATCTGGCTCTAAACCACCTGTGGCAACCTGATAGAGTAAAGGTTGGAAGGTATGGTAGTTATGCCTATCTAGCATCAAGATGTTTACTTCTGCATGTCTGAGCTTTTTAGCCAGTTGGATACCTCCAAATCCACCACCAATGATGATGACTTTTGGGAATTTTTTATCGCTTTTCATATCGTGATTATTAAGCTTCTTCGCCTCTAATTTTTACTTTGATGCCATCCAATTGTTCATTAACCTTCAACTGACATGCCAATCTGCTATCAGTACCTGCATCTGGGAGGGTGTCTAGCATATCTAGTTCGGTATCTTGGGCATCTGTCAATTGTTCTAAGCCTTCTAAAACCTGTACATGGCAAGTGGCGCATAAGGCCATGCCTCCGCAAGTGGCTAATACATTATATTCAGAAGCTTTTAAAACTTCCATTAAGTTGAGGTTAATATCCGTAGGAATTTCAATCTCTTGCTCTGTATCGTCTCTATCTACAACTGTTAGCTTTATCATATTTAAAAAGTGTTTACACCATAAACGGTAGTATATTTAAAAGATAATTTTTGATCGGGATAAACATATTTAAAAGCGCTCTGGCACATTAAAGCTGCCTCGTGAAAGCCACTTAAAATGAGTTTTAGTTTACCCGGATAGGTGTTGATATCGCCAATGGCATAAATTCTTTCTACGTTGGTAGAATAGTCTTCTGTATTTACTGCAATAGCCGATTTTTCAATATTTAAACCCCATTCACCAATCGGGCCAAGTTTTGGACTTAAGCCGAATAAGGGGATAAGATAATCTGCATCCAATATTTTTTCTTCTTTAGCTTTGGTAAGCAGATGTACCTTTTCTAAATGCGTATCGCCATTAATTTTATTGAGGTGAGCAGAAAGAATCAGGTTAATTTTACCCATTTCTGCAAGCTTAAATACTTTTTCTGCCGAGTCTGGTGCACCCCTAAAAGTATCACCACGGTGTACTAAAGTAACTTCTTGTGCAATATTAGCTAAGAAAATAGTCCAGTCTAAGGCAGAGTCTCCGCCACCAGCTAGTACTACTTTTCTATCACGATAAAGCTCTGGATCTTTCACCATATAGCTTACTCCTTTACCTTCAAATAATTGAAGATTTTCTATATCAGGTTTACGAGGTTCAAAACAACCTAAGCCGCCTGCAATAACCACTACTTTACAGTGGATGCTTGTCTTATCACTGGTGATGACATGATAACTGCCATCTTCTTGCTTATCTAAACGTTCAACTCTTTCTCCTAAGGTAAAGCCTGGGTCAAAAGGTTTAATCTGTTCCATCAAATTATCTACCAACTCTTGAGCTTTAATTTCAGGATAACCCGGGATGTCGTAAATAGGTTTTTGAGGATATATTTCTGATAATTGTCCGCCTACTTGTGGTAAAACATCAACTAAGTGGCAACGCATTTTAAGCAAACCAGCTTCAAAAACGGCAAATAAGCCAACCGGACCTGCGCCTATAATGCAAATATCTGTACTAATTTGTGTGTTCATATTTCTAGAGATTGATAGATGGTATTTAAAATTCTTTTTAAGTCTTCGTAATCTTTTTCGGTGAGGTTCTCCCAGGCTTTCATTCTTATTTCCGCAACTTTTGGAGCCCATTCTTCCATTTTTTGTTTCCCTTTATCAGTAAGGTGTATGGTAAAACAACGCCTATCACTGGGTAATTGTCTTCTCTCTACCAATTCTTTTTTACACAGTAAATCAATAATACGAGTGAGGGTAGGATTGTCTTTACCAATCTGCTCTGCCAACTCGCTTTGGTTTTGGTCGTTTTCTTGGTTTAATGATTTTAAAACCAACCATTGGTCTACCGTAATATCAAAACTTTCTTCTTTGAACTTTTTTTGTGCGAACTGTTTAATTCTTCTATTCGTACGGTCTAGGAGGTAGGAGTAAGTATTAAAGGATTCTTTTGTCATAACAATAATTAGTACAACAAATATATAAGAATTGTTTTAAACTATACTATTTTGGTAGAGATTAATTTGATAAATGATTTTGGATAGACAATAAGACGGGGAGAGTTAGTGTTTTACAAAACAAAAAAGGCTTTCCAAGAATCTGGAAAGCCTTTTTACTATGTTTGGGAGAGAGAATTAGTTTTTATTTCCCTCTTTTTTTCTCATAAACTCTACAACTACCGGAGTAGCTACAAATAATGAAGAGTAAGTACCTACTATTACACCAATTAACATAGCGAAAGAGAAGCCTCTTAAAATCTCGCCACCAAAGATGAATAAGATAATCAATACAAATATGGTAGACATACCCGTAACAACTGTTCTACTTAATGTGCTATTAAGTGCGTTGTTAATGATGGTTCCCATACTTTCATTTTTGTTTCTGTTATCGTTTAAGTACTCTCTAACCCTATCAAAGATTACAACCGTATCGTTGATAGAATAACCAAGAACTGTTAAGATAGCAGCGATAAATGATTGATCAATATCTAAAGAGAATGGTACAAAACCGTTTAATAAAGAGAAGAAGGCTAGTACCACTAAAACGTCGTGAGCTAATGCTACGATAGAAGCTAAACCAAATTCTAATCTTCTAAAACGGATGAAGATATAAATGAAGATGGCCAAGATAGCAAGTAAAACAGCATAAATAGCAGATGTTTTAATATCATTAGCTACTGTTGGTCCTACTTTCTGAGCATCCTTAATTTCGTAAGGAGCATTCAACTTTTTAAGACCTTCGTTAAGTTTGTTTTCAACAATTTTTTCAGTATCAGCACCTTCATCGGTAATTAAGTAATCTGTTGTTACTCTTACACCGTTACCATAGCTTTTTACCTCAGGAGCATCATTTTCAAATGCTTCAGTTAAAACATTTCTTACTTCTAAGGTGCTTATTTCTTTCTGGAATTCTATCACGTAAGTTCTACCACCTTGGAAATCTACACCTAAGCTGAAACCTCTGGTAAATATAGAGATGATACCTGCAATGATGATGATAGAAGAGATGATATAGAATTTCTTACGTTCTTTTACGAAATCAAAAGTAGAACCTTTGAATAATTTTTTAGTAAAAGGAGTAGAGAAAGGTACATTTTGGCCTTTTTCAACTTTTTGGTCTAATACCAATCTACTGATGAAAATAGCTGTAAATAAAGAACAGATAATACCAATAACTAAAGTGGTTGCGAAACCTAAAATTGGCCCAGAACCCATCACCATTAAAATAACACCTGTTATTAAGGTTGTGATGTTAGAGTCTAAGATAGCCGAGTAAGAGTTAGAGAAACCATCGGCAACAGCCAATCTTAAAGATTTTCCAGATTCTAATTCTTCTTTAATTCTTTCATATATCAATACGTTAGCATCTACTGCCATACCTATGGTTAGTACCAAACCTGCAATACCAGGTAAAGTCCATACAGCACCTAGAGATGCCATAACACCAATTAAGAAGAATAAGTTAGCTAATAGTGCAAGGTTTGCAATCCAACCTGCTCTGTTATAATAGAACAGCATGAATAGTAATACTACTAATAAACCTGCTACAGAAGATGCTAAACCTTTATCAATAGATTCTTTACCTAGAGTAGGACCTACTACGTATTCTCCAACAATTTTAGCAGGAGCAGGTAATTTACCCGCTTTTAATACGTTAGCTAAATCTTTTGTTTCTTCTGGTGTGAAGTTTCCTGATATAGAAGAAACACCATTAGGGATTTCACCAGATACTCTCGGAGCGGTATAAACCATGCCATCTAAAACAATAGCGATTGATTTATTGTCTTCTTCGCTTTGTGCAGAACCTGCGGCCGCAGCTGTGATTCTTTTCCACTCACGAGCACCTTCTGAGTTCATCACCATCACTACCTCAGGATTTCCTTTTTGGTCAAAGTCATCACGAGCGTTAGAGATAACGTCACCTTCTAAAGCTGGTTCTCCGTTTAAGCCGGTAGCTTTAATAGCATATAATTCAAAAACTTTATCAGTTTCTGAGATAGCTTTTACGCCCCACATTAATTTAACGTTAGGAGGGATAACAGCTTTGATATCTTGCTCTGCAAAAATAGCGTTGATTTTAGCAGTGTCTCTTTGGTTGGCATAACCTACAACGGCACCTGGTCTTAAACCTTGCTGGCCATTAGCACCTTGGAAAGTTGCCGGAGCCAATAAAGCAAACAATGGGTTAGATTTGGCTAATGCCGCACTTGCAGCAGCAGAATCTTTGGCAACTGTATCTTTTTTAGCGCTTAATAAGGCAGGTTTGTTACCTGCTTTAGCAAGGCTATCAGCACTTTTAACCGCTGGTTTTGCTTCTTCTTTAGGCTGTTTAGCAGCTAAAATATTATTGATATTTTGAATAAGAGGGAAAATCTCTTGGTTTTCAAAAGTTTCGTAGAATTCTAATTTTGCAGAACCTTGTAATAACTTACGAACACGTTCTTTATCTGTTACACCTGGTAGCTCAACCAAAATTCTGTTAGAACCTTCTTGTAATTGGATGTTTGGTTGTGTTACCCCAAATTTATCTATACGAGTTCTTAAGATGTTGAAAGATCTTTCAACAGCAGAGTTTGCTTGTTTATCTAAGAAAGTTTTTACTTGAGCGTTGGTAGCATCTAACTTAAGCTCGGCAGCGTTTTCTTTTGTTGAATAAAAAGTTGCTAATTTACCGCTAGGGCTTAATTTTTCATACTCCTGTACGAAAAGTGCTACTAAACCTTCCTGACTGGTTTTTAATCTGTTTTGAGCATTTTTTAATGCCTGATTGAAATTGGCATCATCCGGGTTGTTGGCTAAACTTCTAATCAATGCAGATAAATCTATCTCCATGGTTACGTTCATACCACCTTTTAAGTCT
Source organism: Pedobacter puniceum (assembly GCF_009674685.1). Taxonomy (GTDB): domain Bacteria; phylum Bacteroidota; class Bacteroidia; order Sphingobacteriales; family Sphingobacteriaceae; genus Pseudopedobacter; species Pseudopedobacter puniceum. Next base: position 574,747 of record NZ_WKJI01000001.1, read on the forward strand.
AAACCTAACTGTATTTCTCTTTCTTTTACATACTGGTAAGTATGACCAAGTAGAGGGTAAACAGGTTGTGAAGACATAGAATCTAAATAGATTCTTTCTTTTTCAGGATCGCCTTTTGCATACTCTTTAGCATCACTTTCTACCTTGTTGGCAAAAAATGTAAAAGAAAGGGCATACAAACTCAGTAATGTTAAAATAACTGCTGCAAACTTAATTACTCCTTTGTTTTGCATTTTGTTTTTAATTGATTATTAGTACTTCTCTTTTATATAAGACGGCAAAGCTAATTAAATTTTTAAATTATAAAATTTCTAAAATTAATTTATTTATATATGTATCAAGGCTTTTGCAGTATCAGGAAAGAATAATCATAAGCATGCTTCTCATCCTTAGTAAAATCTTCTCTGCTTATAATATTCCAATCTTCTAATTTTAAGTCGGTTAGATAGGTGTCTGCTTCAAAAACATGGTGTACAAGGGTTAAATAAATCTTATGGGCTAGGCCTAAAGATTGTTTATAAATTTCTGCTCCACCGATGATAAAAACTTCATTTTCGTTTTTAGTTTGCTTTAAAGCTTCGGCAAGGCTGCTGTAAACCTCGGCACCCTCTATGTGTAAATCTTTTTGGCGGGTAATTACTATATTTCTTCTATTAGGCAAGGGTTTACCTATAGAATCATAAGTTTTACGCCCCATAATGATGCTATGACCAGATGTTGTTTTTTTAAAAAACTTTAAATCGTTGGGTAAATGCCATAGTAATTGGTTGTCTTTACCAATGGCATTGTGTTGGTCTACAGCAACTATTAAAGATATATTTTGAGCTTCCTGAGCCTCTTGGTTCTGCATATTTTCTAATGAATGCTTTATCTATTTTATTGATGAACTTTATACGGCTACTTCTGCTTTAATATGTGGATGCGGGTCGTAATTTAATAAAGTAAAATCTTCGTATTTAAAGCTGAAAATATCTTTCACCTCTGGGTTAATTTGCATGGTTGGCAGAGGTCTTGGTTCTCTACTTAATTGCAATTTGGTTTGCTCTAAATGGTTATTGTATAGATGGGCATCGCCAAGGGTATGTACAAAATCGCCAGGTTTTAAATCGCAAACTTGTGCCACCATCATGGTTAGTAGGGCATAAGAAGCAATATTAAAAGGCACACCTAAGAAAATATCAGCGCTACGTTGGTACAGCTGGCAGCTTAGTTTACCATCAGCAACGTAAAACTGAAAAAAGCTGTGGCAAGGTGGCAAGGCCATGTTTTCTATCTCGGCAACGTTCCATGCAGAAACAATAATTCTTCTAGAATCGGGGTTGTTTTTAATTTGGTTGATGATTTGCGAAATCTGGTCGATATGCCTACCATCTGGCGTAGGCCAAGAACGCCATTGCGAACCGTAAACCGGACCTAAATTACCGTTTTCATCGGCCCACTCGTCCCATATTCTTACCCCATTATCTTTTAAGTATTTGATATTGGTATCGCCACTTAAAAACCAAATCAACTCGTGGATGATAGATTTAAGATGCAGTTTTTTGGTGGTTACCATAGGGAAACCTTCTTCAAGGTTAAAACGCATTTGATAACCAAAAACACTGATGGTTCCGGTACCCGTTCTATCATGTTTTTGTGTGCCATTTTCTAAAACATGGCGCATTAAATCTAAATATTGTTTCATTTGGAATATACTGAACCTACAAATTAAAATAATCTATATTTGCTATCCTATTAATGTGCAAAACTCTTAATTGTTAATATCCATGATAGCCTTTCCAAATGCTAAAATAAACATTGGTTTAAATATCATCAGTCGTAGAAATGACGGTTACCATAACCTAGAAACTGTTTTTTACCCTGTACAAATTAAAGATGCTTTGGAAGTTGTGGAAGCTAGCGACATGAGTTTTGAATCATCAGGGATAGAAATTCCGGGACATGCCAATGAAAACCTTTGTTTAAAAGCTTATGATTTACTAAGGAAAGATTTTGATTTACCCAATATTAGCATTCATTTACACAAGCAAATTCCTATTGGCGCAGGTTTGGGCGGAGGCTCGGCAGATGCCGCTTTTTTCTTGAAATTGATAAACGAGAAATTTGACTTAGGCTTAAGCCTAGAGCAGCTGCAAGGCTACTGCCGTAAGTTGGGGGCAGATTGTGCCTTTTTTATAGAAAATAAACCACTTTTTGCACATGGAAAAGGAGATTATTTTGAGCCTATAGCCTTAGATTTATCTTCTTATTATATGGTTTTGGTGATGCCTCCTGTACATGTTTCTACTGGCGAAGCTTACCGAGGCGTAAAACCACAAGCGTCTGCCATTTCTTTAAAAGACCTTGTACAATTACCTATTGAAGCTTGGCAGGGTAAAGTTAAAAACGATTTTGAAGGGCATATTTTGGAAGCCCATCCTGCTATAAGAGGTGTAAAAGCTGCTTTACTAGAAGCAGGCGCTTTGTTTGCTTTGATGAGTGGGAGCGGAGCTTCTGTGTATGGTATCTTTAAAGCAGAACCAGATTTGAGTGCTTTAGCTAAGGATAATCTTATTTTTAAAGGGATTTGAGGGGTATCAGTTTCCAGTTGTGAGTTTCCTGTTCTCAGTTCTGGGTGGAGATTTTTATTTATTGAAGGATTGATTTTAGAATGATTGATTGAAGCTTTCCGCTTTATGCTTTTAGCCTTCAGCTTTTGTTGGTTGATTTTTGATGGATTGAATGATTGAATCAGTTGTCGGTTTTGAGTTTCCTGTTTCCAGTTCCGGATCTGAGTGTTATTGATTGATTTTTGATGGATAGAATGAGTGATTCAGTTGTCAGTTGTGAGCTTCCTGTTTCTTGTTCTGAGTGATGACTTTCCTGTTTTTGAATTTTTAATTTTTCCTTTTGAATTTTTCGTTCAGTTATCAGTTGGGAGTTTCCAGTTCTGGATGATGACTTTTTTATTTTTGATTTTTGAATTTTTCCTTTTGAATTTCTAATTAATTTTTATAATAATTTAGAAATAAGAAATTATTAGTGTTTCACCCTAGGATCACCCTACTATCACCCTAGGATGGACCTACTTTCATCCTTGTCTGAAATAGCTAAAAATCACTCTAATTTTGACTTTTACTAAATATTTACTTATTTAGAGTTAAAATCTAATTTATGAAAATGCCTGTGAATTTGGATGTACGATATAAGTGATTTTAAAGCTGTTTTTATAAGATATTTTTGTAATAAGAATAAATAAAACTTCCCTAATACAGCCAGTTTTGGGTGTGTTACGGAAGTAAAACTATACATATATACTAGTTGTAGGCAATTTGGCGAAACCAACAAACACAAAATGAAAATATATTTATTAGTCATATTATTTCTCATTCAATCAATAAACGGATTTTCTCAAAAACTAACGACTGAACTAAAAACCAAAATTGATTCAATTGTAAATCCATATATAAAGCAATACTCAATTGTAGGAATGTCTATTGGAATTGTTGATGATGATAAAAGTTATACAGTTAACTACGGACAAACCGCTCAACAAAACGGATTTCCTGTGACGGATAGCACAATGTTTCATATTGCCTCAATTACCAAAGTTTTTACGGCAACTGCCATAATGCAACTTGTTGAACAAGGGAAACTTTCATTAGACGATAAACTTGTTGAAATTTTACCAGACTTTAAACTAAAAAGCAAAGACTACGATAAAATTACAATTAAACATTTACTAACTCACACTTAGGGTTTACCTTGGACAAATGAACAAACTAATCTTCCTGATGACAGTACCTCAATCCCTCTTTTTATCAAAGGTTTGCAAAAGGTTAAACTGAATTTTACACCAGGAACAAAATTTTCGGGCGACACATACAGCAATATTGGATTTGACTTGTTAGGGATTATTGTATCAAAAATATCCAAACAACCTTTTCACAAATACATTTATGAAAATGTACTTTCCAAATTGGGTATTAACCAAGCGACCTATTTTTATGAAGAAATTGACTCTTCAAAATTAGCACTTCCGCAAGTAGTAGCAGGAACTTCAAAAAGAATCGAACAATTTAATATATACAGAATTGACGATAAGAAAAATCCGATTTTAAATGGGAAACCTTTGGAGTTAAGAAACTACGAAACTTATGGAGAACCTTACATAGACAACCCAACAGGTAATTTAATTACAACGTCTTCTGAACTAAACAAATGGACAAAGTATTTAATTCAACTAAATAACGGTACCACAAGCTCCTCGGAAAATGTAATTAAACAAGAGACATTAAAAGATATGTGGACAGTTACAGAATCCATTCCAAAATATAAAATTTCATTGGGCTTAACTTGGTGGATTTTTGACAACTCTAATTTGGGAAGATACATTTGTCATTTTGGAAATAATCCGGGATTTTGCTCAATACTGTTTATCTTTCCCGAAAAGAATTTTGGAATAAATATATTGTGTAACGGAATGTTTGCACAAGATGCAGTGTTTGACAAAATACCACTTGAAATCGCAAACCTAATGATGAATAAATGAATAAAACTGCCTACAACATCGTATTGGCAATAGGCGGGCTGAACGGCTTCGTATCAACTGAAGTGCAAAATTCAACTTCTGTTCTTCGATTGAACTTTAGTGCTAAAATTCCCGCCCATCGCCAATACGTAAACCGTTACCAGTAATGCTAAAAGACAGATTTGCTAATTTCGACCGAAAACGCTTATGATTGAAAAAAGCAAAATTAAAAGTCGAATAAGAATCAGAAATCGAATAAATTTTTTTCTATTTCTCATTGGGATTTTATCATTTATTTCCGCGGTTTATTCACTCAGACAATTTAAACTTACAATTATCGACGTTAAGACGGTCTTTGTAATCCATATATTTTTTGGACTACTTTGTGGTGCACTAACCTTGGAATACAAAAGGCAAGTTCATAAACTTAATTTCAATTTTATATTTCACTTTGTTTGGGCAACAGTTGTTTACGGATTTCTTGCAACAGGAATCTTTTATTTTGCAAATGATTTTTTTGCAAACAAAACCGAAATGATCACATGGAAATTGGAAATCTTGTATAAAGGCCAGACTTCATATAAAAGCACTGTAACATATGTAACGGTTGAAATAGATAATATGGAAAAGGATATCTCTTTACCCGAGATTAATCTTGAACACTTAGAAAATGTGAATTATATATATATAAAATTTATAAAAGGAAAATTTGGGTATAAAATTATCAAAGACACAAATATTGGCGACTACCGATATGAAGAGTGATACATCACTACTGGTAACAACAGGTTTAAAAAATTGCGGGCGAAGTGCTTACACTTCCTTTACTTCTTTTTATTAAATTTAGTGCGGGCTGACAGAGTTCTTGTAAATAAAACCGCAAATTCTTAAACCTGCAAAACGTTATATGCCATTTTAACCTGACAAAATCTACTATGAAATATAATTTCTACTTTATTATATTAGTGTTTTTAATAGCTTGTAATAGCGACAAACCTAAACATGAATCGACGCAAGAAGACAGCGTAAAAACTCAAAAAAGTCTCGACGTTAAAAACAAGATTTATTTCCAAGACAAATCACTGTATTCAAAAGCTTTCGTTTCTGAACTAATTGAAAAAGGCTATACTTCTCCGATAAAAATCATAGACGACTATTTATTGGTTAAAGGCGACACTGTTTATTTCCCGACCAACCTGAAGTTAAATAAAGAGTATAAATTTTTCGCGACAGACAGCAACCAAAATCTCGAACTGAAAGTTAGGAGAATAAATTACACGACTCTAAACTTCAATTTAACTTCGAAAAATAATGACACTTTATTATTCAGCAAATCGGGTTCTGCCGACCTAAGTGTTTATTTCTTTCTTGCGTCCGAAGTTCCTAATGACGATGAAACAGGAAGTAGTTATGGAGCAAATGAATACACAGGGAGAATAGACAACTGTGAGTTAAAAATCGGGATTGGAATCGGAAAAGACGAACAAGGTAGGCTTCGAGCATATATAGACCAGAACTGTGATAACAAATCAAATATTCTAGAATTGAATGGCAACAAAACATTCCGTACAGGAAAAAACGCCTTATAACCACAGGTTTAAAAAATTGCGGGGCGAAGTGCTCTATGTGCCTTTACTTCTTTTTATTATATTTACTAAAGGCGGACAAGTTTCTGCAAGTAAAACCGCAAATTCTTAAACCTGCCAAACGTTGTGCGTAAGTTAACCGACGACCAAACTATTATGAAGGTTTTGACAATACCACTTTTACTGACACTTTCATCTGGATTGTTTGCTCAAGACAAAGTTGTTGGACGGTATCGTAATTATTTTGGAAGTCGCATTCAGCTAAATACTGATAAAACTTTTAGATACACCTGGAACTTTGACCTGTCTGGAAGTTGGACCAAAGGCACATGGACATTGAAGGGAGACACTCTCTACCTTCACATGATACCGACATATGACACAATTCAAAACAAAAGCAGTAATGGAAAAATCTTTGATACTCTAATTTTATCATCAGACGAAATTCCAGAGCGTATTGCTCCAGAACAGAGCGTAGCAACTGTATTATCTTCAGGTGGACAAAACAGAATGGCTCATCCAGAAAAATTGGTTTATAAAAAGGGTAGGTTATACAATGTCGTAAACGGTAAACTGGTAACCAAAAAGCAGAAAGGCATTTTGAGTAACAAAAAGTGGAACCCTTGGTATTTTAGGAGTGATGATTAAAACAACCTGTGTAAGCTCCCCAAAAACTAGTACCGTTTAAAACTATAACAATTCACTTTTAAACCAAAAAAGCCAAATCACTTCTAAAATGATTTGGCTTTGTATATACTAACAAAAACATTTACCAAAGCTGGTGAACATCTGCTTTGATATAGGTATCATAAATGTGTTTAATCGTATCTTTTTGTTGTTGTGTTAAAGCTGGTGCGTCTTCTACTTTTAAGTTGTTTAATATTTGTTGCGGGCTAGAGGCGCCTGGTATCACACAGCTAATCTCTTCAAACTCTAATATCCATTTTAAAGCTAAAAGAGGTAAATCATAATCAGGGAAATGCTTTTTAAGTTCTTCTACAGCATCTAAACCTTTGTTATAATCTATACCAGAGAAAGTTTCGCCCTTATCAAAAGCTTCGCCATTTCTGTTGAAAGTTCTATGGTCGTCTTTACCAAAAGTGGTTTCTTTAGTGAATTTTCCGGTTAATAAACCACTTGCTAGAGGTACACGAGCAATAAGACCGATGTTTTTCTTTTTGGCTTGCTCAAACAAAAGCTCTGTTGGGCGTTGTCTAAAAATATTAAAAATCAGTTGCAGGCTGCAAACATTGTCAAATTCTATAGCTTTTAATCCTTCCTCAATTTTTTCTACACTAACACCAAGATTTAAGATTTTACCTTCGTCTTTAAGCCTGTCAAACAATTCAAAAATTTCTGGGCGGTACAAAACCTCAGTAGGAGGGCAGTGTAACTGAATAAGATCTATTTTTTCTAGATTCATATTCTTTAAGCTGCTTTCTACAAAGTTCCTTAAAGCTTTTACCGTATAAGATTGGTTAATATGTGGGTTAAGTTGGCGGCCACACTTAGTAGCCACGTAAATTTCTTCTTTTCTGGCTTTTACAATTCTGCCAACGGCTTTTTCACTTTCGCCATCCCCGTAAACATCGGCAGTATCAATAAAGTTAATACCAGCATCTATGGCTGCATTTAAGATTTTATCGGCATTGCTGTGGTCAAATGCATCTCCCCATCTGCCACCTACTTGCCAGGTTCCTAAGCTAATTTCGGAGATTTTTAAGTTTGTTTTTCCTAAAATTCTGTAGTTCATGTATAATTAAAATTGGTTTATCTTTTTGCTGGTTTTACTTTACTTGATAACGATAAATAGAGCGTCCAAAGTTGCCATTTTTATCCATACCTTCAATAACAATTTTACGCGGACCTTTATCATCGCTATTAAAAAACTCGAAGCTAGCTTTTCCGTCTTTATCGGTGTTTATAAAAGGATTCCAGTAAATAGTAGAACGTATATCTTGTGCTTGTAGGCTAGTTCTTGGACCGGTATATTTTGGTTGATAGAATTGTCTTTCTACCGCATAACCTTTAGGTTTAATGGTGATAACGTTAGTTGGGGCAAACAATTCTTTAATCTGAGCCTGTGTAGCAGGTACTTTTTTAATCTCTTTCATGATGATAACTAAAATACCACTGGTATTGGTTCTTCTATTGATACCTGATAAACCATCATTATTAAAAACTTGAACAGATTCTATTCCTTTGGCATCCAAACTATTGAGGTAAGCAATGTCTACAGGCATATCGTTTACGTAAATTTCTACAGGTATTCTTATCCCTTGGTTATAAGTTCTGGTAATGTATAAGTTATTATCTACGAAAGTAAGCCCAGATGTGGCTAAGCAATTCACCAATAAGCCACAACCAGTAAGCTGGTCGCCGGTTGTAGTTCTATCAGCCATCATATTTAAACCTGATAGTGCAGCAAAGTCTAAATGACTTTTTTTAGTTGTTGCGGTAGATTTTACCACAACTTCCCTCAGCATCAGCGAGTTATTATTAATCATTTTACTGTTTCTGAGGTAAGTATTTAATGTACTATCTATATTTAAAACATCATCAGCAGCGTTTACATTGGCATAAACTGCAGGGAAAGCTTCGCCATCTACTTGAATTCTTAAATCTTTAGAATTGAGGTTATTGCGGGCATTTACTATTACCTCGGCAGAATCTTTAAAAACCATATTACTGAACTTGAATTTACCTTCAGCATCTGTCATGGTAGTGGTAGAATAGTATTTCTCTGGAATTTGTAAAAGTAATCGGCCTTTATCTAAAGGCATACCATTACTTTTTCTGATAGTTCCGGTGATATCAATACCTTGCTCTGGTAAAAAAGTAAGATTTGGCGCTTTATCAGCGATGATATCTTTATAATTAAACCTTCTATAGCCCTGGGTAAGCATTAATAAATCTAGATGAGCAAGTTTTTGAGCATCCATTTTATTGAAATAATAATTAGGTTTTTCTATATACCCCTCTAGGTTAGAGCTTAGTAGTAAATTGCTGTAAATGGTGGTTTCGGTATCTTCATCTACCGGAACTTTAGTTTCATCTATCACGGCAACAGAAAAACTTCCTTCGGCAATTTCTGTTCCGCCACTATTGGCAATGTTTACTTTAACTTTTTGTCTGCTATTATAAGCTTGTAAATCTGTATTTACATTGATTTTTAAATCATCATTACGTTTTAAAAAGATAATACGCTCGCTTAAAGGCTCTCCGGTTGAAGAAATCAAGGTAACTTGTAAAATACCTGTTGGAAATTTGTCTTTAGCTATTTGGCCAGTAAAAACGGTGCTTTTTAAATTACTTTGAGCAGCATAATAAACCACACCAGCACTTTTTGCAATGATATAAAAAGTTTTATTCAAGTTTTTATCTACATATTTCTGGTTGGCATAAATTTTTAAAACTAGATTTTCATCGATGGTTTTAAGTGAAATGCGCATACCTTCTGCTTTAACTTCTGGTAATGATATGGTTTTCTGGTTGCCATCGGCAAAAGTAACTTTTGCCTGATATTTTTTATTTAACTCTGGAACAAAAGAGAATACACCCATACCTAAGTGCTGTGAGGCAAATTGAGCTATCTCTTTACCGCTTTCATCCACAATAACACCTTTAGAATTAATACCTAAGCCGTCTGATTTTATGGCCTTAAAAGCCACTTGTGTAGGTATGCCATCAATTAAGTCGCCTCCCTCAGGAAAAAACTGAATATCATGTTCTAATAAAGCTGTTTTTAGCGGAAAAGAGGCTTTGTAATTGGTAGTACTATTAATTTCTACAGTGGTGAAAAGTTCTCCGCGGTTAATGCCAACCTTGGGCGAAGTACTTATCTCTATATTCACGAATCCTTTATCGTCAGTAGTTTCTCTGCCTTTGGCAACACGTTCAAAATCTGCCATAACTTCCCAGCTTACCTTTTTATTAATAATGGGCATACCACGGTCATCTTTAAACTGAATTCTAGAGTTTATTTTAATGGCTTTATCTGTAAAAGTGCCTTTATAAGCAATATTGGTATTTAGATTTTTATTGATGGCATCGCCAATAACTATATTTTTACTGAATAAATAAGCCTGATTTTGGTTTAACATCCATTTGGTATAGGCTCTAATGCGGTAGTTACCTTGCTTGTAATTAAGGTAATTTAAAATTAAGCTACCCTGGGTTACGCTATTTTTAACAGGTAGCTTTAAACTTTCTACCAAAGAGTCTTTGCTATTGATAAGCTCAACATGTAAAACTTTACTGAGCGGCGATGGTACATGCTGTTCTAAAGTAACATAGGCTTTAAACCAAATGGTATCACCAACCGCATAATAAGGCTTGTCAAAATGTAAGTGTACTTTCTCTGCCGGATAGGTTTGATAATGTTTAGCAGTTTTTTCTAAAATATCTTTTAAAGGTATTTCTGTTTGAGCCGAAGCTGTAAGAACTTGGCAAAAAGAAAAAAAGAAAAGCAGTACGAATTTAATTTTGTTCATCAGGAAAAAATATAAGCTAAAACAAAGTTTAAATATAAAGATAGCAGCTAGTAAAACAGGATGTTTTAACATTTTTTTACAATGCTATTTTATTTCTAAACAATTTTGAAATGATTTTGTGGTTTCTCTTAGAACTAAGTTTTTTATAAATAACACCAATTTTAAACGACCATAAAATGATGAAAACGAGGTTAATATTATTTATGCTTTTGATAGCAAGTTTAAACAGTTTTGCACAAAACGCTGATGCTGTTATAGGTAAATGGCTTAATAAGGATAAGAATGCACATATCCAGATTTTTAAGAAAGGAAATGCCTATTTTGGTAAGATAGTATGGTTAAAAGAACCTTTAAATGAGGCTAAAAAGCCAAAAGTTGATGAGCAAAACCCAAACGAAAGTTTAAGAACTAGGCCAATTCTGAATTTAGAAATTTTGCAAAATTTTAAGTTTAATAATGGTATTTGGGAAGAAGGAACTATTTATGACCCAAAATCAGGGAAGACATATAGTTGTAAAATTTCTCAAGAGGGAAATGATAAACTTAATGTTAGAGGTTTTATAGGTATCTCTTTGATAGGTAGAACAGATACTTGGACCCGAGTAAAGTAGAACTCACTACATTTTAAAATACAGTTATAATGCCTCATTCCTTCGGGTTTGGGGCATTTTTTATAACATTATTTTTACAAGGGTATAGTAATTGTCTTATACAGCTTAAGTATTCACATTTCAATATGAAATATGCTATTAAAATAGTGTAGGATGCTTTTTATCATATAATTAAGAGATGTATATATTTTTTGAAATGGGTATAATTGTAGAGATTATTTCTAAGCGAGGAAATAATTACACATAAATAAAAAAATAATAAGTCTGTTTAGGATTTATTTACGTATTAAGTTTTACACATAATCATATTTGCGAAGATGGCTAAGATTTTAATTATAGAAGACGAGGAGCTCATGTTAAAGGCATTAGAGTTTAGACTAAAGAAAGATGAGCATGAGGTAGTAGTAGCTAAAGACGGTAGAGAAGCCTTGCAAAAAGTACAGTCTGATACTTATGATTTAATTATAACAGATATTATGTTGCCCTTTGTAAGCGGCTTAGAAATTATAGGCAAGGTAAAACAAACGCCTCATTTGGCTCATGTTCCTATGATTGTCTTGTCTGCTGTAGGCTTAGAAAATGTTGTTTTAGAAGCTTTTGAATTAGGTGTTGATGATTTTATTACCAAGCCTTTTAATTTAACAGAGCTTACCATAAGGGTTAAAAAGCTACTTAAAAAATAAGCATGTTAATTATTCTTTCTACAGGCCCTTATTTAGAAAATCTGTTTTTGCACAGGTTACCATTCTTTCCTGATAATATCAAGATATCCTTGTTTATTATCATGTTTTGTACCATAGCTACTGTAGAAATTTACTTATATGTTTTCTTAAAAAAAGCTAAGATGAAGCGAGACAAGTATCTAGATGCTAAGTGGAAAGAGAAAATAAGTAATATGCTAAGTAATATTATTATTTATGGCGATGAAGATGATGGTTTAGAAAAAGTTGTTAATCATTTTCTTCCACGCTTTAAAAAGTTGCCTTTAAATAACAAAAGGGTAAGAGAAATATTGATAGAAGAGATAAGGATATATCATGCTAATTTTACAGGCTTTACTGCCGATGTTTTAAAAGAACTTTTTGTAAGGTTAAAGCTTTATAAATACACCTTAAAAAAACTAAAAAGCCGACTTTGGGAAGTACAAGTAGAAGGTGTTAGAGAGGTAGCTCAATTTTGGCTTTATCAATATGATAGTTTGGTTTTTGCTTTAACAGATCACGAACATGAAATTGTGCGTATGGAAGCTCAAACAGCATATGTTCGGTTAAATAAGGAGCATCCTTTTAGATTTCTAGACCATATGCGAGGAAGAATCCTACCTTGGCATCAACTTATTCTTTTTGAAATTATCACCAAGGCTCAGCATGTTAAAATACCATCTTTCTCTAAATGGCTAAATTCTGATAATGATTCTATCATTATTTTTTGTTTGAAACTGATTAGCCATTACCAGCAGTTAGATGCCATAGGCGAGTTAATTAGGCTCTTGAAGCATCCTAATGAAGAGATTAGAAGAATGTCTGTATGGGTAATAGGGAAATTAGAGGCCGAGTTTGTAGAAGAAGAGCTATTGCATATTTATCATCAGGAAACTTTAAAAGTAAAAGTAGAAATTCTTACCACTATTGGTAGAATATCATCAGGAAACTATTTTGATTTTCTAAAAGGATGCTTAGATTCAGATCTCTTCGAAGTGAGAATGGCTGCCATGAAAGCTATACTTGGTCATGGTAAGAAAGGTAAAATTATGTTAGAAGAATTGCTAGATAGAGTTTCTATTCCTAATCAAGGGATTATAAGCCATGTTTTAGATACTAGGATATAATATTAGATGGACGCAGGTTTTTATTTTTTTGAGCAAATCTTTAACAGTGCGATATTTTATTTCGCTCTGGTAGTGATGTGCTCTTACATTATCCTTTGCTTTTTTTCTGCATTGGAAATGAAAGCCTACATGCGTAAAAATAGTTTTATAGATTATCGCGAAATTCTTGTTTCTCCTTATGCGCCTTCTGTTTCTATTCTGGCTCCTGCTTATAATGAAGAAGCAACTATTGTTGATAATGTAAAATCTATCATGTCTTTACATTATGGCAATTTTGAAATTATCATTATCAACGATGGCAGTAAAGACAGCTCTCTGCAAAAGCTTATAGATGCCTACCAATTAGAAAAGGTTAATTTTTGTGTAAATGAGCAATTGCATCATAAACCTATACGAGGTATTTATAAATCTAGAAATTCGTCTTATTCTAGATTAATAGTTATTGATAAAGAAAATGGAGGTAAATCTGATGCTTTAAATGCAGGTATAAATGTATCGTCTAAAGACTTATTACTATGCATTGATGTTGATTGTATTGTAGAGCAAGATGCTTTATTGAAATTGGTAAAGCCTTATCTGGAAGAAAAGAAAAGGGTTATTGCTACAGGTGGTGTAGTACGTATAGCCAATTCTTGCGAGGTAGAAGATGGGCGCTTGGTTAAAGTTCATATGCCAAAGAATATCATCTCCAGATTTCAAGTGCTAGAATATATAAGGGCTTTTTTAATGGGAAGGATGGCATGGAGCCGCCTAAATGGCTTACTTATTATTTCCGGAGCTATGGGCTTATTTGATAAGGAGATTGTTATCAAATGCGGAGGTTATAGCCATGAAACCGTAGGAGAGGATATGGAACTGGTGGTGCGGATGCGCAGGTATATGCATGATCATAATTTAAAATATCAGGTTGTTTATATTCCAGATCCTTTATGTTGGACAGAGAGTCCTATAGATTTTAAGGTTCTAGGCCGACAAAGAAACAGATGGACAAGAGGTACGATAGAAACTTTATGGACACATCGAGACCTGTTCTTTAACCCTAAGTATAGCATATTAGGTTTATTAAGTTATCCTTATTGGTTATTTTTTGAGTGGTTAGCACCAATATTAGAAGGTATAGGTCTTATCTCTTTTATACTATTGGCTTCGTTAGGTAAAATAAATTGGGAGTTTTCTGGTATATTGTTTTTTATGGTATATGCTTTCTCTATTTTATTATCTACCATAGCCGTACTTTTTGAAGAGCGTTCCTATCACCAATATACCTCAGGTAAAGATGTTTTAAAGTTATTGTTGCTAGCTTTTATTGAACCTATAGTTTACCATCCTTTAACCATTTATTGGTCTATAAGAGGTAATATAGATAAATTTACAGGCAAAAAAACCTGGGGTACCATGACCAGGGCTGGCTTTGCTGGTAATCAGAAAAAGACAGAAGTTACGGCCGTTTCGCAAGCTGTAGATATAAAAGAACAACAAAATGTTTAACCCAATTGAATGATGATTAAAGACCCATATAATTTTGATGAAGAAAACTTATTAGTTAAAAAAACAAAGCGAGCTATACTGCAATTTGCTCATGTTTCCTTAGCTTTCTTCATCCTTATTTTGTTGTTGCGGTTGGTAGAAGTTGGGGTAATGGTTAAGAGTTACCAGAGTCCGGAAAATTGGTTCCAGGTTTCTATATATGCTTTCTTACTAGATTTTTTGTTATTTCTTAAAATAAGTTTTTTCTTATTCATCATTTATTTGGTTGCGGTACAAATGGTAGTTGGCGATAGACGCACCCAAACTTATATTTACGCTGGTGTAACCAGTTTTACTGTTGTTGTAGCCTTACTTTTAACTAAATATTTCTATACTACTTTATTGCCTCTTGGCGATGATATTTACGGGTATTCTTTTTCAGAGATTAGCCAAACAGCCTTAGCAGGTGCTTCTGTTGATGTATTTTCTATCCTGTTTTTTTTAACCTTATTAGGCTTATTATGGATTTTAGTTATTTACTTCAGTAAATTGGTCTTTATCCCGTTTAAAGCGGCTGTGGGTTTTATTTTAGCGTCTTTTTTAGCTATTTTATCTGGTATAAGCTTTTTGCCAGAGTCTAAAAGATTCAAATCAGAATTTGATTATAATTTAGCGGTTAATAAAACCGGATTTTTCTTTCAAAAGTCTTATGATTATTTTACTAGAAATGAGCCAGAAGTTGATATATATGCAGAAAATTATATTGAGGATGCGGTACAAGGCAGCAATTTAGAAGGTATTAATTCTTTCAAATATGTAGATGCTAAATATCCATTCTTAAGAGAAAATGATGCAAAAGATGTCTTAGGCAATTTCTTCGATAAGTTTGATGGACCTCCAAATATCATTTATATACAAGTAGAAGGTTTAGGTAGGGCTTTTAGTGGAGAGGGTGCTTATTTAGGTAGTTTCACACCTTTTCTAGACAGTTTGGCGCAGAAAAGTTTATATTTCGAGAATTTCTTAGCTGCCCAAGGTAGAACTTTTGCATCCTTACCATCTGTTTTGGGCTCTTTACCTTTCGCAGAGCATGGCTTTGCCGATTTAGGTAATAAAATGCCTCATCATTTAAATTTAATTAACATTTTAAAAGCCAATAATTACCATACACGCTTTTTATCTGGTTTTGATTTGGCTTTTGATAATGAAGGCCTTTATCTTCAAAAAAGTAATATAGATGAAACGGTATCTATCAGTAATTTTGGTTCTGGCTATAAGCAAATGCCTAGTAATAGCGGCGGCTTTACTTGGGGTTATGGCGATATGGATTTAATGCTGAAAAGTGCTCTTTACTTAAATAAAGTGCCATCAAAACCTGGTTTAACCATTATTCAAACTGTGAGTATGCATACGCCTTATCAAGTACTAAACCAACCGCAGTATGTAGAAAAGTTTGAAAAACAATTAAATGCTTTGAGGCTTTCTGATGATAAAAAAGAAGATTATAGAAAGTATAAAAGCATCTATTCCACTATATTATATAGCGATGATGCTGTAAGGGCTTTTATCAATAATTATTCAAAAAATCCGGCTTACAACAACACCATTTTTATTATTTCAGGAGATCATCGTTTACCTGAGATTCCTATAGCGACTAAAATAGACCGTTACCATGTGCCTTTATTGATATACTCACCAAAATTAAAGCGTACAGCTCGTATAAAATCTATATCTAGTCATTTAGATATTACACCATCTATTTTAGCTTTTTTAAATGTCAATTATAATTTAAAAGTTCCAAAGCTGGTAAATTTTATAGGTTCTGGTTTAGATACAGTAAGGTCGTTTAGAAGTGTGCATAAATATCCACTCATGCAAACTAAAAATGAACTTAATGATTTTGTTTATGGTAAATTTTTCCTCAACCAAAATACCTTATATGCAATAGATGATAGAATGGGATTGGAGCCAGTGGAAAATGAACAAAAGAAAATACAGCTTTTAAACGAATTAAAACAATATAAAACCATTAATAACAACGTTTCTAAAGGTAATAAGTTGTTGCCAGACTCTTTATACTTGAAGTTTAGTAAATTCTAATTTAGAATTAGATTGTAATGTTAGTTGTAATTTAAGTTTTGATCTTTTGAAAACTAGTTATATACTGGATATACATTTAATCTTACATATTTAAAGTCAGATTATTTATCATGATAAATAATCTGGCTTTAACTTACTAATAACTATCCTTTAATATCTATTATTTAAGTTCAATATTAGGTGTCATATTATTAAAATTCTATCCTGGATAAAAAGTAAGAGTTACATTTCCTTGTAGATTATGTAGTTGCGAAGGAGACGGTATTAATAAACCATTTCTTGTCGCCCCTGCATTTATAGTGTAAGCTTTTACAAAATTTCCTTTTATATAAACCTCCATTACGTATCTCGTAGTTCCTAGATTTGTAACATCTACTTCCATTCTCCACATAGGTAATTGCTTTAGATTTTTTAAGGTATTTAAATTAGCTGAAAAAGTTTGTGAATCAATTAAGGTATTTGTTGAGTCATAAACTCTAACTTGTCCACTTAGTGGTTTTGATGGAGCGTTATTTACCTTAAAACTTATTAAATGAGGTAAGGGTCTTATTAATCTCGATTCTTTTAAAGCGAAGAGTTGATATCCATAAACTTTATCATCACTTCTAACAAAATCATCCCAAAGACGGCCGGAAATATTAGAAAATGCAGTTTTAAAAGAGTTGTTTGTATAGAATATTGGAGCCTGACTAGGATAGAAAATGATTGTTTGCGGGTAAGGTTTACTCGCTCTTAATGAAGCATTATAAAATTCATTAATTCTATCTTGAAGATAAACAGGATAAAAATTTATGATTGTATCTTGTATCTCATGTGAAATTAATATTTCGTCTGAATATTTTACTAAAGTATCGGATGCATCGGTATTACTAGCAGGAATATTGTTGAATCTGCCAAAATACAATTCTACAGAGACAGAAGGATTCTGTGAAATCGCCCATGATTTCATTTTTTTTAGTAGTTCTAAAGCATCGTAATAGTTAGAAACATTTTTAGAACTTTGCCACCATTCGTCCTCTATTTGTATAGATGTAAATTTAGCTGTTAAAGGCTGAGCATTGTTATAGCTCTTTATTAAATTTAGCGTATTTTCACTTGCTAAAGTAGCAGTGTGTTTGGGTATACCTTGGTTTTTTGCTTTCGTTATAAAAGCAGAAAGTTGTGTTTTTTTTGTAATTGAAGAAAGGATATTTGCCATTTGGTAATAACTAAATTTATTGATAGCATTACTATTGGCCCAGTTGATCAAGCTATCTTCTTTTACACTGTTACCTAGAATAATTAAAAATGTTGAATCTAGATATAGCCCTTGTATTCTTTGTATGTTCGTATATTGAGTAGAAGATACAAATAAGTTGTTCTTACTTTTAGTATTTATTTCGGTAGTTTCTATCGTGTTTTTTGTACATGAAAGAATTAGAAAAATAATTAGATAATAAAATATAGATTTTTTCATAAGTATAATTTTTTTAAAGCTACAATTTTTTGATTAAAAATCCACCAAACATCATAGTTATCTTAAACTCCTCTGCCATCTCTTCAGAAACATCTTCTGCATATACCTTTATTTCATTTTCTATACAGAAACCAGCCTTTTGTAAAACAGCTAATATGTCTGGGTAATTTCTAAATAGGTATAAATGATCTATAGCAGGGGCATTGGTTGGCGTAGTTAAGAATAAAGTACCAGATGGTTTAAGAAGATCTTTTACTTTTAACAGTAATTTAACTGGGTCTTCAACATGTTCTAATACCTCACCCATGGTAATAAAATCATATTTGTTTTTTGGATGAAAATCAAATACATCAGTATGAATGAAATTTACTTTTTCATTATTTACAAAATGCTTAGCCATGTTAATAGAGCTTTCACTGATATCTACCACATCAAAAGTTGTATCTTCTGAAAAAGCATTTAAAGCTTCATTTACATATAAGCCATGTCCGCCACCAATTTCTAAATAAGATTTAGCCGTAACGTAATGAGCTAAATTTTCTATATAATATTTAAGTAGTACATAATGATGTTTCCAAAGAAATTGCGAAACCAGTAAACCATGCATATAATACTGCATGATTTCTGGATTTGCATAAACTCTTTTGTTTACTTCATCAAAAGAGGTACTAGAGTATTTTCCTGTTTCCCTAAATATTAAACCTTCATGTGTATAGTCTGCCAATAATTTTAAATAACAATCAATAGCATACTTTCTGGTT
Source organism: Pedobacter puniceum (assembly GCF_009674685.1). Lineage (GTDB taxonomy): Bacteria > Bacteroidota > Bacteroidia > Sphingobacteriales > Sphingobacteriaceae > Pseudopedobacter > Pseudopedobacter puniceum. The sequence goes on from NZ_WKJI01000001.1 coordinate 593,559, forward strand.
TTACCATTATTTTCTAATAGCTGGTCGTATTTGTCAAGAAAAGTAGTTGCTCGTTCAAAGAAGTCATCCTTTTTTAATTCCTTAATGTTTTTTAAGGCTTTTTTGTAGTGTATAGGATTTTGCTCTTTAATATAAGCTAAAGTATAATCTATAAAGGATTCCATCATGAAACGAGTATTTGATAATTAATTAGCTTTTAACGTAGTGTAAAATTTCAGTTCTTGCTCGGTTGGTTTTACTTTGTCTTTTTTACGACTAAATCTTAGTCTTTGTGTAAAATACTCTGCAGCAATATCTTCTCCGTTAGATTGTAATAAAATTACATCTGGTTGTAAGTATTTGATTTTATCTTGCCATTGAGATAAATAATCATCTATAGAATATCCCCAGTTAGCGGCATTGCATATTTCTTTATCTGGGAAGATGGTTTGTAATTGTCCAGAAATGGTGTTTTCATTATCTACAAAAGGAGAAAAGAAACCAGAATCTCCCATCAATAAAATACGTTGTTTTGTTTTTGGATATTTTAAATCATAGTTCATTCTTAAACCTTGTTTGTTGGTAACAAGTTTATATGGTAAACCTTTACCTCCGTCAAGAATTTCATTTTTATTAGCTTCAAAATCTCCAAACGTTTCAGGTATATCGCTCTCTTGATAGTTGATGGTAGATTTTACTTGGGCATAATTTTTAACATAACTAGCCAGAGTTTCTGCCACTAGCAAAGAACCTTTTTTGTTTAAGTGTCCATCAACTGGCATAAAAGTTATTTCTTTAGGATCTTGACCAATGATTGCCGGATTTAAATCAATAAAATCTACGCCATTTTCTTTGCAAAGTTGCTCTATGAAAGCTCTGCCGACTACTTGCATAGGTATATTAGGCTCTGATGTTATCCAACAAAAAGCTAGTTTAGCTCCTGATGCTTTAACCTCATTTGATAAGGTTATAAATGCTTTTTTATACCTTTCTTTTAAGGTATCTAACATAATTTTTGCTTCTTCGCTATCTGCATAAAGCTCATCAATAGGTACAATAGGATATTTAGAAACCAATTTCTCTGCTTCGTATTCTGCTAAAAGTGCTTTGGATGCTGCCGAGCTTACAACGCTTTCGCTATCCTGGCTTTTAGTGTAGAAAAAATAGGCTAAACCACCTATAATAACTAGTGCAAATAAAATTTTAGTAATGTTATTTTTCATAATTTAAAATTGAAAGTATATAAACTGAGATTGATTATTAAGATTGTCTGATGAAAAAATGGCTACAATAATGGCTGCATAAGCTGTCCACCTAATGTAGTATGGTAAATCTTGTATGGCTAAGCCATATTCTTTGTTCCGTTGATACCATTCTACAGTAATTAGTAATAATGGCCATAAGAATATTGTAGGTTCTATATCCGGGATTTTCAAGTTAGAGAAATCTGCCAACCCGTTTAATAAACCCCAAAAATGGGTTAGGGATTCTGATCTGAAAAGCATGGATGTAAATACCCAGAATGAGAAAGTAGCTAATCTGCTAAAAGCCGCATAATAATCAGGGTGATAAGTTTTAGCCCAACGTTTTCTTATTTTTTTGGTGTTGATTTCGTAAGCAAAAGCAATCCCGTACAGTAATCCCCAAAGTACAAAAGTCCAGTTTGCACCATGCCATAATCCGCTCAAAATAAAACTTATTAAGGTGGCAAACATCAATCCCCATACGCCCCAGTCTCTTTTGCTAAAAGCTAGCGGTGTAAATATATAATCGTTCATCCATGTTGTAAAAGAGATATGCCATCTTCTCCAAAACTCTGTTGCACTTTGCGCAAAAAATGGATAGTTGAAGTTTTTAAAGAGCTCAAACCCCATCAGTTTTGCGCAACCTATAGCAATGTCTGAATAGCCAGAAAAATCACAATAAATTTGAATAGAAAATAATAAAGCACCTGTTGCAATGGTTACAGCATCTAAGTTCTCGTAATTTAGAAAGATATAGTTTACAGGTAATGCAATTGTATCTGCAACTACTATTTTTTTGAAAAAGCCCCATAGCATTTGTCTTAAACCATCTCTAAACAAAGGAGCGCTAACAGTTCTTTCTTTTAAGAATTGAGGTAATAAATGGCTAGCTCTTTCTATTGGTCCTGCTACTAACTGCGGAAAGAATGCTACGTGAGTTATAAATTCAAAATATTTATCAGAATAGCTGTATTTTTTTTGATAAACATCTACCATATAACCAATTAAATGGAATGTGAAAAAGCTGATGGCTAAGGGTAAAACTATATTTGGAGGATTGAAAGCAATATTTATATGGCTAAATGATAATAAAGTTAAGATAGACTGAACAAAGAAGACAAAATACTTAAAATAGCAAAGTATACCTATATGTACCGCTAGCCCAAAAAGTAGCAAATAATACCGTTTCTTTTCATGATTTGTTTTGCCAATTAAACGCGTTATCAAAAAACAAAAAGAAGAGCTAAAGAGTAATAAAACGCCAAACCAATAATTCCACCAACAGTAGAAAACATAGCTACTAATGAGTATAATTAAGTTTTGTAATACTAAGTTTTTTCTAAATAACCAGTATAAACCTAGTACTATGGGTAAAAAAATAAAGAAAGTAAATGTTGTAAATAACATTAAGCTGATGTTTTTTGGACAATAATGTTTGTTAAATCATCAATGTTTTTTAAGTTCTGAATTTCTGTAAGTGTAAACTTAAAAGTATATTTTTTTTCAATTGCCGCTAAAATTTGGATATGATTTAAAGAATCCCAACCATCGATATCATTAGCTGTGGTTTCTGGATTTAGCATAATTTCGCCTTCATCTATGATATCAGTAAAAATTTCATTCAAGTCTAAAATGATTTGTTGCTTTTGGTTCATGTGTTATAGATTATTAGAAATAGTGGTTGATAATTGATAATAAGTATTAATTTTTAAAATCCATTGGTTGTTAAATACATCTTCGAAACCTAAAGAAGGATAAAGGTTTTTTACAAGTTCATTTTTTGCGGTAGGGATATATTCTCCAACAAGTTCTTCATAGTTGTTTTTCGCGGCAAAATCAACTAAAGTATTCATAATAAAGTTTTCCATACCTCTTTTAAGAACTCGGCAACTCATAGCCCAATTTTCTATAAATAATTGATTTGAGTTTAATTCTTTTAAAAGGATGATAGCAATAAGACCGTGATCACCAAATTTGTCTTTTAGGCTAAAATTGATAACAAATTGCCCTTCAGTGTTTTTGTAGCTGAGAAGTTCTTCTTCAGAAAATCTTAGTGTTCTTAAATTAAATTGATTTGATCTTAGCGTAAGCTGAGATGCCCGAGGTAAATTGTATTGATTTAAAGGGTCTACCTGCGCTATCATATTTAAGTCTCTTAAATACGATTCTTCGTCTTTAAATAAAGACGCATGTTTTAACCTTGCACTCTCTGTTTGATACTTCTCTGTTCTGTTTTCGTCTAAACTAGATACTTGGGTAGTCTCAAAAAGATTTAAACTTTTTAAATAAGCTAAATATTCTGACGGGTCTTCTGGTAGCTCTGGTACTAGAATCTCAGGAATATTTTCTTTAACCATATTTCTTTCAAAAGGATTATCATCAATAAAAACCATACTATCAAATCCAATATTTAAGATTTGCTGTATTTTTTTGATGTTACTTACTTTATTATCCCAGTTGGCTATAAAAACGGCTATATCATCCATTTTTAAAATCATATCCGGATGTTTTAAAAAAGGTTCTAAGGCTATATTTTCTGTGTTTTTACTAACTACACAAAGAATAATACCTCTTTTCTTAAGTTCTTTTGCCCAATATTGTATTTCTGTGAATACTTTACCGATACCAAAATTTCCTATTTGAATTTTTTCTACTCCATCATCCCCAATAATTCCTCCCCAAAGTGTGTTGTCTAAATCAAATATGGCACACTTAGTTATGATACCTAGTTGCGCTTTTATTTGGTCTACAATAATTTTAGCAATAAGAGGTAAACTTTCAAGACTAAAAACCATATCGGCTTTGATATAATTTTTGAAATCAAAAAGATAATCTATACCATACTGTGCTTGTTTGGATAAAATATCTACAAGTTGGAACTGAGATAGTTTAGCCGCAAGTTGCATTAACCCTATATTAATTAAACGGGTTTGATAAAGCAAAGAGCCTACGTAACTACTGGTATAACTACCATAAATAGCATCATCAACTTCTAAAAAATTAAAATACAGCAGTTTTGCATTTAGGCTATGAGAAACTATAGCATGATAACTTTCTACTTCTTGAAGTTTTTCTTGAGCGAAACAAGGTTTAGTATCTGGAGGTGTTACATAAAAGTTTGATGCAAGTTTTTTGTGGTTTTCAAAAATGATTACGTAATCAGGTTCAAACTGGTGTAAATACGACTGTGGATTTTGTAATTGAAGGTGTATTTGATTATAATCTGCTTCATAAATGCTTAAATCTATACGATTTTCTAAAGCAAATCCTTTTAGGGCAATACAAAGCAACTGAGTTGCAGAGTCTCCTAAAACAGCAACTTTTAATTTGTATTTACAAGAAAACTCTTTCTTTAAGTTTTTTTTTAAAGAATTGAAATCTGAATACATAAAATGAGAGCCAATTAATTTTTTAGTTAGCTATTATAAGCATAATATTGCTGAAATTTGTTTTAAATTAAAAATATTTTCATTTTAATTTTAGCTATGAAGGACTTAAAAATGCATCATGTTGGATGCTTGGTAGATAGTATATTTAATACTTTTCAAAGTTATCAATTTTTATACCCTAATGCTCAACTATCAACTATTTATAGTATTGATAGCCAAAAGGTTAAGGTTGCGTTTTTAGATTTGGGTTCTGATGTTTTCATTGAACTTGTTGAAGTGGCTGAAGATAACTCTTCTTTAATAAAGATGATGAAAAAAGGTGTATCTTTTTATCATTTAGCGTTTATAGATTCAAATTTTGACGAAAGACTTGATTTTTTGCAGAATCAAAATTTTAGATTGATATCTATTTTTAACTCCGAAGCTTTTGAAAATAAAAGATGCGCATTTCTTTATTCACCAGAAATGCAGTTGATTGAAATTATTGAGCATTAGGTTGGAGTTTTAAGTCTTTTTCGTAGTTTGTAATAATGGTGTTGATTAATGGATAATAATATTCCCAGAAGAAACTCACCCTTTCAGAAGCAATACTTCTATCGTAAAAGAACTTTCTAAAGAAATGAATTCCTTTGAAGCTTGAAGCATTTAAAGCGATAGGGTTATCGGCAAAATCACCTGCGAAATAGAAGAATTTATAGTCATCTCGATAATGCTCTATAACAGCTGGGAATTGAGGTGGAATACCATTGTCGTCTAAAATTTTCTTACCCTTTTCGTTTACCTTTAAATCATAAAAAGAAACAATGTGATTATCTCTAGAGGTTTGCATAATATCAAACCAAAAAGGATATTTCATACTTAAGGGAATATTGTATTTTTCTCTTTCTTCTTTAGCTGTTAAAATGTAAGGAACCTCAGCATCTAAATGTTCCACATTTTCTAAGATTAAAATTTTATCATCTTCATTCACAAAAGCAATCCCAGATTTTTCGAAAGGCCATTTAAAATTATTTTGAACTAAGTAATTATTAATAAGCCATCTTGGTAATTCTTTGTTTTTATTGGTGTCTAAAGAATCAAAATACCTACCTACCCAGCCAGTCCATTTTATTTTGAACTCTTTTTCAAACTGTTCTCTTATTGGTTTTGTAGTTGGTGTACCAATACAGTTAAATTCAGTTAAAACAAGCTTATTTTGGGATTTCATTTTTTTTAGAAAAGTTAAATCAGGAATAGACATTCCACCATAAATAAGCTTAGATCTCTCGGTACTTTCTGTTAATTCTAACCATTCTTTTAAATAAATCCCATAAGTATCTGTGAAATAAGTTAAGTCACTATCATCGGCTAATTTTTGCAATTGGGTTTCATCAAATCTTTCTAATCCTTTAAGGGTATATTCTTGGTTGGGTTTAGGGAAAAATCCGAAATAGTCATTCCCTACATTGTACAGCTTTTCTGATGTTTTAGAATATTTATTATACCTTAAAAACCAAGTTAAAGACGCATGTTCTTGGCCTTTTTTGTTGAGTACTGTTTTATCTACAATAGCAATAACCAATTTGGTTTTTGGCCATAAAACCCAGGCTAAATACATCCATAAGGGTAAAAACACAACTGCAAAGAATAAAATAGAGTTAAGTTTAAATTTAGGTCTTTTCATGCTTAAAATCTGATATTGTAGCTTAAACCAAAACTAAACTGATTACCCCAAGTTTCTGTTGCATATTCTTCATTAACCCAACTTATGTCTATTCCTATGAGATGTTTTCTTTTTAAAACTCTATTATAGCTAATGGCGGCTTTGTATGATTTTAAATTTGCAAAACTATTGATAAAGAGTACTCGTACAGGGTCGTCTGGCGATACACCTGTTCCTGCAGCAAGATTCAAGAAATCATCCATATCGTCTGAGAAAAATAACCTTGCTGATGCTGTAAAAGAGTAAGACCATGCGGTTTCTCCTGGTGATACAAAAGAGCGGAGATTATAGAAATTATTTCCTAAATACTTTCCAATAGCACCGGTAAATAAAAAGGTGTTTTCAGAAAATCGTAAATATCTAAATCCTATCTCGCCCTCAAAGCTTCTAGGTAAAGAAGCAAATAAAGAATATCCCGCTCTAAAGCGAGGGAATATAGGCGATTCTGAAACGGCAAAACCTATATATTGGTAGCCTACATTTTTTAAAGTTGGATAAGCTTCTATTTCTCCCTGAAGACCTTTAGAACCAAAGCGATCTGCATAATAAAGTCTGGCGTTTACCCTTCCCAAGCTTTTAGTCCTGTAACCGTAGCTTAAGGTTATAAAGTTCCAAGGCTCATCAAAGCGTTTGTCAAAATCTACATACTCATAGCTTAAACCAATTCTATTTCTAAGATTAGTTAGTTTTAAATCGTCTAAGTAAGCTTTTGCAGCACTATCTTTTAATATTTTAGGGTTAGCTTCTAGAAAATCTATGGCATCAAAAGGTTTTAATTGAGCGTTAATGACTTTAGCTTTTCTCACATAAAACAAAGCAGTATCAGGATGATAATTTATACCTAATTCTGCCGTTTTTAAAGCTAAATCATACTTATCTACATAATAATCAGCATCATAAATACCACTTAAAGCATCAATATCATCATATTGTTTGAGCAATACTTTCTGAAATTCGTTTTTAGCGCTATCTGTTTTATCGCTAAAGGTGTAGAGTCTGCCTAGTAAAATTCTTAAATCTTTATAATCTGGACTTTGCTTAATGGCTTGTTTCATTAAAGCAATAGCTTTAGGATAATTGTTATTATCGTAGGCCTCTTTTTTAGCTAAAATCATTAAAGAATCAGAACTTAAAGTAACCGGATTATCCCACATCTTTTTTCTTTCTTGGTAAGCAAGTTCCGCATTTTGCACTACAGTTATCTCGGCTTTAAACTTCTCTTTGATAAGGTTATTAAGCTTGCTTGATTCACTAATGTCATCATTTAACAATAATGCTTTTAATTTTTTGATATAAAATGAACTAGAGTCTGGGTAAAATTGGATACCTACATCGGCAGCTTTAACAGCTTGTGGGTAAAGATTATTCCAATAAGAAACATCATAAAGACCATTGATAGCATCAATATTATTAGGTTCTTGCTTCAAAACTAAATCAAAAGCATTTTTAGCGCTATCTATTTGGTCTGAGAATGTGTAAATTCTCCCCAATAGCACTCTTATATCTGAGTAATTGGGGCTTTTTATCAACGCTTTTTTTAATAATTCTATAGCTACAGGGTAATTATTATTGGTATAAGCCTCTTTTTTTGCCAATAGTAATAAAGAATCAGAACTTAACTCTTCTTGAGCAGTGGTGATTTTAGTTGATAAAAGTATAATTAGAGAGAGTATGGAAAGATTTTTAACGACTGTGGTCAATATTTGCATTTTAAAAAAAGCTGAATTCTAGATGAAAAAGTATTCAAATGCTGTTCCATATAATTTTCTTATTTATAATGATTCTAATTATATTAACATTCTTGATATAATTATACGTAAAACTAAGGGTTTTGTATTTTTGTAGATAAAATAAATGAATATATTTTTTTAAAACCTATAGCTAAGCAAAACATTGTTAAAGTCAATAGGTTTAAAGAACAATAAAGATAAAGAGATGAAAAAGAGTTCAATTATTGGGATGGTTATCATTGCAATTGCAATTGGTGTTATCATGAGTACTTATGCAGATAGCAGTACTTATGGTTCATTTGGCGATGCACAAGAAACTCAAAAAGAATTGCATGTTGTTGGTACTTTAGTTAAAGAAAAAGAAATGGTTTACAACCCTGAAAAGGATGCAAATTACTTTTCTTTTTACATGCTAGATAATCAAGGAAAAGAGTGTAAAGTGGTTTTTAGTGGTGCAAAACCTCAAGACTTTGAACGTTCTGAGCAAATTGTTTTAACCGGACAGATGGTTGGTTCAAGTTTTCATGCCAATAAAATTCTGATGAAATGCCCTTCTAAATACACAGAAGATCAAGTAGAGGTTGTTGAAGTTAGTGCTCAAGCTAAAATTTAAATTTTTTTAATGGATATACAATTTGCAGGTGAAAACCTGTTGCCGGGTAAGCTCGGCCAGTTCTTTATTATACTTTCTTTTGGTACTTCTTTATTATCATTAATTGCTTATTATGCAGCTACCGTTAATAAAGATAAAAGTGATTTATCGTGGTCTAAAATTGCTAGATATAGTTTTTTTGTAAACATTCTAGCTGTTATTGGTATAGGAGCTTGCTTATTCTATATCATTTATAATCATATGTTTGAGTACCATTATGCGTGGGCTCACTCTTCTACCAAACTTCCTGTTTATTACATTATCTCTAGTTTCTGGGAAGGTCAGGAGGGAAGTTTTTGGTTATGGGCTTTTTGGCAAGCAGTTTTAGGTCTAATCCTAATTAAATATGCTAAAACATGGGAAAACGGAGTGATGACTGTAATTGCATTATCTCAGTTATTCTTATGCTCTATGCTATTAGGTGTAGAGATTCTAGGCGTTAAAATAGGCTCATCTCCGTTTATTCTTTTGAGAGAAGCTATGGAAGCACCAATTTTTTCGAGAGCTGACTATCTTTCTCTTATCCCTGATGGAAACGGTTTAAATCCACTTTTACAGAATTATTGGATGGTTATACATCCTCCAACCTTGTTCTTAGGTTTTGCTTCTATGATAGTACCTTTTGCTTATGGTATAGCGGGTGTTTGGGAGAAAAGATATCAAGATTGGGTAAAACCAGCTTTACCTTGGTCTTTATTTGCTGTAATGATATTGGGAACAGGTATCATTATGGGGTCTTTTTGGGCTTATGAAGCATTAAACTTTGGTGGTTTTTGGGCTTGGGATCCGGTAGAAAATGCTTCTATTATTCCTTGGTTAACTTTAATTGCAGGGGTACACGTACTAATTGCTTATAAAAACTCTGGTCATAGCTATTTTACAGCATTGTTCCTGATTCTTATCAGCTTCATATTGGTTTTATACGCTTCTTTCTTAACCAGAAGTGGTATTTTAGGAGAAACTTCTGTTCACTCTTTCACGAGTTTAGGAATGTCTGGTCAGTTACTTGTTTACATATTTGTATTCGTAGCTATATCTGTATTTCTTATTGTAAAACACTGGAAAAACTTCCCTATTACCAAGAAAGATGAAGATACTTATTCTAGAGAGTTTTGGCTGTTTATAGGCGCTATAACACTTTCTGTTTCTTGTATTCAAATTATTGCCACCACCTCTATACCTGTTTTTAATGCAGTTTTTGGTACAGAAATAGCACCTCCAACAGATGTTATCCAGCATTACAATAAATGGCAAATTGCATTTGCGGTAGCAGTAGCTGTAATCTCTGCTTTCTCACAGTTCTTGAAATATAAAAAGACAGATGTACGTAAATTCTACATCAGCATAGCTGTTTCTTTTGTAGTTTCTTTGTTGGTAACAGCGGCAGTGGTTTACATCACTAAAGTTTATACCAATTTCATGCACATTGCATTAACGTGGGCATCTGTATTTGCTATTTTATGCAATGCTAAAATTTTAGGTGAAGCCTTTAAAGGAAAATGGAAGCTTTCTGGCTCTGCTGTTGCGCATATAGGTTTTGCTTTATTATTAATAGGTGCTTTAGTTGCTGCAGCTACCAACAAAGTAATTTCTATTAACAATACCAGTATAGGTTTTGGAGAAGAGTTTGCCAAAAATAATAATCCAAGAGAGAACATCATTCTGTATAAAAACGATCCTATTAAAATGGATAGGTATACAGTTACCTATCTAGGCGATTCAACATCGGGAGTAAATACCTATTATAAAGTAAATTATAAAGCTTTTGATGATGAAGGTAAAGTAAAAGAGAACTTTAACTTATACCCTAATGCTCAGCAAAATGCTAAGATGAGGCAAATTATTGCTTCGCCAGACACTAAGCATTATTTATTACATGATGTTTACACCCATGTAAGTAGTGTGCCTTTAAAAGAAGAGGAACATGTGCATGATGAGCATACAGACCATTCTGAGGATGAGCATTATGAAGAGCCCGTACCTCATGAAGTTTCTATTGGCGATACTGTAAGATTTAGAGAGGGGATGATTATTGTAAGAGGTGTTAATAAAAACGCCGAAATAGAAAATATTGCCCTTACCAAAAATGATGTTGCCATTGGTTTACAGCTAGATGTTATTACAGAAAGCAGCACCTATAAATCAGAACCTATATTCCTGATTAAGGGTAACGCTAAAGTGGATTTTGGTAAAAAGGTTGATGAAGCTGGTTTAAAATTACGTTTTACCAATATTATGCCTGAAAAAGATAAACTAGAGCTTACTGTTTATCAAAAACCTAAACAAGATAAAAAAGACTGGATTGTGATGAAAGCCATCATGTTCCCTTATATCAATTTATTCTGGGGTGGTACCATCATTATGGTTATTGGCTTTATCCTTTCTATCTTCAGAAGACAAAAGGAATTAAAATAGGATGAATATTGCTGTTTTAGGAGCAGGAAATATTGCCTGGCATTTATCAAAAGCTTTGATACATGCCGGGCATCCCGTAAAACAAATCTGGAACAGAACATCAGAAAAAGCGGTAGCTTTAGCTCTAGAAATTGGTGCCGATTCTATCTCCACTTTAAACCAAATTGATACCGATATTGATTTAATCATCATTGCTGTAAGTGATGAAGCGATTGAATCTGTTGCTAAAGATTTGCAATTACTACCACATCAGTTATTGGTACATACATCTGGCTCAACCGCCTTAGATGTATTACTAACATACACCCAAAAAGCTGGCGTAATTTATCCTTTACAAACATTTTCTAAAGCTGTTCAGGTAGATTTTTCTCAAATACCGATTGGTATTGAAGCTTTTGATGAAGGTAGTACACAGGCTCTATTCAATTTAGCAAAAACATTATCAACCAAAACTTATTATATCAATTCTCAGCAAAGGTTAGTATTGCATGCTGCTGCAGTATTTGCATGTAATTTTACTAATCATTTCTACAGTATAGCACAGGAATTAATACAGCAATCTGGTCTTGATTTTAATTTGATAAGACCTCTTATACAAGAAACTGCTGCCAAAGTGCAACAAGTTTTACCTCAAGAAGCACAAACTGGTCCGGCAAAAAGAAATGATCAGCTTACCATCCAAAAACATCTTGATTTATTAAAAACTAATCCTGCTTGGAAGTTGTTGTATGAACAAATAAGTCAAGACATAGTCAAAATGTATTCAAAAGACACGTCTTCGCTTAAATAAATTATTACTTTTGCCAAGGCATGAATATTTACAAGATTAAAATAAATTTCGAGGAAAAAGGTTTAGAGCCAAGAGAACTGGCCATTGCAGAAGGTGAATCTGTTTTAGATGTTTGTTTGGATAATGGTATAGAGCTACAGCATAATTGTGGTGGTGTTTGTGGATGCAGTACCTGCCATGTTTATGTAAACAAAGGTGAAGACAATATTCAGGAAATATCAGATAAAGAAGAAGATTTTATTGATAGGGCCGTAAATCCAAGGATAAACTCCAGACTAGGTTGCCAATGTGTAATGATAGATGGAGATATAGAAATTACAATTCCAGACCAATCTCAATTCTTAGGTCATTAATATAATTATACATGAATAACGATAAATACGCTTTACCCATTCATTGGAATGACTATGAAGATATAGCCATGGGACTTTACGAAAAGTTTGGTGATGAATTTGGAGAATCTAAAATATACCGTATACGCTTTACAGACTTAATGACTTGGGTATTAGAATTACCTAATTTTGCAGGTACCAAAGAAGAGTGTAACGAAGGGCACTTAGAGCAAATACAATCTGCTTGGGTTTACGAGTGGAGAGATAACCAATAAGCTCTCTTATTCCTCATGCTAGATAAACTTAAAGATATAAGTACTTTCATTTTTGATGTTGATGGTGTTTTAACCAATGGTAATGTTTTAGTAACAGAAACTGGAGAGCAGTTAAGGCAATTCAACATCAAAGATGGCTATGCGTTACAACTAGCAGTAAAGAAAGGTTATAACATTATTGTTATTTCTGGGGCAAAATCTACCGGAGTAGAAAAAAGACTTTTAGGCTTAGGTATCAAACATATATTTTTAGGTATATCAGATAAAATAGCCGTTTATCATCAACTTATTAAAGAAGAAAAGCTTAAAGCTGATGATTTTCTTTACGTGGGTGATGATATTCCTGATTTACCTATCATGCAAATAGCGCCTTTAGCCGTTTGCCCGGCTGATGCTGTTGATGAAATAAAAGCAGTGGCGCATTATATATCTCCAAAAGATGGCGGTGCTGGCGTGGCTAGAGATATTATAGAGAAAGTACTTAAGATTCAGCATAACTGGTTTGACGCTCAGCCTAGTGCACATGATGGATCTATCAGCAAGTAATATCTTTTAAAACATAATCCCATTTAAAATTATAAAGCCACTTTATATCCTTTTTAGAGGAGTAAAAATTTGGTGTTGATGTTTGCTCATCAACCTTTATATGAGCTAAAATGGTGTTCAGTACTCTTCGGATACTTATCATACAACGCTCTACACCAAGTTTAGAATATCTATCTGTTTGGTATTTAGGGTCATCGGTAGTTTTTAAATTCATGATAACACTTTCTTCACTGCTATCAAACTCGTGGTTAAAGGCTATACTTTCTATCTCTAACCAAAAGATGTTTTTTTGAGAAAAGCAATTATTTAAAATTTTTATATAATCACCAACTTGGGCTGTTCTTTGTACCTCGTATCCAAAGCTATCATGTAAGATAAATTGAGCGTTTAAGCTCTGTAAATAGTGCTTACCCCAATCGTTAACCATCAATAAACGCTGCCTGCAATTTCTGTATAATTGCCAAATTTGCGAGGTATTATCCATTCTTATAAACTCTTTAAACTCTTTTTCTTGATGGCTAGTAGAATTAAGAATGGGTTGAAATTGGTTTTTCATGTTTCAAACTCCATAGGTATCTGTAAAACCATTAACATAATTGATACCAAAAAATAAAAATTTAAAATAGCTGTTTATTTGGGCTATTTTTGTAGGCTAAAAGGCTATAATTTACTACATGAACAAAAAAATTTATCTGGCATCAAAATCTCCAAGAAGACAAGACTTATTAAACCTTATGGGTTATAGTTTCGAGCTGCTTTTAAAAGATGTAGATGAAAGTTATCCTGATGATTTAGCACTAACAGAGGTTGCCGCTTATATTGCCGATAAAAAAGCTGCTGCTTTTGATATTCCTGATGATGGCGTATTAATTACCGCAGATACCATTGTTTTAATAAATGATGAGATTTTAGGAAAACCTGTAGATGAAACTGATGCTATAGCCATGATTGGGAAATTGGCAGGCAGAAAGCATCAAGTAATTACAGGAGTAAGTATTAAATCGGCGGTTAAGCAAATTACTTTTAGCGAGGAAACTTTGGTTTATTTTAACCCTTTAAGTCTTGAAGAGATAAGCTATTATGTAAAAAACCATAAACCTTTTGATAAAGCTGGAGCCTATGGTATCCAAGATTGGATAGGTTTAGTAGCCGTAAATAAGATAGAGGGTTCTTATACCAATGTAATGGGCTTGCCAACAGATAAATTAAGAAAGGTTTTAGAAACAGAATTTTGACTTATAAGAAGATGAAAATCAAAATATAAGCCCCTGTTTTGATGAGATACTTGAAGAATTTGGGAATATCTCATGAAAATAAGTATCACTAAATTAATCAAAACAGGGAACTTATGATGTACAACAGTTAATCGTTATTTGTTAATCTCGGCCTTTATTTTTTCCATTCCCATGGCCTTTTCCTCTGTTACCACGATGATGCTCTCTATAATCTCTATCATAAGAAGCATATCTTGATCGATTATCATCATCATGATGTCTATACCTTGGATGTCCTTTTACTATATAATATCTAGGGTTATTACTTCTGTAAATGATAGCCTGAGACCTATTATGTTTATACCTAGAGTATTTAACTCTATGCTCTCTAAAATGTAAATAAGGTCTGGGCGAGTTAATAACTACTTTGTAACCATTATATAAATTGTAATTTCTATATCTGCCAGGTAAAGAAGTTGCAAATACCCAGTTACCGTTACTTAGATAAATAAATTGTCTACTTGGTACATAGTAGTAACTTTCAATATCTGGTAAGTAATAATAATCTACATGGTCATATCCAACGGGCCCCCAAGCCGGTTGAGCACCTATATTTACATTAATATTTACTTGGGATTGTGCGCTATGAGCGATAAAACCTATCATCGCTAAAGCTAAAAAAAATATCTTCCTCATCTTTCTATCTCCTTCTAATTTAAATGATTAAAAGGCAGGCTTATTCATCACCTGCCTTTTTGATATATAATTAAGGTTTAAGTGTAATCGTTCCTAAACTCTTTATTTGGCCAGCCGTTACACTAACATTAGTGATGGTAGAATCTTTAAAGCCTGCCACAGGTACAAATTTTACCGCATAGGTACCAGTTTTTAATCCACCAACGATGAATGCACCAGTTTCTGCATTAGGTACGGTACCCACAGTATCAGTACCTGATATTACTAAAACCTCAGGGGCACTCTCTAAAGGCAAAACTGTACCAGAAATTAAACCTGTTGTAGCAGCAGTTATACCTCTTACTACAGGTTTTAAGATATATTTATTATTACCAGTTTTAACAATAGATTTAGCAGCATCAAAATCTAATAATAGGGTATAAGCTGCGCCAGATAATAATTCTGGATTTTCTGTTAGTTTAACTTTAAAGCCTGATGATTGTCCGCTTGGAGTTTGTAATGGCAATTCTTCACCATCAACTACTATAGTATTTCCTTCATCAAGTACCAATCTTATTTCTGTAATTTCTCCGGCAGGCATTTCTCCTGAAGCCACTAAAATATCAGGGTTACTAGTACCAATTCTAAAATCAAGGATATTAAAAATATTGGTTGTAACAGGAAATACATAAGTCTCATCGCCAGAAAGCAATACAATCTCTTTAACATCTAGATTAATAGCGTCAAAACTACCTGGCGCATCAGTCATCCTGATTTCTACTTTACTTTTACCATCAGCAATTTCATCCTTTTGGCAAGCAGAAAATAAACCTAAACTTGCTACAAGTCCAAGTACGGCGTATGTGAATTTCTTTTTCATGTTTTTAATATTTAAACGGTTATATCATAAGTTTTACATGGTCAAAGTTGTAGGGCAAACATGAAAAGAACATGAAAAAGAAATTTTTTTTTATTTCTAAAATTTCATCAAAATTTCATTTAAGGGATACATCTTTGTTGTACTTAACGAACTCCATGTTAAGGATAGGTAGATGAGTTTGTCTCCTTAGGGAGACAAACTTTTTTATATTTACATCATGAATAGGATTTTCTCTCTTCGGTTTTTGGGTTTAGCTGTGTTATTTAGCTTGTATACTAGAGTGGTTGCTGCTTCTGATGTTGTTTTTTATCAAGAAAAAGATAAAAAAACGGTAGAAACCAAACAAGCAGATCCTAAAGAGACTCAAGTAAAACCATCACAACCAGAGATTAAACAAGTTCCTAAAGCTAAAAGACAACTTAAGCCTGCTAGTGTGAAGCCTAAAGTGCAACCTCAAAAGATTAAGATTGTAAAGCCAAATATTAAGAAACGATAATTAATATATCTACCTCATGATTAGGAAAATTATATTTCTACTCATGCTAATGAATGTTATAACCGGAACTTTAAAAGCGCAAACAGACACTTTAAAAGCATCTAAAACATTAACATTAGCAGCTTTATATAATAGTAATATAAGTTATTACGGACAAGTAACCTCAGAAAGGTTGCCTTATGCTTTACTTAACGCAACTTTAAGATTTCCATCTGGTTTATACCTTTCTGCGGGTTCATATAGGTTGTTTAGTGATAGCTCTTTTGTTTCGGAAGGCGATTTGGGTATTGGTTATGATTATGAAATTAATGATAAGTTAAGCGTTGGTCTTTCTTATTATAAATTCTTTTATCCTAAAAATTCGCCTTTACTACAAGCCGCCAATACCAATAATTTAAGTTTCATGGCAACTTATCATTTTCCTTGGTTTAAAAGTGTTTTTAGCACCGATTATTCTTTCGGTAAGGCAGATGATATTTTCATGAGTTTAGGTCAATCCAAAGATATTTCTTTGTTTAACATCACAGAAAATGATTTAATATCTATTGAGCCTTGTATAGAGTTGGTTGCAGGTAGCCGAAATTTTTTTGAAACTTATACCATAGAGCAGGAAAAAAGAGGGAAAGGGAATGGTAAAAATCCTAATGCAGGAAATGGTAATGCAGGTAATACTACTACCACAACCGAAACAATTGAGGCTTCTACTTTTAGTATGTTAGCCTATAATTTTAAACTACCTATAAATTACAGTAGGGCAAATTATTTAGCAGAACTTAGTTACCAATTTACCCTTCTTGGGCATGAAACAGAGCCTGGGGTAAAACGAAATCAGTCTTTTTTTGGTTTAGCATTTTATTATCAATTCTAATTCATTATGAAAGTTTTAATCATAGAAGATGAAAAAACCTTGGCTTACGAAATGGAAACCTTTCTTAAAAAGGCTTTTTATGTTTGTGATTTGGCACACACCTTTCATGACGGATTAGAAAAAGCACAAGTTAACAGCTATGATTTTATCTTGATAGATTTAGGTTTACCCGATGGTGATGGACTTGATATTTTGAAAAAGATAAAAAAATCGCATCCAGAAGCGGCATTTATCATCATCACAGCAAGAGGGAATTTAGAAGATAAAATAACAGGTTTAGATTTAGGTGCTGATGATTATTTAGCAAAACCTTTTTACCTCTTAGAACTACAATCTAGAATGCAGGCTATTGCCCGTAGGAAGTTTAACGTTCAAGATGAGTTATTAACTATAGGAGATTTTGAGATAGATATACAAAAACGCTTGGTGATCTATAACGAGCAAGAAATAGAGCTATCAAGAAAAGAATTTGATTTGTTAAGCTATTTACTTTTGCATAAAAACAGGGTATTAACACGTATGCAATTAAGCGAGCATATATGGGGTACTTTTGCCGATGTAGATTACGATTCTAACTATATTGATGCACACATTAAGAATATCAGAAAGAAATTGAATGTTTTAGCCTCTACAGAATGGCTAGAAACCGTTAGGGGTGTAGGTTATAGAATAAGAAAATAATGAAGCTAGCCACCAAGTTACTTTTATTTATTGCAGGTTCTAAGCTTGTTGTTGCGGCTTTATTTATTCTGTTATTACCATTTTTGGTAGATCAAATTGCATCAGAATACACCAATTATATTTTAAAAGAGCAGCAAGAAAAAGTGATGGATATTGTTGCCAAAAATGGTATTCAGTATTACCTGCAAGGCGAGAAAAGTTATGGTAGTTATACCCTGTTAAAAGAAGAATATATCGCCCTAGAGCCCTACACAGATAAAGCAAGTTTAGACACGATAAAAGATACCAAAAGAATTATTGAAGGCGATACACTTAACTATCGGGTGTTAAGCCATACTTTCTATGATGAAAATAAGCCATACCTATTAGAAGTAGGTAAAACTATAGCAAGTATTCATCAATATAACCAACCTTTGCAACGTTTTGCGCTGTATGTGCTCATCAGTTTAATTGTTTTTACGGTTTTAATTGATGTTACTTTTACGCGTTTATTGGTTAAACCTCTTGGGCAAATTATTAAAAGTAGATTGGTTAATAGGAAATTCCCTTTTAAAGAGCAAGAAGCTAAAATTAAAACCAGTACTACAGATTTTAGTTATCTGGACGAATCTATCTTAATTTTAATGAGGCAAATAAATGAAGCTTTTGCCAAAGAAAGAGAGTTTACTGCTAATGCTTCGCATGAGTTGATGACGCCTATCAGCATCTTACAACATAAACTTGAAAATTTGTTGAGGGATGAAGATTTATCAGAATCTGCTGAATTAGGTATTCTTGAAACCATGAAGACTTTAGATAGGTTAAAGAAGATTTCGAGCTCTTTATTGCTTATCTCGAGGATAGATAATGAGCAATTTGTGAAAAGGGATGAAGTAAACCCCGTTGTATTGTTACAAGAAATTCTGGAAGAAATAAGTCATCGTTTAGAAGAGAAAAACATTCAAATCCATTTGGACATAAAAGAAGAGCTTTTGTTAAAACAGGTTAATCACGATTTACTTTTTCAGCTTTTTTATAACCTTATTAATAATGCTATCAAATTCAATAAAGAAAACGGAACTATTGAAATTTTTGACGAGTTATTAAGCTTTAATCAATACCAGATAACGGTAAAAGATACGGGCAAAGGCATCGCTAAAGCACAAATCCCTTTTATATTTAATAGGTTCAGAAAAAGTGATCAGGCAGAAAACCCAGGCTATGGTTTAGGCTTGGCTATTGTAAAAAGTATTGCCGCTTATCATCAGATAGATATACAAGTAAATTCTGAGGTAGATAAAGGAACTAGTTTTAGAGTTATATTTAATTTGTTTAATGATGCTTGATAACTTTAAAAATTATATCCAAAACCATTCTGATATTACTGATGAGCAATTTTTAGAAATTAGCCATTATTTAAAATCTAAATCCATAAAAAAGGGAGAATTTGTATTAAGACATGGAGAAGTTTGTGGTTATTCTTTCTTTGTTTCTAAAGGTTTGTTGCGTTCTTATACCATTGATGAGCAAGGAAAGGAACATATCATCCAATTTGCACCAGAAGATTGGATTATTGTAGATAGAAGCAGCTATTTTTTTAATGAACCTTCAGAATTGTTTATTGATGCTGTAGAAGACACAGCATTGGTGATGCTAAATGAAGATTTTATTACCCATGCCTGTAACATAAGTACGGTTTACAGAGCTTTTAACCATAAAGCATTGCATAGCCATATCAGGCATTTACAAAAAAGAGTGAACCTATTATTAGGCGCTACTGCAGAGCAACGTTATCTAGATTTTATAAAACTTTATCCAGAACTTACTTTACGTTTACCGCAATGGATGATAGCTTCTTACTTAGGGCTTACTCCGGAATCTTTAAGTAGGGTGCGTAAAGAGCTAGCCAGAAGAAATTTCAAGCCTCATTAATTTCTTATCATACATCAATGCCTAGCTTTTTTCTTTCATGTAAATTTGAAGTATAAAATTAAAGAAGATGAAAACTAAAAGCATTGAACATATTTTTACTCCACCAGCCCCACATATGGTAGGCGATGGTTTTAGAGTACACAATTTTATCCCAGGAAGCTACGGTTTAAGTATGCAAAGGATGAGTCCTTTTATCATGTTAGATTATAATTCTAAATTTTATTTCCCTCCAACAGATAAGCCAAGAGGGGTAAGTGTACACCCACACCGTGGTTTTGAAACTGTAACTATAGCCTATAAAGGGAAAGTTGCTCATCATGATAGTGCTGGAAATAGCGGTATCATAGGTGAAGGCGATGTACAATGGATGACAGCCGCCTCAGGAGTTTTACACAAAGAATATCATGAGCAGGAGTTTAGCAAAGCTGGTGGAGATTTCCAAATGGTACAGCTATGGGTTAATTTACCTGCTAAGGATAAAATGTCTAAGCCTAAATATCAGGAAATCACCAAAGAAAATATTCAGAAATATGCTTTGGATAATGATGCAGGTACGATAGAGGTTATTTCTGGTGCTTATCAAGATACACCTGGTGCGGCGTCAACCTTTACGCCGGTTCATCTGCAAAATGCAAAACTTAATACCGGTGGAAAAGCGAAATTTTCTTTCCCAGCTCATTACAATACGGCATTATTGGTGGTAGAGGGCAGCATTAAAGTAAATGATGAGAAAACTGTAGCAACAGATAATTTCTTGCTATTTAAAAATGAAGGGGAAGATTTTACCCTAGAAGCATTAGAACAAAGTGTGGTTTTAATTTTAAGCGGAGAGCCTATTTTAGAGCCTATTGCAGCTCATGGTCCTTTCGTGATGAACACACGAGAAGAAATTATCCAAGCATTTGAAGATGTGAATCTAGGTAAGTTTGGTTATTTAGAGTAGTTGGTTAGGTATTAGTTTGTTAGTTTGTTGGGTGGTTAGTTTGTTAGGTTTTAGTTTGTTAGATTTTAGTTTGTTAGGTGGTTAGTTGATTAGGAACTGGGTCATTAATTTGTTAGTTGATTAGGCCCGAGCTATCGGGTATTAGGTCATGGCGATGAGGAACGAAGAAGCAATCTTTTTTTATGGGTTGCTTTTTCCTGCTCTTGCCACCCAGAATTCAGACAGCGGTCTGCAGACTATCAACTTCCTACTCTTTCCACTCAGGCTTCGGACAGCGGTCTTCGGACGCTCGACTTTCAACTCTTTCCACCCAGACTTCAGACAGCGGCCCATTGCTTCAGACTTTCAACTTATGCTCAATCCTAATCCTATTAACCAATAAATGTGCTAATCGGGTTGGTTCTGGGATGCGGTATTTGGTAATACAGTTTTTTATTATTTCTACGCTTTGGTTTAAAGAAATTTTATGACCTGGCGATACAAAAATAGGTTTGCACTTGGCTTTGCTTCTAAAGGCAAAGCCAAGTGTTTCTTGTTTACTTAATAGGGGAGTTTTATCAAAAGGCTTACTACCTGGTTCTTCATAAAGACCATGCAACCTGCTCTTTGCCGAGCCAATGCTAGGTATATCGGTTAATAAACCAAAATGTGTAGCTATACCCAATCTTCTTTCGTGTGCTATTCCTTGTCCGTCTAATACCATTACATCTGGCAATTGTTTCAGTTTTTTAAAAGCCTCTAACAAAGCTGGTATTTCTCTAAAAGCTAATAATCCGGATAGGTAAGGAAAAGTGGTGCTAGAAATAGCGGTAGCTTCTTCAATAACGATCAAATCTGGGTAAGTTAAAATCACAATACCAGCATAAACAGTTTCTTCATATTTATTAAAAGAAATATCAGCGCCAGCGATATAGCGTATAGGTTTATCAAGCTCTTGAAGATTAATCAAGGCTCTTAATTCTTTTTGATAAGCTATGGCTTCTCTAGGGCTTAAATCCTGATATTTTTCTGGTGCTATCATCTTCATTTCTATTTGTAGCGCTATCGCAATAGTAATACCATATTAAATTTTGCGTTTATGCATCAGTAAATTATTAATTTTAAGCATGCAAAAGAGGATATTACTTTACTTCCTTTCTACCTTTCTATTTATTTCCTGTTCTTCTAAGAAAAACCTTACACAATCATCTAAAAACAGTACGACTGTTGTACAAAAATATGCCCGTTTAATGGATGTTCCGAAAAAGAAAATCAAAAATCCAGAGCTGTATCAGTTTATTGATGAATGGTTAGGGACAAGATATCAATTCGGCGGATTAAGTAAAAACGGCATAGATTGCTCTGGTTTTACATACCTGCTTTATAAAGAAGTTTACAATAAAAACATCCCCAGAAATACATCAGAACAAATAAACATCATCAAAAGGAAGTATGAAGGGCAGCTTAAAGAAGGTGATTTAGTTTTCTTTGATTATGATAAAAAGAAATTTAGCCATGTAGGTGTATTTCTACAAAACGGTTACTATGTACATGCCAGCACCAGAAAAGGAGTGATGGTTCAAAAACTTAAAGACCCTTACACTTATAAGTATTTTTCTAGAGGTGGTTCTGTGAAATAATACCTTTTACAACAAAAGAAAATTTTGCTTTCTATAGCCATATAAATTACCCACCTTTGGTACAGGTTTATGAACAAAGACGATAAGGGATATAATTTTTGGGGCAAATACAAGCAATTTGCGTCTAATGAAATATTGCTTTATCTTATTATGGTGATAGGAATATTGTTAGGCATCCTCATATTTGGTTAAGTGTTTATCTCAACCTATATCATATTTAGGTTCATAAATTTCCATCTTTTAAGAACAAAATAAATGAAATTAAAGCTAAAGCGCCCACTGGCATTTTTTGATTTAGAGGCAACAGGAGTAAATGTTGCGTCAGACCGTATTGTAGAAATCTCTATTCTAAAGGCTATGCCAGACGGTACCGAGCTTATTAAAACGCTTAAAATAAATCCTCAAATGCCTATTCCTTTAGCGTCTAGCTTGATACATGGTATTTATGATGAAGATGTAAAAGATGCGCCAACTTTTAAAGATGCAGCACAGGAAATTATAGATTTTCTTGGCGATGCCGATTTAGCTGGTTATAATTCTAACAAGTTTGATATCCCGATGTTGATGGAAGAGTTTTTAAGGGTAAAAGCTCCTTTTGATATTGATAATAGACATTTTGTAGATGTACAAAATATTTTCCACCAGATGGAGCAACGCACTTTAAAAGCGGCGTATAAGTTTTATTGTGGTAAAGATATTATTAATGCGCACTCTGCCGAAGCAGATATTAAAGCCACTTACGAAGTTCTATTAGCGCAAATAGAGAAATATGAAGGACAAGATTGGGAGGATAGAAACGGTAAAATATCAAAACCAGTAGTTAATGATGTAGAGGCTTTACATCAATTTACCAACCTTAACAAACCTGTAGATTTTGCAGGTAGAATGGTTTTTAACGATGATAATATAGCTTGCTTTAATTTTGGTAAACATAAAGGAAAAACAGTTTTCCAGGTTTTTGATGAAGAACCTAGCTATTATGCCTGGATGATGAACGGAGATTTCCCTTTATACACCAAAAACCGTTTAGAAAAACTCTGGACAGCATACAAAAACCAAAAGAACGAAAACAGGCAACAACAGCCAAAGCCACAACAAGGGCAACAAATAAAAGCACAGTTTAATAAGCCTGTAGCTAAAGCTCAAGATCCAGATTTGGCTAAGCCAGCAGATGAAGACATGTTGAAAATGTTAGCCAGCAAATTCAAAAAACTTTAATCTTTACACCTATGATAATTTTAGAAAACAGTCAGCTAAAAGTTACCATCAACATGAAAGGGGCAGAGCTAAGCTCCCTTTTTGATAAAGAAAGTCAAACAGAATATATCTGGGATGCACAGGCAGCTATTTGGGCCTATCATGCGCCAAATCTTTTCCCCATTGTAGGTAACTTAAAAGACAATACACTTTTGGTTGATGGTAAAACTTATCAAATGAATAGGCATGGCTTTGCCAGAACCAGCACTTTCAGAAGGATAGAATCTGCACCAGACCATGCTCATTTTGCTTTGCGTTATAACGAGGAAACCCTACAACAATATCCTTATAAATTCGAGTTTCAAGTGGTTTATCAGCTTAAAGGGCGCTCTTTAAAGGTGATGTATAAAGTCATCAATTTAGACGATAAACGTGTGTATTTCTCTTTAGGTGCCCATCCCGGTTTTAAAGTTCCATTAACAGCTGGTGAAGCTTATGAAGATTATACCTTGTTTTTTGAGCATCCAGAGCATTTAGAAAGTTCGCTCCTTTCTACCAAGGGCTTATTTAACGGTAAAACCATACCTGTGGCAGATAAGGGCGAATTAAACCTGACTAAAACGCTATTTGATGCTGATGCATTGGTGTTTAAAACTTTAAAATCAAGAAGCGTAACTTTAAAAAGCCAGCGAGGAGATAAGTTTGTTAGGCTTGATTTTCCGCATTTCACTTCTTTAGGTGTTTGGGCAAAACCTGGAGCAAATTTTCTTTGCATAGAGCCTTGGTTGGGTTATGCAGATAGCGATGAAGACTTAAAAGATATTAGTCAAAAAGAAGCGATACAATTTGTAGAACATGGCCATGTTTTCGAGACAGATTTTACCATCAGTATCTAAAAAAATTAACCATTTCTTCATCTTAAAGAAATGCCAAGTTTATAAGTTATCGTTACTTTCATACATCATTAAAATAGAGCATGATGTATAATTGGTTTATAAAATATCTGGATAAAATAAAAGAACTGTTGTTTTTAAAAAGGATGCGTTCTTTATTTACGCACTAATTTTTTTTATCATAAGATGATGTTTTGGGCGTTTTAACACGCTGTCCGCTGTATCTTTTTGGCAAAAAAAGCCAAAAAGGATGCCGCTTCCATCGTTAACGCAAATCAGAATAGAAGGTATGTGCCAGCTACTATCATCAAAAATAAATCATAATCATTTCACTAAATCTCCAATTTATTTTGATATCTAATTTTTGGACGTATTTTGCAGTCGTAATTTTTGTTAAGGCATGCCATTAAATCCAGAAGAATTTCCACCTAAAGAAGCATTTGGTCCTCATTTTAAATGGGGAGTTTCTGTTGCAGCCTATCAAATAGAAGGTGCTTATAATGCCGATGGTAAAGGCCCATCCATTTGGGATGTTTTTACCAGCAAAAGGGGGAAAGTTTTAAACGGAGATCATGGTAACATAGCCTGTGATTTTTATCATCGCTATGCAGAAGATATTACCTTCATCAAAAAGCTAAATATTCCCAATTTTAGATTTTCTATTTCTTGGTCTCGTATTTTACCAAAAGGTACTGGTGAGGTAAACCCTGCAGGCATAGCCTATTATCATCAAGTTATAGATGAATGCTTGGCCAAAGGCATAACCCCTTGGATTACCCTTTACCATTGGGATTTACCTCAAGAATTAGAAAAACAAGGTGGCTGGACAAATAGGAAAGTTATCACTTGGTTTGAAGAGTTTACCAAATTATGCATCAATACTTTTGGAGATAAAGTACACAACTGGATAGTGATGAATGAGCCTGTAGTATTTACCGGAGCAGGTTATTTTCTAGGCTTACATGCCCCGGGTAGGCGAGGGATGAGAAATTTCCTGCCGGCTATTCATCACGCTACTATGGCTATTTCGGCTAGCGCCAGAATCATCAGGCAAATAAAGCCAGAAGCTCATATAGGAACTACCTTTTCCTGCTCTTATTTAGAGCCCTATCGTGATTTAGAAAGAGATAGAAAAGCGGTAGCTCGTGTAAACGCATTGTTAAACCGTTTGTATATAGAGCCTTTATTAGGCTTAGGTTATCCTGTAAAAGAGCTGCCTGTGCTAAAAGGCTTACAGAAATATATATTAGCCGGAGATTTGGAACAGCTAAGCTTTGATTTTGATTTCATCGGTATACAAAATTATACCCGAGAAATCATTAAAAACTCGTGGTTAACACCCTATATTGGTGCTTCCCTAGTCAAAGCCGAAAAAAGAAAAGTACCCATCACCAGTATGAAATGGGAAGTTTACCCCGAAGCTATTTACCAAATGATAAAGCAGTTTAACGCTTATCCTCAAATAAAAAAACTCCTGATTACAGAAAATGGTGCTGCTTTTCCTGATGTTAAAAAAGACGGACATATTCATGATGCAGAAAGGTTGAAATACCTTCAAGACAATATCAAACAGGTTTTAAGAGCTAAAGAAGAAGGTTATAAAGTTGATGGCTACTTCGTTTGGACCTTAACAGATAATTTCGAATGGGCAGAAGGCTATCATCCTCGCTTTGGCCTTGTTCATGTAGATTTTGACACCCAAGAAAGAACCATCAAAGATTCTGGTTGGTGGTTAAGTAGATTTTTGTCTTGATTGGAAGATCGAAGACTAAAGATAGAAGACCGAGGACTTCATTTTAGGATTTCTACTTTAGCCAAATAGAACCATTTTTTATAGTATGTTTCTTTAGATTTCTTTTTTCTGTTAGTTCATTTAAAAACACTTCACTTTGTTTTCTAGGTA
Source organism: Pedobacter puniceum (assembly GCF_009674685.1). GTDB lineage: Bacteria > Bacteroidota > Bacteroidia > Sphingobacteriales > Sphingobacteriaceae > Pseudopedobacter > Pseudopedobacter puniceum. Next base: position 619,893 of record NZ_WKJI01000001.1, read on the forward strand.
TTTCGGTAAGTTCTGAAAACTCTTTAGCAGTTAAAGAATGATAAATAGAAAAAAGTGTTTCCCAATCTTTTGCATAATCTTTTTTGGTAGCATCAGGATAAAGTTTCAAAATCGTGTTTTCATAAACAGAGTAAGGTTTAGAGCCATAAACCAATTCTTTTTGTCCTTCCTTATTTATAAAAAATATAGTAGGGAAGCCCCTTACGCCGTTTTGTTTAGCAAGTGCTAAATCTTCATCAAAAAGTGCTTTAGCTTGTCCTTCAAAATCAGTTTTTAACTTGATGATGTTTAACCCTACTTTTTGTCCTGCCAGTTCAAGATGTTCCCATTTGGTAATATTTTTCTTTTGCATGAAAACCATTTCTCTTAGCTCTCTTAAAAATAAGATAGCTTTTTCCTCATCTTGAATTTGTGCAGCTTTAAAGGCTATAGAGGGTGGGTAAGATGATGGTAATGGATCTTCTAACCAAATATCACCATCAATAGGCATGTCATAATAAATACTTACTTCATCCCAATGCCCAGCAACATCCGAGGGTTTACTAATTCCACCGCTATTATAAGTCCAATTAGGTAATAAACCGCCCATCCTATATTCTATGTCTAAAATATGGGCATAATGCAACTTTAACTTCCTTAATTGTGGCTCAATAGCCCAGCAAGAAGAACAAATAGGATCAGTAAAATAAATAAGTTTTAAAGGTTTTCCTGCGCTATTCATCTCGACTTGTGTATGTACTGAATCTCCCGGTATCTCACAAAAACCAGTTTCAGGATTACATAAAAGTGGGTTATTTTCCATATTATAATAAGCAAAAAAATTTTAAGAACTTTTTTTAAGGCTTAATCAAAATTAAGGCGGCTTTGCTGTATTTTGGCTATGGCTTTCCTTTTAGAAAGTACTTTCCTATAGGAAACTATCTATAAGATGAATAACTTTACTTAACCAATTTAAGTAGAGATGAAGAAAAATGCCGAAATAAATGCTACGCCGGTTTGCCAGCTTAGAATGCAAGCCATTAGTGATGCCATGAGTCTTTTATCAGGTAAATGGAAATTTCATATTCTAGGTACGCTTATGGAAGGCCATAAGCTTGGTTTTATGGATTTGCTGAGAGAGATAGAGGGAATTGGTACTAAAATGCTTTCTAAAGAGCTTCAAGATTTAGAAATGAATAATTTGGTGAGCAGAACAGTTTTAGATACCAAGCCTATTACAGTCAAATACGCTATTACAGATTATGGTAAAACACTTTCACCCATTATAGATGAATTGGCTAATTGGGGAATTTCTTATAGAAAAGCAGTGTATGGGAAGGTTTAGTATAACTCTATAAATGAAGATTATATAGCCATAGGTTTAAATGGTGGCCATTTAGTGTTTAAATTAGGATAAAAATTAGACTTGAAAATTTTCTACTTATTACTTGTTGCTTTCTTTGTTTTTGCTGGATGTCATACTCCTGAGCAAAAAAATAAGAAAGATTCTGCCGGATTTCAGCTTTTAGATACAGCCTTCAACTTTTTAGATTCTGGAAAATATAGGCTTGCTTTTTCTTATTTCAATAAGGCTAAAGAGCAGTTTTTGTTAAGTAAAGACAGTCTTGAAGTAGGCTCTTGTCTTATCAATATGGGGATGATTGCTACCGAGCAAGGAGATAACTTTGGGGCTAGAGAACTAGCCCTAAATGCTATTCCTTACCTTAATTTTAAAAATGAAGAACATCATCCTTACATCAGATCTAACTTTAATAATCTAGGTATTACTTCCTTTAACCTCAAGGAATATGATAAGGCTATAGCATTTTATCAGGAAACTTTAAGCTTTACAGCTGATAGCGATGCTGTAAGAGTAGTGAAAAATAACATCGCCAATGTATATAGAAAACAAAAGAAATATGCAGAAGCTTTAGCGATATACCAAGAGATTTTAAAGAAAGAAACCAGACCTTTAAACTTAGCAAGGGTTATTTCAAATTCCGCATTCACCAAATGGGAACAAAATCCTACTTATTTTGCTCTACCAGAACTTCACCAAGCTTTAAGTATAAGAAAGAAGGAAAAAAATATCAGTGGGCAAAACTCTAGCTACATACAACTTACGCAATACCATATACAGAAGCAAGCTGATTCGGCACTGTACTATGCCAAGTTAAGTTATCAAACAGCTCATGAGATGAATAGTGCGGATGACTGTTTGCTTGCCATTCAGAATTTAATCAAGTTAAGTCCGCCACAAGAAGCCAAAGCTTATTTTAATCTCTATCAAAACCTAAACGATAGCTTACAAACAGCTAGAAGTACAGCGAAAAACCAGTTTGCACTTATCCGTTACGAAACGGAGAAACATAAGGCAGACAATCTTATCCTGCAAAGAGAAAAAACAAAGCGTAATAGCTGGATTGCGCTTTTAATTTTCTTGATGATTACTGGAAGCGTCATTACTCTCATTTGGCAGAAAAAGAAGAAAGAACGTCTAGAACTGGAAGCAAAAAATGCGATACGTGAAAACCAATTAAAAACATCTAAAAAGGTGCATGACGTGGTAGCTAATGGTTTATATCGCTTAATGTCTGAGATAGAAAATGGTATACCCTTAGCACAAGATAAACTTCTTGACCATATGGAGATGCTTTACGAGCAATCTAGAGATATTTCTTATGATGATACTCCTGATAGCACCCAAAGTTTTGAAATCGCTATTGCTACACTTCTTAATTCTTTTGCCTCTGCTCAAACTAAAGTGATTATCATAGGCAATACTCCTGAATTTTGGAATAGGGTTAAAGCTTTAGATAAGTACGAGCTAAAACAGATACTTCAAGAGTTAATGGTTAATATGAAAAAGCATAGCCATGCCAATCAAGTAGCATTAAGGTTCGAGCAGGCAGAAGAAAACGTATTGAAAATTCATTATACAGATAATGGTATAGGTATTCCAGAAGGAAAAATTTTTGGAAACGGATTGCGTAATACGGGAAACCGTATAGAGCAAATAGGTGGACATATTACTTTTGCAAAAGGTGTAGAAGGAGGCTTAAAAATTCTTATCCTTTTCCCATCTGCTTAAAATAAGATTATGTTTCATAAAGTATTAATAGCCGAAGATCACGAAAGTTCAAATGTTTCTGTAAGGAAAACTCTTGAAGATGCAGGAGTAAGTATATGCGACTATACCTATTATTGTGATGATGCATTTCAAAGAGCTCGGAAAGCCTTATTAGCAAATGAACCTTACGAATTATTAATTACCGATTTATCTTTCGAAGAAGATTATCGAGAGCAAAAGCTTAAGAATGGGGCCGATTTAATTACCGAAATCCGTAAAATTCAACCTCATATCAAAGTTCTGGTATTTTCTGCAGAAAGTAAGGTTTCTATCATCGATCAGCTTTTTCGTGATTTAGATATTGATGCCTATGTACGTAAAGCCCGCCGAGATGTAGAAGAACTGAAGAAAGCACTAGAGGCCCTAAGCAAAGGAAATAAGTATATGCCTTTTGCCTTAAAGCAAGCGGTCAAAACCCAAAACACCTACGAATTTAGTGATTACGATATTATTCTGCTTACACAGCTCTCTCATGGTATGCTCCAAAAGGATATACCTTATTACCTAGAAAAAAACGGATACAAGCCATCAGGCTTAAGCAGTGTAGAAAAACGTCTAAACCTGATGAGAGAAACCCTTGGCTGTTCTAAAAACGAGCAGCTGATTGCCTTTTGTAAAGACTTAGGTATCATATAACTCCGATTCTTTATGAAATTTTTTAGCCATAGACTAAGAAGGTCAATGGCTTTTTGTATTCCTAAAACTTCTAAAAATAATTCCTTCTTTACGGTTTCCCGTAAAAACAGAAAGACTAGCACTACTAATTTTGATATGATTATAAAAAGAAAAATCGATATCCTTAATTCATAAATTTATAAGATGAGTCTTTATTACGTTAACCACCAAGCCCAACCCAACGGAGATCATGAAGTACACAAAGAAGATTGTATCTATTTGCCCTATGTTAAGAAATTTCTAGGATCATTTAGTAACTGTGCCGATGCTGTAAAAGAAGCGAAAAAGACTTATACACAATCTAATGGTTGCCGTATTTGTTCTAAAGCTTGTCATACTAAATAGCTATCTACATAAGAAGATTTCTTTTTAAATAATATTTATTACACCCTACATTTTACACTACAAAACATCTTTTATCTTATTAATTTGAATCAGTTCTTACTTTAATGAGTAAGTACTGATTACAAATTAGAAAATATACAATTTTACCATTCAGCTAATCACCAACTAGCTCGCAATAACTATTGGGGGGCTAAACAAATAACCTCAACAATTTAACCGACTAATACCTAACCACCTAAACCCTAATCACACTCCGGAACGGTAAAAGTCCAGGTTTGTACTTCACCATCTGGTACTAAATAGTTCTCGGTTTTACTGTATTGCCACCAGAATTTACCTCTAGGCTGTATGTTATCTCCTAATTCTCGCATGGTTTCACCTTCAAATAAGCGGCCATTCATCATCACATATTGGATACTTTCTGTATTTCTGATGTCTTCCAATGGGTTTTCATTCAGCACAATTAAATCGGCTAGTTTGCCTTTTTCTAGAGAGCCAATTTCTTTACTCATACCCAAATAATCTGCACCATTAATGGTAGCAGCTTTAAGGGCTTCATGAGGGCTCATTCCGCCTTGTGCCAACATCCACAGCTCCCAGTGGGCACCTAAACCTTGTAATTGCCCATGCGCACCTAAATTTACTTTAGTCCCACCGGCAGCAAGTTGGTTCACGGCTTTAGAAACTTCTATATGACCGTAATCGCCATACTCAGAAGTATTTCTTCTTCTAGACCTAGGGTCTATAATAGAGCGAGGAACAAATTCGCCCAGTTTTTCATTCTCCCAAACATTGGTTCTATCGTACCAATAATTTTCGCCTGATTGCGAGCCATAAGAAACAATTAAAGTTGGGGTATAAGCTGTTTTACTGGCATTCCAGAAAGTAGTCACGTCTTTATAAATAGGTACCACAGGGATATTATGCTCTATACCGGTATGTCCATCGGCAATCATATTCATATTATGAAAGAAAGTAGAACCGCCTTCTGGCATCACTTCCATTTTAAGTTCTCTAGCCGCTTGTAAAACTTGCTGTCTTTGCTCTCTTCTAGGTTGGTTATAAGATTTTACTGAGAAAGCGCCAACCGCTTGCATCCTTTTTAAATGAAATCTAGCATCATCAATACTATTGATAACGGCTTTAAAATCACCATCTGCACCATATAAGATGGTTCCTGTAGAATATAATCTTGGACCTACTAAACGGCCTGATTTAATCATTTCTGCCTGACTAAACACCATTTCTGTATTGCTTGAGGGGTCATGAGCGGTGGTAACGCCATAAGCCAAATTAGCAAAGTAAGACCAATCTTGTTGTGGGCTGATGCCATCCGGACTGGTATGTAAATGGGCATGAACATCAATTAAGCCAGGGATGATGGTTTTTCCATAAACACCGTAAACTTTTGCATCGGCAGGAATTATTACTTCGCTTTCTTTTCCTAAGGCAATAATCTTATTTTTTTCGATAAGAATGGTGCCATTTTCTATCACCTCATTATCTTTCATGGTGATGATTCTAGCGCCTTTTAAAGCAATTTTACCACTAGGTATGGCAGTCTTAAGTTTTAAATCTAAAGGTAAACCTAGGCTGTCTGTTTTGGTGATTTTACTACCCGGCTCATCAATAAAATCAAAAGCATCTTTAATCTCTCTGGTATAGTATTTAGGACCTAAAGTCCAGTGGATAGCTTTACTGTCTTTACTCCAATGTACATAGCTACCTGCATCTTTACTTAGTTTTTTAAGAGGATAAGCTTTTTGGTTAGCAGATAAATCTATGTTTTGAACGTTTTGTAGCAAAGGCACTAGGTATACGTTAAACAATTCCTGAAAAGCTAGCCATTTACCATCCGGACTAGGGATAAAATCTGTGGTATAAGTTGAGGTATAATGAATTTTGGTGTGGTTACCATTTAAATCGCAACTGCTTAATGTTTTTTTACCGTTTTCTCTGGCTTGGTAATAAATACGGTTGTCTTGTTCATTAAACATAGGTTTAACACCTTTTTTGGTGATAAATTTTGCTTGTCCGCCGTTTGCTGATACCACATAAATACCTGGATTTTTACCATAAGTATATCCTAAAACATCATTACCAACACCTTTTACATATACAATTTGATCGCCTTTATTATTGAATTTTGGCGAATAATAAAAGCCACGTTCAGGACTAATAGTGGTACTTCGTTTGGTTTTTAAGTCTATTTTTTGGATGCTTCCGCGGAGTTCATCGTTCCAAGTGGTGTAAACGATAGATTTTCCATCAGGGCTAAAAGAAGGCTCGAACTCCCAATCGTTACCATCAGTTAATCTTTCAACTTTACCATTAGGTAGGGTTTTGGTATAGATGTATCCAGCAGCATTAAAAGCTACCATTTTACCATCCGGAGAGGTAGCCAATTGTCTTACCATTTTAACATCAAAATCATCAGTAAAAACAGTTTGGTTAAACCTTACCGCATCAGCAATGTTTTGTTTTACATTTACTTGAAAAGGGATATCAGAAACGATTAAGCTTTGTACATCAACTTTTTTGATTTTTCCTTTGGCATAAAATATTAAAGAGTGATTATCTGGTGTCCAATTAAAGTTAGGATAAAGTCCAAAAATAGCCCATGCTTCTTGTTGGTCCCTTGATAAGTCATCAAAAACAGGGTATTCTTCCCCGGTTTCTAGGTTATGAATGAAAAGCTGAGATTTTAAACGTACCCTTTTTACAAAAGCTAGCATTTTGCCATCTCTTGAAATTTGCGGTCTAACAGCACCGCCCGGGCCACCAACAACAGTTTCTATACTACCATCGTTAAAATTAAGCTTTTTGATGGCGTAAATATCCCCATTAGGGTCTTTATTGTATTGGAAATATGGTCCCGGACTAACATCCTCACTAAAATAGACTGATTTACCATCAGGAGCGGTATGAGGTTCGCCCAGATCTTGCTGGTCGTTTTTTCTTTTGGTAAGTTGGATACCTTCTAAGCCGCCAGAAATATGGTACATCCAGAGTTCGCCAGCACCTAAAGAACGATAGCCCGTATAGTGCTTCCTAGCGATGATGTATTTGCTATCCGATGTCCAAACGGCATTATTTAATAAACGGAAATCTTCTTTGGTAACTTGTTTTTTGCCTGTACCATCGCTATTCATGATCCAGATATTATCTCCACCACTTTTATCGCTGGTAAAAGAAATGAATTTTCCATCGGGCGAGTAGCGGGGTTGTACTTCCCAAGCAAAACCTCCGGCTAGCAATTCTGCACTTCCTCCGGTAATAGGTATTCTGTAAATATCACCTAAAAGGTCAAATATGATGTGTTTTCCATCCGGACTAACATCTAAATTCATCCAAGTTCCTTCATCAGTAGTGAAAGAAAGAGGTTTTAAAGCAGTACCGGGTTTTTCTATATTCCATTTTTGATTTTCTTGTGCTAAAGCAGATGAGGCAAAAGCACAAAGAAAAAGACTTAGTTTTAGAAAATTTTTCATCACAAATACATCTTATTAAAGCTGCAATTTAATAAATTTTATAGCTTTGGTAGGATGCGCTTTTTATGACGATACACGAAATTTTAAAGCAATATTGGGGTTATGATAGCTTTAGGCCGCTTCAGGAGGATATTGTAACATCTGTATTAAACAAAAATGATACATTGGCTTTGCTGCCTACCGGCGGAGGTAAATCTATATGCTTCCAAGTGCCAGCCATGGCTATGCCAGGTATTTGTATTGTGGTGTCGCCTTTAATTGCCTTAATGAAAGATCAAGTAGGTAATCTGCAAAAAAAGGGTATTAACGCTATGGCTATCATATCGGGTATGGGAAAACGGGAGATTGATATTGCTTTGGATAATTGTGTTTATGGGCCTGTAAAATTCTTATACATATCGCCAGAAAGATTAGCTACAGATTTGGTACGAGAGCGTATCAAATACATGAAAGTGAATTTGTTTGCGGTAGATGAAGCCCACTGCATATCACAATGGGGTTATGATTTTAGACCTCCTTATTTACAGCTTACGGCTCTAAGGGCTTTACATCCCGATGTACCTATGTTGGCCTTAACAGCATCTGCAACAGAGCAGGTTCAGGCAGATATCATGCATAAGCTAGAGTTTAAAAATCCAAAGGTTTTTAGAAAAAGCTTCGAGCGAAGTAACCTTTCTTACTCGGTTTTAAACCTAGAAAACAAGCTTCAAAAACTGATAGAAGTTTGCCGGAAAGTACCCGGAAGCGGTATTGTTTATGTGAAAACCAGAAAAGATACTGTTGAAATTGCCAAATATCTTTACCAACATGGTATTAGCGCTAGTTATTATCATGCCGGTTTAGATGCCGATGCTAGAAGTAAAGCCCAACAAATGTGGATTAGCAATCAGCTTAGGGTAATAGTGGCTACAAACGCTTTTGGTATGGGTATAGATAAACCCGATGTGCGTTTTGTGATACATTATGAAATGCCCGAGAGTTTAGAAGCTTATTACCAAGAAGCGGGTAGAGCAGGTAGAGATGAGAAAAAGGCTTTTGCTGTCTTGTTTTATCAAAAAATAGATAAAATATTATTCGAGAAGCGTTTTGAACAAAATTTTCCGCCTTTAGAAGAGGTTAGAAGGTACTATCATTTACTGTGTAATTACTTACAAATACCTTTTGAAGCAGGGGAAGGTGTGATGTATGAGTTTCATGTTGGGGATTTTTGTCAGAAATTCCAGTTGGATGTTGTTACAGCTTTAAGCGCCATTAAAACTTTAGAGCAAAATGCTTATTTAGCTTTAAGCGAGCAAGCCTTATTACCCAGCAGGATACAGTTTTTGGTTAACGGAGAAGATTTATATAAGTTTCAGGTAGAGCAAGCCCGTTATGATTTATTTATCAAAAGTATTTTAAGAGCTTACGGTGGTGCTTTTGATTATTTTGTTGCCATAAAAGAGGTTGATTTGGCCTCGAAAAACCAAATCAGGTTTGATGATGTGGTGAAAATGCTGCAAGAATTGCATGATTTAGAAGTTATCAGCTATATCAAAAAAACAGATAAACCCTTGCTTACCTTCTTGAAGCCACGCTATAAAACAGAAGATTTATATCTTGATTTTAACTTTTACCAAGAAAGAAAAGCCATTTACCAAAGTAAAATGACAGCCATGTTGGCTTATGTAGAGCAAGATAAATGTAGAAGCGAGCAAATTTTAGCTTATTTTGATGAAACAGATACCAAAGCTTGTGGCGTTTGCGATGTTTGTATCAATAAAAAAAGAGCACTCTTAAAAGATGAGATGATGACAGCGGTTTTAGAAACTCTGGCCATAAAACCGCTAAGCTTAGAAGAATTGGTAAAGGCTGTAAAAATGGGCTCAGAGAATGATAAGCTTAATGTGATAAGACTTTTGTTAGAAGCTGAAGAGATTCAGAAAGTCGAAGATCAGTATCAGCTTAAAAAATAATCTAACTGCAATAGCTTATAAAATTGTAGTTTTTTAAGGCTTAGAAAGTTGGGGTTTTCTTGTTCTAGGCTTTTTCTTAAGTAAGGCTTCAAATTTTTAAATAAACCTAATAAGCTGGTTTTCTTTAATTTTAAATAATAGCAAACAAGCGGAATTTCTTTTAAAAGGTTTTCATAACGAGGCTGTTTCATCAGTTGGGCTAAATTCTTTAAAGCAGCATCAGTATCAGTAATAAATTCTTTATTTGTTTTTAATTGCAAATGTATCACGGGGTTATATAGGTTTTTAATTGTATAACCCTTTGTTTTAGCCATTAGACCAAAAAGGACATCTTCATAGCCATATTGGCTTAAGGATTCATCAAACTTTGTATCCTTAAAAACCTCTTTTTTGATAAAGAAATTGTTGCTATGGAAAGCTTCTTTAGCCGCAAATATTTCTGTTTTGATACCATAGTAATGATGTAAAGCTTTTTCTTTTTTTATTTTTTCAGGATAATTACGTAAACCACAAATTATATCAACATCAGGGTTTTGATGATGGAAATTGATATAGTTAATAATGAAATTTGGGTTTGTAATGTAACTATCCCCATCTAAAAATAATAAGAAAGGGTAGGAGGCTTCAGCTGCTAAAAGATTTCTAATGGCTGCTCTTCCTATGTTTTTCTCTAACAGGATGATTTTAAAATTTGCTTTCTTAAACTGTTGAAGATAAGTTTTTTGTGTCGGTATAGAAGCATCATCAATAATAATAATCTCAAAATTTAAGTGCAGATTTAAGCATTGCTGTTCTAATTCTGTAAACAGCGCCTCATTCTTGAAATTATAATGTGGTACAACTATAGAAAGCACTTTGCAAAATACAATTCTTTCATCTTAAATAGATAATACTCTAAAACGTAAAATTTTTATCACTATTCAATTTATTGAATAAGAGTATTTTATAATTTGTTTAAAGATGCGTAAATTTAAGATAATAAGTTGCGGTACTTTATATGCAAAGGTTAAACAAAAGGTGCCGTAACTTATTCAAATCATTTTTATTCTATCTATCCAGGGAGAGTTCTGCTTCTGGAGCTCTCTCATTTTTTTAGAATAATCTTAATAATAAAAATCACAAGCATTAAAAATACCATCCAAAAACCGATAATGAGGTAGTCAATATCATGAGTGTAGATGAGGTTAAATGCGATGAAAAATATAAGAATGGTAAGAATAAGTAAGATGATAATAATGCGCATAAAAGGAGATATGCTACAATAATAACCGCATCTTTCTTTTTATTTAAGCTTTTGCTTAATTAGACTATTAACATATGCTTATGAATTAAAAATGATGGAGCGATGTTTTTTAGCCAAAGATTTTATCTGTTGCGATAGCTCTTTTGGGTTTAAGCCATAAGCCTCTTTAAAAATCCTAGAAAAATAACTTTTATTAACGATGCCAATTTGCTCGGCTATCTCGCTGATATTTAATTCACCTAGAATAAGTTGGTCGCGGGCAAACTCTAGTCTTAATTTTCTTAAATAATTATTTACCGATACACCAAACATATGCTGGAAACCTTCTTGTAATTTAGTGGTGTTTGTGCCTACTGTTTTTGCTAAGTCTTTTATGGTAATAGGGTTGGCAAGTTCTTCTTTTAGGATTTTAACTGCATGCTCAATTTGTTTTAAATCAGCTTTTCTCAGAATTTTTTTTCTAGAATCATTCTGTTGGTCGTCTTCAAAATCTTGAATTTGTATACTTAAAATTTCATTTGCTTTACCCTCTAGCAAGAGTCTTCTGGCAAAACCTGTTTGTTTAGAAGAATTAATATCTTGAATACATTTTGCCATGGCCAAACTATAATTACCATGATAGTAAAAAAGATGTTTGGCTCTTAAATCTTTAAAAACACTTCTTAGTCTTCTGTCTAGATTATCGATATCGCAATCTATTTTAGTCTTAAAATCAGTACGGTTAATTTCTAAACTATTCATTCTAATATGAATATTTCTAGGAAATATTAAAACGTGTCCATTACTAGAAGAGCTAGAAACCACTACATTTTGAAATTGATCTATTTGATGGATGTCTTCTTTTTCTTCAAAACGATGTTTTAAAAAACCTTCACTACAATAAATAAATTTTAAAGGGTGTATGTTATTTAAAGAGAAATGGATGCTTACTTCTTCTTTAAAAAAGCAGTTATACTCTATCAAACCAAAACCAAGAGTGAAATTGATGCCTCTAATCAATCCTTTGCCATAAGCTGCCGGTATATTCAAGATATACTCATTGCAGTTTTTATCATAAGAAGTTTTCATTTCTTCTGCTAAGTTGGCAATCACATCTTTAAGTGGTAAAGATCTTACAAAAAGCTCCATCATGGCAAGGGTAGTTATAAATTTGTTATTTAAGTCAAATAAATACTTTACAATTTAATTGCCAGAAATGGTAATTAGAAGGCCAGTGATACTTAAATTATTTAAAGAGAAGATCTTATGCTTTTTGGAACGGTTTTTTAAGTAAGAGATATACATTTATCAATAAAACATACCACTATGAAAACTGTAATTTTAACAGCGGCAATATTTGCCAGCTCCGTAGCCTGTGCTACAAACATGCAGCAGATGTCTTCTAATGAAGCCACCTATCATGAGTTTCCGTCTGATACAAGCGATACGACTAAGAAAAACAAAAAGGGTAAAATGGATAGCGATACTACGAGTAAGCCTATTTTAAAATCAGCGCCAGTACCAGGCAAATCTACTATTCCTGATCCTAAATATCCGGTGCCTAACAATCCAATAGATACGCCAAGGGTAAACCCTGATGCGACAAAAGACCCTAATAGGTCTCCAGTTTTACCAACTCCGGTTCCTACGCCAAGTCAGCCTAATCCGCCCACATCATCTCCGGCACCTATACAGCCAGGTACGCCACCTCAACCTTAGCAATAAGCAATAAAAAAGGGATGTACTGTAAAGCACATCCCTTTTAAAATGTTTTAATGAGATTTTAAAGCGCCTCAGAAACAACTTCTTTAACCTCAGGAACCATTCTTTGCAATAAACTTTGGATACCAGATTTTAAAGTAATGGTAGAAGAAGGGCAACCACTGCAAGAACCTCTTAGCTCTACAGTTACTACACCATCTTCAAAAGATTTATAGCTGATAGCGCCACCATCTTGTTCAACAGCAGGTCTTACATAATCATATAAAATTTGCTGAATCTTAACTTCTACCTCCGTACCTTCAAAGTTTACATTTTCTTCCTGTGCTTTTTCTTGTACGTTATATTCTGATTCTACAGCACCTTTAACAAACTCTTTTAAAATAGGCTCAATATCATTCCAATCCGCATCTTCTGCTTTAGTTATGGTAACAAAGTTACTGGCAAAAAACACACCATTAACAAAGCTAAATTTGTATAGTTCTGATGCGAATTTTGATACAGAAGCACTTTCTTTAGTAGGGTAATCAACACTTCCGTTAATTAATAACTTGTTAACAATGAATTTCATTGTTGACGGGTTTGGTGTTGATTCTGTATATACTGTAATGTTCATGTCGTTGATATTTTTAACAAAAATACTATCATTATAACTAACCCTATCATGTAGATTTAGTTTTTACCTCTTCATGACTGTTTAAAAAACAAAAAGCCAATTTGAAATATGATCAAATTGGCTTTTTATATGGTAATTTTAAATTAAAATATCCCAGTATAATTAGACGGAGTTATCTTTTTTAACTCTGCTTTTATAGCATCAGAAACATCTAAAGTATTCACAAAATCTGAAATAACAGCGGCATTAATACCTGTATTGGTACGTGTTAAGGCTTTTAAAGCTTCGTAAGGATTAGGATAGTTCTCTCTCCTTAAAATTGTTTGAATAGCTTCTGCTACCACAGCCCAATTATCTTCTAAATCTTGAGCTATAGCATCTTGGTTTAATAATAATTTATTTAAACCTTTTACTGTTGATTTTAGGGCAATTAAAGTATGCGCTAAAGGTACACCTATATTTCTTAAAACGGTAGAATCTGTTAAATCTCTTTGTAAACGGCTAACCGGTAGTTTAGCTGCTAAATGCTCATAAAGGGCGTTTGCAATACCTATATTTCCTTCAGAGTTTTCAAAATCTATGGGGTTAACTTTATGTGGCATAGCCGATGAACCAACTTCTCCAGCTTTTATTTTTTGCTTAAAGTAGTTCATAGAGATATAAGTCCACATATCTCTATCTAAGTCTAAAATGATATTATTGATTCTTTTTAGCGCATCAAATTGTGCTGCCAGATTATCATAATGCTCTATCTGTGTGGTATATTGAGAACGACTTAAACCTAATTGTTGGTTTACAAATTTATTACCGAAATCTTGCCAATTGATGTTGCCATAAGCTACATGGTGAGCATTAAAGTTTCCGGTAGCGCCGCCAAATTTAGCCGCAAAAGGAATAGCTTTTAGTTGTTGATATTGTTTCTCTAAGCGCTCTACAAATACCAAAATTTCTTTACCTAATTTAGTTGGCGATGCTGGCTGCCCATGCGTATGTGCTAGTAAAGAAATATCTTTCCAATCGGCAGCTAGTTGTTTTAACAGCGCAATTAAAGCTTCTATTTCAGGATAAATAACTTGTTCTAACCCTAATTTTAAAGAATAAGGGATAGCTGTATTGTTGATATCTTGAGAGGTTAAGCCAAAATGGATAAATTCTTTAAAATCTGCTAAGCCTAATTCATCAAACCTGTTTTTAATGAAGTATTCTACGGCTTTAACATCATGGTTAGTAGTTTTTTCAATCTCTTTAATTTCTAAAGCATATTCTTCTTTAAAGTCTTGGTAAATCTTTCTTAAATCAGTGAACTTTTTAGCATCAAAGTTTTGAAGTTGCGGAAGCTTTACTTCGCATAAAGCGATAAAGTATTCTATTTCAACAAAAACACGGTATTTTATTAAACCAGCCTCAGAAAAAAACTCACCTAATTGTTTAGTTGCTTGATGATATCTGCCATCAACCGGAGAAATTGCGTATAAAGAAGATAAACTCATGTTAAAAATTTTTGCAAAAATACAAAAATGAGTGGGATAGGCTAAGGAAAGATGAAATGATTCTTGAAAAATCCCTCGTTGAATTATGAAAAATAAAATTTTTATTGGAAACTTTGGAAATGATAAAAGTTTCCATAGTTTTGTCGGCGATTAGAAATTATGGAAGAAGTGCAGTTATACATCATTAAAGAAGCAGAGAAACTGTTTATGAAATACGGTTTGCGCAGTGTTACCATGGATGACATTGCCAAACATTTAGGTATGTCTAAAAAAACACTCTATGTAAATTTTAAGGATAAGAATGATTTGGTAAACCACATGTTTACCACCATTTTAAAGGAAGATGAGTGTCAGTTAGATTGCTGTAGTGCCGAGGCCGAAAACGCTATAGACGAAATGTTTAAAATCATGAATTATCTAAAAGATAGCCTTTCTGGTATCAATCCGATAGTTTTTTACGATTTAGAGAAATACCATGCAGAAGCAAATGGTATTATGAATGATTTTAAGAAGGGGCATATTTTCAATAAGTGTAAAGCCAATTTAGAACGTGGTATCAAAGAAGGTTTATATCGTGAGGATTTAAATATCGAAGTCTTATCAGCATCAAGGGTAAGCCAAATAGACTGGATTTTTGAATCAGAATTGGTACGTGGTGGAAAATATAGCCTTTATGAAGTTATCAATGAAATTACTTACCACTTTGTTTGTGGCGTGGTTAATGATAAGGGATCAAAATTAATTAATGAATATAAAGATAAGTACAAATAGATAAACATATGATAGCCAACAGAATGCTGCTTGCAGCAATTTTAAGTTTAATTTCTTCTTCTGTTTTGCTGGCCCAAACAGATACGGTAACCACGCATAGTTTTACCTTAGAAGAATGTATACAATATGCTTATAAACATCAAACAGATGTATTAAATGCAGATATAGACCAGAAAATAGCCGATGCTAAAGTAAAAGAAACCATTGGTATAGGTTTACCTCAAATTAGTGGAAATGCAAGGTTTCAGGATTTCTTGAAGATACCAACCTCTTTAATACCTTCAGAAATTTTTGGTGGAACACCAGGGACTTTTACTCCAGTACAATTTGGCGTAAAGTACCAATCAACTACAGGGATAGATGTTAGTCAGTTATTATTTGACGGAAGTTATATAGTAGGTTTACAAGCTTCTAAAACTTTTAAAGAGCTGTCTCAAAGAGCTTTTACCAGAACCAAAATAGAAACAAATGTAGCGGTAAGAAAAGCCTATTATATGGTTTTGGTTAATAATGAGCAACTAGACTTATTAAATGCTAATATCATGCAGTTAGGAGATCAGTTGAAGCAAACAAAAGCTTTGAATGAGAATGGTTTTGCAGAAAAAATAGATGTAGATAGGTTAAATGTATTGTACAATAACCTAATTACAGAAAGAGAAAACATAAAGCGTTTATTGGCATTAGGAAACCAAATGTTGAAGTTTCAAATAGGAATGCCTGTAGAGCATACTTTAATAGTAGAAGGTAAAATTGCTGATGTTAACCTTACCAATACTGAAGAAGTTGTTTTAGATACTACAGCTTACAAAAGCAGAATTGAGTATAGCTTAACTCAAACACAAATTAAATTGAACGAGTTAGATTTAAAGAGATATAAGTCTCAATACTTACCTAGTTTAGCTGCTTTTGGCTCTGGTGCGTACCAATTTCAAAGCAATAATTTTAGCGAGCTTTATGATAACAGGTTCCCAACTGTTGTAGTAGGTTTACAGTTAAATGTGCCTATTTTTAGTGGTTTCCAGAAAGCAAACCGAGTAGCACAGGCAAAGCTTGAGTTACAGAAATCTAACAATAGCTTGTTTCAGGTTAAAAACTCTATCAATTTAGAAATTAAAAGTAGTGCTGCCAACTTTAGAAACAGTATAGCCTCTTTAAACAACCAAAGAGCTAATTTAAACCTGGCTAATGAAATCTTAAGGGTTTCTAAAATTAAATACGAGCAAGGTGTGGGCTCTAGTATAGAAGTTACACAAGCGCAAACATCATTAAAAGAAGCAGAAAATAACTACATCAATGCTTTATATGATGCTTTAGTAAATAAAGTAAACTTAGACAAGGCAAGCGGTAAAATCAATGAATAATCAAAAAAATATAATCCATAATACAATGAGAAATTTTATATACCTAATCGTTATCGTGTTTTTAGCAGCTTGCGGAAGCGGCGATAATAATAAGAAAGCTCAGTTAGATAAGCTTAAAAAAGAACAAGCAGAGATAAATGCTAAAATAGCTAAGCTAGAGGCCGAGCTAGGTTCTAACAAAGATACTTTGTATAAAGATGTAAATGTTCACGAGGTTAAATCATCAACCTTTAAAAACTATATAGAAATACAAGGTAGGGTAGATGCAGAGGAAAATGTACAAGTTAACCCAGAAGCTGCTGGTGTGCTAACTAAAATATTTGTAAACATTGGTCAAAATGTTTCAAAAGGACAAGTTATTGCACAGATAGATGACGCTGTTCTTCGTCAGAGTATGGCGCAATTACAAACACAATTAGACCTAGCTACTAATTTATACAACCGTCAGAAAAACCTTTGGGATCAAAAAATAGGTACCGAGGTACAGTTCTTAAATGCTAAAACTCAAAAAGAAGGTTTAGAAAAACAAATGGCAGTTTTAAGACAGCAAGCTGCTATGTATAAAGTAAAATCACCAATTAATGGTACTATAGACCAATTAGATTGGAAAATTGGTATGGCTGTACAGCCAGGTGCACCAGGTGTAAGAATTGTAAATGCTAACGATTTAAAAGCAAAAGCTTTATTGTCTGAAACTTACGCATCAAGAATAGATAAAGGTGATGAAGTTGAAATCATCATCCCAGATGCTAAAGATTCTTTAACTACGAAACTTTCTTTCACTTCTAAAGTGATAGATCCATCTTCAAGAAGTTTTAGTGTTGAGGTAAATCTGCCAAGCAAGAAAATTTATCGTCCTAATATGTTAGCAGTTTTAAGAATTGTTGATTACGAAAAAGCAAATGCGCTAACTGTACCTATTAAAGCAGTACAAAAGTCAGAAGCGGGAGATTATTTACTAGTTGCTGATAACGGAAAAGCAAAACGTGTAGCCGTTAAAATAGGTAATGTTTATAACGGTATGGCGGAAGTGTTAAGTGGTTTAAATGCAGGTGATAAAGTTATTACCATAGGTTTTAATAACCTTAACGAAGGTGATTTAGTTAAGTTTTAATCGTACCATAAATAACATGTTTTTGCCTGTTGATAAAACAGGGTTGATTAAATAAACAACAATGAAAGACGTACAAAAAGAATTTAAACCCGCCAGTTGGGCAATAGATAACAAAACAGCTATCTATGTCCTTACGGTGATATTATTAATAGCAGGTTACTTTGCTTATGTAAGCCTGCCTAAAGAAAACTTCCCAGAGATTTCTATTCCTAAAATATTTGTAACTACAGTTTATCCGGGTACTTCTCCAGAGAATATGGAGAATTTGGTAACCAAGCAACTAGAAAAACAGATAAAATCCGCACAAGGCTTAAAGAAAGTTACTTCTAACTCTTATCAAGATTTCTCTTTTATTATAGCAGAGTTTAATGCGGATATTGATATTAAAGAAGCTAAGCAGCGTGTAAAAGATGCGGTAGATAAAGCTAAGCAAGATTTGCCTAGCGATTTACCAGACGATCCAGAGGTATTGGATATTAATTTATCTGATTTACCTATCATGTATCTCAACTTATCCGGAGATTATGATTTGAAAACTTTAAAGCAATACGCCGATGATTTAAAAGATAGGGTAGAGTCATTACCAGAAATTTCGGGTGTTGATATTGTAGGAGCTTTAGATCCAGAAGTTCAAATCAATGTGGATATGAACAAAATGGCGGCGGCACAAATATCTTTTTCAGATATAGAAAGAGCAGTAGGTTATGAAAATATTTCAGCATCTGGAGGTACTGTTCCTATGGACGGGGTTAGACGTACTTTAAATATTAAAAAAGAATTTGCTTCTGCCGAGGAGATTGCCAATATCGTTGTTAAAAATCCAGTTGGATCTTCTATTTATCTAAGAGACATTGCACAGGTTGTAGATGGTTTTAAAGAGCAAGAATCTTACGCCCGTTTATATGGTAAGAACGTAATTACCCTAAACGTTAAAAAGCGTTCTGGCGAGAACTTAATTGAAGCCTCAGACAAAATAGAAGCTGTAATTGCAGAAATGAAGGCAAAGCAGTTCCCTAAAGGGTTAGAAATTGTTACCACCGGAGACCAATCAGATCAAACCCGTGTTACTCTACACGATTTAATCAATACCATCATCATTGGTTTTATTTTGGTTACCCTGATATTAATGTTCTTTATGGGAGTTACCAACGCATTTTTCGTGGCATTATCGGTGCCATTATCTATGTGTGTGGCTTTCTTACTGATGCCTACCATTGGTTTTACCATGAACATGATTGTATTGTTCTCTTTCCTACTCGCATTAGGTATTGTTGTGGATGATGCGGTGGTGGTTATCGAAAATACACACCGTATTTTCGATAATGGAAAGGTGCCGATTAAACAGGCTGCTAAAACGGCTGCGGGCGAGGTATTCTTACCAGTATTCTCTGGTACCATGACAACCCTAGCTCCATTTATTCCTTTAGCATTTTGGCCAGGTATTATAGGCGAGTTTATGTTCTTCTTACCTATAACATTAATCATTACTTTGCTAGCTTCTTTGTTAGTAGCTTATATCATTAACCCGGTTTTTGCGGTTGATTTTATGACTGCTCATGAGCATGATGATACACATAAGCCAACTTTTGATAAACAAGTTAAAAAAGTACTTAAATATTTTGCGGGTGCTGCCGTTTTAGCTTATATCATAGATTTTGGCTTTGGTAACTTGGTAGTTGTATTAGCATTGTTTTACTTATTACAGCATTTTTATCTTAACAGGGTTATCTATAAATTTCAAAATCAAGTATGGCCAAGGTATCAAGATAAATATGCCAATTTCTTAAAATGGGCCTTACATAGGCCTTATACTATCTTAGGAAGTACTTTAGGTTTATTGGTGTTTTCTATCATCTTCACCATGATTATGAAACCTAAATTTGTATTCTTCCCAGAGGCTGATCCTAACTTTACTTATGTATACATCAGCTTGCCAGTTGGTACAGACCAAGCTTATACTAATGAAGTAACCAAAAAGGTTGAAGCTAAAGTTGCAGCCGTAGTAGATAGTATGGGGAAACACAATGTTTCTTCTATCATCTCTAACGTAACTAAAGGTGTAACCGATCCTCAGGATGAAGATCAAGGTGATTATCCAAACCGTGGAAAGGTTACCGTGGCTTTTGTGGAGTTTGGTAAACGTAGCGGCAAGCCAACAACAGAGTACATGGCTGCTATAAGAGAAGCTGTAAAAGGTGTTCCTGGGGCAGAAATTTCTGTTACGCAAGAGCAATCTGGTCCGCCAACTGCTAAACCTATCAGTATAGAAATTACTGGTGATGATTTAGATTCTTTGGTAGTAACATCAGAAAGATTAAAAAAATATTTAGTAGCTAAAAATATACCTGGGGTTGAGGAGTTAAAATCAGACTTTCAAAACAACAAGCCAGAAATTATTTTTGATATTGATAGAGAAAGAGCAAACCGCGAAGGTATTTCTACCGGACAAATTGCTATGGATTTAAGAACGGCTCTTTATGGTAAAGAAGTTTCTAAATTCCGCGATTTGGATGAGGATTATGAAATTAACGTAAGAGCTCAGGAAGACCAACGTAATAGCTTAGAAGCTTTAAGAAACTTAAAAATCACTTATCGTGATATGGGTATGGGCGGCATGATTCGTCAAGTGCCAGTTTCTTCTTTTGCTGATATTGATTATGTAAATACTTACGGAGGCATCAAGCGTAAGCAACAAAAAAGAATCATTATTTTATCATCAAACGTATTGTCTGATTATAATGAGAACGAAGTTGTAGCCAATATTCAAAGAGAAATTAATCAGTTTAACGCTCCTGATGGCGTATTGGTAAAAATGGCTGGTGCACAAGAAGAACAGGCAGAAACGGCAGCTTTCTTAGGTTTAGCCTTAGGAGTAGCTTTCTTCTTGATTTTGATTATCTTGGTTATACAGTTTAATTCTATAGGCAAGCCAATCATCATTTTAAGTGAAATTCTGTTCAGTATCATTGGGGTATTGTTAGGTATTAGTTTGTTTAAAATGGAGATGTCTATTGTGATGATGGGGGTAGGTATTGTTGCATTAGCTGGTATTGTGGTGCGTAACGGTATCTTACTAGTAGAATTTGCCGATTTAATGATTGAGCAAGGTATGAAACCTTTTGAAGCTGTTTTAGAGGCGGGTAGAACTAGGATGACGCCTGTATTACTTACCGCAACTGCAACCATGTTAGGTTTAGTGCCATTGGCAGTAGGCTTAAACTTAGATTTTGCTAAGCTCTTCTCAGAAGGTAATCCACATATTTATTTTGGTGGAGATAACGTGGCTTTCTGGGGGCCTTTATCATGGACTATGATATTTGGTTTAAGTTTCGCTACCTTCTTAACCTTAATACTTGTACCTTCTATGTACTTGATTAGGATAAGAATAAAAGAAAGATTATTCAAAAATAAAACTCAAGAAGTTGAGGCATAAAAAAAGGGAGCGAAAGCTCCCTTTTTTGTTTTTAATCATCAGATAAATCTGTTATCTCTATTTTATTTCTTCTTCTACTGTACCGCAAGATAACATGGCTTCTCCGTAATAAGGGTTTTTGATTTCCTTCTCACTTGCTAACCAAAAACCTCCCTTGCCATCATTAGCCATAGGGCAATGTTGTTTGTAAATGGTTCCACCGCTTACTTTAGTACGTATTTCTTTTAAGATATTCTCTGTAAAATCATTAAAAGCTAATCTTTTATCGGCAACGGTAGCAGCTGCACTAATTTTACCTGCTTGTGCTGCTAAAGAGTCGTTAGTAGTTTTTAAAATGCCTTCTAAATTAGCACTTGCCTGTTTTGCATCTTCCTCGTTATTGGCAACTAAAGCATTTTTTAAGCTGATATAACCTTGATAAATACTATCAGCTTTGCTGTCTTTAAAAGTTACTGGTACACTGGCTTCTGCCGTTACCGCTGTAGAGTCTTTTGTTTCTGCACTTGATTGTTGGTTGTTACAACTATAGCTTGCTAGTAAAGTAGCACATAGTACAGTGTGGATATAAATTTTCCTCATGATGTGTGATGATAAATTAATTTGCTAATTGTAAATGATGAAGAAATGTTATTTCCTCATCTGATTAAGAATAACTTTCAAGCCTTCTTTAAGAAGTGGGAACAAAGAAAAGCTATTGTTGTTTTCTTCTTGTTCTTCTTTTTCGTCAGAGCTAAAGCTAATGAAATCTTTAAAATAGCTAGGTGAAGGATTTTCTTTTTTAGCTTCTTGTGGTTTTACCGTTTTTGTAGTTTTCTTTACAAGCGAAGAGTCTTTTTTAACAGATGCTAAAGAAGTATTTATGTTTTGATGATTTTTCTGCTGATTGATAAAAGGATATATACCCGCTACTACTGATGATACTAGGAGTAGCACAGCAATGAATAAAAGTGATATTCTTTTGGTAGAAAAATTCATACACTCAAAAATAGAAATAATAATCTCAATAACAATTATTTCTTATGTAATTTTTTAGCTATTATACTGATTCTTATCTGGTTAATTTTTAGAAAAAGAATTAATACATGTATGGCTTGATTTTTAGCTAAATAATTTAGTATTTTTGAATAAAAAAACTAATTATATTAGTTTTAAAATAAAAGAATTTGGAGAAGATGGAAAGGCAAATCATACATATAGATTTAGATTCTTTTTTTGTTTCGGTAGAATGTCGTAGTAATCCACGTTTGTTAAACAGGCCAGTGGCTATAGGCGGTTCTGGAGACCGTGGTGTAGTGGCTTCTTGTAGTTATGAAGCCAGAAAGTACGGTGTACACTCGGCTATGCCAGGTAAATTGGCCAAACAGCTTTGTCCTGATTTAATTTTTATCCGTGGTGACTATGAAAGTTATAGCAAAGCATCTTTAGAGGTTACTCAGATTATAGATGAGCAAGTTCCGGTTTTTGAGAAAACTTCTATAGACGAGTTTTATATAGATATGACAGGTATGGATAAGTTTTTTGGTACTTTAAAACATGCCCGAGAGTTGAGGGAAAAAGTGATACAGGAAACCGGTTTGCCTATATCTTTTGGTTTATCAAAAAATAAAACGGTTTCAAAAGTAGCTACTGGTTTAGCTAAACCCAACGGTTATAAGCATGTGGATTATGGTACAGAACGACCTTTTTTAGCACCTTTGCCCGTTCAAAAAATACCCATGATTGGCGATAAGACAGCAGAAAGTTTACGAAGAATGGGCATACAAAAAGTACAAACTTTACAAGAAATGCCTTGTAAGTTATTAGAATCTGCCTTTGGGAAATCGGGTATTACGATATGGGAGAAAGCAAATGGTATAGATTTGAGTCCGGTAGTGCCTTACACAGAACGTAAATCTCTATCCAGCGAGAATACCTTTGAGCAAGATACCATGGATACAGAAATGCTAGAAGCTTTACTGGTAGCCATGACAGAAGATTTATGTTCTAAAATGCGAAAAGAGCATTTTTTGTGTGGATGTGTAGCTGTTAAAATACGATATTCTGATTTTAATACCCATACACAACAAATTAAGGTTCCTTATACCTCGGCAGATCACCTGCTTATCCCACAAGTAAAAGAGCTTTTTAAGAAATTGTATAACCGCCGCATGCTCATCAGGCTCATAGGCGTACGTTTTAGTAATTTGGTTCATGGGCATCATCAAATTAATCTTTTTCAAGATAGCGAAGAGCAAATTCACCTTTACCAAGCTATGGATAAACTTAATAAAAGATTTGGAAGCAAAACCGTATTCAGGGCAATAGGTATGGGTATAGAAAATAGAAGTTTTAATCCGTTTAATGGAATTATGTGAGGCGAGAAGTATGGAGTCCGTAGACCGCCGTCCGAAGTCCGATGTCTGAAGACCGCCGTCTGAAGTTTTCCTTATCGCAATAAACTAATCACCTAATGAACTAATGACCAATGAACCAATTCCTAGCCACCTAACAAACTAACCACCTAAATGTACCTCCACTGTCAAACCTACTTCAGTTTTTTGTACGGCACTATTAAACCTCAGGATTTGGTGCAACAGGCTAAGAGTATAGGTTTAGAGCGTTTGGTTGTGGCAGATATCAATAATACATCGGCAGTAATAGAGAGTGTAAGAGTAGCCGGTAGTTTAGATATCATCCCCGGTATAGATTTTAGGAACGGTGTGAAGCAGCAATTCATCGGTATAGCCAAAAATGAAAAGGGTTTTGAAGAACTTAATCGTTTACTATCATCCTATCTAAAAGAAAAAAGTGCCATTCCTGAGAGATGTCCTTACTTGAAGAATAGCTTTGTAGTTTATCCTTTTCATCCCGATAAGGTATTTACGGTGCTTCAAAATCACGAATTTATAGGCGTAAAGCCTGCTGATTTACGCTACATCCACCTACCACGATACCATAAAATCCGTCATAAAATGGTATTGCTGCATACGGTTTGTTTTAACGGAACTAAAGATTGGCAGCTACATAAATTATTGCGTTGTATAGATGAAAATACCATTTTATCTAAAGCACCAGAGCTAACAACTAACGGAAAAGAAGTTTTTTTAGATGAAATGGCTTTCGCCGATGCTTATCAAGATTACCCACACATTTTGGCTCAAACAGCCCAACTGTTATATGCTTGTAAACCTGTAGATTTTAAGCTGGGCCAACATAAAAATAAAGCCATTTTAAGCTCGCATCTGCAATTTGAAGAGGCGCTAAATCTGGATTTTGAAAAGCTGAAAAAACTTACTTACGAAGGAGCTAAAGAACGTTATAAAGATATTACAGCAACAATAGAAACGCGTATCAAAAAAGAGCTAAACCTCATTAAACAGCAGCGTTATGTTTCTTATTTCTTAATCAACCATGAGATTATTTCTTTTGCTAATAGACGTGGTTTTTACTACATAGGCAGAGGTAGCGGTGTCAATAGTATTGTAGCTTACTGTTTAAAAATTACCGATGTAGACCCTATCAAGCTCGATTTATATTTTGAGCGTTTCATGAATATGTATCGCAAAACGCCACCCGATTTTGATATCGATTTTTCTTGGCAAGATAGGGATGAAATCATCCAGTTTATATTTGATACTTATGGTACAGAGCATACCTGTTTACAAGCAACTTATACCACTTTTCAAGTCAAATCTGCCATTAGAGAATTAGGGAAAGTTTATGGTTTACCCGTTGCAGAAATAGAAGAAATTTTAGCTCGTTTAGAATTGCCAAATTCTTTGGAACCATTACATAAAGAAATTGTGCGTTTTGCTAAAACCTTGCATGATTTTCCGCGTAATTTAAGTATCCACGCCGGTGGAATTTTAATTTCTGAAAAGCCTATTTATTGTTATACAGCTACTTCGCATCCGCCTAAAGGCTTTCCTATCAGTCAGTTTGATATGTACAATGCAGAAGATTTAGGGCTATATAAGTTTGATATTTTAAGTCAGCGTGGTTTAGGACATATTAAAGATACCATCGCCATAGTTCAAGAAAATAGGGGTGTAACTATTGATATTCATAATATCCCTCGTTTCATGGAAGATGAAAAGATTATAGCACACTTAGAACGTGGTAATCTGATGGGCTGTTTTTATGTAGAATCTCCAGCCATGCGGATGTTGCTAGCAAAATTGGCTTGTAACGACTATATCACTTTAGTTGCGGCAAGCTCCATCATTAGACCAGGTGTGGCACAATCTGGTATGATGCGAGAGTATGTATTAAGGCATCAAATGCCTGATAAGGGAAAATCTATCGCCCACCCAATCATGTGGGATTTGATGGAAGAAACTTATGGGATTATGGTTTATCAAGAAGATGTTATTAAAGTAGCGCATGAATTTGCCAAACTAGATTTAGCTGAAGCTGATGTTTTACGTAGAGGGATGTCTGGTAAATATCGTTCTAGAAACGAATTTCAGATGGTAAGAGAAAAATATTTTAACAATTGCCAGCAGTTAGGTTATGAGCCAGGTTTAGCAGCAGAAATATGGCGACAGATAGAGTCTTTTGCAGGATATTCTTTTGCCAAAGGGCACTCGGCTTCTTTTGCGGTAGAAAGCTACCAAAGTATGTTTTTAAAAGCACACTTTCCTCTAGAATTTATGGTTGGTGTTATCAATAACTCGGGTGGTTTTTACCAAACCGAGTTTTATGTACACGAAGCCCGCAAGGCTGGCGCAACTGTAGAACTGCCGTGTGTAAACCAAAGCCATTACCTTACTCGTATAACGCAAACTACTATTTATTTAGGTTTAAGACATATTGGTAATTTAGAACAGCGTAGCATAGCAATACTTTTACAAGAAAGGCGAAAGGGTAATTATTTAAACCTAGCAGATTTTGTAGAACGTACAGCCATGAGTTTAGAGCAAATCATTATTTTGATCAGAATTGGCGCTTTTAGGTTTACCAAAAAATCAAAACAAGCATTGTTGTGGGAGGCACATTTTTTATTGAATAAACCTCTACAAACCCCTGTACAAGATACGTTGTTTAGGCAACCTATAAACAGCGATTTTAAAATGCCAGCCTTGCATTATGATGAGCGTAATGATATGATAGATGAACTAGAAATTTTAGGTTTTACCATTAGCCCACCTTTTAAATTGATTGATGAACCCAATATGCAAGGAATAAAAGCTAAAGATATTCCTCAATATATGAACCAAGAAATACAAATCATAGGGCATTTAGTGACTACCAAATACGCCCGTACCAAACATGGTGAAGTGATGTATTTTGGTACTTTTTTAGATGAAGAGGGGGATTGGGTAGATACTGTTTTGTTTCCTGATGTTGCTGCTAAATATACTTTTAAAGGGAAGGGCTGTTACCTTTTGAAAGGAAAAGTAACTTGTGAGTTTAATTTTTATACGTTAGAGGTGAGCTATATGCGTAAGCTAAGGTGGTGGAATGCCAGAGATTAATAACAACTCATGGATTTTTTGTAAAGCTATTGTACTAAAATTTATGAAACAAAGCGGTAAAATCTATAGGAATTCTCAGTTAAAGTTGATAATTTCGGGTACGTACACAGTAATTCATAAATGAATCGTTAATGGCCAATCAATTAAAAATTATTCATGCAAAAGTTATTTTGCCATCTCAGATTTTAGAAGACGCAACGCTTCTGATATGCGATGGAGTAATAACGGCCATAAGTGATAAAGATTTAGATGCATCTTTAGCAGATGTCTTAGATGCAGAGGGTAACTACTTGTCACCTGGTTTTATAGATTTACATGTACATGGTGGTGGTGGATACGATTTTATGGATAGGAGTGTAGATGCATTCTTAAAAATAGCAGAAACACATCTTAAATATGGAACAACTGCTATGTTCCCTACTACATTAACCAGTACTACAGAAAAACTTGTAGAAACTTTAGCTTGCTATGAGGAAGCTCTTAAACTTAACCATAAAGGTGCACAACTTATGGGGATGCACTTAGAAGGGCCATATTTTGCCATGAGCCAAAGAGGCGCTCAAGACCCAAGATATGTCAGAAATCCAGATCCAAAAGAATATCAAAAAATTTTGAAGACAGCTGGGCATTTGATAAAAAGATGGAGTGCGGCACCAGAACTAGAAGGAGCAATAGCCTTTGCCAAGCAATTAAAGAAATATCATATTTTACCTGCCATTGCACATACAGATGCTATTTATGAAGAAGTTATAGAAGCTTTTCGTCATGGCTACACATTGGCAACCCATTTTTATTCGGCTATGTCTGGTGTAACACGTAGAAATGCTTATCGCTATGCTGGTGTGGTAGAAAGCGGTTATTTGATAGATGATATGGATGTCGAGATAATCGCAGATGGTGCTCATTTGCCTGCTCCATTACTTAAACTGATTTATAAAATTAAAGGTCCCTCCAGAACAGCTTTGATTACAGATGCTATACGAGCTGCTGGTATGCCAGAAGGAGAAACTATTCTTGGAGATATTGAAGATGGAATTAAAGTAATTGTAGAAGATGGCGTTGCAAAGCTTCCGGATAGAAGTGCTTTTGCAGGTAGCGTAGCAACAGCAGATAGACTAGTTAGAACCATGATTGAATTAGCAGAGATACCTTTACTTGATGCTATCACCATGATAACGGCTACACCGGCCAGAATTATGGGAATTCAAGAACAAAAAGGTTCAATTGAAATAGGGAAAGATGCAGATTTAGTGGTTTTTGACGATGGAATTAATATCAAAGCTACAATTGTAAAAGGAACTATTTTATACCAAAAACATCATTAGGTTGCTATCTATCCAAAGTAAAATTTAACATTAGCATTTTGAAAACAGTTATTTTAGAAAACAGAGAGGAACTAGGGAAGACTGCTGCTATAGCTGCGGCGACTTGTATTCAGCAATTATTGCAAACCAAAGATTATATCAATCTTATTTTTGCCGCTGCACCATCGCAAAACGAGTTTCTATCTAATTTATTAAAGCTATCTATTAATTGGGAAAGAATAAATGCTTTCCATATGGATGAATATGTGGGTTTATCAGAAGATGCTCCACAAGGTTTCGGTAACTTTTTAAGAAGAAATATTTTTGATCAAGTTCACTTTAAGAGCGTTCACTTTATCAATGGTCAAGCAGTTTCTGCTCAAGAAGAGTGCGCTAGGTATACAAAACTTCTTCAAAAATTTCCGCCAGATATAGTATTAATGGGAATAGGAGAGAATACACATATTGCTTTTAATGACCCTCATGTTGCTGATTTTCAGGATAAAGAAATTGTTAAAGTTGTTGATTTAGATAGCGCTTGTAGGCAACAACAAGTTAATGATGGGTGTTTTTCTAGTTTAGTTGAAGTACCTCTTTATGCTATCACATTAACAGTTCCAATTTTGGTGTCAGCACCTCATATTTTTTGCATGGTACCGGGTGAAAAAAAATCAGAGGCTGTTTTACATACGCTCAAAAGTGAAATTTCTGAGAAATATCCATCAACAATTTTGAGAACTCATCCCAATGTGAATTTGTTTTTAGATAAAGATAGCGCCAAACTGCTTTAATAGTAATCCGATGAACTTTCTTTTGATAAGAACCAATTAAACTTTAGTTTAGTTTAAAGAAACCGAAAAATTTAAATGGGTAAAGATTCTGAAAAAGAGCTGGTAGGCGTAAAAGAAATAGCAAGAAGAGCAAATGTTTCTATAGCAACGGTTGATAGGGTTTTGCATCATAGATCTGGTGTATCAGAAAAAACAAAAGCAAAAATCCAAGCTATTATAGAAGAGCTTGATTATAAGCCTAACATTCTTGCTCGTAGGTTAGCCTCAAAGAAAGTTCTCCATTTAGCCGTTTTAATTCCTTTAGTATCTCAAGAAACAGATTATTGGAATGCGCCTTTGATGGGCATTACACAAGCCGAAGAAGAAATTGCTTCTTATGGTGTTAAAATTCATAAATACTTTTTCGATTTAAACGACAGAAGTTCTTTTGTAGAGCAAGCTAATTTAATTGCAGATAGCCAATGCGATGGTGTTTTGCTAGCGCCTATGTTTATAGAAGAATCAAAAAGTTTTATTCAAAGCTGTATTTCAAAAGATATGCCTTATGTGCTTATCAATTCTGATATTCCAGAGCAAAATAGCTTGTGTTATATAGGCCCTAATTTATATGCAAGTGGTTATTTGGCGGCTCATCTTTCTGGCTTTTTGTTAACAGAAACAGATCAAATATTGATTGTAAATATCTCTAAAGAAATAGATAATCATCACCACTTATTAAGAAAAGAAGAAGGTTTTAGAGAGTATTTTTCGGTTAATAAAAGAGCTAATGATATTTTTAAAATAGATATTAGACAAACCACTTATGAATATGTAAAATCAAGTATGCAAAATGCGCTAGACAATAAAAACATTAAGCTAATTTTTGTTACCAATTCTAGAGTGTCTTCTGTAGCTAGGTTTCTAGAAGAAACAAACATTCATGGTATAAAGGTTATAGGTTTCGATTTCTTAAAAGACAATATAGAATTTCTAAAAAAAGGCACTATAGACTTTTTGATTTGCCAAAAACCAATCGAACAAGGTTATAAGGGCATCATGACATTGTACAACCACTTGGTTTTTTCTCAAGAGGTAGAAAAAGTATATCATATGCCAATAGATATCATCACTAAAGAGAACTATCTTTATTATAGAAACTAAAATTTTGGTTTTTAGGTATTTATATCAAATCTATTTCATAAAACTTGTATTTCTTAGCCATAAATTATTTGTAAATTTTAAAATATTCGTTAACTTCGGTTACGTACACGAAACTAGTCAGAATTATAAACCATGTCTCATAGAAAGCCAATTACAAGAAGAAAATTTATATCAGGTAGCGCTTTAACCTTGGCAACTTTAAGTACAATGAACTTAACTTCTTTTGCTCAAGAAAAGTCTAAAAAAATAAGATTAGGACTTATTGGTTTTGGACAAAGAGGGGCCGGAATTGTTAGTATTACTAAAGATATTCAAGGAATCCAATTTGTAGCTTTTTGCGATAATGATACACGTAGATTAGCAGAAGCCAAAAAATGGGGCAATGCACAAACACAATACTTTTCTGATTATAAAAAGATGCTTGCCCAAGCACAAATAGATGCAGTTATTATTGCTAGTCCTTTGTTTATGCATTATGAAATGTGTTTAGAAGCTCTTAAAAATAAGAAGCACATTTTTGTAGAAAAAACAATGACTTTTAACATAGACCAAGCATTATCTTTAGTTAAAGAAGTTCAAAAAACAGATTTAGTTTTTCAAGTAGGTCATCAATATCGTTATTACGATTTGTATTATAAGGTAAAAGAAATTATAGATAAAGGTTGGCTAGGTAAAATATCACATATTGAAAGTCAATATAATAGAAACTCTGATTGGCGCAGGCCTGTTTTAAGTGGTCAGGAAGAGCGTGTGATTAATTGGAGATTATATAGAGAGTTTTCTGGAGGTTTAGTTGCCGAACTTTGTGCTCATCAAATTGATGTAGTTAATTGGTTATTAGGTTCAAATCCTAAAAAAGTTATGGGTTTAGGCGGAATAGATTATTGGAAAGATGGTAGGGATATTTATGATAATATTAAAGTGATTTATGAATATGAAAACGGCATAAAATCTTGCGTTACTTCTGTTTCTAATAATCAGCATAATAGTTATGCTATCAAAATATTAGGCTCTAAAGGCACCTTAGATATCAAGCGAAATAACATTTATTTTTATCCTGAGCCTGTAAAAAAAGAACTAGGAGTGGTAGATGGGGTTACTGGCGCAACTTTAGAAGCTATAAAGCCTGGTGAAGCTAAAGAAATTAAGTTTTCATCTCCTGATGGTGAAGATAGAGACCCAACTGTATATGCTTTATTAGATTTTATCAACTGCATACAAAATAATAAAAAACCTTTCTGCGATGTTGTTGCAGGTAAAAATGTAGCTATAGCTGTTCACATGGCAAATGCAGCTATGGATACTGGTAATACACAATACTGGAAAAAGGAATATTCTTAGCAGGATGTTTTATTTTTTACGTTTACTTAAATACATAAACTATCAGTTATCATAAATTTTAGGCATATTAAACTCCATTATCATTAATATTTGAGCGTATAATAAATCATCATGAAACATCCTTACAGCAGAAGAAAATTTATTCAAATGGCAACTATAGCAGGTACAAGTATAGGTTTATCGGGAGCGCTACATCCATTAATGGCAAAAAATATTAACCAAAAAGGGAAAAGAGTAGGTATTATAGGTTTAGATACTTCGCATGTTGTAGCATTTACTAAAACATTAAATACCGAGGATTCAGCTAACACATATCTTGGTTATAAGGTAGTTGCGGCTTATCCTCATGGTAGTTTGGATATTAAGAGTAGTGTAGATAGAATTCCGGGTTATACAGAAGATGTTAAGAAGCTAGGTGTAGAAATTGTATCTTCCATAGATGAGCTGCTAAAAAAAGTTGATGTTGTTTTATTAGAAACTAATGATGGTAGAAGGCATTTAGAACAAGCTTTACCTGTTTTAAAAGCCGGTAAGCGTATGTTTATTGATAAACCTATTGCAGCATCTTTGGCTGATGCTAAAGCCATATTTAAAGCTTCCGAAAAATATAAAACTCCTGTTTTTTCATCTTCATCATTAAGGTATGTAGAAGGGTTAGATGATGTTAGAAATGGTAAATACGGAAAAGTGTTAGGTGCAGAAACCTATAGTCCTGCTCTTCTAGAGCCAACCCATCCAGATTTTTTCTGGTACGGAATACATGGTATAGAAATGCTTTTTACCATTATGGGAACAGGTTGTAAATCAGTTTCAAGAGTACATACTGAAGATACAGACCATGTTGTTGGTATTTGGGAAGGAAATAGGATAGGAACTTTTAGGGGTATAAGAGCCGGTAAAAGAGATTATGGCGCTACAGTTTTTGGCGAGCATAGTATTATAGAATTAAAAAATTACAAGGGTTATAATCCTTTGTTGCAAAAAATAATACAGTTTTTTGATGCAGGAGAAGTACCTGTAAGTATGCAAGAAACCTTAGAAATTTGTGCATTTATAGAAGCTGCTGATGAAAGTAAAAGAAATAATGGTGCTAGCATAAGTATAGAAGCTGTTTTTGATAAGGTAAAGTAAATTTATTTTAGATATGGAAAAAGGCAGCAACAACACCAGAAGAAGTTTTATCAAAACCGCAGTAACAGGTACAGCGGTAGTTACTTTTGGTGGTATTTTACCGGGCTTTAGTGCTAAAAGCTATGCTAGTATTTTAGGAGCTAATGAAAGGGTAAGGGTAGCCATGATGGGGGTAAACGCCAGAGGTTTAGCCTTAGCAACAAATTTTGCCATGCAACCCAATTGTGAAGTTATCTATGTTTGTGATGTTGATGAAAGAGCCGCCCAAAAATGTATTGCCAAAGTAGAAGAAACTCAAAATAAAAAAACTAAGGCACAGCCTGATTTTAGAAAGGCTTTAGAAGATAAAAATTTAGATGCTTTGGTTGTGGCTGCGCCAGACCATTGGCATGCTCCTGCGGCTATCTTAGCATCAAAAGCTGGTAAACATGTTTATTTAGAGAAGCCTTGTAGCCATAACCCTCATGAAGGAGAATTGTTAGTTGCTGCGGTTGATAAGTATAAAAATGTAATCCAAATGGGTAACCAAAGGAGATCATGGCCAAATGTTATTGCAGGAATTAAAGAGCTGCATAATGGCATAATCGGTCGCCCATATTTTGCTAAAACTTGGTATACAAACAATCGTAAACCTATCGGGATTGGAAAAGAAGCAGCTGTGCCATCTTGGTTAAATTATGATTTATGGCAAGGTCCAGCTCCGCATAAAGCTTACAAAGACAATGTTATACACTACAACTGGCATTGGTTTTGGCATTGGGGAACGGGTGAAGCCTTAAACAACGGAACGCATATGGTGGATATTGCCAGATGGGGTTTAAAGGTAGATTATCCTACAAAAGTTAGCTCAAACGGCGGAAGGTATCATTATAAAGATGATTGGGAAACTCCAGATACCCAAATCATCAATATGGAATTTGGTCATGATAAATTCATCAGTTGGGAGGGAAGAAGCTGTAACAGTGTGCCTGTTGAGGGTAGTACAGTTGGCGTGATTTTCTATGGCGAAAACGGTTCTTTACAAATTGACGGCTCTAATGCCTATAAGGTTTTTGATTTAAAAGGTAAACTTTTGAAAGAAGTGAAAGACGATACCAAAGTTGAAGCTACCAGTCTAACCAATCCCTCGCAAGTATTAGACGCTTATCATCTCCAAAATTTCTTTGATGCTATAAAGAAAGGAAGTTTTTTAAATTCTGATATCATCAGTGGTCACCAAAGTACACTGTTGGTTCAGTTAGGTAATATTGCTTTAAGAACTGGTACTAGCCTAAATATTAATCCTAAAAACGGAAGAATTATAGATAATCCAGAAGCCATGAAATATTGGAGCAGAGCTTATGAGCCAGGTTGGGAGCCTACCATTTAATCAAAATCAAGCATGAAGAATCATTTAGCATCAGTTGATGTAAACTCATTAAGTAAGCGTGATACCACAGTTTCTATCATGATTATAGCGGTATTATTCTTCATTTTTGGTTTTGTGAGTTGGATAAATGCTATCCTTATCCCATATTTTAAAATCGCTTGCGAGCTTACAAATTTTCAATCTTATCTGGTAACTTTTGCATTTTATATATCCTATTTTGTGATGTCTGTACCATCGTCTTTTCTTTTAAAAGAGTTTGGATTTAAAAGAGGGATGATGCTAGGTTTCTGGACAATGGCAATAGGTGCTTTTATTTTTGTGCCTGCCGCTTTTACTAGAACCTATGAAATCTTTTTAATCGGATTATTCACCTTAGGTTCTGGTTTAGCCATCTTACAAACAGCAGCAAACCCATATATTACCGTATTAGGCGCAAAAGAAAGAGCTGCACAACGTATCAGTATTATGGGGATATGCAACAAAGGGGCGGGAATATTAGCACCTTTAATTTTTGCAGCTGTAATTCTTAAAGCTACAGATGGAGAACTGTTTAAGCAACTTCCTACGATGGATGATGTCCAGAGGGATGCAGCTTTAGATGAACTTATTAGAAGGGTAATAGTACCTTATTCTTGTGTAGGTGCTGTACTATTTGGATTAGGCTTATTTGTAAGGTATTCACCTCTACCAGAAATAAATACCGAGAAAGAAAGTGAAGAAGTTGCTCTAGCTAATTCTGATAAAACAAGCATTTTTCAGTTTCCACATTTAATATTGGGCGCTATTGCTATATTTTTACATGTAGGTACACAGGTAATTGCTATTGATACCATTATTGGCTATGCTGGCTCTATGAATATTCAACTCCTAGAAGCTAAAGTTTTTCCGTCTTACACTTTGTTTTTAACTATTTGCGGCTATTTATTGGGTATAATTACCATTCCAAGATTTGTT
Source organism: Pedobacter puniceum (assembly GCF_009674685.1). Taxonomy (GTDB): domain Bacteria; phylum Bacteroidota; class Bacteroidia; order Sphingobacteriales; family Sphingobacteriaceae; genus Pseudopedobacter; species Pseudopedobacter puniceum. The sequence continues at coordinate 654,677 of NZ_WKJI01000001.1, forward strand.
AGTCAGGTTAATGCTTTAAGAATATGTACTTTATTGGGTACTATTTTCACCTTAGCTATTATTTATACCGAAGGAAATATTAATTTTTTAGGTCATGATGCCGATATCTCTATCTGGTTTGTGGTGCTTTTAGGTTTAGCTAATTCTTTAGTATGGGCGGGTATTTGGCCTCTTGCTTTAGATGGTTTAGGTAGGTTTACCAAACTAGGTGCTTCTATCATGATTATGGGTTTATGTGGCAACGCAATAGTTCCTTTATTTTATGGTTATTTTGCTGATGAATTTGGTTTGAAACAAGCTTACTGGGTGTTATTTCCATGTTATTTGTACCTCGTATTTTATGCAGTAAAGGGATTTAAAATAAGGCGATGGAGCATTTAAACCGTCATTTATAATGAAAAACAACTTCATAAAATTATCAGCTATTATTGTTCTTGTTTTAATTTGCTCAGCTTGTAGGGTACAAAAAAACAGCAAATTAGGTATGATTAAACTTTTAACCTTAAATCCGGGACATTTTCATGCAGCCTTAGTTCAAAAAGTAATGTTTGATGAGGTAAGTAAAGAAGTTAATATTTATGCCCCAAACGGCCCCGAACTAGCTGCACATCTTAAGCTGATAAATTCTTATAATACGAGAGAAAATAATCCTACCAACTGGCAATTAAATGTCTATAAAGGCGAAGATTATCTTCAAAAGATGTTGAGTGAAAAGAAGGGCAATGTTTTAATCTTAGCGGGAAACAACCAGAAAAAAACTGCTTATATCAATGAAGCCGTTCAAGCTGGGTTAAATGTCTTAGCAGATAAACCTATGGCTATTGATAAAAGAGGATTTGAAATCCTTGAAAAAGCTTTTCAAAAGGCAGAAGCTCATGATTTACTTCTTTTTGATATCATGACAGAACGTTATGAAATTACTAACTTATTGCAAAGAGAATTAGCCCAAAATCCAGAAGTTTTTGGAGACATACAGAAAGGCAACCTGCAGCAACCTGCTGTGGAAAAATTAAGTGTACACCATTTTTTTAAATATGTTTCTGGTGCACCATTAATAAGACCAGCTTGGTATTTTGATGTTGAACAAGAAGGTGAGGGTTTGGTAGATGTTACTACCCATTTGGTTGATTTAATACAATGGTCTGTTTTTCCTGAGACGGTTTTTGATTATAAAAATGATGTGGTAATACTTTCTGCACAAAAATGGTCTACGCCTTTAAGTTTAGCAGAGTTTACTAAGTCAACCAGATTAGATACTTTTCCTGATTATCTTAAAAAATATCTTAAAAACGATGTTTTACATGTAAATGCCAATGGAGAAATGATATATACTTTAAAAGGTGTATATGTAAAAGTTGGTGTGAAATGGGATTTTGAAGCACCTAAAGGAAGTGGCGATACGCATTACTCTTTGATACGTGGTACAAAAGCAAATTTGTTTATTAAACAAGGTAAAGAGCAGAATTTTAAGCCTATTTTGTATATAAAACCATTAAAGCAAACAGCGGCTTATACAAAGCAATTAAATCAAAACATTAAAAAACTAAGTTTAAAGTATCCCGGTATAGCTTTAAAACCTTCTGATGAAGGCTGGGAAATTGTTATACCAGAAAAGTATCATGTAGGACATGAAGCTCATTTTGCAGAAGTTGCCAAGAAGTATTTTTCTTATTTAAAAAAAGGCCAGCTTCCGGCTTGGGAAAAATCTTATATGCTTACCAAATATTATACAACAACATCCGCTTTAAGTAAAGCATCGTTAAAATAGGTTTATGTTGGATACACACCCTAGCATTTTTGTGCCTCATATTTCTGAAGATATAAGCATTTTAGATTTAAATATTATAGCTAAACAACTAAATACTTTAAAACCTCATAAGCTCATAAACTCCTCTTGGGCTAATTTCAAAACAAATACAGAATCGTCTTTTAATATTGCCCATTTACAGGATACTTTACTATTAAAATTTCAAGTTTCTGAAACCTATTTTAAATCGCATGCTAGAAAAACTAATGATGATGTTCATTTAGATAATTGTGTTGAGTGTTTCATATCTTTTTTGGATGATGAAAATTACTATAACCTAGAATTTAATTGTTTAGGAAGCTTAAAAGTAGGTTATGGTGAAGGTAGGTTTAATAGGAAGCTATTGCCAGAACAAATATTAAAATCGATAAAAACGCTTACTAAGCTTCAAAATGATAAGACATTAAATCAATTTAATTGGGAAATATTGATTTTAGTACCGATAGATGTTTTTGTTTTTTCTAACTTAAAGACTTTCAGGGGTTTATCGGCAAAAGCTAATTTTTATAAATGTGGAGATGATTTACCACAGCCAGATTATCTCTCTTGGACTTTTATTGATACTCTTGAACCAGATTTTCATCAGCCAAAATTTTTTGGTGATATTTTTTTTAGCTGATTAAAAAACAAACAAAGGGAGCCATTATGGCTCCCTTTGTTTGTTTTAATTTCTAAAGGTATTAGCTTAAAAAGCAAATCCTACATAGAAAGATAAAACACGGTTATTTTTCTCTACGTTAGTAGCGCTTGTACTACCGGGACGTAAATTGGTTAAACCTAAACCATAACCTGCGCCAATGTTAAATCCAGATGAAAATTGATATCCTGTTAAGAAATTGAAACCAAAATCTATAGGTTTTATGTCATCCCCAGAGTCATTACCAATATTCATATCTGTTTCTCCTTCGTAATCAATACCAAAGAAAGAACCTTCGCCTTTGTACTGGCCTGCTACGTTAAAACCAGCATAAGGGCCGGCACCTAAAAAGAATTTACCTGGTCCGGCTGGTACATTTAAAACAAAGTTTACAGGTACTTCAACAGCTAAAACATTTTCTGTAAGTTCATTATTTCCGCTAGTATATTTAGCACCTTTACCTTGTAAAGAAATACCAGGTTGTACAGAGAACATCCCTGATAAAGGAACATCGGCATAACCTGTTACATGAAAGTTTACAGCACTCTCGGTATCGTTAGAAGTGTTAGCGTCATCATCAGTAAACTGATACTTTGGTAAGTTAACTCCTGCTTTCAAACCAAATTTGGTTGCTCCGGCAGAAGATGTTGTAGTTGTTTGTGCATATACAGTGCTCCCGAAAATGAAAGCTGCTGCTACTAAAAAAACTTTTTTCATAATTGTGTTATTTAAGATTAAATAAGTTCGATACCCTTTGTTCAATATCAGGTCCAATTGGCATAGTTTATCTTGTTTTTGTATTATCTAGCTGAAAATGAGCTTGATTTTTGCTTTAGATAGGATGTTAGACTTTTTAATTTTTGTAGTCTATAAAATACATTTGTGTCACTTTTACGTTACAAAATGTCGACTAAACTATAATCTATCTTTAATTTTGTTTTTATGCAGGAGCTCAGGAACATCAGCGTAAGCGAAGAAGAAAAAAATAAATGGCTAGGAGGGCAACATAAAGAAGAATTTTTTTTGTTTCTTAAAAACAAAGAGACTTTAATACACGATTTAATTTTTAGCTATCATTACCACAAAAAAGAAAGGGTGTATGATTTGGTACTGCAAGAAAATCAAATATTTTATCAAACTGCTAATAGCGGATATTTTATAGTTCATTATCAGATAGGTTTTTTTAATGCTTGTGCAGATTTAGACCATCATGCGCCAGAAAAAATGAAAATTGATTTTAATTTTACCGATACTACTTTACAACTGAAGGGAGAGTATATCCCTGAAAGAGAACCAGATGAAATTTAATACGAAAAACATGAGAAACTACATTTTTTACACACTATCACTGTTAATAATTATATTATCTTCTTGCGGAGGGTCTGGCTGTATAACCGGCTCCGGAGAGCAAATTGTAGAACAAAGAAGCATTGGCGATTTTTCTAAATTAGAAATATCAGGAGATTTTAAGGTATTGATATCCCAATCAGATTCTTTTACAATGAGCATCATGGCTGATGACAATGTTATTCCTCATGTAAAGCAGAAAATATCTGGCGATGTACTTACTATTACCTTGGATAAAGATATATGCGATGGTGGTCCGGTTGCTATAAGTTTATCTTCTAAAACTTGGAATGCTATTAAAGCATCCGGTGCGGTAGAAGTGATAGGAGAAAGTAAAATTATAGCTCAAGATTTTGAATTAGATTTAAGCGGTGCAACAGATGTAGCTTTGGTGTTAGAAGCTGCAAGATTAACTACTAATACATCTGGATCTGCAGAAATTAGTTTAAAAGGACAAAGCAGACAGCATTTTATAGAAACCAGCGGTTCTAGCACTATTAAAGCCTTTGATTTTGTAGTAAGTGATTACAGGCTGGAAAGCAGTGGTGCAAGTGATGCACAAATAAATGTTTTAAATAGTTTAGAAGTAAAATCATCTGGGCAAAGCAATATCATTTATAAAGGAAATCCAAAAACCATTAAGAGAGATGAAAGTGGTGCTGCAAGCATCACGCAAGCAAATTAAGCTTGGGAAATTGCCGTGTTAGAATTATAAAATATTTCTATAATTTTAAGCCCAATGTTTAAAGACAATAAAAAAACCATTCGTTCATGGGCTATGTTCGATTGGGCAAATTCTTCTTATAATCTGGTTATAACATCAACTATTTTTCCGGCTTATTATACGGCTATAACCACTACAAAAACAGCAACAGGCACAACAGATAAAGTTTCTTTCTTTGGTTTAGAGTTTGTAAACACGGCTTTATCTAATTACGCTTTAGCTGTAGCTTATTTAATTATTGCTATAATCACCCCTTTTTTAACCGCTACTGCCGATTATCGTGGTAACAAAAAGGTTTTCTTGAGATTATTTACTTGGTTAGGAGCTTTATCTTGTGCAGGTTTATACTTTTTTAAGTCTGATACATTAGAACTTGGCGTTATTTTATTTGCCCTAGCAGCTATAGGTTATTGTGGCGGAATTGTATTTATTAATTCTTATTTGCCAGAAATTGCCAGTAAAGAAAAACAAGATGCCGTAAGTGCCAAAGGTTTTGCTTATGGTTATGTGGGCAGTGTTATTTTACAAATTATTTGTTTTGTTTTTGTATTGATGCCTGATCTTTTTGGTATTACCGATGCTACTTTTCCTGCTCGTTTATCTTTTCTTTTAGTAGGTATCTGGTGGATAAGTTTTGCGCATATCTCTTTTAGCGTTTTACCTAAAGGCAGCCCCAATTTTAATAAAGTAGACAAAGCCAAGATACATAGTGGTTTTCAGGAATTATTAAAAGTTTGGAAGCAGGTAAGTCAGATGGCGGTTTTAAAACGCTTTTTATTGGCTTTCTTCTTTTATGCTATGGGGGTGCAAACCATTATGTTGGTTGCTGCAAACTTTGGTGAGAAGGTTTTGCATTTGGGTACAGAAAAGCTTATCATCACCATCCTAATTATTCAGTTGGTAGCAATTTTAGGAGCTATTTTAATGTCTAAACTATCTAAACGCTTTGGCAATATACAGGTACTTATTTTTGTGGTAAGTATTTGGATATTGGTTTGTATAGCAGCCTATCATATCACAAATCAGACAGAATTTTTTGCTTTAGCGGCTGTTGTAGGTTTGTTTATGGGGGGTATACAATCTTTATCACGCTCAACGTTTTCTAAATTTATTCCAGAAAATACACCAGATACGGCTTCTTTTTTTAGTTTTTACGATGTTACAGAGAAGCTGGCTATCGTAGCTGGTTTATTTAGTTTCGGATTGATAGAAGAACTTACAGGTAGTATGCGAAATTCAACTTTAGCTTTAGCGTCTTTCTTTACCGTAGGTTTATTGGTACTTTTTACAGTTTTAAACTCACAAAAGAAGCATAAAAATCAGGCTAATATACAGGCAATTTAAAATTGCCTAATACTTTTTAACATATATCCTTTACTTTTGAGCTTTTAACGCCCACAAATGAACGTAGAACTATTTATACCTTGCTTTGTTGATCAGCTTTATGCAGAAACAGCACATAATACCGTAAAACTTCTAGAAAAAGCAGGTTGTAAGGTAATTTATAATCCAGAACAAACTTGCTGTGGGCAGCCAGCTTATAATGCTGGTTTTTGGGATGAAGCTAAGGAGGTAGGAAGTAAGTTTTTAAATGATTTTTCTGAACAGAATTATATCGTTTCTCCTTCTGCTTCTTGTACCGGGATGGTGAAAAATGCCTATAATAACTTATTTTTTAATACCGCTATCCATAATAAATGCAGAACAATTCAAAGTCATATTTTTGAGTTATCAGACTTTTTAGTGAACATCGCAAAGAAAGATTATTTTGGTGCCGAGCTAGAAGCTAAAATTGTTTATCATGATTCTTGTAGCGCTTTAAGAGAATGTAAAATTAAAGAAGAACCACGCTTATTGTTAGCAAAAGTGCATGGTTTAGAGCTGGTAGAGATGAAAGATAATGAAACTTGCTGCGGTTTTGGTGGTACTTTTTCTGTTAAATTTCCTGATATTTCATCGGCTATGGCCGAGCAAAAAGTACAAAATGCTTTAGATACTGGTGCCGAGTACATTGTTTCTACAGATGCTTCTTGCTTATTACAACTACAAGCTTATATAGATGCGCATCAATTACCTATTAAAACTATGCATTTAGCAGATGTTTTAACTACCGGTTGGATGGAAGATGCTTCTTTATAAAATAAAAATCTCTTAAGGGATGATTTTCTAACATCCCTTAAGAAATGGTATTTATTCTTTCACTTGAGGGCTTTCTATTTTATTTTCTACAACAATTTTAGTTGCACCAGCTCTTTGAGACATCACTTGTTTACCAAGTTCTTGTAAACCTTTACTTTCATAAATTTTCATTGCCGTAGAAACGTCTATTGCTTGTCTGGTTTGCTCATCTAAATCAAAAGTTAGGGTAATAAAATTTAGTCTAACACCAAGTGGTTCAAGTATTTTATTGCTTTTGTTTAGTAAATGAGCTTCAATTTCAGATTGGTCTAACTCAACAATATCTTCATTGATAAAAACGGATTTTGCAACATCTTTAATTCTTTTATCAATCACCATATTTTCAGCACTTTCAAAAGCTTTTTCATTTATAGCGTCTGGATCATCCGCATTAGCGTTTGCTCTGCCAATATGCTTAGCTTGTTTTATAAATGCTAGAGGCTCGGTAATAGAGTAATCATAATCAATGTGAACGTTTGCTCTAACCCTGTCTTTAAGGTTAGAAATAAATTTACTCTCGCCTTGCATAGGGTAGTTAGGAATTACAACCTTCATGTAACAAGCGTTTAAGCCGCCTTTGGGTACAGCATCGCCGGCATTAATTTTTTTCCAACTCATGCCACAGTCGTCAGAAACAACTACCTGCTGGTTTGATTTTGCATAATTGCAGCTTTGTACAGTAAATAAAACAGCTATAGCACATAAAGTCCAAACGTATTTAGCACCTTTTACAAAAGCATAAATGGCTAAAGAAACACCTAAAAGCATGAAAATGCCATTGATAGGGTTGTTAATCATGTAATTTCCTAGTATAGCTTTTGTAACACTGTAGATTAAGATGCTTATTATAGCAACAGCTATTGCGATGAGGAAGAGTTTAATGGTTTTGTTCATATGAGTTTAATTAGTGAGTATGATATTGAGATTCTTAATTCTTGTTTTTATTACAATTATAGTCCATTAATTTTCTATTTTTTTTGTTGGTAACTGATTTGTTAAACGTCAGTAGATAAACAAATATAAGATAGCGGGTAGCTGATTTTAAAAATCGTAATAAATTCTAATAAATTTTTAAGCTTGTTCACCAAAAGTTAACAAGTTAAAATCAGGGTCTAACAAGGCAAATTCTTTTTGTCTCCAAGGTTTGATTTCTAAAGGTCCATTAGGATGTATTTCTACTCCATGTTTGATAAAGCTTTGGTAGATTTCATCAATAGCCTTTACTCTGATGTAAACTTGTCCGTAATTAGTCTTAGGGTCTAGTGCTTTAAACTCAAAAAAATGTATTTCAATCTGGTCTTTTGTTAAAATCAAATAATCACCATAATCTCCTGATACTTTAAAACCAAGTTTATTTACATAATAATCTGACGTTATAGTTTTATTACGCATAGGGAGTTTGGGGCAGGCGGATGTTAACATAATTTTGGGTTGAATTAATTTTTCATTTTAAGCTTATGCTTATCAATATTACAAAAAATAAAACCCAATCATAAAAACACCTCATCAAAAATTAAATTCTTATTAAAGTTTAACGCACTTCAATAACCTTCCTATTACAGAGATAAGATGCTATAATTCTTAGAGAAAAACCTACAAAGAATAAGCCTTTTAATAACCTATTTTTGAATTTCATATGCTTAATAGCAATTGTTGTTAAGGTTTTTATAAAAATCTGCAAACCTAAATTATATATGAAGTTCATTCTCAGATTTACAGGATACACTGTTTGTATGATGTTTTCTTTGCTGCTCAACTCGGCGATAGCCAAAACAGCTAAAGAAAAAATTAATGTTGTGATACCTGCACAAGCTAGCTCAAGGGTAATATTTGGTGCTACACAATTGGTAAAACATCTTAATCAATTAGATTATCAAGCCCAAATTGCAAAGAACAATAAGCCTAACGCAAGGGCGAAAAATATCATCTTAACCAATCAAAAAACAAATGGTAAAGAAAGTTATGCGATTGTTTCTGATGCGAAAGGAAATATAAATTTAGCTAGTGGAGATGAATCTGGCGCTTTATACGCTTTTATTACTTTAACAGAACAAGTTAAAGCACAAGGTAAATTGCCTGAAAACCTACAAATTAAAGATAAGCCAGAAATGGTTTTGCGTGGTACGGCTATAGGTTTGCAAAAGCCAGATTATCTGCCTGGTCGTGATGTTTATGAATATCCATACACACCAGAAACTTTTCCTTGGTTTTATGATAAGCAACAGTGGATAGCCTACTTAGATATGATGCTGGCTAACCGTTATAACTCTTTGTATTTATGGAATGGACATCCTTTTTCTTCTTTAGTAAAGCTAAAAGAGTATCCTTATGCTTTAGAAGTTGATGAAGCTACTTTTAAAAAGAATGAAGAGATTTTTAAATTTTTAACCGAGGAGGCCGATAAACGCGGAATTTGGGTTATTCAGATGTTTTATAACATCTTGATACCAAAACCTTTTGCAGAAAAACACGGATTAAAAACTCAGGATAGAAACCGCCCAATTATCCCAGTTATTGCAGATTATACACAGAAATCTATTGCTGCTTTTGTACAAAAATATCCTAACGTAGGTTTATTGGTTACTTTGGGCGAGGCTATGGAAGGCGTAGGGCAAGATGATATTAATTGGTTCACGAAAACCATTATTCCGGGTGTGCAAGATGGTTTAAAAGCGCTAGGAAGTAAAACCGAGCCACCTATTGTATTAAGAGCGCATGATAGTGATGCGCCTGCGGTTATGAAAGCAGCTTTACCATTGTATAAAAATTTATATACCATGGCTAAATACAATGGCGAGGCTTTAACAACTTATACACCACGTGGTAAATGGGCCGATTTACACCGAAGCCTTAGCAGAATAGGAACCGTACATGTTCAAAATGTACATATTTTAGCTAATCTAGAGCCTTTTAGATATGGCTCGGCAGATTTTATTCAAAAATCTGTACAGGCAATGCACTATGTTTATGAGGCTAACGCTTTGCATCTATACCCGCAAGCATCTTATTGGGATTGGCCTTATACAGCCGATAAAGCACCAAATAGATTGATGCAATTAGACCGCGATTGGATTTGGTATAAAGCCTGGGCCAGATATGCTTGGGATTCTAAAAGAGAGCGCTCAGCAGAAATTGCCTATTGGTCTAAAGAGTTAGGCGCAAAATATGGTGCTAACCAAGAAACGGGTAAACATATTTTAGATGCTTACGAAGAATCAGGAGAGATTTCCCCTAAATTATTAAGACGTTTTGGTATTACCGATGGAAATAGGCAAACCCTTACTTTGGGGATGCTTACCACACAATTTATAAATCCTTTCCGTTACGGAGTTTTTACTTTGATGTACGAGTCTGAGGCGCCCGAAGGCGAGATGATTATTGACTATGCCGAGAAAGAGTGGAAAAAACAAGGTCATATAGGCGAAACGCCTGTTCAAGTTGCTAAAGAAGTGGTTGAGCATGGTAGAAAAGCAATTGCCGCAATAGAAAAAGCAAAAGCTGGTGTAAAGGCAAATCAGGATGAGTTTGATAGATTGCTTAACGATATGTATTGCTACGATGCTATGGCAAACTTCTATGCCGATAAAGTAACCGCAGCATTATGGATTTTGAAATTCAAATATTCTAACGATGTTAAAGATTTAGACCAAGCATTACCATTCTTAGAAAGTAGCGTTCAGCATTATCAGAAATTGGTTAAACTAACAGAAAATCATTATTTATACGCCAACAGCATGCAAACCAAGCAGCGTAAAATACCTATGCGTGGTGTTGATAAAACTTTTATCCATTGGAAAGAAGTATTGCCTGTTTTTGAAACCGAATTGAAGAATTTTAAACATAGCATTGATTCTTTAAAAAGTACCAAAACAGCAAGTAATATCGCCGTTAAGGCTTATGAAAATGCAGTAGTTAAATTTCAAGATAAGCAATTGTATTATACTGTAAAAGAGCAAGCTAAGGCTTTCGCCGATGAAGATTTGAAAATAAAAGCTTTAACACCAGAGCTTATTGGTTTAAACGCCTTACAATTATCAGCGGAAGCGCAAATAAAAAATGGTACGCAAATTACCTTTACCAATGCTAAACCTGTAACCGTTTTGGTAGGATTTTTTAATAAAAAAGACGCTCAGTTCTCGCCAACGCCAGAGTTAGAGACTGATGCCAGTGCTAACAATTACGGACAAGCAGAAAGTAAAATTTCTAATGCCATCATCATAGAAAATTATCCGGCTATAAATGTACATGCTTATACTTTCCCTGCCGGAAAAAATACCTTAAGTTTAGCTAAAGGAAAAGCCTTAGTTTTAGGTTTTATAGATGCAAATCAAAAAATTAAAATTTTTGATGCAGGTTTAAACGGCAATGGCAGAGATATAGATTGGCTTTTTGGTTATTACGCACCAACTGATGTTAAATTGTAAACGGATGAAGAAATTACTTTATAGCTTTTTAATAATCTTAGCTGCTAAAACCGAAGTTTTAGCACAGCAGGTAAACCTTGGTCAAAAATTAAATCAATACGTTAAGCAATTTAATGCTGATGATAACGAAGCGGTAAAAAATTTAGTGCCTAATGCCGATGCCTATCTGTGGTTAAATGAGAATATCCCTTTATTAGATTTTCCGGATAAAGAGATAGAAGAGAAGTATTATTTCCGTTGGTGGTCTTTTAGAAAACATCTAAAACAAACACCTGATGGCTATATCTTTACCGAGTTTATAGAACCAGTAAAACATGCCGGAAAGCATCAATCTATCAGTTGTGCTTTAGGTCATCATATCTATGAGGGTAGGTGGTTAAAAAATCAAGAATACATGAAGCAATATCTTAATTTTTGGTTGTATGATGCTGATAAAGGACAATCAAAACCACGTTTCCATCAGTTTAGTAGTTGGGTAGATGATGCTGTTTTAGCGCAATACATGGTTCATCCTGATAAAGCATATCTCCAAAAGATACTACCCGCTTTAGATGCCGATTATGAAAAATGGGAGCAAGAGCGCAAACTTAAAAACGGTATGTTTTGGCAACATGATGTTAAAGATGGCATGGAAGAATCTGTTAGCGGAAGCAGGAGAGACGAGAATATGCGCCCAACCATTAACAGTTATATGTATGGTAATGCAAAGGCTTTAGCTTTGTTAGCAAATGAAGTTAATAACCCAACATTAACGCAAAAATATGCTAGTAGAGCAGCTGTTTTAAAACAATTGGTTCAGGATTCTTTATGGGATGCTAAAGAGAAATTTTTTAAAACCAAAATGGCTAAAGGAGATACTTTACATGGTGCTAGAGAAGCTATAGGTTTTATCCCTTGGTATTTTAATTTACCTGCCGATAAGAAGGAATATGCTAAGGCTTGGAGTCAGTTATTAGATACTGCTGGTTTTAAAGCTAAATGGGGCTTAACAACTGCCGAGCGTAGAGAACCTACCTTCAGAACTCGTGGAAGCGGCCATGGCTGCGAGTGGGATGGTGCTGTTTGGCCTTTTGCTAGCTCGCAAACCTTACGTGGTTTATCCAATTTGCTGAATAATTACAGCAAAAAAGGTAAAATGAATGCATCTGTTTTTTACAACGAGTTACATAAATATGCTTGGTCTCAGCAAATGTACGGTAAGCCTTACATTGGCGAGTATCAGGATGAAAGTAATGGCGAGTGGTTAAAAGGAGATCATCCGAGAAGTAAATTTTATAACCACTCTACTTTTATGGATTTGGTTATTCAGGATTTAATCGGCTTAAAGCCACAGCTTGATAACTCAATTATTATTAAACCCTTAATCCCGAAAGGTAAAGTAGATTGGTTTCAACTAAGTCAGGTGCCTTATAAAGGTAAAATACTCGCCATCATTTGGGATAAAACCGGAGAGCGCTATCAAAAAGGAAAAGGTTTAATGCTTTTTGCTGATGGTAAACTTATAGCTCAATCTAAAAAGCTTCAAACTTTAAAAGTTAATTTATAAATCTTACAAATTTTCATCAACATCACATGTTAAAGATATTTAAAAGCATAAGTTTCATTTGCTGCTTAAGTCTTTGCTTAAATGCTTACTCGCAAAACTTCTACAATGTTGTAAAATATGGTGCAAAAAACGACAGTAGCAAGCTAGCCACACAAGCCATAAGCAAAGCTATAGCAGCAGCTTCAAAAGCAGGCGGTGGTACGGTTTATTTTCCTGCTGGGAAATATTTAACAGGTCCTATTCACTTAAAAAGTAATATTACCATTTTTATTGATGCTGGTGCCGAGCTTCATTTTAGCGATAATTTTGATGATTATTTACCGATGGTGAAATCTAGATGGGAAGGTACCGAGGTTACCAATTTCTCGCCATTTTTTTACGGTTATGAATTAGAAAATATTGCCATTGTAGGCAGAGGGAAAATAGATGGACATGGTAAAAAATGGTGGGCTTTTTCTGAAGTTCATGTAAAGAAATTAACAGAAGATTCTAAATGGCAAAAAGAGTTTAAAAGGTTAAATAAAGATGTTTTAGCTCCGGATTTACCGGGCTGGATAGAAAGAGGATTTTTACGTCCGCCTTTTATACAATTTATGTATTGCAAAAATGTACAAATTAAGGATATTACCATTGTAAACTCTCCGTTTTGGACGGTTAACCCACAATTTTGTGAGAATGTAACTGTTGATGGCGTTACAATAGAAAATCCACCTTCACCAAATACTGATGGTATAAATCCAGAATCTTGCAATAATGTACATATTTCTAATTGCCATATTAGCGTTGGTGATGATTGTATAACGATAAAATCTGGTAAAGACCGCTCGGGCCGAAAATTAAATGTACCGGCAGAAAATTATACCATTACCAATTGTACCATGTTGCGTGGTCATGGTGGTGTGGTTATAGGTAGCGAAATGTCTGGCGGTGTTAAGAAAATCACCATTTCTAATTGTGTTTTTGATGGTACAGATAGAGGCTTGCGTATTAAAACCGCTCGTGGTAGAGGTGGCGTGGTAGAAGAAATCAGGGTGGATAATATCATCATGAAAAATATCAGAGATCAAGCCATTGTTTTAGATATGCAATACGCAAAAACAGATGTAGAGCCTATTTCAGAAAGAACTCCGGCATTTAGAAATATACATTTTAGTAATATCACCGCTCAGGTAAATCAAGCTGGATATTTGAATGGTTTAGAAGAAATGCCTATAGAAAATATCAGTTTTAATGATATTAATATTGATGCAAAAAGTGGCTTTAAGATCAAAAATGCAAACCGCATTTCTTTCCATAATGTGCAAGTAAATACCAAAATGGGCTCTGCCATAACAGCAGAAAATGTAAAAGACTTAGTTATTGATGATGTTAAATCTTACAGTCCTATAAAAGGTGTTCCTTTAATTGATTTTATGAATGTAGAAGACGCTTTTCTTTACAATTCTTATCCTGTAAAAGGAACTGATATTTTCTTAAGATTAAAAGGCGAGTTAACCAAAGATATTACTGTTAAAAACAACTTATTAAAGCATGTTGTAACGCCAGTATTAAAAGAAAAAGAGGTAAAGATTGATGTTGTTGCCGATTAATTATTTAGTTGTTTTAAACCCCGATTTTATGTCAGGCTGAGCGGAGTCGAAGCCTTTTCTGAGTATATCAAAGAGAGCATGTTTTGACTACGCTAGAAATGGTTTATGGTTTAAGATAGCCTCAAAATTCTGATTCATGAAAAATGTAATTCTAAAATACGGGTTTCTAATAAGCATCGCTTTAAGCAATATCACTTATGCCCAGCAAAGCCAGCAACTTTGGTACAAGCAAGCTGCTGCAAAATGGACAGATGCTTTGCCTATTGGTAACGGTAGGCTAGGCGCTATGATATTTGCTGGCGTTGCAGAAGATCATATCCAATTTAACGAAGAAACATTATGGACTGGCCAACCACGTCATTATAACCGAGAAGATGCAGCAGCTTATTTGCCAAAAATAAGACAGCTTTTGGCCGATGGTAAACAAAAAGAAGCCGAGGATTTGGCTGCCCAGCATTTTATGGGCTTAAAAAGTAAAGAAGGAGATAAAGCTAGTTGGACAAAAGCTGTAAGCACTCAAAAATCTTTTGCTGAGGTAAATTTTAACGATAGCCAATGGAAAACTTTCCCAGTTCCTACTTATGAAGGTTGGGAATCTGCCGGATTAGAAGGTTTAGATGGCGCTTTATGGTTTAGAACAACTTTTACATTACCAGAAAAGCTTGTCAATAAGAAACTAGTTGTAGATTTAAACAGAATCAGAAATTACGATTTAACCTATATCAACGGTAAATTAATTGGAAGCACAGAAGGGGATGGAGCTAGAAGATACAGCATCCCGGCAGGTTTATTAAAAGTTGGTAAAAACACCATTGCCGTACAAGTACTCAATTATTATGATAAAGGCGGAATTGCTGGTTTTAAAGATACTTCAAGGCATATTGGCATTTATCCAGAAGGAGAAAGTATAAAAGAAGGCATTTCTTTAAATGGCAATTGGAAATATTTTGTTCAAGATAATAATCCGCCAGAAGTAGCACAATTTCAGGCAGCTTATCAGCCTTTTGGCGATATATATTTGCGTTTTAAAGGGCATGAAAAGTATCAAAACTATAGAAGAACTTTAGATTTAGAAACCGCCATTAGCACCACCAGTTATACCGTTAACGGAGTAGATTTTAAAAGAGAATATTTTGCTTCGCAGCCAGACCAAGCTGTAGTTATCAGGTTAAGTGCTAATAAAACTAAGAGTTTAAATCTCGAGGCTGTATTGGCATCAGTACATCAAAATTTTAGCTTAAGTAAGATTGATAACCAAACAATAGCTCTAAAAGTAAAGGTGAAACATGGCGCTTTACATGGCGAGAGTTGGTTAAAAGCAACAGTTAAAGATGGTATTATCACTCAAAAAAATGGTAAACTTATCATCAATAATGCTAGCGAAGTGGTTTTGTATTTACTTGCAGCTAGTAATTTCCAGAACTATGAAAATGTAGGAGGAAATCCTCAGTTGTTATGTCAGCAAGCTATGCAAAAGCTTCAAAGTAAATCTTATGAGACTATTTTATTATCCCATTTAAAAGAATATCAAAGTTATTATAACACATTTTCTATCATACTTGGGCAACAAGATTTGAGCCATTTACCCACTGATGTAAGGATAGACAAATTTGAAGAAGGCAAAGACGCAGATTTAGCAGCACTTTACGTACAATACGGAAGATATTTATTAATTGCTAGCTCTAGACCGGGTACACAACCTGCTAACTTACAAGGTATTTGGAACGATTTACTATCGCCACCATGGGGAAGTAAATACACCACCAATATCAATGCGGAGATGAATTATTGGCCAGCAGAAGTTCTTAATTTATCGGCAACGCATCAAGCATTTTTAAAAATGGTTGAGGAATTGGCTGTTAGAGGTACAGAAACTGCACAAAAATATTATGGCGCAAGAGGCTGGGTTTTACACCATAATACAGATTTATGGCGAGCTACGGCTCCTATAAACGCATCAAACCATGGTATTTGGCAAGGTGGTTCTGGCTGGGTAAGCAGTCATTTATACGAGCATTATTTGTTTACACAGGATAAAGAATTTCTGAAAAACAAAGCCTATCCTTTAATGAAAAGTGCGGCTCAGTTTTATGTTGATGTATTGGTAAAAGATCCAAAAACGGGGTGGCTCATCAGTACACCATCAAATTCGCCAGAGAATGGGGGCTTAGTTGCGGGGCCAACTATGGATCATCAAATCATAAGAAATTTATTTAAAAGTTGTATAGTTGCCGCTGATGTTTTGGGTATTGATACAGATTTTAGAGATACTTTAAAGCAAAAATATCTGCAAATAGCACCTAACCAAATTGGTAAGCATGGGCAGTTACAAGAGTGGTTGCAAGATATAGACGACCCGCAAAATAAACACCGTCATGTTTCGCATTTATGGGCTGTGCATCCCGGAAATGAAATCAATTACGATGAAACACCAGATTTAATGAAAGCCGCTAAACAATCTTTAATTTACCGTGGCGATGAAGGTACAGGCTGGAGTTTAGCTTGGAAAATTAATTTCTGGGCTAGGTTTAAGGATGCTGAGCATAGTTTCAAAATGCTTAAAATGCTCATTAAACCAGCAGAAAAAGGTGGTGGTGCTTATGTAAATTTATTTGATGCGCATCCGCCATTTCAAATTGATGGCAATTTTGGAGGTGCTGCTGGTATTGCAGAAATGCTATTGCAAAGTCAGTTAAATTACATCGATTTATTACCTGCTTTACCAACAGCTTGGTCTAGCGGAGAAGTTAAAGGCATTTGTGCCCGTGGTGGTTTCGAGCTTAGTTTTAGCTGGGCAAATGGTAAACTTAAAGAAGTTAAGGTTTTATCTAAAGCTGGGCAACCTTGTGTACTCAAATACGGAAATGCACAAATGACTATCCATACAGAAATAGGTAGAACTTACACATTAAATCAAGATTTAAAGCCATTATAATTTTCTGATTTCTAAATCATGATAAAAAACATCCCGAAAGGTTATACATTATTTTTAGTTATCTTTTTACTGCTAATGAGCTCGGTTTTAAAAGCGCAAGAGCCTCGTACGAGCATTTCTTTAAATAGCAATTGGCGCTCAGTTGCAGATGATTATAACTCTAAGAAATATGACGGATTTGAAAATCCTGATTTCAAAGATCAGGCTTGGGAAAAAGTTCAAGTTCCGCACAATTGGGATAAATACCATGGTTATAGGCGTATGCTACACGGCAACAGACATGGTTATGCTTGGTATCGTAAAAGCTTTAAAATCAATCAACAACAAAAGAATAAGCGTTATTTTTTATATTTTGAAGGTGTAGGTTCTTATGCTACGGTTTGGTTAAATGGTAAAAAAGTAGGTTACCATGCTGGCGGAAGAACAACTTTTACTTTAGATGTATCTGCAGTTATCAAACTCAATGGCGAAGAAAATATTTTGGCCGTAAGGGCAGACCACCCTGCAGAAATTCGTGATTTACCTTGGGTAGATGGTGGATGCTCTACAGAACGAGGTTTTTCTGAAGGTTCGCAGCCTATGGGGATTTTTAGGCCTGTACATTTAGTGGTTACCGATGCGGTAAGAATAGAACCTTTTGGTGTACATATCTGGAACGATAAACAAATATCAGCGAAAGCGGTAAAACTATTCATCAATACCGAACTTAAAAATTACAGCGCCAAGAAAGAAGATGTTTTAGTGCTACAAGAATTTAAAAATCATGAGGGTAAAGTGGTTTTTACTTTACGTCAACAGGTGGCTTTAGAACCTCAAGCTACTAAAATAGCCAAACAAGAAACTACTATTCAGAACCCGCGGTTATGGTCTTTAGAAAATCCGTATTTGTATCAATTACAAACCAAAATCATTAGAAATAAGAAACTTACCGACAAGCTAACTACACCATACGGCATCCGTTGGATTAGCTGGCCTATAGGCGAAGATGCCCGACTTTCTAAACAGTTTTTGTTAAACGGAAAACCTGTTTTTATCAACGGAATTGCAGAATATGAGCATTTAATAGGTAACAGTCATGCTTTTAGCGATGAGCAAATACGGTCTAGGGTTTTACAAATGAAGGGGGCAGGTTTTAACGCTTTCCGCGATGCTCATCAGCCACATAACCTTTTGTATCAAACCTATTGGGATAAACTAGGCATATTATCTTGGACACAAATGGCTGCGCATATTTGGTTTGATAATGAAGCTTTTAGAACCAATTTTAAAAATCTACTAAAAGATTGGGTGAAAGAACGAAGAAACAGCCCTTCTGTTGTGCTTTGGGGTTTAGAAAACGAAAGTACTTTACCCGAAGATTTTGCTAAAGAATGTTCAGAACTGATACGTTCTTTAGACCCAACAGCATCATCGCAAAGAAAAATAACCACTTGTAATGGCGGTAGCGGTACAGATTGGGATGTACCCCAAAACTGGACAGGAACTTATGGTGGCAACCCGCTACATTATGGCGAGGATTTAAAAAGACAAATTTTGGTAGGGGAGTATGGCGCATGGCGAACATTAGATTACCATAGCGAAGGCCCACATTTACCTAATGTGAGCGATTATAACGAAGACCGTTTTACCGAGCTGATGGAAACTAAAGTAAGACTGGCAGATTCTGTAAAAAATGAAGTGGCTGGGCATTATTTCTGGTTATGGACATCGCATGATAACCCGGGTAGGGTACAAGGTGGCGAAGGTTTAAGAGAGTTAGATAGAATTGGGCCGGTAAATTATAAAGGCCTATTAACACCTTGGGAAGAGCCTTTGGATGCTTATTATATGTTTAGGTCTAATTTTGCGCCCAAAGATAAAGAGCCAATGGTTTACATTGCCTCGCATACTTGGCCACAAAGGTGGACGAGCCCTGGTGTAAAAAACAACATCAGAATATATTCTAATTGCGATGAAGTAGAACTTTTTAATGATTTAAATGCATCTTCTTTAGGCAGAAGAAAGAAAAATGGTATAGGTACACATTTCCGTTGGGATGGAGTGATGATTAAGTACAATATCCTTTATGCTATTGCTTATGTTAATGGAAAAGCCGTTGCCCGGGATACTATTGTCTTACAAAATTTACCTAAAGCACCAAATTTCAATCATTTATATGAAGGTGCTCAAAATATAACAGCATCAGCGAAAGCGTATAATTACTTATATAGGGTAAATTGTGGTGGTCCAGATTATCAGGATGAAAACGGACAAACTTGGATGGCCGACCATCAGTTGCAAGACAAAAACTTATGGGGTTCAACATCATGGGCAGCAAGTTTTGGTTTGCAACCAACTTTTTTTGCTAGTCAGCGTAGAACTTTTGACCCCATAAGAGGCACAAAAGATTGGGCTCTTTTTCAGGATTTTAGGTATGGAAGGGACGAGTTAAGCTATCATTTCACAGTACCAGATGGTGAGTATTTGGTAGAGCTTTATTTTACTGAACCTTGGCTAGGTACAGGCGGAGGGATAGATTGTACAGGCTTTAGATTGTTTGATGTTGCCGTAAATGATGAAGTTGTGATAAACGATTTAGACATCTGGAAAGAAAGTGGACATGATGGAGCTTTAAAAAAATCTATTAAAGTACAGGTGAAAGGTGGGCTGCTTAAAATACATTTCCCCGAGGTAAATGCGGGTCAAGCTTTAATTTCTGCTATCGCTGTAGCAAGTTTGAATCAGGAGGTAAAGCCTGTAACTGCAAAGGCTTCTCTCATTAAAGAATTAAATGTTAAAGGCGATAGTTTTGAAGAAGCTAGCTGGTTAGATATTGGTCAGCAACAATTTAGTTCTGGTAACGATACTTTTGTGAGTTTACCTTCTGTATTGTATGGAGCACATTGGTTAAAAAACTCAGGAAAAGCATTTGATGCATTAAGCTTCAAGGCTAAACAAAAACTCGATTTTTATATAGGAATTAAAAAGTCTTCAACCTTACCTTATTGGATAAAAGATTTTGAAGATAGTCAAGCCTTTATCACCAACAGTAGCGGGGCGCAATATCGTGTTTACAAAAAGAAATTAGCTGAAGATGAATTATTTTCTATCAACGATTTTAAGCAAGAAAAAGGAATTTTTATCGCTTTTATGCCAGAAAATAACTTACAACCAGCTTTCGATTTAAAGAAGAATACTTCTTATAAAGCAGCGCTTACATTGCTACATAAAGGTGTAGAAAAACACCAATTGATGAATCAAGAAAGGCTAATATTTAAAGAAAACAATGCGCAGGTTAAGTTTGATATTAAAGTTGGCGTAGCAGATGTTTATTCATTAACGGTAAAATATCATAATCCTTTTAAAGAAGTTAAACAAGCCACTATTAGTGTTTTTGCTGCAGATGGTATTTTAATGAAAACAGCAGAATTGTTTGATTTAGAGCCTAGCAAAGAAGGTAAGTGGAGCTATTTTAGCACTACAACCGGTACCATGATAAACGCTGGTTCTTATCAGGTGATTATTACAGCAAAAGAGGCAGTTGGTATAAGTTTAGACGCTTTAGATGTACAATAAGCGTTAACTTCTATCTAAGTATTTCTTTTTATAATCTAACGGAGTCATACCTGTTACTTTTTTGAAATGCCTGTAGAAATTAGATACATTGTTAAAACCGCAATCAAAGCAAATAACTTCTGTTGGAAGTTTATTTTCTACCAATAAACGGCAGGCATGGCTAATTCTAATCTCAATCAAGAAATCGTAATAAGTTTTCTTGGTCATGAGTTTGAAATACCTACAAAACGAGGTTACACTTAAATTACTGATAGAAGCAATTTCCTCTAAAGTAATATCCTTTTTATAATTACTGTGAGTATAGTTAAATACTTTATTTAGTCTTATCGTGTCAGATTCGTTTGACTGATAGAAAGAACCTTGTCCGTTTACAATAGGTTCATATTCATTAGTTTCTGCCAGTACTTTTAAGATAGAGAGTAGCAAAATGATTTTGTCTAAACCTTCGGCTTGTGCGGTATTGCGCATTAAATCAGCAACTTTATCTCTAGCTTTTCCTTTAATAATCATTCCGCTTTTAGCTTTTTCATAAAGCTTTAAAAGCTGATAAGTTTCTGGTAAGGTAAGTAAGGTTTTACCCAAGCAGTCTGGTAAAAACTGCATTACAATACCTTCAATATTTAAATCTGTATTATTTTGATAGTAAGCCTCATTGCATCGCCAAGCATGGGGTAAATTTTCACCAAGTAAGATAATTTCTCCGGGAGTGAAATTGCTAATATTATCACCAATAAAGCGTACACCTTCTCCAGCAATGTTGTAGTGCAATTCTAGTTCTGGATGATAATGCCAAACATTGCCATAGTTGGGCATAATGCTATGTTTGATATTAAAAGAGCTTTCTATTTCTACAGATACTTTTCTGAATAAAGGCTTCATAAAATGGTATTAATTAGAAAATAGGTTTATACTTTATTGTGATTATTAAAAGTAAAATTAACAATTTTAGATGACAACATCCTATAAAAAATTGATAAAAATAAATAGGAATCACTTTTTATTATTGATGTACTTTGTATAAGACCACGAGGTAGCCAATTTATTATAAATTTATCAGTCAGTACAAATGAAGTTTATTTCTCAATCATTGCTTTTTCTTCTATGTTTAGGATTTGTTAACGCAGAGGCACAAAATAAAAAGCAAGACCAAGCAGCTTATCAGCAAGTTATTACCAAAAGAGCCGAAAAAATTGTAGCGCAGTTAGGTATCACAGATTCTATTCAATATAAGAGAGTAACATCAATTATTGCAAATCAATATTCAATAATAAATGAGCATCACGAAGAAATAGATGCGACTAACAAAAAACTTAAAGCTAATTTAAAAGACAATAAAGTTCAGTTAGAAAAACAATCAAAAGCTTATCAAGAAAAAGCAGAGAAGAAGCTTTCTAAAATTCATAAGAATTACATTAAAGCTTTAGAGAAAGAACTTAATGCAGCACAAATAGAGCAAGTAAAAGATGGTATGACTTACGGTGTTTTGCCTATAACCCTTAAAGGTTATCACGAAATGTTGCCAAATTTAAATGAAGAGCAGAAAGCGCAAATAAAAGCATTTTTAACTGAAGCTCGTGAGCATGCTATGGATGCACCATCATCAGAAAAGAAGCATGCTTGGTTTGGAAAATATAAGGGTAAAATCAATAATTATCTTTCTGCCCAAGGTATAGATATGAAGAAAGCTGGACAGGAGTGGGAACAGCGTATAAAAGAAGCAAAAGAGAAGAAAAATAAGGGATGATAAAATGCTATAATATTTTGAAAAAATGCTATACAAAAGCAGAGTTTTTGCCCCCTATATTTGATGTATAAATGTTGTAACCAATATTTTATAACCTAAATTATCATAAACGTATTTGAAGATTATAAGCTATAACTAATCGGTATATAATCCAGTATAAAAAAGCAATAAAAAACTTTATAAAGCAGTGAAGATGTGGTATCTTATAATACTGTTTAGTGTTGCTTATTGCCTAAAAAGAACTAACCAAAAACGAATAATAACCAATTGAATCAAGAAGAACTATGAAGTTATCTTTACAAAAGCCACTAAACAAACGCAATGTAATAAGGGCAGCTTGCGCTCCTTTATTATTAGCGCTGTTTTTGCCAGGTTCTGGTGTGGCTGCAGAGCGAAACGCCGGGTTGTCACTTAATATGGGTGCAACAAGTACTGCATCCCGCTGGGTAAATGTTACCGGTACAGTAAAAGACAGTAAAGGAGAGCCATTACCTGGTGTAACTGTTAAAATTAAAGGAACCAATACAGGTACAAGTACTGATGTAAATGGCGTTTTTAGGTTAAACCTACCAACAGGTAATGAAACTTTAGTTTTTAGTTTTGTTGGTTTTAATTCTATAGAAGTGCCAGCTGCTGGTAGAACCAGTTTCAATGTTGTAATGCAAGAGAGTGTGAATGCAATGGATGAAATTATTGTTACTGGTTATGGTGAGAAAAAACGTTCAGAAATTGTTGGTTCTGTAGCTACTATAACAGGACAAGAAATTCAAGATATTCCTGCTCCAAATATTGCTGGTGCTTTAAGAAACAGAATTGCAGGTGTTGGCGTTAGTCAGGTTTCTGGAAGACCAGGAGCTCGTATTACCTTAAATATAAGAAGTTCAACTAATTCAGAGACAGCTGCTCGATTTGGTACTACAGACGAACCTTTATACATTATAGATGGTATTACCGTTGGCCCAGAGGTATTCGAAAACCTTGATGCATCAATGGTGGAAAATATTTCCATCCTAAAAGATGCTTCAGCAGCAATTTACGGTGCTTCTGGAGCAAAAGGTGTTGTTTTAGTAACTACAAAAAGAGGAAAACAAGGTAAACCTTCTATTAGCTATAATGGATACTATGGAGTTAATGATGCAGCTAAAGAACCAGAATTTTTATCGGCAGTAGAATTAGCTACTTTATTGAATGATGGTTATAAAATATTAGGTACAACCACTGGAGGTACAAGAGCAAGTGATTTCTTTACTGATGCTGATTTAGAAACCATAAAAAATTTAAATTATAAAAGTTGGTACGATCAATTATGGAGCGCATCAACCATGCAAAGGCACAATTTAAACATATCTGGTGGTAGTGATAAAATTACATTTTTTGTTGGAGGTAGTTTTCAAAACGAGGATGGCAATTATGAAGGTTTAAAGCAAAATAGATTTGGTTTTAGAAGTGGTATGACTGCTAAAATTACAGAAGGTCTTAGTGCAGATTTAAATTTTAACGTAGACCAAAGGTTGATGAATAGCAAGAACCCAAGTTCTGATGCTGATCAAAACTTTTTTGAAACCATAATTTCAATGCCTCAATGGATACCATTAGAAATTAATGGTTTACCAGTGAATATCAATAACGGTTCACCAAGAAACCCTTTAGGTGTACTTCGTTCTGGTTATTATAATAATACCAAATCTCAAGGATATAGAATCAATGCAAGTTTAACTTATCAACCGAAGTTTTTAAAAGGCTTATCTGCGAAATTTCAATTTTCTCAAGGTGGTAGTAAAGAAAACAACAGAATCTATCAGCCGCCATACAAACTTTATGACTTTGTTAGAACAGGAAATAACTTAGCACTTTATTCTAATACATTATTGCCGGGCGTTACTTCTGCAAATGTTCCTAATTATGAGTTTGCTGCCATAACACCTCTTAATGCATCCATAAACCCTAGGTTAACAGAAAGAAATAGCTATCAAGGATTTTTAACTTTAAGTTATAACAGAACTTTTAAAGCTCATACTATCAGTGCTTTAGTTGGGGGCGAACAAACAGAAGGTAACAGTGAGGTTTTAGGAGTTAGATGGACAAATCAAATAATCCCCGAAAGAGATGACTGGTGGGCGTTTGATCCGACTAAATTAGTTATAGATAACAATACTATATTTGAAGAGACCAAAAGATCTTTCTTTGGAAGATTTAGCTATGATTTCGATAAAAAGTATTTAGTAGAAGGTGTTATAAGATTAGATGCTTCATCAAACTTCGCTAGAGGAAATAGATGGGGCGTATCTCCTAGTATAGGTTTAGGTTGGGTTGTTAGTCAGGAAGATTTCTTTAAAGACAATGTGCCGTTTATCAACTTCTTGAAGTTTAAAGCTAATTACGGTATTACCGGTGACGATAGAATAGGTTCAAGATTTTGGCAAGAGCGTTACACTATCGATACCTCAAATGGTTATTTATATGGTGACAATACAAATACCAACGGTTTAAATCCAAGTATTTACCCAAATCCATTAATAACATGGGAGAAAAAAGAAACTATGAACTTAGGTATGGAGATGTCTTTACTTAATAATAAGATAGATTTAGGTATAGAGGTTTTCAGAAATCGTAGCTATGATGTGTTTGATAGAGGTAACGAGAGAATGTATCCATTATATTCCGGATTTCAAGGTCCCATTGTAAATTATCGTATATATCATAATTGGGGTTCAGAATTTAATATTGGTTATAAAGCTAATCTTACCAAAGACTTAAAGCTTAACACCAGTATGAATTTTGGTTATGGAAACTCGGTGGTAGAAAGAATTATCTATCCGGCGGGAGATTTATTAGAGCTTAATCTAAATTCAGGAAACTATTTAGGAAATAAATTCGGAACAGATCCAAGAAAGTACAACTCTTCTAACATTGGGTTAAGAAGCAGAGGTATGTTTAGAACTCAGGCAGAAGTTGATGCTTTTATGGCTGAAAATCCTAACTATAAAATTTACGCAGCTACACCACAACCAGGTTGGTTAAATTATGAAGATGTTAATGGCGATGGTATCATCAACGATTATGATATGGTTCCATTATTTGATAATACTAATTCTTTCTTCTCAACAGGTTTATCAATAGGCTTGTCTTATAAAGATTTTGCTTTAAGCACAAATATTTTTGCAAGATTAGGAGGTAAAGTGTTTTTTGATTCGAGAGCGAGAACAGCACCTTCTTTAACCAGAAATGTTATTCCTATCTGGACAGACCGTTGGACGCCTGAGAACCCTCAAGAGGGTAAATTTCCAAGATTTGATGATCCTTCAATCTCTAGAAACTCAGATTTCTGGGCAGTTGATGGTACTACCATTAGGGTAAACAATATGACTTTAAGTTATAAAGTGCCTGCTAAATATGCTAGTAAATTAGGTTTATCTAATGCTAAGCTTTTAGCAACGGGTAATAATTTATGGACATTGGTTAATCCTTTCCCATATAAAGATCCATATACCTCAAGTGCATATGATTATCCAACAATCAGAACTATATCTTTTGGTTTAAGTTTAAGTTTGTAAAATTAAAGTTATGATTAATAAAAAATATATGATTAAAGTAAAAGCAATGTTTGCTTTGTTAATCAGCACTTCAATAATAGTATCTTGTGTTAATAAAGATGAGTTTTTTGAATTAAAAGATAGAGGTGGAGTTGGTCCAGATTTATGGAGCACAGAAGGTACCATACAGTTACACTTAAATAGAGCTTATGATGTGGTTATGCCTCAGTTCTTGTTTCAAGATCATACTACTAGTAATATGCAAGGTAGATACGGTATACACTTTGCAAGTGATGAAAGTTTTTTTCCAAATGCAGATTCTTGGGCAGCTAGAGCTTTAGGGATGGGCGAACCCTTAGATAACCATAGTGTTTTCTTTACAGGTAACCTTTATACAGGTAATGCCGGAGGTAATAAATATTTTGACATTGCTAGATGTAATAATGCCATAAAATATATTCCAGAAGGTACTTTACCAAGATCTGTTTACAGACAATATTTGGGTCAATACTATGCTTTAAGAGCTATGGTTTATTTTGAGTTAACCAAAGTATATGGTGGTGTTCCACTTGTTTTAGAGCCTCAAAGCCCTGATTATATGACGGTAACTGGTAGAGCTAGTGCTAAAGAGTGTTTTCAGACTATAGTAAGAGATTTAGATTCTGCTATGGTATTATTAGATGGTATTACTTTTCCTGATGCTACAGGTAGAGGTAAAATCACTAAAGCAGCAGCAGCAAGTTTAAAAGCAAAAGCCTTATTATATTGGGCTAGTCCGCAGTTTAATCCAAGAAATGATCCAAAGCATCCGTATGAGCAAGAAAGGTGGAATGTTGCTTTACAAGCTAATAAAGAAGCATATGATATTTGTATAGCTGCTGGTAACAGATTACACAGCAATTATGCTACTCTATTCCAGACAGAAGGTACTGCTAATCCTGAAGTAATTTTAGTGAGACCATATAGCAGTTCTATTGAGAGAAGAGGGCATGATGCAGAAAGAAGAAGTCGCCCTTCTTCTGAAGGTGGTTCACCAAATCAAGGATACCGAGCAACTATAAATTTAATGGATGCTTATCCGATGAAAGATGGTAATAGAATTTCTACAACAGGAGCCTATACATATGACCCTGTAATGTTCTGGCAAAATAGAGATCCAAGATTTACAGCAACTTTTGCTTATAACGGTAGTGTTTGGCCTTTAAGTGGAAAAACTACTCGTAGACAATGGACTTATGTTAATGCTGCACAAGAAAGTGCTGGATGGGGTGTTTATTGTAAAAGATTTTCTACCGCTAGTTTAGCGGCAGGTTCAGTTCCGTATACTTCAAATTTAGGCGGTAATGGAATGGATTGGATAGAAATGAGATTTGCAGAAGTGATGTTAAACTATGCAGAGTGTTTAAATGAAACAGGTAATCTTGCTTTGGCTAAAGATTTAGTAAGACAAATCAGAATCAGAGCAGGAATAGAGCAGGGGGCTGCTGGTAATGATTACGGTTTAGGTGCTGCAACAAGTGTAGATGCTATGCGAGACCTTATTTTTAATGAACGTTTTATAGAGTTTGCTTTTGAAAACAAACGTAATGCAGATTTAAGAAGAATGAGAAGAATGCACTTGTTAACGGGTACCATGTCTGCAATGACTATTGAAACACAAACTTCTGGTACAAGAGCTACACTAGAAGCTGTTGTAAATCCTACTACAGGGCAAATGTTTAGAGATAATTTAAATATAGAAGATAAAGCAACTTATCTAACTTATTTTAAACCTTATTCTATAGTTCAGCCGATTTCACGTCCTTACAGTGTTCCAGAATTCCACTATTTCTACACTTTCCATAATGATTTTGTGTATAGTGGTGTAAATATTCAACCAACAATAGGTTGGGCCGGGGGTACATTTGATCCACTAGATTAATCAATTGTATTCTTTAAATTTTAATAATAATAAGATGAAAAATAATAAAGCCTTAAAAATATTTTGCAGTATGCTAGCATTGCTTACTGTATTAACATCTTGTAAGAAAGAGGTGCCTAATATATTTAACATGCTAACAGATGTTGAATTAGAATATAAGAGCACTTTAAATCAAGGTGAAGTTTATGTAGAGTTCACTGCTGCTTTACCTACTTCAGGGGCAAACAGCACTAAGAACATGTCTAAAATAGAATTAACAGAAGTTGGAAGTACAACGCCAGCAAGAACTATTCAGTTAACAAGTGCTCAAACAAAAAGTTACAATTCTGGAGTATTAATTCTTACAAGTGCAAATCCTCAAACGGTAACCTATAATATAAAAGTAATTGACGATACCAATGCAGATATTACATCGTTAGTCACCATAACTTATCCTTCTGGTAACCAAGTAGTCAATAATCCAATCTTAGTTACAGAAGTGGATACCAAAACTGTTAATCCGGGAGATAATGTTTATTTAGATTATACATTAACATCTAAAAAGGATATGAGAAATGTTGTTTTTGAAACCTTTGCAGGAAATGCTCAGCCAACAAGAACAAATATTGTATTGCTGCCAGATGCTAACAAGAATAATTATAGAGGCGTTGTTAGAATTAATATGACTCGTAACGGATTAAGCAGATATAGAATTTATGCAACAGATGTTTTAAATGCTTTTATAGGCGATGATTATAAAAATATAAACATAAATGTTAGTAATGATCATACCATCATCACCAACAGATTTCTATATGCGCCAAGCTTAGATGCAACAAATCAGAATCCAGATGTTACTTCGGCCAGTTTTTATTCTATTACTACAGGAGAAACTTTCAATTACACAAATGGCAAAAACAATTCGGCTAAGATAGATTTTGGTATTTATATTTTGCCACCCGTAGCACCAAGTGTAGTGCCTAGCCTTAACTTGTATACACTAAATAATCCTACAAACCCTATGGCGGGTAAGTATGATTTTACAGATTGGACAAAGAGAACTACTGTGTTTACGCCAGGAATAACAGCTAATGCCAAAACAGTATTTGATAATACCTTAACATCTGGCTTAAGTATACAAACGGAAGCTTTAAAGCTTTCATCAGCTTTAAATAGAACTTCTGTAACCAATATAGCTGCCGGAAGTATTCTTTATTTCCGTACACAAGAAGGTAAATATGGGGTGCTTTATGTAAATGGTTTTACTAGAGATTATTTAAATAGATGGTTTGCTAATATTGATGTTAAAATTCAGAAATAGAGATTTTTTTTCTTAATAATAAGTGTAAAGGCTAATGATTATTCATTAGCCTTTATTATTATTAAAATTAATTTTTATGTATTTTATTTTCTTTTTCTTATTTACTTGTTCTAGATTGATGATTAATGATAAAATCCAAAACCTATTTAGTTAAATTATTGATGATAAATGGTTTGTTTGTTTTTTTATTCAGTTCAAGAAAGGTGCTTTGTAAAAGTTATTCAAGATATTATTTTGATAATATCCTACAATAATCGGGGAAAATCTCATAATATATGATGGATGTTTGAGGTTAAATTTGATTTGATTATAAACTAAATTATTAAAGAATTAAAGAAGTAAATATGAAAAAACTATTACTTTCTACGTCCATTTTTCTAATAGGATTTTTTACAGTTAAAGAATCTAAAGCTCAAGATTTTGATTTAGACTTTTACCAATATTTTAATGCTAATATGGCTGCTTATGGTAAGACAACAGCTAAGGATGCAGCAACGGCTTGGCGAGGAAGTGCTACCGATGGAAGAATTGGTCCAATTGTTACTATGAATAATATTTCATCTAGAGTAATACAAAATAATAGGATAAACAATATTTCAGTCGGTGATGACAATACCACCACAAATAATTATGTGAGATTTCAACTAGGTAACGATGATTGTAAGATTGTTTTAGAATCTACAGTTGATATTAAAACAATTGCGGTACAATACAGAAGTTCTTCCACAACACCAGCTGGTATCAAAATTGCTTATGGCGATACTGAGGCAAATGTAAATACTTTTGGAGGTACGATTGTTAATCTTGCTAATTACGATAGTTCAAGCCCTTCTCCTGGACAAACAGTGTTTTTAAATATACCTGAAACAGGGATTAGATTTGTGGTAATAAGCAGGAATGCTGGTACCTCACCTAAGCTTTATAGAATAGCAGCTTCATCAACTACATTTACAACTTTACCTTTAAACTTATTATCATTCACAGCAAAATCTGATGCTTTTGGTAAAGCAGTAAATCTTAATTGGAAAACTACTAATGAGGTTAATACAAAAGAATTTTCTATAGAAAGAAGAACCGATAATTCAGATTTTGTTTCAATTGGTACCATAACTAGCAAAAATACTGATGGTATTCATAACTACAATTTTACGGATAATAATGCTGTAGCAGGAAACTCGTATTATCGTTTAAAGCAAATTGATAATGATGGGAAATTCCAATACAGCGATATTCAATCAGTTAAAATAGATGGAGGAGTTAGTTTAAGTTTATATCCAAACCCAACTACAGACGAATTAAATATCTCTCATGCTTTAGCTTCTAATGCTTCAATAAAGGTGTTGAATATACAAGGTAGTACTGTTTTAGAACAAAAACTGGGTCAAGGCACTACTTTAAGTAATATCGGTGTATCTCAATTATCTCCAGGTACTTATATATTAATGCTAAATAATAGCGGACAGCAATCGACTATTAAGTTTATTAAAAAGTAATTTCTTATCCATTTTAAGCAAAGAGGCTATCTCCTAAAAGATAGCCTCTTTCTGTATTATCTAACCATAACCCTAATACAATATGAAAATACCTTACATCTTTAAGTTTTTTATTTTATGGATGATTGTCTTTTTTGAGGTTAATATCGTTAATGCCCAAACCCCGGTTATAAAAGTAGACTTAAATCATTTTAGTGGTAGAGATGATCAAAATACAGAAAATGGTTATACTCCATGGCGTATTCCAACAGTAGAGGCAGACAGCTTAACTGTACAAGGTGTTAAAATAAGATTTAAGCGTATTGGTACACAAGGTACAAGTCTTACAACCAATTGGTATAAAGCAGGTGCAACCACTTCAGGTGCGCAATTAGTTTCTGATGGTGTTACTGTGAGTAATGGTAATAGCGGTGGCAAAATAGAAATGAGAATAAGCGGTTTAGCAGCAGGGGCACATAATTTATTAGTATATTTAAATGCTGTGGATGGCTATCTAGCAAGTGATGTTGGTCCGGTTGATGTTTATCTCAATAATGTTTTAGTAGCCGATAACGTACAACCAACTGTAAGAGCAACAAACTCCACTGCAACATTTGTTTATTTAAATCTTGAAGCTCAAGAAAATAAAGATATTGTTATAAGATTTGAAGCAGAAATCAATACATCAGCTTTATATAAAAATGTTTTTATCAATGCATTTGGTATAAATCTAGGCGATATGGGTAGCCAAGCTAAAGATCCTATCCCTTACAATGCAGATGAACATGTTGAATTGGTAGGCGGTGCAACCAATTTAAGCTGGACAGCCGCTTCTGGCGCTTTATCTCATGATGTTTATTTTGGTACTAGTGAACAGGCTGTGTTTTCTGCTGACCGGTCTTCGCCTTTATATAAAGGTAATTTTTCGGTCAATACTTATAATGCTTCAAATTTATATACTGGCGATACCTATTACTGGCGTATAGACGAAGTGTTTGCAGGCAGAACAGAAAAAGGTAGAGTTTGGTATTTTAGACCAGGACAATTAGCATTCCCCGGAGCGGAAGGTTTTGGTAGATATGCCAGAGGTGGCCGGGGTGGTAAAGTTGTGTATGTTACCAATCTTAACGATAGTGGTCCGGGTAGTTTAAGAGAAGCTATTACCAATGATATTGGACCTAGAACAATTGTATTTAATGTAGGTGGTGTTATTCAGTTATTATCAAGATTAACATTAAGTAGCCCATATGTTACCATAGCAGGTCAAACAGCACCTGGTAAAGGTATATGTTTACGTAAATCTCCTTTTGGTTTTGGTGCTAATGATGCTATTATCAGAAATATGAGGTTAAGATTAGGATCAGGCCCAACGGCAGATGGGATGGGCTTAACCGGAGATCATAGTATCATGGATCATTGTTCTATCAGTTGGACGATAGATGAAGCATTTAGCTCTAGAAATGCTAAGAACATCACATTGCAAAGAACACTTATTTCCGAAGCTCTTAATATAGCTGGTCATCAAAACTATCCAATAGGTACAGAGCATGGTTATGCAGCAACTATTGGTGGGAATAAAGGGAGTTTTCATCATAACTTATTAGCGCATTGTTACGGACGTAACTGGAGTTTAGGAGGGGGGCTTGATAATAATGGATACTTAGCTGGTAAATTAGATATCAGAAATAACGTTGTTTATAATTGGGGAAGTAGAGCTACTGATGGTGGCGCAAATCAAGTAAATTTTGTGAATAATTATTATAAACCAGGTGCAGGTACAACTCTTTTTTACGCTTTAACAGCACAGTATGAAAATATTGGCTTGGGTACTCAACAATATTATTTCAATGGAAATGTAATGCCAGGTAGGTTTGATGAAGCTACACAAGTAAATGGAAGAAGAGCTGTTTATACAAATGGCGCAACAAAAACTTATGAGCCATTTTTAGATCAACCATTTTTTACAGCACCTGTAACTACCCAAACTGCTTTTCATGCCTATAAAATGGTTTTGTCTGATGTTGGAGCTAATCAGCCTGTTTTTGATTTACATGATACAAGAATGGTAACAGAAACCTTAAATGGTACTTACTCTGTAACAGGAAGCATATCAGGTAAAAAAGGATTTCCAGATTCTGAAATGGATTCTGGAGGTTATGAGTTATATCCAGAAGTTTACAGAGCCTCTAATTGGGATACGGATAAAGATGGTATGCCAGATTGGTGGGAAAATATAAAAGGCTTAAATGTAAACTCTTCGGTTGGCGATTTTTCTGATGCAAATGCAGATAATGATAGAGATGGATTTACTAATCTAGAAGATTACTTACAATGGATGGCAGAGCCTCATTATAGTGCCATCACTGGGCAGGCAACAGCTATTGATATTAAGGAGTTATCAAAAGGTTTTACCAATACACCTGTCTATACCATCTCAAATATTCTAAATGGTAGTGCAAGCCTTAGCAACGGTATTGTAACTTTTACAGCTTCAAATAATGGTTTAGCTGCTTTTAATTTTACGGTAACAGATGCAAACGGACATAACATGACAAGAAAAGTTAATCTTGTTAGTGGCGCAACTTTAACTTTACCAGTTACAATTGTTTCTTTTGAAGCTTCTAGAAAAAATACAAAAGAAGTTATTTTAAAATGGAAAACAGCCCAAGAAGTTAACAATAGTCATTTTGAAGTTTTAAAATCAAACGATGGTGAGAATTTTAAAAACCTAGGTATAAAGATTAACTCAAAAGCACCACAAGGACAAAGTAATCAACCTTTATCTTATGATTTTATAGATCAAAATGATGATATAGCTGATACTTATTATCAGCTTATTCAAAAAGATAAGAATGGCGAAACAGCATATTCTTCTATAAAATTTGTAAAAGGTAATGAAACTGCTTTTAAGGTTTGGCCAATACCCTCAACAGGAGAGGTTTCTTTGATGGCTGGTGAGTTAAAAGAAGATGCCCAATTGTTTATTTATGATATGTCTGGTAGAGTAATCCAGAATGCTGTGGTAGTTTCTAACAATACGCAAAAGTTATTTATCAAAACACCGGGTATTTATATTTTAAAAGTGAAGAGTTTGTTAAACCAAAAAGAGTTATTTACTCAGAAATTAATCATTAACTAAACCTTCTATATATTTTAATAGAAAAGAACTTTATCTTAGATAAGGTTCTTTTTTGTTTTAAGGATTAGAAATTGTTTTTGAATGATGTTTGCGATAAAATCATATAATAATTTGTAAACATGGTATAAATAGGGCCATACATTAATATTTAAATTTGAAATATTATACTTTATCAACATCGTATAAGCTCTAAATTAAATTAATCAAATGAAGAAACTGATGAAGTCTGCACTGCTGGGGGCAGTGGCTATGGTGAGTACTTATCAAGCGCAAGCGCAGTACCCAAGCATACCAGACGATGTACAAAAAGCAACTGCCGAATTAATGAATCAAGCTTTAAAACAGTCTGATTTAGCTTGGCAAAAAGCACTACCTATTATAGAGCAAGAAGCAAAACAAGGAAAGCCTTATGTTCCTTGGGCCGGTAGGCCAACAGATTTACCGCAGGCAGATATTTTAGCTTTTCCTGGTGCAGAGGGTGGCGGTGCATATTCTTTTGGTGGTCGTGGCGGTAAAGTTTATGTAGTTACCAATTTAAACGATAGCGGACCCGGCTCTTTACGTTGGGCATGCGAGCAGGGTGGTGCTAGAATAGTAGTTTTTAATGTTGCGGGTATCATCAGATTAAAAACTCCTTTAATCATCAGAGCACCTTATATAACCATAGCGGGTCAAACAGCTCCCGGAGATGGGGTTTGTGTAGCAGGAGAATCAGTTTGGTTAAATACCCACGATGTAGTAATTAGATATATGCGCTTTAGAAGAGGCGAAACCTATGTTGGTAGAAGAGATGACGCTATTGGTGGTAATCCGGTAGGAAATATCATGATAGACCACGTATCAGCAAGTTGGGGATTAGATGAAAACATGTCTATGTATCGTCATATGTATAATGATAGTACCGGTAAACCCGAAGTTAAATTAGGTACGGTAAACATCACCATCCAAAACTCTATTTTTTCTGAGGCTTTAGATACCTGGAACCACGCTTTTGGTAGTACTTTAGGAGGAGAAAATTGTGCTTTTGTTAGAAACCTTTGGGCAGATAATGCTGCAAGAAATCCATCAATTGGTTGGAATGGTATTTTTAATTTTGCTAACAATGTGATGTTTAACTGGGTGCATCGTTCTATAGATGGTGGCGATTATACAGCACAATACAATATCATCAATAATTATTTTAAACCAGGGCCATTAACACCAAAAACAGAGGCTATTTCTTATCGTATTTTAAAGCCAGAATCTGGTCGTAGTAAATTGCCTTATGTAGTTTTCGGAAGAGCACATGTTGAAGGTAATATTGTTGAGGGAAATACAAAAGTTAGCCAAGATAATTGGGCTGGTGGCGTACAATTAGAAAATAAAAAAGGCGAGTCTATGACTTATGATGAGGCAAAACCATACTTTGCTGCTATGCGAGTTGCTAAGCCTTTGCCTATGCCAAAGATGACTATTATTCCGGCACAACAAGCTTATAGCTATGTGTTAGATAATGCAGGTGCTACTTTACCAAAGAGAGATCCGGTAGACACTAGAATTGTAAAACAGGTAAGAACAGGAGAAATAGAATTTATAAAAGATGTAAAACTTCCTGAAGCTGATTTTAAACATCGCAGATTACCAAAAGATTCTTACAAAGGAGGCATCATTACAGATATCAGTCAAGTAGGAGGTTATCCAAAATATGAAGGCAAACCATATAAAGACGCAGATCAAGATGGTATGCCAGATGATTACGAAACAAAAAATGGTTTAAATCCTAAAGACGCTTCTGATGCTGCTAAAATTACCGCATCAGGTTATTCAAACATAGAAGTTTATTTAAACAGCGTGGTTGATATTAAGCGTGTAACACCAAACTAGTTCAATTTTTCTTTCTATTCATAATCTCCGTTTGTATTATACATTCGGAGATTTTTTTTGCCTATAATTTTCCTCGGATCCTTTTCTTTAGAATATTCGTATAATAGAAAATGAAATTTATTTGTTAATCATCAACTATTTCTTTTAATGAATTTGAAATATTAGAAATAATATTTTTAATTTAAGTTTTGAATAAATTAAAAGTCTTAAGAAGCCAATCTTTCTATTATAATTAATTCATACTTAACAAGCTTATAAGTCTTATGCTATATGCAGAAGTTCAAAATTGATAAATATCTACCTAGTTTTTTAAAAAACTCGCACACCTATGCAGTCGTTGTTACAGATTTAGAAGGTTTTTATACCTATGTTAACCCTTACTTCGCAGAAAAATTTTCTTTCATTACGAATTACTTTATTGGTCTACATTCATTTTTAACGATATATCCAAAAGATCATGAAGCTTGTACTCAGGCTGTGCGTCAGTGTTTTACTTGCCCAAATGATATTATAAAAGTCTCTTTAAGAAAGCCAGAAAATGTTTTAAGTGAATTTTACTGGACTTCTTGGGAGTTCTCTTTAATGAAAGATGAAAACCAAGATATTTTAGGAGTACTTTGCGTTGGGCATGATATTACAGAAACAGAGCTAGCTAGTAAAAGAGCCTTAGAATTTTCACAAAAAGTAGAAACCATTTTAGATAAAATGAGTGATGGGTTTATTCAGCTAGATCAAGAGCTTAAGCTTTTAAAAATAAATAAAGTTGCCCGAGATATTTTTTATCCTAACCATACTAAAATTATAGGTAATGATATTTTAGATACCATAAATAAAAATTTGTCTATTAGATATTCAGCGTATTTTCAAGAAGCTTTAGATACTCATGTCTCTATTTCTTTTGAAGATTTTCATGAGCAAACTAATCATTGGCTTAATTTAGTTGTACATCCATCATCAGAGGGTTTAAGTATTTTTATAAGAGATATATCTCAAGAAAAGAAAAGCCAAATAGAGTTAAGTAAGTCTGAGTATAAACTTAAAGCTATATTAGATAGCACTACAGATAGTAACATCCTAATTAATCCTGAAATGAAAATTATCAGTTTTAATAAACCTGCTTTAAAGGATTTTAGCTCTTATTACAAAGGCGAACTTAAAGAGGAAATAGATGTTAGGGAAGTACTAGCCAGCCAAAATAAAAAGTTTTTTGATGTTTATTTTCCTTTGGCATTAAAAGGTGAAAAACATACTATAGAAATAGAAAAGGAGATAGATGGCCAAAAGCAATGGTTTGAAGTATCTTATTTACCAGTTTATAATTCTACCGCTCAATTGATAGGCGTCTCAAAAAACACCAGAAATATTACTAACAGAAAGTTAGAAGAAATAAAAATTGTTAAACAAAATGAAGCTTTTAGGTCTATCGCTTGGCAACAATCTCATGAGTTAAGAAGACCAGTTGTTAATTTATTAAGCCTTTGTGATTTATTGATAAAAGATAGAGACGAAAAAGAAGAGGTTAAAGATTTTT
Source organism: Pedobacter puniceum (assembly GCF_009674685.1). GTDB lineage: Bacteria > Bacteroidota > Bacteroidia > Sphingobacteriales > Sphingobacteriaceae > Pseudopedobacter > Pseudopedobacter puniceum. The sequence goes on from NZ_WKJI01000001.1 coordinate 691,922, forward strand.
ATTTAGATAGCATTTTAAAAAGCACACAAGAGTTAGATGAAATTATCAAAGCGATTATTCTATTGGCTAGTGAAAATGAGTTTATGAATAATCAAGAAAATAGGTCTAATTTATCATAAGAATCAAATCTTAAAGCTTTGATTAAAGTCTCATATATTTTTTATTTAGGGCAATAAAAGCTTGATAATATCCTACATTTTTTAGTGAAAATTATACAGAAAACAAGTGCTTGTAACATCTACATTTGCTTTATGTTTATTATCATTCAATAGTAAACATAAAATAATGTTTTGTACTGTATGATTTTTTCATTTTTTAAAGTGCTAAATACAAAACATTTATACAAATAATTTTCTTAGTCGAGTGGTTTCACTAAGAATTTTTTAACTCATATTTTAGGTATATTGGTTGGCTTAAAAAGAGGAGAACTGCCCATCAGTTTCTCCTCTTTTTTGTATTAAATTATTATAAGTTCCATTTTTAGCTATCCCAAATGTAACTTTATAAAATTGCTAATATGCCTTTCAATATAACATAAGTGGCTTTTTTATTGATTTTAGAAGCTTTTAACTACTAATGGTAAAATTGTATAAGACATAGAGAAAATGCTACAAAAATAACAGTCCTTTAACCATTAAATTTGTAATGAAATGTACCAATTTATACAGGTAAGGCCTAATTTAAGCTTAAATGATTAATTTGCTTAATGAATGTTTTTACCTCTTGTAAATTGAACCTAAATGACAATTACTTTGCTTAAAAAAATACTTCAATCTGGTGTAAAAAATAATATCTTAAAGCCTTGTTTTTTAAGTGTTTATTTGTTTTTTGCATTGTTTCCATCATCAGTTGAAGCACAAAAAAAAGAAGCTCCAAAATCTCCTGTTTATCTTCAAAAAGATGGTAAGCTTGCCTACACACCAGATGCTTTAGGTAATCGTATCCCTGATTATTCTTACAGTGGCTACCAAGCAGGTGAAAACGCTATTCCAAATGTTCCTGTGAAAGTTGTTGTGCCAACCATAGTAGGCGATGCAACCGCCACTATACAAGCAGCTATAGATGAAGTAGCTAAATTACCTTTAGATAAAAATGGTTTCAGAGGTGCTGTACTCTTGCAAAAAGCTGTTTATCAAGTTTATGGAACTATCAAAATAAATGCTTCAGGTGTTGTTTTAAGAGGTAGCGGATTTCTAGAAAATGGTACTAGCATTTTGGGCAAAGGCACAAACAGAGAAATATTAATTCGGGTTTTAGGAAAACAAAATCAGGTAAAGCAAACACCTGTTTCTATTGTAGATGATTACGTACCTGTTAACGCCTTTCAGTTTAAGCTTGCCGATGTGAGCTCATTTAAAGTAGGAGATCAAATCCTGATCCATCGTCCATCTACACAAGAATGGATAGCTAAACTAAATACCGTAACCTTTGGTGGTGGTTTAAGTAGTTTAGGATGGAAGCCCGGTCAAAGAGATATTTTCTGGGATAGAAAAATTACTGCTATCAATGGTAATACCATCACCATTGATGCGCCTATTACTACAGCTTTAGATAAACAATTTGGGCAAGCCACTGTAGCCAAATACCAATGGGATGGCCGCATAACCAATATCGGAATAGAAAACCTGCAATTAGCATCAGATTACAATCAACTCAATAAAAAAGACGAAGATCATCGCTGGAATGCCATCAACATAGAAAATGCGGCCGATGTTTGGGTAAGACAAATCACTTTCAAGCATTTTGCTGGTTCTGCAGTTTATGTAAACCAACACAGTAAGCGTGTTACTGTAGAAGATTGTAAATCTTTAGCTCCTGTATCAGAAATTGGTGGCGAACGTAGGTATACTTTTTATACCAAAGGGCAACAAACCTTATTTCAAAGGCTTTATTCTGAATTTGGTTACCACGATTTTGCGGTAGGTTTTATGGCAGCTGGGCCAAATGCTTTTGTACAATGCCAAGCCATGAACCCTTATAGCTTTAGTGGAGCAATAGACAGCTGGGCTTCAGGTTCTTTGTTTGATATCATGAATATAGACGGCCAAGCTTTAAGTTTTGCAAATAGAGGTCAAGATGGGCAAGGAGCAGGATGGACAGCCGCTAATAGCCTTTTTTGGCAATGTAGCGCTGCTAAAGTGTATAATGAGCAGGCACCAACAGCACAAAATTGGGCTTTTGGTACTTGGGCACAATTTGCTGGCGATGGTTTTTGGGATATGTCTAATGAGCATGTAAATCCAAGAAGTTTTTATTATGCACAGTTAGAAGACCGTTTAGGAAAATCGGCAACAGCCAGAAAATTTTTATTGCCAGTAGCATCAGAAGCATCTTCTAGTCCTTCTATAGAAACAGCTTTAGCATTAACGCAGCTAGCAGCAAAACCTGTTTTACAATTAAGTCAGTTTATTGATGATGCTGGCTCAAGAACACCTATAAATACCGATGCAAACGGAGCTAAAATTTTAAAGCCTATTATCGCTAAAGAAAATCTTAAAGCTGGCGATATGAAGTTGAAAAACGGTTTTATCATTTATAAAGACAAGGTTGTTACAGGTGCCAAGCAAGATATACAATGGTGGTCTGGCAGTGCTAGACCATTCGCTTTAGATAAAATGCGTCCACATATTACCCGTTTTGTACCTGGCGAAATTGGTAATGGTTTAACCGATGATTTAGAAGAACTTACCACAAGCATGCAACAAAAAAATGTGGTTGCAATGGATCATAACTACGGTTTATGGTACGAGCGTAGGAGGGATGACCACCAGCGTGTAAGAAGAATGGATGCTGAAGTTTGGCCGCCTTTTTACGAGCAACCTTTTGCCCGCAGCGGCCAAGGTATCGCCTGGGATGGCTTAAGTAAATACGATTTAACTACGTTTAACAAATGGTATTGGGGTAGGTTACAGCAGTTTGCCAACCTTGCTGATGAAAAAGGTCTTGTGCTTTTACATCAAAATTATTTTCAGCACAATATTCTAGAAGCTGGGGCACATTATGCAGATTTTCCTTGGCGACCAGCAAATAATATCAATGATACAGGTTTTCCAGAGCCTGTACCTTATGCAGGCGATAAACGCATTTTCATGGCAGAGCAGTTTTACGATGCTAATCATCCCGTAAAGAGGGCTTTGCACCGTAATTATATCCGCCAATGCTTAGAAAATTTTAAAGATAATTCATCAGTTATACAACTTACTAGTGCAGAGTATACTGGGCCAACGCATTTTGTAGCTTTTTGGTTAGATGTAATTAAAGAATGGGAATTAGAAACAGGTAAAAAACCTATCATTGGTTTAAGTGCTACTAAAGATGTACAAGACGAGATTTTAGCAGACCCCGAGCGTTCTAAATATGTTGATGTTATTGATATCAGATATTGGTTTTACCAAGAAAACGGTGTGGCTTATGCACCAAAAGGCGGACAAAATTTAGCGCCAAGGCAGCATGCTCGTTTAACTAAAGTTGGTAAATCTTCTTTTGAGCAGGTTTATAGGGCTGTGGCCGAGTATCGTTCTAAATATCCAGATAAAGCGGTTATCTATAATGCAGGTAATTACGATAGAATGGGTTGGGCAGTATTCATGGCTGGCGGGTCTCTGGCAGATTTGCCTCTTATTGCTGATGTGAATTTTTTAAGAGACGCTGCAAGCATGAAACCGCAGCCACAATCGCAAAAAGGCGTTTATACTTTGGCGAATGCATCATCGGCTATTGTTTACCAAAATAATCAAGCAGAGGTAAAACTAGGAAACGGTACTTATGTGCTCAGCTACATCAGTCCACAAAGTGGTAAAGTTGTAAAGCAAAGCACTATAAAAATTAATAATAAAGCCATCAAAACAGAAGATTTAAAAAGTGATGTGGTGGTTTGGATAAAGAAAAAATAGATAAAGATGAAGAGAATCATAAACATTGTTTTTTTGATAGCGATAGCATTTACTGCATGTCAAACTACTGAAGAGTATCATGGAGTGCAATTGCTTAAAATATCAGAAAACAAGAGGTATTTAATGACAGAGGATGGAGAACCTTTCTTCTGGTTGGGGGATACCGGATGGTTATTATTCAATAAACTAAACAGGGCAGAGGCAGAAACTTATCTTGAAGACCGCAAGCAAAAAGGCTTTAATGTGGTACAAGCTATGGTTTTACATACCGTTCCTTCGGTAAATGTTTACGGAGACTCTTCTTTAATAAACGCAAATGTTGCTACGCAAGATACCACAGCAGGAAACAACCCGCAAGATTCTTTGGCTTATGATTATTGGGATCATCTAGATTTTATCATCGATAAAGCTAGCGAAAAAGGTATTTACATGGCTTTAGTGCCTGTTTGGGGTACTAATGTTAAAGATGGAAAGGTTAGCGTAGCACAAGCAGAACAATACGCTAAATTTTTAGCTAAGCGATACAAAGACCGCAACAATATTATTTGGTTAAACGGCGGCGATATCAAAGGCAGTGATTCTTTAGCTGTATGGAAGAAAATAGGTGAAACTTTAAGAACTCATGACGATAGGCATTTGATAACTTTTCATCCGAGAGGCAGAACGGCTTCATCAGACTGGTTTCATAAAGAAAGCTGGTTAGATTTTAATATGGTACAATCTGGCCATAGAAGGTACGACCAAGATACTTCAAAAAAAGAAGTGAAGCATTACGGCGAAGACAACTGGAAGTTTATGGAAGCCGATTTAAAATTAAGTCCACTTAAACCAACTATAGATGGAGAACCTTCATACGAGGGCATCCCGCAAGGTCTACATGATACTTTAGAACCACGTTGGACAGATGCTGATGTTCGCAGATACGGCTACTGGTCGGTTTTTGCTGGTGCTTTTGGGTATACTTATGGGCATAACTCGGTGATGCAAATGCATCAAAAAACAGATTCTACAAGCGCTTATGGCTCAAAAGAATTATGGAGTCAAGCTATTAATGCACCAGGAGCTAAGCATATGGTTCATTTAAAAAATCTAATGCTGTCTAAACCTTATTTCAATCGTATTCCAGATCAAAGCTTAATTGCAGAAAACGGTGAAAAATATAACCGATTGATAGCTACCAGAGCCGATGATTATGCCATGATTTATACCTATACGGGTAGAAATATGAAAATCAATATGGGTAAAATTAAAGGTGATGAGGTGAAAGTTTCTTGGTTTAACCCACGCGATGGTAAATACAAAGAAGAAGCTAAAGTAGAAAATAAAGGTGTAAAGGAGTTTAACCCACCGGGCGATGTTAAAGAAGGGAATGATTGGGTGTTGGTTTTGGAGAGCTTTTAAGAGTAGAAAGTATAAAGTACAAAGTAGAAAGTATAAAGTACTGATTATAAAGTAGAAAGAACTGGGTAAAGAGAGTAATAGATAGTAAATAAGAATAAACAATGCAAAGAATTAATCATATAAGGAAATTAAACAAGCAAGCATGGCAATTCTTCTCCTTTAGAGAGGGATTTAGGCTGATGTTTCTTTTTTTCTTAGCGATGTTTTTTTCTTCATGCAACCCAAATGTTTACATGTTTACTTCTTTTCATGAGCCAGCAACAGATGGCTTAAGATTGCTTTATAGTAAAGACGCCTACCATTGGGAAGATTTAAATCAGGTTTTCTTAAAGCCAGAGATAGGTTCCCAAAAAGTAATGAGAGACCCATCTATTGTACAAGGTCCAGATGGGGTTTACCATTTAGTATGGACAAGCAGCTGGAAAGGCGATAAAGGCTTCGGCTATGCCAGTTCTAAAGATTTAATGAATTGGTCGGCACAGCAATTTATTCCAGTAATGCAGCATGAAGCAACCACTGTAAATGTTTGGGCGCCAGAGTTGTTTTATGATGATGAGGAAAAGCAATTTATCATTATCTGGGCTTCTACCATTCCTTATCGCTTTGAAAAAGGAATAGAGGAAGAGCAGAACAACCACCGTATGTATTACACTACCACTAAGGATTTTAAAACTTTTACGCCTACAAAATTATTTATAGACCCCGGTTTTAGTGTCATAGATGCTGTAATTGTGAAAAGGGCTCAACAAGATTATGTTTTGGTTTTGAAAGATAACACTCGGCCAAACCGAAACATGAAAGTAGCTTTTGCTAAGCATCCTTTAGGGCCATATAACCAAGTTTCTGATGCCTTTACGCCTCATTTAAACAGAAGGTCCATCGGTAGTAAAAGTAGCTAACAACTGGCTTATCTATTACGACTCTTACGGAGATAAAAAATATGCCGCAGTAAGTACCCAAGATTTCAGAAGCTTTAAAAATATCAATACAGAAATTAAACTGCCTGAAGGGCACAAACACGGAACTATTTTTAAAGCCAAAGCAAAACATCTGAAGGCCATCATCAATAAAGCCGAAAAAAATTAATATGAAAATCATTCAGACCTGTATAGCCATAGCATTAAGCACCTCTAGTTTGCTAGCACAGCAAGACACGGTGAGATATATTGGAAAAACGCTTTCTAATGTAGATTACCACCATGGGCAGTTAAGCTTGGCGGTAGGTGTACATAACATACAAGTGATGCGAGCAAACAGAACGCATCCAGAATATAACGCTGGTCATAATTTTACTTATAACCACCAACCCATGTTGGCTTATTGGAACAATACTTTCTTTTTAGAGTATTTGAGTAACCCCGTGGGTGAGCATATCGCAGAAGGTAAAACCTTGCTGCAAACATCTAAAGATGGCTACCTATGGTCTGCACCAGCAGTAGTTTTTCCGCCTTACAAAGTGCCAGATGGCTTTACAAAACCCAATCATCCCGGTAAGGCTAAAGATTTATATGCCATTATGCACCAACGTATGGGATTTTATGTAAGTGCCAGCAATAGGTTATTGGTTTTGGGTTATTATGGTGTGGCTTTAGATGCTAAAGACGACCCTAATGATGGTAATGGCATTGGCCGAGTAGTGCGTGAAATTTATAAAGATGGCACTTATGGCCCTATCTATTTCATCCGTTTTAATGCTTCTTTCAATACCAAATTGGCTCAATATCCTTTCTATACAAAAAGTAAAGATAAAGGCTTTGTAGCAGCTTGTAACGAGTTACTTGCTAAACCTTTATTGATGCAGCAATGGTCTGAAGAGGCTGATAGAAACGACCCTTTAGTGCCTTACAAAAGAGCTATTAAAGCTTTTAGCTATTATACTTTACCTGATGGCAGAATTGCTGGCTTTTGGAAACATGCTTTAACCAGCATTAGCACCAATGGAGGTAAAAGCTGGCAATACGATGCTGTAAGAGCACCAGGTTTTGTAAATAGTAATGCTAAAATATGGGGACAAAAAACTTCCGATGGTAAATATGCTACGGTTTACAATCCTTCAGAATACCGTTGGCCTTTGGCTGTTTCTGTGAGTGATGATGGTTTAAATTATCACAATTTATTATTGGTAAATGGCGAAATATCTCCTATGCGTTACGGAGGCAATTATAAATCTTACGGGCCACAGTATGTAAGAGGTATTATAGAAGGTAACGGCATCCCGGCTGATAAGAATATGTGGGTTGGCTACAGCATGAATAAAGAAGATATGTGGGTAGCAAAAATTCCTGTTCCGGTTAAAGATAAAGTAGAAACGCCTGTAAATGATGTTTTTGCAGATTTAAAAACTGGCGAAGAATTAAAAGAATGGAATATTTATAGTCCGCTTTGGGCTTCCGCAAAAATAGAGCAAGCTCCTAATGGTAAAAAAGCTTTGGCTTTACGCGATAAGGATTTGTACGATTACACTAAAGTAGAAAGAGTCATCCCTTCGGCAGAGCAAGTTTCTATCGAGTTTTCTTTTACGCCGGCTCAGGCTGATAAAGGCTTGTTACACATAGAACTATTAGACCAAAAAGGTATTGCCGCAACCCGCATTATTGTTGATGCTGATGGTGAATTGAAATCTAAAGCAGGTTATCGCAACAGTGGGATTGCTAAATACGAAGCCGGTAAAACCTATAATTTAAGATTAGAGGTAAATACTAAAACCCGTTCTTACAAACTGTTTTTAAACGGACAAGAGAAGGGGACAAAACTGTTTTTTGCTCCGGTAGCAGAAATTAGTAGGGTAGCTTTTAGAACAGGTGAAGTTCGTCGTTTTCCAGATGCGGATACACCAACCGATCAGGATTATGATTTAAAAAATCCGGGCGAGCCTGTAGCAGAAGCCGTTTATTTTATTCACGCTTTAAAAACATCAGCGCTAAGCAAATAATCATGTTCAAGAGCCTAAACATATATTTTACTTTGATTCTGTTTTTGATAACAGCTGGTTTATCTGCGCAACAAACAGAAAAAATTATGCTTTCTGGAACTGGTTTTGGCAATACTAAAAACTGGGATTTTTTCTGTACCGATGGTGCAAACTCTGGCAAATGGACAAGCATCGCCGTACCTTCTAACTGGGAGTTACAGGGCTTTGGTAGATATAATTATGGCTTTAATAAAGAGGTAAATAAAGGCAAAGAAAAAGGACTTTATAAATATAGTTTCACAGTTGCCGATGCTTGGAAGAACAAGAAAATCAATTTGGTTTTTGATGGTGTGATGACTGATGCCGAAGTTAAAATTAACGGAAAAGTAGCAGGAGAGATACATCAAGGTTCTTTTTATCAGTTTAAATATGATATTACCGAGCTAGTAAAATTTCAGGAAAGCAATTTGTTAGAGGTTACGGTAAGCAAGCATTCTGCAAATAAATCTGTTAATGCAGCAGAACGTGAAGCCGATTACTGGATTTTTGGAGGCATTTTTAGACCTGTTTTTTTAGAAGCTTTACCAAAACAACATATCCAACAAGTTTCTATAGATGCTAAAGCCGATGGCTCTTTTCAGGCTAAAGTTGCACATCAGGGCGAAGCCCAAAAACTAGTTTTAGAAGTTTTTGACAAAGCTGGTAAAAGGTTAGGGAAACATCAACAAGCACTATCGGGTAATTTAAATCTTATTAAAACAACATTTAAAGCCCCTAAATTATGGTCGGCAGAGTTTCCAAACCTGTACAAAGCTGTTTTTTCTTTATACGATGGTTCTAAATTGCTTCATCAAATCAGTAAAAATGTTGGTTTCCGTACGGTAGAGCTAAGGGAGCGTGATGGCGTTTACATCAATGGCGTAAAAATCAAATTTAAAGGGGTTAATCACCATTCTTTTTGGCCAGAATCTGGTAGAACAACAAGTAAAACCATCAGCATCAATGATGTAAAACTTATCAAAGAAATGAATATGAATGCTATCAGGATGGCACATTATCCGCCTGATAGTCATTTACTTGAAGCTTGCGATTCTTTGGGTTTATATGTGATGAACGAGCTAGCTGGCTGGCATGGGCATTATGATACGCCTACGGGTACTAAACTGCTCAAAGAAATGTTTGCTAGAGATGAAAATCATCCATCCATTATTTTTTGGGCAAATGGTAACGAGGGTGGCCATAATACAGATCTAGATCCATTATTTACACAACTAGACATCCAAAAAAGACCTGTTGTACACCCATGGGAAATTTACGGAGGTTTTGAAACTACGCATTACCGCGAATATAATTATGGCATCGGCAATTATGACCAAGGTAGAAATATCATCATGCCTACCGAGTTCTTACATGGGATGTTTGACGGTGGTCATGCCGCTGGTTTAGAAGATTATTGGAAAGCCATGTGGAGCAATCCGCTATCGGCAGGTGGTTTTCTATGGGATTTTGCTGACCAAGGCGTGGTACGTACCGATAAAAATGGAATATTAGATACCGATGGTAACCACGGTGCCGATGGTATTGTTGGTCCGCATCACGAAAAAGAAGGTAGCTTTTATGCTATAAAAGAAATTTGGTCGCCGGTTTTTATAGAACGCAGAGAAATTACCCCAGCTTTTGATGGTAAACTCCTAATAGAAAACCGCTACCATTTTACCAATCTTAACCAATGCAGTTTCAGTTATAAACTAAGCAGATTAGCCACACAAGGCGAAAACTTGGTTAAAACAGGTCAAATAGAAGCTCCAAATCTAAAACCTTTAGAAAAAGGGGCATTACAAATACTTTTACCATCAGACTGGAACACTTTTGATGTTTTATTTGTAACGGCTAAAGATGTATACGGACAAGAAATTTTTACCTGGAGTTTCCCTATCACCAGGCCAGAAAATACCTTGAAAATAGCTTTATCTAATTCATTAAAAAACAAGGTAGAAGCTACAGAAAGTGCTAATGCTTATGTTTTAAAAGTTGCCGATTTACAACTCAGCATCAATAAAACAACAGGAATTTTAGAGCAGGTACAAAACCAAAAAGGGGTAATTCCTTTTAACAATGGCCCTTTTATACAAGAAGGAGCTACAAACTTTAAAAATTTCAGCTTAAAGCAAGACGGCGATAATATCATCATCTCTTCATCTTTTGATAAAAAGGAAAGCTTTAACACTTTACAGTGGACAATATATCCATCGGGAATGGTGAAAATGCAGGTTAAATATTTCCCCGAGAGCTATTTTACCAGATATGTAGGTGTAAACTTCTCTTTTCCAGAAGAGCAAATAAAAGGGGTAGAATTTATGGGCTTTGGTCCTTACCGTGTTTGGAAAAACCGTATGAAAGGTAACCAATTTGGCATCTGGAAAAAAGATTACAACGATAATTCTACCGGAGAAATTCCTTTTGAATATCCAGAGTTTAAAGGTTATTACGCCAATATGTACTGGTGCAAATTCATCACCAAACAACAAAGCTTTAAGGTTTATACCGATAAGGAAGATATCTTTTTAAGGTTGTTTACACCTAAAAAGCAAAAAGATACCGAGTGGGAAAATATGCAAATGACTTTCCCTTTAGGGGATATTTCTTTCATGAATGGTATTGCAGCTATAGGTACTAAAACTCAAAAACCAGAAACTACTGGTCCAATGGGGATGAAACATATTTATTATGATTTTGAGAAAGAACCTAAAAGAGCTTTAGATATGACATTGTATTTTGATTTTACAGGGAAAGATTAAAGATGAAAAAGAACCTGTTCAACTATAAGACTTTTGTATTAACGCTGTTATGGCTCATAACAGCTGATGTATGCTTAGCGCAAATAAGTGTACAAAAACTAAGATGCGAGTCTTTAGAAAACCCGTTGGCTATAGATAATACCCAACCTCGTTTAAGCTGGCAAATTAGCAGTCAGCAAAGAGGGGTTATGCAAACAGCTTGGCAAGTTTTGGTGGCTTCTTCACCTGAAAAATTAACAGAAAAAGATGCTGATTTATGGAACTCTGGTAAAGTAAATACCAGCGAGTCTTTACACAACCCCTATGCAGGTAAAACTTTAAAAGCCAGAGAAAAATGCTTCTGGAAAGTTAAAGTTTGGACAAATAAAGGCGAAAGCGCTTGGAGTGAAACGGCTAACTGGACAGTTGGTTTATTGTATTATAAAGCTTGGAATGGTCGCTGGATAGGTTTCGACCGTCATTTTCCTTGGGATAATGAGGAGGAACAAAAGTTATCTGCTCGTTATTTCCGCAAAGAGTTTGAGGTAAAAAAGCAAATCAAATCGGCAACAGCCTACATCATGGGCTTAGGTTTGTATGAGTTTTATGTAAACGGACAAAAAATTGGCAATCAGGTTTTAGCGCCTGCCCCAACAGATTATCAAGAGAATATCCAGTACAATGCTTTTGATATTACTTCAAACATGAACCAAGGCAAACAGACTATTGGTGTAATTTTAGGGAATGGTAGGTATTATGCCATGCGTCAGGCTAAGCCTTATAAAGTAAAAACTTTTGGTTTTCCTAAGTTATTGATGCAAATCCACGTACAGTATACAGATGGAACCTCAGAAACTATTAAAACTGATGAAAGCTGGAAAGGTACTGCAAACGGCCCGATACTAGCCAATAACGAGTATGATGGCGAAATTTACGATGCCAGAAAAGAATTTATAGGCTGGGCACAAGCTGGTTTTAATGATAAAGAATGGCTTAAAGCCGAGTATGTGCAAGAGCCAGAAGGGAAATTTGAAGCTCAAAAAATAGCTCCAATGAAGGTGATGCAGGATATTTATCCTGTTAGCATCACGCCAAAAGGAAATGGAAGGTATTTAATAGACTTCGGGCAGAATTTTTCTGGCTGGATGAAAATAAGTGTACAAGGTACAATTGGTGATACCATCAAAATGCGCTTTGCAGAGTCTCTACAAAGCAATGGCGAGCTCTTCACCACTAATTTACGTGATGCTAAAGTTACAGATACTTATATCCTTAACGGAAAAGGTAAAGAAGTTTGGGAGCCTAAATTTGTATATCACGGTTTCCGCTATGCAGAAGTAAGCGGTTTTAAAGGGCAACCTAGCAAAGAAAGTTTTGTAGGTAGGTTTGTTTATGATGATATGGCTACTACCGGAACTTTTCAATCATCAAATGCATTATTAAACCAAATTTTTAAGAACTCTTGGTGGGGTATAGCATCCAATTATAAAGGGATGCCGATAGATTGTCCGCAACGTAACGAGCGCCAGCCTTGGTTGGGCGACCGTACCGTGGGTGCTTACGGCGAGAGCTTTTTATTTGATAATGCTACATTTTATACCAAATGGTTAGATGATATCAGATACGCACAAAAAGAAGATGGTGCTATACCAGATGTTGCTCCAGCTTTTTGGAGGTATTATAGCGATAATGTAAGCTGGCCAGCAACTTTAACTTTGGTTACCGAGATGCTTTACCGCCAAACAGCTGATGTTAAGGTTTTAGAGCAAAATTATCCCGCTATAAAAAAATGGCTTTCATACATGAAAGACCGATACATGAACGATAAAGGTATCATCACTAAAGATAGCTACGGCGATTGGTGCGAACCACCTTTAACAGCAGAAGACGGACGTGGTGTAAATGCAGATCAAAAGCACCCCAGTGCTTTAATTTCTACGGCTTATTACTATCATTTGCTTACCATCATGACCAAATTTAGTGTCTTAACAGGTAATACTCAGGATAGCTTGTATTTTAGACAAGAGGTTGCTAAAATGAAAAAAGCCTTTAATCAGGAGTTTTATAAAAACGGTTATTATGGTGCTAATAAGTTAACCGATAATCTTTTACCATTAGCTTTCGGCATAGCAGAAGGAGAGCAAAGAAAGCAAGTAATTGCTCAGGTAGTAGACATCATCGAGAATAAAAACAAAGGGCATTTAAGTACAGGCGTAGTGGGTACGCAATGGCTTATGCGTACGCTAACCCAAATCGGAAGAAACGATTTAGCTTTTAAAATAGCTACCAATACCACTTATCCATCTTGGGGCTATATGCTAGAAAATGGCGCTACCACCATTTGGGAGTTATGGAATGGCAATACAGCAGCACCAAAAATGAATTCGCAAAACCATGTGATGATGCTGGGCGATTTACTCATTTGGTATTACGAAAGTTTGGCAGGCATCAGTTCTGATACACAGCAAACTGGCTTCAAAAAAATCATCATGAAACCAGAAGAAATCAATGGGCTAAACTGGGTAAATGCAAGTTATCAATCTCCTTACGGCGAGGTTAAAAGTTATTGGAAGAAAGAAAAATCATCATTTAGCTGGCAAATAACCATTCCTGCAAATAGCAGTGCTTTGGTTTACATCCCTGTAAAGGATAAACAAGAGGTAAAAGAAGGGAACCAGAAAATTAACGATTCATCAAACATCAAATACATTAAAACAGAAGGCGGCAAGGCTATTTACGAAGTGCTTTCTGGTAGTTATCATTTTAAAGTGAATTAATATGAAAAGTCTTAAATACATCATGCTGTTATGGCTGGCACTACCCATTTTGGTAAACGCCCAAACAGAGCAAGAGCAAAAAGCTGTAGAATGGGTAAGCAGCTTAAATTTAAATGATGCTGCCAAAGAAAATCGTGTAAAAACGGTTATTGCAAAGCATTTAACAGCTGTAAGAGATTGGCACAATAGCCACCCGGCAAGCACAGTTCCGGCTGGTATAAACCCTATTACAGGCGAAAAATTAAGCGATTTGCATCGTGAGATTATTGCTGATTCTGCCATGCCAGATAGCGTACACAAAAACTTAATGACTGGCTTAAGAGCCGATTTATCTCCAGAACAAGTAATTGCCATTTTAGATAAATACACCATCGGTAAGGTAGCATTTACCATGCAAGGTTATAAAGCTATTGTACCTAACATGACAGCTACTGAAGAAGCTTTTATCCAAAAGAATTTAGAAGAAGCCCGCGAAATGGCTGTTGATTATAAAAGCATGAAACAGATATCGGCCATTTTTGAGATTTACAAAAACAAGTGCGAGCAGTATTTAAACAACAATGGCAGAAACTGGCGACAAATGTATAAAGACTATGTAAACGCCCAAAAGGCAAAGAAACAAGCAGAAGCAAAAAAGTAAAACCATGTTAAAAAGACATATCATTTTCCTATTCATATGCTTTGGAGTTTCATCGTTGGCAACAGCGCAAGAAGCCAAATGGCGTAAAGGCATTTTAGTAGATGAATTTATTTACGAGAAAGCGCCTTTTCCATCTTGTCACTCGGCTACTTTAGCAGAAACTCCTGAAGGTTTGGTTTATGCTTTTTTTGGAGGTACCAGAGAACGCCACCCTGATGTTGAAATATATGTAAGCAGACAGGTAAATGGTAAATGGACAGCTCCGGTATCGGCAGCAGATGGTGTACAGCCAGATGGCACAAGATTACCAACATGGAACCCCGTATTGTACCAAGTTCCAGGTGGCGATTTATTACTATTTTATAAAGTTGGGCCTAAACCATCAGAATGGTGGGGGATGTTAAAAACATCAAAAGACAATGGTAAAACATGGTCTGCAGCACAAAAACTGCCTGATACTTATATCGGCCCTGTAAAAAATAAACCTGTTTTATTAAGCAATGGTAATTTGTTTTCTGCAAGCAGCACAGAAGGTAAGGGTTGGAAAGTTCATTTTGAAGTAAGTTCTGATTTTGGTAAAACTTGGAGAAAAATTGGTCCGCTAGATGCCGGAAAAGATAGCTTAAATGTAATACAGCCAAGTATTTTAGACCATGGCAATGGTAAACTTCAAATTTTAGCCAGAACAAGAAATAGGGCTTTAGCAGAAGCATGGTCTTACGATTATGGCGAAACCTGGACAGCACTTTCTAAAACCAATTTGCCAAACAATAACTCTGGTACTGATGCTGTAACGCTAAAAAATGGTAAACATGTTTTGGTTTATAACCATGTTTTACCTCCCGGCGATTTAGCAAAAGGCCCAAGAACACCTTTAAACGTAGCGGTTTCTAAAGATGGTAAAAACTGGAAAGCGGCGCTTATTTTAGAAGATTCGCCTATCAGCCAGTATTCTTATCCGGCAGTTATCCAAACCAAAGACGGGCTTTTACATTTTGCCTATACCTGGCGAAGAGAGAAAATGAAGCATGTAGTGGTAGACCCATCAAAACTAAAATTAAAGAAAATAAAAAACGGACAGTGGCCTGCTTTAAAAGGCTATGAAGCACCTGTTTTAAAAGAAACTAAATCAGAAGAAGAATAAAATCAACCATCATAAAATGCAGTTATTAAACATACATTTCCCAGGTAAATTGGTTTTCGGAAATGGTTCATTACAGCAGTTAACCAATGAAATTTTACAGCTTTCCTGTAAAAGAGTGTTGCTGTTAACTATTGAGCCGCTGTTAGCTACTTTAACAGATTTGAAAACCCAATTAGAACAAGCTGGGGTAGCATTAAAGATTGATAACAGTATTATCCAAGAGCCTACTTTTCAGGATTTTAGGAATTTACTGGCGGATAGTAAAGATTTTAATGCTGATTTAGTGTTAGGAATTGGTGGTGGTAGCGTTTTAGATATCGCCAAATTAATAGCTGCACAACTAGACAATACTCAAACTTTAGAAGAAATTGTAGGGATAGGTTTCCTTAAAGGCAGAAATATTAAATTGATATGCGTACCTGCAACATCTGGTACCGGAAGCGAGGTTTCTCCAAACGCTATTTTGGTTGATGATGAAGGCCAAAAGAAAGGTATTATCAGTCCGTATTTAGTGCCAGATATGGTTTATGTAGACCCATTATTAACCATCAGCGTACCAGCAAGTATTACTGCCGCAACTGGTTTAGATGCTTTAACCCATTGTTTAGAAGCCTTTACCAATAAGTTTGCTCAGCCATTTATAGATATGTATGCCTTTGAAGGTATGCGCTTGATAGCTGCCAATTTGGTAGATGCTGTACAAGACGGAACAAATAAAACAGCCAGAGAACAAGTTGCCATGGGAAGTTTGTTAGGCGGCTTTTGTTTAGGCCCGGTAAATACAGCAGGTGTACATGCACTTTCTTATCCTTTAGGAAGCATGTTTCATTTGCCACACGGACTTTCAAATGCGCTTTTATTGCCTTATGTGATGGAGTATAACTATCCGGCAGACTTAAAAAAATACGCACAGGTAGCACAAGCCTTAGGTTGCGAAAATCAAGATAATGATGAAAAAATGGCCTTAGCCGGAATTGCCAAAATCAAATCGCTGATAGCGGCTTGTGGTATTCCTGCTAAACTTAGTGATTTAAATATACCCAAAGATAAAATAGCCGAAATGGCAAAAGACGCAATGCAAATACAAAGATTATTAAAAAATAATCCGAGAGAGATAACTCTTGAGGATGCAGTTTCTATTTATACAGCAGCTTATTAATACATGAAGACAGAAAAGAAATTTCAAGGAACCATTGTTCCGGTTGTGGCGCCACTAACGCATGACTTTAAGCTGGATAAGGAGGCTGTAGAAAGAATTTTCTCTCACCTATATAAAAGCAATGCTTCTCCTTTTATATTGGGTACAACCGGAGAATCTGCTTCTTTACCTCAATCTTATAAAGAAGATTATATAAAAGCAGCTGCAAAAATAAGATCTACAGATGTAAAACTCTATGCAGGTATTTCTTCTAATATTCTAGCAGAATCTATAGAATTTGCAAAGCTATGTTTTAATGAAGGTGTTGATGCTGTGGCGGCTACTTTGCCTACTTATTACCATCTATCTGAAGAGCAAATGAAACGCTACTTTTTAGAGCTGGCAGATGAAATTCCAGGGCCTTTAATCATCTATAACATCCCGGCAACCACGCATATGTCTATTCCGCTTTCGCTGATGGATGAATTAAGTTTACACCCTAATATCGTAGGTGCAAAAGATTCTGAACGTAGCGAGAAAAGATTAGATGATTCTTTAAACCTTTGGAAACACCGACCAGATTTTAGCTATTTCTTAGGTTGGGCGGCAAAATCTGCCCATGCACTTATCAACGGTGCCGATGGTTTGGTACCAAGTACCGGAAATATAACACCATCTATTTATGCAGAAATGTGTAAAGCAGTATTAAAAGGAGATGAAGAATTAGCTTTCCATTATCAATCACAGTCTGATAAATTAGGCCATTTATACCAGCATGACCGCTCTTTGGGCGAGTCTTTATGGGCTTTAAAAGTATTGATGAATGAACTAGGCTTATGCGAAAGTCATATGATGCCGCCGCTTTGCAGCTTATCCTTAAAAGAGGAAAACGAATTAAGAAAAGGTTTCCACGAGTTAATTAAAAAAGAAAAAATTACCCTGAATTTATTAAGCCATGCCTCATAAACCAATCATCGGAATTACCATGGGCGACCCGGCCAGCATTGGGCCAGAAATTGCCGTAAAAGCACTTCTTGATTTTAAAATCTATGATTATTGCCGTCCTTTATTAGTTGGTGATGCTGCCGTTTTTAAGCACATCATTAAAAAGTTAGGTTTAATGGCACAAATAAATCCTATACAAAACGTAGCCGATGCCCGTTTTGAAATGGGTAAACTAGATGTTTTTGATCTTCAGAATGTAGATTTAGAAAAGCTAGAGTTTGGTGCTATATCTGCCATGGCAGGCGAAGCATCTTTCCAAGCGGTTAAAAAAGTAATAGAATTGGCTTTAGCCGGAGATATTGATGCAACCGTAACTGGGCCTATCAATAAAAAATCTATCAATGAAGCTGGTCATCATTACGCTGGCCATACAGAAATTTATGCCGATTTAACCAATACAAAAAAATACGCCATGCTTTTGGTAGAAGATAACATGAAAGTTATCCATGTTTCTACCCATGTTTCTTTAAGGCAAGCTTGTGATTTGGTTAAAAAAGAAAGAATTATAGAAGTTGTTGAGCTTTTACATCATGGCTTAATCTCTTTGGGCGAGAAGAATTTAAAAATCGGTATAGCAGGTTTAAATCCACATGCAGGAGATTCTGGTCTTTTTGGTACCGAGGATGATGAGGAGATTTTACCAGCCGTACAACAAGCTTTAGCTTTAGGTTATGATGTTGAAGGTCCTGTACCGGCAGATACTTTATTCTCTAAAGCTGCAACAGGTTATTATGGAGGTATCGTTGCGATGTATCACGATCAAGGGCATATTCCGTTTAAGCTTTCTGGTTTTAAATGGAACCCGCTTAAAAAGCAAATGGATAGCGTTAAAGGTGTAAACATCACGATGGGTTTACCTATCATCAGAACATCTGTAGACCATGGTACAGCTTTTGAAATTGCAGGTAAAGGCATTGCCAGTTCTGATGCCATGACTTTAGCCATAAACTCTGCTGTACAATTAGCAGCATACAGAAAAGCAGAAATCCAACAAGATTAGCTTCATGATGATAGCCGTTATTGCAGATGATTTAACAGGAGCAGCAGAAATTGGAGGTATTGCTTTAAGATACAACCTCACGGTAGAAGTGGTGTCTGCTTTGCAATATGCCAAAAAAGCTGATGTAATTGTGGTTAACGCCAATACCCGTTCTTTAACAGAAGAACAGGCTAGGGCTGTTATCAAAAGCATTTTTACTGATTTGCAAAAGCTAAATCCGCAGCTGGTATTTAAAAAGATAGATTCTGTTTTACGTGGTCATGTACTGCCAGAAATAGAAGAGCAAATGCTAACATCGGGTAAACGAAAAGCTTTAATATTGGCTGCTAGTCCGGCTTTAGGCCGAGCAATCAAAAAAGGTCATTATTATATAGAAGGAAAACCTATTCATGAAACAGGCTTTGCTCAAGATCCAGAATATCCTGCAAAAAGTTCTTCTGTAAAAGACCTTTTACGTGTCACATCATCAGTTTTTCCGGTGCATGTTCAACATCACGAGAGTACTTTGCCAGCAATTGGAGTAACTGTAGGAGAGCTAGAGACTTTTAATGATTTTAACCACTGGCTAAAACATACCAACCATGATGTAGCTCTGGCTGGTTCGTCAGCATTTTTTAATGCGCTATTAGCACAACGCTACACCAATTTATCGGCAAACCGTAAAGAACGCTTGATGCTTAAAATCCCCATCATTTACGTTTGCGGAAGTAAGTTTGATAAAAGTATACAATTAGTAAAGCAAGCGCAGCAGCAAGAAGTAGTAAGCTATATGCCCGCTGCATTAGCTTATGATGTAAAAAATCAAGCTACTTTATTAAAGCAATGGCAGCAAGAAATCATCCAAATATTACAATCTAAATCTAAAGTGATAATTGCTGTAAATACTTTAGAACAAGCACAAGAAGCCAAGCCTGAGGATATCAAAAACCTGATGGCAGGCGTTTTAGAAATGGTATTGCAAGAGGTAAAGGTTAAAGAATTTATAATAGAAGGTGGTGCTACGGCATCGGCTATATTAGATAAACTTAAAATAAACCGTTTGCTCTTGGTGCAAGAAATTGCCCAAGGTTTAACCAGAAGTATTGCAAAAGATCAAAAAATAAATATTACTTTAAAGCCAGGTAGTTATACCTGGACAAATAATATATGGAAGTTCTAAACTTCTTATAGCAACTAACCAATAAAAATGACTAAACCCGTTCTAGGAATAATTGATTATTGTATCATTATTGCCGTTTTACTAATTACCCTCTATTTTGGTTTGCGCTATGCCAGAAACCAAAAAACTACCGAGGCTTATTTTTCTGCCAAGGGTAGGGTGCCATCTTGGGCTATAGGGATGTCTTTATTAGCAACCTTAATCAGTAGCGTTACCTTTTTAGGCTATCCCGGCGAAGGTTTTTCTAATAACTGGATATTGCTAGTGCAAGGTTTAATGGTTCCAATTGTTTTGTTGGGCACCATTTGGTTTATTGTGCCGCTGTACAGAAAAGTAATTGGCCTAAGTACTTACGAGTATTTCGAGAAGCGTTTTGGCTCTTTTGCCCGCTATTATAGCTCTATAGCTTTTGTTTTAAGGCAGTTTTCTGGTATGGGAACCGTGTTTTACCTCTTAGCCGTGGCGCTTTCTAGCATGACAGGTTTTAACACTTTTTGGGTAATCATTGTAGTTGGTTTAATCATCATCATTGTAAATTTATTAGGGGGTATAGAAGCTGTAATTTGGTTAGATGTTTTCCAAGGTTTTATGCTTTTTGCTAGCGGTATATTGGTTCTATTGGTGATTATCTTCTCTGTAAACGGTGGTTTATCAACCATTTGGGATGTAGCATCGGCCAACGGAAGAACAGGTTTTGGCCCTTATGATGTAGATTTTACCAGACTTACCTTTATCGTTATGGCTATAAACGGGATGTTTTATGCCATTCAAAAGTATGGTACAGACCAAACCGTTATTCAAAGATATTTAACCGCTCGGTCAGATAAATCGGCAATAAAAGCTTCTTTATTAGGTATTTTATTAACTGTTCCTGTTTGGTCTTTGTTCATGTTCATTGGTACCGCCTTGTTTGTTTATTATCAACAACAAAGCCTTCCGGCAGATGTAAATGCTAATAGTGTATTCCCATATTTTATCATGACAGAGCTTCCTACTGGCGTAGTAGGTTTTATTTTAGCCGCCATGATTTCTGCCGCTATTTGTAGCCTAAGTGCCGATTTAAACTCCCTGGCAGCTGTAGGTATAGAAGATTATTATAAAAAAATTCGTCCGGGTAAGATAGATAATGAATATTTATTGGCAAGCCGTTGGATGGTGGCCTTATCTGGTTTTATAGCTATAGGGATAGGCGCTATTTATATTAATGTAGGTGGCGAGGGTGTTTTAGGTATCATCTTTACCTTGTATGCAATTTTCTCTGGTGGTATTGTGGGGATATTTTTATTAGGTGTTTTCTCTGCCCGGGCAAATAGGCAAGGGGTAAATATTGCTATTTTAGTTTGTATTCTTTTCACCTCCTATGCTTTTTTAACCTCAACTAAAATTGGCTTAGGAGAAGAGAAATTCTTATTGCTAGATATGGGCCCTTATAATTTCACTCACGATAAATTAATGTTAGGCGTTTACAGTCACCTTATTGTGATAGGTGTAGGCTATATAGCCAGCTTATTTTTTCCTAAACCAATACTAGACCGTAATTTGCTTTACAGCGGATGGATTGCCGGCAGGAGAGAAGAGAGAGCACAAAATCTGGCAAATAAAAATCAATAGGTTTCATCATGAAAAAGATTCTTTTAATACTTCTTGTAGCTGCTTGTCATATGCTTTATGCACAGCAAGATAGCGACCATCAATACAAAAGGCCCTTAAAAGAGGTGATTTCAGAAATAGAAAGACGCTTTGATGTTAAAATAAAATACAGCGAAAATCAAGTTGCAAACAAATGGCTAAGCTATGCCGATTGGCGTTTTAGACCTAGTTTAGAAGAAACTTTAGACAATATTTTTAAACCTTTAGACTTAAAACTCAATAAAGAGAAAGACAAAGTTTATAAGCTTAAAGAGTACGAGTATTACCGTTGGGAAGTGCAAGACGGTTGGGATAATTTAGACAGATTAGCTGCTTTATATAACAATAAAACGTCTTGGGAAGCCCGTAGAGATTCTATTCGTCCACAACTTTATAAAGCACTAAAACTATCTCCCTTACCGGCATTGCCTAAAAGTAAACCTATCCTTACACCAAAAAGAGTGATGGACGGTTATACGGTAGAAAATATCGCTATAGAAATTATGCCGGGCTTATATGTAAATGGTTCTATTTATAAGCCATTGAAAATGAAGGGTAAAGCGCCGGTTATTTTAAGTCCTGATGGGCATTGGTTTGATCATCGCTTTAGAGCCGATTGCCAAATTCGTTGCGCAATGACGGCTAAAATGGGGGCCATCACCGTAAGCTATGATTTATTTGGCTGGGGCGAATCTGGCTTGCAATTTAAGTATGAAGATCATCGCAGAAGCCTAGCCCAAACCGTACAAACTTTAGGCGCTATCCGTTTGCTTGATTACCTCTTAACCTTAAAAGAAGCCGATAAAACCCGCGTTGGTATCTGCGGAGGTTCTGGCGGTGGCAGTCAAACTGTATTAATGGCCGCCATGGATCCAAGAATAAATTTAAGCATCCCGGTGGTGTCTTTATCATCTTATTTTTATGGAGGATGCCCTTGCGAAAGCGGTATGCCGGTACATCTTTGTGGCGGAGGAACCAATAATGTAGAGTTAGCAGCTATCACAGCGCCAAACCCGCAACTAGTTATTTCTGATGGTGGAGATTGGACAGCCCATTTCCCTCAGCATGATTATCCTTACCTCAAAAAAATGTATAGCTACTATGGTAAAGAGTCACAAATACAAAACATTCATTTACCAGAAGATAAACACGATTTTGGTTTCTCTAAACGTAAAGCCGTTTATGATTTTTTAATTGCTCAGTTTAAGCTGGATGCTAAAGCCGTTCAGGATAAAAATGGTAATTATGACGAGTCTAGCTGCACCATAGAGAAGAAAGAAGCCTTGTATGTATTTGGTGATAAAGGCGAAAAACTTCCTAAAAATGCCATCATGGGTTATGAGCAGTTAGAAAAGCTTTTTAAATAATCATTCCAATCAAATATGTCTAATCGTCGTTATTTTATTACTCAGCTTGGTGTTTTGGCTGCTGCTGCCTGTATGCCTCAAAGGCTTTTGGCTTTCGCCGATGTACCAAAACAGCGTTATAAAATAGCGGTCATAGATTTGATGATTCTAAAACGCCAGAAAATTTCTGCATTTCAACTCGCCAAAGATATTGGCGCTGATGGTTTAGAGCTAGATATGGGAGGCCTTGGCAACCGCGAAACTTTTGATAATAAACTTGCCGATGAAGCCACAAGAGCAGCTTTTTTAGCGAAAGCTCAAGAATTGCAATTAGAAATTTGCTCGCTTGCCATGACAGGTTTTTACGCACAATCTTTCGCTACCCGGCCAACCTATCAAAAAATGCTTCAAGATTGTATAGATACGATGCAAGCCATGCAGGTGAAAGTAGCTTTTTTACCATTGGGTGTTCAAGGAGATTTGGTTAAAAACCCCGAGCTAAGACCCGCTATTGTAGAACGGTTAAAAGTTGCAGGTGCTATGGCTAAAAAGGCTGGTATTATCATCGGTATAGAAACATCATTAAGTGCCACAGAAGAGAAAAAGCTTTTAAAAGAAATTGGTTCTAAGCATATTCAAATCTATTTCAACTTTTCTAATCCGCTAAAAGCAGGTAGAGATTTGATAGCAGAATTAAAAATCTTAGGTAAGAAACGCATCTGTCAAATCCATTGTACAGATGAAGATGGCGTTTGGCTACAAGATAATCCGCGTTTAAATATGTATAAAGTAAAAGAAACCTTGGATGCTATGGGCTGGCAAGGTTGGTTAGTGATAGAACGCTCCCGCGATGCCCGTTTCCCAACTAAAGTACTCGATAATTTCTCGGCCAATACCGCTTTTATGAAAAAGGTTTTTCAGTTATAAGTATAAAGGTACAGAGCAGAAAGTTATAGGTATAAAGTACTGATTAGAAAGTAGAAAGATGCCTTAAAAAGTCAAAAGTAGAAAGTAAAAAGAGCCAAAAAAGTGGATAATCAGGAACTAACTTTAACTACTAAAAAAATCTCTCCTAAGAACGAAGACGGCCTATGAAGATTTGGACGTGTAGTCAAATAAATCTTTTGTATAAACTTTCATAAAACACTAGCAGGAAACAATCCGACGGGTGTTGTAAATACTTTCATCAAGCAAAACCATTCACACCACTTAGGATTGTGGATAAAGATTTATTTAGACGGAACGACAAATATTCATCAGCCTTGATTTATTCATTTTTTGTTTATAGTTTTTCTTAGGTATTCATGAACTCGTTCCTCGTTTTTGTTTCTTTTTCATCAAGGAAAAGAAAGAAGCCGCTACCCGGCTAGGGTTAGAAAGCCTTGTGCGCAACAGCCCATCATAATATTTTATCCGCCTCTATCGCCGGCGAGGCTCGTTCCTTTTGCGGGACCAAAAGGAACCAAAAGTCCTGATCAATCCCGCAGGAGCCTTTGCCGCACAAGGCTTACCCACACTCAAAAACAGGGAGCGCTTATTTTTGCTCGTTTATGCTTATTGAAGGTTAGTGAAAGCTCGAACACAAAACCGCATGCGCTATAGGCTTGGAAGTGCAAGATTTTTTAATTTCTGCTATTGTTTTTTCGTTTTTCCGGCTCTGGGGGATTGCTCATGCACTTCGGGATAGCCTGTTTTTTTATGAATGGTTGCTCTTTTCTGGAGTATAAAGTAAAAAGTACAGATTAGAAAGTAGTAAGATGCCTTAAAAAGTCAAAAGTAGAAAGTAAAAAGTAAAAAGAGCCTAAAAAGTGGATAATCAGGAACTAACTTTAACTACTAAAAAAATCTCTCCGAAGAACGAGGATGGCCTATGAAGATTTGGACGTGTAGTCAAATAAATCTTTTGCAAAAACTTTCCTTAAGCAGTATCGGAAAACAATCCAACGGGTGTTGTAAATTCTTTCATCGAGCAAAACCATTCACACCACTCAGGATTGTGGATAAAGATTTATTTAGACGGAACGACAAATATTCATCAGCCTTGAATTTTTGGGGACTTTTTTTTCAAGAAAAAAGTGCCTAGGGCTGGCCGCCTATGAGGCCGGAGAGCCTTGTGCGTAATAGCCATAACAAGAAAAGAAAAAGCTACTACCCGGCTAGGGTTAGAAAGCCTTGTGCGAAAACACCATTTCCAAAAGCTTTGTATACGCTTTATCTTTAACACAATCACATCCAATCTTAAAGCTAACATCCTATAAAACAAAGAAAATATCTTACACGATAGACGCAGTTTTCTATACTAAATTTGAAAGATAAACCTTTTGATAATCAAATTTTATCATCGTACAGGTAAATCAACCATTTAAAAGAAAGAAAACATGACATTTAAAGCATATCATGCTTATTTAATTGCCTTTTTATTATGTTTCAGTTCTTTCATGCCTTTACAGGCGCAAACATTAGCTCCTCATATTCAAAAAATAAATCATGAAGCAAAACCTTGGGTGTTTTGGTATTGGATGCATGCATCTTTCTCTAAAGAAGGTATCACTGCCGATTTAAAAGCCATGAAAGAGGCTGGTATAGCCGGTGCTTATATTGCACCTATTAAAGGCAAAACCAATCCGCCTTTGTATGAGCCTGTGATAGAAACCTTAACACCAGCCTGGTGGGATATTTTCAAATTTGCTTTAGAAGAAGCTAAAAGATTTGATATTAAAATAGCCCTTTTGCCTAATGATGGCTTCGCTACCGCAGGTGGCCCTTGGATAACGCCTCAGCTATCTATGCAAAAAGTGGTTTACAGCACCACAACTGTAAAGGGAGGTAGCTTGTTTAATACTACTTTAAAACAGCCAGAAGCTTACCAAAATTATTATCAAGATATAGCGGTTTTAGCGTTTCCAACACCGGGTGGTAAAACACAAAGTACACAAGAAATAAAACCTTTCATAAGCACCAGTAATGGGCAAGATGCTTCTTTTTTAGCCGAAACGGGGCATAAAAGGAACTTTGGTAGTAATGAGCCTTGCTGGATACAATACGCTTTTGATAAACCTTTTCTTTGTCGTTCTATTAAAATAAGCGTTAATAATTTCAATCATCAATCTAACAGATTATGGGTAGAGGTGAGTGATGATGGAAAAAACTTCAGAAGCTTAGGTCGTTTACAAGCTCCAAGAACGGGGTGGTTAGATTGGGATGCTCCAGTAACACACGAAATAGAGCCCGTAAGTGCAAAATATTTTAGGTTTGTGTACAACCCAGAAGGTACAGAACCCGGTGCCGAAGATTTAGATGCTGCTAAATGGAAACAAAGCTTAAAAATTAACGGAATAGAGCTTTCATCATTACCAAAAATACATCAGTTTGAAGGTAAAAGTGGTTTGGTGTGGCGAGTAGGCGAACATACTAAAACCATTCCTGATGATTTAGCCATACCCATTGCAACAGTACTCAACATCAGCGATAAGCTAGACGCTAGAGGAAATTTAAAATGGACAGCGCCAAAAACAAATGCCGAGTGGACAATCATTCGTATAGGGCATACTTCTACCGGACATAAGAACGAGACCGCTGGTGCTGGTAAAGGTTTAGAAGTTGATAAGTTTAATCCCGAAGCAGTAAAACTACAGTTTGATAAATGGTATGGCGAGGCTTTACGTGTAGCTGGTGCTGATTTAGCCAAACAAGTACTAGGTGTTTTCCATGTGGATAGCTGGGAGTGTGGTAGCCAAAACTGGTCGCCGGTGTTTATGGCCGAGTTTCAGAAAAGGAGAGGTTATGACCCTACGTTGTTCTTGCCAACTTTGGCGGGTTTCCCTTTAGCAAGCCCTGCAAAAGCAGAACAGTTTTTATACGATATGCGCAAAACCATAGCCGAGTTGATGCATGATAATTTCTTTGTTACCCTTAAAAATTTAGCACAGCAGCATGGGGCCATTTTTACTGCCGAAACTACAGCTCCGGTAATGATGGGCGATGGTTTAAAACATTTTGGTACGGTAGATGTGCCTATGGGCGAGTTTTGGGCTAAAAGTCCTTCTCATGATAAACCTAATGATATGTTAGATGCCATTTCTGGAGCGCATATTTATGGTAAAAATATCATTCAGGCAGAGGCTTTTACTACTGTAAGGATGGAGTGGGATGAGCACCCCGGAAATTTAAAAACTTTGCAAGACAGAAATTATGCTTTAGGTGTAAATAAACTGGTTTATCATGTTTATGTACACAACCCTTGGTTAGATAGAAAACCCGGTATGACCTTAGATGGCGTAGGTTTATACTTCCAAAGAGACCAAACCTGGTGGGAGCAAGGCAAAGAATGGGTTGCTTATGCAGAGCGTTGCCAATCTTTATTACAACAGGGTAAGCCAGTGGCAGATTTAGCTGTTTTCGTTGGCGAAGAATATCCATCAAGAGCTATATTGCCTGACCGTTTGGTAAATACCTTACCGGGCATTTTTGGAGATGAAAGAGTAGCTGCCGAAGCGCAAAGAATGGCCAATAAAGCTTTGCCTACACAAAAAGTAGCAGGTGTAACAACTTCGGCCAATATGGCCCAGCCAGAGCGTTGGATAAACCCTTTAAGAGGTTATGCTTATGACTCTTTCAATGCGGATGTTTTACAGTTGGCTAGCTTTAAAAATGGTAAAGTTGTGTTTGCTAGTGGTGCCGAGTATCGCATTTTGGTTTTGCCCTTAAAACATCAGTTAAATCCTAACCAATATTATACAGAAACATCATTAGCTAAAATTTTAGAATTGGTAAATGCAGGGGCGCTATGTATCATCGGCGATAAGCCACAATTTAAAACAGGTTTAAAAGCCGATGAAAAGCTATTTAACCATGTAGTGGAAGCTATTTGGGGTGGTACTTTTGAAAATATTAAAGTAGCAGGAAGCTATTACGAGTTTAAAAATTCAGGCAAAGGAAAATTCATTAAAGCTCCTTTTTTACCTCAAGATTTTAGCTTTTTAGGTGCTCATCAAGATGTTTTGGTAAAAGATACTAATGGAAAAGAAGCTCCTGCAATAGCCTGGAATCATCGTAAAACCGCAACAAAAGATATTTACTTTATTGCTAACCAATTAGATAAAGAAAGAAATTTAAGTTTTGCTTTCAGCGTAAGCGATAAACAAGCTCGTTTATACGATGCTGTAAGCGATACCAATATTCCGTTAAAGCAATATCAAGTTAAAGATGGTTACACGCATATCTCTATAAAACTCCCGGCAAACGGTTCTTTATTTGTAATTTTTGAAGGGTCTTCATCCCTAAAGGAAATAAATAAAGGCTTCAACTATATCCAATATCAAAACCTAAAAAATATTTCTACTGCATGGAAGGTTAAGTTTAACCAAAGCCACGGTGGCCCTGCAGAAAGCATCATGTTAGATAGCTTACAAGATTGGAGCACCCACAGCAATCCGCAAATTAAATACTATTCTGGTACGGCTACTTACAACAATAGCTTTACACATAAAGCATCAAAAAACGAAGAAATATGGCTCGATTTAGGCGAAGTAGCCAATATTGCCAGTGTAAAAGTAAATGGTATAGATTGCGGTATTGTTTGGACACCTCCGTACCGAGTAAACATCAGCAAGGCTTTAAAGAAAGGCCAAAATCAATTAGAAATTAAAGTAAGCAATACTTGGGCAAATCGTTTAATTGGCGACCAACTATTGCCAGAAGATAAAAGAATCACCAAAACAACAGCCCCTTTTAGGTTAGAAGGTAAAGCCTTAAATAAAGCAGGCTTATTGGGCACTGTTTCTTTATTAAAAGTTATAGAATGATGAATAAGAAAATTTATATCAGCTTATTAGCTGGCTTTTTAGCTTTAAATAACAGTTACGCACAAACCAAAGCCATGGTTAATACAGCTGCTAGTCCTTACGCTAAGCTAAAAAGCCTTGATATGGGTGCTGTAAACTGGACAAATGGTTTCTGGGCAGAACGTTTTCAGGTATGTAAAGAAAGCATGGTGCCGCAATTATGGAAAGTTTATACCAGTGCAGACATCAGCCATGCTTACAGAAATTTTGAAATTGCTGCTGGTTTAGAGAAAGGAAACCATAAAGGTCCGTCTTTTCATGATGGCGATTTTTATAAAACCTTAGAAGCAGTAGCTAGCTTATATGCTTCTACCAAAGATGAGCAATTAAATAAAATGATGGATGAGGCTATCGCTACAATAGCTAAATCTCAGAGAGAAGATGGCTATATCTATACTAAGGCCATGATAGAAGAGCGAAATACGGGTATTCGAAATCAATTTCAAGACCGTTTAAGTTTCGAGGCTTATAATATTGGCCATTTAATGACAGCCGCTTGCATCCATTACCGGGCTACTGGAAAGCGTTCTTTGTTAAATGTGGCAGTAAAGGCCACAGATTATCTGTACAATTTCTATCAAAAAGCATCGCCAACTTTAGCCAGAAACGCTATTTGCCCATCGCATTATATGGGTGTGATAGAAATGTATCGTACCCTTGGTGATAAAAGATATTTAGAGTTAGCCAAACACCTGATAGATATTAAAGGAAAGATAGACGATGGTACTGATGATAACCAAGATAGAATTCCGTTTAGAGAACAGAAGAAGGTGATGGGCCATGCCGTTAGGGCTAATTATTTATATGCTGGCGTTGCCGATGTTTATGCCGAAACAGGCGATGCTACCTTAATGAGCCAATTAGATAAGATGTGGCATGATGTCACGCAGCATAAAATGTATATCACCGGAGGTTGCGGTTCTTTATACGATGGTGTATCGCCAGACGGAACTTCTTACAACCCTACCGAAGTACAAAAAATACATCAGGCTTATGGCCGAGATTACCAATTGCCCAATTTTACAGCACATAATGAAACTTGCGCCAATATTGGTAATGTTTTATGGAATTACCGTATGCTACAGCTTAGCGGAGAGGCTAAATATGCCGATGTGATAGAACTAGCACTTTATAACAGCGTATTATCAGGCATTAGTTTAGATGGTAAACGTTTTTTATATACCAATCCTTTAAGCTATAGCGATGCTTTACCTTTTAAACAGCGTTGGTCTAAAGATAGGGTAGAGTATATTTCATTATCTAATTGTTGTCCGCCTAATACCGTACGCACTCTAGCAGAAGTAAGTAATTACGCCTATAGCGTGTCTGATAAGGGTGTTTGGATAAATCTGTATGGCGCCAACGAGTTAAAAACTACTTTAAAAGATGGTTCTTCTTTATTAGTTAGCCAAGAAACAGCTTACCCATGGAATGGCGATATTAAATTAACCGTTAAAGAGAGTAGCAAAAACCCATTCTCTTTCTTTTTAAGAATACCAGGTTGGGCTTCAAAAGCTAGTATCCTAGTAAATGGTAAAGCACTTGAAACGCCTGCTAAACCTGGCACATATGCCGAAATTAATAGAAATTGGAAAAAAGGAGATGTTATAAGTTTAACTATCCCTATGGAAGCCGAGCTGATAGCAGCCAACCCATTGGTAGAAGAAAATAGAAACCAAGTAGCCGTAAAACGTGGCCCTGTGGTGTATTGTGCCGAGTCTGTAGATATGCCACAAGGTACCAGTGTTTTTTCTTTAACTATACCAGCAAGCGCCCAGTTTAAAGCCGTTCCTTTACAATTTGCAGATAGTAAAATGATGGCTTTAGAAGCCGATGTAAAAATGGTAAAAGCACAAAACTGGACAAACCAACTTTACCAAAAAATAAACACCCAAACAGAGCAAGTAAAAGTAAAATTGATTCCTTATTATGCATGGGGCAATAGAGGTCATGTAGCCGAAATGTCTGTATGGTTACCTTTTAGTAGATAATGTTTATTGATTTTTGATGGATTGAATGATTGATTAAACTTTCCGCCTTCTGCTTTTTTTATTGATTGATTTTTGATGGATTGAATGATTGATTGAGCTTTCCGCTTTCTGCTTTTTTTATTGATTGATTTTTGATGGATTGAATGATTGATTGAGCTTTCCGCTTTCTGCTTTTTTTATTGATTGATTTTTGATGGATTGAATGATTGATTAAGCTTTCCGCTTTCTGCTTTTTTTATTGATTGATTTTTGATGGATTGAATGATTGATTGAGCTTTCCGCTTTCTGCTTTTTTTATTGATTGCTTTTTTTGTGATTGAATGATTGATTAAGCTTTCCGCTTTCTGCTTTTTTTATTGATTGATTTTTGATGGATTGAATGATTGATTGAGCTTTCCGCTTTCTGCTTTTTTTATTGATTGCTTTTTTTGTGATTGAATGATTGATTAAGAGATTTTCTCTGTCTTTGCGATGTGGAATGAAGAAGCAATCTTTTTATCAAACAGTGACGGTTTTTGGTTAACAGTTTCTAGTTTTAGATGTAGAGTTTTCTGCTTTTAATTTTGAATTTTCCTTTCAAATTTTCTTCTTTAAACCACTTGCTTTATAATTAATTTTTATAATAATTTAGAAACAAGAAATTTTTAGTGTTTCACCCTAGGATCACCCTACTATCACCCTAGAATGAGCCTACTTTATGCTTGGTAAAGAAATGGTAAAAATTACTTAATTTTTGACTTTCAATAAATATTTACTTACTTAGAGTTAAAATCTGATTTATGAAAATACCTATGGAATTGGATGTAAATTATAAACAAAAAAAAATAATAATAACATGATGACTTGCACCTATACCACTGTTTTATGTTGTATTTGTGCAACTTTATTGGATATATATACTAGTTATAGGCAACCCTAAAAGACGATAAAATGAGAGTATATTTTTACATAGCGACATTAGTTTTTCTTGCTTCTTGCGGACAGACAAACAACAATTTGGACAAAAACGAAGTAAGTAATATTGACACTTTAACAAAATCAAATGAAAGTGCATCTTCTCAAAACTATACATTAACGGACAAGACAATAACTTTTTTAAGTCGTGATACAAATAGCTCAATTGTAATAAATGAAGAATTTTGTAAAACTATAACAGAACCTGAAAGAGCAGCATTAGGTTATGTTGCGACTTTCATCGGTAACGAATGTAATTGGGACGGAGACTACACGGACGACAGAAGTAATTTAAAATGTAAAATATTGACTGCGCTAAACTTGGGTTATCAATGCTCTGAAAAACATTTGGGCTTTCTAAGACAGATGTTTAAAAACGACAACAAAGTGTTGGAAGAACTTAAATCTGACAACTGCCCTACAACACCAGACGGTGCGACAATCCAAGACACTTTTGATGAAATTACTCTTACTGTTAAAGGCAACGAAATTTTAGTTTTCTTTAGGGCAAGCGGTATAAATATGAGAGAAGGAGACAGTTGGAGTTGGACAGAAACTGACCGTTTTCAACTTGACAAAGACAACATTAAACTTATAAAGAAAGACGAATCAAAAGTAAAAAGAGAAAAATTCGACACGGGTGAATAACAACGGAAGAAGGGCAGCCTATAATCGAGTAGACGGCTCTGCCAGAAACCTGACAGAGTGCGCCTCTCACACCACCGTACGTACGGTTCTCGTATACGGCGGTTCGTAAACTGATGGGTTGAGCTTTGTGTAAATCTCTAGCATGGGTATGTAGCCTTTTTGCTTTAACCGTTTAATAGTTATGGTCGTATTAAGGATTGGGCTTTGGGCTATTCGCCATCCCCCTTTTCTTGTCCTGCTCCATGCATAAGCATGGTCGGCATCTACTCCTAATCGTATCAGGTTTTTCCTTTTACGTTCCGGTTTCTTCCAGTCCGTCCAAATGCAATAGCGCAGGCGGTTACGCAACCAGCCGTCCATATCTCGCAGTTTACCTGCAATGCTACTTCCTTTAAAGTAGGTAAGCCAGCCTCGGGTAATCTCATTGATTTTATTAATGCGTTCTGATAGACTTTTGGGTGACGTTTTCCGAGTAACTTCCTTTAACTTCTCTTTCAGCTTTGCCCATGCTTTTTCTCCTACTGTTAACTGGTATTGTCCTTTTACTCCTTTTTGGTACGTGGATACAAATGTAAAGCCTAGTATGGTAAAATTACTGGGTTTTACTATTCCGCTCTTTGACTTATTGACTTTCAGCTTTAGCTTGTTTACCAAGTATTTGGTAATGGCTTTGCTTGCCAGTTTTGCATCAGAGGGGAGTTTGCAATAGATACTGAAATCATCGGCATAGCGTACAAACCTTAGCTTTCTCCTTTCCAATTCTTTGTCCAACTCGCCCAGCAGGATATTAGAAAGTAGGGGGCTTAATGGGCTGCCTTGCGGCACTCCTTTGCTTCGTTTTACTAATTTGCCGTTAATCTGTATCGGTGCTCGTAGCCATTTCCGTATCAGTCTTAGCGTAAGCGGGCATTTTACCTTTTGGTAAATCAGGTTTAGTAGCAGGCAATGGTCTACCTCGTCAAAGAATGTTTCTAAATCGATAGCTACGATGTGGCTATAACCTTCGTGGATATTGCTCCATGCTTTTCCTACTGCTGTTCTAGCATTTTTGTAGGGTCTAAAGCCGTAGCTATTTTCATGAAATTCATGCTCGAACTTTGGTGTCAAAACTTGTGATACGGCTTGTTGTAGCAGGCGGTCTACAACCGTAGGGATACCTAATAAACGAAGTTTTCCTCCGCCTTTGGGTATCTCTACTCCTAAAATTGATTGAGGCAGGTATTTGTTCTCTTTTATTCTCTCCAGTAGCGCTTCCCTATGTTTTTGGACATAGGATTTTAAATCGGTGGTTTTTAAACCATCAATACCAGCACTTCCTTTATTAGCTATTACTTGTTGTAATGCCTTTTGGAGGTTTTGGGGGCGTAATACTTGTGCAATCAATTCTTTTACTTTTGTTTTAATTTTGTTCTTCCTGTTCCGCTTCTACAGGGCTATGGCTTACGCCAGTCCTTTGTAAATTAAGAACCAATTTACGTTCGGTCCTTCCTTGTTTGTGAGACCTTGTATCGTTTGTTGATACCTCGTTGCCTCAAGTACTACGACCTCTGCTGACTTCTCTTTATGATTAGCTCGTAATCTAAGAGATCTCCCTCGGTAAGATAA
Source organism: Pedobacter puniceum (assembly GCF_009674685.1). Lineage (GTDB taxonomy): Bacteria > Bacteroidota > Bacteroidia > Sphingobacteriales > Sphingobacteriaceae > Pseudopedobacter > Pseudopedobacter puniceum. Next base: position 725,783 of record NZ_WKJI01000001.1, read on the forward strand.
ATATCCTTCAATCTACTCCTGCTGAATCTACATCGTTGAGCTTTTGGTTTTCTTTGAACTTCGATGTGCTGTGCCATCTCATCCGCTCAATGATGCCTCTTATCCAGTTTCTGTTCGTCAGTGCAGACTTTTGCAGTCTCGCTTACTTTAGTGTATCGCTCACGCTAAGCCACCTTGCGACTTGCTAATTCTTCCAGGCGTTACCCCAGCGAATAAGGGACTTGCACCCTCTGGAACTCTTTAATCTTTATATTTAAAGAACTATATTTACCATTCAAGGCGCACACACGGGTTTGGCAAAAGTGGCGGTTCAGTGCTACGCAGACACATTTGTGGTTAATCAAAGTTTGGTTCACCGCATCAACATCTGTGGTGAAAATCGCCACCTTCGCCAAGCCCGAAACCGTTATGTGCCATTTTAAGACAACCGACATGAGATTAACACTTACCTTTTTAATTGCTTTGTTTCTTCAGTCCTGTTCTGACAATTACGAACAATCATATGCTGACTATTCAAGTTTTAATAAATCATCAGCAACACAGCAGGGATGGTTTCCCGGCATTGTGGGGCAAGACTGTTTTGACTTTAAAGAAATTCACAATCTTGACAACAATAACTCTTACGGAACTTTTGCATTCACAAACGGAGACAGAATTGATTCTTTACTAACTGACACCTTAAGGTTTGAACAGATTAAGAGTAATGAGGTTGAATCCCTTTTAAACAAAATTGTTTCTCCCAAAAAACCTGAATGGTTTATAAAAGACATTTCAAGGAACTATCTTGACTTTTATAAACAAGAACTGACTTGCATAATTAAAGATAGCGGGAATAAAAGAATATTTTTTGTATATAATTCACTTTGACAGCAACGGCCTGCCAGATAGAAGCAGAGGCTTTAATGTTTTGCATAATGTAAAAAAATGTAAGCAATGAGTGGTGCTAGAGATTATTGCGGTATGTTAGGTAAAATAGAAATATTAAAACTTGAAGCAGACCTAAAATAAGTATGATTTAGCAAACCAGGTACAAGTATCCAACACACAGGGTTAAGGCTGCATACTTGTGTCAGAGATGTTATACCTAATGCTATCCAACCACAGAGAAAAGGACTAAGCAACGAATTTTCAATCTATTTTAGTAAATTAGTGTTGTGAAAAAACAGAAAGAAATCGGACTTGACTTTGTCATCGACAAGCTCACAAACTCAATTGAAAATGTGATAACTGGAGACAGCTTTCCTACTGAAATCTCTGTTCTGACAACACAAGACATTAAAACAATCACAAAGAATAACGGCTGGCTTTTTGACTGGAAATCAGAATTTAAGAATCCAGTTAAAGAAGTTTATAAACTGACTATATGGAACAATCCTAACATTATTCAAGGGTTAGTTTGTTTAGAAGTAAAAACCGACCATGTTTACATGCATTTGGTAGAAAATGCTCCATTCAATAAAGGTAAGAATAAAATGTATGCTGGTGTAGCAGGGAATTTAGTTGCATTTGCTTGTAAACTATCTTTTCAAAGAGGACATGAAGGAAATGTTTCATTTATCTCAAAAACTCAGTTAATCGACCATTATGAAAAAACTCTTGGTGCATTTCATTTTGGTGGAAGATTAATGATTATCGAGACAAAATCAGCACTTGTTTTAATCAATAAATATTTTCAAAATTCATAACATATGAAAACGACAATAAAAGAATTAGAAGTTGACTTTATAGGCGGACAAGAACCTTTAACAGTTCAAGAAGAAAATGCCTTATCAGCGTATTTCAAAAAGAAGAAAACAGAAAAAGTAAATTCGACCGAAAAGAAGAAAACAAAATTGCATAAGGTGAATTAAAAAAAGTACCAGGCATAACAGCAAATTTGTATAAAAATGGCTAACCTACTTAAAAAAAACCTCAATGGCGCCAGACAGAAGCAGAGGCTTTAATGTTTTGCATAATATAAGAAAATGTAAGCAATGAGAAGTGCTAGAGATTAAAACTTGAAGCAGACCTAAAGTAAGTATGGTTTGGCAAACCAGGCACAAGTATCCAACACGCTGGGCTAAGGCTGCGTACTTGCGCCAGAGATGACCGAAAATAATAACAAGGATTACAATGAACATTGACCATATTTTTATATTCACTGACGACAATGGAAAAGTTGCTGACGAATTAGTGGACTTCGGTTTGACAGAGGGAAGTAACAGAATTCACATTGGACAAGGAACAGCAAATCGAAAATTCTATTTCGAAAACTTTTTCTTGGAAATTTTATGGGTTCATAATATAAACGAGCTTACAAGCGACAAAACAAAGCCTATGGGACTTTGGCAACGAGCAGAATATAAAAACAACAATTTTTCGCCTTTTGGACTTTGCCTAGTAAACGCTGAAAACACTGAAGCAATTTTCAATAATGCTTTCAAATATCAACCTGATTATTTTCCACAAGGAATGGAAATTGATATCATAAAAAATGAAGACCAGACAGATTTACCATGGACATTTAGATTGCCGTTTAAAGGTCAAAAGAAAACCGAAAACGAGCCTTTAAGACATAAAAATGATATTTCTGTTTTAACAAATGCGATTTTTGAGTGCGAATCAATTTCTCAAAATACGTTTTTAGAGCATTTAAAAAATCAAAATCAAATTCAATTTACTGAGTCTTCAAGAAATTGGCTGAACTTGATTTTCGACAATGGTAAACAAAGGAAAAAACGAGATTTTGAGAAACTTAAATTGACAATAGAATACTAATAATAAAATAGTAATAATAAAAAATTATGCATAAGAGCTTACATTAGCGTAAGATTAAAAAAAGAAATTGAAGCAAAGACAAATTATCGCTAATGTTCAACGGAAGAAAACTCATCATCGCTACCAAGCATCATAAAGAAAAGCTTATTGCACCTATTCTGGAGAAAGCATTGGGGCTTACTTGTTTTGTAGATGAAACTTTTGATACCGATACCTTAGGGACATTTACGGGCGAGGTAGAGCGTACTTTAGACCCCATAGCAACAGCTCGGGAGAAATGCTTACAAGCTATGCGTAAAAATAATTGCGATTTAGGCTTGGCTAGCGAAGGTTCTTTTGGTCCGCATCCATCGTTGTTTTTTGTTCAAGCCGATGATGAATTTCTGATTTTCATAGACCATAAACATGGTATAGAAATTATTGCTAGGGAGTTAAGCACTGCAACCAATTTTAATGCTAAAAGCATTGCTAATGAGGAAGAACTTCTAGCATTTGCAGCAGAAATTGGCTTTCCTGAACATGCTTTAATCCTGAGGCCATCAAAAGATAATTTTACAGCTATACATAAAGGCATTAACGATGCTGAAACATTAAAGAAAGTATTCCATCAGCTCAACAAGGAATACCAAAGTGTTTATGCCGAGACAGATATGAGGGCCATGTACAATCCCACCCGAATGGGGGTGATAGAAAAAGCTACCTATAAACTGCTAGAAAAAATACAATCGCATTGCCCACAATGCCAAATGCCAGGTTTTACGGTAACAGCAGCCAAGCCTGGGTTAAAATGTAGTTTATGTGGTTTGCCAACCAAATCTACGCTGAGCTATGTTTACAGTTGCCAGCATTGCCATTTTAGTAAAGAAGAAATATATCCTAACCAAAAGCAAACAGAAGACCCTACTTATTGCGATTATTGTAATCCTTAAGTTTTCTAAGACAACATAATTGTCTGGGCAACGTATTAATGATTATATTTTATGTAAATTAAGAATATGAAAAACATCAAACTATCTACGCTTATTTATTTCTTTTGTTTAATATGCTCAACATCTACCTTGCGAGCGCAAAATTCGGTTTCTTATTTTATTTCTTTAAGAGGAGAGATTAGTATCAAGATAGATAAAGCCGACTTTTTTGTTTGTATCTCCACAACAGGGGAAATAGTTAATTTTAGTGCCTTGGCTGATGGAAATATCTCTCGTAATTTTAATGAAAAAATAGATAGAATAGGTAAAGTAAATATTGCTTATGACATTCATGATAGAATCTCTAAAATTGGTGACGAATCAATATCTTATGATATTCATGGTAGGGTGGGGCAAATAGGTGAGACAAGAATAAGCTATAATATCCATGATAAACTTGATTATATAGGTGATAAAAGAGTTTATTATGATATTCATGGCAGGATAGAAAGAATTGGCCAGATAAGAGTTTCTTATGATATCCATGGACGTTTAGATAAACTTCAAAAAGAGGAAGATTTATTTTATCATCCTCTAAATTACGGAAGCCTAAATGAGCCAGTTTATGTAGATATCATAGAAAAATGAAATTAATAAGCTATTTTAACTCCTTAACCAGCTCTTCTTCTTTCAATTCTTTTAAGGCCTTTGTTCGCCAGTAATTGGCTAAAATAGAACCCGAAATATTCATCCAAGGACTAAAAACTGCTGCTGCAAGTCCAACAGTACCCAATTTACCCATAGTACCAGCTAAGCCAGAAGCCATACCTCCGTTTTGTAAGCCTACTTCAAAAGCTATAGTACGGGCAGATGGCTTATCCATCCCCAATAACCTACTAAAGACATAGCCAAAAAAATAACCTGCTGCGTTATGAATCACAGCTACTAAAAACAAAATCAAGCCTACTTGCATTAAATTATCTCTGCCGGCGGCTGTGGTTACAGTTGTAAAATAAATAATACCAGCCATAGAGATATAAGGCATCATCCCATCTAAATTTTTAAATATGTAGGCTAATTGATGATAAGCAAAACCGATGATGATAGCTCCCGCAAAGAAGTTTAAAATCTCTACAGTTTCTAACAATGGTAAAGATAAATAAGTGCTAAAAATGGTCCATAAACCAGCTGATTGAGCTGTTAACCATAAGACAGCCATAATACTAAGGAATTTTACTTTTTGGGCTTCTTTTACAGATGCTGTTTTTAAATAATCATGAATTAGAGCTGCCATGATAGGGACAATCACAATTTTGATAATCTCCATCATCATGTTGATGAATTTAATTTCTATAAGCGTACCTGCTAATAATTTCATCAAAAAGGGTGTCATTAATGGAGCGAATAGGGTAGTGATAGCTGTTACCGTAACAGAAAGCACCAAATTGCCTTTAGCGATGTAAGTCATCACGTTAGAAGCCAAACCACTAGAGCAAGATCCTATCAGGATGATACCGGCAGCAATTTCAGTTTCAAAATGAAATATTTTAGTGAGGATAAAACCCATAATCGGCATCACGGTAAAATGGCATAATAAGCCAATGGTAATGCCTTTCCCGGTTTTGCTGATGCCTGTAAAATCCGAAATTCTCATGTGCATGCCCATTCCAAACATCACCAATTGTATCACGATGAGGATGAGCCATTTGTTACGTAAATCAAAATCGCCCCATTTCTGGAAAGAGGCCGGAAAAATCATCCCGGCAACAACAGCCGTAATAATCCAAGCGGTATATTGATAGCCTTTTAAAGCAGGTAAAGCACCTATACCAATAGCTGTGGATATAGCTAGGCCTAAGGCTGCATATTTCCAAAGATGCGGAGCTTGTAAGCTTAAACCAATAACTAAAACGAGTAAGGCTATAAGAGCCAGAAACAAGCAAATTTTGCGTAACATCAGCATGGTAAAGTTATTTAGGAGTTGATGATTTTAGCCAATTCTTGTATCGCAATAGCAGGGCTTGCCAATATGGGTACAATTTTATCTTCGGCACTTAAGCCATCAACCACACGGGCCATAGAAGCTTGCGCCAGCAAGATTACATCTACTTCTTTACTTAATGCTTTTAATGCAGTACCAACCATTTCATCGTGTTTAGCGGCATCTCCGCTCATCAAAGCTTCAAAAGCACCATCACAAAGCTTAGCAACCAAAGTAATTTCTTTGCCTGCAACTACGGCTCTTCTTCTTACCAAATCGCTAGTAGGCTCTAAAGTGGTGGGTAGGGTAGCAATAACGCCAATGCTTTTACCAGTTTGTACAGCTTGGTCTGCCATGGCTTGGTCTACCCTAATTACCGGAACTTGCGAAAGACTAGCGGCTGTTTCTACCGCAGCACCAATAGAAGAACAGGTTACCAAAATATAATCTGCTCCGGCTGCTTCTGCCGATGCTACCTGATTAACTACTCTTTTTGCCGTTGCAGGCGTAAGTGTTCCCTTGCTGATGACATCTTTAATCAAGCTATCATCAACCATGTTAAAAACTTTGGTGTGGGGTAAATGGGCTTCGCAAAGTCCTTGAAATAAAGGCACCAAGGTAGCAGAGGTATGGATTAATCCTAATGTTTTAGTTTGCATATATGTATGTCTTATGAAATTTTTCCTGATTGTATTTGTTCAAAATAGTTGGGTGCACCTACTTGTCCGCCTTTAAAGTTTATTTCAATGCCATTGGCTGGCGAGTTGGGCGCATAAGCTTTGCATAAAGGAGCTCCGGGACTCATTGGAGCTATCATTTCTACGGCTTCTATGCCTAAAGCTCTGGCAGCATAGCTAGAAGTGTCTCCGCCTGCTAATAGCAGTCTCTGTAGTTTAACTTCTTGTAAAATGGCTCTAGTGATATTGCCTAATGTAGTACCCAATAGGGCAGCAGAGGTTAGCTGCTCATCCTGTTTTAAGATTTGCCCAGTAGTGGCTAAACGGTCATCATCCGGACCTTTACTGGTATGGATAACCACATTTTTTTCTGCTTTTAACAAAGCAATAGCTTTAGCAATAACATCTTTCACTTCTTTATCTTGATGTTTGGCTATGGCTACCGTATCTAAAGCAATTTCTTCAAAACCATGGGCTACAGCCATGTTAATTTGCTGTGCAGTAACGGGCGAACAACTGCCAGAAACAACCAATAAAGGCTTTACAGCGCTAGGCTGAGGCCAATTTTCTTTGTTTTTGATGCGCCCAACCTTGTTCCAATGTAAGCCTAAGGCCATTTCTATACCAGATGATCCTACAGAAAAAAGCGGACAATCTTGAGGGGCGATATCCACAAGTAACTCGCCAATACTTTCCATATGTGTGGCGTCAATAGCATCAAAAAGTATCACTTCGTTTTCTTCTGCTATAAGTGCTTGAAGCTTTTCTTTTCTTTGATTGCTTTCTTTAGCGATATCCAAAATATCAAACAAGCCAGTTTTTACCCGACTTTGTTTAGCCAGATGCAAGCGTAAATCACTCTCGGTTGCTGGCGTAGTAGGATGCTTGCTCATAGAGGGGTGGCGGTCTAAACGGTAAATTTGTCCTTGGCTACCTATCCCCATACGGGCATATAAATTACCAAAAGTACAATACCTGCCTAGGGCCGGGGCAGCAACCACTAAAGGTACTAACGTTTTAAAAACAGCCTTGCCTATTTCTATAGCCCTACCAATGTTTCCTCTTTCTGGCGAAGAGTCAAAAGTAGAGCAAACTTTATAATGCACATGCTCTGGATTGATAGCTTTTAAGGCCTCAAAAGCTGGTTGTAGTGTTTCTTGCATAGCTTGTGGATGCATGGTCCTGCTCATGCCGGCAATACCAATAGCTTGTAAATCTGGGTATTGTTGCAATTGCGTTTTGCTTGGCGCCGATATAAACAGCATAGTTTTAATACCTGCCTTACTCAAAAACTCAAGCGCATCTGTAGAGCCAGTAAAGTCATCCCCATAAAATGCTAGTAATAACCTTTTTGATGCTACGCTCATGCTTTTTTGCCAAATTTTTCTACAGAAAGGGCAAACTCTGGATATTGTTGTACCGCTTCCGCGATGCTTAAACCATTTACAGCTGCTTCCCATGCTTGTTTTAATGCCGTAACACCAGCACTAGCACCTTGTGGATGCGCTAAAATACCACCACCTGCCATGTAAAGAAGATCGGTAGTTTGGGTACGCCTATAAGTTTCTGGTGCTTGGCCACCCCATTGCCCTGATGATACCACAGGCAAAATATTGTAGCCGCCTAACAAAGGTTTCTGACATGATTTGATAGATTTAACCACAGAATCGTCAGACTCCCAAAACTTATTTTGTATACCATTAACATGGATTTGATCAACCCCAACCAAGCGCCATAACTTTTGGTAAGCCGGAAATTCTATCCCCAATAAAGGATGACGGTTAAGCATTCCCCAACCGTTTCTATGTCCGTGGATACACAACTGTCTATTGTCGCAAAGTTTCTTAACACCTGCTAAGCCAACACTATTTAAGCTAATCATGGCGCAGGTACCTCCATGAGCAAGAATGGTATCGTAATTTCTTTGCATCTCATCTAGCTCATTGCTGATATTGAAGGCATACATTACTTTTTTACCTGTTTTATCAGCATGTTCATTAATCACCCTCATTGCTGCTTCTACTCTTTTAGCAAAAGGCGAATTGGCAGAGGACGACATCAATTCATCATCCTTAATAAAATCTATACCGGCAGTTACCAAAGTTTTTACCAAATCTGCGGTTTGCTCTGGCGACATGCCAATGCTAGGTTTGATGATGGTGCCTATCATAGGTCTATCGTAAACCCGAGTGAGCGCTCTAGAACCTGCAACACCAAAAGCAGGACCTTCAAAATGCTGTCTAAAAGAATCCGGAATTTCTATATCCATCAGCTTTAAGCCCGTAAATTGGGTAAGCTCATATAAATTTCCTTGCAGGGTAGAAATCATCACCGGAAGGTTATAGCCAAAATTTTCTATCGACCATGATATTTCTAAATTAGCCCTGTGGTATTTTTTGCCAGCAGTCATGATACCCGGAATAGCAGGTTCATCTACGGTTTCTAAGTATTGGATATTTTCTACCCGGGCAGCAAATCTATTTTTTAGCTCTTCGGTTTCGCCGGGTACAGCCACAAAAGTCCCTGATGATTGTTCGCCAGCCAATATTTGCGCTGCTTTTTCAATCTCTAAAGGTGTTTCTATGTAATAATGTGCGGTTACTCTTTCCATATTATTGCTCAATAAAATTGATGATATCTTTTTTTCTGTATTCTGGTGTTACTTTCAAGTGTTTTAGTTTGCCGTTTTCCAAGGTGGCCTCAATGGTGGTTTGCTTGGGTGCATGTAGTTTAAAGCTTACATCTTTAGTTTTAGGCCAAGCGGGGAAAATCATAATTTTATCTCCATCGCATTGCATCAGCATTTCCTGTAAACCTATCATGCCAGAGCCTCCCCAGTTATGGTCTGGTGTCCAATCAAAACCTGGCCCCCAAAAGGCCGGAAATCTTCTGCCAGAGTCTTTCAATTTTAAAGTGGTTAAGCGGTAAGCTTCATCTGTTAAACCTAAACGGGCGGCAAAAATATTATCCTGTTTCCAACCTACATGACTTCTAAATTTAAGCGCATCGGGGTCGTATTTGTAAGTATTGATAGCCGTATCTAAGCCTGTTTTTCCTAGTCCAAATATCCCCCAAGGGTAAACCGGATATAGCTGAGGTGTTTCTGTATTGTTGATACGCTCCCAAAGTTTAGCTGGGGCAATGGTAGTTTTACCCTCAACCTCACGATAAGTAATAGGAGGGATACGCTTCAACATGGTCTCCCATTGGGCTTTTTGTGTGGCAGATAAATAATTATCAGGCAAGGCCAGTAAACGTTCTAAAACTGTTTTTAGAGCGGCTATGGTAGCGTTAGCATTATAAGCCATTTTATAGGTCTCGGCAGCAGAACCTGGGTATAAAATCAAATGCCCATGAGCATCTAAAGTTTTGCTGCCTCTTTGCTTAGCTAAATAAGTATAATGCTCGTTAAAAAAAGTTAGGCAACTCTCTATAAAAGGTATGTATTTTTGGATGTCTTTACCCGCATATTTTTCTTGCTCTAGCATCATCATGCAAAACTCTAAAACGGTATCCCACTCGTATTCTAGCCAAGCATTATACTCCATACCTTTATCATAATCGGCAGGCCTTTTCCAGCCATATTCTGCCGGATTTGGCAGTCCAAAATTTTCTAATTGCTCTGTAAAAGATGCTCCTTTATGCTTCCAGTAAAATTGGGTGCGTAGCTCGGCATTTTTTAAAGCATTCAGGTAGAAATTAAATTGCGGCAACATCAAATCAAAATCTCCTGATTTTAACATGGGCCAATACACCAATCTTTGGTTTTGAGCGGTATGCGTACCACCACCCCAATTCCTAAAATCTGGAGTAAATTTTTGTGTGCTATCTGTTAAAGAAGGATCGTAAGTAAATAAGCCACCGTTAAATTTAGTAGGCCATTGCCCAAAAGCATTACAGCCAAGCATATACCTAAAAAGCTGATAATTTCTACCTATTTGCCAATCCTCGGTATTTTCTTGGGCTTTGGTGTAGATATAAGAACGTTGCCAATAGTTGCGCCACCATTGTATGGTGTTTTCTTGTGCTTTCTGGTCTTTGATAGCCTTAAGCTGAGCAGCTTTTAATTCATTTTTCCAGCTGTTGATGTCTGGCTTTTGCGCCTGGTATAAAGTAATATTGATTTGCTGATATTTACTGGCTTTGATGCTACTTAAGCTCCAACCTTTAAAATCAGTATCCAGATATTTGCCTGTATGCATTCCGCTGGCTTTCATATTGCTTGCGCTGATGATTCCGCCTGAGGTTAAATACGCTAAAGGATTGTATAAACTATCTTGAATAGCTGCCAAACCTTGCTGTTTAACGGTAGCATCAAAAACAGTTTGCTTACGGTTTTTATGGTAAAAAAGGATGTTATTTTGCTCAAAATTGATACTATCGGCATAAACAATAACGGGTTCTTGTGGTGCCCATTTCCAAGAGTTGGCATTGTTGGCTTTCCCTTTTAATGCCCTGTCTTGGTAGCGCCAGCTTTCATAAACCAATTGGGTGTGTATAGCTTCCTTACTTTTTACTTCAACCCTAATATTCGGATGAAAAACATCTACACTTATTTTTACAGTTGTGCCTTTAGCTCCATCAATGGTAATAAAACCCTCTTTTAAATGAAGCTCTTGCTTAAAAGTACCATCAGCAAAAGGGTTTGGGCTTAGTTTTATTCTTACCCTGCCCAGCTTTAAAAGCATGTTATGCTCGTCAAAAGTACCGCTTTTAGATAAGTAAAAAAGGATGTCATTTCCCTCTGTCCAAACGTTTAAACCTATATCTCCACCTCCGCAAGGCATAGACTCTCCTGAATTTTTACTTTGCGTAAACCACACTGGGTGGTAAGAAGAAATATCTTGCGCAACAGCAGTTAACTGCAACGCTAAAAGGAAAATGAGGCTATATAAAGTTTGTTTTTTCATTTAAAAATCATCAGTTCTGAAAGATGAAAGCGGTAAGCCTTCGGTAGAAAAAAGTTCGCCTACAACAAAATCTTTAAAAGCATACCTTACTGCAACAGGCTCTTTTACCATAGGAGAAGATACAACAACAGTACTGCCTTGTATGCTGGCTTTCGCCGGATAATATTGTTTATTGGCCCCGGCAACTTCAAATTGTTGTAGCTCTTTGCCATAGCTGGTTAGGCCGTTAGGGGCGTTTTTAAATTTTACAGTGATAACGCTTCCGCTGATTTGGGTGCTTTCTACTGCCGGACTAGCATAACCAAAGCCTTTTAAGCCATAAGTTTGGGCCAATGCTAATAAAGCCAAGCGGGTTCCAACTGGCTCTTTATGCATGGGGTGGATGTTGTTCTCTTCGCCAATATCTAACAAAACCGCCATGGCCGAGTTGCTAATCTTAGCTTCTGCTTTACGCTGGGCATCTCTAATATAGGCCGAATTATACTTGCCACCGTAATGGTAAGGAGGTAGCTGTGCATAGTTATAAGGGGCTATTTGCGCATAATAGAAAGGAAAATCTCCTTGTTTCCATTCGCTCCTCCAATGTTTTACCATAGCTGGGAATAAAGACTCGTACTGGTCTGGTCTTTCGTAGTTAGATTCGCCCTGATACCAAATACACCCTTTTATCGCATAAGGAATAATAGGTTTTAGCATGGCATTGTATAACAAAGTAGCTGTACGGTTAGGAGACTTTATACTATCTTGCCTTTGCGGGATGTTGATGTCCTTAAAATCCTGAAGGGCTTGTTTGCTCATCCAGGCTTCTGCAACAGAGCCACCATAACTGCAATTAATTAAACCGATTGGCACTTGCAGCATTTCTTGTAAAAGCCTGCCAAAATAATAGCCCGTAGCACTAAAATTAGCAATGCTTTCTGGCTGTGCCACCTTCCAAAAAGAAGTTTTGCTGGTGTCTTGTGGTAATAATTGTGAACCTCTGGGTACGGTATACACCCTAATATTTGGGTTAGCTGATTTTAGTACCGCGGCATTTGCACCCCAAACAGGTTGGCTTTTAAAGCCTTTCATGGGCATTTCCATGTTTGATTGCCCACCACATAACCAAACTTCGCCAATAAGAATATGCTGTAATTTTATATTTCCTGATGTGCTCTTAACCTTAATTTCCTGCTCAGTGAAGCTAGCTTTGGGTGTTTGTAATTGTACCCACCATTCGCCTTTACTATTGGCTTTTATAGTTTGCTGTTTATTATCCCAACTGCTATAAATGGATAGTTTTTCATTTGGCTTGGTCCAACCCCAAAGCTTTACATCTGCCTGCTGCTGTAAAACCATATGGTTTGTAAAAACACGAGCCAATTTCACCTGAGCCTTTAATGAAAGACTGAGGAAAAGCAAACTCAGCACAAAGCTGTAAAAGCGTAAAATCATTGTTAAAAGAGATATTTAAGGTTTATTTAATGAAATTAAGCAAGTTGTACGTTATAGAGAAGTTTTTGCTAAGATGATACAGAACTTGGAGAAAATGGTATAATGGTTAGGGGGAGGGAAGTCCGATGTCCGAAGACCGATGTCCGCGGTCAGATGTCCGCTGTCCGAAGACCGATGTCCGAAGACTGAAGGGAGTGTCAAGACTAAATCCGTAACGCTCAACCCAAAACTGATAACTAACAACCGGCAACCAACAACTAATAACTGGCAACCGATAACCGGCAACTAACAACTGGCAACCGATAACCGACAACTGATAAATAAATATGGGACTTTTTCCATCTCATCGGTCATGATATAAAAGCCAAGGCTTTTAAAAGACCATAATTCCTTTTAAATTTAAGATATGAACAAGATTTTATTAATGGCAAAACAGGGGTTTTATTACTTGAGTACTTTGTTTTTAGTATTGGCACTAAACGGTCATGCGCAGGATGATTTCGTAAAGAAAAGCTTTGCTACGGCGGCTCCGCTGTACGAAAATCTATTGAAAACTACTGAAGGAAATTTCAAAGATTATCCGCACTCTTTATACCCTGATGGTAGGTTGAAATATCTTCAAATAGACGAGTGGACAGGTGGTTTTTGGCCGGGTGCCTTATGGTATATGTACGAGTTTACTAAAGACGATAAATGGCGTAAACATGCGGAAGCTTGGACAAATTCATTAGAAACAAACCAGTACAATACCCAGCATCATGATATTGGTTTTATGATGTATTGTAGCTACGGAAATGCCATCAGGTTTAACCCAAATCCAAAATATCAAGAGATTTTGGTGCAATCTGCTAAGTCTTTATGTAAAAGATATTCGCCCGTGGTAGGCAGCATCCAATCTTGGAACAAGCGTAAATCAAAAGGGAATATCAATACTTGGGAATATCCGGTGATTATGGATAACATGATGAATTTAGAATTGCTGTTCTATGCTTCTAAAGTAACGGGCGATACCATTTATAAACATATCGCTATTAAGCATGCCGAGCAAACCATGAAAAATCATATTAGGCCAGATTATAGCTCTTTCCACGTTGTAAACTACGACCCTAAAACCGGAAAAGTATTACATCAGCAAACTTTACAAGGTTTTTCTGATAACTCTACTTGGGCTAGGGGGCAAGCCTGGGGCATTCATGGTTTTACCACTACTTATCGTGAAACCAAAGACAAAAGATTTCTTAAAACAGCTATCGGTTTGGCAGATTTCTTCATCAAACATCCAAACCTGCCAAAAGATAAAATACCTTATTGGGATTTTAATGTTGGACAGCCAGGCTATAAACCCGATTGGAATTTTAACCCTCAGCAATACCAGCCTATACCAAGAGATGCATCGGCAGCAGCCATAACCAGTTCTGCCTTGTTAGAGTTAAGTACTTATGTAAAAGGAGCAAAAGCTAAATTGTACAGAAACACCGCTATCCAGATGTTAAAGTCTTTAAGCTCTGATGTTTATCTTAATACCGATAAAGCTAATCCTTACTTTTTATTGAAGCATAGCACTGGTAATTTACCAAGTAATAACGAGGTGGATGTGCCACTTATATATTCAGATTACTATTTCCTAGAAGCTTTATTGAGGTATCAAAAACTAACAGCTAAATAAAATGAGAAAACTGATTGCTATAGCGCTCTTGCTTTTAACTTTCACCAACTTAATGGCGCAACAGCAAGAGCTATCACTTAAAGTGATGTCTTTCAATATCCACCATGCTAACCCACCAGCAGAGGAGCAAAGTGGTAAAATAGATATAGATGCGATTGCAAATACCATAAAACAAGCAGATGCAGATATCATTGCCCTACAAGAAATTGATGAAAACACCCAGAGAAGTGGCAAAGGCAACCAAGCAAAGCTGATAGCGAAAAAGCTAGGCCTAAAAGTATATTTTGCTAAAGCGATAGATTTCCAAGGGGGGGCTTATGGGATAGCCATATTATCTAAATTCCCGATGAGCGAGCATCAAATATACCGCCTTAGCAATCAAGCTGATGCAAAAGCAGAACCTCGTATCTTACAAATGGTAAAGCTAAAATTACCTGGAAAACGTTACATCCGCTTTGCGAATACCCATCTTGATTTTTTAAAGACAGGTAACCGCGAGTTGCAAGCGCAACAAATTGTAGACATCGCTAAAGCAGAAAAATTGCCTTTAATTATAGCGGGCGACTGGAATGCTAGTCCGCAAAGTAAAACCTTAAATATCATGGACAGCGCCTTTATCAGAACCTGTACAGATTGCCCTACAACCTATCCGGATGATCAACATAGTGCCGCTATAGATTTTATCGCTTTTGATAAAAGAGTAAATATTAAAGTAAAAAGCCATCAAGTTTTAAACCAGGTACAGGCATCAGACCATTATCCTATAGTGGCAGAACTGGTTTTGAATAAGTAATTCATGAAAAGATGATCAGCAGCGTTTCCCAAAAAGAGCGCTGCATCTAACCACCTAACCACCCAACCACCTAACCACCCAACCCACTAACCACCTAACAAACTAACCAACTAACCACCTAACCACCTAACAAACTAACCATCCAACCAACTAACCACCTAACCACCTAACCATCCAACCACCTAACAAACTAACCATCCAACCACCTAACCACCTAACAAACTAACCATCTAACCACCTAACCACCTAACCACCTAACAAACTAACCATCTAACAACCTAACCATCTAACCATCCAACCACC
The DNA here is from genome assembly GCF_009674685.1 of Pedobacter puniceum. GTDB lineage: Bacteria > Bacteroidota > Bacteroidia > Sphingobacteriales > Sphingobacteriaceae > Pseudopedobacter > Pseudopedobacter puniceum. The sequence continues at coordinate 741,212 of NZ_WKJI01000001.1, forward strand.
TAACAAACTAACCACCTAACAAACTAACCATCTAACCACCTAAGCCCCATAAAGCCTATGCATCACTATAACATGTGGTAAGGTAATCAGCGAAAGCAGGATAAAGGCTTGTCCGATATTAAAATCAAAGAAATAGAGGTAGAAGCCAAATCCCGCAAGGGAAATAAAGCTAAAAGGTAGCATGGCTATAAAGAAATCTCTTTTAAGCTTTTGATAATGTTGGGTATAGAAAATCACCTGATGCTGGGTAGATTGTAAAGCATGCCACAAGCAAAAAACTACAATAAAACCAAATAATAAAGGCGTGAAAAGATACCATAAGGTTACCAAAACAAGCTGTAAGCAATATTTAAAAAAATGCTGCTTTTGGTAAATATAGATGCTGATGAGGTAAGCAGCACCGAGTAATAATAAGGTTGCTATTTGCCAGTTAGTTAAAGAAAGCGGACTGGTATCATAAATAAATTCGTTAAAATTACCTTTGCCAATCATGGCTTTGAAGATAAATAGTGCTTCTTCCAAATGTAAAACTACAGGGAAAGCTAGTAAAATAACTCCCCACAAAATAGAGGGTATGTATTTAACATGCTCATTCTCGAAATTAGACTGACCAAAATGATGGAAAGAAACCATGAAAAATATAAGCAAAGCTGCTAAGGGTATAAAGTACCATAAAAGCGCATAAGCAGCTATAATCCCTAAATAAAGCGCAAGAAATTTTAGCATTCCCCACCAGTTCTGCTCTTTACGGTATAAATGGTCGTTAGCACCATGCGGAATACCTATAGTGCATAATAAAATGCCGGCCAAAAGAACCTGCGTAATAGGGCCAAAGGGGAAGAAATAAAAAAGCAGCAGCAATGCAAACTGCAAAATCATTTGTAGGTTAAACAATTTAGAGTTGATGTATATCATAGGTTTATTTGATGAAATAGCGAACTAATGATTTTAAAAACAACAAGATAGGTAATTTTGAAAATATCATCATCTCTTCTTTAATGCTGGTCTCTTCGTCCAGAAACTTTAATATTCTTGGGGTAGGTTGTTTTTTAAAAAGTGTCTTAAAAATTTCTTTACCACGCTGCGGCTGCGCTACTAAAATTTGTAATAACAAAATATCATAAAGTCTAAATCGCCAAGGCCTATAAGTGGTAGGTATGGCACTATGGCTAACCAAAGCTTTAGCTACATCATCTGCATATTTAGCCATTCTTTTAAATCCGTAGCCTGTGGTAGGTTTAATAGCTCCGGCTAAGGTTCCTAAATAAATAACATTTTCATGCTTATCTAAAGTTTTACGTTTATTGTCAAAATGGGTAGTCATGGGTATAGCACCAACTTCTGTTTCTATAATCTCGAAAGATGTGTTTTTGCTTGCCAAGTAGTTTTTTAAGATTTCCTCGGCTTCAGTGATACTCAGTTTGGCTTCTCCAAAACGGGTTAGTTCTACCAAAGATTCGCTATCAGAAAAGGGCAATTCATACATAAATTGGGTATGGCCAAGCTGTGGTATCTCAAAATCCATTAAAGTCATCCGTGTAGCATCAAAACTGGCATGCTGCATTTTAATCCTCCAACCCACAAAAGATTGCCATATTAAAATATGTTGCTCTCGTTTCTGGTTTAAATAAGTTTTAAGTCTTTTAGAAGAAAAAATATCTTCCCTTTCTGGTAGGGCAGATAAAAATAGTCTCTCGGTTTTCCAAGAGCTGTCTTTAGTTTTGATGCTTAAATCAGGGTTTTGCTGATAGTTTTCAAATGAAGTATACAGCCAGGTAATATTTTCGCAGCCCGATAAAAGGCCTTTCATCTTTTTATAAAAATCCTGACTTCTGATATGGTAATAAGCATATGGGTAAATGCTACCACTTTTAGAAGTGATATGAGCATTGTGAGAATAATGCCAAACTTTATCTGCCAAAGGCTGCGGATAAAGCTCTTCTTTAGCCCAATAGCACCAAGTTCTATCATTAAATTTTTGCGAGTCTTGTTCTACCAAAACAAGCGTTTTATCTTTTAATAAACCATGTTTATATAAAGCATAAGCCATCCATAAGCCAGATGCACCAGCGCCAATAATGGTATAATGATAAAAAGGATTTGTTGTTTGCATACAACTGGCTAAAATTGGCTTTAAACAAAAACGGAACTTGCTTAAGGTTCCGTTTTCGAGTTAGTTAGTTAATGTTAATTAAGCTTTTTTGCTATTGATAGCGATGTTATACACCACTAAACCAAAGCCAATTTTGTTAATAGCATCTGCAATGTTATAAAGTAAATCTACATTGCTAGATTCCCATCCTAAACCGGTATTTAACCATCCACCAGGCATACACATGTAACCAATTGGATAAATAGCCCAACCCACTAAAACAAACCATCCTAAGGTATTGATACCTTTGATAACGGTACTGTCGCCAGTGTTTTTTGCCAATTGAGCAACTTCGCCATACCATGCTGCATACAATACATACACATAGCCAATGGTAGATAAAGCACCCCATAAAGCAACTTGGGTACTGTCTCCGCCAGAGAATGCCTCTCCAATGTATCCAGTTACCAACATAAATACCGAAGCAATAATTAACTTCCATAATAAAGAAGTTTTAGCGCCAGCAGATTTAGTTAATAAATAGAACTCCACACACATCAACGGCACTGTTAAAGTCCAGTCAATGTATCTCAAAGCAGTAGGTGTTTGGCCAGTTGCTAAATAATAGTCTCTCATGTAGTAGTAATGTACTGCAGCAATCCCCGTAATTAATGCAGATACTAACATAGAAAGTTTCCATTTTCCGTCTACACTTCCTCTTTCAAAGAAGAAGAAAACAGATGCAGCTAACATAGCCATGTACCCTGTAAAGAAGGTAAAAGCAACTGGGTCATCCACTGGGATGGTTACCACGTTTAAAATTGTTGAAATCATAAAATTTTGTTTAAGGTTTTATAATAATTGTTCAACAAAATTAAATACAAAAAGTTTTAATTGTTTGATTTTTAGGTGTTTAATTTATTAACAAAATTTAGGTATTTTTTAAAAATGTGCCTTTTTGCCTATATAAAGCCTAATTGTAGCGGGGAATAATGTGTAATTTTTACCTCAAAAATTTTCATAATAAGCTAAAATTATCTTTAAAATAGATGTCTTTGGTCTTTATTTTCAGTTGCCAACTGCCAGTTTTTTAGTTGTGAGTTTCAAGTTCTGGGTGTAGAATTTCCTGTTTTTTACTTTTGAATTTTCCCTTTTCCCTTTTGAATTTTCCCTTTTTAACCAGAAAAGCCCATTCCATACTACTATCATCCGCCAGTCCGGTGCTTTGCTTAACTCCTCGTCCATTTTCCGCAAAAGCTCCAAATGTCCTGTGGGGTATCGCCCTCGCCCCGGTTTAGTTGGGGTAGGGTTGGTGCTAAACGCAGCTAAAAGTTTAAAACCTTAGCTATTGGAAAAAGACTAACTGTTTGTAGTGAGAACTTCCTAAGGTTGCATCCTCATTATTGTCTTTATCACATGATTATTATAGCCACGGGTTTAAACCTGTGGCTATAGAAACAATATGAGAATTGTGATTTGCTTTCATTCTTTGAACTACTGATATTTACAACAATACCAAAGCGGACAACCTGTTTTAGACTTAGTTGTGATTTGCTTTCATTCTTTGAACTACTGATATTTACAACAACAAACTGCTCATCTATAATATCTGTTGCTGAGTTGTGATTTGCTTTCATTCTTTGAACTACTGATATTTACAACAACGTTAGCATACGTTCTGCTACTGCAAGTCCGTTGTGATTTGCTTTCATTCTTTGAACTACTGATATTTACAACAACACAGCTTTCGTTTTGTGTGCAAGTGCAAGTGTTGTGATTTGCTTTCATTCTTTGAACTACTGATATTTACAACAACTGAATCTGCGCAAAGAAAGTTAAGCTATTAGTTGTGATTTGCTTTCATTCTTTGAACTACTGATATTTACAACAACGTACTCTCTTTATGCCGTACTCTTTATTCTGTTGTGATTTGCTTTCATTCTTTGAACTACTGATATTTACAACAACGGACAACCTGTAAACGGTTTTCCTCCTTCGGTTGTGATTTGCTTTCATTCTTTGAACTACTGATATTTACAACAACGGTGGTAAAACTGGTGTTAGTGGTGAGGTTGTTGTGATTTGCTTTCATTCTTTGAACTACTGATATTTACAACAACCCGAGTTCCTCCCCTTGTTTCTTTTTTATTGTTGTGATTTGCTTTCATTCTTTGAACTACTGATATTTACAACAACTTATATTAGAAGCACTAATGTAGCCTTGCTGTTGTGATTTGCTTTCATTCTTTGAACTACTGATATTTACAACAACTCTAAAATCGCCAGCGATGCGGTCGTTTTGTTGTGATTTGCTTTCATTCTTTGAACTACTGATATTTACAACAACCTCTAAAATCGCCAGCGATGCGGTCATTCTGTTGTGATTTGCTTTCATTCTTTGAACTACTGATATTTACAACAACGGTTTTGTTTTCTGATGTTTCTTGTTGAAGGTTGTGATTTGCTTTCATTCTTTGAACTACTGATATTTACAACAACTTTCCAATTGACTTTAAGTTTCGCGGTAGCGTTGTGATTTGCTTTCATTCTTTGAACTACTGATATTTACAACAACCCAAACAGTTATAACATAGCAAAAGAATTTGTTGTGATTTGCTTTCATTCTTTGAACTACTGATATTTACAACAACAAAAGAAAGCGGATTACAGTTATCAAAGCAGTTGTGATTTGCTTTCATTCTTTGAACTACTGATATTTACAACAACTTTTAAAGCTGTAAGGGTTTGGGGTGGTTTGTTGTGATTTGCTTTCATTCTTTGAACTACTGATATTTACAACAACTTTATGTCCTGTAAGCAAACTTAACGAGGCGTTGTGATTTGCTTTCATTCTTTGAACTACTGATATTTACAACAACAACATCTAGTTTGTTGTTTAGGAATTTACCGTTGTGATTTGCTTTCATTCTTTGAACTACTGATATTTACAACAACCAGCTTGCACCTCTTCCAATACCAATCCCCGTTGTGATTTGCTTTCATTCTTTGAACTACTGATATTTACAACAACAACATCTAGTTTGTTGTTTAGGAATTTACCGTTGTGATTTGCTTTCATTCTTTGAACTACTGATATTTACAACAACTGTAGGGCTTTGGAGCGGTAATCGGCTGAAGTTGTGATTTGCTTTCATTCTTTGAACTACTGATATTTACAACAACAAATAACAAGGCATTACAACGTAGGAACTCGTTGTGATTTGCTTTCATTCTTTGAACTACTGATATTTACAACAACACATTTTTTCCTGCAATTCGGCAATGTTTAGTTGTGATTTGCTTTCATTCTTTGAACTACTGATATTTACAACAACGGCTCTTTCTTTGGTGTTGCAAGCACCTAGTTGTGATTTGCTTTCATTCTTTGAACTACTGATATTTACAACAACTCTCGGTAAGGGCTTTTTAAAACCATCAATGTTGTGATTTGCTTTCATTCTTTGAACTACTGATATTTACAACAACCTCTAAAATCGCCAGCGATGCGGTCATTTTGTTGTGATTTGCTTTCATTCTTTGAACTACTGATATTTACAACAACTAATAACTCTAAGTTACCTGCTTCCCTACTGTTGTGATTTGCTTTCATTCTTTGAACTACTGATATTTACAACAACTTTTAACTCGGCCTTACTTTGTGGATCTATGTTGTGATTTGCTTTCATTCTTTGAACTACTGATATTTACAACAACAACGAGGATTAATAATACTGTTTACACCAAAACGTTGTGATTTGCTTTCATTCTTTGAACTACTGATATTTACAACAACAAATAACAAGGCATTACAGCGTAGGAACTCGTTGTGATTTGCTTTCATTCTTTGAACTACTGATATTTACAACAACATCCGTTTGAAACATCGGTATACTTTCCGTGTTGTGATTTGCTTTCATTCTTTGAACTACTGATATTTACAACAACTTGGGCTTTGTTTTTGTGCATTTCGTTTCCGTTGTGATTTGCTTTCATTCTTTGAACTACTGATATTTACAACAACGTTGTAAGAAATGCTTATAGGCAAATTACTGTTGTGATTTGCTTTCATTCTTTGAACTACTGATATTTACAACAACAATAGTAATCATAGAAGACACTGTTTACAAGTTGTGATTTGCTTTCATTCTTTGAACTACTGATATTTACAACAACTTGAAGACGCTCTACTTTGTCCATGTTATCGTTGTGATTTGCTTTCATTCTTTGAACTACTGATATTTACAACAACGCCCCAGCGGTAACTGTTTTAGTTTCATCGTTGTGATTTGCTTTCATTCTTTGAACTACTGATATTTACAACAACGTGTCCTATAATACAAGACTCTAAACCTGTGTTGTGATTTGCTTTCATTCTTTGAACTACTGATATTTACAACAACGCAGAGTTATTCAATCTTGTAGCATCGTTAGTTGTGATTTGCTTTCATTCTTTGAACTACTGATATTTACAACAACCTAATCTGTCTTGTACAGACCTAGAGTCTAGTTGTGATTTGCTTTCATTCTTTGAACTACTGATATTTACAACAACATAGAACTACAGCTATATATTATACAGACAGTTGTGATTTGCTTTCATTCTTTGAACTACTGATATTTACAACAACCCACCAAGTCCTCTGGGTAGTCTTCATTATGTTGTGATTTGCTTTCATTCTTTGAACTACTGATATTTACAACAACTACGTATAATTTATTTGGAGCTGAAACTATGTTGTGATTTGCTTTCATTCTTTGAACTACTGATATTTACAACAACTCATAAAGCTATGGCAGTACTTTACAGACCGTTGTGATTTGCTTTCATTCTTTGAACTACTGATATTTACAACAACCAAATTTACCTTTAAGATTAAAACCCCTTGGTTGTGATTTGCTTTCATTCTTTGAACTACTGATATTTACAACAACTTATGAAGGTTTTCCTGTAATTAGACATTGGTTGTGATTTGCTTTCATTCTTTGAACTACTGATATTTACAACAACACAAAGAATTGGCACATGGTAGCCTCCATTGTTGTGATTTGCTTTCATTCTTTGAACTACTGATATTTACAACAACTACAGTTACTACCGTACCATTTTGTACATTGTTGTGATTTGCTTTCATTCTTTGAACTACTGATATTTACAACAACCACTTGGGAAAGGCTCTACTGGTGTAAATGGTTGTGATTTGCTTTCATTCTTTGAACTACTGATATTTACAACAACCACGCAATAAAAATGGCTTTCTTTTCTGTTGTTGTGATTTGCTTTCATTCTTTGAACTACTGATATTTACAACAACTGGTAATGGTTTTCATCCTACTACCGGGCGGTTGTGATTTGCTTTCATTCTTTGAACTACTGATATTTACAACAACTGGGTGGTACTTCTGGCAGCTCTTGCCGGCGTTGTGATTTGCTTTCATTCTTTGAACTACTGATATTTACAACAACTTGTTTATTGATATTCTTTTGTTCTTGGCTGTTGTGATTTGCTTTCATTCTTTGAACTACTGATATTTACAACAACCAGCCTTTAACCTTTTTACCTCATCCACATGTTGTGATTTGCTTTCATTCTTTGAACTACTGATATTTACAACAACAAAGTCAGGAGACCTGCCTAATCGCTCTTTGTTGTGATTTGCTTTCATTCTTTGAACTACTGATATTTACAACAACAAAGTCAGGAGACCTGCCTAATCGCTCTTTGTTGTGATTTGCTTTCATTCTTTGAACTACTGATATTTACAACAACAAATCAATCTATTTGCTGGCTCTGATTTGTTGTGATTTGCTTTCATTCTTTGAACTACTGATATTTACAACAACGCATAAAGTCGTTAAATGCTTCTTTGGATTGTTGTGATTTGCTTTCATTCTTTGAACTACTGATATTTACAACAACTATCAATCCAGAAGGAAAGACTGTTTATTCGTTGTGATTTGCTTTCATTCTTTGAACTACTGATATTTACAACAACGAACTTCGCTGATTACTACAGGGTTCGAATGTTGTGATTTGCTTTCATTCTTTGAACTACTGATATTTACAACAACCAACATACGCTATAGAATGTTGAGTCACAGGTTGTGATTTGCTTTCATTCTTTGAACTACTGATATTTACAACAACTAACGTAATTGTTACCAATCCTCTGTTTGTGTTGTGATTTGCTTTCATTCTTTGAACTACTGATATTTACAACAACTGTTTAAGTATCCTGATGTTTCCTTTTGATGTTGTGATTTGCTTTCATTCTTTGAACTACTGATATTTACAACAACCAATATAAGAGTTAACAACGTTAATAATAGGTTGTGATTTGCTTTCATTCTTTGAACTACTGATATTTACAACAACTTGGTTGGCAATCATCCACATAGGTATTAAGTTGTGATTTGCTTTCATTCTTTGAACTACTGATATTTACAACAACCACGCAATACCAACTCTTTTTGTTTGCTCTGTTGTGATTTGCTTTCATTCTTTGAACTACTGATATTTACAACAACATGTTGCGTATTAGGCTCATCAAGAAGTCTGTTGTGATTTGCTTTCATTCTTTGAACTACTGATATTTACAACAACTGTAACATCTTTATGTAAAAGCTTTACATCGTTGTGATTTGCTTTCATTCTTTGAACTACTGATATTTACAACAACTTTTATTTGCCTATCTAATGCTTGTTGTGTGTTGTGATTTGCTTTCATTCTTTGAACTACTGATATTTACAACAACGGTGGCGGAATTGGTAGACGCTGGGAGTGTGTTGTGATTTGCTTTCATTCTTTGAACTACTGATATTTACAACAACTCAGGGCTTATTGGTTTAACAGAGTCAAGCGTTGTGATTTGCTTTCATTCTTTGAACTACTGATATTTACAACAACCATTATGAGGCAAGTAGAGCGAGATTTGGTGTTGTGATTTGCTTTCATTCTTTGAACTACTGATATTTACAACAACGGTATATCATCTAAAACCTTGTATAACATTGTTGTGATTTGCTTTCATTCTTTGAACTACTGATATTTACAACAACGGTATATCATCTAAAACCTTGTATAACATTGTTGTGATTTGCTTTCATTCTTTGAACTACTGATATTTACAACAACGATTATCCTTTATGTATTTGTTCAATTAGTGTTGTGATTTGCTTTCATTCTTTGAACTACTGATATTTACAACAACAAAACTTTAGCAAATAGGTTTAAAAAAGGTGTTGTGATTTGCTTTCATTCTTTGAACTACTGATATTTACAACAACTATACATGAATACAACCCTATTGAAAGGTAGTTGTGATTTGCTTTCATTCTTTGAACTACTGATATTTACAACAACTTGATTGATGAGGTAAAAGAAAAAGGTTGTGTTGTGATTTGCTTTCATTCTTTGAACTACTGATATTTACAACAACTAAATTCTTAATTGTTACTTGCTGCGTAAGTTGTGATTTGCTTTCATTCTTTGAACTACTGATATTTACAACAACATGATTGACCTTGACCGGTAATTTCAATCCGTTGTGATTTGCTTTCATTCTTTGAACTACTGATATTTACAACAACCAGGCCCTTTAATTGCTGCAATGGAATAGTGTTGTGATTTGCTTTCATTCTTTGAACTACTGATATTTACAACAACAATGGCTTCTTCTACGGTACCATCTTTATGGTTGTGATTTGCTTTCATTCTTTGAACTACTGATATTTACAACAACACCAGTGCATAAGCTTGATGAGAGCATTTTGTTGTGATTTGCTTTCATTCTTTGAACTACTGATATTTACAACAACATAAAAACTCTTCTTCATTACTGGCGTTTCGTTGTGATTTGCTTTCATTCTTTGAACTACTGATATTTACAACAACTTCTAGGGAATTTATTTGAAGGTATCAAGTGTTGTGATTTGCTTTCATTCTTTGAACTACTGATATTTACAACAACCAAAATCATATAATATAACAGGCTTAGGCTGTTGTGATTTGCTTTCATTCTTTGAACTACTGATATTTACAACAACTAAAAGACATCGAAAACAAAATAGATAAAAGTTGTGATTTGCTTTCATTCTTTGAACTACTGATATTTACAACAACATCGAAGCGATGGACAAAATCTCTAAATCTGTTGTGATTTGCTTTCATTCTTTGAACTACTGATATTTACAACAACTGTCAATCTAAAAGCAGCATCCAAATCCCTGTTGTGATTTGCTTTCATTCTTTGAACTACTGATATTTACAACAACAAATCTGCTTTTGCTACAGGAGCACAAGCAGTTGTGATTTGCTTTCATTCTTTGAACTACTGATATTTACAACAACTATTTTCTGGGTTAACAAATAAAGAGTATAGTTGTGATTTGCTTTCATTCTTTGAACTACTGATATTTACAACAACTAAAGCCCTGGCATCTTCATTGGGTACATCGTTGTGATTTGCTTTCATTCTTTGAACTACTGATATTTACAACAACTAATTTTATATTGATTAATACATTTTAATTGTTGTGATTTGCTTTCATTCTTTGAACTACTGATATTTACAACAACAGCTTAATGAAAATGTAACAAAATCCTCGGTTGTGATTTGCTTTCATTCTTTGAACTACTGATATTTACAACAACCAATGGTTCTAAAACCTTTTTGCGGTAAGGGTTGTGATTTGCTTTCATTCTTTGAACTACTGATATTTACAACAACCGGTTTTCTTTTCAGAGTTAGACTGAATTTGTTGTGATTTGCTTTCATTCTTTGAACTACTGATATTTACAACAACTACACCCATACACAACCAAAATAAATGATAGTTGTGATTTGCTTTCATTCTTTGAACTACTGATATTTACAACAACTATCCGTTAAATCTACCCTACCACCTTTAAGTTGTGATTTGCTTTCATTCTTTGAACTACTGATATTTACAACAACGGTTACCGCTATTATGCGCCCACGCAATCCGTTGTGATTTGCTTTCATTCTTTGAACTACTGATATTTACAACAACTTAATCTATGGTTTTGAAACATTCTACATGTTGTGATTTGCTTTCATTCTTTGAACTACTGATATTTACAACAACTTCTTTCTTTAGCTCAGCTATTCTTTGTTTGTTGTGATTTGCTTTCATTCTTTGAACTACTGATATTTACAACAACTATCGTTCCTTATTTTCGATTTGTCCGAATGTTGTGATTTGCTTTCATTCTTTGAACTACTGATATTTACAACAACTGTAATTTGATTTTCTTCTATCTCAACTTTGTTGTGATTTGCTTTCATTCTTTGAACTACTGATATTTACAACAACGTAACCTTCTAAGCCGGCAAGATTGTTTCCGTTGTGATTTGCTTTCATTCTTTGAACTACTGATATTTACAACAACGCAACATTAGCTAATAACAAAGAAGAAGCTGTTGTGATTTGCTTTCATTCTTTGAACTACTGATATTTACAACAACCTTACTTTATCTAACCAGGCTATGGCAGCGGTTGTGATTTGCTTTCATTCTTTGAACTACTGATATTTACAACAACTTTTCCAGAGTTTAAATCATCAGATAGTGAGTTGTGATTTGCTTTCATTCTTTGAACTACTGATATTTACAACAACACTTTCTTTGGGTGTGCTGTATCTGGTGTAGTTGTGATTTGCTTTCATTCTTTGAACTACTGATATTTACAACAACTGCTAAAGGCAAGGAATTAACATCAACCTCGTTGTGATTTGCTTTCATTCTTTGAACTACTGATATTTACAACAACGTAAAAAAGCTTCGCATGCGGTGGCTATGGGTTGTGATTTGCTTTCATTCTTTGAACTACTGATATTTACAACAACAAAACCGCCTGAATTAGCATCGTAAACAGTGTTGTGATTTGCTTTCATTCTTTGAACTACTGATATTTACAACAACTCCAACTTTAAATGATGTGGCTACATATAGGTTGTGATTTGCTTTCATTCTTTGAACTACTGATATTTACAACAACAAATGTCAGTTGCACTTGCTCCACCTCCAGGTTGTGATTTGCTTTCATTCTTTGAACTACTGATATTTACAACAACACATGTCACCAAATTATGAACATATGGTGAGTTGTGATTTGCTTTCATTCTTTGAACTACTGATATTTACAACAACCTTATGCTGATAAGGCCCAATCGAATCTTGTTGTGATTTGCTTTCATTCTTTGAACTACTGATATTTACAACAACGTATGTTGAAGTAAGCGTTTTAACTATTGAGTTGTGATTTGCTTTCATTCTTTGAACTACTGATATTTACAACAACGCTGTCTATCTCTTTACCAAAGGCTGTGGCGTTGTGATTTGCTTTCATTCTTTGAACTACTGATATTTACAACAACAGAATGGACATTATTAAAAAATAATAATGAGTTGTGATTTGCTTTCATTCTTTGAACTACTGATATTTACAACAACTTTCAATTTGCATTTGCAATTTATCAGCAAGTTGTGATTTGCTTTCATTCTTTGAACTACTGATATTTACAACAACCTGAATACTTAACTAACACTAATTCAGATGGTTGTGATTTGCTTTCATTCTTTGAACTACTGATATTTACAACAACATCCGCCCTGGTTTGCAACTTCATCCCATTGTTGTGATTTGCTTTCATTCTTTGAACTACTGATATTTACAACAACACATTATCAGATTAAACTAGGTAAAGGATTGTTGTGATTTGCTTTCATTCTTTGAACTACTGATATTTACAACAACGTTAATAGTTGATGAAAGGGAGGCGGATATGTTGTGATTTGCTTTCATTCTTTGAACTACTGATATTTACAACAACAAATAGTGTTAATATTACTGCTTCCCACATGTTGTGATTTGCTTTCATTCTTTGAACTACTGATATTTACAACAACCTTTTATGACGCTAACACTGTTGTTTCTAAGTTGTGATTTGCTTTCATTCTTTGAACTACTGATATTTACAACAACAAAGTATAAAAGAGATGCCTATAGCTCTTGTTGTGATTTGCTTTCATTCTTTGAACTACTGATATTTACAACAACTGATTTTTCTATTCAGGCATCTCAAAATAGGTTGTGATTTGCTTTCATTCTTTGAACTACTGATATTTACAACAACAGTTTTACCCAAAGTATTATTGTATTGTTCGTTGTGATTTGCTTTCATTCTTTGAACTACTGATATTTACAACAACTTCCACAGGCTAAGCAAGTTTCATCCGCAAGTTGTGATTTGCTTTCATTCTTTGAACTACTGATATTTACAACAACTAGGCATGCCTTTACCCACACCCATATCTAGTTGTGATTTGCTTTCATTCTTTGAACTACTGATATTTACAACAACCCCAACCCAAGTATCACCATAGCCAAAAGCGTTGTGATTTGCTTTCATTCTTTGAACTACTGATATTTACAACAACCCTCGCTTAGTTGGTGGCGAAGAGATAGAGGTTGTGATTTGCTTTCATTCTTTGAACTACTGATATTTACAACAACGGATTTTCATTTACGTAATTGTTTTTTAGGGTTGTGATTTGCTTTCATTCTTTGAACTACTGATATTTACAACAACGCTGTTGTGAAAATGTCGGTGGCAATTACTGTTGTGATTTGCTTTCATTCTTTGAACTACTGATATTTACAACAACTTGTTATTTTGAAGTTGTCGAAGCCGTAGTGTTGTGATTTGCTTTCATTCTTTGAACTACTGATATTTACAACAACTTCTTTATTTCGGTTGTGTGTGGTTATGCCGTTGTGATTTGCTTTCATTCTTTGAACTACTGATATTTACAACAACGAAATTTCATCCCAAACAATATGATTTCCTGTTGTGATTTGCTTTCATTCTTTGAACTACTGATATTTACAACAACATACCTTGGTTTAAAAAATTGTAAATCAGTATTTTAAATGTAAAATCAGGAATAAAAAAATCCGGTCAGTTTATCTTCCGGATTTTTTTATGTTCAATTTTTTTCTTGCTATCAACTTGCTTTAAAATAATTCTAATTGCTGTGGGGTACTAGGTAGGTTCTTTTCTTCCTTACCGTAAAACAATTCCATCATTCCAAATTGCTTATCAGTAACGGTCATGATACCTATATGTCCTTTAGCTGGAAGTAGGTTTTTCACCCTTTTTATATGTACTTCCGCATTTTCTCGGCTACTACAATGCCGTAAATAAATAGAAAATTGAAACATAGTAAAGCCATCTCGCATGATGTCTTTTCTAAAGCGAGTATAAATCTGCCTTTCTTTTTTAGTCTCAGTAGGCAAATCAAAAAATACCAATATCCACAAAACGCGATATTGGTTTAAGCGCATTTCCTAAAAAGGTAATTCGGGCTCGTCTGTACTTTTTTTATTTCCATATTTTATGGTTTTTTCAGCGGCATAACTTATAGGGGTATCATCAATATTTTTTAGGTATCCTATTCTTTTGGCATCAAAATCTTTTATAATAGGGTAGTTAATTTTTCTTAAAGTGCCCTCATAGCATTTAGCTAATGATGCTGTAGTATACTGTAAGCCAACCATTAAGGGGCTTGTGCCTTTTTCAAAACTTACATCAACACTAGCAATGCTTAATAACTGAGATTTTATGGCGGTGTTTAATTCTAAGAAATTCTCACCATTATCTATAATTTTAAGTACAATTTTATCTACAAAAGGGCGGTAGGGCTCCATAATATCATCGGCCAAGCAATAAGCATTATATTTATTTCTATGATGTATTCCTAAAGTGGGTAACAGCCCCGAGGAGACTAAAGCTCTAGCTACAATAGCTCTTAAAATAGCATAACCATAGTTTAATAAATTATTAGGTGGGTCGCCATCTCTGCCCCTAAAGAAGTCTAATTTTTTAGGGAAAACGTTTCTCCAATAATAGGCTGCTGCTCGGCCTTCGTAATTATCAGGGTCGCCAGAGCGTACTGCTCTAGCCCAATGAATCATATTTTCGCAAGCTATTCCTCTTTCAAATAAAACTGCCGCCTGGTTTAAAATCTTAGCTTGTACTGTTTGCTGCCACAATTGTTTTTTTAAAGGTAATGAGGCATCTATTTGATATCTAAAACGCTCACTTTGCGTATCATGTCCATCCAAAGGGAGCAACATTCCTATAGGATGATGGCTTTTATCGCAAGTAATTACCGCTACTTTATTCTCTAATAAAGC
Organism: Pedobacter puniceum; assembly: GCF_009674685.1. GTDB lineage: Bacteria > Bacteroidota > Bacteroidia > Sphingobacteriales > Sphingobacteriaceae > Pseudopedobacter > Pseudopedobacter puniceum. Next base: position 756,524 of record NZ_WKJI01000001.1, read on the forward strand.
AGCAATACTGGCATGTGTTATGGTTATTTGCTGATTGTCTAAAATAATAACACCTATATCTTCAATAGGTACCAATTTTACGGATTCTTCTGTTCCCAAAGTTTTTAAATGGGGGAGGTCTATCTGTAATTGCCTATCTTTTAAGTTGAGATAAGCCGGGTTACTGAAGTAGAGGGTTCTTTTAATCATAGGTCATTCATAGTGTTAGGATTTGATTTTCTATGTGGAGGTATTCTTTAAAGCAATCACGTTTTTCTTGATGATGATTTAAATAATCGGTAGTTGTACCAAATAACTCTGAACTTAATTTTGGCTGTTGACTATTTAAATGATGAAAAGATGACCATTCCCACTCTGTAAGCTCATTTGTAAAGCCATGTTTAATAGGATTGAGGTGAATATATAAAATAAGGTGGAATAAATAGTTTTGATCTTCAACCTCTTTTCTTTTAAAATTTTTCAGAAATAATGAACCTCGTCTCTGGTAAACCTTATTAAATGATTGGGTATAGGAGCTAAAAAAGTTGGCAAACTGTTTAGATAATAGGTAGGAAAGTTGGAGTTGTTTTTCTTCGGAACTTAGATTTTCCAAAGTTCTGAACTTTGGAAAATCTCGTTCTAATTCTTCTTCATCTTTTATACGCACCAACAGGTGGAAATGGTTAGGCATTAAACACCACGCAATTGTTTCTGCTATAGGGTCAATATGAATATGATACTTCGATAAGAAAAATGGATAATTCTTAGCTTCTCTAAATAAATTATCATCGCCGTTAGCATGGTTGTAAATGTGGTAATATTGATTAATTTGGAGATTTTCCATGATTTTTATTCTCCAATTTTTGTAATTTCACCTAAATGGTTCAAACGTACTTTTATTGGGTTCTTAGATAGAAATGCTCCAACACTTTTAAATAAGTAAAATCTTCTACTTTCTTTAGCGCCCAATGTTACCTTTAATTCAGAGTTTTTAGTCTCTAAATGATGTCTAAACCAGTATTGATTATCACCAATACTCCAAACTAAATACAAGTGTTTACTTAATAAGGACTTGTTGTTTTGTCGCATTGCTTCATCAAATTCTTCTTTTGATAATCCTAGTACAAACATTTCATTTTGTTGCATACTAAGTTGTAGCTCCAAATTATCAGCAGGAAGTTTATCTAAAAATGGTTGAGGTAATTCTTTGTTGATTAATTCATTCCAAAGAGTATTTGTATTTTTAATGATATAAGGAATTTTGAACTTCTTACGCTCTACTGCATGCCAAAAGGTACATAAGTGTTGTATATATTTACCTGTGTCATCCCTATATAAAGCTATATGATGATTGTTTCCAGTTTTTGCAAAACCAATTTCTTTGCCATTATCATCTTTTTTGATGGCTTCAACTGCGGAAAGACCTGTAAAACATCTAACTGTTAATATAGGTATTTTTTTATTTTCATTAAACCAGAGTGTATCTTTAAATGCTTCTTTTTCCTTACCATTGTGAGCATCTAATCTCTCTTGAACCAATTGCTTTACTTTTTCATCGATAATATATTTTACATCATCCTTTTTTAAATCTGTGATTTTATATTTAATCACAAATTCATCCTTATAACAATGAGAAGAAGTCAGTAATATAGTTTTGCCTAAGTCAAGGTAAATAGGAGACTTTTTTAAGGATTCAATAGACTTTTTGATGTCATTATTGAAATCAAGAAGTCTTTCTTTCACTTTTATTTTAATGAGTGGTTCAGCAATCAGATTTGGGTTTTCAAAGAGATACTTAATAGGATATTTAATTAATGTACCTGTCTTGAAATCCTTAGAGATAGTTTTAATTTTTCCATAAACAAACTGTTCATGCAAAGCACCTCTTGGCACAATCACACCTGTTTTTTTATTTTCGCCTACAGCTTTATATCTGCTGATAGTTGCTACTTTTTTTCCTGCTTTAAAAGATACTAAAATCTTGTCTGCTTCATGTTCAATTTCTTCAGTTGAGAAAGGCTTTTTCTCTACTAAATAATTTTCTAGTAATGTTAATCGTTCGTTGTAAACAATTCTATCTTCTTCCAATTCTTTTCTCATTCCATCTTTTACATCGCTACTACTCAGCGTATTTATGCGTTGTATAAAGCCTTGTTGAGTACAAGCTATAACTAGGGCATCTATTGCATGATGGCGATGGTCATCTCTTTTTGTCCAAATTTCTTTGTCGATAATTTCTTTAGTATGCTTTCTATTGCCATGATCACTAGTCCAAGTCTCCAACTTTGTTTGGTTTGCATATTTAAATCTTTCAAATTGTAAGTTCATTAATACATCTTCCCAACCCCAAAGTTGTCGTAGTTTTGCAGTAACATTTCCCTCTGTGCTCGTCACATTATGGCAAACTTTTCCTAATATTTCTTTTGCTTTTCTAGCAATGTAAGCTGTTTCACGTAATTGTCTGTCAATAAAGTTTTCCCACAACCTTTTATCAGCTTCTGTTTCTTTACCGACTTTCTTACGTTCTTGATATTCTTCAAATGAAACTTTTAAACGTTGCATTTTTCCGTAAGAAATTATTCCTCGTTTAAACCAATCATCTACTCTGGTAACATAAGCGTTTAACGCTTCATTCCCTTTTTTAGCAATATAGTCGTAAGCTGTATTGTTTGTTTTGGTAGCGTTACAACTTCTATGCACCAGTACTTTATTAGTTTGCGAATCATCAAACAATAATGCTTTTGGTACTATATGATCTACATCGAAGTTATCTCCACTTAGTGCTTCGGTCAGATTGAATGTTTCACCACAATAAATACATTGATTTGCAACTTGGGCTTCTTTCCAGTTTTTATCCTTTGCCGGAAAAATAAACTTATATTTTTGAATGTAGCGTTTGGTTGTCGGTAGTCCAAGTTCAGTAAGTTTAGTTGCGACTAATTCATTAAGTTTTTTATTAAAACCATTTAGCTTATCAGCGTCTTCTCGCTCATCTTTACTTTGTTTTAATTCTCTAGCAAGCTCAACTCTAATCTCCTCAGGTTTTCCATATTTCTGGATAATTGCATTTACTACATTTATCATTTGGTTAAGAATTTTTTCTACTACTGGTTGTCGCAAGCTGTTTTTAGCCAATAATTGCAAAGGCTCATCTGAAATATTTTTTGATTTTTCTTCTTTAGTAAATTTTCTATTATAACCAGCAAAACTTTCAGCATCAGATTGGTTGTAACCTAACATTAAATAAGGTAACATTTTTCGCATTGCTTTATTAGATTTATTCCCAAATGCTGGCTTGTTAAAATCAATTTTAGAAAGTCTTTCTGCAATTTCTTCTTCAAAGTTAAAACGCTTCATTAAGGCATTTTTGCACTCATCTAACTCTTTTATAGAATAAATTGTATGCCATAATTGATACAAAGGTTCTTGTTCTAAAGCTGAACTTAATTCTATGCTATCTCCCTCGTCTAAAATTTCACCAGTTTTTTTATCTAATAAAATAGCTAAATGTTTTGATGGTACAGTATGAATATCAAATTTTAGATGTTCACTATTACCTATGATTTTATGAATAGCTGAAAAGGTTATATTGCCTTGAATACCTTTTAATATCTGTTTATTGGCATAAACCTGTTCTTTTTTGAGCCCTAAAATTTTAAGTAATTCTACGAAACTTAAATTTTCATTTTCTAGCAGATAATCTGCAATTGTTTGTTTTTCTTCAATAGTAGGTATTCTATCGCCCCACTTATATTTACTTCCTTCTGGATTTTTAATTTTTAGTGAAATGTTATTCACAACTTCCCATATTTTGCAGAGTTGAAATAATGGAGATGTTCTTGGGGCAACTTTTGGTCCTGTAAATATGGTTTTATTTTGTTGTGTTTTTTCATCAAAATAAGTAGTTTCAAAACCTTCGAATTCACAAACGTTTACTAAGCCCTTTTGTGATTTTAGCTTACGTTGGTAGTAGATGATTTCATTACGTAATGAGTGAATGACATCATCAGTTAAAAATGAGTGTTTAGGTTTTTGTGTATTAATTATAGCATCAAATTCTTCGATATAGGCTTCCCTAGGATAGACCTTTTCTTTAACTCTAAAATAAGTATTATTTTGATTTGCTGCAGATAATTCATTATAGAAGTATTGCCCTAAAGTTTGGTTTTGTTCTTTTAATAATTTATATCTTCCCTTTACTTCTGCCACATAATCAGTGTCTTTTTTGTCTGCATTAGCTTCACTTCTTGCTGATTTATATCCTCTTTTTTGGTTGAGCATATAAAGTATTCTACCTAATTGTTTAGGAGTTATATTTTCAATGTCAGAAACCGCATCACTTCTTAGTTTCCATAAATCGAGAGTGGGTAATTTCATTAATTCTTCGGTAGGGAAGATGTCAAGTTTCTCTAAAATCTTTTTCAGACTATATTTAAAATTATCAGATTTTTTTAGTTGTTTTCTATCATAACCTTTTCTTTGAGTCCTAGCTGTAGTTCTATCTTTATTTTTTGATATAGCTTGTCCTTTTTGAAATTGGTCTCTATCGTTTGAATACAAAGGAATTATTCGTGAACCCATTGCAATTATTTTAATCGGAACATTATTATCATCCACTTTGATAATTGCCCAACCAATAGAATTGGTCCCTAAATCAAGGCCTAATATATGTTTTGTCATAGTAGTTAATAAATTGTCTTGCTAAATATATAAATATTTTTTTTACAGTTTATGTTTTTCCGTATTTGTAATTTAAAAATAAATTATACCTTTGATTTTGAAAGCAAATCACAATAAGGATTATTCCGTTGTGAAAACATTCAAGGCGGGGCAACTCGCCTTTTTTTGTACTAAATAAATTAAAAGGATTATTCTGTTGTGAAAACATTTAGTGCCTCGACTATCTTCGGGGCTTTTTTATTTCTTCCAATCTCTTTCATAAACCACTCAACCACAAAAATTATATAACACTTTCCTAAAACTGTATAACACTTTCGCTATTAAAGCCCATAAATTTGTGTTATGAAAAGGAGGAAAAGATGGCAACAACAATAAAAACCCAAAACTTCCCGGTAACAGGGATGACTTGTGCGGGTTGTGCGGTAAGTGTGGAGAGTATGCTTGCAGCACAAGAAGGCGTTCAGCAGGCCGAGGTAAATTATGCCAATCAGTCGGTTAAGCTAAGCTTTAACCCAGAGCAGGTGAAGCCACAAGATTTACAGAAAGCTTTACAAAGTGTGGGTTATGATATCATTATAGACGAAGAAAATGCGCAAGAAAAGCAGGAAGAAGTGCAGCAGCAGGCTTATCAAAAGTTGAAGTATAACTTTATTCTGGCAGCTATTTTAACCATCCCCGTGGTGGTGATAGGAATGTTTCTGATGGATATGCCTTATGCCAATGAGCTGATGCTGGTTTTAAGCACACCTGTTTTGTTCTTTTACGGACGAAGTTTTTTCATCAATGCTTATAAACAGGCTAAACATGGCAAAGCCAATATGGATTCTTTGGTGGCTTTAAGCACAGGTATAGCTTATATTTTTAGCGTTTTTAATACTTTTAACCCACATTTTTGGCATCAAAGAGGTTTACATCCGCATGTTTATTTTGAGGCGGCGGCAGTAGTGATTGTTTTTATCATGCTGGGGAAATTGCTAGAGGGCAGGGCAAAATCTAGCACCTCTACAGCCATAAAAAAGCTTATGGGTTTACAGCCTAAAACGGTTATACGTTTAGGCGCTAGCGGAGAGGAAGAAGTTCCGATTAGCCAGGTGCAGGTAGGAGATTTAATTTTGATAAGGTCGGGTGAGAAGATACCTGTAGACGGCAGGCTAGCAGAAGGTAATTCTTTTGTAGACGAGAGTATGATTAGCGGAGAGCCTATTGCTGTAGCCAAGCAAACCGGAGATACGGTTTTTGCAGGCACCATAAACCAAAAGGGTAGCTTTAAGTTTACAGCAGAAAAGGTAGGTCAGGATACCTTATTGGCGCAAATTATTAAGCTGGTACAAGATGCCCAAGGATCTAAAGCACCTGTACAGAAATTGGTAGATAAAATTGCCGGGATATTTGTACCGGTGGTGATGCTGATAGCCCTTTTAACCTTTGCCATTTGGATGCTTTTTGGCGGAGAGCATGCTTTTACCCAAGGCTTAATGGCTATGGTAACGGTATTGGTTATTGCTTGTCCTTGTGCTTTAGGTTTAGCCACGCCAACCGCCATTATGGTGGGTATTGGCAAAGGAGCCGAGCAGGGTATCCTCATCAAAGATGCCGAGGCTTTGGAGGCTGGTCATCAGGTAAATGCTATCATTTTAGATAAAACAGGCACCATTACAGCAGGGCATCCTCAAGTACAGCAAGTGTTATGGGCAAAAGCAGCCCTCCATAAGGTAGCAACATACGAGGCGGTTTTATTAGCTATAGAGCAGCAGTCTGAACACCCATTGGCAGAGGCTATTATCAGCCATTTAAAGCAAAAAACATTAGCTGCAGTGCAGCTAAGCCAATTTAACAGCCTAACCGGTTTGGGTGTAGAAGCGGTTTTTGAGCAGGAAACTTATACAGCAGCTAGTCATAAAATACTAAAGCTTAAAAATTTAGCCATCGCTGATGATTTGCAGCAGCAATTACTGGCTTTAAAAGAGCAAGCCTATACACTGGTATATTTTGCAAACAGTAAAGAAGTTTTGGCTGTAGTGGCTATTGCCGATGAGGTGAAAGCAGGTTCTAAAGAAGCTATACAACAATTACAGCAGCAAGGTATTTCGGTTTATATGCTTACCGGAGATAATGAGCAAACGGCCAGAGCTATTGCCCAACAAACGGGTATCACACATTACCAAGCTGATGTTTTGCCTGCGGATAAGGCAGCTTTTGTAGAGAAATTACAGCAAGAAGGTAAAGTAGTAGCCATGATAGGCGATGGTATCAATGATAGCCACGCTTTAGCGCAGGCCAATGTATCTATTGCTATGGGTAAAGGTTCTGATATTGCCATAGATGTAGCTAAAATTACCTTGGTATCCTCAGATTTGAGGTTGATACCTAAGGCTTTGCAGCTATCATCACAAACGGTAAAAACCATCAGGCAGAATTTGTTTTGGGCCTTTATTTATAACCTTATCGGGATACCCCTTGCAGCAGGAATTTTATATCCCTTTAACGGATTTTTATTGAACCCGATGCTAGCAGGTGCAGCAATGGCTTTAAGCTCAGTATCGGTAGTAACAAACAGTTTACGCTTAAAATTTTTAACATCATAAATACAAGAACATGGAAACTATAAAATTTAAAACCAATATTAAATGTGGTGGATGTATTGCCACTGTAACGCCTGCTTTAAATGCCTTAGCAGGTATAAACAAATGGGAAGTAGATACCGCTAATGCGGATAAAATACTAACGGTAGAAGCAGAGGGTCTAAGCGCACAAGAAGTTGCAGATACAGTAAAAAAGGCCGGCTTTACAGCAGAGCAAATTTAAGTTTAGACTTATACAAGTATTAATGCAATTATGTTGCATTAATGTTTTGCTGATATTATATTTGCTTCAAAATAGAAGTAGATATGAATAAGAAGTTGCCTGTAACAGTTTTAAGTGGTTTTCTTGGAAGCGGGAAAACCACCTTGCTTAACCATATTTTACACAATAAAGAAGACTTAAAAGTTGCTGTGATTGTGAATGATATGAGTGAAGTAAATATTGATGCCCGTTTGGTTAAAAACGAGGCTACCCTTTCTAGAACAGAAGAGAAATTGGTGGAGATGAGTAATGGCTGTATTTGCTGCACCTTAAGAGAGGATTTGATGATAGAGGTAGAAAAATTAGCTAGTGAGGGCAAGTTTGATTACCTTTTGATAGAGAGTACAGGTATTTCTGAGCCTATACCTGTAGCACAAACTTTTGCTTTTAAGGATGAAGAAAAGGATATAGACCTTTCACGCTTTAGTTATATCGATCAAATGATTACGGTGGTGGATGCTTATAATTTCTTTAAAGATTTTGGAACAGCAGAACTATTGAAAGATAGGCAGCTAACAGACATGGAGGATGATAACCGTACCATTGTAAACCTATTAACAGACCAAATAGAGTTTGCCAATACCATCATCTTAAACAAAATAGATTTGGTACAGCCTGGAGATGTAAAACTCTTAAAAGCTTTAATCAACAAACTTAATCCCGAAGCAAGGATTATAGAAACGGTATTTTCTAAGGTTAACCTTCATGATATTCTTTTTACCCATCAGTTTGATTTCGAGAAGGCATCCTCATCTGCAGGATGGCAAAAAGAATTGGAAAATGAGCATATCCCAGAAACAGAAGAATACGGTATCAGTTCTTTTGTTTTTAGAGATAAAAGACCTTTTCATCCAGAAAGATGGATGGCTTACCTGCAACAAGAATTTCCGCATAACATCATCAGGTCTAAGGGTTTGTTTTGGATGGCCGATAAACCTCAAGAAGCTTATAATTTTTCGCAAGCAGGTGGTTCATCCCGTTTAGAAGGTGCTGGAGTTTGGTGGGCTAGCATGCCTTTTGCAGAGCGTATCCAATATCCAGACTATATAGAAAACAAAGATTATATAGAAAGTAAGTGGGATAAAAGGTTTGGCGATCGTTTAAATGAGTTGGTATTTATTGGTCAGGATATGGATAAAATACAAATACTTAAAGACCTAGAAGCTTGTTTACTTCAAGACGATGAGTTATTGGCTTTTCAGCTTTAGGCGATGTATACAAACCCAATTGAGGGTGGGTTTAAAAGGTGTCGAAGTCTCCTGATTTTCGACACTATTTTTTTTAGACTTTTCGATTAGCCACTCATGATGTACTAAATTTAATTTTACGAGGAAAATAAAAACGTCGATAGCATTTGGTGCTACCGACGTTACAAACTTAACCTAAAAAAATCAGTTAATTAAAGAACCTAAAAGCCACTCTTTCTTGAGCTTATTTTTAAGGATCTTATTTTGAGTTTCTATCAGCTTCTCCTGAGCTTCTATCAATTTACTTTCACGAGCATTGATGAGGAATAAAGAGCTGTCACCAAATTTAAAGCGCATTTCTTCACCATCTAATAGCTTTTGGTTGGCTACCAAAGCAGCTTTAATTGTTTGTAATTGTTTCTGTAAAGTATTGGCTTCAGCTAAATTCTGACTCAGTTTTACGTTTAAATCATTACGTACCAAATCTTGTTCAAGCTCGGTATTTCTAATTTTAATTTTAGCTTCTGCCAATTCTCCTCTAGCGGCAGAGAAGGTGAGGGGCATCGCAATTTGAAAACTTACCTTATTGTTTTGCTCCCAATATCTTCTGTTTACATTTCTTAGAAATTGCGTATCGCTGTTTAGTAAGCCCACTTGTAAATCTATGGTAGGCCTTAAACTTTCGGCTTTTAAACGCCTTTCTATTTGTAAATCACGCAGCTTAAAGTCATAACTTAAAAGCTTAGGGTTATTAGCAATATTTAATTCGGCACTTTCTGGTAAAGCTATATTAGCCTCTTGTGGCAAAGCATTTAATTTTTCAATATCTACAGGCGTATTATCTTCAAGCCATAAAAAAGAGGCTAAAAGGTATTTTGCTGTTTGTAATTCTAAAGCAGCCTGTTGGTATTGTACTTCACGTTGCTGTACTTGTGTTAAAGCTTCTACGGTATCAATAGCCGGACGATCTCCTCCTCTAAATCCTTCTTTTACAGCTTCAAACCTGATGGTGCTTAATGCTAATGCTTGGCGATATACTTCGGCAATTTTATATTGATTTTGCCAGCTTAAATAAGCTTCACCAGCATTTAAGATTAAATCGTTAATGATTAAGACCTGTTCATTTTCGCTAGCTTCAGTAAAAATACGAGCCTGTTTTAAAGCAGCCCTTCTTTTATCCATCAATAAACCTTTACCCAAAGAGAAGTTAAGTCCTACAGTGCTTAAACCTTCCTTAGGAAGCTTATTTTCTGGGTTAAGATAAGCACCTTCTGCGGTAGCATAATTTCCTTTCAACTCAATGCCATACCATAAAGGTATTTTAACTTCTGGTGTAACAAACTGATAATACTCGGTACCATCAAAAGCTTTTCTATCATAATCCACAGAAAGTTTAGGGTCAAAACCTCCCCAGGCTTGTAGCATACGAGCTTTTGCTAACCTGCCAACCAAATTAGCTTGTTGTGCTACCGGGTGGTAAGACCTGATAATTTCTTTAAAAGCTTCCCATTTAAGGGTGTCAGCAGGCTGTTGTTGCGCAAAAGCCGGCAGCAAAAACGCTATCAGAATAAAAGAACCTAATAACCTTTTCATTTTTTATCGCTTTTTCCTTTATCCTTACTATCGTTTGATTTATTTCCTGTACTGTTAGCTACATAATACTCAGGCGGGAAGCCATTTAACTGACGCCATAATTCGTAAATAACAGGTACATCTTTCAATAAGGCTATACCTTTAGCTCCAGTGCCATAGCTCAGTTGTGGTGGCCACGGTTTATCATTTTTATCTGGGCGTACCCATGCTCTAAATTTACCGTTTACACTGATGGATGGATCTACCGCAGCGATAACACCACCAAAAGTACCATAAGAGGTGTTTGGCCAGCCAGAGAATACAATAGCAGGGAAACCATCAAACTGTAAACGCACTTTTTGCCCTTTATTAATAAGGGGTAAATCTAGTGGGTCTACAAATATTTCTACCGCAACATCAAAATTAATAGGTACTATTTCTAAAAGTGGGTCGCCTTCTTTAACCGTCTCGCCAATACCTGCTTTAGTGGTTCTGATAACTTGGCCAGATTGAGGTGCGGTAATAACATAAAAGCCTCGTCTGATTTCGTAGTTAGACAATTGGTTTTTAAGTTTAGCAACCTCGCTTTGTGTAGTAGCCATATCAGATAGGGTAGATAGCCTATCGCCATTGGCTTTTAATACTTTTTCTTGATATTCTTGTTCTACAGCATTTTGCTCCAGGCGGATGATCAATAGTTCGTTACGACTGTTATAAAACTTATTTTCTGCTCCCATCTTTTTAGATAGCGCATCCTGATAAGCTTGTTGTCTTTGCTCGTACTCGGTTAAAGATTTTAAACCAGCATCATACAATTGTTTCTGTCTTTTAAGCTGCTCATCAGCAATTCTGAGTTGGTTTTCTGCAGCTACATAGCTAATGCTATCAGACTGTACAATTAAAGTATACTGTTTAAGCTTGTTTCTAAGCTGACTTAATTTTAAAGTTCTAGCATTTTCTATGGCAATAGCTTGGTCGCCAGTTAATTTAGCCTTGTTCTCATAAAAGTCTATAGATGCTGATTTAGCTTTGATTTGCTCATCAACACGTATCAATTGAGAAGGGTCTAAATATTCTTCTTTTACCTCTGTTATTTTAAGTAAGGTATCGCCTTTTTTTACAATATCACCGTCTTTAACATACCACTTTTCTATTCTACCAGCAATAATGCTGTTAATCTCTTGTGGCCTTTGTTGTGGGTTTATGGTCGAAACTACGCCATCGGGCTGTATATTTTGAGTCCATGGTAAACATAAAATAACCAAAATAATGATTAGGGTTATGGTAAACCACTTTCTTCTTTTGGATTTGCCATCGCGGTCACGCATAACTCTTCCAAAAGATTGATATTTTGTGAAATGGTCTGAAGGTATCTTGCTATCTAAAAACATAGGTTTAAACTTAATTTTCTACTAACTGGCCATTTTCTAAATATAAAGTTCTGGTGCACTGGCTGGTAAAAGCCTCATCATTACTGATGGCAAGCAGTGTAAAAGCATGATCAGGATTGGTTAAATAATTGATAACCTGCTGTCTGATTTGCGGCTCTATACCATTCCAATTGTCTTCTACCAAAATAAGCGATGGCTTGGTTACCAAACAACGGGCTAATAGTATTTTTTGGATGATATTGAAAGGTAGTTTTTTACCTTGAGGATCTACATAAGTTTCATAGCCTTGCTGTTGTTTACTGATATAATCATCTAAGCCAACAATTTTACAAACCAAATCTACATCCTGAAAACTAACTTCTTTATTTCCTACACATATATTATCTAATATAGAACCACTAAATACATCTTCATCTCCCAATAAAGAAGATATGTTTCTATTTAGTACTTGCGAGTTAATCATTTTCAAAGGCGTATTATTATATAAGATATTACCTTTAAAGTCTTGATAAATGCCTGATAATATGCGTAATAAAGTTGATTTTCCGGAACCTTCTGAACCTAAAATACATACTTTCTCACCAGCATTAATTTTAAGGTTGAGGTTTTTAAGTGTTAAAGATTCATGAGGATATGCAAAATCTAAAGACGTAATTTTTATTTCTAAGCCAGGGCTAGGGGTAAAAGCCAAGCTTTGTTGTTCGCTAGCCTCATCATCTTGTGGTTTTGCCAATACCTTGTTTAGTTTTTCTAAAGCTGTAAGTACATCATAAACAACCTCTAAACTTAAAATCATTTTTTCTATAGAGTTTAAAATGGTAATGATGATGATTTCTGCCGCGATAAATTGCCCTAAGTTAATTTGCTGCTCTATAAATAAATAAGAACCCAAAATAAGCATCGCAGCAGTAGTTACTACTTTAAAACCTATTAAAATCCTGTATTGAAATAACAATACAGAAAAGTGTTGATCTCTTGAAGTTAAATAACCATTAACCAACTTATCGGTTCTTTTAAGGTGTAGCTCGTGATGCCTGTTAAGTTTAAAAGGTTTTACGGCTCTAGATATTTCTTCTAACCAGTGTGCTACATCATATTTGTAATCTGATTCTTTCATACTGGTAGCGAAACCTTTATCAGAAGAATAATAAAGGATTAATATAACCAATGTAAATACCGTAACTGCAAAAATGATAAAAACCGGGTGGTAGAAACACAGCAAGGTGAGTCCGAATAAAATTTGAATACTTGCCGCCGGAAAGTCTAATAATAGTTTTGAAAAGCCTTTTTGAAGGTTTGAAGTATCAAAAAAGCGATTTACCAATTCTGGAAGATAATAAGAATCAACACTTAATAAATTGAGCTTTGGGATACGATAAGCATAAGCAAAAGTTAAACGGGTAAATATTTTTTGTTGCAAACGTTCTGTGATACGCATTTGGGCAATTTGTAATATACCCGTTAATAAAACGCCACCAATAACCACCCCTATAAGAACAATTAAGGAGGTACTTACGGTGCCTCCAAACAGTAAATTTACTATTGCTTGTATGCCTAAAGGTAGTGAGAGTAGTATGAAACCGTTGATGATGGCATAGAAATAAACATTGCTTATTTCTCTTTTCTCTAAGTTAACCAGTTGGTTAAACCGTTTTATAGCACTTTTAATTGAGTAGTTTTCAGCGTTCGCCATATTTCTTGTTTCGCTTCTTTTATGTTTTTTTAAGGCCTGCAGCTTTAGCTACACAGCAATTACAACATTTTTTTTGTTATGAAGTTTAAAATAATATTAATTTTCTGTGCAACCTAGTACTTTTTCTTTGGTTGAGCTAATTTTCTAATAAATTTTAATGCAATTCTAATTCTTTTGTATTTTTCTTATTGTAAAACAGCCTAATCATTAGTTTTTATAAATGGTTTTTAAACTTTTAAAGCAGGCAGCTTGTGCTGCACTGCTTTAACAACATTTATTTGGGGATAAATTTTAACTAATGATGCTTTTCTTGAGCTACTTAGTATGTTTTTTATTTAGTTACGCTAATTTTTTTAAATTTTAATGCTTTTCTAATGTTTTGTTGACTTTATTTAAAAAAAAATGAATGTTTTTTAATATTAAGGCAGGCAGCCTTGCGCTGCTCTGCCATAACAACATTTATTTGGGGATAAAATTTAAGCTGATGCTACTTTGAATGTGTAAATCAACATTTTTTTTCTTAGCAATATTAATTTGCGCTCTGATATTCTTTAAAGCCTCTTCTAGCTCTTTTATTCTTCTCTGGTCTTCAACAGGAATAGATTTTTGTCCTTCATGATTAATCAAAGACTGTCTGTTATGATATTCTAATTTTGCATTATACAGTGTAGAAAGCATATGAGCGGCATCTTCTGCGCTATAAGTCCAATCTATTAAAGAATATTGTTTCTCTTCCATGTGATTTGCTTTAATTTTAACATCACAAACATATAAGGTCTATTTCATATATTATTATTTATATTTGATATGAAATACATAACTAATTTTTATGAATTATACGCTGCATCAATTACAGGTTTTCCTTAAAATAGTAGAAACAAAAAGTATTACTAAAGCCGCACATGAGCTTTTTTTAACCCAGCCTGCTGTATCTATTCAGTTTAAAAATTTCCAAGACCAGTTTGATATTGCTTTAACGGAAGTTGTTGGTAAACAGGTGTATATAACTGATTTTGGTTTTGAAATAGCCCATATGGCGCAAAAAATTTTAGATGAAGTAAATGCCATCAACTATAAAACTCAAGCGTATAAAGGTATCTTATCTGGTAGGTTAAAGCTTGCTGTGGTTTCTACAGGAAAATATATTATGCCTTACTTTTTAACTGATTTTTTGAAAGAACACCCCGGCATTGATTTAACAATGGATGTAACCAATAAGTCTAAAGTGCTAGAAAGTTTAGAAAATAATGAGGTTGATTTTGCTTTGGTATCCGTATTACCACAACGGATCGCTGTTCATGAAGAGGTGCTTCTAGAGGATAATTTATACCTATTAGGTAATAAAGAACATCAGTTTAATAGCGGACCTTACAAGAAAAGTATTTTTAACGAGATACAATTAATATATAGAGAAGTAGGCTCTGGTACACGCTTTATTATGGAAAGCTTTTTTGAAAAAAGCAAAGTTAACATCAGAAAAAAACTAGAATTAACATCAAACGAAGCTGTTAAGCAAGCGGTTATTGCAGGTTTAGGTTTTTCTGTAATGCCTTTGATTGGTGTGCATAATGAAGTAATGCTTAAAGATTTAAATATTATACCAGTAGCCGGTTTGCCTATTAAAACCAAGTGGCGTATGATTTGGTTGAAAACTAAGAACCTATCGCCCGTAGCAGAAACCTTCTTAGAGTATACCAGAGAGCATAAGAAAGAAATACAAGACAAGAGCTTTAGCTGGGTTAAAGAATTGAACTTAAAATAAGCTAATGCTTTAAAAATTCTTAATTTAGGCTTTTTAAAAAATTTAAAATGGGGACGAAGTATTTTTTTAGCTTAATTTTATTAGGATGTATTAGTTTGTTTTGTGTTGAAGCGAATGCTCAAACAGAGGTTGATGAGCGTTCTATGCAGTTTAAAGGACTTAAATATACTTCTAAAGACTCTCTGTTTTTTATAAACTTTAGGTTTAGAATGCAAAATAGAATGGGCTTCGTAACTGAAGATGCTGAAGATTTGGGTATTAGAGAATGGGATACTCGTGTGAGAAGACTAAGGCTAAGAGGTGATGGTTATATATTAGGAGAGAAACTAGCTTACAGCGTACAGTTATCTTTTTCTCGTGGCGATCAAGATGCCGACAATACAGGAGTAGCTAATATTGTACGCGATGCGGTTATTTTTTATCATTTTACTAATAACTTTTATGTAGCCTTTGGGCAAAATAAACTTCCAGGAAACAGGCAGCGTGTAAATTCATCTGGGCAATTACAATTTGCAGATCGTTCTATTGTAAACAGTGCTTTAACCATAGATAGAGATTTTGGTTTAAAGGCTTATTATACCAATAAGTTGGGAAATGCAGTTTATCAGTTAAAAGGAGCTATTTCTACTGGGGAAGGTCGTTCTGTAAATACAACAGATAAAGGTTTAGCCTATACAGGAAGGGTAGAGTTCTTACCTTTTGGAAGTTTTACCAACGATGGTGATTACTCTGAGGGAGATTTGGAAAGAGAGCAAAAGCCAAAATTGAGTCTTGCAGGTGGATACTCATATAATAAGGCTACCACCAATACCGGAGGACAGCTAGGTAAAGATTTATTTAGCCCTGTAGATATGAAAACATTCATGTTAGATGCTATTTTTAAATATAATGGATGGGCTTATGCTGCCGAGTTTATAAAAAGAGATGTAAATAATCCTTTAACTTATAATAGTGATGGCGATTTAAGCTATGCTTATGAAGGACATGGTTTGAATAACCAGTTTTCTTATTTATTTAAAAACAACATAGAAACTGCTTTTAGATATTCCTACCTCATTCCATCTAAAAGGATAGCTAACTTTGAAGATACTCGTGAAGTTTACGAATTAGGTTTAACCAAATATCTAAAAGGGCATAAAGTAAAAGCACAACTTAATTTAAGCTATAATGTTGGCAACCAAAATCATAGTTTAAGCAATGATAAAAATTATTGGGGTACCATGTTCCAGATAGAACTTGGAATCTAATAAGAAGGCTGCTACATCATGAAGACCTATATCAAACCCGCTTTGAAGCGGGTTTTGTGTTTCATTAACATTTAAACACCATTGAAATGAAATTAAGTGACTTTGGACACAAAAATTGTATTTTAAATCACTTTTTTTAATCCTTAAGGTCATTCTTTACCCGTGTGGGTCACTATACCTTTGAACTATAAATCAAATAGTTCAATAGATATGAAACTTAACATCCACAATCTCACCAAAACAGCTTACATGGCATGTGTAGTGTTGTTCACGTTTATTTACCTTCCTACAACATCAGCTCAAAATACTTATAAGATTGGTACCGGTTCGCAAATAAAAGTTATCGGTACATCTAATATACACGATTGGGATATGACCGCAGTAAACTTTGCTTTTGATGCAAACTTTACCGTAAAAGGTACTGATGTACTAGATGTTTCTTCTTTAAGTTTTGTACTTCCTGTAAAGAACTTGAAAGGTAAAGAAGATTTATTAAACAGCAGAGCTTACAAAGCCCTTAAAGAAGAGCAGTTTGATAAAATATCTTTTAAACTGATAGATGCAACTATAGTTCCACAACAAAGAATTATTAAAGCAACAGGTAACTTAACCATTTCTGGCGTAACCAAAAAGGTACTTATCCAAACTACCTATACCGTAGGTGCAGATGAAAGTATCACTTGTAAAGGTTCTAAAGCTATTAAAATGAGCGAGTTTAATATTAAAGCACCAACCTTTATGATGGGAGCACTAAAAGTTGCAGATGATGTAACCATCGATATCCTCTTAAAACTTAAAAAATAAACATAAATAATCAATTGTTCTATAATCACTCAATAATAACAATCATGAAAACTAGATTACTTTCAAACCTAAAATTTGGTGCAGCAGCGTTACTAGCTGTAGCAGCAAGCAATGCTTTTGCTCAAGAAACAGAAGTTGCAAATCTTCGTCCTTATGATAAATCAGGTATTAACGTATTTGAGGCTCCAAAAGAAAACGATGCGGTTTTTAATAAACTAAAAGTAAGATTTGGTGCAGGTTTTACACAGTCTTTCCAAGGCTTAAAACATGAAAATAAAGCTGGTGGATTATATAAAATCTCTCCGGGATTTAATACAGCTAACGCTAACCTTTACATGGATGTTCAATTAGCAGATGGTATCAGATTAAATTTAACCAGCTACTTATCAGCAAGACACCATAATGAAACTTGGGTAAAAGGTGGTTATATCCAATTTGATAAACTACCATTTAAAGGACAGTTCTGGTCTGATTTGATGAAAAACACAACCATCAAAGTGGGACACATGGAAATCAACTACGGAGATCAACACTTCCGCAGATCAGACGGTGGGCACACTTTGTACAACCCATTTGCAGAAAACTATATTGTTGATGCATTTACAACAGAAATTGGTGGTGAAATTTTATATAGAAAAGGCGATTTCTTTGGACAGGTTGCAGTTACTAACGGTATGATTAAAGGTAACGTTGATAGTTTAATTGCTACTCCGCAAGATAAAAACATCCACAAATCTCCTGCTATTTACTTAAAAGCTGGTTTTGATAAAAAATTAAATGATGATTTAAGATTACGTTTAGCGGCTTCTTATTACACCAACAAAAGCTCTGGAGGTCAAACCTTATATGCTGGAGACCGTACAGGTTCTAACTACTTCCTTGTCATGGAAAAATTAGGAAGCACAGCAACAGCTCAATTTACATCAGGTCGTTTAAACCCTGGTTTCAGTAAAAAAGTAGACGCTTTCCAATTAAATGGATTTGTTAAAGCTAAAGGTTTAGAATTATTTGGAACTTATGAGGCAGCACAGGGTCGTACCAAAACAGAAGTTGATGAAAGAAAAATGTCTCAATATGCTTTAGATGTGATTTACAGATTTGGAAGCAAAGAGAACTTATTTGTAGGAGCAAGATACAATGCAGTAACAGCTAGATTAGCAAATGTTGCAGCAGCAGGTACAGCACCAGCAATTACTTACAATGATGACATCGAAGTTAACAGAATTGCATTTGGTGCAGGTTGGTTCTTAACAGATAATATCTTATTAAAAGGAGAGTACGTTAAACAACAATACAAAAAATTCCCTACAGCAGATTACCGTAATGGTGGCGAGTTTAGCGGATATGTAATACAGGCAGTGGTTGGTTTCTAGGCCTGGGTATAATAGGTGAGTGAAGGGCGTTCGGTTTTAATTTGAAAAATTAAAAAATCCGGATGCCCTTTTTTTTAGATTTAATACAATGAAACTTTTAAAGCTTTTAATCATTTTAGTAGGAGGGGTATTGGTAGCTTTCAATACTAAAGCACCTGCAAGTAAATGGGTGATTTATAAAGCTTGTTCTTTAAAAGTAAATGGTAGTACCAATGTTAATAAGTTTGATTGTGTTATTAATAGCTATTACAAACCTGATACCCTATGTTTTATACAAAATAGCCAGCAAGAACCTGTGAGAATGACTGGGGCAATGAAATTAGATATCAACAGTTTTGATTGCCATAACCCCATGATGACAGCAGACTTAAGAAAAACACTAAAAGCAAAGCAGTTTCCTAAACTCATTATTAAATTTATCAGTTTAAGTAAGTATCCTCAATTAAAAGGGCAACAAATAACCGGGTTGGTGCAGATAGAATTAGCAGGTGTAAGTAAAAAGTTTCAGGTTGATTATCAGCTTATTCCTTCAGGTGCAAATGCTTTACAATTGAAAGGCTTAAAAGAAATCAAGTTTTCTGATTTTAACATAGAACCGCCTAGAAAAATAGGTGGGATGATAAAAACAAACGACGAATTAGATATAGAATTTAATCTTCACATTAAAATTATTAACGATATATAAGAAGAATTTTTACAAACCTAATGTTATGAAAAAAGTGTTATTATCTGGTCTTGGTGCCGGATTTATTTTATTTCTAATGAGTTATTTCGGACTCATGATAGGAATAAGATATTTCCCAGAGTTATTTGTAGAATACAATAACCCTCTATTTAATTCGGATGGCAGTAGAGATTTATTATTTTTTATGCATCCTTTTATCATGAGCTTTGCCTTATCTTGGTTTTGGGCTCGTTTTAAAAAGCTATTTCGTGGAGCTATCTTTTTAAGAGGCTTAGAGTTTGGTTTTGTTTATGCTATAGTAGCATTGCTACCCGTGATGTGGATAACCTTTAGCTCTTTAGATATTACCTTTTTAATGATATCAAGCTGGTTTTTGTATGGCTTTTTTCAGTCGGTAATAGCAGGTTTATTATTTGCAAAAATAAATCCTTAAGCTATTAAGTGAAGTATTTCGCTTAAAGGTTGATCTATTTCTATCTTAATTCCATGAACACCTGCGGCATTTGCGGCTTCTACATCTGTTACTTTATCACCAATAAAATAGCATAAAGAGGGTTCCAGATTATGCTCTTGTATGCCTTTTAATAGCATGCCAGGCTTAGGTTTGCGGCAATCACATTCGCCCGTAAAATTAGGGTGATGCGGGCAATAATATACCGCTGTAATTTCTATGCCGTGTTTAAGATATTCGTTTTTCAGATGCTCATGCATTTCGTTAAGAATATCAACAGTATACCAACCTTTAGCTAAGCCACCTTGGTTGGTAGCTATCATTAATAAATAACCTCTGTCTTGTAGTTCTTTTAAAGGCTTAAAATTATGTTCATGCACATGAAAGTCTTCAAACTTACATACATAATCTCCAAGTTCACGGTTTAAAACACCATCACGATCAAGAAATATAGCCTTATTTTTTTGCATGATTTTTTATTAATTTTTTGCGAAGGTATAAATTTATCAATAGCTTAAAAAGTCTATTTTATAGAGAAGTTTAAGAGCTCAAAAAAGGGGTTGAAAATCAGAGTTTTTACAGCTTTTTACTGAAAACATGCCTTTTAAGATGATTTAAGCTAGGTTTGAGCTTTTGTAAAGTTTGTAAAATAGAAGCTTTAAATTGAAGGATTTGTAATTTAAGGGGTGTTGTATTGTTAATAAATTAAGAAAATGAGTTTCAATTCGCTTTTTTATTACGAAAATTATAAAAATATTAGCAATGTGCTATTTGGGCAGAAAAATTCGTATTTTTCGGTTTCAAACCGAAACTATAATTTATATTAATGAATCAATCTGATCAATCTCAGCAGGGCTTATACGATCCGAAATTTGAACATGATGCATGTGGGACAGGATTTATTACCAATATCAACGGTAAAAAATCGCACCAAATTATTCAGAATGCTTTAACTATTCTGGAAAATATGGAACACAGGGGAGCTTGTGGCTGCGATCCTGATTCTGGAGATGGTGCCGGAATTTTAATGCAAATTCCACATGAATTCTTTCTAGAGGAATGTAATGAATTAGAAATTGACTTAAAAGAACCAGGTCAATATGGTGTGGGTATGATGTTCTTGCCAAAGGACTCATTAGCGAAGAAAGCAATACGTAAAATTATTACTGATTGTGCAGCACAGCTAAATATTCCTATTTTAGGATTTAGAAAAGTGCCTGTAAATTCTTCTGTTATTGGAGAAACTGCAAGAACGGTAGAGCCACAAGTGAAACAGCTTTTTGTGGCTAAGCCAGAGCATGTAAAAGACAATGATGAATTTGAACGTAAATTATACGTATTAAGAAGATTAATTACCAGAACCGTTTCTGAAGAGGTAAAAACAAATGCAGATCAGTTTTACTTTACTTCATTATCATCAAGAGTGATTGTTTATAAAGGACAATTAACTACTTATCAGGTTCGTCAATACTACGCAGATTTACAAGACGAGCGTTTCATATCAGCTTTTGGTATGGTTCACTCTCGTTTCTCAACCAATACTTTCCCTTCATGGAAATTGGCTCAACCGTTTAGATTTATATCTCATAACGGAGAAATCAATACCTTAACCGGAAACCTAAACTGGTTCTATTCTGGCGTAAGATCTTTAGTATCACCTTATTTTACACAGGAAGAGATGGAAATTCTTTTACCTGTTATTGATAATAACCAATCAGACTCGGCTTGTTTAGATAATATCGTAGAGGTATTAACACATTCAGGCAGATCATTACCACATGTAATGATGATGTTGGTGCCAGAAGCTTGGGATGGTAATGAAGCTATGGATCCATTAAAGAAAGCGTTTTATGAGTATCACGCTACGCTGATGGAGCCTTGGGATGGTCCGGCTGCATTAACTTTTACTGATGGTAAAAAATTAATTGGTTCTATTTTAGATAGAAACGGCTTACGTCCTTTACGTTATGTAATTACTTCTGATGGTACTGCAATTGTTGCTTCTGAGGCGGGTGTATTAACTATCGACGAAAGTACTGTACTTAGAAAAGGTAGGTTACAACCAGGTAAGATGTTCTTGATTGATATTGAGGACGGCAAAATTATTACCGACGAAGAGATAAAAGCACAAATAGCTGGCAGACAGCCTTATGGCAGATGGTTAGAGAACTACAAAATCAGGATGGAAGAGCTTCCTGAGCCTCGCGTTTCTTTTACTAATCTTACTAAAGAATCTGTTTACCGTTACCAAAAAGTGTTTGGTTATAGCCGTGAGGATGTAGAGACAATCATCAAGCCTATGGCTTTAGATGGTAAAGAGCCTGTAGGTTCTATGGGTACTGATGTTCCTTTGGCTATCCTTTCAGACAGACCGCAACATTTATCAAGCTATTTCAAACAATTCTTTGCGCAGGTTACCAACCCACCAATAGACCCTATTCGTGAGCGTTTGGTGATGAGCTTGGCAACTTTCATTGGTAACAATGGAAATATTTTGGATGAAGATAAAATGCACTGCCACTGTGTTACTCTAAAACATCCAATTTTAACAGATAAAGAATTAGAGAAACTTAGAAGTATAGATACAGGTTTATTTAATGCTAAAACCTTACAAACTTACTTCAAAGCAGATAATGTTTCTGGAGCTTTAGAAAGAGGTTTAGAGCGTTTATGCCGTTATGCAGAAGATGCTGTTAATGATGGTTTTGAGGTTCTAATCTTATCAGATAGAGCTATAGATTCTGAACATGCTGCTATTCCTTCTTTATTAGCAGTATCTGCAGTACACCACCACTTAATTAAAAAAGGACTACGTGGGGCTGTAGGTTTAGTTGTTGAGGCTGGCGATGTTTGGGAAGTTCATCATTTTGCTTGTTTATTGGCGTTTGGTGCAACAGCTATTAACCCTTATTTAGCTTTAGCATCTATCCATACCTTAAGAGAAGATGGTAAATTAGAAACTACTTTAGACGATAAAAAACTCGTTTATAATTATATCAAAGCCGTTTGTGATGGTTTGTTGAAGATATTCTCTAAAATGGGTATCTCTACTTTACAATCTTACCATGGTTCTCAAATTTTTGAGATTTTAGGTATCAACAAAGAAGTTGTAGAGAAATACTTTACAGGCGGTATTACCAGAATAGAAGGTTTAGGTTTAGATGAAATTGCTAAAGAAGCATTAAGTAAACATATTAATGGCTTTAAAGGCGAAGATGCTGATAGCCATTTATTACCAGAAGGTGGTATTTACCAGTGGAAAAGAAGAGGTGAAGCTCACTTATTCAATCCAGAAACTGTACACTTATTACAACACGCAACTCGTACAAACGATTACGAAGTTTATAAGAAATACGCAAAAGCAATTAATAACCAGGCAGAGCGTATGTATACGCTACGTGGTTTAATGGACTTTTCTCATCACAGAGAGCCAATTTCTATTGATGAAGTAGAACCGGCAGAAAATATCATGACCAGATTTGCTACCGGTGCGATGTCTTTTGGCTCTATTTCTCATGAAGCGCATAGTACTTTAGCTATCGCGATGAACAGAATTGGAGCAAAAAGCAACACAGGTGAAGGTGGTGAAGATGAGATGAGATATACACCACTTCCAAATGGAGACTCTATGCGTTCTGCTATTAAGCAAATTGCATCAGGAAGATTTGGAGTAACCATCAACTACTTAACTAACGCCGATGAGTTACAAATTAAGATGGCTCAAGGTGCTAAACCAGGTGAGGGTGGCCAGCTACCAGGGCATAAGGTTGATGAGTGGATAGCAAAAACACGTCACTCTACACCAGGAGTAGGTTTAATTTCTCCTCCACCACACCACGATATTTACTCTATTGAAGATTTAGCGCAGCTAATATTCGACTTGAAAAATGCAAACAGAGCAGCTAGAGTGAACGTAAAATTGGTTTCTAAAGCAGGTGTAGGTACTATCTCTGCTGGTGTTGCCAAAGCACACGCTGATGTTATCTTAATTGCAGGTTATGACGGTGGTACTGGAGCTTCTCCAATAAGTTCTGTAAAACATGCTGGTTTACCTTGGGAACTTGGTTTAGCAGAAGCACACCAAACTTTAGTTAAAAATAAACTAAGAAGTAGGGTGGTTTTACAAGCCGATGGACAGTTAAAAACCGGAAGAGACTTGGTTATTGCAGCTTTATTAGGTGCTGAGGAATGGGGTGTTGCAACAGCAGCTTTAGTAGCTGGCGGTTGTATCATGATGAGAAAATGCCACTTAAATACTTGCCCTGTAGGTGTTGCAACACAAGATCCAGAGTTAAGAAAATTATTTAGCGGTAAGCCAGAGCATGTTGTAAATCTGTTCAGATTTATGGCAGAAGAGATGAGAGAGATTATGGCTGAACTTGGTTTCAGAACCATTAATGAAATGGTTGGCCGTGTGCAGTTCTTAAAATCAAGAGATAATATTACCCACTGGAAAGCTAAGAAAGTAGACCTTTCTGCTATCTTACACCCAGTATCATTCCCTAAAGGAATGACTTTATATAACAGCGAGTCTCAAGACCATGGAATGGATCAAATCTTAGATTGGCAGTTAATTAAAGAAGCTGAACAAGCTATCAAAGATAAAACTCCGGTATTTGGTACTTTCAATGTTAAAAATACCGACCGTACCATTGGTACCATGTTGTCTAATGAGATTGCTAAGGTTTACGGTTCTGCTGGTTTACCAGACAATACCATCAATTACAAGTTTAAAGGTTCTGCCGGACAAAGTTTTGGTGCTTTCGCAGCAAAAGGTATCTCTTTTGAGTTAGAAGGCGAAGCAAATGACTATGTTGGAAAAGGTTTATCAGGTGCTCAATTGGCTATTTATCCTGCTAAAGAAAGTAAGTTTAAGCCAGAAGAGAACATGATTGTTGGTAACGTAGTATTGTATGGTGCTACTTCTGGAGAGCTATTTATCAGAGGTATGGCTGGTGAGCGTTTTGCGGTACGTAACTCTGGTGCAACAGCAGTTGTAGAAGGTGTTGGAGACCACGGTTGCGAGTACATGACTGGTGGTAAAACATTAATTATTGGTAAAACAGGAAGAAACTTTGCTGCTGGTATGAGTGGCGGTATCGCTTGGATTTATGATATTGATGGCGACTTTGTAGATAATTGTAATCGTGAAATGGTTGATTTGGATCCTTTATCTCCATCAGATGAAGAAGAAATCATCAATCTATTACGTAAACATCATCAATTAACACAAAGTACAGTTGCTAAATTTTTAATTGAAAATTGGGGCAAAGAGTCAGTTAAATTTATCAAAGTATTCCCTCAGGAATACAAAAAAGTATTATCGCAAAAGCAAAAATTGGAGTCGATTAGCTAAGAGTCATGGGAAAAGTTACAGGATTTAAAGAATATCAAAGAGAACTTCCAGAGAAAGTTCCTGCCCAGGAAAGGGTAAAAAATTATAAAGAGTTTGTTGGTATGTATAGTGATGAAAAGCTTAACCAACAATCAGCAAGATGTATGAATTGTGGTATCCCATTTTGCCACTCGGGTTGTCCGCTAGGGAATGTTATTCCAGAGTTTAATGATGCCGTTTATAAAGCAAATTGGGAAGAAGCTTATCAAATATTAAGCTCAACCAATAACTTCCCTGAGTTTACAGGCAGAATTTGTCCTGCACCATGTGAATCTGCATGTGTATTAGGAATCAATAAACCTGCTGTAGCTATTGAAGAAATAGAAAAGCATATCATTGAGATTGCATATTCTAAAGGATATGTTAAACCTCATGCACCATTAATTCGCACTGGCAAAAAAGTAGCTGTTGTAGGTTCTGGTCCAGCAGGTTTAGCAGCGGCAGCACAGTTAAACAAAGCTGGTCATGAAGTAACTGTTTTTGAAAGAGACAGCCAACCAGGTGGTTTGTTAAGATATGGTATTCCTGATTTCAAATTAGAGAAAACTGTAGTTGAGCGTAGAGTAGAAGTGATGAAAGAAAGTGGTATTATATTTAAATGTAATACCGAAGTAGGTAAAGATATCAACGCAAAGGAATTAACTAAAGAATTTGATGCTGTTTTATTAGCTGGAGGTTCTACCATACCAAGAGATTTACCTATAAAAGGTAGAGAACTTAAAGGTGTTTACTTTGCCATGCAGTTTTTAAAACAACAAAACAAACGCGTAAGTAATGAGCCTGTAACTGAAGAAGAAATTCTTGCTACTGGTAAAGATGTGGTTGTTATTGGTGGTGGTGATACTGGATCTGACTGTGTTGGAACTTCAAACCGTCAGGGTGCAAAATCTATCTTACAATTTGAATTGATGTTTAAGCCATCAAAAGAGCGTACAGATAATATGCCTTGGCCTACTTACCCAATGTTGCTTAAAACAACAACTTCACATGAAGAGGGGTGTGAGCGTTACTGGGGTATCAATACTAAAGAGTTTATTGGCGATGAAAATGGCGAATTAAAAGAGCTTCGTATTGTAGATGTACAGTGGGAGGTTGATGCCATGGGTAGACCAGTTAAATTTACTGAAGTTGAAGGTACAGAAAGAGTTATTCCTTGCCAAAGAGTATTCTTAGCCATGGGATTTGTGAACCCTCAATATGATGGTATGTTAGAACAGTTAGGTGTTGAACTTGACGGACGTAAAAACGTACTAGCTACAGAAGGTGTTTACAGAACCAATGTAGATAGGGTATTTACTGCAGGAGATATGAGAAGAGGACAATCACTAGTTGTTTGGGCAATATCAGAAGGTAGAGAAGCAGCTAGAAAGATTGACCAATATTTAATGGGGCACTCTAACTTAGAAAGCAAAGAAGCAGTAAATATGTTTGAAGAAGTAATGTAATCATCAAACATATAGAAATAAGAAAGCCGACTAAATGTCGGCTTTTTTTATTTTAATTATTTACCAATACTGTAAATGTGGGCGTACCGTTACCCGATATGAATAAGGTATAATTCTTATTTGCTAGAAAGTTATAATTAGTAGTTAACAGGGGAGTTGTACCACTAGAAGGAAATATTCTTAAGATAGAGCCTGGTTCTACCTCAATATAACTAGAAGCGGTTTTAAAACCTAAGTTACTAATTAGGGCTACATCGCTTGCGTTTCTAACCGTAATACCTGTGTTTTGGTTGGCATAACTAAAATGTATGAACCTTATTCTGGCATTATTTAATGCAGATGGTGTGCGGCTATCTTCTACTTGTAAAGCTGTGTTTTGACTTCCTCCGCTAAAGAAATAGGTATAATACCTATCTGCTGTAGTTCTTAAAGAAGATGAAGAGTTTACAAAAGCTGTTCCTGTATTTTTAAACTCTATTTTACGGTTGCCTGCAGGCAAAGCGCTATAACCAGTACTTTCTAAATAGCCTAAAGGTGTCATGGTAGATTTTACATCATCAAAATAAATATCTTGCTTCGCAGAGCCTTCCAAAACGTTAATGATATTTACTTGTGCGGTACCGCTAGTGACAGAGCCATCCTCAGAACTACAAGAAGTAAATAAAAGAGCTATCAATAAAAGCTTAAAAATATGATTCATAGCGTGTTGATTATTTATGGAGTTTACTGTAAAAATCCCAAAGTACAATACCTGTACTGATAACGATATTGAAAGAATGTTTAGTGCCAAATTGAGGGATTTCTAAACAAGTATCCACTTCTTTCATCACTTCATCGCTTACACCATTTACCTCATTACCAAAAAATAAAGCAAATTTTTGATCACTCTCTGGTTGATAATCTAATAAAGAAACGCTGTTTTCTGCTTGTTCAATAGCTACAATTTGGTATGATTGTGTTTTTAGTTCTTCAAGAGCATCAGCAACACGTTCGAAATACTTCCATTGGATAGATTGCGTTGCACCCAATGCCGTTTTTTCTATTTCTCGGTGTGGTGGTTGCGCCGTAATGCCACATAAATATAAAGCCTCAACTGCAAAACCATCAGCCGTTCTAAAAGCCGAGCCTACATTGTGTAAACTTCTTACATTGTCTAAAACTACAATAATGGGTAGTTTTTCTTGTTGTTTAAATTCTTCGATTGATGGTCGGTTAAGTTCATCAAGCTTAAGTTTTCTCATGCCCTAAAGATACTATGCTTTTTCTTTATCAAATTGCTGTAAACAGATAAATTTAAAAGATATTTGCTTTTTAAATACAAGTTATGCTAAAAGAGCTCCTTCAAAAATTACAAATAACAACATTAAACGAAATGCAAAATGCCGCTTTAGAGGCTATTGCACAAAAAAATGATGTTATGGTGCTGTCTCCAACAGGTTCTGGGAAGACATTAGCATTTCTATTGCCTTTGGTTCAAAAACTTAATCGTCAAATAAAAGGGGTACAAGCTATTGTTGTAGTACCTTCTAGAGAATTGGCTATGCAAATAGACCAGGTTTTTAGGCAATTACAATCAGGCTATAAAATAACTTGTTGCTATGGCGGGCATTCTACTAAAGTAGAAAAAAGTTCATTGTCAGATGCTCCGGTAATTATAGTGGCTACTCCAGGTAGGTTGGCTTACCACATCAGAGAAGGAAATTTTGATGTTTCTTCTGTTAAAACTTTGGTATTAGATGAATTTGATAAATCTTTAGAGTTGGGCTTTGAGGAAGATATGTCAGAGATTGTATCTTCATTATTTAAGTTGGAACAGAAAGTTCTTACATCGGCTACCCAATTAGAAGATTTTCCAGCATTTTTGCAGCTTCAAAAGCTAAAAACACTTAATTTCTTAAAAGATTTAGAGGCTATCCCGGATATTAAAACCGTTATCCTACAATCAAAATCAAAAGATAAATTCAATATTTTGATGGATGTTCTTTACAGAAATAAAGATGGTCAAAGCTTGGTTTTCTGTAACCATAGAGATGCTGTAGAACGGATTACCTTGATGTTGGCTGATAAAGGAATTGTAAATGGCGTTTATCATGGAGGTTTGGTACAGCAAGATAGAGAAAAGGCACTTTTTAAGTTTAGAAATGGAACCTATAATATATTAGTTACTACAGATTTAGCTTCCAGGGGTTTAGATATTCCTGAAATAGAAACGGTTATCCATTACCAAATTCCGCATACGCTTGATGCTTTTATACATAGAAATGGTAGAACAGCAAGAATGAAAGCTAGTGGTAAAGCTTATTTGTTACTATCCGAAGAAGAAACTGTTCCTCCGTATTTGAAAGAATATGAATTTACAGATACAGTGGTAGAAGAAAGGGAAATAAATTTAAACCATACCGGATGGGTTACCTTTTACATTGCAGGAGGTAAAAAAGATAAGTTGAGCAAGATGGATATTGCAGGTCTTTTATATAAAAAAGGTGATTTAGCTAAGGATGAAGTGGGCTTAATAGCTATTTACGACCAAATGTCTTATGTGGCTGTAAAAAGAAAAAAAGCAAGAGAGGTGTTGAAGAAAGTTAGCCAAGAAAAAATTAAAGGGAAGCGATATAAAATAGGGATAGATGAGTAATCTATTTTAAATATATTTGCAGCTCCAATTTTTTTTATAAATAATGTGTGTTAGTCAATGCATTTAGCTCTATTAATTTAATGACACAAGAAGAGTATATTAAGCTTTATGAAAAATATCAGGAGGGGAAACTAACTGAGGATGAAGAGCAAAGCCTTTTAAATTATCATGATGATTTTGAACTGGCTGAATACCAGTGGGATGAGGAAAAAATGGGTGTTAAAGCTAATGTGCAGGCTGAAATCTATAACCAAATTTCAAAAGAAATTCATAAAACTTCTTCTAAGAGAAACTTTACATGGTTGGCAGCCGCATCTATATTATTAGCTGTTTTTTCTTTATTTTATTATTTCCAATCTCAGGATAAAAACTTAAACGATAACCAAATCGTAAAAAAAACGCTTATTCAAGAAGAGTTAAAACCCGGTAAAAATGGGGCAATCTTAAAACTTTCTGACGGCTCTGAAATTGTACTTAATGAGACAAAAGATGGTTTTGTGAAGTATGATGGTAATGCAAAAATCAATAAACAAAACGATTTATTAAGTTATAAAAGTGGCGATAATACCAATGAAAGCGTATTTAACATGATTTATACTCCTAAAGGAGGGCAATATAAAGTTGAGCTAGAAGATGGCACAAAAGTTTGGTTAAATGCGGCATCGTCTTTACGTTTTCCTACTGTTTTTAACGATGATAAAAGAGTTGTTGAACTTCAGGGTGAAGCTTATTTTGAAGTAGCTAAGAATAAAAATAAGCCTTTTAAGGTTTTAGTAAATGATGCCTCACATCATAAGAAAATGGAGGTTGAGGTATTAGGAACACATTTTAATATACAAGCCTACCATAATGAGGATTTTAAAACCACACTTGTGGAAGGTGCGGTAAAAGTAAATAATCAATCTCAAAACAGTTTTATTCTTACCCCTGGTGAGCAATCAACCCTATCTTCAAAATCCGAAAAGTTAGTGGTTAAAAAAGCAAATGTTAAAGAAGCTTTAGCTTGGAAAAATGGTTTATTTATTTTTGATAAGGAGCATATTTACACGATCATGAATAAGATTTCTAGATGGTATGATGTTGAAATTGTTTATGAGGGTAATATGGAAAATAAAGAGTTTGTAGGCACCATTTCCAGAGATGAAAGCCTTTCTGAAGTACTAAAAACACTTGAACTTACTGGTACCATAAAATTTAAGGTAGAAGGTAGGAAAGTTATTGTAAAATAGCGTATCTTGTTGTTTTACAATTGCTGTTAACCAATTAAATTAAAAGGTCTTATTTCGTGAATTACTTTAGAGATGGCGACCGCTTTAGTCAATTTCATGGGCCGTTTAAAATTTTTATAAGCTTCGGTTTCTACAGGCTTCTGATGCTGGTATGTTTTCTTCTGTTAGCAATAACAAAGACACATGCTCAAAAAATTTCTTTGTCTGAAAGAAAAGCATCCTTAGAAAATATCTTTCAACTGATAGAGCAGCAAACTTCCTATCGCTTTGTTTTTAATACCATTATTCTAGAAAAAGCAAAGCCCGTAGATATCAAAATAAAAAATGCCGAGATTGGAGAAGTCTTGGATTTAGTCTTTAGAAATCAACCTCTTACCTATACCATTGTTAAGCAAAATATCATCCTTAAAGAAAAAGAAGTAAGTAGTCCAGAAATCATGGTTATTTATGGAATTGTTACGGATGAAAAAGGAATTGGGTTTCCAGGGGCCAGAATTGGCATTAAAAGTAAGAATATCAATACCATTACAGATGAAGAAGGAAAGTATAAACTTGTTATCAATGATGTAAAAGATCAAATCATAAGTTTTGAGGCTTTGGGATATCAAAAACAAGAAGTTATTATCCAAGATAATTTTAATATTGATATTCAATTAAAGCCAGATCTGAAAATACTAGAGGAAATTATAATTGTAGGTTATGGAGAGGTAAATAAAAGAGATTTAACAGGCTCTGTTGGTGAAGTAAACATGAAAGATTTAACAAAAGCACCTGTAAAGTCTTTTGATGATGCTTTTGCAGGACGTGTTGCAGGTGTACAAGTTACCTCGCCTGATGGGCAGCCGGGCGCAGTGCCAACCATTATTGTAAGAGGTGGTAATTCTGTAACTCAAGATAATTCTCCACTTTATGTGATTGATGGTTTTCCAATAGAAGATTATAATATAAATGCTATACACCCAGATGATATTGCTTCAATTGAGGTTTTAAAAGATGCTTCATCTACAGCTATTTATGGCGCCAGAGGTGCTAATGGTGTTGTTATTGTAAGTACTAAAAAAGGTATAAAAGGAAAGTCGGTTTTCTCTTTTAATAACTATTATGGCTTGCAAGGAAATACCTCGCAGATAGAGCTTATGAAACCATATGAGTTTGTAAAATATCAATTGGAGTTAGACTCTATTAGAGCTGCAGGTATATATCTACAAGATGGTAAAACTTTAGA
Organism: Pedobacter puniceum; assembly: GCF_009674685.1. Classification (GTDB taxonomy): domain Bacteria; phylum Bacteroidota; class Bacteroidia; order Sphingobacteriales; family Sphingobacteriaceae; genus Pseudopedobacter; species Pseudopedobacter puniceum. The sequence goes on from NZ_WKJI01000001.1 coordinate 788,121, forward strand.
AAGTTATCGAAATGAAAATGGCATCAATTGGCAGGATGAACTTTTTAGAGAAGCACCTATGTTGAGTTCTTATTTTGCTGTTAGAGGCGGTAATAAAGATAATAGCTATGCTTTTTCAAGCTCTTTGTTTGACCAAAAAGGAACAGTTATAGCCTCAGGATTTAAACGTTATCAAGCCAGATTGGTGATAGAGCAAAGTTTGAATAAACGCTTTAAAGTTGGAGTAAACGCTAATTTAAGTAGCTTAAAAAGCTATGGTACTATTTTTACAGGTACCAGAAACACATTCCTAAATATTTTAATTAATACTTGGCAGTATAGGCCAATTGCAGGTAACTTCTCTTTAGATGAGCTTTTAAATAATGCGCAAGATCCGGCAGTAGCATCTGCAACCAATTACCAATGGAACCCAGTACTTACTGCTACAAATGAGTTGAGAGACCGTATGAATAGCCTTTTAACCTCAAATGTTTATGGCGTTTACGACATTAGTAATGCTTTAAAATTAAGAGTAACAGCAGGTTTAAATTTAAGTAAGCTCAGAAATGATGAGTTTAATAACTCTAAAACTAGGCAAGGAAGTAGCGCTAGTCCGTTAGGGCAACGTGGTGTTAATGGTGCTATAACTTTTACGGAGCTCAGCAATTTAATTAATGAGAATACACTTACTTATCAAAAATCAATCAATAAAGAGCATTTCTTTACATTACTTTCGGGTTTTACCATTCAGGAAAATAAATTTGCTTACTATGGTTCTGGAGCTATCAGAATACCTAATGAAACTTTAGGTATCGGAGGGTTAGCCCAAGGTGTACCAGTTGCTATTCCTTCTCAAAACTCAGAAAATAGGCTGCTTTCTTTTTTAGGTAGATTAAACTATAACTATAAATCAAAATATTTATTCACAGGAACTTTTAGAGCAGATGGTTCATCAAAGTTTACCGGTAATAATCAATGGGGCTATTTCCCTTCTGGATCTTTTGCGTGGAATATAGCGCAAGAGAAGTTTATGCAGGGGCTTCATTTTTTATCAGAAACCAAATTAAGATTAAGCTACGGTTTAACAGGAAATAACAGAATTAGTGAGTATGCATATTATGGTGCTATTACCCAAGGAGGCAATAATTCTTATATGCCAGGTGGGACTTTTATAAGTGGTGCTTATGTTTCTAATTTAAGTAATCCCGATTTAAAATGGGAAAGTACAGCAGAATTAGATTTTGGTTTAGATATTGGTTTTCTTAATCAGCGTTTTACTTTAACAGCAGATATTTATAAAAAGAAAACAAACGACTTATTATTAAATGCACAATTACCTACTTCTAGTGGATTTAGTAATGTTTTCCAGAATATAGGTGCTGTTGAGAATAAAGGTTTAGAGCTTACTTTACAATCTTTTAATATCAGAAATGAAAAAATAAAGTGGAATACTTCTTTCAACATATCTTTCAATAGAACAAAATTAGTAGGCTTAGCTCAAAATCAAAAAGAGTTATTAAGTACAGTGAGGTGGAACTCTGGGAATGATTATGCGCAAAATCCAGCTTATGTAGCCCGTATTGGGCAGCCTGTGGCTATGTTTTATGGTTTTGTTTGGGATGGAGTTTATCAATTTTATGATTTTGATAAAACACCTACAGGTACTTATGTACTAAAAGCAGATATTCCTAATAATGGTAATCCACGACAAAATATACAACCCGGTGATATCAAGTATAAAGATATTAATGGTGATAATGTTGTTGATATGCAAGATAGAACAGAGATAGGAAACCCTAATCCCAAGTTTTTTGGAGGTTTAGCTAATAACCTCAGCTTTAAAAATTTTGATGTTCATGTTTTCTTGCAGTTTGTTTATGGTAATGAAGTGATGAACGTAAACAGGTATTTAATGGAAGGTGGTACCACTACATTGGGTGCTAACCAATTTGCAAGCTACCAAAATCGTTGGACGCCAGAAAACCCATCAAATGAGCATTTTAGAACAAGAGGATGGGGGCCATCAGTTTATTCATCAAGAGTTATAGAGGATGGTTCTTTTATTAGATTAAAAACCATAAATTTAGGTTATAAAGTAGAAAATAAACTTTTACAGCGTTTAGCAATAAGCAATTTTAGAGTTTATGTAGCCGCTCAAAACCTAATTACATTAACTAGATATTCAGGTAATGACCCAGAAGTTTCAGTATTTGATTCTGCTTTAACACCGGGTTTAGATTATTCTGCATATCCAAGAGCAAAAGTGGTAACATTAGGTTTAGATATTTCTTTTTAATATGAAAAGTCTAACATCCATAGCGTTTTTGTTTTTAATACTACATAGTTCTTGCGAGAATTATTTAGAAACAAAGCCTATTAACTTTGCTACACCAGAGACTTTTTATAATAATGAACAAGAACTAACAGCTGCTTTAATGGCTGTTTATTCTGAATTGGGAAGCACTAATGAAGGCACTTACTCTAGATTTTTATCTTTAGAAGCACCTGCTTCAAATGATGAGATTTTAAGAAGAGGCGCCAATACAGAAGCTGCCGCTGATGCTTATAATGCAAGTGCCTCTTATGATAGGTTTTTTAATTGTTGGACAGCTCTTTACTCTGGCATACAAAGAGCTAATTTGTTACTTGAAAATATCAATAAAGCACAAGTTTCTTTAGATGTAAAGAATAAGATTAGGGGAGAAGCTATGTTTTTAAGAGCTTATTATCATTTTATATTAGTGTCTTATTGGGGCGATGTACCATTAAAATTATCATCAACAAATTCTTTAAATCAAATTTATATTGCTAGAACTCCTGCCAAACGGGTTTATGAAGCGGTTATTCAAGACATGATCAATTCTTATGATTTAGTAAATGATATAACCTCTTATAATCATGCTGGTAGGGTCTCTAAAACTGCTGTTGCAGGTGTTTTAGCAAGAGTTTTTTTACACGCGGCAGGACGTTTGCAAGATGCCTCATATTATCAAGAAGCAAAAGATTGGGCTTTAAAAGTAATACAATCAGGAATCCACAGTCTAAATCCTGATTATAAGCAAATATTCATTAACCATAGTGCTGATATTTATGATATAAAAGAATCTATTTGGGAAGTAGAATTTGAGCAAGATAATAATTCACAAAGAAACGAAGGAGAGCGCTTTGGCTCTACTATTGGCATCAGGAATAACGACGATAGGACAGGGTTTATGCAAGGTAATTATACAGCTACAGGAGTATTGTATAATTTATATGGTATAGGTGATTTAAGAAGAGATTGGAATATAGCCCCGTTTTATTATCCTAATTTTGATAGAAATAACCCGCCAGTAATGTATCCTGCAAATTATAGATGGGGGCGTTATGTAGCAAAGTGGAGAAGAGAATATCAAACTAAAGATTATAATAAAAACTTTGGTGGTACAAATTGGCCTTTATTAAGATATGCCGATGTCTTATTGATGTTTGCAGAGGCAGAAAATGAAATTAATGGGCCTACAGCAGAGGCTTATCATGCCGTAAATATGGTGAGAAGAAGGGCCCACAGACTCCCAGCAGAGCAAAATAGTACTGCCGCTGATTTACCTTCTGGCTTAAATAAACAATCTTTTTTTAATTGGATAAAAGATGAAAGAGCTAGAGAGTTAGCTTTTGAAGGTCATCGTAAGTTAGATTTATTACGTTGGAATTTATTAAGCACTACCATGCAACAAATGGTAAGTATAATTTCTACTTCCGCACCATCAGCCTCAAATACGGCTTTGGGCTATTCAGGCAGGACTTCTTCTTTAAGACCTTATCAGAATTTTAGTAGTAGAGATTTGTTTTTTCCTATTCCTACTCAAGAAATATCATTAAATAGTCTAATGGTACAAAATACAGGCTGGTAAATAATCCGCAAAAAAAACATTTGGTTTATGTGTGTGCTATACCCAAATAAGCTCTTTACAATTATAACTTATTAAACCAATTTTAAATCTGTATCTATAAAAGTGAAGATATTCTCCTCACGATGATAAATAAGATTTAGGCTTATAATTATTAATCTAATAAACACTCTCATGGGGTTTAAGGCCCGTTTTATTGCGATTAATTAACCAATTATAACCTAAAAATTAGAAAAATGATTCAAAAACATCAACCAAGAAACATGGTTTCTTTGTCTTTGCTTTTTATAGCAGGACTATTCACTGCATGTGAAAATGATTTACAACCGCTTATTGGCGAACAAAATGAAGCCACCCAGGCAAGAGCTATTTACAGTACCAGAACCGTAAATTGGAATAACCTTTCTGATGGCACCTATACAAATACCGAAGCTGTTGCAGATTTTGGTAATGTAACCGGATGGAATGAAGCCAGAGCTTATATTTCTTCTGGTACAGCTCGTGTAAAATTAGAACCTAATGCCTTATCAGGTGCTGGCGGAATGATATCAAACATTGATATTTCTGATGGCAGCGAATATGAACTACAGTATGATGTGAAATTCCATAGCCAGTTTGATTGGAGTCGTGGCGGAAAAGTAGGTTTCGGTTTTAAAATTGGCGATGGTAATACCGGATGTGATAAAGCTGATGATGGCAATGGAGGAAGTGCCAGAATGATGTGGTATACCGATAATAATGGTGTTACAAGATTAAAGCCTTACATCTACTATAAAGATATGCCAGGCACTTGCGGATATGATTTTGGTAAAGGATATCCCGCATCAGGAAGTATACAGAGAGGAACCTGGTATACGGTTAAGATTTATGTTAAAAGTAATACCGGAACCAACACAAATGGTTGGCTAAGAGTTACTGTTGAAGGACAAACTATTTTAGATACTGCAATTAGATGGACAACCAACGATGCTAAACGTTTGATCAATACCATGGCTTTTACCTCATTTAGAGGAGGAAGTGATTCTTATTGGGAATCTAGCACAGTAGGTTATATCTATTACGATAATTTATCGTGGACTAAAATAAACTAATCACACAATCACCATAAAAGGTTAATTAATCAAAGCCAGATTCTGAATATTTTAGAGTCTGGCTATTTTAAAATATGAAAGCACTTAAATTACTTCTTTTATTAGTTTTCTTTAAGAGCGGTTTACAAGCGCAAAACTATTTAGAAGTAGATTTTTCTTCGGCTTACCAAACAGATGATTTTAAATGGTCTATTGCAGGTAATAGTAGGGGGCAAAATCCTAATATTTTATCAGAAGTAAGTTGGCAAAACCTAAAAGGTACTGCCTTTAATTTGGATATTCACTTTCCTATGGGTTCTAAATTTGCGCTAAAAGCTAGTTTAGGCCAGTTCTTTATTCTTAATGGGCGGGTAAACGATACTGATTATTTAGAAGATAACCGTAAAAGCCCATCATTCTCGGCAGATTTAGAAAGTAATAAAGGTTACAGCAGAAATTATCAATTGGGCTTGAGTTATCAAGTACATTTAAAGAATATCAGGCTAGAGCCTATGCTAGCTTATGGTTTAACACAGCAACTACTTTATCTACAAGATGATAATAGCTTAAATAGTACTTATAAAGCCAATTGGTACGGTATAAGTGCTGGATTTAATATGAAACATCCTTTACTTAAAAGCTTAGAGCTTAATCATACTGTTAATTATCATCAGTTAAAATATAGAGCAACTGCCAATTGGAATTTAATAGAAAATTTTGCTCATCCAGAGAGTTTTAAACATGATGCAAATGGCTATGCGCTATCTGGAGAAACTAAAACAGTGTATCTTTTTAATCATAAGATTAATCCATTTGCTTATTTCAGATTCCAATGGTGGAATACAGGTAAAGGAATTGATGAAGTCTTTTACGCTAACGGAACGCAATCATACACCCAATTACAAGATGTGGCAAGAAAAAGTGCTGCATTAGGAGTTGGTATCCATTATAAACTAAAATAAACCCATAAAATGCTGAAAAAAATTACGCTTATCTCATTACTTCAAATTGGTTTAGGAAACGCTTTTGCACAAGAAGTATCACCATTATGGACCGATTTTCTAAACGCTAAAAAGACAGGTAAAGAGGCTGTTTTACCTGATTTTTCTTTTGCAGGATACCATTTTTCTGAGAAAAATATTCCTGATGTTAGCAAGCACAAATACTTTAATGTGAAAGATTTTGGTGCTTTACCTAACGATGATAAATTTGATGATGAAGCTATCCAAAAAACTATAAAAGCGGCTGAGGCGTTTAACAAACCTGCTGTTGTGTTTTTTCCTGCTGGTAAATACCTTATAGCGCCTGATGAAGATTCTACCAAGCATATTAGAATCAGTAAAAGCCATATTGTTTTAAAAGGAGCAGGAAGTGGGGTTAATGGTACAGAAATATATCAGGCAAATAAAAGAATCAATGGTCGTCAGTTTATTTTTAAGCCCGAGGATAGTAAGCCTACCAGAATAACTCAAATTACAAAAGATGCTAAAAGAGCAAGTTTTGAGGTTGTAGTTGCTGATGCCTCGAAATTAAAAGTTGGGCAAGATGTGGTTATCAACCATAGAAGCGAGGCTTATACCAAGCAGTATTTTGCTCCTTTAAATTTAAAACCACAGTGGACAAGGTTATTCGGCGATAATGGTGGGATGCAAATTTTTGAAATCCATACCATCACTAAAATTGATGGAAATAAATTAACCTTTAAAAATCCAATTCACTTAGATATAAAGATGATAGAAGGAAAAAGCTGGAACATCCTTACTTATCCATCTATTGAAGAATGTGGTATTGAGGATATATTATTTAGTAGTAATTGGAAAAGTTATCCTGAAGAATTTGTGCATCATAAAGATTTAATTCATGATTATGCTTATGAGGCCATAGGGATGGAGTTTGTGAAAAATAGCTGGGTAAGAAATTGTGTTTTTCAGGATTGGAATGAAGGGATTAATATCCGTTCTGGTTACCAGGTAAGTGTATTAAATACTCATTTTAGAGGTAAAAAAGGTCATGCTTCTGTACATGCTAGAACAGGTTATGGCGTCTTAATCAAGAATTGTTCATTCAATGGTGCACAACATCATGGTGCAGGTAACGGTTATAGTGCAGTAAATACGGTTATTACACAATGCACTTTGGGTAAAGATCAAAATTTTGATATTCACTCGGGCCAACCCATTGCAACTTTGTTTGATGCTATAGACGGTGGTGTATTTTATAATCTTGGAGGTCCGGAACCGGGCTATCCACATCATGGTAAGGATTTAGTACTTTGGAATTTTAACCACTTGGCAGATAAAAATCAGCATTATAACTTTTGGGATGAAACCAGAAGAAGAAATAATACTATAGCACAACCCATTTTGGTTGGTTTTACTTCAAACACCACGGTTACTTTTGAGAAAGTAGGAGTAAACGAGTCGCAAGGAAAGAATGTATTGCCAAAATCATTATTTGAAGCACAACTTGAGTTAAGATTGCGTAAATAATCTTCTAATAATTATCCATTATTCTGAGTAAAACCAGGATAATGGATAAATCTTTTAAACAATTTCTCAAATGTTTTAAAGCGTGTGTTAACTGGTTTTCTACCGTACGTTTAGAAATATTAAGCTTCTCAGCAATTTCGTCATTAGAAAGGTTTTCTTTTCTGCTCATGATAAAAATCTCTCTACAACGTTTTGGTAAGTTGGTTAAATAAGTGTCAATTCTGCTTTCTAGCTCTTGGTATTTTATTTTATCATCAATAGGGTTGCCATTTTCTGGCTTATCTATTAATAAGTCGTAATTTTCTACCAGTTCTAACGGAGATGTCTTTAAGGCTTTTAATTTTTTATAAACATGGTATCTGGCAGAACTTGTTAAATAAGCTTGTAAAGATTCTATTTCTAGCTGTTCTCTTTTATTCCAGATGTTTAAAAATAAATCATTAACAATCTCGGTACAAGTATCTTTATCTTTTAAATACCTAAAAGCTGTAGTAAAAACTTTAGACCAATACATGTCAAATAAAGCTCTAAAAGCTTTTTGATCATGCTTTTTTATCAATTTCCATAATTCGTTATCCGTCAGTTTATCGTATCCTAGCATTGCTTTTAGCTTGTACGCTCTTGATCATCTAAATACTCAAAAATCAATGATATTACTATAAGATATTAAAAGTCTTATAGGTATTTATCTCTGCTAAAGTTCTAATTGGTGTCCAAATAAAGTAAAATATAAAGTCTTAAAAAAATTTAAAATTTTTATGTGTGTGCCAACCTCTTTAAGTCTCTACTATTTTAGTGAGAAGCCCAACTCAAGGCTTAAGCTGTAAAACCAATTAAACTAAAGATAATACTTCTGTTTGATGAAATAGTAGAATGAATAGAATTTACTTTTTGGTAAATTTTATTTCGCTGTTTTCTTAAGTGATGTATGATTTATAAACTGATTTAATTAAGTTGATGATGAGACCACAATTACTAAAAGTTACTTCAGGACCTGTACATTCTTTTACAGTAAGACAGGATTTATTACCTAACATTGATAAGCTACATTATCATCAAGAGATTGAGCTTATTCAAATTGTAAAGGGTAAGGGTACCCAGTTTATTGGCGATAGTATCAAAAGATTTGAGGCCGGAGATATCTTTCTTATAGGCTCTGGTTTACCTCATAACTTAAAGTATGATGAGCCTTATGTGCAAGAGTCGGGGAAATCATTAACAGAGTCTAGAGTTATTCAGTTTCATGAGAATTTCTGGGGAGAATCTTTTCTAAACTTACCTGAAAATAAAATCATCAGAGATTTATTGGAGCAATCTAAACGTGGTATACAAATTCAAGGGATAGCCAAAATAAAAATAGCCTCATTTTTAGATAAATTAGTAGATGCAGAAGGGCCAGAAAGAATATTATTGTTACTTACTATTTTACAAACCTTAGCAAAAGCGCCTCATGATGTTTGTTTATTATCATCTATAGGTTTTAATAATGAGGTTAAAGATTTTGAAAATCATAGAATGAGCTTAATTTATGAGTATACTTTAGCTAATTTTAAAAAGAAAATCCAATTAGAAGAAATCGCTAAAATAGCACATATCAGTCCGCATTCATTTTGCCGATATTTTAAATCAAGAACTAAGAAAACCTATTCTCAGTTTTTATTAGAGGTAAAAGTTGGCCAGGCTTGTAAATTACTAATGGAGAATGATTTAAGTATAAAAGAATTGTGTTATGAAAGTGGGTTTAATAATTTTGCTAGTTTCCATAAATATTTCAAAATCATCACAGGCTTAAGTCCTTTGAGTTACAAAAAGGAATTTAACCAAAGAAAACCAGCAGCATAATTTTTTGGGCTACCAATTTAAACCATATAATGATTATAAAGTATCTAAAAGCAAGACGTTTTATTATTAAACAATTAACAGCTTTTTTTACAATTTGCTTAGTTTCTATTTCTCAGTTGGTTTGGTCTCAAGAAAAGCCCAATGTATTATTTTTAGTTATTGATGATTTAAACGATTGGGTTTCTATTTCTAAGAAATTTCCGGGAGTTAAAACACCAAACATAGATAGGTTAGCCAAATCAGGAACTTATTTTGAAAAGGCTTACAGTCAGGCGCCACTTTGTGGCCCTTCAAGAGCTTCTTTCTTATCTGGTTTATTGCCATCTAAAACAGGTGTTTATCTTCAAATAAAAGATACCGACCTAAAACAATACCTAGATGATAAATTTCAGGTTGATTTTCTGCCTAATTATTTCTCTAAAAACGGATATAAAACTTTAGGAGTAGGTAAGATTTTCCATAACGGAGAAGGCATAGATGCTTTTGATGAGTATGGTGGAAAGTTTGAAGCTTATGGTCCTTTGCCAGAAAAACGTTTCAATTACGACCCTGCCTGGTTTGGGCAAAAAGGAACACAAACAGATTGGGCTGCTTTTCCGGAGAAAGATGAGCAAATGCCTGATTATAAATACGCTAACTGGGCTGCTAGTCAATTAGCTAAAAAGCATGAAAAGCCGTTTTTTATGGCAGTTGGTTTTATAAGACCACATGTGCCGTGGTATGTACCTCAAAAATGGTTCGATTTGGTGAAGAACTCGCCAACGCAAATGCCTCCATACCTTAAAACAGATATGGATGACATCCCACAAATAGGGAAATCTATTACTGAGGTTTTAGAAATGCCAACTACAGAATGGGCCATCCAAAAAAATAACTGGAAAGATATGGTACAGGCTTACTTGGCGTGTATTGCTTTTGTAGATGCTCAAGTAGGTAAAGTGCTTGATGCTTTAGAAAAATCGGCTTATAAAGACAACACTTACATTGTTTTATTATCAGACCATGGTTATCATTTAGGTGAGAAAAATAGGTTTGCCAAGCATTCTTTATGGGAACGTTCTGCCCATGTTCCACTAATTATCAGTGGCCCAGGTTTACAGCAAAACAAGTTAAATCATAATCCTGTAGGCTTAGTAGATATTTATCCAACCTTACTTGATTTATGCGGCTTACCAAAAAATAAGCAAAATGATGGCAGAAGTTTAACTCCAGTTTTAAGAAATCAGGCTAAGCATTGGGATTATCCGGTTTACGCATTTTATGGAACCAACAATATCTCTGTTTATAAAAGCAAATATCACTACATCAAATACGAAGACCTTTCAGAAGAGTTTTATGATTTAGAGAAAGACCCACAAGAGTGGAGAAATAAAGCCTCAGATTTAAAAGAATCTGTTTTATTAAATACTTTCAGGAAGTTGGCACCTGCAAAAACAGCAGCATATGCACCTAATTCTCTCATGGATGGTAATGCTTATTTCAAGTCTAAAAAACCTTAAAAATTGTTGTTTTGAAGTATCTATTGCTATATCTTATCATCGTTCTAAATACTGCTTTTGCGCAAGATTTAGCTAAAGCTGATTTTAAAAACATCAATGAATTATCAGGCTGGAAGTTGTCATTTCAGGATGATGGAACAAAAGCTTGGCAAAAAAACTGGTTCTTAGATGGTTTAAGAGCAAAAATTGAAAACTCCGAACGTGGTTTATTATTTAGCGCCGGAGATGTTGAAGGTGATGATGCTTGTCATGCTGTATTATGGACAAAACAATCTTTCTCTGGCGATATTAAGATTACCTACAATTATACCCGTACCGATACAAGGCAAAACTGGGTTAACATTGTTTACATCTATGCAACCGGAATTGGAGAAAAACCTTACAACAAAGATATTTCTACTTGGAGCAATTTAAGGATGATACCTTATATGTCTTCCTATTTTAAATACATGAATGCTTTGCACATTAGTTATGCAGCTTATGACGATGAGTTACCTAAAGGACAAGATTATATCCGTTTAAGGAAATACCCGGTAGCACCTAAAGCAAATTTCTCTAAAACTACAGAAATAGCACCTTCTTACTTTGATACCGGTTTATTTATACCAGGGCAAGAGTATCAAATTACACTTATAAGGAAAGGAAATTGCTTTTATTTTCATGTAAAAGGAGACAAGCAAGACAAATTATATACTTGGGATATTTCATCTGCAACAAACATTACAGAGGGAAGAGTAGGTCTAAGGCATATGTATACAAGATCATCTCTATATAAAAATTTCAAAATTTATACTCACAATTGATATGAAGAAATTAGTACTAGGCAGTTTATTATTAAGTTTTTTTATGATTGGATTGTGCCAACGTTTGCACAGTCAAAATTATTATCAAAATCCTATTCTCAAAGGTTTTTATCCAGATCCGTCTATATGCCGTGTTGGTAGTGATTATTATATGGTTACTTCAACATTTGAGTACTTTCCGGGTGTGCCTATTTTTCATAGTAAAGATTTAGTGAATTGGAAACAGATTGGACATGTTTTAAGCAGACCATCACAACTTAATTTAGATAGTGTTAGAATTTCTGGAGGTATATACGCACCAACCATCCGGTATCATAACGGAACTTTTTATATGATTACCACCTTAATAGGAACTAAGCAAGGCGGTAATTTTTTCGTAACAGCAAAATCTCCGGCTGGGCCATGGTCAGACCCACAATGGTTGCCTAAAGAAGCCATAGGTATAGATCCATCTTTGTTTTTTGATGATGATGGTAAAGTATATTATACCGGAAATAAAAAACCTATTAATCAAGCTCAAGAAACTAGATATAGACAAATTTGGCTTCAGCAGGTTGATTTAGAGAAAAGAACATTTGTAGGTGAGCGTAGTATTATCTTAGAGGAAGGTGCTTTACATGGTGCACATAATGCTGAGGCTCCGCATATCTATAAAAAAGATGGTTATTATTATTTGGTTATAGCCGAGGGTGGTACTGCTGATAACCATGCAGTAACCATTTTTAGAAGTAAAAACATAAATGGTCCTTACGAAGGGAATAAGAAGAACCCAATTCTTACACATCGCCATTTAGGCGTAAATTATCCTATAACCGCAACCGGTCATGCCGATTTTGTTGAAACTCAAAACGGCGAATGGTGGATGGTTTTACTAGGAATAAGAAAATACGGTGGTTTACATTATAATTTGGGCCGAGAAACCTTTCTAGCTAAAATAGAATGGCAAGACGGTTGGCCTATTGTTAACCCTGGAGAAGGAAAAGTTTTAGCTCAGCAATTGAAGCCTAACTTACCAGAATTTAACATCACACAAGAGAATTTAAGGGATGATTTTTCTGCAGATACCCTTTTCTATTACTGGAACTTCTTAAGAACACCCAGAACAGATTTTTGGTCGCTATCTAAAAGAAAAGGTTTTTTAAGACTACAATTAGGAAAAGCACAAGTTACAGCGTTAGCAGCACCATCTTTTGTTGGAAGAAGACAACAAGATAGCTCTTTTACAGCCGAAACATCTTTGCAGTTTAATCCTAAAAAAGAAAATGAGCTTGCCGGAATGGTTTTGATGATGAATGGTAATTTCCAATATCGTTTAGAGAAAATATTGCAGAAGGGAAAACCACATGTGCAATTAATTAAAAGGTTTAAAGGTGTGGATGAAGTAGTGAACACCATAGCTATAGAGAAAGGCGATTTAGTGATGGGGATAAATGCTCAAGGACGAGATTTAGATTTCTATATCAAACAAAATGGAAAGAAACAAAACTTGGCTACAAAAGCAGATGGTAGGATATTAAGCGTGGTAAATGCTGGTGGTTTTACAGGAGTTTATATTGGTCTTTATGCTAGTTCTAAAGGTATTCAGTCAAGCAATTATGCTGATTTTGATTGGTTTGAATATAAAGGGTTATAATTTTTATTTCTGTAATCATGCTCAATAAAAATATAAGATACATTTTGATGCTAAGTTTAGGTTTTACTTTGCAATCAAACCAATTTCTTAAAGCACAGGAAAAAGTAAAGCATCCAAATATTTTATGGATTACCTGTGAGGATATGAGTGCTAATTTATCCATGTATGGCGATTCTACCATACAAACACCATATTTAAGCAAGTTTTCTCAACAAGCTGTGAAATATACTCGTATGTATTCGGTTGCTGGGGTTTGTGCACCAAGTCGGTCTGGTATTATTACAGGTATGTACCCTCCAGCTATCGGGACCCAACACATGAGAACAGGTACAGGTGGAGAAAAAGACCCATCTATACCAAGTTACCAAGCGGTAACACCGCCAGAGGTAAAAGCTTTTCCAGAGTATTTAAGAGCCGCAGGTTATTACTGCACCAATAATCAAAAAACAGATTATCAAATAGGGGAACCATTTACCGTTTGGGATGATTGTAGTAAAGATGCACATTGGCGTAACAGACCAAAGGACAAACCTTTTTTTGCTGTTTTTAACATCAATGAAACGCATGAATCTATGATCTGGAGAAATGCGAACAGACCTTTAAGGGTAAATCCTAAAGACATAAAATTACCACCTTATTATCCAGAGAGTGATATTATTAGAAGAGATATAGCTCGTTATTACGATAATATTATGCTGATGGATAGCATTGCAGGCAGCATTTTAAAACAGTTAGAAGATGATGGATTGGCAGAAAATACCATTGTTTTCTTCTTTAGCGACCATGGTGCTGCTTTACCTTGGTATAAAAGAGAAATTTATGAAAGAGGTTTACATGTGCCTTTTATGGTGAGATTTCCTGATGGTCAACTGGCCAATACAAGCGATAATCAGTTGCTAAGTTTTATGGATTTAGCACCAACCGTTCTTTCATTAGCCAATATTCCGTTGCCTAAGCATTTTAACGGACAAGCATTTCTAGGAAATCAAAAAGCTGAAAGTCCAAGGCGATACATATTTGCTGCTAGAGATAGATTAGATGAGCATTATGATTTAGTGAGAACTGTAAGGGATAGCAAATTTCAATATATCCGTAACTACCAACCAGAAAAATTGAACTATATGGATGTTGGTTTTCGTAAGCAAATGCCATTAATGGCAGAAATTCTTAAGCTTAGAGACCAAAAGAAGCTAGATAGTATTCAAAATAGATGGTTTAAAAGTAAGCCTGTAGAAGAACTTTATGACCTAGAAAAAGACCCTTTCGAGTTAAATAATTTGGCAGAAAACCCGGATTATGCTACTAAATTAAATGAATTAAGAGAGGTGCAGAATAATTGGTCTTTACAAATTAAGGATAAGGGCTTCATGTCTGAAAAAGATATGGTTCGTTTGATGTGGCCCGGGGGATTACAACCAACAACAGCAAAACCAACTTCACAAATTAAGCAACAGAAACAACTAACTCAAATTGCTTTAAGTTGCCCTACAAACGGAGCTTCTATAGGCTATAAAATAGGTGATTCTGGTTCTTGGGAATTATATCATCAGCCTATAGAGGTGAAAAAAGGAGTTAAAGTGTATGCCAAAGCTGTTCGTTATGGCTATAAAGAGAGTGAAGAGATTATCATTACCACAAATAAATAATACATGAAGCGCTTTATTGCAATTTTATATGTTACATTTTTGATGTCAATCTTGAACAATATTTCAGGATTGGCCCAAACTAAATCAACTTTTCAAAATCCTATTTTAAAAGGTTTTTATCCAGACCCATCTATTTGTAGAGTGGGAGATGATTATTATATGGTTACTTCTAGTTTTGAGTATTTTCCGGGAGTACCTATTTTTCATAGCAAAGATTTAGTGAATTGGCAGCAGATAGGTCATGTATTAAACAGGCCATCTCAATTAAATTTAGATAAAATTCATCCTTCAGGGGGGATTTTTGCACCTACAATCCGTTATCATAAAGGAACTTTCTATATGATAACCACCTTAATCACCAATAAAAACAATACAGGAACAAATTTTTATGTGACAGCTAAATCTCCTTATGGCCCATGGTCTGAGCCCAACTGGCTTGAAAATGCCCCAGGTATAGACCCCTCTTTGTTTTTTGATGATGATGGAAAAGTATATTATACAGGAAACAGAACTCCTGATGATAAACCAGCTGGTTCTAAATACAGACAAATTTGGATTCAGGAATTAGATACTGTAAAGAAACAATTAGTGGGTAAGGTTACCGTTGCTGTAGAAGAAGGTGCTTTACATCAAGCAGTAGTGGCAGAGTCTCCTCATATGTATAAAAAAGACGGTTATTATTATATCATGATTGCAGAAGGAGGCACTGGAATAGACCATGCAGTAACCATTTTTAGAAGTAAAAATCCACTTGGACCTTATGAAGGAAATAAGAAAAATCCTATCATTACACATCGTCATTTAGGTAAGCAATATCCTGTAGCTTGTATAGGGCATGCAGATTTGGTAGAAACACAACAGGGAGAGTGGTGGATGGTACTACTTGGTGTTAGAACCTATGGAGGTTTTCATTATAATTTGGGTAGAGAAACTTTTCTTACACCCATTAACTGGCAAGAAGATTGGCCTGTTGTGAATATAGGAGTTGGTAAAGTATTACTTGAAGAAAGAAAACCTAACTTACCAGCTTTCACCGCTAAAAAAGAAAGTACTTTTGATGATTTTAATAGTGATAGCTTACATTACTATTGGAATTTTTTACGTACGCCAAGAAGCAATTTTTGGTCTTTAACGGATAAAAAAGGATATATATCCTTACAATTAAGACCAGAGACATTAATAGATATCGCTCAACCTTCTTTTATTGGAAGAAGACAGCAAGACACCTCTTTCTTTGCAGAAACAAAAATGCTTTTTGAGCCTAAAGCAGCACACGAAAGTGCTGGTTTGGTAGTCATGATGAACAATAATTTCCATTTCAGGCTAGAAAAGATATTAGAAAACAGCAAACTTTATCTAAAACTCATCAGAAGACATGCTGGAAAAGAGGAACTTTTGGCTAAGCAAGAAGTTTTAAAAGGAGAGCTTGTTATAGGTGTTAAAGCTATCGGTCAGGATTACTCTTTTTATGTAAAGCAAAACGATAAAACCGTTTTTCTAAAAGAAAATGTTGATGGCAGAACGTTAAGTAGGGTAAATACCGGAGGATTTACCGGAACATATATAGGTTTATACGCCTCATCAAATGGTTTATCATCAAAAAATAAAGCATTTTATGATTGGTTAAACTATCAGCAAATAAAATAATCCAACATCATATGAAACCTAAATTTTTAGCTTTTTTAAGCTTAAGTTTCTTGTTTTTAACAACTGTTATTGCACAAGAACAAAAGAAACCAAATGTTTTATTCATTGCGGTAGATGATTTAAAACCTTATTTAAACTTTTATGGCTATGCGGCTGTAAAATCTCCAAACTTAGATAAGCTAGCAGAAAAGAGTACTGTTTTTATGAGTAATTATTGTCAGCAAGCAGTATGTGCCCCAACAAGAGCTAGTTTATTAACTGGTTTACGCCCAGATAGAACTCAGGTTTGGGATTTAAAGACACTCATCAGAGATAAAGTGCCACAGGTAGTTACTTTGCCACAACTTTTTAAAGAAAATGGTTACACTACGGCTGCATTAGGTAAAATTTTTGATCAAAGAAGTGTTGATAAGAAACATGATGAAATATCATGGTCTGAGCCTTATAAAAATAAGTTTAAGTTTCCTGATGCTTATGGTGCACCAGTAGCTGGTCATTATCAAAATCCAGAACTGAAAAAGAAATATGGCGATATATTAGAAGAAACACCTAACAATCCTAAGGTAAAAGAAAATATAAAAGTTTCTACAGAAGCTTTAGATGTGCCAGATGAAGCTTACGCTGATGGTGCTATGGTAACAGAAGCTATTAAAGATTTAAAAAAATATGGCAAGGCAGGCAAACCATTCTTCTTAGCAGTTGGCATTCGTAAACCACACTTGCCGTTTGTTGCCCCAAAAAAATATTGGGATTTGTATGATAGAAGCAAAATAGAGCTTGCAAAATGGCAAAAACCATCTATTGACGGACCTGCTATAGCTTATCATAATTCTGGCGAATTAAGAGGATATAATGATATTGTACCTTTAAATAATAATACAGAACAGTTAAGTTTAAATGAAGATAAACAGCGAGAACTTATACATGGTTATTACGCAAGTATCAGCTATATAGATGCACAAATAGGAAGGTTACTAAATGAGTTAAAAGCATCTGGACTAGATAAAAACACCATTATTATTCTTTGGGGAGACCACGGTTGGCATTTTGGCGATCACAACCTTTGGAACAAACACTCTAATTTTGAGCAAGCTACAAGAACTCCTTTAGTTATTTCAATTCCAGGCCAAAAGGAAAAAATTTTATATAATCATTCTACAGAGTTTGTAGACGTTTATCCAACTTTGGCAGAGCTAGCTCAAATTAAAACTCCTCAAGGTCTTGATGGTAAAAGTTTAGTTCCTGCTTTAAAAGGAGTACAAACGCCAATCAAAGATTTTGCTATAAGCCAATATCCACGTAAAGATAATCATATGGGTTATGCCCTAAGAACTAAACAATATCGTTATGTAGAGTGGGTTAAAGATTTTAGAACTACAGGCAATTTTAATGCAGCTAATGTACACGCTATAGAGCTATATGATTATGAAAAAGACCCTTTAGAAACAAAAAATGTTGCTAACGACCCAGCCTACAAACAAATAAAAGAAGATTTAAGCAACAGAATGCATAAATTTTATGCAGAGCAAGCAGCAAAAGTTAAAAAATAAGCTAACCATCAATATATCTCAAGAATGAAAAATTTAAAATTATTAGTAAGTGTTGTATCCCTAGGGTTTTTAAGTGAAGTTTCTTATGCTCAGGATGTTAAAAGTGCTTTTACTCATGCCGAGCTACAAGCAACAGAAATGCTAAAGCAAGTGAAACTGGCAAAAGAAAAAACTCCCACAAACAGTAAAAATGAGCCATTGGTATCTCCACGTACTTTAGAACACGGAGAACTAAAACTTGTAACTTCTAAAGACTGGACAAGCGGATTCTTTCCGGGTGAGTTATGGTATTTATATGATTATACCAAAAACCCTAAATGGTTAAATGCTGCAAAAGCTTTTACTGCTGATATTGAAAGAGAAAAGTTAAATGCAACTACCCACGATATGGGTTTTAAAGTGTTTTGCAGTTTTGGTAATGCATACCGCTTAACAAATGATAATTATTATAAAGATGTTATCATTCAATCAGCTAAAACCTTAGCTACTAGATTCAATCCTAAAGTAGGTGCTATCCGTTCTTGGGACCATAACTCTGATAAATGGGATTTCCCTGTTATCATAGATAATATGTTAAATCTTGAGCTTTTATTTGAAGCTACCAAGCTAACAGGCGATTCTTCTTTCCATAAAATTGCTGTAACACATGCTAATACAACTTTAAAAAATCATTTCAGACCTGATTATAGTACTTACCATGTCATCAGTTACAATCCACAAACAGGTGCTGTAGAAAAGAAAAATACGCATCAGGGTTATTCGCATGAGTCTGCATGGTCTAGAGGGCAAGCTTGGGGATTATATGGCTATACTTTATGTTACCGATATACAAAAGATAAAGCTTACTTAAAACAAGCAGAAAATATCGCTAAATATATTTTTACACATAAAAACTTACCAGCAGACTTAATTCCTTACTGGGATTTTGATGCTCCAGGAATAACAAATGAGCCAAGAGATGTTTCTGCCGCAACTGTAATAGCATCAGGTCTTTACGAGCTAAGTAAATACAGTAATAATAGTAAGTTCTATGTAGAAAAGGCAAATACCATTTTGAAAAATTTAAGCACAAAGTACATCGCACCAAAAGGTACTCATAAAGGTTTTGTATTGTTACATAGTACAGGGTCTAAGCCACATAATGGCGAGATTGATGTACCAATTATTTATGCAGAATATTATTATTTAGAAGCTTTATTAAGATTTAAAAATTTATAAGAAACAGATATGAAAAAGTACTTAAGTATAACTGCTTTATTAATTGTTGTGACTTTAGTTGCAGCTAGTTTTCAAACACCTAAAAATGTTTTAATTATTGGTGATTCTATTTCTATAGGATATACACCATTTATCCAAAAAGCTTTAACAGGTGTTAATGTTGAGCATAATCCCGGTAACGGAGGCCCTACAACAAGAGGAGTACAAAATATAGAGAAATGGGTTGGAGATAGAGAGTGGGATGTTATCACCTTTAATTTTGGTTTACATGATATGGTTCATAGAGATTCTTCAAATAAATATGATGTTGTAAAAGGTAAAATCAGTGTTCCTTTAGAAGATTATAGAAAGAACTTACAAATCATTGTAGATAAGTTAAAAGAGACTACAGCAACTATAATTTTTATCAATACTACAACAGTACCAGAAAATGCAGCTGGCAGAAAAGTAGAATCTCCGGCTCAGTATAATAAAGTAGCTCTAGAGGTGATGAAAAAGAATAAAATTGAAGTTTTAGATCTTTACAAGACATCTTTAACAGTACACCCAGCAAATTCTAAACCGGGTAATGTGCATTATACAGAGCAAGGCTACGAGTTATTAGCTCAGCCTATTATAGAAAGAATAAAATCTCATTTAAAAAAATAACCCATGCTCAGCAACATAAAAATAGTTAAAGCTATGCGCTCAATACATAAAATGGGTATTGTGTTATTAAGCTTAATAATACTCTCTTTTACTTATTACAAAGAGTCAAAATTTTACACCGTAAATAAAGACGGAACGCTAACCTTTAGGCCTGATGAGAAAGGAAATATCATCCCAGATTTTAGCAGGGTAGGTTACCATATGGGAGATAAAGAAATTCCTGATGTTAAGGTAGTTAAAACCATTTCGCCTGCTAGCGATGGAAGTAGCCAAGAAATCATCCAAAAGGCAATAGATCAAGTATCGGCTATGAAGCCTGATAAAGATGGTTTTAGAGGCGCTATTCTACTTAAAAAGGGTGTTTATAAAATCCCTGGAGCTATCACTATTAAAACCAGTGGTATTGTTTTAAGAGGAGAGGGTAATGATGCCAACGGAACTAAATTAATAGCTACCGGTAAAGATAGAAGAGTGCTTGTGCAAGTTTCTGGTGAGGGCGCACCTAGAGAGGTTAAAGGTACCAGAACTACTGTAACAGAAGACTATGTACCTGTGGGTAGGTTTTATTTGGAGGTAGAAAAGCCTGAGAATTTTAAAGTTGGCGATGAGATTATCATTTACAGACCAGGTACTGATGCTTGGATTAAAGACCTTCAAATGGATAAAATTATAGAAAGACCGGGTACTATCCAATGGGATGCTAAAAGCTATAATTTAACTTTTGAGAGAGCTATTACTGCTGTAAAAGGTAATAAAATTTATATCAATCAACCTATTGTAATGCCTTTAGAGAAAAAGTATGGTGGTGCAGAAGTTTATAAATTTACTTTCGCCGGAAGAATACAAGAAGTAGGTGTAGAAAATATATTATTCGAATCTGAATATGCTTCGGATACAGATGAAGAACACTCTTGGAAAGCCATAGAATTTGATAAAATCGATAATGGATGGGTAAGAAATGTTATATCTAGATACTTTGCTACTTCTTGTGTAAATGTGGATAGATATGCCAGATATGTTACCGTAACAGATTCTAAATGTTTAGATCCAAAATCGGTTATTACCGGAGGTAGAAGATACAGTTTTAATGTTGATGGTGCTTTTAATTTGGTTAAAAACTGCGAAACCACAGAAGGAAGACATGATTATGTAAGTGGCGCTAGAACCATGGGGCCAAATGTGTTTTACAATTGCAAAGCATCTAATACCCATGCAGATATTGGTCCGCACCACAGATGGTCTGCTGGTGCTTTGTACGATAATATTGTAACAGATGGCGAAATCAATGTACATGATCGTGGTAATTGGGGTTCTGGACATGGTTGGGTAGGTACTACCCAAGTTTTATGGAATTGTACTGTAAAAAGAGCTGCCGTACAAACACCATGGATTTCTGGTAAAAATTACTGTATTGGTTTAGTTGGACAAAAATATGCTGGTCGTTTAGAGGGTAAGCCCGATGGAGAATGGGAAAGTTTAGGTCAACATGTTAATCCGCAATCATTATACATAGCTCAACTAAAAGCTAGAAAAGGCAATAAATAATTTCAATACTGTTATATTTATAAAATAAACTTTATCCAAAAAGGGTAAAGTTTATTTTTTGTATGATGAAAAAGCTATTTACCCTATTACTGCTGACATTAATCAGTCAGAAATTTTACGCACAACAATTACCAGCGCCAGAAAAGCAAAGAAGCTATATGGTGAAGGCAATGTTGCAAATTGCCGACCCGGTTTTGCAAGCGCTTAGTAAAAACGAGCTAAAACAAACCATGCCTGTTGAGGCTAAGTCTCCAAACAATGCAAAATGGACTCATTTAGAAGCTTTTGGTAGAACCTTAGCTGGTATTGCACCTTGGTTTGCCTTAGGCGCTGATGATTCTCCGGAAGGAAAATTAAGAGCAAAATATATTCAATTAGCACAGTTGTCGCTTAAAAATGCTACTGATGAAAATGCTAAAGACTATCTCAATTTTACTGATGGTGGCCAACCTTTGGTAGACGCAGCTTTTCTTGCACAAGCTTTATTAAGAGCGCCAGACCAATTATGGAAACCTTTAGATAAGCAAACACAAGCTAATATTATTAAAGCTCTAAAGACTACTCGTAAAATCAAACCTTATTACAATAATTGGCTTTTATTTAGCGCAACAGTAGAAGCTGCCTTACTTAAATTTGAAGGTAGTTGCGATTTAATGCGTGTGGATTATGCCATAAAAGAACATTTAAACTGGTATAAAGGCGATGGTGTTTATGGCGATGGACCAGATTTTCATTGGGATTATTATAACAGTTTCGTTATCCACCCGATGTTTTTAGATGTGTTACAAACGCTTATAGGCGCAGGCATTAAAGAGCAAGAAACTTATGCCAAAGAACTTAAAAGAGCAGTACGTTATGCCGAAGTTCAGGAACGTTTAATAGCTCCGGATGGTACTTATCCTGTTATAGGACGTTCTATGGCTTACCGTTTCGGGGCTTTTCAATTATTATCACAAATAGCTTTAATGAAGGCATTACCTAAAAATGTATTGCCTCAACAAGTGAGATGTGCATTATATACTATGGTTAAAAATCAAATTGAGGCGCCCAATACTTTTGATAAAAATGGTTGGTTAACCATTGGTGTTTATGGGCATCAGCCAGAACTTGGCGAAACCTATATTTCTACCGGTAGCTTATACCTTTGTTCTCAAGTATTTTTGATTTTAGGTTTACCTGATACTGATGAGTTTTGGGTAGCACCCAATGCCAATTGGACATCTAGAAAAGTGTGGTCTGGTGAATCTATTGCTATTGATAAAGCTTTGAAGGAATAAAATGTCTTGGATAAGTTTTATTTACTTCTAAAATTTCTTTTGAATAATAGTGACTTATAAGTTACCTTTGTTGAAATGAAAGTAAGAGAAGTTGTAGCTTTTAAAGATTATTTTGAAAATTTCTTACGTGAACAACCAATTAAAGTTCAGGATAAGATTTTTAAAATTATTGAAGCTATTGAAACTCTGGAAAGAGTTCCCTCTAATTATTTGAAATTCTTAGTTGGAACAAATGGCCTTTATGAAGCAAGAATTCAGCTGGGTTCAAATATTTGGCGTGTATTCTGCTTTTTTGATGATGATAAGCTTGTGATTCTTCTTAATGGCTTTCAGAAGAAAACTCAGAAAACTCCTAAGAATGAAATTCAAAAGGCTCTTCATTTAATGGATGAATATTTTAACTCAAAAATGAAAGGATATGGAAACAAAAAGCTGGAAAGAGATTAAAGATACTGTCTATGGTATTAAGGGTACAGAAAGAAGAGATGAGTTAGAAAGAGATGTTGAAGGTTTTAAAATAGGTTTATTACTTCGTAAAGCTAGAGAGGATAAACATTTAACTCAATCTGAACTAGCAGACCTAGTAGACAAAAAAAGAGAATATATCTCAAGAATAGAAAATAATGGTAGTAATTTAACCTTGAAAACCCTTTTTGATATTGTAGAAAAAGGGCTAGGAGGTAAGGTTAAGATATCTATTGAACTCTAAAAATAAGTGGAATAGATTAAGCATTCAATAATTTATTCCACATTTGTTCATCAACAGGAATACCCTTTTCGGTGTTTTCTTTTCTGATGTGGAGGGTTCTTTCTCCGGGATAGTAAATTTCTTGTCCTTCAATAGTTTCTGCGGATTTGGTATAAGCCACAATTTCATCAATGATATTTTGGCTGTTTGGAAATAGCTTAGTATCTATACACATATAAACTTGTGAAATACCTGTTTCTTTCTCGCTTTGGGTAATTTTAGCAGTAGAAGAGCCTCCGCTTAAAATACTTACTAATAAATCTAGCATAATACTTAATCCAGAGCCTTTCCACATACCAACAGGTAAAGTTCTTCTGGTTTTATATATAGCTGATGGATTTTTAGTTAACTCGCCAATAGCATCATAACCACCAAAATAGGGTAGCTCTTGCTCTTTAAGTTTGTATTCCTGAAGTTTTCCGTAAGAAAACTGCGACATCGCCATGTCTAAGACAATATGTCCGTTTGGATGCGGTACTGCAATAATAAGCGGATTGTTACCGATAGTTGGCTTTTTTGCGCCCCAAGGAGGCATGATAGCAATGGTATTGGTAAAACTGATACTGATACATCCTGCTTCTGCAGCTTGCCAGCCATAAGTGCCGCCACGCATCCAGTGGTTGGTATTTTTTAAGGCTATACAAGCTATGCCGTTTTCTTTAGCAACATCAATAGCTCTTTGCATACAAAAACTAGCGTTCAGCATACCTGGTCCAAAATTGCCATCCCATTGTTCTAATAAACCGTGTTTGGTTATTTGAGTAGGCTCTGCATCAACATTTACCAAACCTTGTTTTACATAGTCTGCAAATACTTCAAACCTATTTAAACCATGAGAATAAACGCCATCTAAACTATTATTAGTGAAAATTTGGGCACAAGCTTGGGCTTTTTCATCTTTAAAGCCTAGTTTTTTTAATACCCTTACAAATTCTTGATAAAGTTCTTGATAGCTTACTCTTTTCATGTTTTAAAATTAATACTTTAATCTCCTTTAAAAAACAAAAACCCGATTGTTATTTCTAGCAATCGGGTTTATGAATATCAAAATTAAAGCCTATTTGTAAAGCGCTTCTTTTTGTTCTTTTATAGCTTCATTGCTGATGTAATCATCATAACTCATTAATTTATCCAAATTACCTTTTGGAGAAATCTCTATAATTCTGTTAGCAACAGTTTGCGTTAATTCATGATCTCGTGAGGTGAATAAAATAACACCTTTGAAATCAACCATACCGTTGTTTAAAGCTGTAATAGATTCTAAGTCTAAGTGGTTAGTTGGTTCATCCATCATCAACACATTGGCACCTTCTAACATCATTTTAGAAAACATACAACGCATTTTTTCTCCTCCAGATAATACGCTACATTTCTTTAAAACTTCTTCACCAGAAAATAACATCCTACCTAAAAAACCTCTTACAAAGGTTTCGTCTTTATCTGCCAAAGAATACTCTCTTAACCAATCAATAAGATTTTCTGATTTACCATCAAAAAAGTCGTGATTATCATTAGGTAAATAAGATGACACTACAGTAACACCCCATTTAAATTCGCCTTTAAAGTCTTTGTCTTTGCCAGAGATGATGTCATAAAAAGCATTGGTAGCCAATGAGTTATTAGATAGTATAGCGATTTTGTCTCCTTTGTTTACAGAGAAGCTAACATCTTTAAATAAAACCTCGCCATTAACAACTTTAGTAAGATTTTCTACTTGTAAAACCTGGTCGCCAAGTTCTCTTTGCATCTGGTTAAACATAATGCCAGGATACTTTCTGCTTGATGGTTTAATTTCATCAATATTAATTTTTTCTAATGCTTTTTTACGGCTGGTAGCTTGTTTAGATTTTGAAGCATTGGCAGAGAAACGTCTGATAAATTCTTGTAACTCTTTCACCTTATCTTCCATCTTTTTGTTTTGATCAGCTCTTTGTTTTAGTGCTAATTGAGAAGATTCATACCAGAAAGAATAGTTACCTGTAAAGATATTCATCTTACCAAAATCTATATCCACAATGTGGGTACAAACGGTATCTAAGAAGTGTCTATCGTGAGAAACAACTAATACAATATTCTGATAATCAGCTAAAAAATCTTCTAGCCAAGCGATAGTGTCAATATCCAAATCGTTGGTAGGCTCATCCAGAATCAAAATATCAGGGTTACCAAATAAAGCCTGGGCGAGTAAAACCCTTACTTTCTCGTTACCATCTAATTCTTTTAATAATTTATAGTGTTTATCTTCTGTGATACCTAAATTGCTCAATAGGGTTGCAGCATCATTCTCTGCATTCCAACCATTCATTTCTGCAAAAAGGTTTTCTAACTCTCCGGCTCTTACACCATCGGCATCAGAAAAATCTTCTTTCATATAAATGGCATCTTTTTCTTTCATGATATCGTACAGTTCTTTATGCCCTTGCAGTACGGTTTCTATTACCGAAAAATCATCAAAAGCATAATGATTTTGGTTTAAAACAGCCATACGTTCGCCCGGAGTGAAACTTACAGAACCGCTGGTTGGGTCTACTTCGCCAGCAAGTATTTTCATAAAGGTCGACTTTCCAGCTCCGTTAGCGCCAATTACACCATAGCAATTGCCATGTGTGAATTTGAGGTTAACATCTTCAAAAAGTGTGCGTTTTCCAAAACGTAATGATAAATTAGAAACAGTAATCATGTAAAATCCTTATTTTGCGCAAAGGTAAGGTTTATCTGTGATAAATAAGGCTGGCTTTTATATTAATTGATGGATAAAGAACAATTAACCAACTTTTTAAAGCATCATTACCATAAACAAAAAACTATTGATTTAGCAAAACAGGTAGAAAGTGGTTCTATCAATATGGATGATGTTTTACAGCTTTGCTTTCAGCAAGATAAACAAATTGCTTTTAGAGCGGCTTGGCTTTTAGAATATGCAGAAATTGAAGCTCCTGCTGTTTTTAAACCATTAGTTCATCATTTTCTAAAACTTTATAAAATTACAGATAACCCTAGCGTACAAAGACACTTTTCTAAAATAGGAATGCGATTGGTGCATCGCAATTGGAAAGATTTTTATCAATTAACAACTCAAGATTTAAGTATCTTATTAGAACCATCTTTTGATTGGTTGATAAATCCTAAAGTACCAGTTGCCGTGAAATGTAATTGCCTAGATATCATTTATGCACTTTCTGATGAGCAAGATTGGACTTTAGAAGAACTTAAAGTTGTTTTACAGAATTTTTTAACTTCTTCTTCTCCAGCTTTAATTTCAAGAGCAAAAAGAGTATTGTATAAAATAAAGAGGAAAGAGCAAAAGCGTTAATTTATCTAGCAGTTCTGCGTTTGCCTTCTGCTGATAATGCAAAGCTATTGCTTCGAGTAAGTTTTTTAATATAATCAGTTTTTCTAAAACGTAAAGCGCTCCAATCTTCATCAATAGCTATTTGCCTCACAGGTTCTAAATTATATTTTCCTATGGCTTTCCAACCGTTATCCCTGTTAAATTCACAAGTGTACTTTTTTGATGTTCCTTTTGGATAGCAGTACCATAAAATAGCATCTCCCTCAAGTTTTGGATAAATGATGGAGATGCTATTGTCTATTTCTTCTTGCTTGGTTGCAAACACCATAATGAAGTTAATTTCTTTATCATCCAAAGCTTTATGAATTGCTGTAAATTGCTTCATAACTTCTAATTCATCATCAAGGCTTTTTGGAGCATTAATGATATAAATAGCTTTCTGATCTTTGAAATTTAATTTCTTAAATAATGGTGTCATTTGTTTTGGTTTATGCCATCACTTGTTTTTTAGCCAAAAGTTCATGGTAAACACCATCCCAAAGTTGTATGCGTTTTTGTAATGATGCTATGGTTGCCGTTTTTGCTTCTTCCCAATATTGCTCATCATCGCCACATAAATTGGCTGTCATTTGTAAGGCTAAATGACTGTGATGATCTCCATCAACTTCTATATGCCTTTCTAAATAATACTTGAAAATAGAAATATTATCTGGGAATTCTTTATTGATATCGTTAATGATAGACATAAACATACCCGGAATTAAATCTTCTCTGCCAAACGTAAAAATTGCCGACTGTAAATGACTTTTTTCGCTGGCAATCGTTTCAAAAGTGAAGTTTACGAAAGCTTTGGCTGCTTCCGAAGTATGTGCAATATCAAAAGCTTGATTTAAATCTTTGCCGCTTTTTAGGGCATCAATAAAAGTATTAATTTCACTTACATCGGCACCGCATTGTTGCATAGCATCTAAGTAAATTTCAAAATGACTTTTACGTACACCATGCATATCTACATCCGATTCTTCGCCAACCACAATCTCGTTAATAAGAAAACGCGTATCAGCATCACCAACCGGAAACCAAGGCGTGTTTACACAGGTAAGACTATTTTGTAGGGTTTTTAAGAGCGACATAAAATCCCATACAGCATAAACATGATATTTCATAAAAAGCTTTAAATCATCTAAATCTTTAATAAGATGATAAACTTTATGATTGATGATTTCTTGTCTTAAAGGCTCTATTTCTTCTTGAATTTTTTGAATTTGATATTGCATGTTCTAATGTTTAATATTCTTCAATCATTAGTTTAAAAACGAGGGTATGAGGGTATTGGTTTTGAGATTATTTAAATTTTACCATTTAGAAAACCATTTGCTATCTGCATAAAAAGTTCCGAAAGGTACTAATGAAACCAAAAATGCTAAAGTCATTTGCCAAAATTTCCATTTTAAAACATAGCTAACTCTTAGCAACAGGAATACATAAAGCACAAAAAGAAGTCCGTGTGCCATACCCACCACATAATTGGGTTGTGGCATAGCAAACTGATATTTTAAAATCATGGTGAAACCTAGTAAGATATAAGACCATCCTTCTAAAATGGCTATAGATCTAAATTGTTGGAGCGGCGTTTTAAATTGCATAATTATAATTGTTCTGAAACTCTTTTGAAAATGAAGGCACTTAATCTTTTATTAATTTCTGATGCGTTTTGTAAATAAAAATCTAATTCCTCAGAAGTTAAAAAACCGGCAATTACACCAAATAACATCGTTTTTAATTGGATGTTTGATTTTAAAGCCTGCTGTAAAAGTTTAACCTTATCTAAGCTTTGCTGCTGAGAGAAATTTTTATAGTTTTTTTGTAAGAAATCTGTACAAATACGAACTAAAACGTCATTCTGAAGTTTTAAAACGGCTCTTAAGGTGAAGTTTTGAAACTTGCTTAAATCTTCTGCTATGCTTTCTGGGTTTTCAATAACAATTGCAGGTCTGTAATGTAACAGAAATTCGTCTCGGTTCATCTTAAATTAATTTTTTAGAAAGCTTTTGAAAACGTAAAAAGAGGAGAATACTGGCTACTAATAAGCCCAAAGTAAGACCTATCCAAATGCCACTTACGCCAAAATTTAGTGTTATACCTAAATAGTATCCAACCGGCAAGCCAAATACCCAATAAGCCATAAATGTAATGAGGGTAGGCAAGTTTACATCGCCCATACCTCTTAAAATACCTAAGCCAACTACCTGTGCGCCATCAAATAATTGGAAAATAGCAGCTATTAATAATAAACCAGCGGCAATTTCTATTACAGCTGTATCTTTAGAATAAAAAGCTGGTAAAATATTATTAAGTCCCATGAAAAGAGCTGCTGTAATACTCATAAACACCAATACAATGTGGTAGCTGCTAATGGCAGATAAGCGTAGGTATTGGAAGTCACTTTTACCAAAATTATTTCCGGTTTTAATAGTGGCTGCTGCCGATATTCCGCTGGCCATCATGTAAGTTGTTGCGGCTAAATTGATAGCAACTTGGTGTGCAGCTTGCTCAACGGCACCAATGGTTCCAATTAAAATAGCGGCCCCACTGAAGGCACTCACCTCAAAAGTATATTGCATGGCCGTTGGTGCACCTTGCTTAAATATTCTTTTTAACCTTATTTTATCGATAAAATTCCAAACAAAGTTTTTAAGATATTTTCTGAAGTAAACCGACTTGAATACATAAATCACCATTATAATGGCCATAATACTTCTATCAATAAGGGTACTGTAGCCAACACCTTTAACACCCATTGGGCTGATACCAAATAAGCCTTTTACAAAGATTATCCCTAAAATAATATTGATAACATTTCCCCAGATAGAAATCATCATAGCTTGTTTGGTAAAGCCTAATCCCTCTGCAAACTGCTTAAAAGTTAGAAATACCATTAATGGGATAACAGATAAGCCTAATAAATTGAGGTATGGCTTGGCGTGGTAAACAACCTCTGGCGCTTGGTCTAAATGATCAATAAACAATACCGAGCCAAAGTAGATGAAGCAAAACAAAGCAATACCTGTAAATATATTGATGATTAAGCTGTTGCTTAATAGTTTACCACATTCTTCAAAATTGTTTTTGCCATTTTCTTGAGCTACCAAAGGGGTTAAGCCATAAGAAATTCCTATGCCTAATACCATGATAATCATGAAAATGCTATTAACCAAAGAAACAGCGGCTAGTGGTATAGTACCTGCAAATTGGCCAACAATAATACTATCTGCTGTATGTACTAATGTATGTCCTAGTTGAGAAATTACTACCGGAATAGCCAGCGTTAGATTCTCTTTATAGTGTGGTTTATATTTATTGTAAATTTTTTTCATGATGTAAACCCCTTTAAGAGGCTGTATAAAATTCTTCTTTTTCTGTTGTATGCACCCTAATAACTCCCGATAGAATAAGGTTAACCATAATTCTAGATGCTCTTCTTCTAGAGATATTCATCATTTTCGCATATTCTTTAAGGGTGATACGTTCGTTCTCCTCTAGATATTCTAAAAGGGCTTTTTCTTTAGAAGAGTAAGTAATCATAACGCCTTCCTCATCTTGTTGTTTACGTAAAACATCTACAACAATTTTACTTGCTAAAACACTTTTATCTTTTACCCTAATGTAAACCCACCATTTTTGGTCTTCGCCAAGTGCATAATGTGGCTTGGTATCGCTTGAGGATATTGAAACTACCAGTACCAATTTATCTTCAACATAAACTTCTTCAAAAATGGGCTCTAGCATAGGTTTTGCATAAAAAGTACAGGCTTTCTCAATCATGTACTTTTCTTCATCTTCTGCTTTTACACCTTTAATTGTCCCATCATCAGCCACGCCAATTAATAATTTACCGCCTTTGTTATTAGCAAAAGAAACCATGGTTTTAGCAATTTTCTCGCAAGAGGTAATGGTTCTTTTAAAATCTAACGCTACACCTTCGCCTTCAAAAATAAGCTGCTTAATATGGTAAGGTCTTAGCATGTTAATGAGTTTGATATGGCGTTAAAATCTCTAAAAATCTATCTGCTGCCTTTAAAGGCTCAAAACCAAATTGCTTGTATAAACCATGAGCATCTAAAGTAGCTAGTAACCATCTTTTTATCCCTTTTAAATCATCATTATTGATAATAGTTTGCATCAACCATTTAGATAAACCTTGTTTTCTATAATCTGGTAAAACAAATACATCGGCTACATAAGCAAAGGTACTTTCATCGGTAATTAAACGAGCAAAACCTATTTGCTTTTGCTGATGATAAAGTCCGTAACAGATAGAATGCTGAATAGCTTTTTCTAAACGTTCTTTACTGATACCTTTTGCCCAATAGGATTCTTGGCTCAAGAAATTAAATATCGCTTCAAAATCTAGCAAAGATTTATCTGTAGAAATGTTGAAACCTTTTTTTAAGAAGGTATCATCATTCATAAAAGTTTTTATGATTCCCATCTAATAAGCAATTGTGTGGTGTTCTCCCTGATATAAATTTCTAACGTAAACTTCATTACTTACTACCGCACAAACTTCTCCTTTTTTATTGGTAATAGATATAGGTAATGCTTTTACAAATTTACCTACTGTTTTAAGCTGATGTTCTGCTTCTGCAATATCTTCATCAGAAATAGAAATTTTGAAATATAAATCTGTATTACCAGGTTTTAAATATTGTATATGAGCACTTTTGAGCCAAACTCTGGTTTTATAGCCTTTTTTTCTAAAAATCTGATCGAAAAGTAAAGCATAAAAAGGGTCTGATGCACTAAAAATAGTTCCCCCAAAGATGCTTTTATTGTAATTTGTGTTAAAAATGCTTTTGATGATTTTTACCTCTACCGATTTAAAATCGCAACTAAACTTTTGCACCCAAATCCTTTGAAAGAATAAGGGAGGGTAAAATCTGAGCGCCCACTTTAAAGTTTTTGGAGATACCTTCATGAAGCATAAATATCCACAATATAAACAGCACCATGAAATTTAGCCCGCTTTATGAGCTAAATTTTACAAAGCCTTAATAGATATCTTGCATACTAAAGAATTTGCGTTGAGTTTTTACTTCTGCAATTAAGGCATCAAATTCTTGTTGATAATCAAACTGTAAATCTTCATCTAGCTTAGGAATAAGCTTGTAAATTCTTTTTAATTGCCTGTATAATAAGCCAATTAGAGGTTTATGGCTAGTATGGCATATCCCAGCATTTAAAAATAGTCGACAAAAATGTATGCTAATGTCAAGCTCGAAAACTTTAACACCTATAAATTTAATATGCTTATTCATGATTCTGATGGTTTTTCTTAAAACCTTAGTACAGGTATAATCAGAATAGGGGAGCTTCTTAAAATCTTCGTCTAACAACTTTTTTACATCTTCAACATAATCATCTGCTCGTTGGTTAAAAAAGAGCAGAAAGTTTAGTAATTCTTTATTCTCTGTCTTGTATTTGGACAATCTTAAACAATATTCTGCTAAAACCTCTTTAGGTAATTCTTGTAGCTCTTTTCGTATCAGATTTAATTTTGGGGCTTCCATCAGGATATGCTTTTGTGCTGTAAGCCAAAATAGTTACTTTTGTTGAATTCCCAACAAGCAATGCATGAAATTTAAAGCAAGTACTTTATTTACGCTCATCAGTATTTTTGTAGCGGCACTTCTCACCTTATTAAATCATTATCAAATAGTAGCTATAGATAGCCAGGTTCTTATTGGCTTTAGATGGTTAGCTATTGTAGGTTTGTTTTTATATGGTTTGAGGAAAAAATCTTTAACATCATGGATATTAATATCTATGGTAGTTGGGGCCGAGATTGGAAATGATTTTCCTAACATCGGGATGGAATTGCAGGTTTTAAGTAAGGTTTTCCTTAAAATGATTAAAACCATTGTAGCCCCTTTATTATTTGCTACGCTGGTTTTCGGAATAGCCGGACATTCAGATTTAAAGCAAGTAGGTAGAATGGGCTGGAAATCTCTAGTTTACTTTGAGGTTGTTACTACCATTGCACTTTTCTTAGGTTTGGCTGCTATAAACATCTCTAAAGCAGGTGTAGGCATTGGTAACCCACCCGGTGCTGTTGAGGAACTTCCTAAAGTAGAGGCGCAGACTACCTCTGATATTATTTTGCATATTTTTCCAGAAAACGTTGCAAAATCTGTAGCAGAAGGTCAGGTACTACAAATTGTAGTTTTCAGTATCCTATTTGGTATCGCTTTAGCAATGGTAAGAGAAGATAAACGTCAACCTATGTTGAAGTTTACAGAAAGCTTATCAGAAGTGATGTTCAAATTTACCAATTTGGTCATGTATTTTGCTCCTATTGGGGTTGGTGCAGCCATAGCTTACACCGTTGGGCATATGGGTCTAGGTATTTTGGTGAATTTATTTCAGCTATTAGCTACTTTATATGTGGCTTTAATAGTGTTTCTAGTGGGCGTTTTATTCCCAATAGCACTTATTGTTGGTGTTCCTATTAAGAAGTTTTTAAAGGCAATTGCCGAACCTGTTTCTATTGCATTTGCCACTACAAGTTCAGAAGCTGCGTTGCCAAGAGCGATGGAAGCTATGGAGCGCATTGGAGTGCCACGTAAAATTGTTGCTTTTGTAATGCCTACAGGTTATAGTTTTAATCTGGATGGGACTACGCTTTATTTGTCTCTAGCAGCTATATTTGTGGCGCAAGCCGCCGGGATGGAGTTTAGTTTTGGACAACAATTGGTTATTGTGTTTACTTTAATGTTAACCAGTAAAGGTGTTGCAGGTGTACCTAGAGCTTCATTAGTGATATTATTAGGTACCGCAGCTTCTTTTGGGATGCCTGTTTGGCCAATATTTATCATTTTAGGTATAGATGAACTGATGGATATGGCCCGTACTTCTGTAAACGTAATAGGAAATTGTTTAGCCACCGTAGTGATAGCGAAATGGGAAGGCGAGTTTGATGAAAATGCAAATAACGAAGAGATAACCACGATATGAGTAACAAAGCAAAAAAAATATTCTTAGCATTAAGTATTGTAGTACCCTTTCTTTTATACTGTGTTTTTTACTACAGTAAAATGATTAGTAATGCCCCTTATAAATACTCTGAGTTTACCTCTATTACCTTAAAAGCGGGTTTAGGTAAAAATTATGAGAAGACCTTTAATTCTAAAACCCAAGATTTTCAATATATAGATGTAAATGATTCTTTAGTTAAAACGAAGGTTCGTTTAAATAAAGATGATTTACTTTTCTTGCACAGAAAAGCAGCTGAATTGGGTTTTTGGGATTGGCCTGAGCAAATGATAGGCGATGAAACTGGTAAAGCTCCACGCTATTATCTGGAGTTTGAATACCAGCGTAAGAAAAAGTTTATGGAGATAGATGCCGAGTATAATGAAAATACGAAGCTAAGAGATGCAGCCTTACAGTTAGTTAAAACTGTTGATCAAGCCATTTTGGATGCTCAAGACCGAGAAAATAAAGCTAAATAATAGATAAAAATTAATTGTTTAATAGCTTGTTTTAAATAATTATATGCGTATATTTGCACCTCATTTTAAAACAAAATAAATTATTTAACCATGTACGCAATAGTAAATATAGCAGGACAGCAATTCAAAGTTGCTAAAGACCAGCATCTTTTTGTACACAGATTACAAGGTGATGAAGGCGCTAGTATTGAATTTGACAATGTGTTATTAGTTGAAAACGAAGGTAAATTTACCGTAGGTACACCTGCTGTAAAAGGAGCAAAAGTTTCTGCTAAAATCGTGTCTCATTTAAAAGGTGATAAAGTAATCGTTTTCCACAAGAAAAGAAGAAAAGGATATAAAAAGAAAAACGGACACCGTCAGTTCTTCACTAAAATCCAGATTGATAGCATTACTATATAATTAATTAGGTAACAAAACGTTAAACATCGTTTAGCAAAATAGATATAAAACCATGGCACATAAGAAAGGAGCCGGTAGCTCTAACAACGGTAGAGAATCACAAAGTAAGCGTTTAGGTATTAAAATTTTTGGCGGACAAGCTGCTACTGCAGGAAACATCATTGTTCGTCAGCGTGGTACTAAGCACCATCCTGAGAAAAACGTAGGAATTGGTAAAGACCATACTTTGTTTGCTTTAATTGATGGTAAAGTAGTTTTCAGAAAGAAAGCAGATAATAAATCTTATGTTTCTGTAGTTCCTTTTGAAGTAGCTGCACCAGTTGTAGAAGATAAACCAGCTAAAAAAGCTGCTGCACCTAAAGCAAAAGCAGAAGTAGCTGTTGAAGCTGCTGCTGAAGAGCCTAAAGCAGAGAAAAAAGTAGCTGCTAAAAAAGCACCTGCTAAAAAAGCTGATAAAGCAGAAGACGCAGAATAATTAAATTCTTAAAGAAATATAAAAGCCTGTTAGGATATGCTAACAGGCTTTTTTTGTATATAATCGGTGAATCAATTACCCATTTGGTTGAAAGTGATTAATTACCAACTTTATATTTTCCGTTTATTAGTTGTTGGTTTTACAGTACTATTTTATAAATGGCTAATTTACTGGATGAAATAAACTTGATAGATTTTCTTATCAATAATCTAAATAATCTTGGTAAATCCCTTGCATCATAGCTTTCGCTTTTAATAATAATGCCTCTTGTTTTTCTGGGCTTACGGACTTAGGTTTTTGATAAATAATAGTTTGACTAATAGGGTCATAAGAGATAGCTTGGTTATCTTCAACTATTCCAAATCCATTATCCCAATTATAAAAAGAAAAACCTTTGGTAGCTGTATTAAGCAGGTTATTACTGTACTTATAAGCTTGTGTTTGTAAACTTAATTGACCCATTAAGGTTGCAGCAATATCTGTTTGATTCCCAATTTTATCAATCACTTTGCCTTTGTACGTTTCTTGTAGTGCACCACCAAAAACTAATAAAGGGATATGGTATCGCTCGGTCATAAAGCTTTCATAAATATTTTTTGGTAAACGATGCCCGTGGTCTGCCACAACAACAAATAAGGTGTTATTGTACCAAGTTTCTTTTTTAGCTTCTTCTACAAAATTTAATAAGCATTCTGCTGTATAATGGCTGGTACTTCTAAATTTGTTTTCTATATTTTGTTTACCAAAAGCTCCTTCTTGCGGAAGTTCAAAAGGTTCATGATTGCTTAAAGTTAAAAGGGTAGAGAAAAATGGCTGATTTTCATGATTTAAAAACTGAAGTTGTTTTTTAAAGGTAACTTCATCATAAGCACCCCATTTTGATGTTAAATCTTCACTGTTAAAATCAGAAGCATCTTCTAATTTATGAACTTGACTGCTTATTAGGTAGGATTTAAAATTAGAAAATTCTGTGTCTCCACCATAAAAAAATGATGTTTTATAACCCGCTTGGCCCAAGGATTTAATTAAAGAAGGTAGCTTTTCTTGTTTATCGTTCTCTTTAATGATGCTTCTGATGGCTTGTGAAGGAAAACCACTTAGAATTGCTATCAAACCTTTGTCTGTTCTATCTCCAGAGGAATAAATATTACTAAACAATAAACCTTCTTTAGTTAAAGTGCTAAATGCAGGAGTAATGCCTTCTTCTCCACCTAGTTCTTGTACCACATCAGCTGTAAAGCTTTCTAGAATAATTAAAACAACGTTTGGTTTATTTACATTTAAAATCTTGAGTGTGTTTGTAGAATCTGTTTCTGGATAAAGCTCCTTTAAAATAGCCTCTTGCTGTACCTTATCTAGATATTGATATGGATTTTTCTTATCTGCTTTTTTAATATAATTTGAAAGTAAAAGCCAATCGGTATTAATAGCTGCATGGTTTAAAATAGGTTTTTCGCTAAAATAAACTTTACTTGGGTTCATAGGTGCAATTCCCCAACCACCTCTTATAGCTAAAAAAGTTAAACCTAAAATCAATAAAGCTATAGGGAACTTTACTAGAAAATAAGATTTATTTAAATCTGGTTCTTGCCTAAAGATGATTTTATTGCTGAGATAAAATCCAAACATACTTAAAGCAAAAACTATAAATAAGCTACTAAAAAGGGGAGAAGAAGCTGCCGAAGCCATAGCCTCTGATGGAGATTCGAACAAAAAATCTACTGCTCTAGCATTAATTTTTGTGCCCCACTCGGTATAAATGTTAAAATCTACAGCTGTAATCACAGCTGTTAAAAAAGTGAAAACAAATGTGTAGTTAAGGATAATTTTGCCTTGCAAAGGTATTTTAGGAATTAACCAACTGATGATAAATAGGATAAATGGTATAACTGATAAATAACCCGCCATGGATGCATCCATATGCATACCGTATAAGAAAGACAGGAAGATTTCATCGTTTGACACATCATCCAATCGTTCTATATTCCACCCGAAGAATACAATACGATTAACTAGAAAAAAAACTATCCAGAAAAGGAAGTACCTGATAAAAAAAGAGAGGCTTTTAAGCATGCTGCAAGTTAAATAACTTACATTTAGCTTAAAAGCCTTTTGTGAAATTTTAAGGAAAATTATCTTCCAGACATACTCATCAACTCTTCCATAGTCATTTGAGTATAACCTTCTGGAATGGTAAGATTTAAGCCTGTTACCGTTTCTGCTTTTAACTCTTTGAAGCTTAACTTAACTTTCATACCGTTCATATTGGTAACAAAAACCAAAGGTGTACCTTCTATTTTGTCTTTAAAAGCTTGGGTAAAGCTATTACTAGGTATTTCCAAATCTTTGGTAGTCCAAATCTCTATTTGATTACCTGTTTGTTTGTCTTTGGCATTGTATTTAATGGTGTTGTATCCTGATATCACTTTACTTTCTGTTGTTTTAGAAAATTCATAATCAGGCATCATTTCTTTTTGTTTTTCGTAATCAGCCTCAGTAAATTTTACTGCAATTTTTTGTTTAGCCATTGGGATATCCATCAACATTAAACCAGTATTGGTTTTGCTGTCTGATGTCATCTGATTGGTCATCATCCCTAAATCCATTACAAATTTGCTTAAGTTTTCTTTGTAATAAATTTTGTATTCTTTTGGAAGCATAGCAGCTGCCATTTGCTGGTCTGGTGGCAAATCATATTCAGCAGCATAGCTGATATACCCTTCATTAACTTTTTGCTGAGCTTGTGTAGCTAAGGACCCTAGGCAGATGAATGCGATAAGACCAAGTGTTATCTTCTTTATCATAAAATTGTTTTTTTTATAATATGAAAATAGTGATTTTATTTTATCAGCACTATTTTTAGCTGAAAATAAGTGCATTTAGACTAAAAAATTATAGGTTTATCTCTAATGCTGGCTTTCTTTTTAAAATATGAGTATAAATTCCATGTTTTTGAGCTTGTTTTGACATAGTTTCTATCTTGTAGTCTTTGTTTTTTCCATCAATAATAAAGCTTTTTGTTTGATATAGTTTTGCTAGCTGAGGTAGATTAAATATTTTATCTCCACTTAAAAGCAGCCAATCATGTTTGG
The DNA here is from genome assembly GCF_009674685.1 of Pedobacter puniceum. GTDB lineage: Bacteria > Bacteroidota > Bacteroidia > Sphingobacteriales > Sphingobacteriaceae > Pseudopedobacter > Pseudopedobacter puniceum. The sequence continues at coordinate 826,377 of NZ_WKJI01000001.1, forward strand.
TTTGGTCATCATCTAAGTGCCGCATAATTTTTAAGCTTTTATTTTTGGTCTTGATGATGCTATTATATGCTTGGTTATGGGTATTGATAATTGCCAGTTTGGTAATTCTACAACTATCTAAATAAGGTTTAACAGAAAATTTATAAGTATAATCATCAGGATTTAAATCTGTAAATAAAGTAGCTGTTCTTCCTTTTAGCATCGCAACAGCGGTATTTTTACGTAAGGTAAAGAATATGATTTTTTCTTGTTGTATGTGTTGCAGGGTATGATAACTGTGCATACTGACTAAAACGAGTGTTAAAACAATTATGATTTTTAGCTTTTGGCTAGCAGATACTAGCTTCAATAAAAGCAATAATAAAATGATATACATCAAAATGGTTTCTGTTTGATAAAGCCATATTTGTGTGATATTAGCATGAGGGATTTGTTCTATCAAAATCAAAAACTTATTGGTAAAATAAATGATTTGATTGAGGCATTCGCCTATGATTTCTGCTAAGATTTCTGAAAATGAGGCGATTACTAAAAATCCCAAACCACCATACATAATTACCAAAGCTGGTAAGGCCATATATAAATTGCTGATGATAAAGTACAAAGGGAACTGATGAAAATAATATAAGCTGATAGGTGTAGTGGCTATTTGTGCAGCTATGGATACACTGACGCATTGCCACATCCAATCTAAAATTCTGTTTTGCGGTTGAAAGCATTGGTAAATAATAGGTTGTATATGTACCAAGGCCATCACCGCTAGGAAGGAGAGCTGGAAACCAATATCCATCAAATTAAACGGATTAATGATTAATATAACAAATGCGGCAATGCCTATCACATTAAATATATTGGTTTTAATGGTTTGATATTTGGCAACCAAAATTAGCGAAAGCATTAAAGAAGCTCTTAAAATAGAGGGGGCTAAGCCTGTTATAAGCGCATAAAACCATATTAAACTTAGCATCAGCGTAAGCTTTATAGTTTTTCCGTAAGGTAATTTTTCTAGCGGCTTAAAAAGAAGATTTAAGAGTAATACCACAATAGCCACATGCATGCCAGAAACAGAAAGAATATGTAAAGTACCCGTGTTGGAATAAGCTTGAAGGATTTGCGGGTCTAAATCTGCCCGGTAACCTAAAATTAAGGTAGAAGCAACTGCCTTAGAATCTTCATAAGCCAAATATTTTTTAAACTTTTCTACTTGTTCTTCTCTAAATTTTAAGGCAAAGCTGATGATAGGATTCCCTTTTTCTGATGTAAGTTTAACTGTTTCTTTAAGGTGAATAAAGCTTTGATGATAGATTTGTTTATGCGCTAAAAACCTTTTGTAGTTAAATTCGGCTGGGTTATAGGCGGGTTCTGTTTCTTTAATTTTTGATTTGATGAGTAGTAAATCGCCATACCGATAAGGGAATTTTTTAGTGGTATCATAACGCATGGCTAATAGTAAATTGCCTGATGCTTTTATTAGCTTTTGATTTAATACGTTATTTTTTACCTTAACAGTAAACCTTGCAATATCTCCTTTTAGTTTAGGTTGTTCTGTAACGATAACTATATGATGATTTGCTTGATGCTTAGAAAAATGATGACTGTGATGAATTTCTTTAGAGGAGGTGCAAAAAATAATACCTGTTAAAAGAAATTGAAGTGCAATTAAAAATGTAGGTAAATAATTATATTGATAAAGCTTAAAGCGCTTTGTTATAAATAAGTAGGCGGTTAAGATGAGGATATTACTCGCCCATAAGATAAACCAAAAATTATGTGGTATTAAATCTAGGCCAATAGCCAATGAAATACCAATCACGAAAAACCATAAATACCTAAAAAAAGGAATTTCTCCTTTAAAATATGCTATCATAGGGTAGAAGAATGAATTGATTTTTTGTAGATGAAAAATCAATTCCTATAAACGTTTAATTAAAATTGATACCTAATTTGCACTTTTACTTCTGATCTTAAATTGCCATCTATTTGGTCTAAACCAGAGCCAATAGTTTCTAAATCTGTATAATGTGTAAAACTGTATTTTAACCAAAAATCAACACCTCTTTTTAAGGTATATCTGCCGTTAAGGTAAAATCTTATACCTTTATTTTGCAAGCCTGGGATAGAAAATCCATATAATACATCGTTTTCATAAGCATATATTCTGGTATCAAAACCTTCGGTATTGAAATACGCTATCCTAGCATTTCCTGATAATTTAGAGCTAAGCGGATTATAAAGTACATCCTGATAAAGCAATAAACCATAAGTATTCTGTGTGCTTTCTTTTTTGAACTGCGTAACTTCTGCTCTGTTTCTTAAACTGAAACTCTTGTTGAGAGCATATTGTACCTCAAAACGATAATTTTGTCTTCTAATAGTTTCTAAAGTGTTTATAGGTGTAGTTGCTCCGGAAACATTTTGTTGCTTTTCTTCTATACGATACCTCAGGATAAATTTTGTTGTTCTTTTTGGCGAATATGTAAACTGACTAAAAAGCTCATGCCCTACAGAGGGGGCATCAACCCTAAACCTTAGCCACGGGAACTTAAATAAATCTGTATAAACATTAAACTCATATTTCCTTCCAGATTTATATTGCAAACCACCAAAAAAACCTCGCTCATTAAAGGCTAAGCTACCTTCACTAATTCCTTGGTTAAAATAAGAGTAATAATCTTTCTGATAATTTCTGTGAAATACTAAAGCAGAAATTTGGGGAGTTAAACTAGCAATAGCGCCATTAATAAAAGCAACGCCCGAGTTTACACTATGGGCCAATTCTCCAAATAGGTAAATATTGTTTAGGGTATAATTGTAATGAGCACCTAAATTAGTGAGTCTTCTTCCGGTAAACTCAAATTGGTTATATACAGCGTTTCCGGGTGCAAAATTCTCGCTATAGTTAGATTGATATGCTGTTAAACCAAGTGATAGCTTGCGATAGTTATATTGTAAATTACCTCCTAAAACTAATTGACTAATACGGTTTTTGTTGGCTAACTCGTTTTGGGTACGGTGTAAACCACTTATCTGTAAAGATGTTATTTCTGATAAATTGGTAACTGCATTTAGACTACTTCCTGCATCTAGCCTTCTAAAGGAGATGAAAGGTGTAAAATCAAACCTGCCAAAATTAATTTGCGTAGCTAAACCTCTAAAGAAAGAAAACTCATTGATAGAGGTATAAGGTCTTAAACCTAAATCTTGTTTGGCGATAGAAAATAAATCGGCACCTTTACCAAAGCTTAAACCACTCCATAAGGTTAAACCTTGTCCAAATTGTAAGGAGAAATCACCTAAAACAATTTTTTTAAATTTAGATACATCTTTAACATATAAACTGGCCGATACAAAATCTGGTCCTATAGACCTACCTTGGGTAGTCCAAAACTGCTCGCCTGCATCTTTATCTAAGTTTAAAGAAAACTGCAGGTTATTAAGGTAATTAAATCTGTAACGAGTAAAAACACGGTCTGGGGTGCCCAAGTAGCGTGAGCGACCAGTTTCTTCTGGTATGTTGAAGCCTGCTTGTTCTTCTAAAATACGTCCGTATCTTACAATTAAATCACTCCGGCCTTCTTTCTTTAAATTAGCCCAATTGAAGTTTTCAAAGCCGGTGGGCGAGTTTATACTGCTAAAATTCAATAAAGTTCTTATGGTTTGTAAATCAAAACCATCAATACTTTGAAGTTCTAAAATATCAATGAGTTTACCATTAACAGCGATATGGTCTAGCAAGTTGCTAATTTGTAAAGGATTTAAAAATACCAGTTCCTGCAACTCATCTCTACTGGCTTTATTAAGGTTTAGCGGGTTTCTACGATAAAAATTTAAACGCTCTACAAGCTCTGTATAATCAAAATCTTCTGATTGATTTTCGGCAATAACTTCTAGTATGTATTCAATGATAGGGTCGTTAGATTGCTGTGCCTGGAGTCCAAGACTTAGGCAAAGAAATCCCGTTAGGAGTAAAATTTTAATTCTAGAAAGCATATCCAAGAGCAATTTGAGGTGAATAGCCTAGTATAGGGTGCGAGCTGATAGCAAAATCAAGATTTATTTTTTGATAAAGGATGCCAAAACCACCAAACTGCTGAAAAGTATTAACAGATGTACCACCTCTTAAAGCCAAAAATGGGGCAATCTTATATTCTAAGCCAGTTTTAAAATCTAGCTTTCCATCTACAACTTGTTCAATTTCTGAAGTGACTAAAAGTTTATCTGTAAAAGTATAACTAGCTCCAATTTGATATAAAGCAGGTAGGGTATTACTTTCTGTTTCTGTATATTGGCTTTTGTTAGGGTTGGCTGCATGTGCTGCTACCCAAAAATTTTTAAATACTTGATATTGGAATCCCACTTGAAAGCTAAAAGTGCTAGTATTACCATAATTTTGAATGCTTAGCTGGTGATAGTTAAGTGTTAAGGCTGTTGAAAAATTTTCGCCAAAAGCTTTGGCTAAACTAAGGCCCGATTTTAGCTCTTGATACACTGGCGAACCATAAGATTGAAATGATGCTCCTAAGCTGTATTTTTTTAAAGGAATTACTACAGCCGCAGATTTAGTGCTTAGTTCTTTTACAGAAAATCTGTTTTCATAAGCAATGGCAAAAGCAGTATTTTCAATTGAAGTAATGCCAGCAGCGTTATTTTTAAGTGTCCAGATGTCTTGCATTGCAACGCCTGCATTTGCCATAGCCTGAATACGCGGACCGTTTAGATTTTGGGCAAAAACAGTGCAAGAAAATAGTGTAAAAATGAGAGTAGTGTAAAATTTTATCATCCATATTAAGTTGACGGATTGAAAATAGTAAAATGCTCGATAAAAAGTGAAAAAATTAATAAGAACGGCAATAATTTTCTAATGCTTAATAATAATTTAACATTTGAGGTACTTTTAATAGGAGATTCTGGTAATATTAGCAGAAATAAACCTGATGCTGCCTTAGAATTACTTAAAAATCATTTGCCACAGCATGAAAACTCTGCTGTTATTTTTCTTGGAGATAATATTTACCCCAATGGACTACCAGCACCAGGTACCATTTTGAGAGAAGATGCAGAAACAGTACTCAAAAAGCATCATGATGCTTTAAAAGATTATAAAGGCAAGGTTGTTTTTATATCGGGTAATCACGATTGGAATAAAGGAAAAGCCAATGGTTTAGCCTTTGTTTTAAGGCAAGAAGAATACCTAAAGCAATTGTTTGATGATAAATTTTCTTATTTACCACCTCTGGGTTGTCCGGGGCCATCAGAAGTTATTTTAAATGATGATTTGGTGCTGATAGCCATTAATACGCAATGGTGGGTGCAAAAAGGAGTGAGGCCTATTGGCAAACAATATGGCTGTGATGTAGAGAACGAAGCGCAATTTTTTACTAAGCTAGAGCAACTTTTAAGCAAACATCAATCAAAGAAAATTTTAGTCATAGGGCATTACCCTATTTATAGTTATTCTTTACATGGCGGGAAATATAAGCTTAAGCATCATTTATTTCCGTTCACTTTATATAAAAAGAAAGCCTATTTGCCACTGCCTTTTGTAGGTTCTTTATTGCCACTTTACCGTAAATATGTTGGGGCTAGGGAAGATTTAGCTCATCCAAGATTTAAAATTTTAAGAAAGCGTTTAAAAGAGATATTTAGAAAATACCCGGGTTTAATTTATGCAGCCGGGCATGAGCATAATCTGCAATACATAGAAAAATACCATAACCATTACATTGTAAGTGGTGCAGCATCAAAAGCTACCTATGTTTTAGATGGTAAATATTCTAGGTTTGGGATATCTGGAAAAGGATTTTTTAAACTTAGGCTTTATAAAAATATGAAGATTAAAACAGAGGTTTTAATTACAGATAAAGACAACCCTTTGGGCGAGTTAGTCTATCAAGGTTGGATAGTTTAAATGAGCAGGTATAATCACTTGTAAAGCAGCAGGTAAACAAGTTAAGTTAATTTCTTTTGTTCTACCTATTACCTCGCCATCTATTTGTAAAAGTGTTCTTCTCTTACTTCTTATGATAGCTTTTTTACAGCTAATGGTTTCAAAATAAGCCGAATAATTCAGTCGGTTTCTAAACATTTTTATAGCAATAGAAAACAAGTGGATTTTAGCAAAAGGTTTAATAATGCAAATCTCAAACAAGCCATCGTTAAGTTTTCCTTCCGGATTAATGACTGCACCTGTACCATAGCGGGTAGCATTAGCAAAAGTTAAAGAAACAGCTTTTACTTTTCTGGTTTTCTCTTCTGTTTCTATCAAAAAGCTTCTGGATTTGATGAAGAAAATCTCGTTAAATAAATGCTTAGCATAGGTTATCAATCCGCGTTTACGATCTAACTGAAACCTTTTTACAATTCTTGCATTTAGGCCAACATCAGCTAAATGGGCTGATATATTTTGGTTAATGCTTAATAAATCAATGGTGACTGTTTTTCCGGTTTGTAGTAATTTGATACATTCATCCGCAGCAGCGGGCATATTAAATTCTTTAGCCATACCATTGGCAGATCCATTGGGGATAATCAATAATTTAATAGGTGTATTTTTGATGATACTTGCTACCAAATTAACTGTTCCGTCACCTCCGGCGGCAGCCACAATAGCTGGTTCATATTGCTGAATAGCGCTTTTAATACCTTGTTCAGGATTATCTCCTAAATAATAGATGTGAAATTTGTAGTTTAGTTGCTTACTTAAATCAACAATAATGTCTTTAAGATTAGTTGGTTTATCATCACCTGCTTTATGGTTTATAATAAACAAGATATTCTGCATCGTGGGCTTTTTTACGAAGAATGATAAACAAGAATCATACCCGCTTTATAGCTCTTCATTAAGGTTAAGCATAAAAGCTTTTAATTTTTCTAAAGAGTCTATAATCTTTTGGTTTTCAGCAACTTCATTTCTGTTACCTTTCATGTAGTCTTTAGCTCCCTGTAAGGTAAAACCTTTATCTTTTATGAGGTGGAATATGATTTTTAAGTTCTCAATATCTTCTGGCCTAAATAAACGATTGCCCTTAGCGTTTTTCTTAGGTTGCAGTATTTCAAATTCCTTTTCGTAGAATCTAATCATTGATGTATTTACCTGAAACATATCTGCAACTTCACCTATTGGGTAATACAGCTTGTTTATTTCTTTCTCTTTATAAGGCATTTTTAATGATATTGATGAAATGAAAATCAAAATTAATCAAAAGATTGGTTTTCTCTTGATGCTACTTCTAACATGGCCATATATTCTGATGGTGTTAAATCGTTAAAGAAGAAATTAATAGGATTAATAGGTTTACCACCTTTATAAACTTCATAATGCAGGTGTGGCCCGGTAGAAGCGCCAGTATTTCCTACATAACCAATAATATCGCCACGCTTAACTCTTTGTCCTTTCTTAACTTTAAACCTGCTCATGTGTGCATATTTGGTAGAATAACCGTAACCATGACTAATAATTACCCTGTTGCCATAGCCTCTTTCATTACCAACTGCTGCTATATAACCATCGCCAGTAGCATAAATAGGAGTGCCAATTGGAGCGGTAAAATCCATACCTTCATGCATTTTTCTAATTTTATAGATAGGATGTATCCGATACCCAAAACCAGAAATAGCACCTTTTAACTTCCTGCTATCCACAGGTTGTACAGCAGGGATAGAAGCCATCATTTTTTCTTTAGAATTTACAGCTTTTGCCAGCTCATCATAAGATTTTGATTGTACGTAAAGCTGTTTAGAAAGAATATCAACTTTTTTAGTAGCCTCAATCATCAGGTTGGCATAGTCGTAATTTTCTAGGTTTTTATATCTGTTTATCCCACCAAAACCAGCATTTCTAACTTCTTTAGGTATCGGCTCTGCCTCAAAAATGACGCGGTAAATATTGTCATCTCGCTCTTGCAAATCATCCACAACAGCATTCAATTGCTTTAAACGATCTTGTAAAATCTCGTATTGTAAGCTCAATTGGTTAATCTCTCTTTTCAATTGCTTTTCCTTTGGCGAATCAAAAAAAGTATAAGCAAAGGCAATAATAATGAAAGAGAACACCAATGCGGTAGAAATAAAACCTAGTGCTTTTAAAACTTTAATCCCAAGACTAAGCCTTACCTTTTCATATTTAAGGGTTTGGGTATTAAAATAGTATTTCGTTTTTGCCATTTCTGATTTATTGTAGCTAGCATGAGCATGCGCTATCTTTCAAATTTAATTAAAATATTGAAAACGTATCAATTTGTGAAAAGGTATAAGGCTAAGATTTATGCGCTAAATTCGCTAACATTTAATATTTGATTATTTTTGCCCCATGAATTTTTTACCAGCAGCCATAAGCCAAGCTTTCAAAGCTTTATTTGATATTGAAATTGCAACAGCACAAATTAGTTTAGAACAAACTAAGAAAGAATTTGAAGGTCATTTTACTTTGGTTGTTTTCCCTTTTGTAAGACAAACAAAAAAATCTCCGGAACAAACGGCAGCCGCTATTGGCGAATATTTAAAAAACAATTACCCAGAAGTTGCAGATTTTAATGTGATAAAAGGCTTTTTAAATATTGTTTTAGCCGATGCTTTTTGGTTAAATGTTTTGCAAAATGATATCGCCAAAGCAGGGTTTGGAAGTGTTTCTCCAAATGGTAAAAAGGTAATGGTAGAATATTCATCGCCAAACACCAATAAGCCATTACACTTAGGACACGTTAGAAATAATCTTTTGGGTTATGCCGTTGCCGAGGTTTTAAAAGCCAATGGTTACGAGGTCACCAAAGCCAATTTGGTTAACGATAGGGGAATACATATCTGTAAATCTATGTTGGCATGGCAAAAATTTGGTGCTGGTGAAACGCCACAATCATCTGGTTTAAAAGGCGACCATTTGGTGGGTAAATACTATGTTATTTTTGATAAAGAATATAAAAAGGAGATAGATGCTTTAAAACAAGCTGGTAAAACAGAAGACGAAGCTAAAAAAGAAGCCCCTTTAATGAAAGAAGCCCAGGCTATGCTGCTAAAATGGGAAGAAGGAGATGAGGCCGTAATCTCTTTATGGAAAACCATGAATGGCTGGGTTTATGAAGGTTTTGATAGCACTTACCGCAAACTTGGGGTAGATTTTGATAAATATTATTACGAGTCTAATACCTACTTATTAGGTAAAGATATAGTTGAAGAAGGTTTGGCTAAAGGTGTTTTCTTTCAAAAAGAAGACGGCTCTGTATGGATAGATTTAACCAGCGATGGCTTAGATGAGAAATTGGTTCGTAGGTCTGATGGTACTTCGGTTTACATTACCCAAGATTTAGGAACAGCACAGTTAAAATACGATGAATTTGGTGTAGATAAATCTATTTATGTAGTTGGAAATGAGCAAGATTACCATTTTAAAGTGCTATTCTTAATCTTAAATAAATTGGGTAAAACCTGGGCCGATGGTTTATACCACCTTTCTTATGGCATGGTAGATTTACCTAGCGGTAAAATGAAATCAAGAGAAGGTACTGTGGTTGATGCTGATGACTTGATACGTGAAATGGAAGATACCGCCAGAGAAAAAACAGAAGCCTTAGGCAAAGTAGACCATTTTAGCGATGAAGAAAAAGCTAAATTGTTCTATATGATAGGTATGGGTGCTTTAAAATACTTCTTACTAAAAGTAGAACCTAAGAAACGCCTTTTATTTGACCCTAACGAGTCTATAGATTTCCAGGGAAATACAGGGCCTTTTATACAGTATACACATGCCAGAATACGTTCTGTAGTAAATAAAGCTAATTTTAACGAAGAAGCTACAACAGCTTTCCAAAACATCAATAGTTTAAAAGAAACCGAATCTGAATTGATACAGATTTTAAGTCGTTACCCACAGGTTTTAGCTGTAGCTGCCAGAGATTATAACCCGGCAGCCATGGCCAATTACGCTTATGAGCTTGCAAAAAGCTATAATAAATTCTACCAAACAGAAAGCATTTTAAAAGTAGAAGAGGAAGATATTAAAAACTTTAGACTATTACTTTCTTATCATACTGCCTTAACCATTAAAAAAGCAATGGGTTTATTAGGTATTGATGTTCCCGAAAGGATGTAGAGGGGGATTCAGTTGTTGGTTGTCTGTTGCCGGTTTCCAGTTATGGGTGGTGAGTTTTATTGATTGATTGATTGATTGATTGATTGATTGATTTTTGAATGAGTGAATGCTTGAAGACAAGTTTCCTGTTTTTGATTTTTACTTTTGAATCAGTTATCAGTTGATAGTTTTGAGTTCTGGGTGGTGAGTTGGCAGTTTTTTAATTTTTAATTTTTCCTTTTGAATTTTCACTTTTGAATTTTTCCTTTTTAATTTTTCCTTTTTCCTTTTGAATTATATTTAACCACAGAGTTCGCAAAGAACACAAAGCTGGGCGGAGAACTTCATGATTGATTAACTACGGTATTAAACGCCAAGCTAGGTTTACGGCTTTTAGGAAACTCCGAGAACTCTGTGCCTCCGTGGTTAAAAATACTATTCTACAGATTGGTAAGCTTCCGTTTTATTAGGCATTGGGTGTCTATAATTTTGACTTTCAATAAATATTTACTTATTTAGAATTAAATCTACTTCATGAAAAATACCCATGAGATTTGATAACAAATTATATTTAATAGAATTAAATAATAATATACAAGGTGTACGTATACCACTGCTTTATGTTGTATTTGTGCAACTTTATGGGATATATATACTAGTTAGCGACAAGTTTAACGTACCGCAAAAGCATAACTTAAACCGACAGTAACACATTGAACAAAATCTTGATTCGTAACATTAACAAGCGAAATGCCTTAATAGTAATTGGCATCAATTTTCTCTTACTCCTTATTTATTACATTGCTCATACTCATATACAACATTTAAGGTTCGCTACATTTTCGTTAACAATCTTAATTCTTCCATTTATACTAGGTGGTTCTCTTTATTTACTGAAAAAAATCTACTCTTGGAAATTGACTTTTTATAGTGCTTTAGTAATTACTTTGCCTCTAAGTTTGTTTATATTGTATGCTTATAAGTCATCAGATGTTACTGATTTATATTTTGACGAAAACAATATTCACCCTCAACAGTGGACAGCTGAAGAAAAAGTAAGAAAATTTATCCTTAACAACGCTGCCTTCCCGAATTCTTACCATTCAATTAAATTTGGGAATTTATCAAAAGACCAAATTTATAAAGCCGATAAGAGTTACGATTTAAACATTTTAAAGAATGAATTAGACAGAGATCCAAGGTCAACTTTAGATGAAATTTTAAATACTAATACAAAGCAAAAGTTAGACGATATAAGCTATTCCATAACACATACATATGAGTTGGCTGACAATAGTGGTGTAAAACATAGATGCCAGTCACATATTACATTTGACAGCGTCATGACAGTAGTTTTCTTAGTCAATAATGAAGATTTTTTAGTTAAGCTGTGGAATGAAAAAAATTATAAATCAACAAGTTGGGAGAAGCAATATGGAAAGCAAACCAGCCGCTAACAACGGGTTTAAAAAATTGCGGGTGACGTGGTTTTACTTCCTACATCTTAATTCATTAAGTTTGTACGGGCAGACCAATTTTTGCTTTCTATGCCTTTGCAACACAAATTTGCAAAAACGTTAGAATCGGTAAACACATCGTTGAATTTGAGCAAGGCGGTAAGGAAAAAGCAGCGTATGGAACTTTTCTATTTGAACAACTTTCCAAAGATTTAACTCGACTTTACGGAAAGGGATTTAGTAGAGCTAACTTGTTGTATATGAGAAAGCTTTATTTAAACTTTCCAAAAAGTGAGACACTGTCTAACGTATTGAGTTGGAGCCACTATTTTGAGATTCTACGTTCCGACAACAAACTTGAAATCAGCTTCTACACTAAACAAGCCTCAATGGCGCAAGAATGAAGACCTAGGCAAGCGGGCAAAGGCTTCTTGTGCCGCCATATAGCGTAGATACTTTAATATTTTGCATAGATTACCCATCATTATTTTGACCACTAACCTAAATGACACTATCTCTTTTCTTAACCCTAGCACCAAACCTACGAACATAAACCGGGGCGAGGGCGGTACCCCGCAGGACATTTGAAGCTTCTGCGGAAAATGGACGAGGAGTAAAGCAAAGCACCGGACTAGCCCTTTAATAGCTGCAATAGCCCTGCTTTTCTAAATAAAAAACAGCTTTTATGGTTTATTGATGTTGTTTTGGTGTAAGAAACGCTATAAGAACTACCTAAACTTCTCGGCCACTACTAAATCTTTAGTGCCATGTTGGTAATTATAAAAACCTTCGCCAGATTTAACGCCTTTTTTACCTGAAGTTACCATGTTTACCAAAAGCGGACATGGTGCATATTTAGGATTTCCAAAGCCTTCGTGTAATACTTTAAGGATGGCCAGGCAAACATCTAAGCCAATAAAATCTGCCAGTTGAAGTGGCCCCATAGGATGAGCCATGCCCAATTTCATCACAGTATCAATTTCTGTAACGCCTGCAACGCCTTCATACAAAGTATAAATAGCTTCATTTATCATGGGCATTAAAATCCTGTTGGCAACAAAACCGGGATAATCATTCACCTCGACAGGTATTTTATCTAGCTGCTGGGCAAGTGCCATGATTTTTGCAGTGGTATCGGCAGAGGTTGCATAGCCATTAATGACTTCTACCAGTTTCATCACCGGTACTGGATTCATGAAATGCATACCAATAACTTTGTCTTGCCTTTGCGTAACGGCTGCAATTTGGGTGATAGCTATGGAAGAAGTATTGCTGGCTAAAATGGCTTCTGGCTTGGCATATTTATCAAGCTCTTGAAATATTTTCTCTTTTAAAATAGCATTTTCTGTGGCTGCTTCTACTACCAAATCTACATCTTTTACAGCCTCGGCTAGGTTGGTATAGGTAGTAATATTTGCTAAAGTTTGCTGTTTATCTGCTTCTGTAATGAGGTTTTTAGCTATCTGCCTGTCTAAATTTTTAGCTATAGTAGCGAGGGCTTTTGTTAAGGCATTGGCTTGTACATCTACCAAAGCAACTTTAAACTGATGTTGTGCAAAGCTATGTGCTATGCCATTTCCCATGGTACCAGAACCAATAACTGCAATACTTTTCATGTGCAAAAAAGGTTTATAATGTGAGGTGTTTCCCTGCTTCTTTAACGCTGTTTTTATCTAAATTGTTTAGCACCGGGATAGTTCCTAAATGTTTAAGCTTGGTATATTGGGTAATATAAGCTTCAGAATCTGGATTATGACCATTAAAAAGAATACCTTTTACAGGGATGTTTCTGCTTTTTAACAATTCGTAACTTAAGAGTGTATGGTTAATGCTGCCTAAATAATGTTGAGATACTAAAATTACTTCTGCTTTTAGCTGAGCTATTAAATCTACTATCAAAAACTGCTGATTTAGCGGAACCATTAAGCCACCAGCGCCCTCAATAACTAAGGTGTTTTGCGTTTCTGGTACTTTAATAGTGTTGATGTTTATTTCAATACCATCTAAACGGGCTGATAAATGTGGCGAAAGAGGCTGTGTAAGTTTGTAAACTTCTGGATGAAAATAAGTTTTATCGTTACTTACCAATTGTTTAACGGTGATGGTATCAGAATTTTCTAAATCTCCTGATTGTATGGGTTTCCAATAATCGGCTTTTAAATGCTCTGTTACGATGGCTGATGTTACGGTTTTCCCTACGCCTGTGCCTATACCTGTGATAAAAATGGGTTTCAACATATTATATTTTAGCTAAAGCTTCACTTAATTTTTCTATTTCTTCGTCTGTATTAAAGGTATGTAAACAAATTCTTAACCTTTCTTTGCCTACCGGAACAGTTGGACTTAAAATGGGTCTGATATCAAAGCCGCTTTCGTTTAAAGTTGCAGCTGCTTGTCGGCAAGCGGTATTGCCCGGGATAATTATCCCTTGGATAGCGCTATTGCTTGGCATTAATGCAATACCTAATTTGCTGGTTAATTGTTTGAAATAAGCTATTTTTTTCTGAATAAGAAGTGTATAATCGCTACTTTTTAATTGCTCATAAGCTGCTTTTATGGTGTATAAGCTGTGTGGTGGTAGGGCAGTGGTGTAAATAAAAGAACGGGCGAAATTGATGAGGTAGCTTCTAAGTTCATCGTTACCTAATACCATAGCTCCATGGCAGCCCAAAGCTTTACCGAAAGTAACTACGCGGGCAAATACTTGATTTTCTAAACCCAACTCGCACACCAAACCTCTACCATGTTTGCCAAATATACCCGTAGCATGTGCTTCATCTACGATGAGGTAAGCACCATATTGTGTTGCAAGTGCGGTTATTTCTTTTAAAGGTGCATGGTCTCCGTCCATAGAAAAAATACTTTCTGTAACGATGAAAATATTCCCTTGGCTGTTTTTAATTTTTGATTCGAGATGCGCTAGATCATGATGTTTAAAGGTATAACGTTGGGCATAGCTTAGTCTAGCACCATCAATAAGACTAGCGTGGATAAGTTCATCGCAAATAATGGTATCGCCTTTTTGGGGCAGGCTAGAAAGCAAACCTATATTGGCATCATAACCCGAGTTAAAGATTAAGCCTGATGCAGCCTGATGAAAACGAGCGATTTCTTTTTCTAAGGTTTCTGTAAAACTTGAATTTCCGGTGATGAGTCTAGAACCGCCAGCACCATTTCGTAATTTTTGTGAGTAGGCAATTTCATCAACCCATTCTTTTACAGATAAAGATTTAGCAAAACCCAGATAATCATTAGAAGAAAAATCAATAAGATTATTCTCGCTTTTTAAGGTTCTTAAAGCGTTAGCGGCAATTCTTTCCTGTAGTTTTTGATGGATGAAATTCAAGTTTTTTTATTCAAAAATAAAGAAAGATTTTGAAATGATTATTTCGTGTTTAGGCTGAGGTCTAATATCTACCTGCCGCAGGCAAGTATTTAATATAAATGATGATGAAATGACGTGTTTAGGTAATTCGATAGTCGAGCCTAAGCACAAACAACCGTTTACGCCCAATTCCACCTTGGCGGTTGCGGCATCTACAGGACTAGCCCTAGCAGAACCTTTAGAAGCAAGCGGCGCAGCGGAGAGTTTATTCAATTAGCTTATTGTTTTTTTAAAGGCTTTCATGTGTTCGCTTAGCTCGGGTTTGGGTACTTTTTGCGGAAACATGCGAAGCATTCATGAAGGCCAAAACATAAAACTAATACTTTGAATAAAAGTAACTTGACATGGCCGGTCAAGAGGCCGGAAAGCCCTGTGTGAATGCCTGATTTTTAATGTTTATTAATAGCTTCAATGATAGCGGAGTTGAAGCCTTTTAATCCCTCGACTCCGCTCAGTATGACAAACTCTTCGTTAAGGATAATAATTCTGTTCGTACATTAAATTCCTATTTAATAAAGTAGTTATTCCTGTATAGTGATGATTTTTAATACATTCTTCTATCTATTAATTTATTAGTTCGGTTTGTTTTTTTGCATTTCTACTAAAGACTTTTGCATTTGGGCCATCATGCTGGTTAGAGTCTCCATGGTAGGCTCTGGCATTGGCTGTGGTAATTCTGTAGAAATAAATGCTTTTGCCTTCCAAATTTCTAAAATATCTTCGGCCTCTATGGTATAAGGTTCGTAAACAGGGTTGTCTGATGATAATTTTAAGCCTTTATCTGGTCTGAATTTGCTGCTTAACCTTTTATAAACTACGCCTTCGTTTTTACTAATCACAATAGCAGTTTCGCCAACTTTAATATCGTTACTCCAATTTTCTACATATTCTGCAATAATGATAGAACCAGAAGGTAGCGGTAACATAGAATCTCCTTTAATTTCAAAAGCCCTGTAAGTGCCTTGTTTAAAAATAGGTAAAGAGAAACGGGGTAGGGTGCTTACATATTCAGGGTCGCTATAACCATTAAGGTAACCTGCACTAGCCTTAACCTGTACCAATTCTATGTTTTCTTTATCATCTTGGTCTACCGTAATACTTAGTACACGAAGGTTAGAAGGGTCTCCTTTAGGTTTGGGTGCCCATTTATCATTTATCTTTTCATTGATGAAATCATCAATACTTAACTCAAAAAAGTCTGCGAATTTTTTTAGCAAATCATATTTTGGTTCTGCCCGGTCTTCTTCGTAGGCGCCAATTAAAGATCTTTTAATTTCCATAACATCAGCAAATTGCTGTTGTGTTAGGCCTTTTTTCTTTCTGAGGTATTTTAAATTATCAGATATTTTTCCCATTTCTAAAAATATTTGCAAATACTAAAATTATTAGTATTTTTATGCTCATAAAATTAGCAATAAAAAATTAATAGCCAAATAATAATGTTAAAGAATTTAAATGCAGATCAAATGAAGAATATCGTTTTTATAGTTACAGACAGAAATAGAAATAATTTACATGTTGGTTTAAGTGCTGATTTAATAAAAACCATGAACTTCTACCGTAAAATGCCGAACCTATTTTTTGATGCCGGGCAACAGTTAACTCGCTTAGTTTATTTTGAAGAGTTAAGTTCTGAAGCTATGGCAGCAGAGCGTTTTAAAATGATTAACAAATTTACCAGGTTACAAAAAGAGAAGATGATAAGAAACGTTAATCCGGATTGGATTGATTTAACTACCGGATTAGACTATGAGAAGATGTTAAAAACAGGCTTCCAAGTGAAACCTGTTTTTAGCTTTATGTCTTAATTATTGTTTGATAAATTTAAGCGCTGCCGAATTGATGCAGTATCTTAAACCTGTAGGAGCGGGGCCATCATCAAAAACATGGCCTAGGTGTAAACCTGTTTTAGCTTCTACAACTTCATCCCTAACCATGCCATGGCTGTTGTCTTTTACCCAAATAACAGCTTTATCATTAATGGGTTTGGTGAAACTTGGCCATCCGGTACCAGAGTCAAACTTGTCTTCAGAACTAAAAAGTGGTTCGCCTGTTGCGGCACTTACGTAAATCCCTTTTTCATGGTTATTGTAAAACTCATTCTTAAAAGGAGGCTCTGTCCCTTTGTTCACCATAATTTCATAAGCAACAGGAGATAATATTTTCTTCCACTCGCTTTCTGCTTTTTGAACAGGGAATACCAAAGCTTTTTGCTCATCTTTTTTAGAAGATGTATGATTATTTTGTCCGCAAGCAGCTAAACTGAACACTGCTAAACTAAATACGGTTGATATAAACTTTTTCATACTATTATATACGTTTATAAGGCTATATCAGTTTTATATTACCATCCTGGTGCAAAAGCTAAACCAAATACAGGTTTCTGAATATCCACACGGTTAAACGGAATTGCCAGATATGGTTCTAATACAAAATATCCAAATACGTTAACCCTGGCAGATATACCTGCACTTAAAGCTGGTACTCTTACATTATCTTCGTAAATAGGTGTATTTGTTGTTGCATCTGTTCCTATTCTACGTGGAGCTTTTCTGTCCCATGCAATCCTATCACCTTCATTCCAAGAAACGCCGGCATCAAAAAATAAGTTTAAATCAGAGAATAAGAATTTAGATGGGAAAGCAGCTAATTTCTCTGGCCCGGTGAAAGGTAACCTCACCTCAAAGTTAGAGATTAACATTCTGTTACCAATTAATTGGTTAATGTTAAAGCCGTTTTGTTCTCCGGTTAAGTTTCTACCATTGTAAAAGCTATTAGCTTCATAACCTCTTATCAAGAAAGGCATCCCTATAAATAAAGGGAACAATTGGTTGTTTACGTTTCCTATACGACCGTAACCATAAATCCTACCTGCAAAAGTTACTGGTTTTACCCTCACATATTTTCTTAAATCAGCAATTGGAGCGGTATATTGGAAAGTACCAAAGTTTTGTTCTATTCCTATTCTGTACCTATAACCGCCTAAAGGAGCTGCTACACCCGAGTAAGAATTATCACCTACTAAAGCTGTATTTAGCTGGAAAACTGTGAAAGATCTTAGATTGAAACCTTGGTCTTGTAAAAATTCTTCTCTTGATACTTTTCTTCTATCTTGAAAAAGAGGGAAGCCTGTATTAGGATCGTAATAAGTACTATATCTATCAACGCGATACGAGTAATATGAGGCACCTGCACCCAACTCAAAACGGGTTGTTTTAGAGAATGGATAAGAGGTAAAGCCTTGTACAGATTCTTCAAATGTTCTGATAATGTCTATATATTCCTCAACAGTTGGCGTAGTTCCTCCATTTTCAAGAGGTAAATCGGTAGCTTTTATACCAAATAAGCCCGATTGAAAAGGTAAATGAGATACAGAAGCCCCCCAGTTCCATCTACTTTCTTGGTTGATATAGGCAAACTGTGCACCAAAATCATAAATTTCACCATTTACAGCTGCAGCAGCAAAGATTTGGTTTCTGCTTAAAATATCGCTAAAAATAGCCTGTACTCCAGATTGCATACCAGTTCCAAATCTGCTGGTAGCCACACCAACACCATTACTAGCAATATAATCTAGTTGAAATTGAGATTTAAAAGGAATAGCTTTAACAGAGTCTACAGGTGTATCATCATATGCAAGGAAATTATCTAAGTTTTTATTGATGATATTTACACCAACAGAACTTGGTGGAGGCAAAGTAGCTGCTGTAAAATCTACGGCGTTGCTGTTTACTAAAGTGCCTTTAAATTCATTAACATGTGCATTGTAAAGCGTATAACGTTGAGAACGATAATAGGAGTAAACTATTTCGTTATTTTTTGAGATGCTTAAAGCTGGCGAACTTTCTGTAATACCACTTATACCCGTGAAATAATCTGTTAATTGCTCTACAGTTTGCTTGGAGATATTGTAACGATACATGTTCCTAAAGCCATCTCTGTTAGATAAGAAATAGATATTTCTATCATTAGCATCAAAAACAGGATTTAAATTATTAGCTTTTGGAAAAACATCGATATTGGTAATTTTCTTAGTGGCAACATCCAATACGGCTAAGCTCATGCTGATGAAAGCGCTTAAATCTTTTCCTAAATTTAATCTATCTGTAGAGAAAACAATTTTTTTACCATCTGATGAGTAGCTAGGCTGATAATCTGTAAACTTATCATTAGTAAGCTGTGTTAACTCTTTAGTTTCTAGGTTGTAAGAGAAAATATCGCTTTGTCCATCTTTAAGACCAGAAAAAGCTATTTCTTTACCTGTTGGAGACCAATTTAAATTGCCAAACTGTTCTACCTTACCCATTGATTTTTGTAGAACTGTTTTTCCGTTATCAATATCTATGATGATAAGCTTGTTTCTGCCTTCAGAAAACGCACTTAAAGCAAATTGTTTGCTGTCTGGAGACCATGAACCGGCAGATTCTATATAGTTAAACTCATCTATATGACTGTTTTTTATTTTGGATGTTAATTTCCGGATGATTTTTCCGGTTTTTGCATCAGCAAGAAATAAATCAATTGAAAAAAGCTCTCTTTCTGAAAGAAAAACAACGTATTTACCATCTGGGCTGATAGCAGGGGCTAAGTTCATTTCTCCACCGTTTTCATTATCTATCAGTTTGTTGCCAATAGGTTTTTGTGTTGTGTCTTTTAAATAGGGAGTATAAGCATTCTCTAAAGAGCTTTTCCAAAGGCTAGAGAGTGTTTTTTCATCGTAACCAAAAGTTCTTCTGATAGCCATCTCATAACCAAACTTTGCAGTAGATTTAAAGAAAGGCATAATAATGGTATCACCATAGGTAGAACCTATAAAAGCCCAGAAAGCTTGTCCGTAACGATAAGGAAAATACTTGCTGTTGGTGGTTAAATCTCTTAGCGTTGGAATATCTTTATTCAGCACAGCATCACGCATCCACATGGCTGTATTAGCATCTACTTTACCTAAAGAAAGGTATTCTGCCATTCCTTCAACCATCCATAAGGGTAAATTTCCGATATTTTCTAGTTGCGTAGAATCTCCTTCTATTAAAGAGTGATACTGGAAAGCATGAACCAACTCGTGGCCAAGGACGTGTCTGGTTTGGAAATTACTTTCTTGAATAGGCATAAAAACCCTGTTTTTTAAACCTTCGGTAACACCACCTGTTCCTACACCAATTTCAGAATTGATGATAGTTGTTTGTTGAAATTCTGGCGAGTTTCCATAAAGGATAATAGGGTTGGGGCGTTTAAAAGTATCTCTAAAAATTTGTTGATGTAAAGCATACCAAGCTTCACTTTCTTTTGCAAAATTCTTGATTAAGCTATCATTTTCTGTGTAATAGTAGAGGTGAAAATGTGGTGTCTCATAAACCTTAAACTTAAGATTTTTATATCTTACTTTGTTTTGCCCGAAATACTGTGCCTGTGTATTTCCAGCAAATAATAAGAATAGGAAGCTAAAAAATAAGGTAGTGTAAGTTTTAGCTTTATTAAATTTTAAATTCTTTACCATGGTTTTGAGCTATAAATCTTAATCATTTGTATGGATGATTTACTCTTGTTCTTCTTTTCTTTTTTCTCTCTGCAATTTTCTTTCTTCCTTTTTACTTAAAGGTGCTTCTGCTTCTTGCTTTTGAGTAGTAACACCTTGTTTAACATCAGGAGCTTTATTCTGGTTTTTATTTTCGGTTTTTATTTCTGTTTCAGGATTTACTTCCTGGTTCTGCTGTGCATCAGGATTTTCAATTTCCATTAACATCAAAGAATCTACCGCTAAGCTATCTGTGCTATTGGTATCTACTACAATTCTCGGACTAGGGCATATATAAGTACGAGTAATTTCTACATCTGGTTTAGGGAAAGGCCCTGGCGTAATGCCTGTTTTAGGGTCTCGGTATACTTTTTCCATAAATTTACCAAAAATAGGCAAGGCCGTTCTGGAGCCTTCGCCTGTTTGTGCGTCTTTAAAGTGTATACTTCTGTCATCAGCACCAACCCAAACACCTGTTACTAAATCTTTGGTGATACCCATGTACCAACCATCAACATAATCTGATGATGTACCTGTTTTACCACCAATTTGGTTGTTTTTCTTCCATAAATCCCATTCCCATAAAGCTTGAGAAGTACCTCCAGGTTCTTCCATACCGCCTCTAAACATGTATAACATTAACCATGCTATTTCTTCGCTTAGCACCTGTGTATGCTTAGCTTTAAATTCTTCTATAAGGTTACCATCCAAATCTGTAATTCTTTCTACCAAAATAGGGTCTACTCTTTTACCTTTATTTAAGAAAGTACCATAAGCCCTAACCATTTCATAAACACTAACATCATTAGAACCTAAGCTTACAGAAGGTACGGATTGTAGTTTACTTTCGATACCGCATTCATGCGCTAATTCTACTACTTTATCCCAACCTACTTGTTCTGTAATTTGTGCGGTGATAGAGTTTACAGATTTTCCCATGGCCCAGCGTAAAGACATTTCGCGGTAAGAGAAGTTCCAATCGGCATTTTTGGGTTCCCAAACTTCTGTTTTAGAACCTAGCTTATATTCTATTTTAACAGGTTTATCGGTAAACTTATCGCAAGGGTTTAAACCACTTTCTAAAGCCGCTAGATAAGCAAAAGGCTTAAAGGTAGAGCCCGCCTGACGCTTAGATTGCTTTACATGGTCGTATTTGAAGTAGTTATAATTATCGCCACCAACCCACACTTTTATTTTACCAGAGAATGGGTCTAAAGTCATCATACCTGTATTTAACATTTTGGCATAATAGGTTAAAGAGTCTATGGTAGAAAACTCCACTTCTTTATCGCCATCCCAAGTAAATACGGTCATTTTCTTAGGTTTGTTTAAGTAATAATCAATAGAATCTCTATTGTTTTTAAGGCGCTTTTTAAAATCGGCATACCAAGGCAGTTTTTCTAAATTATTTTCTATAAAATTAGGGATAACATTACCTTCAGAATCTCGCCATGGCTCTTCATCTCCCCAAACGTTATTAAATCTTCTTTGCAAGATTTTCATGTGGTCTTGTACCGCTTCTTCGGCATATTTTTGCAGCCTAGAATCAATAGTGGTATAGATTTTTAGGCCATCTTCATATAAATCATAGCCGTTTTCATCACACCATTCTTGTAGCCATTTAGCAACCGCTGTTCTTAAGTAAGAGTCGCCATCGTTTTTTCCAGTATCTTTACCTAAATTAAGTTTTAAAGGTTTTTTTACTGTTTTTTGATAGGTAGCATCGTCTATATACTCGTACTTAAGCATTTGTGCCAAAACAATGTTTCTTCTGTCTAATGCTTTTTCTGGGTTTTTAATAGGGTTGTAGGTTGATGTTGCTTTAAGCATCCCTACCAATAGGGCTGATTCTTCTAACTTAACCTTATCTACAGCTTTGTTAAAATAATGCTTTGCTGCGGTGTTGATACCATAAGAATTATTACCAAAAGGTACGGTATTAAGGTACATCGTGATGATATCTTCCTTAGAATAATTGGCTTCTAATTTATAGGCAGTTAGCCATTCTTTAAATTTAGAAACTAAGGTTCTTACTACTGGTATATGTTTAATTAAACCTTGTGATTTATTATTTCTGGTTCGATATAAGTTTTTTGCTAATTGCTGTGTGATTGTACTTCCACCACGTTTATCTCCGGTAACGGTAGAGATAATTCCTGAACCTATAGAAAGGAAATCAACCCCAGAGTGTTTGTAAAACCTGGCATCTTCGGTAGCAATTAAGGCATTTACAATGGTACTATCAATCTGATTGAAATTAACTGGCGTACGGTTTTCTTTATAGTATTTACCAATGAGTTTACCGTCTGAATAATAAACTTCTGATGAAAGGCTTAGCGATGGAAATTTAATGTCTTTTTTTACTGGCGAGTAACCAAAAAGCCACAAAAAATTAAGTTCTACCGCACAAATGAAAATAATAAATAAGTAAATAACAATACTGAAGTATCTGAGGGGCTTATTGGGTATTTCTTTAAACATATATAAAGATGAAAAAAAGATGCTTTGATTTATAAATAGCTACAAAAATAATTAGCCAGCGAACTAAAACGCTAAATTATGGCTAAAATTTCAGTTTGCTAAATTTTAAATGTTAAATCAAGTTAAAATCATCAGCATCTTTTAAGAAAGGCATCTCTGTTCTTACCCTTTCTACTTCGGCTTTATTAATGGTAAAGGTATAAAGGTCTTCTTCGTCTCTTTTATAATAGATAACATCACCAGCCGGGCTTAAACAAGTGGTGTCTCCGCTATAATATATTTGTTTACCATCATAACCTACACGATTTAAAGCGATGATAAATGATTGATTTTCAACTGCTCTGGCAGGGATAAGCATACGCCAGTGATGTGCTCTTTTCTCGGGCCAATTGGCTACTACCAAAAGTAAATCATACTGTTGTTGATGGTTTCTTAGCCATACCGGGAAACGTAAATCATAACAAATGGCTAATCTTATTTTCCAACCTTTAAGCTCTACAACAACTTGTTTATTGCCTGCAGTATAAGTTTTATCTTCTTCTCCTAAGCCAAATAAGTGCTTTTTATCATAGGTTTCATAGCTTGCATCCGGACGCATCCAAACCATACGGTTATAGAAATTGCCATTTTCTTCTATGATAAGGCTTCCGGTAACCACAGCATTGAATTTTCTAGCCGTGTCTCGCATCCAGTTAACGGTTTTACCATCCATTTTTTCTGCGTTATCAACAGCATTCATGGTAAAACCTGTATTAAACATTTCTGGTAACACAATTAAATCTGTACGCTCTCTAATATCAGATAGCTTCAAACTTATATTTTGGAGATTCTTGGCAGAATTTTCCCAAAACAGATAGGCTTGTAAGAGCGTAACTTTTAATTGTTCCATCTTTTAAATTTTAACTAGGTTATTAACGGCTTTTTCTAAAGTTTCTTGCTTTTTCGCAAAACACAGCCTTAAGGTTTTGTAATCTGTAGTTTTAGAATAAAATGGAGAGGCAGGTATACTGGCTACTTTATATTCTTTTAACAGTTTTATAGCCATATCGGTATCTTTATCAAAAGATATCTTCTCGTAGCTAACCATTTGAAAATAAGAGCCTTCACAAGGTAATAAAGTTAATTTAGTTTCTTGCAATAATTTTCTAAAAAAATCTCTCTTTTCTTGATAAAAGCTAGCCAATCCTAAGTAAACATCGGGTTTTTGCATATACGTATTTATGGCATATTGCATGGGTGTGTTTACAGAAAATATCTGGAATTGATGTACTTTTCTAAATTCTTTCATCAAAGCTTCTGGGGCGCAGCAATAACCAATTTTCCATCCTGTGGTATGGAAAAGTTTTCCGAAACTGGCTGTAACAAAGGTTCTTTCTTTCAGCTCGGGATAAGCTGCTAAGCTTAAATGTTTTCTGCCATCGTAGGTTAAGTGTTCATAAACTTCATCACTCACGATAATAATATCTGTATTTCTGGTGATATTGATGAGTTCTTTAATATCGGTCTCATTCAGTGTTCTGCCTGTAGGGTTATGAGGTGAGTTTACGATAATCATTTTTGTATTAGCAGAAACTAGTTTTTTTACCGTACTCCAATCAATTTCATATTCTGGAGGTGCCATTTCATAAGCCTTAACTAGGCCGCCCAAAAGTCTTACCATGGGCGCATAAGCATCGTAAGCAGGCTCAAAAATAATGACTTCATCATTTGGTCTTAGAATAGCAGTGATGGCTGTAGAAATGGCTTGCGTACCGCCCGCTGTAATGGTTATCTCTGTTTCCGGATGGTAATATGACTGATGTAAATTTTCTATTTTAGCGCTTAAAGTTTCTCTTAAAGCTAATAAACCAGGCATTGGAGCATACTGGTTATGGCCTTTTTTCATTTCTTTAAAAACCAGTTCTTTGAGTTTTTCATCACAATCAAAATCTGGAAAACCTTGAGATAAATTAATGGCATCATATTCTTGAGCCAAAGCACTCATTACAGAAAAAATAGTCGTAGTAACGTTAGGTAACTTTGAAATAATATTAATCACGAGCTTTAAATTAGAACATCCCAAAATAATATTATTTTTAAACTAACAGAAACCTAATCTTTTTGTTATAGAAGAATTATATAAACTAAACCATGGACAATACCATAAGCTATCAATCTAAAGCCAATAAATTATACATCATTTTAGGCGGTTTTTTTATTGCCAATGCCATACTTGCCGAATTTATAGGGGTAAAAATATTTTCTGTTGAAGAATCTATAGGCTTTAAAAAGTTTGATATAGATCTTTTTGGGGTAGAGGGTTTATCTTTTAACATGTCTGCAGGGGTACTAAACTGGCCTTTTGTATTTATCATGACCGATATTATAAATGAATATTATGGTGTTAAAGGCGTAAAATTCTTGTCCTATTTAGGTGCTGCTTTAATAGCTTTTGCTTTTTTAATGGTAGGTTTTGCCATGTCTTTAAGTCCTGCAGATTTTTGGTTAATCCAAAATATTAACGGAGAAGCTTTAAATATGAATAATGCCTTCTCGGCTATTTTTGGGCAAGGTATGTGGATTATTGTAGGCTCTATCACCGCATTTTTAATAGGGCAGGTGGCAGATGTTAGCGTCTTTCATAAGATAAAGAAACTAACGGGCGAGCGTAATTTATGGCTAAGAGCCACGGGTTCTACCTTAGTTTCGCAACTGATAGATAGCTTTGTAGTTATTTTTATAGCTTTTTATCTGAACCCACAATACAGCTGGAGTTGGCAAATGGTAGCTGCAATAGGTTTGGTAAATTACACCTATAAGTTTATTGTAGCTTTATTATTAACGCCTATCTTATATGTTTTACATAGTGTTATTGATAGGTATTTAGGAAAAGATTTGGCGCAGCAATTGATAGCCAAAGCTGCTCAGTAGTCCTCTATAATAGCTACAATTAAAATGATTAAAAACACTTATCAAAAGCTGGTTAAAACCTTGCTTTTGCTTTTTTCAGAAACGGCAGTTCTTTTTTTATTATTGTTTACCGCACTTATCGTTTTTCTGTTTACTGCAAAAATGGTGTTTATTGATGAACGCCTGGAGTTTGACTTATATGTTTTTAAGCTTTTATCTGGGCATGTAAACCCAACTTATACGGCCATCATGCTGTTTTTTACGCAATTGGGTAGCTCGGTAGTTATCACCACAGGAAATATTTTATTGATAGCCTATTTCTTGTTTTTAAAAAAGCGGCGATGGTTTGCCTTAAAAGTACCCGCGGTATCTTTAAGTAGTTTAGCCTTAATGTTAAGCTTGAAAAGCCTTTTTAACCGACCAAGACCGCTATCGCCTTTGCTTTACCAAGAGCTAGGCTTAAGTTTCCCGAGCGGACATGCCTTAAGTGCTGTAACTTTTTATGGCTTAATCATCTATTTAATCTCCATCAGCAGCTTAACCAAACAAACCAAGTTCTTTATTAACAGTCTTTTAGTTTTCATCATCTTTATGGTAGGTTTAAGCAGAATATATCTAAGGGTACATTATACCAGCGATGTAATTGCCGGTTTTTGTGCTGGTATTTTATGGCTTTGGTTAGCTGTTAAAATATTAAACGGCATTGAGAAATTTAGCAGGAGGGAGTTGGGGGGGTAGTTTGTTAGGTGGTTAGGTGGTTAGTTTGTTGGGTGGTTAGGTGGTTAGTTTGTTAGGTGGTTAGTTTGTTGGGTGGTTAGGTGGTTAGTTTGTTAGGTGGTTAGTTTGTTGGGTGGTTAGGTGGTTAGGTTTTATTGATTGATTTTTGATGGATTGAATGAGTGATTAAGCTTTCCTAGATTTTTTAATTTTTCCTTTTTCCTTTTGAATTTTTCCATGTCGTTGCGATGAGGAACGAAGAAGCAATCTATTTTTAATTTTTCCTTTTGAATTTTGAATCAGTTGTCGGTTGCCAGTTTTGAGTTTTTAGTTCTGGGTGTGAATGTTATTGATTGATTTTTGATGGATTGATTTTTGATTGAATGATTAAGAGATTTTTGTGTTATTGCGATGAGGAACGAAGAAGCAATCTATTTTGAATTTTGAATTTTTAATTTTCACTTTTTAATTTTTCCTTTTGAATTTTCCAAAAAAAACGAAAAATTTTAGTTTTCCACACTTGTAAATGTTTGTTTATCAGTGTTATATTTTATTTTTTATTGTTTTAGCCGTGTTTAAGAATTTGCCTGTTTAAAACTCCATATAGAAACTCTTTAACTGCTATTTAAATTTGTATTGATTGATGTAATCAGATACAAATAGCTATGAGAAAAATGCCGATATCTTCCGTTTCTATAAGCCAGCGTGGTGTTGTGGGTATACCTAAATCTAACTCTGAACTTGTTTTTAGGGGAAGATTAATTTTAAAGAATATTTATTTAACCTATCATTTTTCTACCGAGAAAGAATTAAAAACGGGTATGCAAATGCCCGAGGATTATTTCTTAGCTATTATTCCTTTTTTAGAGGAAGAGGGTTTAGATGCTGCTCATGAATATTTAAGCTTTAGTGCTGCTGGTATTGCTATTAAAGGGTTTGAAGGTGGTTACAGTCATTACAGCAGGGAAAAGTTGGCGCTTCTGTACATCATCATTAATTACGAGTTGGGGAGAAAGCTGCAAATTAATGCTTTAATTAAAGATGAGCTTATTGGTATTAAGAGCATGGCAGATTTGGTAGACTGGGTAAGTAACTATCAAAACGAAAAGGATATGCAGCGTATTTTAGAAAAAGATAATTTAAGTACAGCTACTGCTAGGCCGCATAAATCTAATCCTATAAGCCCAGATGATTTACTTACCCGAAAGGAGTTGGCTAGTAAATTAAATATCTCTACCAGAACCATCAGCAGGCATCCCGATAAGTTTGTTCCTATTTTAATAGGTAAGCGTTACCATTACAGTTTGCAAGATAGTTTAAGGTATAAAAACGTAAAACTTTAGGCTTCATAAACTCAAAAATAGCTATCTCTTATTCCTTCATTCTTAGCTGCCCGGCTAGATAAATCATTCTAAACAAGGCTTAATTTCATCCTGGCTAAGCCTAAAAAAATCCTTCATCATTAAGCTTTTAGTTTTTGTCAACTTTTTTGATAAAAAAAGGTCTTAAATCTGTTATTTTCTTCAAGCTATGTTCACCCTAGGATCACCCTACTATCACCCTAGGATGAACCTAGCTTAATTGAGCTTTTAAATGATGACACAAGTAGGAAAATAATGGACAAAAGATGACAAATTGATACAATTGAGACAGTTTTTAGTCAATAGTGTACATGTTTAGACATAGTATGCCAAAATTCTGGAAGCCTAAAATTAGCCTCTACTTTTGGGATATGAAGCAATGGAGCTTCTGTAAAATTTATTAAATATGGCTATAAGTCAGAACAACGTTATTACCCACGGTTTAACGGGTAAAATTGGAGATTTGCTTGTTTTTAAAAGGCAATTTGGTAAAACAGTAGTTACCAAGATACCTGCAAAAACCACTATTGCACCTACCAGCAACCAAACCGAGGTTAAAGATAGGTTTACCTTAGCTAGTAAGTTTGCTAAACAAGTATTACAAGACCCTGTATTAAGCTTGCAGTATACTACTATGGCTAAAAAAGGGCAAAGGGTTTACAATGCAGCTTTTGCCGATTATTTTGTAGCCCCAAGTTTAAGCGACCCTAGAGGTGTTTATGATGGGGGAGTTGGTACCCAATTGGTGATTAAAGCCATTGATAACTACGAGGTAAAAGAAGTGCAGTTGGCTATTTATGATAGCACCGGCGATTTGGTAGAAGAAGGTAATGCTACTTTACTAATAAGCGGGGTAGACTGGCAGTTTACATGCACTACTGCTTTTGCCAACCCCACTGGCTGCAAACTTTTATGGAGCGCTACAGATTGGGCTGGCAATACCACAGAACTAGAAATTACCGTGTAATTTAAAACTTATGCTAAAATTGTGAACGGCTACCAAAGATGATTTGGTAGCCGTATTGTTTTGGGGTATTTTTTTTAACTACAAATTAGAATTTAGATAATATTATTATATTCGTTTGCTTGAAAAATTTAAACATCTATTTACTCGATATAAATGTCTTGATAGTTAATTAGAAAGTGTTTGTGAGCTGGATATTTTTATAGAGTTTATACAACCGTGTTAGAAAAAGTAGGTTGATAAGTAATGATGTTTTTAGCTGTATATTGAAGACAATATTTTTTGCAATATGTTATTTATTATAAGAAGGATTTTCGCTTCTATCCCTTACGCTGGATAATGATATAAATTAGTTTTAAAATGATTTTACCAGAATCAAAAGAATTACCTGTAAATTTATTAGCTGCTTGTTTCAATAAAACTAGTGCTACTTATAAATTTTACTGGCTTCTTTCAATTCTACAAGCAGTTGAAAATGGAACTTTAATAGTTACTAAAAGAGAATTGTTTTCGAGAATGATTTCTAATTCTTGGTTTACTGTAAACTATTTTAATGTATCGTTTGGTAAACAAGATTTAATACAAGACGCTATTCGCTCAATAAATAGTTTCGAATCCATTACAATTGACGAGAAAAGAGAAATAGTTTTTCAAAAACTTCTTACAACAAAAAATTCAGAAACAGAAAGACTACTTTGGCATTTTAATAAAAATGTTCCTCACTGGTTTTTAAGTCCTTGGTTCCCAAAAAAAGAAAATGAAACAGACTCAATTAGAGAAAAAAGAATTTATTCTGATTCTCAAAGATTTGAATCAAAAAGTTTATACGCATTATATCAAGATTATATTGAAATAAATCCCTATTGGGTTAATTATTTGATTTCTAATGCAAGAGTATTGAAGGATTTCTGCTTTTGGAATTTGGCTTTATTTTTACAATCTAAGAATCCAAATGTACCTGATATTCCTAATAAACTAATAAAACCAGCAACTAGAAACGGATTAAATAAACAAAGAACTCAATTTTGGGATGTTGTTTTGGATGAATTAGGTTCGGTAAATTGTATTTATACAGGAGAAAAATTAATAAAGGGAAATTATGCGGTTGAACATTTCATTCCTTATTCATTCGTATCTCACGATTTAATTTGGAACTTGATACCAGCAAATAAATCTTTTAATAGCTCAAAAAGCAATAAACTACCTATTCTTGATAAGTACTTTGAACCGTTCTATGAGTTGCAAAAAAAAGCTTATGAAATTGTAAGAAGAAGAACGCCTAAGAATAAATTACTTGAAGATTATCTGACCGTTTTACAAATTGAGGAAGACAGTATTAATCATGATAAGTTTAAAGAAATAATACAGCCTTTAGTATCAATTGCTTCCAATAATGGTTTTGAATTTATGAAATAATGCAACAATCTAACCTCCATAGTCATTTAACAGCAAAAAAAAGAGATACACTTTCCTTTCCAGCGAAACTTTTGCTCAATAAAAACTTATTGGTTGACGATGTTTTGGATTTTGGTTGTGGTTTTGGAAAAGATGTTGAATTACTAAAAGCAAAGGGGATAAATATAGAAGGCTACGATAAGTTTTATTTTCCAAATTATCCAAATAAAAAATTCAACACCATTATTTGTTTTTATGTGCTGAATGTTTTGTTACCCGAAGAACAAGCTACAGTTTTAATGGAGCTCTCGCAATTGTTAAAACCAACTGGAAAGGTTTATATAGCAGTTAGGCGAGATTTGCAATTTGAAGGTTATAGAACACACAAAATTTATCAAAAGAAAACTTATCAATGTAATGTTGTTTTAAATTCAAAAACATTTTTCAAAAATGAAAATTGCGAAATATATGAATATCAACATTATAACCAAATAAAAAGAACTGAAAACACAGATTGTCCATTTTGTAATCCCAATTCTGAACATGAACTTATAGTGGAGTCCGCAACCGCTTATGCCATCTATGATAAATTTCCTGTAAATGATGGTCACGTGTTGATTATACCAAAAAAGCATTGTTCCAATTATTTTGATTTATCTTTCAAAGAACAAGCAGCTTGTATCTTTATGTTGAATAAATTGAAGGAAGTAGTTGCAGCAAAGTTCAAACCAGATGGGTTTAATGTTGGAATTAATATTGGTGAAAAAGCTGGTCAAACTGTTAATCACGTTCACATACATTTGATCCCAAGATATGATGGAGATGTAGAAGAACCAAGAGGCGGCGTCAGAGGTGTAATTCCTAACAAACAGAAATATTAATAATGGCAGACATTTCTCAAATACTAAATACTTTAGACAGTTCTCCAAGTGTTAGTTTGCTACGTTTACGAAACAGAGAAATGATTATTGAATTTCTCATCAGGACTTTTGTAAATAAACAAAGTTCAATTTCATCGGAAAATATTCATTCTCAATTAGCTGATTTTATAGAAGGACAAAGAATTGAAATTGATGAAGATAGTGAAATCAATATTTTGGACACTTATGAAGAAAAAGCCAAAAAATATATCCAAAACTGGACTAATAATGGCTTTTTGACGAATTATCCTGATGAACAAGGTGAAGTTTTTTATGAACTTTCTTCACATTCAATCAAAACCATAGATTGGTTGACAAGTTTGAAAAAGGAAGAGTTTGTTGGTACTGAATCTAAATTCAATAACATACTAAATCAATTGAAAGAGTTGGTAGAGTTTACCAATGAAGATGCTGAAAAACGAGTTCAGTTGTTAGAAGAGAAAAAGTTAGAAATTGAACAACAAATTCAACGAATAAAAATTGGCGAAGACGTTAAGGTATTTGAAGAATTTGAAATTGTACCTCGTTTCAACCAACTCAACCAATCCGCTAAAGAATTACTATCTGACTTTAAGGAAGTTGAAGATAACTTTAAAGAAATTACAAAGGGAATTTATCAAAAACACACAGACGGAAGTTTATCCAAAAGTGATATACTGGAATTTACTTTTGATGCACTTGAATCATTGAAAGAAAGCCAACAAGGAAAAAGCTTTTATGCTTTCTGGTCATTCATATTAAATCCAGATTTACAGCAAAAATGGGAAAGTCTGACTAAGGATTTATACATAACTTTGGAACAAAAATCAATCCCAGTAAGGGATACATTCCTGATAGGAATGAAAAAGCATCTCCACAGTTCTGGACAAAAAGTTTACAAAGCCAATGATAAAATGGCTGAAAAACTAAGTCGTATAATTCGTGAAAATGAAAGTTCTAAATCAGAAGCCACGAAAAAAATAATTCAAGACATCAAGAAACAACTTGTAGAAATCAGTAAATCAAAGAACAAACCTGATATTTCAAT
Source organism: Pedobacter puniceum (assembly GCF_009674685.1). Taxonomy (GTDB): domain Bacteria; phylum Bacteroidota; class Bacteroidia; order Sphingobacteriales; family Sphingobacteriaceae; genus Pseudopedobacter; species Pseudopedobacter puniceum. Next base: position 858,551 of record NZ_WKJI01000001.1, read on the forward strand.
TGAGCTAGAAACTTCAACGGAAATAAATATTTCATTTGAACGCAAACTCACGAAAGAGCAATCCGAAGAAGTTACATACACTAACAAACCAAAAATTGCCAACGAAGACATTACATCATCTAATCAATTAGGAAGGCTCTTTTCACAATCTAACATTGATAAAGAATTATTGAGAAAAAGGATAAAAGATATACTTAGAGAAAAATCGCAGACCACACTTTTAGATGTTGTAGAAAATTATGGTGGTCTTGAAAAAGGATTGCCTGAGTTGTTCGGTTATATAGGCATTGTGAAAGAATTCAAACACATTATCAATCCTGATAAGACTCAAAGTATCATTTTTGATGCTACCAACCGCAAGCAAATTAAAATTCCTGAAATTATTTTGACCAAATGAGCAGTTTAGAAAAACATATTACCCCTTATAGCAAAGCCATTGTGAGGTTGTTGAAATCAACCGTAGAACGAAACTCCAATGTATGGGATGATGTAATAAATTATCAAAATGAAATCCAGGATTACATTAGTAAAATTGGATTAGAGTTAATCGTTAAAAAAGATGAAGGATTTGCTTTTTTAAAACAACTTGAAGATAGTGAAGGTAACACTCTCGGATTAGTTCAAAGGCGACAAATCGGTTTTGAAACGTCTATTGTGCTCGTTGTTCTAAGACAAAGCCTAGAAGATTTTGACAGCAATCCTACACAATTGGCAACCGAAAAATTTATTACAAATACAGAAATAAAAGACGAGTTAGAATTATTTCTACCAGGAAAATATAACAAGGTCAAATTCATTAAAGAACTTGATAAATATATCAATGCAGCTGTTGATTTAGGCTACCTAAAAGAAATCAGCAAAAAGGAAAATGAAACGAAGTATCAAATACATAGAATTATTAAAGAAAAAATCACTATTGATATTTTACAAGATTTTGAAAATAAGTTAAAAGATTATGTTGAGTCTGTTTAGTACAAGTTCCGACAAAGCGGGGTTCAGACTTCAATATATGGAAGTTTACAACTGGGGAACATTTAATGAAAAGGTTTTTAGAATAAATCCGAAAGGAAATAATTCACTTCTGACTGGTGCGAACGCATCTGGAAAGAGTACATACATTGACGCATTGCTTACTCTAATTGTTCCTGCAAAGAAAGACCGTTTTTACAATCAATCTTCGGGCGTTGAGAAAAAAGGCGACCGTACCGAAGAAACCTATGTGTTGGGGCATTACGGAAATATTCAAGAAGAAGGAAAAACTTCTACTTCTACACAAAAATTGCGTGATACAAACACATATTCCGTAATTCTTGCTTCGTTCTCCAATTCCGACCAAAAACAAATTACACTTTTTCAAGTACGTTGGTTTTCGAATAATGAATTAAGACGGCAATTCGGAATTGCTCACGTTCCTCTTGAAGTAGAATCTGATTTTGGTCAATTCGATTCAAAAGGGAATTGGAAAAAGGTTTTAGATAAAAAGTATAACTCAAATGTTACAAAAAAGAAAATTGAGTTTATAGATGGTCCTACTGCTTATGCAGAAAGATTGGCGGACTTATTTGGAATGCGTTCCACAAAAGCGTTGACTTTATTTAATCAAGTTGTTGGAGTAAAGGTGTTGGAAGACTTAGATGATTTCATAAGAACTAATATGTTGGAAGAACAAGATGCAGAAGCTGAGTTCATTCAACTAAAAGAGAGTTTCTTGACTTTAATGGATGCTAAAACCAACATAGAAAAGGCTAAAGAGCAAATCAAACAATTGACTCCAATCAATGAAATTGCATTAGCACTAACCAATATTAAGGCGGATTTATTTCAATTAGAAACGTCAAAAGAAACGGCAGTTTATTGGTTTGCCAAAAAAGGTGTTGAGTTAGGTGAAAAAGAATTGGGGAAATGCAATGAAGTATTACAACGATTAAATGATGAGCTAATTGAATTACGAAATAAGGAAGAAATACTAAAAGAAGAAGAACGGACAATTTCGATTTCCATTGAAAAAGATGAAGTCGGAAGTAAAATCAAAGATTTAGAGAGGGATATTAGAAATCTTCAAAACTTAAAAGATAACAGAAGTCGAAAACTTGATGAATACAATAAAATAGCCCAAAACTTAAATTTTAGCACTAACCCAAGTGAAGATGCTTTCATCACAAACAGAGAAAGTGCGAAGCAATTAAAACAAACCACGCAACAAGAGATTGAGTTAGAAAATGAAAATCTTCGAACCTTAAAAAATGAAGAAGATAAACTCAAACAAGATACCGAAGATTTAGTAAAAACAATAAAAACGCTTCAAGAAAATAAAAATAATATTGCTGGGCGTGAAGCTGAAATACGAGATGAAATAATTGCACACATTGGAGCAAGTCGAGAAGAAATCCCTTTCATTGGAGAATTGATTAAGGTAAAGGATGATGAAATGAAGTGGGAATTATCAATTGAGAAAGTACTTCACAATTTTGCCTTACGATTGATTGTTCCACCAAAGTACTATTCATTAGTGAATCAATATGTTAACAGCAATAATTTGAAAGGTAGAATTCGTTACGACAAGTATGAAGACCAAGACTATCTTAAAAATTTTAAAAACAAGATTCTAATTGAAAAGTCATTAATCAACAAAATTGAAATTAAACCTAAAACGCAATATTATGATTGGATTGAGAACTATTTAGGATCACAATTTGATTTTGTGTGCGTAGATAATCTTTCGGAATTTGAGCAATTCTATGAAATGGCAATAACTCAAAATGGTTTAATAAAATTCAAAAGGGGTAAACACGAAAAAGATGACCGACCACATATTACTCGAAAAGAAAATTTTGTATTGGGATGGGATAATAAAGAAAAACTATCTTCATTAAAGAAAGAATTAATCAATCTTCAAACTCAACAAACTGAAAATAAAAAAGCGATTGCAAGTAAAATAACCGAGATAAAAAACTTAGGGACTTTTAGAGATGATTGTCAGAGCCTGTTTTCAAAGTTCGACAAATACGATGAAATAAACTGGCAATCGTATGCTAACGAGATTCAAGAAAAAACAGAACAGAAAGATAAACTAGAAAAAACAAACAATCGAGTAAAGCAACTTCAAGAAGATTTAAAAAAGGTTCAAGACGCTTTGAAACAGCTTTCTGATGTTCAAATTTTTAATAAGGGACAAGAAATATTTACCAAGAAAAATGAAGTTGTCACGATTGAACAATCAATCAGGAGTAACAAATCTATTTATGAGCCATTAGGAATTGTTGATGTTTCAATGTTTGAAAAACAACATTCCGATTTGCTGAATATTGAATATGCAACCTTTGAAACAAGTCGTGAGAGATTCCAAAAGGAAAATTCAAGACAAACAAGAGAGCTTGAAGAACAAAAGCAAAGGAAAGAACGAGAAGTAATCATAAAGATAAACGATTTTAAACAACCTTCAGAAGCTATATTAAGCAAATTTAAGGATTGGCGTTCTGATGTTAATTCCCTACCTGATTCAACACATTTAGAGTTAATCAGTGAATATCAGAATTTCTTAGCTAGGTTAGAAAATGATAATCTTCCAAAGTTTGAAAAGAAATTCAATGATTATTTACAAGAAACTATTACCAATAAAGTTGGTGATTTTAGAATGTTCTTTGAAAACTGGTCAGACTCAATCAAGGAAAACATAAAGCATTTGAACGAATCTTTAAAAGAGATTGATTTCAAAAATAAACCCCAAACCTACATTCAACTTGTCGCACCTAACAAGATTAATGATGAAGTGAAAGAGTTTAGAAAACTTTTAGAAGAAGCCGTTCCCAATGTTTACCAAATGGAAAAAAATATTGAAGGCAGGAAACATCATTTTAATAACTACATTCAACCATTTATTGAGAGATTAGACAAAGAAGAATGGCGAAAAAAAGTAATAGATGTTCGTTCTTGGTTTAGTTACAAAGCGGAAGAGTTTTACAAAGAAACAAATCAAAAGTTTAAGACTTATGAAGCAATGGGACAACTATCAGGTGGTGAAAAGGCTCAACTTACCTATACTATTTTGGGTTCTGCTATTGCTTATCAGTTTGGTTTAACACGATATAATCAAGGATTAGAATCTAAATCTTTTCGCTTCATTGCCATTGACGAAGCATTCAAGGCTCAAGATGAAGACAAAGCAAGGTACTTAATTACACTTTGTAAACAACTTCATTTGCAATTACTAGTCGTTACACCAAGCGATAATATTCACATAGTAGAAAACGATATTTCATTTGTTCACTTTGTTGAGCGTAAAGAAGAAAGACATTCGTGGCTGTATGATATGCCAATTGAACAATTCAAAGAAGAAAAAGCAAATTATCTGACTAAATGATTACACCAAAGGAAATAAAGGACAAAACAGAAAGAAAGTACATTTCATTTCTTCAATCTTTGGTTGAACAGCGACCTTTTGAGAAATTGGTTATTCGTGGCGATAAGACGTACACCAAATCTTCGCTGTCGGAATTTGAGAGAGAAATTCAACAAATTCATAGCCATTCAAAGGAGAAAAAAGGTTTTGGCTATACATTGGAATTTCAAAAAATAAAGACAAAGCATTTAGGAACTCAAGATTTGCCAATTTCAATTTACTTTGATAATGAAAAAGATTTTTTGAAATTCTTAGGTAAAGAGTATGAGGTTGATTCCTTCAAGTTAAATTTTGAGATAATCCTTCGGGAATTCCCTGAACTCAGAGAATGGATAATTAAAAATCCCAAAAAGGTCATTGACAATGCAAATGAATGGAAAAATATTTTGCAAGTGTGTCAATACTTCAAACAAAATCCAAAACCAAATTTATACATAAGAGAATTGCCGGTAAAAGTTCACACAAAATTTGTCGAGAGAAATAAAAGCATTATCAAGGAACTGCTAGATGTTCTAATATTGGAACACGTAAAAAGTGAAGAAAAAGAATTTGAAAATAGGTTTAATTTAAAATACGTAGAACCTCAAATTCGATTTAAAGTTCTTGACAAAACAATATCGAACAGATTTTTTTCGGGAATTAATGATATTGCAATTCCAGTTAGCCAATTTGAAAAATTGGATTTACCAATCTTTAAAGTATTGGTTGTAGAAAACAAGACAACACTTTACACCACTTTGACACTTCCGAAAATGAATGACACCATTGCAATTTTTGGTAGTGGATTTAGTGTTTTCAATCTTAAAAATGTACGTTGGTTTGACAAACTTAAATTACTTTATTGGGGCGATATAGACGTTCAAGGCTTTGAAATTCTTTCACAATTCAGGACTTACTTTCCGCAGACTAAAAGTGTTTTAATGGACAAGCAAACCTTTGATAAGTTTTTTGAAAACGACAATGGAAGACCGACAAACATTTCCATGAAACTTAACTTGACTGACGAAGAACAAGAGCTTTACGAGGTTTTGAGAACAAACAACTGGAGACTTGAACAAGAGAAAATTCCATTAGAATATGTAAACAAATACTTTGACACTGAATAACTCAACCTTATTAATAAATCATGTGTGGCAAAGAGAACTTGTAAATATAAGTGTAAGCTCCCCTGTTTTTTAAGCCATTCAAAAGTTTCCTTTTGAAGATAAAGTGAGAATAGACTTTAAACTAACCCATTTAATAAAACGCAGAAAGCAAAAACAAGCCATTTAGGCTAAATTATTATATTATACAAGGTTAGGCTAAAAAACGATACAATCGCCACCCCAATTAAGCACTCATTACAAACGAGTGCAAGATGTTTTCCTCCCTCTTTAATTCTCCCTCCAGAGGGAGACACTGGGTGGAATACCTTGCAAACGCATAGATAGTTTTCTTTAAAAAGATTAGTCCTAACCCATATGCAAAGTATCCCCCTCTTGAGGGGGTGTAGGGGGAGGTGTAACAAAAATTAAGTTAAAATATCTGCGATAAGCAATATAAAAAACGATACAATCGCCACCCCAATTAAGCACTCGTTACAAACGAGCGCAAGATGGTAAGATAAAGTTCAAGATGAAAAACACAAAAAAGCCAAGAGTTTCATACCCTTGGCTTTTTAAGAAATTACAATTTTCTTATCTGTTACTGACCAATTTTAATCAGTTCAATTTCAAAAATTAAAGTGCTATAAGGAGGAATATCTTGTCCGGCACCATTTTCTCCGTAGCCTAGTTTATAAGGAATATAGAATTTGTATTTAGAACCTACAGACATCAGTTGTACACCTTCTGTCCAGCCCGGGATAACCCTATTTAATTGTAAGTTGATAGGCTCGCCACGGTCATAAGAGCTATCAAATTGCTTGCCGTCTAACAAAGTACCTTTATAATGTACAGTTACAAAATCTTCTGCTTTGGGTTTTGCACCAGTACCTTCGGTAATTACTTCATATTGCAAGCCGCTTGCAGTTTCTTTAACACCAGCTTTTGCTTTGTTTTCTGTCAAGAATTTTTCATTAGCTGCAATAGCTTCGCTAAATTTTGCTTTGGTAGCTGCTTGTAAAAAACTGCCAATAGCGTTAGAAGCCTGCTCATCTGTTAAAAGGGCAGAGTCGCCTTTAAAAACATCTTCCATAGCTTTAGAAAGCATGGCATAGTTTAAAGAAGTTACACCATCTGCTTTTAGGCCTTGAGCTATTTTAAAACCAAAAGAATAGCTGGCAGAGTCTACCGCTGTTAATGCAGGCGCTACAACTGCTGCTGGCGCTTTTGTAGCTGCTTTCTTTTTAGATTTAGTTTGTGCGTTAATACTTGTAAAGCTTCCTACTAAAAGTAAAGCTGTTAAGGTTAAATATGTTCTTTTCATTTAATTAAAATATGGCTAAATATATAAATAACAAACGAATCTAAAATTTTACTGGGAATAGTTTTTTTGTTTGTGATGATTTGCTAAATAAATTAGTATTTTAGCTGTATGGATAGGTTGTATGCAATTGTGGATATAGAAACTACTGGAAGTCATGCTAGTGCCAATGGCATTGCAGAGATTGCTATAGTGATATTTGATGGCACAAAGGTGATAGAAAAGTTTGAATCTTTAGTAAACCCGCAACAAACCATACCGCCCTTTATACAATCCCTTACCGGTATTGATGATGAGATGACTGCCCAAGCACCTTTGTTTGAAGATTTAGCTCCACAGATTTTCAATTTATTAGAAGGGAAGGTGTTTGTAGCACATAACGTAAATTTTGATTATTCTTTTGTTCATTACCATTTAAAAAAGGCGGGTTATCAGCTCAATAGCAAAAAGTTGTGTACAGTACGTCTAGCCAGAAAAATACTACCCGGTTTTCCGTCTTACAGTTTAGGTAAACTCTGCAAGCAATTAGATATCAGTATAGAAAATAGACACAGAGCCATGGGCGATGCCTTTGCTACAGCTTCTTTATTTAAGATACTCATCAACAGAGACCATTCTGATGTGATTGCTTTGGCACTAAAAGCAAATTCTAAAGAGCAGATTTTACCACCACTTTTAGATAAAGAGCAGCTTCAAAAGCTACCGCATGCGCCAGGTGTTTACTATTTTAAGAATAAGCAGAAGAAAATTGTTTATGTGGGTAAGGCTGTAAATATTTACAAACGTGTTTGTAGTCATTTTGCCAATAACAATCCGGATGAAAAGAAACAAGCTTTCTTAAAGCATGTCAAGTATGTAGATTTTGAAGTCTGCGGTTCAGAGTTACAAGCTTTAATTTTTGAGGCTATAGAAATTAAAAGATTATGGCCCAAAGAAAATAGGGCTTTAAAAAATCCGGAGTTGAGGTTTGCTTTGTATGTTTACGAAAATCAGGCAGGTTATCTTACTCTTGGAGTTGGTAAAAAGATAAAGTATCTGAAGCCTTACCATAGCTTTAACAGCAAAGCAGAAGCTGTTTTGTTCCTCAGAAAATTGATAGAAAACCACGAGTTATGCCCTAAGTTTTGCGGGTTTAAAAGTGTTTTAATTACAGAAAATCCTGCTACTATGTGTTGTGATGCTTGCTTAAAACAAGAAGATGCGCTTACCTATAACCAAAGGGTTGATGCTGCTTTAAATTCCATTGCTGATGAATTTAAGAGCTATCTGATTATAGATGAGGGAAGAGACGAACATGAAAAATGCTGTATCTTGATAGAAAAAGGAGATTTTTATGGGATGGGCTATATACCTAGTCAGGAAATTGTGTGTCAGTTAGATGATATCAAAACTAAAGTAACACCTTATCCTTCTTACAGTTTTATCCAGAAAACTGTTTTTGATTTTGCATTCAAAAACCCTGATAAACTAATCTTGTTACAATAAGATTTAAAATAAGATGTTTATCTTCATCAATATGAAAAGAATATTTTTAACTGCTGCCATCGTGGGCGTTTCCTCGGTTATTTTTGCTCAGGATCAAACGCCTGTAAAATATGCACAAAGCATAACTGTTGCAGATGCTACCAAAAAATTAAGTGTTTTAGCTGCCGATGATTTTGCTGGTAGAGAAACTGGCGATTTAGGTGCACAAAAAGCTGCTGATTATATCAAAAATCATTTTAAAAGTTTAGGACTAAAAGCTCCGGTTAACGGAGATTATTTTCAGAAACTAGATTTAAGAGAGCAATATCTTTCTAAAACCAATGTGATTGCTAATGGCGAGGCTTTAGAGTTTTTTAAAGATTTCTACATCAGTGGGGTATCACAAGCTAAGCTCCAAAAGACATTTAAAAACTTTGTTTTTGTTGGCTATGGCATCGCATCAGAGAAGTATGATGATTTAAGTAATCTTAATTTAGAAGGTAAAGTTGCTATTATATTGCCTGGGGAGCCTTCCAAAGATGGAAAATCATTGATTACGGCTAATGGTAATTATTCTGATTGGACAAGCAACCGAACCAAGAAAATAGATGCATTAAAAGCCAAAAAGCCTCAGGCTATTATCATTGTGAGCGATCAGGTAAACCGTATGTCGCAAAACGGAACTCGTAAAGACCGTCCGGCTTTGATGTTAGGCGATGCTAAATCTAATACTCCTATTATTTATTTAACCAAAGCTGCTTTAAGCAAGTTGATGGGGGGTACTAAGAAAGATCTAACAGCAGAAACGAATCAGATTCTTAACGGATTAAAACCTGCTTCATTTACCTTTAATGGTAATTTAGATGTTGATGTGGAGCTTACCATCAAGCCTCTAGAAGCTCATAATGTTTTAGGATTTTTAGAAGGTACAGATGAAAAGCTGAAAAAAGAAGTTGTGGTTATTACGGCACATTACGACCATATTGGTGTTGCCGATGATGGCGATGTTTATAATGGAGCTGACGATGATGCATCGGGTACAACAGGTGTAATGGAGTTAGCAGAAGCTTTTGTACAAGCTAAAAGAGAGGGTAAAGGACCTAAAAGAAGTATTTTATTTATGACCGTAGTGGGCGAGGAGAAAGGTTTATTAGGCTCTGAGTGGTATTCTAGAAATCCTGTTTTTCCTTTAGCTAATACCATCACCAATTTAAATATTGATATGATTGGTAGAGTAGGTGATATTTATAAAAACAATCCAGATTCTGCAAATTATATATTCGTAATTGGTTCTGATAAGTTAAGTACTACTTTAAAGGAGATTAGTGAAAAGGCTAATAAAACCTACTCAAAAATGGTTTTAGATTATCGTTACGATGATCCATCAGATCCAAATCGTTTTTATTACCGTTCTGATCATTACAATTTTGCTAAGCATAACATCCCGGTTATTTTCTATTTCAATGGTACACATGAAGATTATCACAAAAAAACCGATGAAATAGGAAAAATAAATTTTCCTTTATTAGTGAAAAGAGCGCAGTTGGTGTTTTACACTGCCTGGGATTTGGTTAACAGAGCAGAACGCCCGGCTGTAGATAGGCAAAATGATATGCCTAGTAATAGATAGTTTTTAGGACAGTTAGGAAACGCTGATATGACTTTTAATAATTTCTAGCTGATTTCTTTATTTGGTACAATTTTTAATAGCATTAGAATAGTTTTATTAATAGCTAAACTTATCAATATGAAAAGATTAATTTACTTCGCATTAACAGTATTCATGTTTATGGGTTCTGTAAATGCTTTTGCATCTGGCGCAGAAAAACGTAACCCAGAATTAACAGAACGTCAGAAAGTAAGATTACAAGAAATTTCTCAACGTGTTGAGGAAATCAAATCTTTAGATCGTTCTAAACTAAGTAGAGAAGAGCGTAAAGAAATTAAAAATGAGTTGTTAGAGATGAAAAAAGAATCTAAGGCATTGTCTGGAGGTGTTTATTTATCTGCAACAGCTATTATCATTATTTTATTAGTATTGATTTTAATTTTCTAGAATTATATCTCTTAAGGTAAAAAAGCTCGATTTTAATCAAAATCGAGCTTTTTTATGATGTTGATTTTAGTGATTGTTTTTTTATGGGGAGTGAAGATTTATTTATGTTATATAAGTTTTTCTTACCCTAGTAGGTTAGAGGCTTCTTTTTATTGGCTATTGCGCTCAAGGCTTTTCGGCCTCATAGGCGGCCAGCCCTATTTACTTTTTTCTTGATAAAAAAGTAAACAAAAACGAGGAACGAGTTCATGAATGCCTAAGAAAAACCATAAACAAAAAATGAATAAATCAAGGCTGATGAATATTTGTCGTTCCGTCTAAATAAATCTTTATCCACAATCCTGAGTGGTGTGTAAGTTTATGCTTAGTGAAGGCTTGTACAACACCCGTCGGATTGCTCCCTGATACTGCTTAATGAAAGTTTATGCAAAAGATTTATTTGCCTGCACTTCCAAATCTTCATAGGCCGTCCTTCGTTCTTCGGAAACATGAGTTTTATATTTAAAGGCAATTCTTAAATATCCGCTTTTTAGGTTCTTTTTGCTTTGTAATCAGTACTTTATACTTGAAATCCCTCCCTCTTTGATTCTCCCTCCAGAGGGAGATACTGACGGCATACCTATCAAGTATATTATAAACAGAAATCTTATTTTAATAAGACAAATCCTCATCCATTTGCAAAGTATCCCCCTCTTGAGGGGGTGTAGGGGGAGGTTCTTTATACGCTACCTTCTACTATATCTAAATTTCAACTATAGAGATTTTTTACCTTATAATCCGTACTTTTCTACTCCCAGAAAAGAACAACCATTCATAAAAAAAAACAACCTAAACCGAAGCAAATGAGCAACAATAAGTTTATTCGTTAATAGTTTATGAGTTTGTTAGGCTGAAATATCCAATATTTAGGCATCTTTTTACTTTATACTTTTTACTTAAATAAAGCTTATAGCGAATGCGGTTTGCGTTCGAGCTTACACTAACGTTCATAAACCGCTTGCTAGCAAAAATAAGCGCTCACTGTTTTTGAGTGTGGGTAAGACTTGTGTGGTAATGGCTCCTGCGGGATTGTTCAAGGATTTATTCATTAGTTTTTATTGATTTTTAAAGGTCTTCATGAATTCGCACAGGCTCATTTTGATTACTTTTTTCCTCTAAAAAGTAATGGGCCTCGCCGGCTCGTGAGGCAGATAATTATTATCATTAAAGATTACTGAACTAAGCTTTAGGTGATTGATAACTGCCCTAGTCTATTTAAACTAACAATACTTATTATTTCACAAAAAAGCTCAGTTTAAGTAAAAAACCGAGCTTTTTGTAAATATTGGTTTGGTTTAATTAGCCTAAATAATGCACTAAGCTTAAATCTCTTAACTTTTTAGCAGCTTGTTCTGGCGTAATATCTCGTTGTGGGTTGGCCAACATTTCATAACCTACCATAAACTTCTTCACCGTAGCAGAGCGCAACAAAGGCGGATAAAAGTGCATATGCCAATGCCACTCCAGATGGTCGCCATCATTTACGGGTGCTTGGTGCATACCAGCAGAATATGGGAATGAGGTCTCAAATAAATTATCGTATTTGATGGTTAATTGCTTTAAAATTTCTGCTAAAGCAGTTTTTTCAGCCTCGGTAAATTCAAGAATATTTTGAACTTGTCTCTTACTGATGATAATGGTCTCGTAAGGCCATACTGCCCAAAAAGGCACTAAAGCAACAAAATGTTCATTTTCCAAAATCACACGTTCTTGGCTTTCTAGTTCTACCTCCAAATAAGCGCTTAATAAGCTTTTTTTATTTTCTTGGTAATATTTTAGAAACTGTACACCTTCTTTTGCAGGCTCTACCGGTACCGAGCTTTGCGCCCAAATTTGTCCGTGAGGGTGGGGGTTACTACATCCCATCACATCGCCTTTGTTTTCAAATATTTGAATGTGTTTTATCCAGCTATGAGAGGTAGACAAGTCTTTAAACTCTGTTTGCCATAAAGTAATAACATCTTCTATAGCTTTTACTTCCATCTGCGGAAGCGTAAGATCATGTCGTGGCGAGAAACAGATAACTCTGCAGATGCCACGTTCGCTAGTGGCTTGTAATAAATCACTTTTATTTACTTTTCCTTCCGGAGTATCTTGTAATAAAGAAGAAAAATCATTGGTAAATGCATATGGACCTGTGTATGCAGGGTTTACAGAACCATCAGAACGGGTATTACCTGGACATAAATAACAGCTTGCATCGTATTGCGGTCTTGGGGTATTGTTAACCGTTTCTACTTTACCTTGCCATGGTCTTTTAGTCCGGTGCGGAGAAACCATTACCCATTCGCCAGTTAATATATTTAAACGCTTATGCGGATGCTCATCAAAATTAAATTCCATTATGCTAAAATTCTTGTACCGTCTTCTATTTGCGATATGTAAACATTCATTCCTTTGTTTAGCTTATTAAAATAAGCTTCTTTCACTCTTTTGATAACTTCGTCTAAATGCTCTTCTTTCACTAAAGAAATCACGCAGCCTCCAAAGCCACCGCCCATCATCCTGGCACCTAAAATAGCGTCCTCTTTTTTGGTGCAGCTTACGATAAAATCAAGTTCCGGACAGCTTACTTCATACAATTCGCTTAAACCAGTATGGGTTTGGTACATTTTCTGGCCAAAAGCTTCTATGTTTCCGGCTTCTAAATCAGCGCAAGCGGCTAACAACCTGTTATTTTCTTCTACTACATATTTGCAGCGGTTATAAATATCCGGACTAGCATCATGCAAGCATTCCTCAACCATTTCTATGGTAGCATCTCTCAAAAATTTAACTTCAGGATATTTTTGTTGGATGATAGAAACACCTTCTTGGCACTGACTGCTTCTTACATTATATTCTGATGAAGCTAAAGAATGCTTTACCATAGAATCAAAAAGCACTATTTTAATTCCTTTTAACTCGAAAGGAACGTATTCGTATTCTAAAGAGCGACAATCTAACTTAATCACATGGCCTTTTTTACCAAAAACACTAGCAAATTGGTCCATAATACCACATTTAACACCTACAAATTCGTTCTCGCCTTTTTGTGCAATTTTAGCAATATCCATTTTAGATAATTGCAAATTGTATAGCTCGCTTAAAGCAAAAGCAACCGCACATTCTAAAGCAGCTGATGATGACATGCCGGCGCCTAAAGGAACATCTCCAGAAATAACGGCATTGAAACCTTTAATTTGCTTATTGGCTTTTAAAAGCTGGTCAACAATACATATAACATAGTTAGGCCATCCTTTTTCAGAGAAGCTGTAGTTGTTTAATGAGGTTTCAATCTCATCATCCATATCTGCAGCTACCAATACAATTTTATCATCGTCTCTTTTAGATATAGCTATATAAGCAGCCTTATTTACCGCAGCGGGTAGTACAAAACCCATGTTATAGTCTGTATGCTCTCCTATAAGATTTACCCTTCCTGGCGAGCAAACAACCAAAGGTTGCTCATTAAACTTTTCTTTAAATGTTTCTAAAACAAGTTCGTGTGAATTCTTCATATATATGGTGTTAACCTTTACAAAATTGGTTTTCATAATTTAGGGTCTTAATGGAATGTGCAAATAAGATACCCAAAAACTATGAGTTTTGAAAGTGTGAAATTAGAGGAAAGAAATAGCAACATAATGGATTATATGATGAAGTTATTGTAATATTTTATGTAGTTTTGGGTTTAAAAATTTAAAATTGAAGAAGAAAAAACAAGGCTTTGAAGGCGAGAGAATTCTTGAAATAACAGCCAGCAGACGTCATTTAATTGATAATCCTCAATTTTTGAGTTTTTCTGGGATGGGCTTTTTCCCTAAAGCTAAGTACCATGCAGATGAGCAGCATAAAGGTTATAATTATTATACCTTGATATATTGTGTACAAGGTTTAGGTAAGGCACAAATTTTAAATGAGGATTTAGCTATTAAAGCCGGAGATTTTTTCTTCATCCCAAAAAATACTCCTTTTAATTTTAGAGCAGATAATCAAACGCCATGGACAGTTTTTTGGTTTAATTTTGATGGCAGTTTAGCCGATGATGTTCTTCAGTTATTTTATCAGCATAACCAATCTTATAAAGGCTTTTTAGCTTATGAGGAAGAACGTATTTTATTATTTGATACCATATATAAGAATTTAAAAAGAGGTTATAGCAAAGAAGTAATGACGCTATTAAATATGGGTTTATTACATTTTTTAACCTCTTTTATCATCCACATTAGGCCTAAACAAAAAGATAAAAACCAAGATTTGGTAAATCAGGTGATAGATTATTTGAAAAAGAATCTAGATAAGAATATTACTTTAACAGAGATGGCTCAATATATTAATATTTCTGTTCCTCATTTTTCTACGGTTTTTAAAAAGAAGGTAGGTGTATCTCCGGTAGATTATTTTCTGCAATTGAAAATGCAGCGAGCTTGTCAGTATTTAGAATATACCGATGCTTTGGTAAAAGAGGTAGCCTTTAAGGTAGGTATAGAGGATGCACAATATTTTTCTCGTTTATTCTCTAAAATAGTAGGATTGTCTCCCAATGCCTACAGAAAATCTTTAGGGCGTAGTTAGTTTTTTATTCCGATGATACTTTAGTTTCTGTTTATTAAACGCTTCATTTACTAGAAGATAGGTTAAAAGTGAAACCAATAGTTGTGCTTTGGTCTGCTCTTTGTTTAAGCCTGTTTTATTAAACAAATACAATATGAAAAAAACTATGATTAAAATGTTTATTGCAGTAGCTGCAATAACATCATATTTCTCCTTAAATTACGTACAGGCACAAACTACAAATCCTGATGGGTCTAGAACCCGATTAGGTGTTGGCTTAGGTATAGGTGTACCTACCAAAAGTAATGTAGCAGATGTTGTTATCGCACCTGATTTAAGATTACAACATGATTTAGGTGCTCGTACATCTTTAACTTTAACTACTGGATATTATGGTTTTATTGGTGACAGAAAAATCAATGGAGAAAGCTTCGTTTCAGATTTAATTCCCTTAAAAGCAGGAACTAAGTTCTTTTTTGGAAATACTTTTTATTTACAGCCGGAAGTAGGTATAGCTTTTTCTACTAAAAAAGATTATCAACATCCTTTTGTTTGGGCGCCCAGCGTAGGTTACGCCAATCAGAAGTGGGATTTTGCTTTAAGATATGAAGGTTTTGAGTACAATAGAAATTCTACAGGAATGGTAGCTTTAAGAGCAGCATATTCTTTTAATTTATCCAAATAAGAATTTTTTTAAAATTTTTGTAAAAAAGTCGACGAAAGTTGGCTTTTTTTGTTTCTAGACAAACAATTTTTGAAATATATGCTTATACTTGAGGCAATAATAGAAATGCCTATATAAATATTACAAAAAGAAGATATTTCTAATAGAATATTAATACAATAATAATTTTTTAATTAATTGATTTAATTAAATTTGTTGCGTAACACCAATTTTATGTCAGAAACAGCAGAACTTAAATTAGATGGTAAATCTATTCAGTTACCAGTTTTAGAAGGAACCGAAAACGAAAAAGCAATTGATATTTCAAAACTAAGAGATCAGACAGGTTATGTAACCTTAGATAGTGGTTTTAAAAATACAGGTGCAACTAAAAGTGCAATAACTTTTTTAGATGGTGAGCAAGGTATTTTAAAATATAGAGGTTACGGTATAGAAGAGCTTGCAGAGAAATCTACGTTTTTAGAAGTTGCCTACCTTTTGATTTACGGTAATTTACCAACTAAAACAGAGATTGAAGATTTTCAGCATAAAATCAGCAGACATACATTGGTGCATGAAGATATGAAGAAATTTTTTGATGGTTTCCCATCAAAATCTCATCCTATGGGGCAATTGTCTTCATTAGTATGTTCTTTATCTTCTTTTT
Source organism: Pedobacter puniceum (assembly GCF_009674685.1). GTDB lineage: Bacteria > Bacteroidota > Bacteroidia > Sphingobacteriales > Sphingobacteriaceae > Pseudopedobacter > Pseudopedobacter puniceum. The sequence goes on from NZ_WKJI01000001.1 coordinate 874,779, forward strand.
ACCCAGAGTCTTTAGACCCACACCAAACTAAAGAGGAGTTTGAGTTAACCATTATTAAATTGTTAGCTAAAATGCCAACCATTGTTTCTTGGATTTACAAAAAATCTTTAGGACATCCGGTTATTTATCCTCAAAACAAATACGATTATGTTACTAATTTCTTGTACATGACTTTCGGTCAGCGTACAGAGGAAATCACGATAGATCCTGTGGTTATTGATGCAATGAACAAATTATTGATTCTACATGCAGACCACGAACAAAACTGTTCTACCTCTACGGTAAGAATTGTAGGTTCATCAGACTGTAACTTATACGCATCTATTTCAGCAGGTGTTTCTGCACTTTGGGGTCCATTACATGGTGGTGCTAACCAAGCGGTGATAGAAATGCTAGAGAAAATTAAAAACGATGGTGGTGATGTAGATAAGTGGGTAAATAAAGCTAAAGATAAAAACGATCCTTTCCGTTTAATGGGCTTTGGTCACCGCGTTTACAAAAACTTTGATCCTAGAGCAAAAATCATTAAAAAAGCTTGTGATGATATTTTAGCTAAATTAGGTATCAATGATCCTGTATTAGATATTGCTAAAAAATTAGAAGAAGTAGCTTTAAACGATCCTTATTTTGTAGACCGTAAATTATATCCAAACGTTGATTTCTATTCTGGTATCATTTACAGAGCTTTAGGTTTCCCTACAGAAATGTTTACGGTATTATTTGCTTTAGGCCGTTTACCGGGATGGATTGCACAATGGAAAGAAATGAGAGAAAACAAAGAACCTATCGGAAGACCTCGTCAGATTTATGTTGGTGAGAAAGATAGAACTTTCGTTGATATTGCTTCAAGATAATAACTATTAGATATAGAGTAACAAAGCCTGATGAGTTTCATCAGGCTTTGTTGTTTTAATGTAGATAGGGTATAAAGTATAGAGTAGAAAGTATAAAGTAAAGAGTAGAAAGTATAAAGATGCCTAAAAAGCGATATTTAGGGACTGCCCTTTGAGTATAAAGTACAGATTATAAAGTAAAAATACCTCAATAGCTTAAATTCAGATATAGTAGAGGGTAGTTTATAAATAACCTCCCCCTACACCCCCTCAAGAGGGGGATACTTTGCAAATGGGTGAGGATTTGTCTTATTAAAATAAGATTTCTGTTTATAATACACTTGATAGGTGTGCCGTCAGTATCTCTCTCAGGAGGGAGAATCAAAGAGGGAGGGATTTTAGTAGCAAGTAAAAAGTACAGAGTAGAAAGTACAAAGTACAGAGTAGAAAGTATAGAGTATAAAGTAAAAAGATCCTCCCCCTACACCCCCTCGAGAGGGGGACACTTTGCAAATGGGTGAGGATTTGTCTTATTAAAATAAGATTTCTATTTATAATACACTTGATAGGTGTGCCGCCCAGTGTCTCCCTCTGGAGGGAGAATCAAAGAGGGAGGGATTTTGAGTAGCAAGTAAAAAGTACAGAGTAGCAAGTAAAAAGTACAGAGTATAAAGTATAAAGTACAGAGTAGAAAGTATAGAGTATAAAGTAAAAAGATCCTCACCCTACACCCCCTCGAGAGGGGGACACTTTGCAAATGGGTGAGGATTTGTCTTATTAAAATAAGATTTCTATTTATAATACACTTGATAGGTATGCCGTCCAGTGTCTCCCTCTGGAGGGAGAATCAAAGAGGGAGGGCGTTTTTTGGGTAGAAAGTACTCTTCTTGCGTTCGTTTGTAACGAGTGCTTAATATGGCTTTCGATTATATCGATTGATTTGAAAATTCCTAAAAATCAAAAACCTCTTAACCCAAAAGATTATTCGTAAACCTCATTTTTATACCTGCTTGAAAGTTTTCTATCGTCTTGAAAATTTCTTTTAGAGTTACCTGCTCTATACGGGTGAGGTTTTTAAGTTCTATATAATTATTTGGTTTTATTTTCTCATGAATTACTTGCGATGCTTGATTTTTTAGCCTTAAACTCATTAAATAATAATAAGACTGCATCAACTCATGAAACTGAGTTTCAGAAAAAATACCTTTTTCTTGTAAGGCTTTTAGTCTTTCGCCTGTATTAAGCTTGAAAATTCTGTTTTGCAAAGCATAAACACGCACCAAATCTACTACAGGTGTCATGGCGTTTTTTATATCAAAAACTTCTGATTTTCCTAAAGTTTGTGTCCTGATATTATTAAAGAAAGTTAAAGGAGGATTGTACTGAAGCGCATTTTTTGCAATAAAGACAAAGAATCTTTCCATCGGGTTCTTTAGTTCTTCATCTAAAAAGTCTTGCAACTCGTTCATGATTTGCTCATCGCCGTAAAGGTATCTGCAATCAAAGAAAGTAGAGAATTTAATGGCGCTTTCTGGTAAAGATTCTTCCATCCAACTCTTATAATTGCGCTTCCAATGCGATAAAGAATGTGTCCATTTAGGGTTGCTAGCCATATAACCGCCCTCGCAATACACAAAGCCAATATCATTTAATTTATCAGAAACACGTTTGGCAAATTCTAAGAAGTAGGAGCGTACCAATTCACGCTGCTCATTAGCCTTATCTTCATAAATGATAGCATTATCTTGGTCGGTTTTAAGGGTTTGCTCTTTTCTTCCTTCGCTACCTAAAACCATGTAAACAAATTTTGCAGGTGGCTTACCTAGTTCTCCAATCACTTCTTCTATAACTTTTTGGGCAATGGTATCGGCAATGGTGGTAATGACTTGGTTTACAATTTCTGCTTGTACGCCTCTGCCTAATAATTGGGTAATAATCAGCGGAACTTTCTCCCATTTCTGCTTTAATTCTTTAGAATTTAAAGCCAGCTTAACCGATTGGATAAATACTAAAGGAGATTGTGCTTGCTCGCTCAATAAGCGGTTTCTACTCAAGAAGCCTATATATTCACCATTTTTTTCTACCACCAAGTATCGGGCTTTGGTTCTAAACATCAATAAAATAGCCTCATACACATAAGCATTGGTAGAAATGGTTACAATGGGGTTATCCATAATGGTTTGGATAGCCTGTTTAGCATCTATACATTGGGCTATAACACGGTCTCTTAAAGTAATATCAGTAACAAAACCTATGATTTGTTGTGTGTTATCTTTTACAAACAAGCAACTTACTTTCTTGTCGGCCATAAGCTTAGCAGCCTCGCAAATAGGAAAATCTGGTTTGCAACTGATTAAATCACGATAAGCAACGGCCTCAATTTTTCTGGAATATAATTGTTCTGATGCGATATAACTTTCCTCAAATGAAGGTGGTTTTTTAAAGAAATGTGCAAATTCTTCATCCTGCATCCGGTTGCCAAAATCGGTTGTGAAGTATTGAAAAAAGTCTTCATAAGCACTACATAAAGCTCTAAAATCTTTCCTCGGTAAAAAATAAACTAAGGTACCTTTCTTAACAATAACGGATTTTAATGCCTTTTTTCTGTTTAATAGTACCGATATACCACCAAAGCAATAGCCCGTATGGTGTATCTCTACAGAGCGTTTATTGTTTTGCCCATCATAAAAAAAGGTTTCATATTCGCCCTCAGCAATAATATCAACACCTTTCATTTTGGTAATCTCTTGCCTGTATGCAAGCGTTTCCTTATTATATCTTATTTCCTGTAAGCTATCTGCTATGCTCAGCAAAACATCATCAGGCAACAGATTAAAAGGAGTAGTGTTTTTTAAAATGGTTAATCTTTTTTCAATCATCATTTTTATGATTAAGCTTAAAACAAACTAAATGGCCAAATAGACTTCGGTTTAGCTTTAGTTTGTTTCATTTTAAAATTAAACTGTTGCGTTTCCATTTGTTCTGCTGTAATATCGCCACGTTTTAGCATCTCAAAAAAGCAGGCTGCTGTGGCTTCTGCATCTTTTAAGGCATGGTGCTGCTGTTCCATTTTCTCATCAAGTAAAAAATGATACAATTCGCCAAGTCTTAAGAAATTAACCGTTGGATTATGAACATATTTTGCACTGGCCAACATGGTACAAAACAAAGGACTATTTTCTATAGGGTTTTTAAGTTTAGCCCGGTAAGCATCAACACCTACAATATGAAAATCAAGCTCCATAAAATGAGCTATCAATAAAGGGTTGTACTTTTTAACATCATAGGCGAATTTTTGTAGCACCTGTTTCCGTTTAACGCCATTTTCTTCTAGAAAAGTAGGAGTAATACCGTGTATTTTATAGGCAGAATCTTCTATTTTAAGGTCTTGCAACTTGATGTAGAAGTTTTCTCGTTTCACTTCTTCGCCACTTTTATGGTAGATAATCCATGCCAGTTGGATACAAGTAGGCCAGTTATCAGTATCCTGATAAGGCTTATCCCATTTTTTAGGTAAACCTGATGTTTCTGTATCTATAAAAAGAAGGTAATCTTTCACTAGCCCGAAATTAGAATTTTATTACTCATATTTTAAATTATTAAAAGATATACCAAAAAATAGGTACAATTTTTAGTGTTATTGATGATGATTTAAATATTTATCTATCATTAACAAAAATCATCTATGAATATAAAAGTATATCCGGGTAAGCCATACCCTTTAGGGGCTACTTGGGATGGCAAAGGCGTAAATTTTACCCTTTATGCCGATAATGCCACAGGTGTTGATTTATGTCTATTTAACACTACAAAAGACGAAACAGAATCGGTAAAAATCAGGATAAAAGAAAGAACTCATCAAATTTGGCATTGCTATGTGCCGGATATTGAACCCGGCCAACTTTATGGTTTTAGAGTTTATGGCCCTTACGAGCCAGAAAATGGTCATCGTTTTAACCCACATAAATTATTGATAGACCCATATGCAAAAGCCATAGCTGGTACTTTACAGTGGCATAATGCTTTGTTTGCTTATCAGGTAGGGCATGAGGATGAAGATTTCTCTTTTAGCGAAGAAGATAGCGCACCTTATATCCCTAAAGCTGTAGTGATAGACCCCGCATTTGATTGGGAAGATGATAAATCACCTAACACTTCTATGCATAAATCTATCATTTACGAAACCCATGTGAAAGGTTTTACCATGCAGCATCCGGATATACCGGAAGAAATAAGAGGTACTTACAAAGCTTTAGCTCACGAAGCCACCATTGCTTATTTAACAGATTTAGGTATTACAGCTGTAGAATTAATGCCTGTTCACCATTTCGTGAGCGATAAGAATTTGCAAGACCAAGGTTTAAACAATTATTGGGGCTACAGTACCATAGGCTTTTTTGCACCAGATGTAAGGTATTCATCATCAGGAGTATTGGGCCAGCAGGTACGCGAGTTTAAAGAAATGGTTAAAGCCCTACACAAAGCAGGTATAGAAGTGATTTTAGATGTGGTTTATAACCATACAGCAGAAGGAAACCATTTAGGGCCTACCTTATCTTTTAAAGGTATTGATAATTGTAGCTATTATAGGCTAACAGAAAATCCGAGGTTTTACATGGATTATACCGGAACTGGTAATACCTTAAATGCCCGTTTACCTAATGTTTTAAGGCTTATTATGGATAGTTTGCGTTATTGGATTACCGAAATGCATGTAGATGGCTTTAGGTTTGATTTAGCGTCTACGCTTGCCAGAGAACTTCACGAGGTACAGAAATTAAGTTCCTTTTTTGATATCATCCACCAAGATCCAATTATTTCGCAAGCTAAATTAATAGCAGAGCCTTGGGATGTTGGCGAAGGTGGTTATCAGGTGGGGAAATTTCCTCCGGGTTGGGCCGAGTGGAATGGTAAGTACCGAGATTGCATTAGAGATTATTGGATTGGTGCTGATAGTATGTTAGGAGAGTTTGCTGATAGATTTACTGGAAGCTCAGACCTTTATCAGGATGATTACCGTAAGCCTACAGCCAGTATCAATTTTATAACCGCTCATGATGGTTTTACTTTGCATGATTTGGTTTCTTATAACGAGAAGCATAATGAAGCTAACGGAGAAAACAATCAGGATGGTGAAAGCCATAACCGCTCTTGGAATTGTGGTGCAGAAGGCAATACAGATGATGAAGCTATCATCACCCTAAGAAATCAGCAAAAAAGAAATTTCTTAACTACGCTATTTCTTTCGCAAGGCGTACCCATGATAGTTGCCGGAGACGAGTTTGGCAGAACCCAACAAGGTAATAACAATGCCTACTGCCAAGACAATGAGATTTCTTGGCTCAATTGGGATAATATGGATCATGAGCTTCAGCAGTTTACCGCATCATTAATCAGGTTAAGGAAAGAACATCCTACTTTTTGCAGAAGAAAATGGTTTCAAGGGATGCCTGTAAAAGGAATAGGTTTAGAAGATATTGCTTGGTTTTTACCAGAAGGTACAGAGATGGATGATGAGCATTGGCAACATGATTTTGCCCGTTCTTTGGCTGTTTATTTAAACGGAAAAGGTATCAGGTCTTTAAGTGAGCAAGGCGAAAAAATTATAGATGATGATTTTTATGTGATGTTTAACGCCCATCATGATACCATTATTTATCATTTACCACCAGATAAATACAGCAAAAAATGGCAGAAGGTTTTAGATACATCTGAGGCTAAGTTTGATGAAGAAACCGTATTGAAATCAGAAGACGAAATCCCGGTAAAGGGTAGGTCGGTAGTTTTACTTAAAGCCATATAAGTATGCCAAAAGCTTGCAGAAAAATAGGAGTAAACTATTGCCACGGTACAACAAAGATTAATTTATGGTGCCCCAATGCAAACAAAGTATCGGTTCTAAAGCCTAAGGATGAAACCATTATCCATTTAGAAAAGGCCGATTTTGGTTATTGGCAAAAAACAACAGATTTACTACAGCCAGAAGATGAATATTTTATTCTGCTTGATGATAAAACTTTGCCAGACCCTACAGCTTTGCAGCAGCCTGATGTTCATCAAGCCTCAAAAGTAGCCAATTTACATGCTTTTGAGTGGACAGATGAGCATTGGCAAATTCCAGCCATGCAAGATTTAATAATTTATGAGCTACATGTTGGAACTTTTACACCCGAAGGAACATTTGAAGCCATCATCCAAAAACTAGATGATTTGCTTGAATTAGGTATCAATGCTATTGAATTAATGCCTGTGGCTCAATTTCCTGGCAATAGAAATTGGGGTTACGATGGCGTTTTTCCTTTTGCGGTACAAAATAGTTATGGTGCTTATACTGGTTTGCAAGAGCTGGTGAATGCTTGTCATGAAAAAGGTATAGCTGTTATTTTAGATGTAGTTTACAACCATTTAGGCCCTGAAGGAAATTATTTAAATGATTTTGGGCCATTTTTTACCGATAAATATCAAACTCCTTGGGGTAAAGCCATCAATTTTGATGATGCCCATTGCGATGCTGTACGTACTTTTTATATCGAAAATGTATTGCTATGGCTAAGAGATTTTCATATGGATGGCCTACGTTTAGATGCTGTACATGCCATTAAAGATTTTAGTGCTAAGCATATTTTGGCAGAAATTAAGGAGCATGTAGATGCTTTTAATCAGGAACAGCAAAAAACACATTTTTTAATTGCCGAGTGCGATTTAAACGATAGAAGATATTTAGAACCTTTGAGCCAAAATGGTTTTGCGATGGATGCCCAATGGATAGATGAGTTTCATCATGCATTAAGGGTAAGTGCCGGGGGAGAGAAAAATGGCTATTATGAAGATTTTAACGGAATTTCTTCTTTGGCTAAAGCTTATCAAGATGCTTTTGTTTTTGATGGTTTATACTCGCCGCATCGTAAAAAGAAATTTGGTAGTAGTGCAGTTGGATTGGCAGGAGAGCGCTTTGTGGTTTTCTCTCAAAACCACGATCAAGTGGGCAACCGTATGCTTGGAGAGCGAAGTAGCCAGCTTTTTAGTTTCGAGATGCAAAAACTCATGGCTGCCGCAGTTTTTATTTCGCCTTATATCCCCATGCTGTTTATGGGCGAAGAATGGTCGGCAAGTTCTCCATTTCAATATTTTATAAGTCATACGGATGAAGACTTGATAGAAGCCGTAGAGGAAGGTAGAAAGAAAGAATTTGCAGCATTTGTAAGCCAACAAGAAGTTCCAGACCCGCAAGCTATCTCTACTTTTGAGGCTTCTAAACTCCGCTGGGACGAGCTTAACTTACCGCAGCATAAAACCATGTTGGCCTACTATAAAGCCCTCATACAGCTTCGTAAAACGCACCCGGTATTTAAAAATACCCAAAGAACAGGTTTAAAAGCTTACGCTGATGAAACTCGGCAAATGCTTTACCTCAGCAGAAGTAGTAAAGATGTAAAGGTTTTATGCGTCCTCAATTTTTCAGCTAGGCAACAAAGCATTCAGGATTCAAAAATTCAAGCTTATGAATTGATTTTTGATTCTGCCGATGAAAAATGGGCTGGTTATCCTGTTGGGAAGGATGAAATTAGCCCTACAGCTATCAAAATCTATCAATCTAACTCATGAAAAACGCAACGCTACCTATGAAATATCCTGCTCAAACTTATCGTCTACAGTTCAACCATCAATTTACCTTTCAACAGCTTAAAGAAGTGTTAAACTATTTCAAAAAGATGGGGGTTGATACCCTTTATGCTTCACCCATTTTTAAAGCTGTTAAAGAAAGTGTACATGGTTATGATGTGGTAAATCCGCATCAGATAAATCCAGAAATAGGCTCATTATCAGAATTAAAAGCTATCCAAAGCTTTTTAAAAAAGAACCAGATGATGTGGTTGCAAGATATTGTACCCAATCATATGGCTTTTCATCCGGATAACGAGTGGCTAATGGACGTTTTAGAGAAAGGGAATAAATCTAGGTTTAGAAGCTTTTTTGATACTCCTTTTAGCTCTAATTTCCTTAACGGAAAACTGATGGTACCTTTTTTAGGTAGACCTTTGCAAGAGGTCATCAAGAAACGGGAGCTGCAATTAATTTATAAAATGGGTAGGTTTTATTTTCAATATTTTGATGCCTGCTACCCGCTCAATTTAGCTTCTTACAAAAGTTTAATTAAATATGTAAAGCTAGATAAGCTGCTACAACAGCTAGAAGATTTAGAGGATATTAAAAATAAAGAAGCCTTTGCTAAATCTTGGGAAAGTTTTATTCAAGAAAGTCATAAGAAATTAAAAGATAAGAAGATACAGGTTTTATTAAATCAAACACTTCAAGATATTAACCAATCGCAAACCTTATTAAAAGCCATCATCAATAAGCAATATTATGAGCTTTGTTATTGGCAACATACCAGTCAGCGTATCAATTACAGGCGTTTTTTTACCGTCAATGGCTTGCTTTGTTTAAACATTCAGGATGAGGTAGTTTTTAAATATTATCACCAGTTTATCAAGAACCTTTTAGATCAAGATCTTATTCAAGCTTTACGTTTAGACCATATTGATGGTTTATATAACCCCACAAAATACCTGCAACAGCTTAAAAAGCTTGTTGGTGATAAATATATTGGCGTAGAGAAAATCCTTGAAAAAGGTGAAGAATTACCTTCAGAATGGGAAATAGCAGGAACTAGCGGTTACGATTTTTTAGGTTTGGTGAATAACTTGTTGACTTACAGCCCTTCAGAGGAAACATTTAATGCTTTATATCAAGAAATCATCCCTCAAGAAAAAAGTTTTGAAGAACAGGTACAGGAGAAGAAAGCTAATTTTCTGTTCCAAAATATGCAGGGCGAGTTGTATAACCTTTGCAAATACTTCCATACTTTAAAATTAGAAACAGATGCTAGTGCCGAAGACATCAAACAAGCCATTGCTTGGTTTTTGGTTTATATGCCTGTGTATAGGTTTTATGGGGATAGTTTTCCATTAGCAGAAGAAGAGTTTAAGCGTTTACAAAGCATTTTCATCAGGCTTAAAGCCGATAAACCTGAATACCTTTTAGGGTTTAATACTTTAGAGGGTGTTATTTTAAATAGGTCGCAACAACAGGAAGACAAGCAAATAAGAAGCACAGCAAGTTTGTTTTATAAGCGTTTAATGCAGTTTAGCGGCCCATTAATGGCCAAAGGTGTAGAAGATACCTTGATGTATAACAATTTTAGGTTTATTGGACATAATGAAGTGGGCGACCATCCCGAATGTTTTGGCATTTCTACCGCTTATTTTCATGAATGGATGCAAAAGCGACAAGCGCTAATGCCTTTAACTTTAAATACCACTTCTACCCATGATACCAAAAGGGGCGAAGATGCCCGGGCAAGGCTAAACGTTTTAACGCATTTACCCAATTTATGGGTAGAAAAAGTTAGGCAATGGCATAAAATGAATCAGAATTTGGTGTTGAGGTTTAAAATACAGCCAAATGATGAGTATTTCATTTACCAAAATTTAGTAGGTAATTTCCCCATGCAAGGTAGTATTTCAGACAATTTCTTGCCACGCTTTGAGGCTTATTTGATAAAAGCTTTAAGAGAAGGCAAAATACAATCAGACTGGAATAAACCCAACGAAAGCTATGAAAACAGTGTGAAGCAATTTGTGGCTGCGCTATTAAATCCAGAGCATCTGTTTATGGTAAGTTTTCAAGAATTTCATCAGAAAATAGCCCCTTATGGGGTTTATAATGCTTTGGTGCAATTGTTATTAAAATTTACTTGCCCCGGTGTGCCAGATGTTTACCAAGGTACAGAGCTTTGGGACTTTACTTTTGTAGACCCAGATAACAGACAACAGATAGATTTTAAGCTTAGAAATCAATATCTGGATGAGATACAAGAGCTTAAACCTCATCAAATCAAAGATTTATTAAATTATCCCAATGATGCTAAAATCAAATTATGGTTAACGCAATTTCTCATTCATCAGCGTAAGCGAAAAAAAGAATTTTATACCCATGCTAACTACCAAGCTGTAAGTATAACGGGAAAGTTTAAAGAGCATTTAATTGCTTTTAAAAGGGTGTTTAATGAGCAGGAAGTTTTGGTTGTTGCGGTATTGCATCCGGCATTGTTGTGCGAAAAACATCAGTGTAAACTAGAAGATATAGATTGGGGCGATACACAATTGCTTGACACCCAAAACAAGCCCTGGAGAAATTTAATAACAGAAGAAACCACTGAAGCTGTTTATGTTAAAGATGTTTTAAGCTATTTACCTTTTGCCATTTTAGAAAGTAAAAAGCAAAATCAGCGTTCTGCTGGGGTGCTTTTACATATCAGTTCTTTGCCTTCTGCCTATGGTATGGGCAATTTAGGCGAGCAAGCCTACCAGTTTATAGATTTTTTAAAACAGGCCCAACAGCGCTATTGGCAAATATTACCACTCACGCCTTTGGCAGCTTCAGAGTCTTTCTCGCCTTACAGCAGTTGGAGCAGTATGGCCGGTAATAATTTGTTTATAGCCTTAGAACCGCTGGTAGAAGAGGGCTATCTGCAACAAAAGGATTTAGATAAGGCTGCTATACATCCGGGAAACCGGGTAGATTATCTGCAAGTAGAAAAGCATAAAAAGTTACTCTTAAAAAAAGCTTGGCAGCAGGCCAAACAGCAATTACCACCTGCTTTTGAGCAATTTTGCCAGCGAGAAAGCTACTGGTTAAATGATTATGCACTTTTTATGGCTTTACATCAGCAATATAAAAAGCCTTGGTACCAATGGCCTAGCGCTATAAAAAAGCGAGAATTGAAGGCTTTAACGGTAGAAACTGAAAAGCACCAGGAAGCCATTACAGAAATTAAATGGCAACAATACCTGTTTGATTTGCAATGGCGACAGTTAAAAGCCTATGCCAAGCAAAATGATGTGGAAATTATTGGAGATTTACCTTTTTATGTCAACTATCAATCGGCAGATGTATGGGCGCAGCAAGATATTTTTGCTTTAGATGAAGAGGGGAAAATTAAAGGTATTGCAGGTGTACCGCCCGATTATTTTAATGAAGATGGTCAGCTTTGGGGGATGCCCGTTTTTAGGTGGGATGTTTTAAAAAAGCAAAATTACGATTGGTGGTTAAAGCGCTTGCAAAAGAATATCCAATGGTTTGATGTTTTGAGACTAGACCATTTTAGGGCTTTTTATGATTATTGGGAAGTACCAGCAGGAGCGCAAACGGCTAAAGATGGTACTTGGAAGGAGGGACCGGGAGCTGATTTTTTTGATTTTATTTTAAAACATTTCCCAGAAAAACCTTTTATAGCTGAAGATTTGGGCGATGTAAACCAAGGTGTTTTTCTACTAAGAGACCAATTTGAACTAGCTGGGATGAAAGTTTTACAGTTTTCTTTTGGTGATGATATGCCACAATCTTTACACACGCCGCACCATCATCAAGAAAATTTCTTTGTTTATAGCGGTACGCATGATAATAATACCTTGTTGGGATGGTATAAAGAAGCCGGAAATAACATCAAAGCTAACCTGAATTTGTATTGCAACAAGAAAATAAGCCAGCATAATGTGGCAGAAGAAATCATCCGCATGGCTTATGCTTCGGTTTGCAAAACGGCCATCATACCTTTACAGGATATTTTAAATTTAGATGAACAAAGTAGGATGAACTTACCCGGTACTACAGAACAAAATTGGTCTTTTAAGCTCGTGGGCGATGAATTAAAGCCTCAAATAGCGGCTAAATTGGCTGTGCTGACTAAAATATTTCATCGCAGTTAGCAGCCCTGATTAAATTTAATTGTCTTTTTCTTTAAATTTGATGTAGATTAAAGCCTATATGAATATTAAAGATATCACAGCTAAAGAAAGAAGTACCACTACAGAGCTACTTGTTATTTTTATTAAGCTTGTTGTTTATGCTACTTTGGTATATTTTAATATTAACCAGCCAGAAATTTATGCTAAAGTGCCCATTATTGGTAAAGTAGCTTACTCTTTACTGATTGTTACGGGGGCAAGTTTCTCTATTTCGGTGGTGCGTTTAATCATCATTTATTGGTATATCCGTAAGAATAACCTCAAGGCTAATATCAAAGACAATTTTATTTTGGGTATTAACCGCATTGTTTCGGTTTTAAATACAGTTTTCCTTATCATAGCCATTATGGTTTTTATGGGGATAGACCCTATCAAGTTTCTAACTAGCATTACCATTGTTGCGGCAGCTATTGCTTTGATATTTAAAGAGTACGTAACCAACATGATTAACGGCTTAATCATCATGTTTTCAGACCGTTTGTCTTTAGGAGATCATATCAAAGTGTTAGACCAAGAGGGGAAAATTTTAGACATTACCTTAATCAATATCATCATCCAGAATGAAGATAACGATATGGTGCTGATACCTAACTCGGTTATTTTTACTTCTTTAATTGTTAATCAATCTAAGCAAAATATTAAAAAACTTACGGTAGAGTTTGAATTGGATGTTAACTTAAACCAAACCCCAGCAAGTTTAGAAGCACATCTAGAAAACATCATCAAACCTTATGAAGATTATACCATGAAAGATGGTTTTTCTGTAAAAACCCTCGAAATCAGGAAGGATTATACCAAATTTAAAGTGCAAGTATTGCTCAATTACCACGACAGAGCCAAAGAAAAAGAAATCAGAAGAAAGCTAAATACGGCAGTGTTAGAGTTGAGAGGTGGAGTGTAGTTTGGTTTAGTTGGTTAGTTTGTTAGAGTGTATTATTGATTGATTGATTGATTGATTCTTTTTTTAATTTTTAATTTTGAATTTTTTATTGATTGAATTTTGATTTGTGTCGTTGCGATGAGGAACGAAGAAGCAATCTATTTTTAATTTTTCCTTTTGCTTTCCACTTTTACATACACCTTCTCCGTACCATGTTCGAGACTTGTTCGAGAAATAGCCCCATTTTTCCGAAGGTGTTACGAAGAAGTCTTGGAGAAGCCTCGAAGGAAGTATGGAGAAAACGTGGATAAAAGGTGGGGTATAGGTGGGCTATACGTGGACTTGTGTTAATAAATTTTCTTAATGATATAGGTGCTTGTAGAAAAGGTTAAACAAACATAGTGAATATAGTAGGTAATTAAAACAAAAATAGCAGAAATAGGAAAACTTATTACATAAACTAGATTTATATTTAATTTTTGACTTTCAATAAATATTTACTTACTTAGAATTAAAATCTAAATATGAAAATGCCTGTGAATTTGGATATTCGAGATAATTGTTTTTAAGCTATTTCATAAGTTGTTCTTTGTATGAAGAATAAACAAAAATCCGTAATACAACCAGTTTTGGGTGTATTAAGGAAGTAAAACTATACATATATATATAAGTTGGCAGCAAGTGTCGGGGACAGTGCAAACCATAAACTTAGGTGCTTGACAACAAACAAAAAAGACTAGACATAAACGAAAAATAAATTAGTTCCTTTGTAAAAGAAATAATCAATATGCCGATAACTTCACAAATAGAGGTAAGTAAGTTAAAACTTGACCTTAAAAACTTTAGAACTGTTCCTCAAAAAAAGGAAATAGATGCAATAAAAGCAATGATTTCAATTAAGCCTGACAGGTTTTATGCTGTTATGGAAAGTATTATTGAAGACGGCTATTTGCTCACAGAAAACATAATCGTTTTGAATGATGGAACTGATAATATAGTTAAGGAAGGAAACAGGCGAATCGCAGCATTAAAACTTATTCATGGCCTTTACAAACTTTCAGACTTTGGTTTACCCACCTCCATTACTGACAGTATTAATAAAATTGACGCGAAATGGAAGGCTGAAAATCTTAAAGTTCCTTGCACAGTATTCTCAATAAAGGAAGTAGATAAAGTTGATAGAGTGGTTACACTTGCACATGGTAAAGGTGAAAAAGCAAGTCGTGACCCTTGGAATTCAGTAGCAAGAGCAAGACATAATAGAGATGTAAAAGGAGCCTACGAGCATGGTCTGGACTTACTCGAAAAGTATTTAAAAAAAGGAGCTAATTTAAATAATCAGCAACGAGAAAGATGGGGAGGTGAATACCCATTAACAGTTTTAGATGAAGCATTAAGAAAATCGTTTGCTAGACTTGGTTTTGCTAATGTAGCTGACTTAGTCAAAAAATACCCACTTAATAATAAACTAGCTGAATTAGAAAACATCTTACTTGAAATCGGACTTGAACAAATAAAATTTGAAACAATAAGAAACATACAACTTGATTTTCCAACTAATTACGGGATACCACCTATTATTGTTCCTCCCACTATTCCTCCAGTTGTTCCTCCAGTGAATATGACACAAACAGTTGTAACAGGAACAAGCACAAATACACCGCAACCAAACCAAACAAATACTAATAATCAAAATACGTCTACTAATCCAACCCCAACAACAACAGTAAATAACGCAAATACATCAACTACACCAACTACACCTGCTCCAACTTCTCCTAAAGCGGTTGCCGTAAATGACCCAAAATATGTTGCGAGTCTCTTAAAAAAATTCACACCTAGAGGAACTAATAGACAAAAGGTTGTAACACTGAGAGACGAATTGAGAAAATTAAAAATTGCGGATAATCCAATAGCTTTCTGTTTTATTCTCCGAAGTATGTTTGAAATATCAGGCAAGGCATATTCGGCCGACCATGGTTTGAGTATGACCAAAACAGGGGGTAAAGATAAGACTTTAGTCGAAGTTCTAAGTGGTATTACTTCACACTTGACTAATAATAATTCCAATAAAGCAATGGTAAAAGTTTTACATGGTGCAATGACTGAATTAGGTAAACCAGATGGACTGCTATCTGTTACCTCAATGAATAATTTAGTGCATAGTCCGATATTCACAATCGCACCTTCCGATTTGTGCAATGTTTTTAGCAATATTTATCCACTTTTAGAAGCTATGAATTAATGGGAGATTTTAAAACACCTTTGCGTTATCCAGGAGGTAAACAGCGACTTTCTCCTTTTATAGAGGAACTAATAATTGAAAACAATATTACTGATGGCAATTATGTTGAACCTTATGCAGGTGGTGCAGGTGTTGGTATTCAGCTTTTGTTAACACGGAAAGTTTCAAACATACACTTAAATGACTCGGACTTCGGTATCTATTCTTTTTGGCACTCTGTAATTAATAAGCCAGAGGAATTGTGCAAAATGATTTTATCTGCATCAATGACAGTTGAAGAGTGGCGAAGAAGAAAAGAAATTGTAAAAAAGTGTGACAAAAGAAAAATTTTGGAATTAGGTTTTAGTGTCTTTTACTTAAATAGATGTAATCGTTCAGGTGTTTTATCAGCCGGTGTAATTGGTGGTTTAGACCAAACAGGTAATTATAAAATGGATGCTAGATTTTCTAGAAATGATTTAATAAGAAGAATTGAAGCAATTGCAAGATTTAAAGACAATATATTCTTAACAAACTTTGACGCTGAATATTATATCCAAAATTACATTCCAAATTTACCAAAGAATACTTTAGTCTATTTAGACCCACCTTATTATGAAAAAGGCAGTGAATTATATCTAAATGCTTATAAAAAGACTGACCATGCAAGAATTTCAAAAGTTATTCAATCCGAAATTAAACATAATTGGGTTCTTTCATATGATGGTGTTCCTGACATAGTAAACCTTTATAAAAAAAGGCGACATTTTCTTTACGACCTTCAGTATTCAGCAGCTAAAGTTTATAAGGGTAAAGAAATATTTGTTTTTGACGACAAATTAAAATTGCCTAAACAATGTAGTTTGAAACATATCGACATTGGACTTAACAATCTTGTGAACGCATGACAAGTGAGCCGATAGAAAAAAACACCAGCTGCCACCAGCAGCTATAAGAAATTGGCGGTTCAGTGCTTAAATGAAGCTTTGTGCTTCTTATCAAGTTTAGTGCTGGTAGACATTTAGTGCTTCGAAATCGCCAACTTCTTGTAGCTGCAAAACGTTATAGCTAATAGTAGGACGACCGTTCCAACGATAACAGACCGATTAGATTTTAAACCTTATCACATAGACAAGCCATTTAACCTCAAACCCTTTCCGTTCTATTCACAAAAGCTATTTTAGTACTTTTAAACTCTTTTTGATAAACAATTTTAGTAATCGAACTATAGCTAATCTCGAGATTGAAAGCGTGTTCTAAAGGGAAATCTAGTACATAAGCTAGAATAGAGCGTATCACACCGGCATGGGTTACTATCACAATATCTTTGTTTGGTGTTGTTAAAATATCTTCAAAAAAAGCGGTAGAGCGTTCATAAAGTTCTAAGAAGTTCTCTCCATTGTTGATTTTATAATTTACAAAATCGGCCATCCAAGGTTCTAGCTCTTTGGGGTTAATTTTATCCCAAGCTTGCATTTCCCAATCTCCAAAATGTAGTTCAGCAATACGTTCATCTGTAATAAAGTTACCGTTAGATAGGTAATCGGCAAGTTTGCTACATCTTCTAAACGGACTGCTGTAAAAAGCTGTAGGGCTTTCAAGCGAACTTTCTAAGCTATCTTGTAACCAATCGAAATGTGCAGTAAAATTCTCTGCTAAAGGAATTTCTGATTGCCCATAACAAAGTTTGTTGGGGTTGTAAACCTCTGTATGTCTAATGAAATAGATATTCATGATTAACCAAAATATTTAAAAATGAGGATGGTACTAAGGTAAAATACCACTTCAGAAACTTGTTGTACAGTACCTAAGCAATCGCCAGTGTAGCCGCCAATCCATTTGTTAAAATACCTACTGAAATAAGCTTTTACCAAAAGTAAAGGGATGATGCTTAATAAAATCCATAGATTAGGAAAAAACAGGAGAGGTGCAATACCAAAAATTATAGCGATGAAGAAATCATCTTTCCTCATTTTAGTAGCTAGGGGTTTAGCTTTACTCAATAAATCTTCCCGGGCATATTCATCAGTATAAATCAAGATAGCACTATTTAAACGACTAATAGCATGTCCAGCAATTAAAACCGGAATGATAAAGCTTGGTCCGATTTCTTTTAGAGCGGTGAATTTTAAAGCTAAAATCAATACTAAACCTGCAACACCATAAGTACCAACTCTAGAGTCTTTCATGATGGTGAGGATTTTCTCTTTGGTCCAGCCGCCACCAAAACCATCGCAAACATCGGCAAAGCCATCTTCATGAAAAGCACCTGTGATGAGTAAAGAAGCTACCATGCTCAGAAGTAAAGATAATTCTAAAGAAAAGGCAAAAGAAGCCAGCCAGAACACCAAAGCACATAAAGACCCTACAATGATACCAATAAGAGGGAAGTACTTGCTAGAGCGATTTAAATACTCCTCAGAATGGTCTGTAGAAGGCGGACAAGGTATTCTGGTAAAGAACATCATCGCGGTAAAAAATATCCTGATTTCTTTTTTCATTGTTGTGTTAGGTGATTAGTTTGTTAGTTGGTTAGTTGGTTAGTTTGTTAGGTGATTAGTCATTAGTTCATTATTCATTAGATAAAGAGTGCTTTAGTTTGTTAGGTGATTAGTCATTAGTCATTAGTTCATTATTAATTAGATAATTAGGCGTCTCTTACTCTCCACCCAGTCTTTCTACTTTTTACTCTCCACCCAGACTTCGGACAATAGTCCTCGGACTTCAAACTCTCCACCCAGACTTCGGACAGTGGTCCACGGTCGTCGGACTTTTACCCCAGACTTCGGTCATCCGTCTTCGGTCCTCAGACTCTCCACCCAGACTTCGGACTACAGTCATCGGTCCTCCGACTCTCTCACTCCAGCACTTTCAAAGCTAGACATTTCATTGATAAAGTTTACCGATGCTTGGATGATTGGCAGAGCTAATGCGGCACCAGTACCTTCGCCTAAGCGCATATTTAAGTTTAAAAGAGGTTTTGCTTTTAAGAATTGGAGCATTTGTTTATGGCCGGTTTCGTCTGATTGATGAGCAAAAACACAATAGTCTAAAATTTGTGGGTAAAGTGCATGTGCAATTAACAGCGCAGAACTCACAATAAAGCCATCTACCACAATCAGCATTTTTTGTTGTGCAGCGCTAAGCATAGCACCTACAATCATAGCGATTTCAAAGCCGCCAAAAGTTTGTAAAATCTCCTCAGGTGTATAAGCAGGGTTGTTGATGATAGCTTGTTTGAGAATAGCAATTTTCTTTTCCAGTCCTTCATCATTTAAGCCCGTTCCTCTGCCAGCGCAGGCTTCCATAGCAATGCCTGTAATTTTATGCATGATGGCTGCTGCGGCAGAAGTGTTACCAATACCCATTTCGCCAAAGGCTATACAGTTGCTGCCCTTAGCATGAATTTGTTTAACCAAGTTGGTACCTTTCTCTAAAGCTTCATCTAGTTGTGCTTTCGTCATGGCGGGGCTATGTAAAAAGTTCTGTGTTCCCTTAGCAACTTTTAAATGTTGTAAAGGTAGGGCTGGGTCAAAGTCGTGGTTAACCCCAGCATCAACTACCAAAATATCCCAACCATTTTGTTTGGTAAAGACGTTGATGGCTGCACCACCAGCTATAAAATTCATGACCATTTGCCAGCTTACTTCTTGTGGGTACGGACTAACACCTTCTTGGGTGATGCCATGATCGCCAGCAAAAACTACCACAGTAGGAGATGCAATTTTAGGTGATACCGTTTCTTGGATAAGACAGATTCTTAGTGCTAAATCTTCTAAAATTCCGAGGGCACCAAGAGGCTTTGTTTTATGATTAATGATGTGTTGTACTTGCTCTTTGATTTGGGGGTTAAGGCTATTAATTTCGAACTTACTTATCATTTATTTGGCGTTTTAGTAGTGCAGAATTATATTTTTTATGATTATTTAAAAATTTGTATTACAGTATTTTATAAATTCTATTTAATGTGTTTGTTTTGCTTTATAGACGTTTTGAGTCTTTGTTTGCTAAATATCACAAAATTATATTCTGTTTAATGGGTTTTAAGTTTGTAACTATCTATTTTATAGGTTTTTATGTGTTTTGTGTGAAGTGCTAATTATACTTTTTCCAAGTAGCCATAAAATCGGCTCTCATGTCCTGAAATCTGGCACTTACTCGCTTGATAAAGTCTTCATCTAAGAGTTCAAATACGCTATCAACTCCGTTGATTAAATCCATTTCAGAAAGCTTGTAAGTTTGCTCTAAAGTACCTTGCTCAAACTTGATGATATACTTCATGTTCATAGAAAAGATGGTAATCTTACATTCCGGATGTGGTAATTCTGCTACTACTCGCATAAGGGTTATTTATCAGTTTTAAGTTGTCGGTTATCAGTTGTTGGTTGATAAAAAATTCAAAAAGAAAAATTCAAAATTCAAAATCGCTTAATCAATCATTCAATCAAAACTCAATCCATCAAAAACCAACGGCAACCGGGTTTTTGCCCATCAAAGTGCCTTCGCTGCTGATGATTCTGAAGCGGGCAAAAAGCTCTTCGCTGTACCAGTCTTCGCTACGGGTAAGTTTTACCACATCGGCGTGTTCTTTATCGCGGTAAGCGAATTTTTTTACGTCTTCTAAGGAGTTCCAAACAGAAAAGGTGGCTTGCCTAATAAAAGGAGCTTCGCCAATACCTACCGAGGTGATGAAACCTTGTGAGCTATTCATGATAGCAGAAACTTTTGGTACGTTGGCCCAGAAATTTTTAAGTTTTGATGGTCTAATGGTTGCCCTGGTTAGGACGCCAACCATACCTTCATGACCTTTAATTTTAGGTTTCCCGAAAGGTTCTTTGCCATCCCATTTGCCATGGGCATCTACAGGTTCGCACAAAACCGTCCATTGCTCGGTGGTGAATTTTTGCCACCATTTGGCTATGAAAGAGCTGTTTTGAAATTTTCTGAAATCATCTTCATCTTTCCAAACAGCAAATAAACCCCACTGCTGGTAATCTGGGTTAATATCGAAGGTGCCGTTTTTGCCACAGCCCATCAATTTCCAGAATGTACATGCTTTGTTTATCCAAAGAGGAAAGCGATGTATCGCCATAGCGAAAAAGGCTAATGGAATATAGCGTTTAGGGTATCTTACAATAGTGATAGAAACAATCATGGTTGGCTAATTTCGGGAATTTAAAGCCAACCATGATGTAAAGTTGATAAGTTTTTGAATGTTAAGAATTAATGTGCTTATACACCTAATTCTTTTAAGACGCCGCTTGCCTTATCTATTTTAGATGCTACCCAAAGTACATAGCGGATATCTACACCTATAGAGCGACTGTAATTTTCGTTCCAAGCGTAATCATTAATGGTTGCTTCGTAAGCTCTATCGAAGTTTACGCCAATAAGCTCGCCATAAGCATTTAAAACCGGAGAGCCAGAATTGCCACCCGTAGTATCCATATCATATAAAAAGCATACAGGAACATCGTTTAGCTCGGCCATTTTAAACGGGCCGAAGTCTTTCTGCTCCCATAAGGTTTTAATTTGTTCTGGGTATTGATAATCTACATTTCCGCTTCTTCCTTTTTCAATAATGCCTTTAACGCTGGTGAAGGGAAGCATATAGCTGCCGTCAACAGGAGAGAAGCCTTTGATATGGCCGTAAGTTAAACGTAAAGTGCTATTAGCATCGGGGATAAAGTTCTTTTGTAGGTACTGTTCTTTAACCGTCACATAATCAGCCATGAGCTTGCTTAACTTTGCTTCTCTTTTATCTTGCGTAAGCTTTTTTAAAGCTACTTCTTTAGAGAGCTCTTGCTCAAAACTGAGGAAAGGATCATTATAAACCACCAATTGCTTGATGTCTTTGATTAAGGTTTTGGTGAAATTCTCATTGCTTAATCGGCTATAAGCAAATAGGTTATTGATGAATTTTTGAGCTTGCTCTGAGCTGTTAAAGCCTCGAGTATTTTTATCTATAACAGCTATTTTTTGGTTAAGTGGAAGTTTAGATGCTCTCTCTAACATATTATTTAGTAGTTTTTTATCTACATCAATATCATAAGAGTCATATAAACTAGCGATGGCTTTTTCTAAGCGAGGAAGATTAGTGTTGTAGAAAGTCTCTCGTTTATCCAAAGGTTGTTTTAACAAAGCATCTTTAAAACCATTAATTTGTGCTGCTACTCTTAACAAATTACTTGAACCATAAACTTGAGCATACCATAACTCTTGATAAGCACTGTTATTGATTTGTTTGTAGATATCATCTATCTCATACATTAAATTACCATATAGCTGTTTTAAATTAGCATTTTGGTTGATGTAGCTTACCAGTTGATTGTCTTCTTCTTGTTTTTGTTTTAACAGCTCGATGTTATTTAAGCCTTTTAACTTGCCACGATAATTTTTTAAAACGTTGGCATTGCGTTTAATACGTGTTGCCAATTTTAGTTCTGTTGTACGTCCTTTGCTTTTACCAACCTCTTCCATGGTTTTATTTTGGAACTCGTATAAATCTGCCGTATAAGGTAATTGGTAATTTTGTTGGTAGGCAATAAATTGAGCTGGGCGATGCCTAAACGTTCTGCCAGGATAGCCCAACATGAAGGTAAAATCGCCATCTTTCACACCGCCAGCATTTATTTTAAGATGCTTTTTAGGTTTATAAGGAACATTTTCTTTAGCGTAGCTAGCTGCACTACCATCAGGTGCCACGTAAGCTCTCATGAAAGAGAAATCGCCAGTATGTCTTGGCCAAACCCAATTATCGGTTTCGCCACCAAATTCGCCTACATTTTGTTTAGGTACGTAAACCAATCTAACATCTTTAATGATTTTATATTTGAACAAAACATAGCTTTTGCCTATAAACATTTCAGACACTTCAGCATCAATACTTTTATCTGCTGCTTCTGTTCTGGCTTCTATAATTCTTATTTTTTCCTGAATTATTTTCTGGCGTTGCGATACATCATCAACTCCGCTAACTGCTGTTAATATTTCTTCAGATACATTCTCATAAGAATCTGTAATACGGCAGGTTAAGCCTTTTGCTTCAATTTCTTGTTCAGGTTTGTTGGCCACAAAACCATGGGTTAAATAATCATTTTCGGCAGTACTGGCCAACTGTACGGCAGAGAAAGCGCAATGGTGGTTGGTAATGATTAACCCGTTCTCAGAAACAAAAGAACCCGTACAACCGCCAACGTTAACCAAAGCGTCTATCAAGCTGGTACTATCGGGGTTATAAATTTCTTTCTGTGGGATTTTTAACCCGGCTTTTTGAAGATCTAGTTTAGAAACCTCGCTTAGCGGAAACATACCTTCATCAAAAGGTTTGGTACTGATGTTTCCTAAGGCTAAAGCACTTAATGAAAATGTAAAAAGGACTTTTTTAGTTATCATCATGATAAAAATTATAAACGTGAGATGGAGAAAATTAAGTAAAATAGCCTACATAGCATTTATTAATTCTGTTACAATTGTAAAAAGGAGCTATTTTTCTAGATTTTTAAACGCTTTACAATTAGCGATGTTATTTTTGTGCTATGGCAGAGGATTTAAAAATAATTAAAGGGCATAAGGAGGCACAGTACCAATCTATTTACCCACAAATAGAGGCATTGTTAGGTGGCGAGACAGATGTGATTGCTAATCTGGCTAATATCGCGGCAGCGTTAAAAGAACAGTTTAATTGGTTTTGGGTAGGTTTTTATTTAGTTAAGGATGAAGAACTGGTTTTAGGTCCGTTTCAAGGTCCGGTAGCTTGTACCCGAATACAAAAGGGCAGAGGCGTTTGCGGAACATCATGGGCACAAGCTAAAACGCTTATTGTAGAAGATGTAGATGCTTTCCCTGGGCATATTGCTTGCAGCAGCTTATCAAAATCAGAAATTGTTGTTCCCTTAATTAAAAATGATGTAGTTTGGGGTGTTTTAGATGTAGATAGCGATACTTTAACCGCATTTGACGAACTAGATAAATTGTGGCTAGAGAAAATCATCAACTTATTATAGAAAATATCATATAAACCTATTACATGATTAATTATAACCCTAAAGAGTGGTTCACTTTTATTTTTCAGATACATAAAGCAGACACTTTTAGAAAGCTTTTACCGCTTATGTTGGCTGTTAGCGTATATGCTGGTTTGGTAGCTTACTTAGAATTAGAATATTGGCAACTATCAGAAAGTAGTCATGTGAAAAATTTAAGCCTGATGCACAGTATGCTAGGTTTTGTAATTTCGCTTTTATTGGTTTTTAGAACGAATACGGCTTATGATAGGTGGTGGGAAGGCAGAAAACAATGGGGAGCTTTAACCAATAATTCTAGAAATTTTGCCATCAAATTAAAAGCTTTTTTAGCTGCTGATGATAGGAAGTTTTTTAATAACATGATTCCTAATTATGCTTTTGCTCTTAAAAGCCATTTAAGAGAGAATGAAGATTACCATGAAATAAATCCTGAATTAGATCTACATAAAGAGAAGCATTTACCCAATCAAATTGCTCATGCCATGTATGATAAGCTCTTTAAATTGCATCAAGAGCAGAAACTTTCAGCAGAGCAATTATTGATTTTGAACAGCGAGGCGATGTCTTTTACCGATATTTGCGGTGCTTGTGAAAGAATTAAAAATACACCAATACCTTTTTCTTACAGTGTTTTTATCAAGAAGTTTATTTTCTTTTTTGTGATGACTTTACCCTTCGGTTGGGTTTTTAGTTTGGGCTATTATATCATCCCGGTAGTGGTTTTTATTTTATATGCCTTTGCCAGTTTAGAGCTTATTGCAGAAGAAATAGAAAACCCTTTTGGTACCGATGCTAATGATTTACCTCTTGATGCCATTTGTATCAATATTAAAAAGCATGTTGGTGAGATTTTGGGTTAAGTTTTAGCGTGTAATTTTATAACCAAAAAAGCCTTAAAATTATAAGATTTTAAGGCTTTTTTATGCTGGGCGGAGAGTGAGGGATTCGAACCCCCGGACCTGTTACAGTCAACAGTTTTCAAGACTGCCGCAATCGACCACTCTGCCAACTCTCCGCCGCAAAAGTACAAACTCAAAGCAAATCTCCAAAGTAGAAAATGTTATTTTTCTATTTTTTAACTTAACTTTTTATTTATCAATACATTAAAATTATTAAAAAGCTACTTGGCTTACTTTTAAGAGATGAAATCTTCTCTTAAAGGGTTAAATACATCAACTAAAATACCATCTTCTAAGCATTTTACGCCGTGTATAGTATCGGGTTTAATATAAAATCCATCGCCTTTTCTTAGTATTTGGGTTTCATCACCAATATAAACTTCAAAGCTTCCTTCGGCAACGTAACTCACTTGTACATGAGGGTGGGCATGTAAATCGCCAATAACATCTTTCTTGAAAAATACTTTAACCATCATCACTTGGTCATCATAACCAAAAATTTGTCTGCTTAATCCTTCTTTAATTTGTTCTTCGGCAATTAAACTAGAAAACTGGTAAGGGGCTTGTTTTGTTGTCATATTAAGGTGTTTTGATTTTGTTTTGAGGCTCTGATTTGAAAGAGTTAAATCGTGGCTTTACAATTTTGATACTCCTTTTTGATAAATCTAAACTGGCATTTAGCTCGAAACCAATTAATAGAATAAGCGAGTTGATGTAAAGCCAAATCATCACCACTAGCAAAGTACCAATGGAGCCATATAATTTGTTGTAAGCTCCAAAATTATTG
This sequence comes from Pedobacter puniceum, assembly GCF_009674685.1. Classification (GTDB taxonomy): domain Bacteria; phylum Bacteroidota; class Bacteroidia; order Sphingobacteriales; family Sphingobacteriaceae; genus Pseudopedobacter; species Pseudopedobacter puniceum. The sequence continues at coordinate 900,239 of NZ_WKJI01000001.1, forward strand.
ATGTAATACGAAAAACCTATAGTACTAATGATGGCAAGCAAGGTAGCTAGCCAAGAACCAGCACTAAATAACTTCCATTTCTTAGAGTTTGCAGGGCCATATCTATAAAGTAAAGAAGTGGTAATAAAATATACAGCTATAATGATAATCCATCGGGTAATGGTAATTAAGAAAATCCAAAAGCCATTACTATCTAAATTTAAACCTGTTCTAAAGGTGTTGATAATAAACTCGCCAACTATAAGAACGGTTATCCCCAAGATAATAGAAAAAGCGATAAGAACAGTAAGATTAAAAGCAACAATTCTTTGTTTTAACCAGCCTCTTGTTTCTATAATCAAAGATGATTTATTAAAAGCCTGCATTAAGGTATGTATACCATTGGTGGCAAAAAATAAGGCCAAAATAAAACCTAAGGATAATAATTTGCCATTTTGATTTTTAACAATATCCTCAATGGTTGATTCTAAAGCTAAATAAGCATTTTTAGGCAATACCAAGGCTATAACCGTCATCAATTGGTCTTGAAAATTATCTATAGGGATATAGGGGATAAGCGTAAAAAGAAAAATGATGGAGGGGAAAATAGCCATCATAAAATTGTAAGCAAGTGAAGATGCTTTATTTACTAAAGAGTCTTTCTTAATTTCTTGGAAGAAAAATACGGCTACGGTATAAAAGGGTAGCGGACTAAAGCCCGGTAAAATTAAAACCTTTGTCCATTCTATAATATGCTGATAAAATCTAAACCTATATAAAAAGTTATGTAGCCACTGCATTTAACGAAGTTAATCAAAAAATACACTAATTTTTTCCATGAAGTTATTTGGTGGCGAGCATGGCTTATTCTTTTGCATGTCTACAAAAACCAAAGTTGTTTCGCCTGTATTGAGGTGTTCTTGTTGTTCATTAAACATGTCGTAATGAAAAACAATTCTTACTCCTGGTTTTTCTTTGATGGTTACTTTAACAGTGATGTTTTCATCGTATTTTGCGGGTTTAAAATATTTAGTTCGCATTTCTAATACGGGCATCATCACGCCATCTTGTTCCATAGACTTGTATGTCATGCCTAAACTTCTAAGCATTTCTGTACGAGCAACTTCATAAAAAGCTGCATAATTGCCATAATAAACATAACCCATTTGGTCTGTTTCGGCATATCTTACCCTGATTTTGGTTTCGTAGCTAAACATGCCTTATTTTTTGATGTTTCTTTGATTTAATGCTTGTTGAAATTTGCGAGCATTTGCTAAATGGTCTGCTAAATTATCGGCAAAGTTATGGTAGCCAGAAAAATCTTCTTTAGCACACATATAGATATAATTGTGCTTTTCGTAATTTAAAACAGCATCAATCGCATTGATAGAAGGCATCATGATGGGCCCCGGAGGCAAACCAGTTACACGATAAGTATTATATGGAGACGCTTTAGTCAAGTGTTTATTTAATACTCTTCTAATGGTAAAATCTTGATTAGCAAAAATCACGGTAGGATCTGCTTCTAATTTAATACCTCTTTTTAGTCTGTTTAAATATAAACCTGCAATGGTAGGCATTTCTTTATCCATTAAAGCTTCGGCATCAACAATAGAGGCTAAAATAGATACTTCTTGCTGACTTAAATTTAAAGCTTCTGCTTTTTGTTTACGTTCTGCATTCCAAAAGCTGCTGTATTCTTTATGCATCCTGATGAAGAAATCTTCGGCAGAAACATTCCAGTACATTTCATAAGAATTGGGTATAAAAAGGGTATATACATTATCCCTGTTAAAGCCATATTTCTCTATAAATGCTGTAGAATCTAACAATTGCATAAATTGTAGAGAATCAAACTCTAGTTTCTTTGAAATAGCAGCTGCTAAATTTTCTTTTAATCTTAAGTTTCTGAAAGATACTTGAACAGGTTCTTGGTTACCGGCAATCAACATATTGATGATAGCTCTATTGTTCATGCCGGGTTTTAAGGCATATTTACCAGGTTTAAATTTCTTTTCTAAGTCACGTTCTTTTGCTAAATCGTAAAAATACTCTGGACGCTTAAATTGCGCTTTAGCATCTAAGGAATCTTTAACCTGCTTAAAATCTGCATTAGAAGGGATGTACAAATAAGTTTTTTCGCTAATGTTTACATTATCTGCGATGAATTTGAAGTATATTTTGGGTAAAATAAAAGCACTAGCAGCAAATACAATAATGAATAATGCAATGGCAATTTTTCTTAAATTGGATGTTTTTTGTTGAGCCATGTTGGGTAAAAGGGTAATTTATATCTGTCTTAATTTTAATAATCCACCGATAAGATTTCTAACGTTTTTAAAACCGTTTTGGTTTAAGATGCTTTTAGCTGTCTTACTTCTTAAGCCTCTTTGACAAATAACAATGATGGTCTGTTCTGTATCAAAATCAATCTCCTCTTCATCAATAAGGTTTTGTAATTTTCCTAACGGGATGTTTATACCGCCTATATTGTGTGTATGAAATTCTAAAGGTTCTCTTACATCTAAAAGTAAATAGTTTTCCAAGGCTCCAGACTGTTGCAGGGCTATAAATTCTTCTGCTAGAATATCATCCATAAATAAACTATTGGTTAGATAATACCAAATTGATACGTGTACCGATGCTTACTTTTACTACCGAATCTTGAACAGAAGGCGTTTGTGAGATTACGATAGCATTAGAAGTATCGCTTACATTACCCTCAAATAAAACATCACCCAAAGTTAAGGATGAGCCTTTTAAAGAGAATCTGGCTTCGCTTAAGGTAAGTCCGCGTAAATCTGGCACTTCAATTTCACTAGCACCCATACCATCTCCTAAAACCAAATCAATTTTAGAGCCTTTTGGTATTTTTTGACCAACCCGCAAAGGTTGTCCAGCATAGGAATAAGCTAGAACAGCATCTCGAGCTATATCTGCTTTATAGGTAGTATCGCCAAGTTTTAAGCCATAGTTGGCTAAAATAGCTTGTACTTCTACTAAAGTTTTATGGTCTATATCCGGGAAACTTACATCGGGTGTTTGTGAGCTTACAATGGTTAAATAAATAATACGATTGGTTTTTACATTCGTCTCTGGGTCTGGGTCTTGTTCTAAAACTAAGCCCGGTTTCTTATCCATCACAAAAACAGAATCTATTTGATATCTGAAGCCATCTGCCTCTAATAATTTAATAGCACTTTCTATATCTAAACCTTTAAGATTTGGAACTGGTAAACCTTCGCCATGGCGAGTATAATATCTTAAACTTAAGAATACACTAAATAATAAAATCACAATGGCGGCAAAAGCAATGATTAATTGTTTGCGAAATTCGGGAGTTGCCAGGTACTTGAAAAATTTATTCATTTAGTAAAATTGAATCAAAAATAATACCTCAAACTTAGCCAAAATTCAGGAAATAGAATCAATTTTTTTTAGTTCACTAAGAGTTATATGTTATCATTTAAAATTATATTTGGCCCATGATGAAAAAGAATGTTGCCCTAGTTGCCGGAGGTTTTACTGGCGAAGCTGTAGTATCTTTAAGAAGTGCGGCACAGGTAGAAGAAAGTTTATCTAAAGCACCTTATCAGGTTTATAAAATTATTTTAGAAAAAGATAAATGGTACTACCAAGCAGCAGATGGTACTGTAACTTTTGTTGATAAAAATGATTTTAGCATCCATGTAAATGGCGAGAAAATAACATTTGATTGTGCTTTTATTATTATTCATGGTGAGCCTGGTGAAGATGGAAAACTACAAGGTTATTTTGATTTAATAGGTTTACCTTATACCAGTTGCGATACTACCACTTCTGCTATTACCATGAATAAGGCTTATTCTAAAGCTATTGTTAGGGATGTAGATGAATTGTTTACGGCGCAGTCTATCCAATTATTTGGAATGGATGAATACAATCAAGATAGAATTAAAGCGAAACTAAAACTACCTTTATTTATAAAACCTAATAATGGCGGTAGTAGCATTGGCATGTCTAAAGTGAATGATTGGGCAGATTTAGATGAAGCTGTTAAAAAAGCTTTCGCTGAGGGGTCTGAGGTTTTAATAGAAGAATTTGTATCAGGAAGAGAATTTACTGTTGGTATTTATAAAGAAAAGGGCGAGATTAAGGTTTTACCTATTACTGAGATTAAGACTCAGAAAGAGTTTTTCGATTTTGAAGCAAAATACACCGATGGTATTACCGAAGAAATTACTCCTGCAGAAATTGATGTTAGCGTAAAGGATAGGGTAAGTAGAATAGTTTCTAAAGCATACCAAAAACTGAACTGCAAAGGTATGGTGAGGATAGATTTTATATTAGAATCTAAACAACAAGATTTTTATTTTATCGAGATTAATACCATTCCGGGGCAATCTGCTAATAGCATCATTCCGCAACAGGTGAGAGCTACAGGCCAAAGCATGCAAGATTTTTATTCTTTATTGATAGAGGAGGCGTTGGCGAAGTAGGTAGGGAGTCTGATGACCGAGGACGATTGTATGAGGTTTAAAGTATAAAGTACAGCGTAGAAAGCAAAAAGAGCCTGAAATAGTGGCTTTATTAAAGTGTAAAGTATAAAGTACAGAGTAAAAAGATGCCTAAAAAGCGGGTATTTTAGGAATTATATAAAGTACAGAGTAGAAAGTAGAAAGATGCCTAAATATTGGATATTTCGGCCTAACAATCTAACCTTTCTTGCGCTCGTTTGCAACGAGTGCTTCATTGGTTTTTCGATTTTACGCCTCTATCGCCGGCTGGGCTCGTTCCTTTTGCGGGACCAAAAGGAACCAAAAGTCCTGAACAGTCCCACAGGAGCCATTGCCGCACAAGGCATTCCCACACTAAAAAACAGTGAGCGCTTATTTTTGCTAGCAAGTGGTTAATGAAAGTTAGTAGAAACTCGAACGCAAAACCGCGTTCGCTATAGGCTTGGTTGTGTAAGATTTTTTAATTTCTTCTGTTGTTTTTTAGTCTTTCCGGCTCTCGTGGATTGCTCATGCGCTTCGGGATAGCCTGTTTTTTATGAATGGTTGTTCCTTTCTGGGAGTAGAAAGTAAAAAGAGCCTAAAAAATGGATATTTGGGAGACTGCCTTATACACTTAAACAAAATCTTTCCGAAGAACGAAGGACGGCCTATGAAGATTTGGAAGTAAAGTCAAATAAATCTTTTTTAGAAACTCTCATAAGGCAGTATCAGGAAACAATCCGACGGGTGTTGTAAATACTTTCATCAAGCAAAACCCTTCACACCACTCAGGATTGTGGATAAAGATTTATTTAGACGCAACGACAAATATTCATCAGCCTTGATTTATTCATTTTTTGTTTATAGTTTTTCTTAGGCATTCATGAACTCGTTCCTCGTTTTTTGTTCAATTTTTATCAAGAAAAAAGTGAATAGGGTTGGCCGCCTATGAGGCCGGAAAGGCTTGTGCGAAAATGTCATTATAAGAAAAAATAGAGGCCGCTATCAGGCTAGGATTGGAAAGCCTAGTGCCAATAGCCGCTAGAAGAAAGAAGCCAATTTATCAAATAGAATATTTAGCAATCATTTCATCGCTTACTTCAACACCTCTACCAGTTTTCAAATCTATCATCACAAAATCAAACCAACCATCGGCACTTAGTTTGTTGTTTTTTAGGTTTTTAATTTCAAAACTTACTTTGCAGCCTCTATGGTTAATATCCACTAAGCCTGTTGTAACGCTATAATGGTCTCCTAAACCTAAAGGTCTTTTAAATGCTATTTCTACTTTTTGCACCACCCAGCCATAACCTAGCTCTAAAAACTTCTCCATAGACATGCCGTAATGCGTGTCCATTTGTTCGTATCTGGCGGCTAATACATAATCTAGGTACTTACTGTTATGTACATGGTTAAACATGTCTATATCGTCTGGTCGTACTTTATGGTTGGTGGTAAACCTGCTAAAATTTGTCATCTAAAACGGAAAAAATATGGGTATGGTTATCAATAAAATAACCATCAAAATTAAGGTTAATAAACCACCTATTTTAACAAAATCAAAGAATTTGTATTTGCCTGGCCCATAAACTAAAATACAAGAAGGCTCAAATGGGGTAAGCAGCGAAACGGAAGCTGCCATCATAATACCAATAGCAAAGGTGATAGGATTAATTTGTAATTGTGCTGCAGTTTGCAAACCAATAGGTAAAACTACCAAAGCAGCAGCAGCATTGCTTAAAGGCTGAGTTAGCAAAACGGTTAATAGGATAAAGCCACCTAAAATACCATAAGGGCCTAAAGGTTCAAAAATCTGAATGATAAAATCTGCTACAAATTTATCTGCTCCGGTTTTTGTCATGGCGATACCAAAAGCGCTCATGCCGCCAATTAAAACCAATAAACGCCAGTCTATATCTTCATATATTTCATTAGCATTGATACATCTAAAAGCTACTGTTAAAAAGGCTCCGAATAAAAATGCAATAGCTAAAGGCATGATAGCGGTAGTTCCTAAAATAATAGCAAGTAAGAAAAAAGATAGCGTTAAAATACCTTTCTTACGCAAGTTTAAATTCGGTTTATAATCTTCAAGAATAATAAAATCATCTATTTCTGTACGAATAAGATCTATACTTTCTTTATTACCTTGTACTAATATCAAATCTCCAATTTGTAAACGTAGTTTCCCTATTTTATCGCTTATGGTTTTTCCTTTGCGGAAAATAGCTAAAATACTTATGCCATAACGCTGTCTAAAGTTTAGTTTTTCTACGGTATTTCTAATCACGTCAGATCTGCCCAAAACCATCAGTTCTGCTAGGTGTAATTCATCATCTTTGGTATTAAAATCTAATAAATCGGCTTTTATCTCAACACCAGGGATATCTTTTATTTTCAAAAGCTCATCAATATCTCCTTTTATAATTAAGGTATCGCCTAAGCTTAATCTGGTATATCTGTTGGGGATAAACTTTGTTTTATTTCTGATGATAGAGATGATGCTAAAGCCCATTTTTGCAATCTCAGATTCTATCATTTTTTGTCCAACCATGGGCGATTTTTCTAGAATAACAGCTTCACTAAGGTATTTTCTTACAGCATAATCTTCCTCTAAATCTTCTTTAGAATTAACCGGTAGCATTTTTTTGCCAATGGTTAGCATAAATAATATCCCTACACCTAATAAAATAAAACCTATAGGAGCAATATCAAACATGCCAATTCTTTCTAGTCCTTGTTTAGCTATATAACCACTTACCGCTACATTGGTAGAAGTGCCAATTAATGTACAAGTGCCCCCTAAAATTGATGCAAAAGCCAACGGCATTAAGACTTTTGAAGGAGCTAAACCTGATAATTTGGATAATCCTATGGTTGGATTAAGCATTAAAGCAGTAATCGTGGTATTATTCATAAATGCCGATGTTAAGGATGCAAACAGCATAATGATGACGGTAAGTACCGTTGGCGATTGTTTTTTTACGTTGATTACTCTTGAGATGAAAGTATCAATAACTCCGGTCTTTTTTAAAGCGCCAACCATTACAAAAATTGAAGCTAATATGATGATGAAATCACTTGAAAAACCCTCAAAGGCTTCTTCAGGAGTTAAAATCCCCAAAAGGGATAAAGAAATAAGAAGAAAGATGGTCACCACATCAACAGAAACAATTTCTGTAGCAAATAAAATGATGGCTAGTAAAAGTAATCCCAAGACTAGGGCTATTTCCATAAATTGCTTTTAAATATTAAATGAAATTCTTTTAGTTTTAGGTTTTGATATTCATGGTATACCGCGTTTTTCATTTCCTATTTAGTTTAGTTGTTAAAGTTTATTTTAAAAAAATATACACTCATGCACTAAAAGCTATACCTCAAAATCAAGCATTAATTATTTGTAGTAACCACGGCAACTCTTTCTTAGATGCGGTTTTATTAGCAGTTCTTATACCTAGAAAAATTCATTTCCTGGCTAGAGCCGATGTTTTTAATAGTCCGATAAAGCGGTGGTTTCTAACAAGACTAAATATGATGCCAATTTATAGGCTTAGGGATGGGAGAGAGGCTTTAACACTCAATAATGAAATTTTTGATAGATGTGCCACTTTACTCAAAAAAAATGAAGCTATACTTATTTTTCCGGAAGGAAACTGCGTGGTAGAAAAAAGGTTGCGAGACTTTAAAAGCGGTATAGCAGATTTAGCTTTAAGGGATGATCTCAAAAATATAGCAGTTTTATCCCTAACTATTGATTATGAGCAAGCTTATGAGTTACAAACACAGGTAAGTGTAACTGCATTGCCTTTAATTTTAATAGATGAATTAAACCCTCAAGATGAATTAAAAAATCGTAAACAATTACTTTTAAAAAGTATTCGCTCTAGCATTACTGCTCAAATGTTGATTATTCCTAATACTGCTGATGATAGCTTTTATGAATTTATGTTTGAGCTTTCTAAACAAAATTTGGCTGATGAACCTTTTGTAAATCGCTCGAAAAAAATAATTACTCATTTTGAAACACAGAAAGAAGAAAACCAAAGTCTGTTTATAGCTACCAAGAATAAAGTAGAAGAATTAAAAAATCTACTTTATGTAAATAGCATCACGTTAAAAGCTTTTCATAATCTAGGTATTTTAAAAGTATCGATATTGATTTTTATGCTTCCATTGGTGCTAATGGGTTTTATAGTTAATTATCTGCCTAGCTTTGGGGTAAGTCAAATTTTAAAACAGATAAAAGATAAACAGTTTATAAGTGCTGTAAGAATGGTTTCCGCTACTTTTATTTACATCATTTACATGATACTTATTGTTCTTTTATTTGTGATGATTGATGTTGATAGTTTCTACATTGGGGTTTTGCTTTTTACGAGTATTTTACATTATTACTTGTCAGAAAACTACCTTATCATAATAGGTAAAATGAAGCTCAAACTATTAAAAATGAAACATCCCGATAAATACCAATGTATTAAAGAGCTTCATCATGCATTATTAAGAACACTTCACTCGGTTTAGCGCTAGTAGTTTCACCATCCAATCTGGTAAGTTCTGATGTGGATTTCTGTTCTTTAAACTTAAGAATAAACCTAGTTTTTTAATGATAGGTACTTTGTGAGTTTCTACAAATTCGATAAGTGTAGCATCGGGGTCTTCAATATAAGAGAAATGACCAGCAGCTTTCCCCATGTCAAAGCTATCGCAGCTATCTACAGTAAAATTAAATCCTGCGGCAGCGCACTCTGCTTTTAAGCTTTGCATACCAATAACATCAAAACAAATATGTATAAAGCCAGTATCGCCCCAAAACCTGTCTTTGTAAATTTTAACACCTTGTTTATCTTTTCTTTCGATAAGCTCAATTTCTGTTGAACCTAGAAGTTTGCTAAAGCCACCAGATTTTGCTTGGCTATGTCTTAATAAAACTCTTCTAAAAACGGTGTTTCCATCGGGTAAACCGCTAAAATCTTCAAAAATGCTGCTTATATCATAAATTATATCATCATAACCTAATATGTCTTTATAAAGCTTTAGAGATTGATTTATATCAGAAACGCCAATAACTACACCGGCAACGCCTCCTGTTAGTTGTTTTTTTAAATTGAACCAGTTTTTACTCTCTATAATTTCAAAAATATTTTGATAAGGGTCTGCTACATAAAAGTGTAATTTGCCTTCCGGCGATTTCATCAGCGGACTAAGTAAATTCAGATTTTCTTTTGTATAGAAATCATATACTTTTTGTACATCAGGGCTTTTAATTTTTACAATTTGGATGCCTAAATCTCCCATTTTAATGGCTTCTTTAGGGTTTTGAGGCTCTCGGTTTTTAAATTGCCAAAGCTCAAAACCACCTCCACCTTGCATATTCATAGCTAAAATAGCATGTCGGTTAAAAACTTGTCCACCGGTATATTTAGTCATGAGTTTTGCTTCTGCCGTATCTTCAAAAACGGGTACATCCATACCAAAATATTTGATATACCACTTCCAAGACTCCGCAATGTTTTTGTAACCTATACCTATTTGCTGTATTCCGCAGATATTTTTTTTTGTCATGCTAATATTTTAGTTCGCTTTCTTGATGGTTCAGCATTTTTCTGTAAAAGTTTATCATCTTATCCTGGTTTACTTTTAAAAAGAACATGATGAAAACAGCTAAATTGGTGATGTTAACTTTGAAATAGCTGTTATGGTCGTACTTTCTTGCAGATACGATAATATCTTTAGGAATGATTTTAAATGCGTACTTTTTTCTTGCTCTAATGATGATATCATAATCTTCCATAATTTTATAATACTCATCATATCCTTGAAGTTCGTCAAAAATCTTTCTAGTTATAAATAAAGATTGGTCACCGCCCCGGCACATCAACCTATCAAAACGGGTAAAATAAGCGTTAACTTTTAAAATCTTTTTGGGCGAGTTAAATTTAAATCGATAACAGCCAATAGGGAAACCATCTTGAATAGCATTTTTAATATCGGCAACAAAAGTTAAAGGCGGCAAACTATCTGCATGTACAAAATACAAAATAGAGCCTTTAGCATGCTTAGCTCCAAAGTTTAGTTGTTTGGCTCTAGATTTTTGTCCACCTTGTAAACATGTAAATCCTTCTGTTTCAATAATCTGCTTGGTTTTATCTGTACTACCACCATCACTTACCAATATTTCTATCTCTTGGAAATTTTCTGCCTTTTTTAAGTGCCTAAGCAATGTTTGTATGTTGTCTTCTTCATTGTAAGTAGGAATAATTACGCTGATAGATACCATAGATATAATTTAATAAAACCAGATTAGTGATAATTACGTCTATATTAGAGATTAAGATTTGAAAAATAAAACATTTGAGATGAATATTGTTACTAACCTGATATTTACCCTTGTATTTACTTTAGGAATGGTTTCTTGCGGAGTAAAAAAAGCAAACTATCTGCAAAGTAAAGTTACCGGTACTTCATACAATAAGCTCTCAGAAGAAATGTTGATAAAGCTTAAAGAAGGGAAATCAGTAAAAGATATTCAAGATAAACTAGCCAAAACAAAACAGGATGAATTGATAAAAAAATTGGTTAATGATAACCAGCGTATGGCTTTTTGGATAAATATTTATAATGCTTACATCATAGCAATTTTAAAAGAGCAACCAGATAAGTTTAAAGATAGAAGTGATTTTTTTACAGCTAAACAAATTAGAATTGCAGAGCATGATTTTAGTTTTGATGATATAGAAAATGGTATCATCAGGAAATCGCAATTTAAGTTTGGTTTAGGTTATATCAGTAAAATATTTCCTCCTAAAATAGAGCAAGAACTAAGAGTTTCAGAAAGAGATTATCGTATACATTTTGCTTTAAATTGTGGTGCAAAAAGTTGTCCTCCTGTAAGAATTTATAAGGCAGAAACATTAGACAAGCAGTTGCAAGAGGCAACAAGGTCTTATCTAACTGAGGTTGTAAAGTATCAATCTTCAGAAAACAAAGTTATGGTAAGTCCATTAATGAGTTGGTTTAGGGGCGATTTTGGTGGTAAAACAGGTGTTTTAAAGATATTGAAGGATTTTAAGCTCATCCCACAGGATAAAAAACCTCCAATTAATTATGCTGATTATAGCTGGGAATTAGACATCAACAATTATGCGGAATAATGATTTGATATTTAATTTTTTAGCCTTACCTTTGCAGGCAATTAATTAATTTTTTTACGCTTTAATATTATTCAAGTAATGTATTTAAGTTCAGAGAAGAAGAAAGAAATCTTCAAACAACATGGTGAGGTAGAAACCAATACTGGTTCTGCAGAAGGTCAAATCGCATTATTCACTTACAGAATTGCGCATTTAACTGGTCACTTAAAGAAAAACAAAAAAGATTACTCTACCCAGTTAGCACTTCAGAAACTGGTTGGTAAGAGAAGAGCTTTATTAGCTTATCTTTTCAAAAAAGATATCAGCAGATATAGAGCTATCATCAAATCATTAGGATTAAGAGATATTATTAAATCTATATAATTCTTAAAGAGCTAAAATCTAAAAAGCCGCTTCGATATTTATCAAAGCGGTTTTTTTTATATAAGAATCAAAACTAAAACATTTCTTCTACAATTTCTTGATGGTCTTTTTCTGTGAGCGGGTAAACCATACCGCTTACTTTATTTTGAGCCAGGTTATTTAATATCCTTTGCTTTTCTTTGATATTTATACCTGCCTCAGTTAAACTAACTGGCGAATTCATTTCCTTAAAGAAAGCTTCTAAAGCTGCAATAAAATCTAAACCTAGTACTTCATCATCAATAGAAGTAAACTCAAAAATATGTTTTGCTAAAAAGGCAAGTTTTTCTTTAATTTTTGGCAGTTGAATTTTTAACCAAGCCGGGTAAACAATAGACAAGCCTGCCCCATGCGGAATATCATAAAGCACACTTAAAGTATGCTCTATATTATGTACGCCCCAATCTCCCGGACTTTTACCTGCTCTAAGTGTTCCGTTTAAAGCGTTGGTAGCCAGCCACATAATTTGTGCCCTAGTATCGTAGTCTTCTGGCTGTTCCATTACTTTACGGCCATAGCTCATGGCTAATTTGATAATATCGGCTGTGTAATGGTCTGTTAAAGGGGCATTTCCTTTTCCGAAAAACTGCTCTAAAGCATGTGCTATTAAATCAACAACACCATAAGCTGTATAATGAAGCGGTACAGAGGTGGTTAATGCTGGATCTAAAAATGATACTTTAGGATAAAGTAAATCGTTAAGAATAGCTGTTTTTATGCCGTTTTCACTATCCTGTAAAACAGTAGCATTATTCATTTCTGAACCTGTTGCTGCTAGGGTAAGGATAGTAAAAATTGGTAAAGCTTTGGTTGGTGTTGGGGCTTTTCTTAAATAAAAATCCCAAACAGAGTGCTCTACATAAAAACCAGCTGCCACAGCTTTTGCAGTATCTATAACAGAGCCACCGCCTAGCGCAACAATCATATCTACTTGTTTTTCTTTAGCTAGTTTTACAGCAGCGTCAGCATCCTGAAAAGTTGGATTAGATTTTATGCCTTCATAAGTGTAATGTTCTAAACCGCAAATATTCATTAAGGACACCACACGAGCGTAAACACCATTCTGTTTAACAGAACCTTTTCCTATGATGATGAGCGCTTTTTTACCATAAGGCGAAATTTCTTGACAAATATCATCCACTACATCTTTTCCGAAAAGAATTTTAGTAGGATTATAATGTATGAAGTTTTCCATTCACCTATAAACTAAAAAAAAATAAAAATGTTTAGGTTTTAGTGTTATTTTCTTAAACAAAACCAACTTGTACTTTCTTAAATTACTTATTTACTTTCATAATAAGATGTAAATCTTATTTTTGCCGCTCACTTCCAGCTTTTTATGAATCCGTCGAAGAATAGAAACGTAACCTTACTTATTATTGTAGCCGCACTAGGCTATTTTGTTGATATCTATGACCTGGTCTTATTTTCTGTTATCAGAGTAGCAAGTTTAAAATCTATTGGTGTTGCCCAAGAAGACCTACTTTCTGTAGGCGTTACCTTAATTAATGCGCAAATGATAGGGATGCTTCTGGGGGGTATTTTATGGGGTATTTGGGGAGATAAAAAAGGCAGGTTACAAGTATTATTTGGCTCTATTTTAATGTATTCTTTAGCAAATATTGCCAACGCATTTGTTACTGATGTACCTACTTATGCTCTTATAAGATTTATTGCTGGTATTGGTTTAGCGGGCGAGTTAGGTGCAGGCATAACCTTGGTAGCAGAAAGTATGAGTAAAGAAAAAAGAGGTTATGGTACCATGTTGGTTGCTGCTATAGGGCTACTAGGTGCTGTTGCTGCTGGCTTAGTTGGCGATAAATTTACCTGGCAAACAGCATACCTTATAGGTGGTGGAATGGGTCTTTTACTTCTAGTGCTACGCTTAGGCGTGATGGAATCTAGTATATACAATAAAATTCAACATAAAAATGTAAGCAAAGGCAATTTTTTAATGTTATTTACCAGCTGGCCTCGTTTTAAAAAATACATCAACTGTACTTTAATTGCCTTACCAACATGGTTTGTGGTAGGCATATTGGTAACATTTGCTCCAGAATTTGGTATTGCTATGGGGGCTACCGAGCCACTTAGTGCAGGAAAAGGGATTATATTTACTTATTTGGGTATATCTGCCGGTGATATTTTAAGCGGTGTTTTAAGTCAGTATTTTAAAACGCGTAAAAAAATTGTTTTTGTGTTTTTAGTAGCCACTTTAGCCAGTATATTATTTTATTTATTCTCTAAAGGTATTGATGCTTCCACATATCATCTTATTTGTTTTCTTTTAGGCGTTTCTACTGGTTTTTGGGTTATCTTTGTTACCATTGCTGCCGAACAATTTGGAACAAATTTAAGAGCTACTGTTACCACTACGGTTCCTAATTTTATAAGAGGTTCTTTAGTTTTAGTAACATTTAGTTTCGAGTATTTAAAGCATCAGGTGGGTATTGTTAACTCGGGTTTGATTGTTGGAGTTACCACTTTAATTATTGCATTTATAGCAGTTTATAACCTCGAGGAAACTTATGGCAAAGATTTAGATTATGTAGAAGAATAGTATGAAGTTTTGGAACCAGCATAAATTTATCATCAGGTCAATTCACCAGCGTCTTAGCAGAAATCAGTTTTTGATATTATCTGGTGTGTTGGTTGGTTTATCTGCTGGAACCGCAGCTATCTTGCTCAAATCTATGGTACATTATATACATGTACTGGTAAATAGTCAATTAGAAGTTTTTAACTATCCATATCTTAATCTTTTTTTACCCTTAACGGGGATATTGATCACCGCTTGGGTGGTTCAAAAGTTTTTAAAAGGTAAAGATGGGAGAGGTGTAGCCAATATCCTGTTAGATATAGCGCAAAGGTCTGGCGTGATTCCTAAGTTTAAAATGTATAGCCAAGTAATTACAAGCGCTATAACCGTTGGTTTTGGTGGTTCATCGGGTTTAGAGGGGCCTATTGCTGTTACGGGTGCTGCTATTGGGTCTAACTATGCCAGAACTTATAGATTAACTTACCGTGAGCGTATTTTATTATTAGCCTGTGGTGCATCAGCAGGTATAGCAGCGGTTTTTAATGCCCCCATAACAGGCTTAATGTTTGCTGTTGAGGTTATTTTGGTTGGTGTTGTTTTCTCTGATTTTATCCCCCTAATTATCTCTGCCGTTTCTGGTGCTTTAATCTCTAAAATCATTTTAAATGATGATATTCTTTTCGAGTTTAGGAGCTTAAAAGAGTTTGACCATAGTAATGTACCGTATTACATCCTTTTAGGTGTATTTAGCGGTTTGGTGGCTGTTTATTATTCTCGGGTATCTAGAAAAATAGATTATATTTTTCATCACCAACTAAAATGGAGTCCTTATAATAAGGCTATTTTAGGAGGCTTAACCATCGCTTTATTATGTTTTATATTTCCACCATTGTTTGGCGAAGGTTACGGAGCTGTAAAATTCTTAGCTTCAAACAATCCGGAAGGGCTACTTAATGGTACTTTTTTTAACATCCCAACAGAAAATAGCTGGATGATTATTCTTTTTACTGGCTTAATTTTTCTTACAAAGGTTTTAGCAACCAGTTTTACCTTGGCAAGCGGTGGTAGTGGAGGAAATTTTGCACCTTCTTTATTTACTGGTGCTTTTATGGGCTTCTTTTTTGCTTCCTTGTTTAATAAAATGGGTTTCCATACTTTACCTGTTAATAATTTTACATTGGTAGGGATGTGTGGTGTACTTAGCGGCGTAATGTATGCACCTTTAACAGGGATATTTTTGATAGCTGAAATTACGGGGGGATATGAGTTAATGATTCCTTTGATGTTGGTTGCTACCTCTGCTTATGTGATTGCTAAGGTTTTTGAGCCTCATTCTATGGATGTTAAAGATTTAATAGAGGATAAGAAGATATTTACCGAAAATTACGATGAGAATATCCTGAGTTTAATTAAAATTCATGAGATATTAGAAACAGAATATGATGAAATTTCTACAGATAGTAAATTGATAGATTTATTAGCTGTATTTAAAAATTCTGACCATCAATTGATTATTTGTAAGGATAAACATCAGAAATTTGCAGGCTTTATATGGTTTGATAAAGTTAAAAAGGTTTTATTAGATACCGATTTGCAAAATAAGTTGACGGTTGAGGAGCTCGTAAGCAAAACATCTGTTAAACTAAATATAGAAGACAATATTTCTAAGATGGTTGATTATTTTGACCAAACTGATATGTTTTATCTTCCTGTTTTTGATAAAGAAGTTTTTATAGGCGTAATTTCTAAAACCAAATTATTAGCCGCATATAGGAATAAATTAAGATTAACATTAAGCTGATGCTAAAAAAAGAACACATAGCCGAAGAGTACAAGAATATTCAACAAGAAATAACCGATGCCTTAGAAGCATTAGATGGTGCTGCTTTGTTTGAAGAGGAGAACTGGGAGCGAAACGGAGGTGGCGGTGGTAGAAGCAGGGTTCTACAAAACGGTGCTTTGATAGAAAAAGGTGGTGTTAATTTTTCTGCTGTACATGGCAAACTTCCTGATGCTATTAAAAAAGCCTTTAAAACCGATAAAGAAGAGTTTTTTGCTACAGGAGTTTCTATAGTTTTACATCCGCATAATCCTTGGGTGCCTATTATCCACATGAATATTAGGTATTTTGAAATGGAAAGCGATGGCCAAGAACCTATCCGTTGGTTTGGTGGTGGTATAGATGTTACTCCGCATTATGTAATCCCTGAGGATGCTAAATTCTTTCATCAAACCATGAAAAAAGTTTGTGATGATACCAATCCTGAGTTTTATCCAAAATTCAAAAAATGGGCTGATGATTATTTTTTCATCAAGCACCGACAAGAAACCAGAGGTATTGGCGGTATTTTTTACGATAGGTTAACGCCTGAAAGTACTGGTAATAGCTGGACAGAAATATTTGATTTCTCAAAAGCTGTTGGTCGTTCTTTTGCCAATGTTTATGCTCATTTAGCTAATCAAAACAGAGCTAAACACTTCACTTTAGAAGAAAAGCAATGGCAATATCAACGGAGAAGTAGGTATGCCGAGTTTAATTTAGTATACGACTCTGGAACAAAATTCGGATTAGAAACCGATGGACGTATAGAATCTATCCTGATGAGTATGCCACCAATGGCTGCTTGGGTTTATGATTATAAAGCGCCAGCGGGTAGTAAAGAAGAAGAAACTTTAAACTTTCTTAAAAAAGATACCAACTGGGTTTAATCGCTATGGAACAGTCTTTGTATTTCTACTACAAAAACAAAGACTATGGAAAACCAACAAACATCAGAAAACAACCATACCCAATCTTTATCAGGTAAAGAAGCTATTGCTAAACTTACCGAATTGGCAGAGGGTGCAAAAACTTGCTTCTTTTGTACTAATATAAAAACAGGTTTGCCCTTAACAGCTTCGCCTATGGAGTTGCTAAAAGTAGACGAAGAAGGCAATCTTTGGTTTATGAGTACTAAAGACAGCCAAAGAAATCAAGAATTACAAACCGACCCTTTCACACACCTTTTCTTTCAAGAGCATCAGCATGCTGGCTTTTTAAATGTTTATGGTATATCAGAAATTATCTTAGATAAAGCTAAAATTGAAGAGTTATGGAAACCTTTACATAAAGTTTGGTTTCAAGAAGGTGTTGATGACCCAAATATTAGTCTTATAAAAGTTGTACCTACACAATCTTATTATTGGGATACCAAAAACGGGCAAATAGTGGCTTTTGCAAAAATGGCACTGTCTTTGGTAACAGGTAAAACAATGGATGATAGTGTAGAGGGTAAATTGGAATTATAAAAACATCATAAAATAAGTTTGGGACTTAAGGCTTCGTTATAAACGAGGCCTTATTTTTTTACTTAAAATTATAAACCTATGACATGAATTTGATGTTAATTTTATGTAAATTTAGAATAACCAATTTGTTAACACGTCGTGAAAGGTTTTACAAGATATTGTATTTATGTCTTCTTTTTGATGTTTTTATCTCTTTTAAAACAAGAGGTGAAAGCACAAAATTTTGCCTTTCAATTTTATGATGAAACCTTTAATTTCTCTACAGATGCATCTGTAAATATTCCATTTGAAGATGGACTTTCTTCAGCATCTATTATCCAGTTTTACCACCGTTTAAACAAGGGGAATTATCAACCTATCATTCAAACTTTAACACAATACAAAGAAAAAAAACAGCTTAATGATTGGTTTTATTATCAATTAATCAGGAAAACAGCGCAACAAATATCCCCAAAAGAAGATAATTACGAGCGTTACACGCTTTATAAATGGTTTTTGTTGGCAAAATCTGGTTATGATACTAAACTTGCTATAGGCCCTGGACAATTACTGTTTTATGTGTGGAGTGATGAAGATATAGCCGATATACCTTATTATTTAGACGGAAATAAGCAAATGATGTGTTTAAATTTTCATGATTACAAACATGCTGATTATGCAAAAGATAAAATCATCCCGGTAAAATTAAATGTACCCGAAGCTACTAAAGCCTTTTCTTATAAGGTAACTCAAATACCAGATTTTAAGCCAGAAGATTATCGTGAAAAACAACTGGCTTTTAATTACAGACAAAAAGCTTATCATTTTAAAATTAAGCTGAACGCCGATATTCAGGCTATTTTTAAGAACTATCCGGGTGTTACTTTTGAATCTTATTTTAATATTCCTTTAAGTAGAGAAACCTACAGCTCTTTAATTCCTTACTTAAAGCATAATTTGAAAGGAATGAGCCAAAAGAAAGGCGTTGATTATTTAATGAGGTTTACCAGGAATGCTTTTTTATATGAGAATGATGAGCAAAATTTTGGTAAAGAGAAACGCTTATCTCCAGAGCAAACCTTGTTTCAAGAATATAGCGACTGCGATGATAGGGCAGCCTTATTTTTTTATCTGGTAAAGGAGATTTATAATTTACCCATGATAGCTTTATTGTATCCTTCGCATATTACCATGGCGGTTAAATTTGATAAACCTATTGGAGAAGCCATAGAATATAAAGGAGAAAAATATAGCGTTTGCGAGCCCACTCCACAGAGAAAAGACTTAAAAATTGGTCAAATAGCTCCAGAGTTTCAGCATCAAAACTTTCAGGTAGTTTATCAATATCACCCTGGAAGTATCAACAACTAAATCGTTAGTTCTGATTAGCTAAAGCCAACTTATTTTTCTCTTCGTCAAATTCTTTCTCACTTTTGGCAACCACAATTGCAGCTACGCCATTACCAATTAAATTGGTGATAGATCTTGCCTCGCTCATAAACCTATCAACACCAAGAAGAATAGCTAAACCTTCTGTTGGGATAACTTTTAAGGCCGTTAGGGTAGAGGCTAATACAATAAAACCACTTCCTGTAACTCCGGCAGCACCTTTACTGGTAATCATTAAAATTCCTATGATGGTGAGTTGCTGTGTAAAACTTAAATCAACACCAAATACTTGAGCTAAGAAAACGGTACACATCACTAAATAAATGGTTGTTCCATCTAAATTAAAAGAATAGCCCGTAGGTATAACTAAACCAACCACAGATTTAGAACAGCCAAAACGCTCCATTTTGTCTAGCATATTTGGTAATACAGATTCTGATGAAGATGTACCCAAAACGATAAGTATTTCTTGTCTGATAAACTTGAGATACTGCCACAAACTAAATTTATAGAAATAGCAAATCAGGTTAAGCGCTATGAAAATAAACAAGGCCATAGTGGCATAAACAGATACCATCAGTTTTCCTAAAGGCATTAATGCATCTAAACCATAAGTTCCAATGGTGTAGGCCATCCCACCAAAAGCACCAACCGGAGCAAGTTTCATGATAAATTTCATGATATTGAAAAATACCTTAGAAAGCCTATCAAAAGTTAATAGTAAACTTTGCCCTGTTGTACCCATCTGGGTTAAAGCCAAACCAAATAAAATAGAAAAGAAAAGCACCTGCAAAATATCGCCCTCGGCAAAAGCATTAATAACATTAGAGGGTACTATATGGGTAAAAAACTCTAGCCATTTAATACCTTCTGCAGTTTCAACATATTGGTTTACCTTTTCATTAGCTGTACCATTAAAGGCAAAACCATCTCCGGGTTTAACCAAATTCACAATAAAAAGTCCGAAGAAAAGGGCAAATGTGGTAACAACCTCAAAATAAAGTAATGCCTTACCACCAACACGACCAACTTTTTTCATATCGCCCATGCTTGCAATACCTAAAACAATGGTGAAGAAAATAATAGGCGCTATCACCATCTTTATCATATTGATGAATGTTTCGCTTAAAATGCGAGCGGTATCGGCAAACTCAGGAAAGAATATACCGGTTAAAATACCAGCAACTATAGCAATTAATACTAATGCTGTTAAGTTTTTAAAAATTTTCAATTTCTTGTGATTTGGTTTTATATCTAAAGTAAGGAATAAAGTAATACGCTGAAAATTCCTCTTAAGATGTAACACTAATATTCCACCACATACGCAATCAAATCTTTAACCTTTTTCTTTACCATAACATCGGGTTTAATACCAGTGGCGTCATAAGAATATTTAGGTAGTCTTGATGATCTGCTGGTTGGTACAGAAAAATACCATAAGCCAGAAGGCGAGTTTACAAAGTTTAAATCGCCATAATCTATTCCTCCGGCTGTTGCCGTGTAGCCAAATATGCTTGTTTTTTTACTTTGTTTAGCTTTTAACAAAAAGCCTTCGGTAGCGCTCATGCATAGGCTATCAACCAAAATACTAACCCTTTTTGGAGATGCTAAAATATCCTGATGGTAAATGGTGTCTGTATTTTTATCGTGATATGGAATAAAGCTGCCGGGTTTTTTACGGGCTTTTGCAACTATTTTAGCTATGCTTTCTTTGTCTTTTGCAGTTAAAAACTCGTTACTTAATAATTGCTCAAACATTTTGATATTATTTTCAGAAGCCCATAATTCTGAATGATACACTACAATAGGGTTGGTGTATAAATAGGGGATGATATTTGTAAACATAGCATCACCACCGCCACCATTGCCTCTTAAATCTAAAATAAGATGCTCTTTACCGATGATGTTTTGATGGTTTAATTTCAATAAAACATCAAGTGTATCTTTAAAAGATAAATCACAGGTAGGTATTTTAAGATAATTGGTAGTATGATTTAGAACTTTAAAAGCTGGGGTTAAATTGGTCTTAATTTCTTCTTTTTCTTCTTTGTTTAGCGGGTTAGCATAAGTTGTCCCAAAAAAGACATGGCTATTATCTAAATACTTGATAAAAGCGGCAAGCAACTCATTACAAGCTTTAATATCTGTTATTCCGATAGCCTTTTTATTAAACTTAGTTACTTGTTTTGTAAAGTTAGGATGCTGCTTTTTAAAATCCTGCATGCCAGCATAGTCATGTTCATAAGTAGTGCTAACAAATTTCATTTCCTGCTCGCAGTTGCAATTTTGCGCAGCTAATTTTTGAAAGCTTATGATGCTGATGAAGAAAAATAGAAATATTACTTTTTTCATTTGTATGGATGTTTTATAACGTTTTATATTCCAAAGAATAAGAATCTAAAATACTAAAAACTCTTAAAGCCGTTCCAGATTATCTATAAATTTGGCATTAAAACTGTCTTGCTAAACATAATCATTAGCATATTGTTAAATCTGTATCATGAAAAAAGTAAGAACATTAGCTTGGCTAAACTTGATAGTTTACGTTTTGGCCTTTACCGTTTCTCAGTTATCGCAACTTAACCTTATTGGAAATGGTAATATGGGCGATATTTCTAAAAAATACGACACTGTTTTCACCCCGGCGGGCATAACTTTTGCCATTTGGGGAATTATTTATCTAGGTTTATTCGCCTTCACGATTTATCATCTTAGACAAGCCTACCAAAAAGATATCCATGCAGAGCCTAATCAAGTAATACAAAAAATAGGTTATTGGTTTATCATTAATAATGCTACAACTTTTGTTTGGGTTTTTGTTTGGTTAAACGAATATATTGGTCTTGCTTTAGTGATGATGATTATACAGTTGATTTCATTAATAAAAATCAATATCCGTATCAATACATTTAACCCAGCTAAAAGCTTATCATCCAGATGGTTTACCCAAATCCCTTTAAGTATTTATTTCGCTTGGATTTGCATAGCCACCATCGCCAATACATCCGTCTTTTTATATAGCATCAATTGGGATGGAGGTCTTTCTGGCTCCTTATGGACTATTATCCTGATAGCTGTAGCTTCATTATTAGCTTTTTATATCATCCGCTTTAAGCGAAACCCCTATTTTGGTTTAGTTGTGATTTGGGCTTTTTATGGTATACAATTAAAAAGAACGCAGGTAGATGCTGCTATGTATGAAAATGTTATTCATACAGCTTGGTTCGGATTAGGCTTTGTAAGTATTGCGGTTATCATTCAATTCATCAGTAACTATTATATATCCAAGAGAGAAAAACCTGCCGAATTGGTTTCTTAACACAGATGATAAGCTTATTTTCGTTGATAAATTTCTAAACTTTTAATGCTTAAAATAGCTTACGATTCTATTTATGCCCATCCTCTGCCAGAGGGGCATCGTTTCCCGATGCTGAAATATGAGCTTATTCCGCTACAACTTAAACATGAAGGTATCATCACACAAGATAATTTATACGCTCCCGATATTTTAGATGAAGAAATTGTACTCTTAACCCACGAAAAACAATACTGGGAAAAGCTTAAAAATTTATCATTAACCTATCAAGAAGAGAAAAGAACAGGTTTTCCGCTATCAGCACAGTTGGTAGAAAGAGAATTGCGTATTGCCCAAGGTACTATTGATGGCTGTTTTTATGCTATTGAAAATGGCGTGGCTTTTAATGTTGCTGGTGGTACACACCATGCGGGCAGCAATTGGGGAGAAGGTTTTTGTTTGTTAAATGACCAAGCTATAGCAGCTAATTATCTTATACATAAGCAAATATACAAATCTATTTTAATTGTTGATTTAGATGTTCATCAAGGCAATGGTACCGCTCAAATATTTCAAAATAATCCTCAGGTTTTTACTTTTTCTGTTCATGGCGATAAAAATTTCCCTTTTAGAAAAGAACAGTCTGATTTAGATGTTCCTTTACCAGATGGCGTTGAAGATGATGAATATTTAACCATGCTAGCCCAAAAATTAGATGAAGTATTTGATAAAGCTAAGCCCGATTTTGTTTTTTACCTTTCCGGAGTTGATGTTTTAGCTACCGATAAACTAGGTAAACTGGCTTTAAGCCCCACAGCCTGCCAAAAAAGAGATGAAATGGTATTTAAAAAATGCTTGGCTCAACAGCTTCCTGTTCAGGTAAGTATGGGTGGTGGCTACTCGCCCAATATAAAAGATATTGTTGATGCCCACTGTAATACCTTTAAAGTGGCAAATGATTTATATTTTTAGGGCATGATTACATTTTTTGAATCCGATTTAGAGCATATCTCTGTTCATAAAGTAGGAAATAAAGTACAAGACGAATATTTTACCCTTTCTGATAGCACCTTACACATACAAGACGAGTTTCTGCGTAATTTATTGATGCAGTATTTCTTAAAACCTTTTGAAAAAGTGAATGAGGTTTATAGATTTATGCATTCTAGCGATTTAGCTTTAAATGAAATCTATCATTTCGCTAGTCAGATTTTTAAAGATACCACCAATTTTCATGAGCTTAGTCAGCAAATAACCCGTCATTTATACGATATTTCAAACCATCCAAAAATAAAATCGGGCGAGGTTTATATCGCTTTGTTTAACGATGTACAAATAGAAGGAGAGCTTCATCAAGCTTTAGGTATCTTTAAATCAGAAACCAAAGAAACTTACATGAAGGTTTACCCTGATGCTGGCGGCTTTGCTTTAACCTATGAACAAGAGGCTATCAACATCCAAAAACTAGATAAAGGCTGTTTAATTTTAAATACCGATAAAGAAGAAGGCTATAAAGTGGTGGTGATAGACCAAACCAACAAAACACAAGAAGCCGCAGTGTATTGGAAAGATGATTTCCTGAAATTAAAAATCAGAAACGATAACTTTAACCAAACCAATAATTACCTAAGTTTATACAAGAACTTTGTTAACGAGAAAATAGACGAGCAATTTGAAGTATCAAAACCAGATAAGATTGATTTATTAAACAAATCCATCAAATACTTTAAAGAAAAAGAACAGTTTGATTTTAACGAGTTTTCTGAAGAAGTTATTGGAAACGAAACCGCTGCAACATCATTTAAAGCAATGGTTCAGAATTTTGAGCAAGAGTTTGATACACCCATAGGAGAGCGCTTTGATATTTCTACACAAGCCGTAAAAAAGCAAAGTAGCGCCTATAAAACCGTTTTAAAATTGGATAAAAACTTCCATGTTTATATCCATGGCGATAGACAATTGATAGAAAATGGCTTTGATGATAGTAAAGGCATGAATTACTACAAAATTTACTATAAAGAAGAAAAATAGCCGATATTTAGCTTGATGATGGAATTAAGGAAAGTAACGGTCACCAGATATGTAACCCCTTTAAGAGAAGGCGGTTCTATGCCTGCTATTGCCGAAGCGGATGATGGTTTTCTTTATGTTTTAAAATTTAGAGGTGCTGGCCAAGGTACAAATGCTTTAATTGCCGAATTAATAGGAGGAGAACTAGCCCGTAAATTGGGTTTTAAAATACCAGAGCTTGTTTTTGCAGATTTAGATGAGGCTTTTGGACGTACCGAGCCTGATGAAGAAATTCAGGATTTGCTAAAATTTAGTACCGGATTAAACCTAGCTTTACATTACCTGTCTGGTTCTATCACCTACGACCCTGGTGTGTATCAGGTAGACCCTCTTTTGGCCTCAAAAATTGTTTGGCTAGATGCTTTCTTAATGAATATGGACCGTACCGCCAGAAATACCAATATGCTATGGTGGCACAAAGAGCTTTGGTTAATAGACCATGGTGCTTCTTTATATTTTCATCATTCTTGGGATAATTGGCAAGAGCAAGCAAAAAAGCCCTTTACGCTAATTAAAGACCATGTTTTATTAAAGCAAGCTACCAAGCTTGATGAAGCACATGACATTTTTAAAGCACAAATTACACCCAATGTTTTAGAAGAAATTGTACAGCTTATTCCTGATGATTGGTTAAAAGGAACTTATTTTGATAGTCCGGAAGCTTATAGAGATGCTTATGTAGCATTTTTAACCAGTCGCTTAAATCATGCCGATAACTTTTTAGAAGCCGCCAAAAATGCAAGAGCGTAATTTATATGAATATGCGATTATTCGCCTTGTCCCTAAAGTAGAAAGAGAAGAATTTCTAAATATTGGGGTGGTATTGTATTGCGCTAAAGCTAAATTCTTAAAAGCTGTTTTTTATATAGATGAAAACAGATTAAAAGCATTTCCATCAGCCACAGAAATTGATGATTTAAAGCAACACCTACATATATTTGATTGTATTTGTAAAGGCCAAAATTGCGATTCGCCTATTGCTCAGTTAGATTTACCCTCTCGTTTTAGATGGTTAACCGCCACCAGAAGCACTATTTTACAATGTTCTAAAGTACATCCGGGTTTAAGCCAAAACCCTGAGGAAACTTTAAGTCAATTACTAGAGCAGTTTGTGAAGTAACTAATTCATTTTCCCTTTTACATAAAGCGTTACCAAAGAAGCATGCTTAATGCCTAAAGTATTTCCAGGTTCTATTTCTAGCATATTGGCTAAATAAACATCCAAAATACCTTGGAAAACTTTTCTTTGGGCTTTCTCGGTATCCTCATCAAAAGTTGGGAAATCATACACCGTTAATTTACCC
Organism: Pedobacter puniceum; assembly: GCF_009674685.1. Taxonomy (GTDB): domain Bacteria; phylum Bacteroidota; class Bacteroidia; order Sphingobacteriales; family Sphingobacteriaceae; genus Pseudopedobacter; species Pseudopedobacter puniceum. The sequence goes on from NZ_WKJI01000001.1 coordinate 926,113, forward strand.
GATGTTTCTACAATAGCCCTAAAGGCAAAATTAAATTCTTTATAAGCTTTGCTGATGTTTACCTCGTATTCTGGATATAAATAAGCATAAGATTTACTTTGCGATAAAGCTTTATCAAAAGTGCTGGTTTTCTCTACACTAATATTTTTACTGATGGCTGTAAACTGCACAGGGTTACGGGCTGCAAATAAATAATTAGAATCTAGCGGATGTAAATTTGCCTGTTTAGCCCTCTCGGTAACAAATAAAGTATCTTGCTTACTTGGTTTTCTTAATTCTGCAACTGTAGTTTTAAGCTTGCTTTTGATGTAATTATCTGCATAAAAAGTCATGTAAACATTAGAGCGTACATCGTTTTTAACGCGTAAACTTTGTACTTCTAAACGCTGCAAAACAATACTGTCTTTTGCTAAAGAAATCACACTAAACCATTCTTTAGCAAAGTTATAATAGCTTTTATGATCGTGGTGGAGGTAAAAACCAACCATTTTATTCATGGTAGGACTAAAAACATCAACAGAATCTTGAGCTTGGAAAGCTAAAGTCCACTCGGGTTCTTGCTGAAAGCCTATCTCATTAAAAGATAATCCGTTTTTAAATTCCCTTCTCACTTCATGGAAAACTATCCCTTTTAAGTCTTCAAAAGTAAGTTCAGAGTTATTAACCGTATTTTTATCAGATGAAGAGCAAGCCGTTAGCCATACACAAAAAACGATAAGTAAATAGGATAGCGCTTTAATTTTTGATGTCATATAAATTTTTGGAAACGCAAAAATAAGATGTTTTTGTATTGGTGGTGAGTTTTATTGATTGAATTTTGATGGATTGAATGATTGATTCAGTTGCCAGTTGTGGGTTTCCTGTTCTCAGTTCTGGATGGTGAGTTTTATTTATTGAAGGATTGATTTTAGAATGATTGATTAAGCTTTCTGCCTTCTGCTTTTTTGATTGATTTTTTAATTTTGAATTTTTTACTTTTTAATTTTTCCTTTTGAATTTCCCTCTGAATTTTTCCTTCCGAGCCACTTTCATTCTAATTAATTTTTATAATAATTTAGAAACTAGAAATTTTTAGTGTTTCACCCTAGGATCACCCTACTACCACCCTAGGATGAGCCTACTTTCTGCTTGGTAAAGAAATGGTAAAAATCACTCAATTTTTGACTTTCAATAAATATTTACTTACTTAGAGTTAAAATCTAATTTATTAAAATGCCTGTGAATTTGGATGTAAATCATTATACAATAAGTTGTATAAATACCAATGTTTTACGTTGTATTTTTTCGATTTACACAATAAACAAGTTACTAGAACAAAAAAAGAAAGCCATTTTGAAAGGTGTGCAAAGACATAGAAACAATTTAGCCATTTTGCAGTGGCGCATTTGGTTTTGGCTCTACCAGCAAACTGACCCTTCGCAAAGCCAAAATTTGCCGCCATACAGGAAATCAGTATCGTTTATTCTGTTATATTTGCCCATATTTAAGTTGACACGGCTTTAATGAGTAAGGCAGAAAGTGGCGAACGTAATTTGAACAGATAACAGGTTATAAAGCTTGTGAAATTATTAAAAGTTTCAGGAGACGAGTTTGTTTCACTTTAGGTTTTGTGACAATTAATTGAAGCTGTAGCGACAGACCTATTTAGCAAAACAAGGAATAAAAAGGGTTTAAGAAAAATCAAGAACTGAATTTATGCAAATTATTCATCAATTAAATAATTTCCTCTTAACAATATTTCCGGAGTTAGTGGGGGGGGGGTAATGACTTAATTATCAGTACATTAGAAAGTTATTACGCTTATGGTCCTTTTAAACCTAAAGTTACTATTAATAATAACTGGATAACTATTGATATTGATACTCCTGCTATTCTTTCCCAAGATGTTGATTACAGAAAAGTTGTAACACTATGTGAAAAGGGAAAATACACTGAAGCAAAACCAATTCTAAAAAATCTTATTGAAAAGAATCCTTCCAATTCGGAGTACCACCGGATTATGGGACAAATATTATCTGATGAAGGTGACCAAGAAGAAGCGATTAATTGCTTAATAGACGCTTTGCGTTGGGATTCGAAAAATGGTTGGGCTTTGCTGATGATGGGAAATATTTTTGCAAAATTCAAAGATGATGTTCCAACGGCAATGAAATATTATGACCAAGCATTAGTCACCAATCCTAATGACAATATCACGATTAATAATATTGGTGCTAACTTAATGCAACAAGGAAAACTTGAAGAAGCAAAGAAATATTTCTGGGAAGCCATCAGAATAAACGACAAATACCCAAATACTCATTTTGCTTTAGGAATGATTGCTGAAATTGAAGCGGACTTGCAGTCTGCTTTTTACAGTACCATACAAGCGATTAAGCTAAATAAAAACAAAGATGTTCTTTATCAAAATTCGGTAAGACAAGCATTTGAAATAGCCAAAAAGATAATTGCAACCGATATAGGTAAAAAAATTTTCAGAGAATACAGACATAAACTGGAATTTGAAGGTGATAGAAAAATCGACATTGTTCATGACCAAGAAATACCGACTGCTGCAAAATTTGAGTTTGCTGAAAATTATGAAAGAGATATTCATATTGTAAGATATAAACCAAGCTATCCAGCTGTTGAACACCTTATCATGCATGAATTAGTTCATCTTGATTTTGTAATTCAAGCAAGAAAGGACGATTTAAATCAATTGTTCATTTCCAATCAAAGCCACAAGACTCAATTTATAACTGGACTTGAGTCGACTATAAAGAAATTCAATAAAATGGGAATTTCTGAAAAGTCAATTGCGGACTATTGCTCAAACTTGTTTGACGGGATGAATCGCCAAATCTTCAACACGCCAATTGACTTATTCATTGAGAACTTCTTGTTTACCGAATTCCCTGATTTAAGAGCTTATCAGTTTATATCTCTTTACACTATGTTACAGGAAGGCTTAAAAGCTGTAACTGATAAAAAGATTGTTGAACTATCACCTAAAGACATCATTTCAAAAAGCAAGGTTTACAATCTTGTGAATGCAATTCAATTTAAAGAATTGTTCGGTCTTGATTTTATAAAGGACTTTAATGCAACACCAAGCGAATCAAAACTTGCAAATGACTTCTATGAAGAATTCCTTCAATACAGAGATGATAAAGAACCTGCTGAAGAATATGAATTGGTAATGCATTGGGCAGAAGACTTGAAACTTGATAAGAACTTCGAACTTGTTAATGAAAAAGAATTCAGAACAAAAAGAACAAATATAGACGAGCTTTTATCATCCATTGAAAAAGATCCTTATGATTTAGAATCCAAAGACCCTTACAAAGAAAGGGAAATGGAAAAATTCCAAAAGTCACAACAGAGCATAAGGACAAACATGGCAGTGGTCATGTTCATGGTTGATGCACTACAATTTTTCGATGGAATGCCCAAAGAAGAAATAAAGAAAATTGCTTTTGAAATAGCTATGCAAGGAACTCAAGGCTACAGACCTGACAAAGACGATTATCGAATCAGTTCCATCAAAGGCAAAACGTTTTCAGGTTATCACATTCTTGCATACTACTATGTGAGTTGGGCTTTGGCAATTCCAGAAATGCTTTCTCAATTACAGTTACCTTATGATGATGAATACAAACTTGCCTCAACTATACATAAACCCAATAAGTAATGAAGGAAAACGAAGAAATAATAGAAGCACTTTTAAAATTCAGAAATGAAAGAGATTGGGAGCAATTCCACAATCCTAAAGATTTAGCACTTGCAATAAATGTTGAAGCGGGTGAGTTGCTTGAATTATTTCTTTGGAAAAATGCTGATGAAGCAAACAAAGAAAAAGTAAAAGAAGAATTGGCTGACATTTTCGCTTTTGCATTCATGCTTGCTGAAAAGTATCAGTTTGATGTGAAAGAAATTGTGCTTGAGAAAATTAAGCGAAACGCTGAAAAATACCCCGTTGAAAAGGCAAAAGGGTCAGCAAAAAAATATAATGAGTTATGACAGAACAGGTAATGATATATGAAGTAAAAAGTGCTGCTTCATCAAACGCAAAAGAACTTTTCAGTGATGATTCCAAATATTTTTACTGGAATGAAACCAAATTCAAAAATTTAAATTTAGGTGACTTCGTCTTTGTTGTTAATAGAACAGATCGTTGGGTTTTATTGAGTAAGCTTGACAATATTGACATTCCAACAACTGAAAGGGGTGACAAAACAATATTCAGCGATTTAGGGAAAGATTTTACTGTTAGTGGAAAGTGGAACAAATTCATACGATTAGAGATTCTGAATAATTTATCAATACCAAACGACTGGCAATGGCAAAGTTTGGGGAGCAGTGAGACAACATATTTAAATGGTCCACGAATTGGGTTGGACAGTTCTGAGAACAGATTAAAAAACATCAGTCAATTATTACAATTATCTCAAGACGATACAATAGCACAAATACTTGAAAATTGTAAACTTAATTTCAATGGAAGCACAACTAAGCCAACTCCAATCAAACCGATTCAAAAACCTAAAGAAAATAATCAGGATGACATGAATATATTAACAGCCATAAAAACTAAACCTTTTATTCTTTTAGCAGGAATATCAGGAACTGGGAAATCAAGGTTAGTTAGAACTCTTGCCTACAAAACTTGCAGTAAGGAAGAATTAAAAAAAGACCCTAAAAAACCTGGCAATTTCGAACTAATTCCTGTTAGACCTAATTGGCATGACTCTTCGGAACTGATGGGATATGTTAGCAGAATCAATGGCGAAAAATATATCACTACTTCTTTTTTGAAATTCATAGCTAAAGCATGGAAGCATATAGATGTCCCATTTTTCCTTTGCCTTGACGAAATGAATCTTGCTCCTGTTGAGCAATACTTTGCAGAGTATTTGAGCATCATTGAAACAAGACAAGTAAAAGATGGGAAACTGGTTACTGATTATATTATTTCTAAAGAAAGTTTTGAGAATCAAAATCTTTATAATCAGTTATTAACCGATTTGGAACTTAGCGGAAACGAGTTCTCTGAAGGTATTAGTATTCCAAGCAATCTTGTTGTCATAGGAACTGTAAACATGGACGAAACAACACATTCGTTTAGCAGAAAAGTTCTTGACAGGGCAATGACTTTTGAAATGAACAATGTTGACCTGACTGGTGGCTTGGAATTGAATAAAGAATACTGGAATTATCCAAAATCAGAAGATGAATATTATAAATCAGAAGACCTGATTGGAAAATATACATCAGGGGCTGAAGTATATTCTCAAGATTTCAAAGAGAAGGAAGAAATTATAGGATTCCTTCAGAAAGTAAATAATGAACTTGAGGGAACACCATTCAAAATTGCCTACAGAGTTAGGGATGAATTTTTGATTTATTGTTTTTATTCCGGTCAAAATAAAGCAGCTAATTGGTTAACAAATGCTTTAGACGAAATGACAAGTATGAAGATTTTGTCAAGAATCGAAGGGGATGAAACAAAAACAGGAAATGTTCTAAAGAATTTACAAAGAATAATAACAGCCGATTTTAAAAAGTCATATGCGAAGATTAAGGAAATGGAGTCTCGCCTTCAATCAAACGGTTACACCTCATTCTGGTCATAATGCAAATTATAAGAGTAGATCACATAGACTTTACTTTGGTTATTGAATGCAATAACCTAGAATCTACTTTTAGTAAAGCAAGTAATCGGCAATCACAAATTTTGAATGCCACCTCCTACTCGGTTAATGAAGGAGATATATCAATTTACAATTTCGAATCAAGGACACTTCAGAAACTTATCGATAGCAAAACCTATCCTTTAATCTTTGAGAACAAAGATTATTTTATTGGGATTACCTTCAAAGATAAAGCCGTAGTTAAATCACCTTACATTTATTCCAAGCTCAAAGAAGTAGAAGAGAAATTTTTCTATCGTGAAGAACTTGGTTTTTTAGCGGGAACGATAAACTTCGGTAATGATCTTGGTAAAAGTCATCTGGTAATAAGATTTACAAAAGATAATTTACTCAAAGAAATTAATCTTGAATTTGAAGTCTTCCCGACCAAACTCAACTACAGAAGCGATTATGAAAAAATTGTTTCAGACATTGAAAAAGAGTATCCTTACCTAGTTCTTGATTTCCTTAAAAAAACCTATACATCATTTAAAACAGGTAGCACACCAAACACAGACCTGATTTGGTGGCAAGTATTTGGCGGTCTTTATGCTGATTTCCTCCATTCATCAAAGTTCATTTTAAACAAGCCGCATAGCCGAATAATTAGGCAAACCAAGTATTTAAAAGCTGACAGAATTCAAAAATGGACTACTGCTTTAGAAGAAGAATATTCACAGTTCAAATCATTTCCAAATAAGAATTACCGTTCGGCGTATAAAACGTCAAGCACAAACACTTCCGAAAACCGTTTTTTTAAACACGCTGTTTTTCAAACTCTAAGGCGATATAAAAAGGTTAAATCATTTATAGAAAGACGTTTTTCAAATTCAATAACTGAGAACTACAAATCGGAACTCTCTCAAATTGAAAAGCAACTTGAAATAATTTCAGTAAATCCTTTTTTCAGAACAATAGACGATTTTCATGGCATAAAGCAAGAATCACTTGTTTTGCAAAAAGCTACTGGCTACAGCACAATCTATAAGTCATGGATAATGCTGAACAGTGGACTGAAGTTTTTGGATGGCATTCAGAAAATAGAACTAAAAAATATCGCTGACTTATATCAAATTTGGTGCTTCCTAGAAATAAAAAATGTTTTACAAAATCTATTGGGCAAAGAAAATCCTGATGATGTTGATTTAGCAGAGATTCAAATTGATGATTTCGTTTTCAAAATTGAACGTGGGGTAAAGTCTAAAGTCTCTTTCTTCAATAAAGATGGAGAAATAATCGACTTGTTTCATGACTTCTCATATGATACTTCAGAATCACAAAATGTCAAATCATTTACAGTAAATCAACGCCCCGACATAGTTCTAAGGATAACAAAGAATGATTTGAAGGAGAACTATGTTCTCACTTATTTGTATGATGCAAAATACCGACTTGCATCAGACGACAAAGAAGGATCTCCTGATTTACCAACTGAAGACTCTATCAATCAAATGCACCGATATAGAGATGCTATATATTATGTAAACAAGGACAAAGCAAAACCTGAAAAAGAAGTAATTGGTGCGTATATACTTTTCCCTGGCTCAGGAGAGATTGAAACCATAAAAAAACTTGACTACTATAAATCAATTGAATCTGTAAATATTGGAGCATTTCCTTTAAGACCAAACGACTATTCAAACAGAGCTTTATTAGAAGACCATTTAAGAACAATAATTGGACTTGATACTGAGTCAATTTTGAATGATGTCTCACCACAGAAAGAAAGTGCTTACGAGTCACCAAACCCATTTGTTTTAATTGGTTTTGTTCCAACAGAAAATCATATGCTTTGTTTTACAAATAGCGCAACACCTTTTTACTTTTCAGGAAAGAAAAAACCATCCAAATTTGGTTTTAGAAACTTGAAATACTTTGCTCCTTACATCAAAGAAAAAGGAGTAAAAGAATATTATGAGATTGTTGATTATCAAATAATACCACGTAAACAAATTTTCAAAATAAACCATCCATTATATAAAGACCAAGAAGACGAACGACTCCTAATACGACTAGGTCGACGAGTTTTTATTGACAACGGAAAATACCTTAAAATTTCAGATGGCAGTATAGGACAAATTCCATATAGATATACAAATTTGAAAAATATCAGAACACCAAAAGACAATAAGATCGAAGTATTAAAAGTAAGTTAGTAATGTTCTAGCCTCTAATAAATAGGACAGTTATTGACAAAGTTGCGAATTAATAAATAACTTGATAATGAAACATTTATTAAACCTTATCGTTTTTAAGATGTTATAAGTTTACATCATCAATAATAAAGGAAAGCATATCCTCTATATCATGAAAGCAAATTATTTAATAACGCTGGGTTTTTGTATCCTTTTGCTGAATAGCGTGAATGCCCAAAGTTTAATCATCCCAGCAAAAGGAAAACACATTATAAAAGATAAATCCATTAAAGAATTAAGGTTAGACTCTTTGGTGCTCAATAAAAAGTCATCTTTAGAAATACAGGGCAAAAAAGATTTTACCATTTATGCTAATCATATCATCTTGGCAGATAAAACTTTTATCACTGCACATGATGATAAAAATAATGGAACCAATCTTATACTATCTGGTAAGTTTATAAAAATTGGTAAAACGGTTGTAGATGTATCTGGTAGAACTTACGAAGTAGGAAATAAAACCGAAGCAAATGGTAATGGTGGTAAGTTAACCATTGTGTATGATAGCGATGGTTTAAAACCTCAGCACTTAGACAACAAAGAAAAAAATTACATCGAAACTTTAGCTAAAGGAGCTTCAACCAGTACAAACCCTTATGTTGATGTTCAAAATTTATGGTATCGGGTAGCTTTAGGCTCCGGAATTGGTCGCTCGCCAATGGGTTTACCACAAGGAAAAGTATATGATGCCAGCGAAGGTAAGGATGGAGAAGTAGAAATTAAGCCTTTAAATGAAAATTAATTTCTCTTTAATTTCTATTTATTAACTCGAATAATCAATTGAAAAAAAAACAAAAAAAATCTGTTAAAATTTTATAAATATTTTGGTAATAATAAAAATGTTCCTACATTTGTAATGCCCTCCCAAAGGGCATGTTTTTCATAGGTAGATGTAGGGTCGAATACTTGTTATTCGGCCCTTTTTTATTTCAAACTAAATCTTAGCTTAGCCGTTAATATAATCATGAGAAAAAGAAAGATTGTTGTAGCCGTTACCGGAGCCAGTGGTGCTATTTATGCAAAACTTTTGTTAGATAAATTAGTGAAACTGCAAAATCAAATAGAAGCTGTAGGTGTTGTGATGTCTGATAACGCTAAAGACGTATGGCAATACGAGTTGGGTCATCAAGATTATCAAAACTATCCTTTTACTTTTTATGCTAAATCAGATTTCATGGCTCCATTTGCATCTGGCTCTGCCAAATACGATACCATGATTATTGTACCATGTTCTATGGGTACAATGGGGCGCATTGCAGCAGGAATATCAAACGATTTAACCACCAGAGCTGCTGATGTTATCCTTAAAGAAAGAAGAAAATTAATCTTAGTTGCCCGCGATACGCCTTTAAATCTTATTCATATCACCAATATGAAAACCGTAACAGAAGCAGGGGGTATCATTTGCCCAGCTATACCATCTTTTTACAGTAAGCCCCAAACTATTGAAGAAGTAGCTTTAACCGTGGTGAACAGAATTATTGATTTAGCTGGTTTAGATGATGATACTTACCGCTGGGGAGAAAATCAAGCTTAAAGCTGATGCTGATTTAAAATACCTTTCAACCAAAATTAGTATCTTTGCCGCCATTAATAGAGATGAATAAAAAAGTTGCTTTTTACACTTTAGGCTGTAAGTTAAACTATTCTGAAACTTCAACCATTGGCAGGCAGTTTAGTGCGGCTGGTTTTGATACGGTAGATTTTACCGATCAAGCTGATATATATATTATCAATACTTGTTCTGTAACAGAAAATGCCGATAAAAAGTGTAAGAAAGTAGTTAAGGAAGCTTTAAAGCACTCGCCATCTGCATATATCGCTATTGTTGGCTGTTATGCACAACTAAAACCTCAGGAAATTGCCAATATAGAAGGTGTAGATGTGGTTTTAGGTGCTGCCGAGAAATTTCAGCTGATAGAGCATATTACCGATTTAACTAAGAAGCCTAAAGCAGAAATTTATAATAAACCTATACAAGAGGATACAAGTTTTGTATCTGCCTTTTCTATTGGCGACCGTACCCGTACTTTCTTAAAAGTGCAAGATGGTTGCGATTATTCTTGTACTTTTTGTACTATTCCATTAGCCCGTGGTGAAAGTAGAAGCGATACCATTGCCAATGTTGTGAAACAAGCCGAAGAAATTGCAGCTTCTGGTATTAAAGAAATTGTACTTACAGGTGTGAATCTTGGAGATTTTGGTATTCGTGATGGCAAAAGAGAAGATAAATTCTTTGATTTGGTTAAAGCTTTAGATGAAGTGGAGGGTATCAACCGTATTCGTATATCATCTATAGAGCCTAATTTGTTAAGTACCGAGATTATTGAGTTTGTAGCACAGTCTAACAAATTTGTGCCTCATTTCCATATTCCATTACAATCTGGAACCAATAAAATATTAGCCTTAATGAAAAGGCGTTACCGCCGAGAGCTGTATGCGGATAGGGTAGCTACTATAAAAAGTATCATGCCCAATTGCTGTATAGGTGTTGATGTTATTGTTGGTTTTCCCGGAGAAACTCGTCAGGATTTTTTAGATACTTATGAGTTTTTAAATCAATTAGACATATCATATTTACACGTTTTTACCTATTCTGAAAGAGAAAACACACCTGCCGCAACTATGGAAGGTGCTGTGCCTATGCATGAAAGGGCAGAACGTAGTAAAATGCTCCACATCTTATCAGATAAAAAAAGAAGGGCTTTTTACGAAACCGAAGTGGGCAACATAGCCGAAGTTCTTTTTGAAGGAGATATTAAAGAAGGTTTTATGCATGGTTTTACCAGAAATTATGTAAAGGTAAAAGCTAAGTATGACCCTATTCTAGTAAATGAAATTAAAACCGTTAAGTTAGAACAAATCAGTGCCGATGGGGATATGGAAGTTACTGAAGTTCAAGAAATTCTTACCCACTAAAAACCAAAATTATTTATGTTTCCTACGCTATCTTATCTTATCGAGTATTTAACAGGTGTAAATATTCCTTTGCCAATACAAACTTTTGGTTTTTTTGTTGCCTTAGCTTTTATGGCAGGTTATTGGGCTTTCTCAGAAGAGTTTAAAAGAAGAGAGAAATTAGGCGAGGTACATCCTTTTCAAAAAACGGTAGTTATAGGAAAAGGGCTTAGCACCAATGAAATTATCTTGAACGGGATATTTGGCTTTTTGATAGGCTTTAAACTGGTATACGGTATTTTTAATTATGCCGAGTTTGTAAACAGTCCGCAAGACGTTTTATTATCTACCAAAGGGAATTTTGCTGCTGGTTTTTTAATTGCCATTTTATTTATTTATTGGGCTTATACCGAGAATAAGAAACAAAAACTTGCTCAACCTAAAACAGTTGTTCAAACGGTTCATCCACATGAATTAATGGGAACTTTAATTGCTTGGGCTGCCATTACAGGTATTTTAGGGGCAAAAATTTTCGATAATTTAGAATATTGGGATCGCTTTATGCAAGACCCTATTCAAAACCTATTATCATTTAGTGGTTTAACTTTTTACGGTGGCTTAATTTGTGGTGGAGCAGCAGTATTGTATATCGCCAATAAAAACGGTATCAAACCAGTTCACATGTTAGACATTGGCGGACCGGGTATGATGTTAGCTTATGGCGTTGGGCGTTTAGGCTGTCAGTTATCTGGTGATGGAGATTGGGGAATTGAAAACTTAAACGCAAAACCTAATTGGTTAACTTGGTTGCCAGATTGGGCTTGGGCTTCCAAATATCCGCATAATGTGATTAACGAGGGTGTGCCAATTGCCGGCTGCGAAGGTAAGTTTTGTTTCGAGTTAGCTAATCCTGTTTATCCCACACCATTATATGAAGCTTTTATCTGCATCCTACTTTTTGCCTTTCTTTGGGCTATAAGAGATAGAATTAAAGCTCCGGGTTTGTTGTTTTCTATTTACCTGATTTTAAATGGTATAGAACGTTTTTTAATAGAAAGTATTCGTGTAAACTCTAAATATGAAGTTGCCGGACTTTCCTTCACACAAGCCGAATTAATTTCATCAATTATGATATTAGCAGGTATAGGAGGCATTATTTGGTCTGTAAAAAATTATAAGTCGGGAAGGGCGGTAGCCTAATGCCTGTTTTATTAAAATCAGAGACTTTAAATGCTTTTTATCAACATAAAATGGTGCGTTTTTTCCTTTCTGCAGGAATTGCCACCATTACAGATGTTTTGGTGTATTATACCATCATCAATTATGTATTAAAGAATCAAAGTATACAATTTAACCAGTTTAGGGCTAGTGCCCACGAGTTTACTTTAACCATTTCTTACTCGGTTGGTATTATTGTTAATTTCTTAATTACCAAATACACCGTATTTAACGAATCTAGTCTGAAAGCCAGAAAGCAATTTATACGCTTTGCTACCATAGCTTTTATTGGTTTTTTTGCTAATTACGCTTTATTAAGATTTTTTGTAGAGCTGTGTGGTTTTTGGCCTACGGCCGGGCGTATTAGTTCTGCTTTAAGTTTAGGTTTTGCCAGTTACTACATCCATAAATTATTTACGTTTAAAGTTCGTACCCATGCTTAACTATCAGGAATTGTGTGATGAAGTTATCCGTATTGCTAAAGAAGCCGGAGCTTTTATCAGAAAAGAATCAGCATTATTTCAATCCTCAAAAATAGAATATAAAGGTACCAATGATATGGTTTCTTACGTGGATAAAACCTCTGAAGAAATGATTGTATCAGCCTTAGCAAAAGTTTTACCTGGTTCTGGCTTTATTGCCGAAGAAGGAGAACATCAAAAAGCCGAAACTTTTAATTGGATTATAGACCCTTTAGATGGCACTACCAATTTCATTCATGGTATTCCGGCTTTTGCGGTAAGCATAGCTTTGCAAGAAGGAGATGAACTGGTTTTAGGTGTAGTTTATGAAATTGGTAAGGACGAATGCTTTTACGCTTGGAAAGGAAGCGCTGCTTTCTTAAATGGTAAAGAAATAAAAGTCTCTGCTAGTACTAAAGTAGCCGATAGCTTGCTAGCAACAGGTTTTCCTTATTATGATTTTACCCGTAAAGATGCCTATATGGCATTATTTGGAGATTTAATACAAAGCTGCCACGGTTTAAGAAGGATAGGAGCTGCTTCTGTAGATTTAGTTTATACAGCTTGTGGTCGTTTTGATGCTTATTTTGAATACAATTTAAAACCTTGGGATATTGCAGCAGGGATGTTTATTGTACAACAAGCAGGCGGAGAAAATTTTGATTTTGAAGGAGGGAAAAATGCTTTAAAAAATTGCGATATTGTATCCACAAACGGACACATATCACAAGAATTATTAAGGGTTATAAACAAGTATTTTAAATCATGAAGAAGAAAATTTTATTAGGCTTATTGGCTGTTTTGGTGATTATACAATTTATTAAACCAGAAAAAAATGTAAGCTCTACACCATCTGTTAACAGTATACACAATAAGTTTCCTGCAAATGAGGAAACCATGCAGATTTTAAAAACTGCTTGTAATGATTGCCATACCAACAATACCGTTTACCCTTGGTATGCTCATATACAGCCAGTGGCTTGGTGGTTAGATAGCCATGTAGATGATGGTAAAAAACATTTAAATTTTGATGAGTTTTTAACTTACAAACTTAAAAAGCAAGACCATAAACTAGAAGAATTAATAGAGTCTCAGGAAGACCATTGGATGCCTTTAGATTCTTATACTTGGATACATAAAGATGCTAAGTTAGATGAAAAACAAAGACTTGCATTGGTTAATTGGGCTAAAGAAACACGTTTAAAAATTCAAAGCGACCCTGCTTTTGCATTAGAAGAAGATAAAAAATAGAAAAATGTATAATGGCTTCTATGCAATACTCCCCAAAGTATCAGTCGGCAAAAATTGTTGCTCCTAAAATAGAGGAGCACTTTCTGCATCATATTGCTTTAGCAAGCCATAAAGGAGAGCAGGATATTGCTACTATACCGCAGGTAAGTATCATAGAAGCTATTATTGATGTTTGTTTCTGGGCGAGTTTTAGAAGTGAAGAAGGTAAATATCCACGTATTTCTTTAGCTTTTTTATCTCCAGAGCAAGCTTTACATCCGGTAGTATTTCAAGAGAAATTAAGTTTAAATGCTTATGTACTTTCTAAATTAGCCCCAGGTATAGAAGGTGCCGGTATACATTTAGGCGTTTGGTATCAGGATGGTGAGCTTTATGTTTGGGGCTCTACCACCAGCATTCCCGATTATTGTTTCGTTTTAGATGTTTCTGAACCTGGCTTATTGGTAATCAAACATAAGCGTATTAATGGTTACGGAAAATTTACCAACGTTGTCATCCTCAAGGGTGATGAAATTAAAATTGTGAATGAAGATAGTGGTATGCTACCTGATAGTCCGCAAATTCTGAAATCACTTTTAGGTTTTACGGCACCATATTTAAGAAACGATACGGCTAATATCCTGATACAATTAGCAGTTTTTATGCGCTCTCATGGTAGAGGAGGGACTTTGTTGCTTACTCCTTCCAATGGTGAACTTTGGAAATCTTCATTAATACAGCCTTTTCACTATCAGTTGAATCCACCGTTTGAAGGCTTAGCTAATTTAATTTTAAAAGACGGTGCTAACATCAGTGAAAGCTTATGGGTAAGTAAGCTAAAAAGAGAAGTTGATCATATTGCTGGCTTTACAGCTATAGATGGCGCAACGGTTATTAATGATAAATATGAGCTTTTGGCTTTTGGTGTAAAGATTGGCAAGCGAGAAGGAAATACCAGCGTAAAAAAGATAGCTTTTATTGAGCCTGTTATAGGTGGTGAGGCTTCTTTGTTAGAAGTTTCGAGATTGGGTGGTACCAGACACCTTTCTGCCGCTCAGTTTGTTTTTGATAATCATGATTGTATTGCTTTGGTAGCTTCGCAAGATGGATATTTTACAGTGTTGTCTTGGTCAGAAAGTATGAAATGCGTACAAGCGCATCGTATAGAAACTTTACTTTTTTAACTTCTTTTTGTTTGAGCTTTCATTGTCTGTTTCAAAAATAGAAACAGGTTTATTAGCAATCTCATCGTTTCTTTTTACCAATAAATCTCTTTTAGCTTTTAGCTTTTTCCAGTCTTTTCTATTGGCTTGTGGTTCATCAAAAGTCATAGCTTTAAATTTTAGCATGTCTAAAAATTAATAAATTAACCGTTAAAACTGCAGCACCCAATAGAAACTGAAACATATCGCCAAAAGGCAATAATTTTAAAGAAATAATCCAGCTGCCTATACTCAAAATTGATAAAACATAGAGTAAACTAGTGTATAACACATGCTGTTTGCCTTTATTTAGTTCTTCACTTAGTCTGTGTTGATGATGATTAAAATTTGTTTGTAGTGCGCTTTTGCTTTTTAAAGCTTTTACGCTACTGGCGATATTGATTTTCATAGCGATAATATTTTGGTAGACTATAAACTATAATCGATAACTGTACCAAAAAATCAATAAAATAGCTTTTACAGAAAATATATCAATTTGGGAGCTTTTAACTTAATGCTATAGCTTTTTTATAAAATTTTAGCGCCTATTGTGAATTGTTTAAAAAAAAATACAGCAGTCAATTGTTTAACTGTTATCTTCGCGGCGTTATGGTTCTCGTTTTAGAACGAGATTAAAAGGGAATGAAGTGTAATTCTTCAACTGTCCCGCAGCTGTAAGCTCTTTAAAACTGTTTCTAAATTTTGCCACTTGTCTGGTTCTACAGATGGGGAAGGCTAGAAACGGGGAGTAAGTCAGAAGACCTGCCTAACAGTTAAAAATTCATAGCTTTCGGGGATTGAAGCGTTTGAATGAGAATACTACCATAAGGTATTTCAATTTCAAAACCAATTTTCTGTTTGCTGTGGGCTAAAACTCACAACAAAATGAAAAGAAAAAACATTTACGTTGCAGCAGGCCTAGGGCTTGTTCAACTGGCATTAACAGATGCCCGGCTTTATGCACAATCGCAAAAGCCTAGTTCTTTAAACGAGGTAGTGGTTACAGCATCTCGTTCTCCAAAAAAAATCAGTGATATTGGTAAAATGGTTAGGGTAATCTCTAGAGAAGAGATAGAGCGCTCTCAAGGTAGGACTTTACCAGAATTGTTAAACACTGTTCCAGGTTTAAATGTTACCGGTAGCGGTAGCGCTTTAGGCGAAGTAAAATCAGTTTATCTAAGAGGTGCATCAACAGCTAATACGCTTATTTTAATAGACGGTATTCCGGTGAATGATGCATCAGGAATTTCTGGTGAATATAATTTAGCAGCTATCGCAATAGACCAAATAGAAAGAATAGAAGTATTAAAAGGTGCTAGCTCTACTTTATATGGTTCAGATGCTGTAGCAGGTGTTATCAATGTCATCACTAAAAAAGGAGAGGGCAAGCTTAAAACAAATGCCTTGTTAAGTGGTGGCTCTTACAATACTTACAAACAAGCTGTTGGTCTTAATGGTAATATCAATAAAACAGCTGTAGCTTTAAATTTTTCTAATTTAGATAGTAAAGGTTTTTCGTCTGCCCAGCCTTTAAATGCAGCTTCTCTTTTTGAGAAAGACAAATTTAGTCAGCAAGGTTTAAGTCTTAATTTATCTCAATACCTTAACAACACCGTAAAAATATTAGGTGGTTTACAACTTAATAATAATAAATCTGGTTTAGATGGTGGAGCTTTTCAAGACAATACTAATTATAACTACAATAAAGTAGCTTTATTAGGAAATATTGGCGTTAATGTAGCTTTAAGAAAAGGTAATTTAAGCTTAATAGCTAGCCAAAATAATGTATCTAATAAGTTTAATAATAACGGCGCTAATAGTTATTATAAAGGCAGTATTACCAATGTAGAAAGTATATTCTCATACAAAGTGAATAACTTTTTAGATTTAACATCAGGGGCTAATTACAAATACAGTGCTACCGACCAATTTAGTGGTTTTGGTGCGCCACTTACTGCAGGAAATGCTAATAACAATATCGCTAGTCTTTTTACCTCTCTATTCTTTAACGTAAAAGATGTTTTTAGGATGGAGCTAGGTGGTAGATACAATAACCATAGCGCTTTTGGAGATAATTTTACTTATACTTTTAATCCTTCTGTATTACTATTCAATAGTATTAAGGTTTATGGTAATATTTCTTCTGCTTTTAGAGTACCAAGTTTATATCAGCTTACTTCAGAATATGCAGACCCTAATGGATTAAACCCAGAAACATCTTTTAACTATGAGGCTGGCTTTAGTACAGATTTATTCCAGAATAAATTAAACATCAATACCAGCGTCTTTTTTAGAGAGATTGATGATGTGATTGATTTTGGCTCTAGAGCAGATGGTAGCTTTGGTTATTTAAATCAGAATCAGCAAAATGATGAGGGTATAGAAACCGAAATTGGCTTTAAACCTAGCGATAAATTAAGCATCAGTGCATTTTATGCTTATGTATATGGTAGGGTAATTAAATCTCCGGGTACGCCAGGAGCTTTTAATCTTTCTAGAAGACCAGTAAATTCATCAGGCGCTAATGTGAGCTATAACTTGAATAAAAACTTAAGTTTTAGCCTATTATACAAATGGACAGATAGTAGAAGAGATATTTATTACGATACCGATTTTAACGAACAAAATGTAGTTTTAACATCGTATCATAAGTTTGATGCCTATGTACAGTATAAAACAAAGAAAAATGTTACGCTTTTCGCGGATGTAAAAAATCTCTTTGATGCCAGATATAATGATTTTGCAGGCTATAATACCATGGGTACAAACTTTAATGTAGGTATAAGCTTTCTTTTTCAATAAGATTTAATAAATTTACCATTCATAATTTATAACATATGTCTTTAAATAAAATAAACGTAAGAAACTGGGTATTGGTAGTGATGATTCTTGCCGCAGCTGCTACAAGATTTTTTAGCTTAGGCGAACAAACTGCTTGGTCAAATTTTACCCCTGTAGGTGCAATTGCTATGTTTGGTGGTACTTATTTTACCAATAAATACAAAGCTTATTTAGTTCCTCTAATTACCCTTTTTATAAGTGATATTTTTGTAACCTATTCTTACACAGGAGAGTTTACTTTATTTTACGATGGTTTTATTTGGGTTTATATCTGCTTTGTAGCTATGGTATTTATTGGAAGTTTAATTAAAACAGTTAATGTAAATACTGTTTTATTAGGTTCATTAGCTGGTGTTTTAATTCATTGGTTAGTTACTGATATTGAACCTTGGTTAGGTGGCACTTTATACAATAAAGACATTACAGGTTATTACCAATCTTTAATTGCAGCAATTCCTTTTGAGAAAAACCTATTGTTAGGAAACTTAGTATTTGGTGCAGTTTTATATGGTGGTTTTGAATTAGCAAAATCTAAATTCACTATCTTAAAAAGTCAAAAAGAATTGGCATACTAATGCCAAATGGTATACCTTAAAGAGGTTGTCTAAATAATCGTATTTGTCACATTGAGCGGAGTCGAAATGTACTCTGAATTACTCAAAAAAGGCTTCGACTCCGCTCAGCCTGACAAAAAATGATGTTGTAAGACAACCTCTTTTTTTGTGTTTAAAATTTAAGAAATATCATGATTTACTATATATCTGGGGGTGCCCGTTCTGGGAAAAGTAGTTATGCACAAAATCTTGCTTTATCTTTAACCAATAAGCCTGTTTATTTGGCTACGGCCCGTAATTGGGATAAAGATTTTGAAAAACGTATCATCAGGCATCAACAAGACCGAGATGAGCGCTGGGAGAATATAGAAGAAGAGAAATATCCCGCTAAAATTGATTTTACAGGCAAAGTAGTAGTTATAGATTGTGTAACCTTATGGCTTACCAATTTTTTTGTAGATACTAAATACGATGTAGAAGCATCTTTAGAACAAATAAAACAAGCTTTTGATGATTTAACGCAACAAGAGGCTACTTTCATCATCATCTCTAATGAATTAGGAATGGGCTTACATGCCGATACAGAATCCGGAAGGAAGTTTACCGATTTGCAAGGTTGGTGTAATCAATACATTGCTAAAAAATCGGATAAAGCTATCTTTATGGTATCAGGTTTACCACTTACGCTAAAATAAATTGCCTTATGAAAAAGAAAATCATTGTTTTAACTGGTGCCGGTATCAGTGCGGAAAGTGGCTTAAAAACTTTTAGAGATGCCGATGGCTTGTGGGAAGGTTATGCTATTGAAGATGTTGCTACACCAGAAGCTTGGCAAAGAAACCCAGCCTTAGTACAGCAGTTTTATAATGAAAGAAGAAAAGGTGTTTTAGCAGCAGAACCTAATCCTGCACATTTTGCCTTGAAAAAATTAGAAGAAAAGTTTGAAGTCCTAATCATCACCCAAAATATTGATGATTTACATGAGCGAGCAGGTTCTTCAAATATTATGCATTTACATGGAGAAATTGTTTATGCCCGCTCTTCGCAGAACCCGGCCTTGCTATATAAATTAGATAAGCCTGAAATAGAAATGGGAGAATTATGTGAGTTAGGCAGTCAGCTACGCCCACATGTGGTGTGGTTTGGCGAGGCTGTACCCATGATTACCAAGGCTATGCATGAAATGCCTTTGGCGGATATAGTTATCTTAATTGGCAGCTCATTAGCTGTGTATCCCGCTGCGGGTTTATTAGAGCTTGCTCGTAAGGAGGTACCTGTTTATGTTATAGATCCTAAAATACCTGAAGTTAGAATCTCCAATCCACTTATTAAAATAGAAGAGAAAGCTAGCCTTGCTGTTCCTCTTTTAGTTGAAAAACTGTTGAAACATGAATAGGAAACCATGTATTTTTAATTGGAGCGGGGGTAAAGACTCGGCTTTAGCTTTATATTACTTATTGCAAAATCCAGATTATGAGGTTAAATATTTGGTAACTACTATTAATGATAGTTTAAATCGTATTTCTATGCATGGAGTACGAGAATCACTCTTGTTGCAACAGGCAGCAAGCTTAGGTATTCCATTATATCAAATTAGATTACCGGAAATGCCAGGTATGTCAGTATATGATGAAATCATGCATCATCATTTAACCATTCTGAAAGAAGAAGGAATTACACATTCCGTTTTTGGAGATATTTTTTTGGAGGATTTAAAAGCTTACCGCGAAGCGAAATTACAAGAAGTAGGGATGGAGGCCGTATTTCCACTGTGGCAAAAAGATACTAAAAAATTAATTCACGACTTCTTGAATTTAGGTTTTAAAACTGTAATAGCTTGCACACAAGAAAATTTAGGAGCTTATGTAGGGAAAGTTATTGATATAGCTTTAATAAACAGTTTGCCAGAAAATATAGACCCATGCGGAGAAAACGGAGAATTCCACACTTTTGTGTTTGAAGGCCCGATATTTAAAAACGCTATTTCTTATACTTTAGGCGAGAAAGTTTTTAAAAGCTATCCAACTCCCAAAAATGAAGATGATGTTTGCTTTACAAAAGACGATAAACCTAAAAACCTAGGCTTCTGGTATGTGGATTTGGTGGGGTAGATGTACTAGTTTGTTAGGTGGTTAGTTGGTTAGTTTGTTAGGTGATTGATTTATTAGTTTGTTAGGTGGTTAGGGGTTAGTTTTTTTGTTCATTGGTTCACTAGTTGATTAGGGCCTATAAATTTGTATAATTAGTCTTAAAAACAAAAAGTGCTTAAACTCTACAGAATTTAAGCACTTTTAACTTATTACTTTTGAATTTTCACTTTTGAATTTTCAATTAAATATATCCCAGAATCTTCAAAACTTGTTTACTGTTTTGCTCTTCGCCAAAAACCTCATAGTTAAAAGTTTCGTCTCTATTTCTTCTGATGATGACATGCTTAGGAGAAGGTAATAAGCAATGGTGTATACCACCGTATCCACTTAAAACTTCTTGATAAGCACCCGTATGGAAGAAACCCAAATATTGTACTTTACGTGTTTTAGGCATAAAAACGCTGTTCATGTGTGCTTCTTGGTTGTAATAATCTTGTCCGTCGCAGGTAATACCACCTAAGTTAACACGTTCATATTCAGCATCCCAATTATTAATAGGTAATAAAATATAACGCTGATTTAATGCCCAAACATCAGGAAGGTTAGTGATAAAAGAACCATCAAGCATTAACCACTTTTCACGATCGTTTTGTTGTTTTCTACCTAGTACTTTGTATAGGATACCAGAAGCTTCGGCACAAGTGTATTTGCCAAATTCGGTAATAATATCTGGTTCCATTACCTCATGTTCGGCACAAATTTCTTTAATACGTTTTACAATCTCATTGATCATGTATTCATAATCAAAATCAAATACCAAAGAATCTTTAAATGGCATACCACCACCAATATCTAAAGTATCTAATTCTGGATTGATTTTCTTGAACTTACAATATAAGGTAACGTATTTTTCTAACTCGTTCCAATAATAAGGTGTATCAGAAATACCAGAGTTGATGAAAAAGTGTAGTAGTTTAACTCTAAAATTAGGGTTTTTGCTGATTTTAGAATTATAAAAGTCTATAACATCTTCTTGTCTTATTCCTAAACGTGAGGTGTAGAACTGAGAATCTGGCTGCTCTTCTGCTGCAATTCTAATTCCTAAGTTACAAGGGATATCTAGCTCAACTTCATCATCATATAAATTAAACTCTTCTTTATTGTCTAAAACAGGGATAATATTTGTAAAACCATCATGCAACATATCTATAATATATTGCTTGTATTGAAAAGTTTTAAAACCGTTACAAATAACCGTAATATCTTTAGTAACTGCACCTTTCTTCTCCAAAGCATCAATCATAGGCATATCAAAAGCTGACGATGTTTCTAAGTGAATATCATTCTTTAAAGCTTCCTCTACAATATGCTTAAAGTGCGAGCTTTTGGTACAATAGCAGTATTTATAACTACCACGATAGTTGTTTTTAAGAATAGCAGTTTGAAATAGAATCTTGGCCTGCTGAATTTTTTTACTGATGATAGGTAAATAGGTGAAGCGCAGGGGAGTACCGTACGTTTCAATCATCTCCATTAGGTTTAGATCATGAAAATATAATTCATCATCAATAATGTCAAAACCTTCTTGTGGGAAACCAACACTGAGGTCTAAGAATTCTTCGTAACTCTGCATTCTTTAGAATAAAATTTTCGCAAAAATGTAATTAAAAAATGAAAAAATGTTAGTCTTATTGTAAAATTAATTTGAATATACTTTTGCGCTATTATAGAGACGGTAAATGAACTTCAGCTATCATGCATCGGGCACTTCCACCACCGTTTTTTTCTATGGTTTCTAAAGGCGCTTCTACTATTTTTACAAACTGTTCTATTTCTTGTATTTGTTTAGGGTTTAAGCTATTGTAGGCACTTCTAGACATCACCAAAAGGTGCTCGCCATTTGTGTTTTGTAACGCTAACATGTTTCCTGCAAATTGATTCATTTGTGCTAAAGAAATCTCTATCAGTAATTTGCCAGTTTTACTTAAACTGTCTTTTATAAGTTGTTGCTCTTTTAAATCTTTAACAGCAGCGAGACAAACTACAGCAAATTTTGGAGCTACGCACATCATCACGTTAGTATGGTAAATAGCTAAGCCTTTATCATCTTCTGCATGAAACATCATAGCTGTGTAACCGCTTTGTTTACAAAATTCATGTAAAACTTCTTGATGCGTTCTGGCAGATAAGCAAGCATAAGCTATTTTATTTTCACGGTCTAGCACCATGCTACCCGTACCCTCTAAAAATTTATGCTCTTTCTCATAAAAGCTTAAATCTTTTAATGCTTTAACCTGATAATGCTTTTTTAAACTTTCAATAATATCTAATCTTCTTTCTTGCCTGCGGTTTTCTGCTAGCATTGGGTAAAGAAAAATTTCACCGTTTTCATGAAAAGAAATCCAGTTGTTGGGGAATATAGAGTCGGGGGTGTGTGGCTCTAAAGTATCTTGTATAATATTAATATTAAGTTTATTAGCTCTCAATACTTCAACAAAAGCATCAAATTCTTTTAAAGCTTTTTCTTGTACTTCTTCTTGAGCAGTTTGTGCATCCTGAAAAGCATTACTATCTAGTGTTTGTTGGTTAAGCGCAAAGGCAACGGGCCTAATCATTAATATCTGAGATGTGGTTTGCATGGTGTCTCTTATTGATGAATCATTAAATATCTGCTCTTAGTAAAGGCATACTCATACAGTGGAAACCACCACGAGCTCTTGATAGCTCTGCAGATGGCATAGTAATGAAAGTATCTGTTAAATCTTCTACCTGTAACTCGTTGTTTTCTAGCTTTTGCAGCAGTTTCTTTACTGGGATAACTTTAAATCCTTTTTGCTTAAAAGCCTCAATGGTATGGTCGTTTCTATCATAACCCAAAACAACACCTTCTTTAATGGCAAGCAGGTTACAAGAATCTGTCCATTGCTCACGAGAATCAAAAGGAAATTTTTGGTTGCCAGAATAAATAAACTCTACTTTTTCTGTTGATTTTAAATCGTTTACACTGATATCTTCTAGTAAATCTTCAATACAAGCAAATCTTTTAGGATATTGAACTTTACCTTTAACAAATTGCGTAATTTCTGCTTTTTCTGATACTTGTTCTTTTAATAAATGGTCTATAGGTTCAGAACCATCGCCACTAAAATCTGCTTTACCAATAGCGTGTAAAATTACCCAAACATTGCGCTTAACCTGTGTAAAAACGGTATCTATGTGCATAAAATCTCGCTTATGCGGAATTTTAACTACTGAAACTTTATCTACCACGTTCTTCTCAAATAGTATCTTTATAGCTTCGTTAATGCCACGAGCGGATGTTCTTTCGCTATGCCCAATAATCACATGGTTTTTGCTTACCACCATAACATCACCACCTTCCAAGGTGTTTTTTTCTACTTGCTCTTCACCAGGCCTCAAGAAATATTGCAAAGAATCAGGAATTTCAATAATGTTCGCTTT
Source organism: Pedobacter puniceum (assembly GCF_009674685.1). Lineage (GTDB taxonomy): Bacteria > Bacteroidota > Bacteroidia > Sphingobacteriales > Sphingobacteriaceae > Pseudopedobacter > Pseudopedobacter puniceum. Next base: position 949,936 of record NZ_WKJI01000001.1, read on the forward strand.
ATAAGCTTTAAATAAAGGGTGATTAAAGAAAATGTATTTTGCTAAAAGAGCTTCTCTGGAACGGGCTTTTTTAGCAGGTTTATTGAGTAAAACAAAATTATTGATGGTAATGCCTATATCTCTAGTAAAAATAAGATTTGGGATAGGCGCAAAAATCATAGTATCATCATTTAAAGAACCAGAAATCATCACTTTAGCCAAATCCTCTGGTGATGTTTCTAATAACTCCTGCTGTAAAAGGTAATTGCAATCTTCTATGGCGCAAACTGCCGCAACTAGCTTTTTCTTGATATTTTCATCAGTAAGGATGTCTTTTAATAAAAGCTGTATTTCTATTACTTTATCAGATTTATAAAAATTAGCATGACCCGGCTTATAAAAATCTCTGCTTTTATCAGCATCAATATCTTTAAGCTTTCCTCTAATTTTAGTAGGGTCTAAAAAGTACAAGAGTAATTTTATATAATAATCGTACTCGTCTTTTCTGATGGTATCTAAATGAACAATATCTTCAAACAACCAATCTTGCGCTTTAGATGGCACTACACGCCCCAATCCGCTATCCGGACTGTGTATGAGTAATCTTTCTAAAGTTCCAATTTCTGAGCTTACTTGTAATTTAAAATGTGGATCTAATAGCATAAATTTTATCTATTTACTCCAATTTAACAGATTTACCTTAAAATATGTGTTAAGCTCATATAAAATTTACAATAGTAGGTCCCTCAATCATCTAACATAAAACAATATCTTTGCAGGTATATGTCTTTACATCAAGAAGAAACCATTGTTGCTTTGGCAACACCAGCAGGAATAGGGGCAATTGGCGTTATCAGGCTATCAGGGCCAGAAGCTATAAGCATCACCAATAAAGTATTTTATGGTAAAAATTTAGAAACCCAAGACTCACATACCATACATTTTGGAACCATAAGAGATGAGGGTTTTATTATTGATGAAGTTTTAGTTTCGCTTTTTATAGCTCCAAAATCATATACCAAAGAGAATGTGGTGGAAATTAGCTGCCATGGCTCAGATTATATCATTGCCAGCATCATTAAATTGATGATTAAAAATGGTGCTAGAGCAGCAAAAGCGGGCGAATTTACTTTAAGAGCTTTTTTAAATGGTGGCTTAGATTTATCTCAGGCAGAAGCTGTTGCAGATTTAATTGCTTCAAGTTCAAAATCGGCACACCAGCTGGCTTTACAGCAGATGCGTGGTGGTTTTTCTAACGAGTTGAAAAACTTAAGAGAGCAATTGATTCATTTTGCTTCTATGATAGAGTTGGAATTAGATTTTAGCGAAGAAGATGTAGAATTTGCAAACCGCGACCAGCTTAAACAACTTATTTTGGCTATTAATAAAGTAGTTTTAAGGTTAATACAATCTTTTGAGATGGGTAATGTCATTAAAAACGGCATACCCGTTGTAATTGCAGGAAAGCCCAACGTTGGGAAATCTACCTTGTTAAATGTTTTATTAAATGAGGAAAGAGCCATCGTTTCTGATATTGCTGGTACTACCAGAGATACCGTAGAAGACGAAATTACTTTGCAAGGTGTGCGTTTTAGATTTATTGATACCGCTGGGATAAGAGAAACAGCAGACATTATTGAAGCAAAAGGAGTAGAGCGCACTTTTGAGAAGATAAAATCATCGGCCATTGTGCTTTATCTGTTCGACCCAAGAGAGACATCCTTAACAGAATTAAAAGCTATTATTGATGATTTACAACAAGTTATCCAAGAAAATAATAGCAAGTTACTTTTGGTAGCCAATAAAACCGATGAAACACAGGTTAACGATGCCTTAAGTGGCTTTGAATCTTTAGGCGAGATTTTATATATCTCAGCAAAGGAAAAACACAATATTCAATTATTAGAAGATGAGCTTTTAAAAGCAGCAAACCTTAGTCAAATCAATAAAGATGAAGTGATTGTAAGCAATATCCGTCATTTAGAGGCTTTACAAAAAACAGAAGCATTATTAAGCCGAGTTTTAAACGGTATAGATAACCCTGTAACTTCCGACTTTTTAGCTATGGATATTAAACAGGCTTTATACTATCTGGGTGAAATAACTGGCACCGTTACTACGGATGATTTGTTGGAGAATATATTTAGTAAGTTTTGTATTGGGAAGTAGATTTTTTATTGACCTAATTGTGTGTTGGCTTTCGCCGATGTATAAGAAGATTTATTAATGAAGTTTCTTACCTTGTAAAAATTGAAAATTATATGTTATAGCATATAAATCATTGTTTTTCGTGAATTTTATATGTAAAAGCATATTGAAAAAATAGTTTTTTTGCTTAAATCCTTATTTGCAAAACTATTAACTTAAAATTATATTTACCAAATCCCAAAATTTAATACCATCATATTATTACAGAACCTACATGGATAACCTAATAAATAATTTCTCCATTGATGCTTTACAAAGCTTTTTTTACAACAAAATATCAAGCTTTAAACCTATTAAAGAAAATCTTTCGGACATTTTATTAAAAAATAATTTCAACCAGTTTACTGATTTATTAAAAATAGGCGAAACCACTTTTAATGGCTCCGAAGATTTATTGGTTTTTACATGTAAAGCAAAAACTATTTTATCAGAACGTTCTTCAAAAAAACAACAGTTTGAAATTGCTAAAAAAGTCCTAAAAGAAGATTTTAAAGATGGTGCCATCTTTGTTTTTTATGATGATGCAGGTAGTTTTAGATTTTCTTTCCTCCGTAAAAACTACGGAAATAAGGAGCAGAAATTCACGACTTGGAAACGCTATACCTACTACATAGAGAAAGATAAAACTAACAAAACCTTTAAAAATAGAATTGGAAATGCCGATTTTTCCTCTTTAGACGCAATACAAAAAGCTTTCAGTGTAGAGAAACTGACTGAAGATTTTTATAAAGAGCTTTTCGCGTGGTATCAATGGACATTATCAGAAGAAATTGGGGTAACGTTTCCAAACAATACAGAAACACATGAAGATGACCGAGTAAAATTAGAAGAACAGATTATACGTTTGATAACTAGATTATTATTCGTCTGGTTTATTAAACAGAAAAAACTTGTTCCTGCTCATTTATTTGATACTGAAAATTTAAAAAACTATTTAAAAGATTTCAATCCTAATAGTAAAGAAGATGGCAATTATTACAATGCCATTTTACAAAACCTATTCTTTGCAACATTAAACAAGGAAATCTCCGAAAGAGCATTCTCAAAATTAGTTAAAGAACGAGATATAAAAACATTATACCGTTATGCAGAAATGTTTTCAATCTCTGAAACAGAAGTTTTAGCCTTATTTAACCAAGTACCTTTCCTAAATGGTGGTTTGTTTGAATGTTTAGATAAAACAGAAAAAATGAACGGTACTAACCAAGTCTTAGATGGCTTTAGTAAAAACCCTACTAAATCTGCTAATGGTAATTTTAAGCACCGGGCATTTATCCCAAATTGTATCTTTTTTGATGATAAAAAAGGTATAATTCCACTTTTAGAACGCTACAACTTTACGGTAGAAGAAAATGCTCCAAATGAGATACAGGTTGCGCTAGACCCAGAATTATTAGGTAATGTTTTTGAAAATTTATTAGGTGCTTTTAACCCAGAAACTAAAGAAACTGCTCGTAAACAATCAGGGTCTTTTTATACTCCAAAAGAAATTGTAAGTTATATGGTAGATGAAAGCTTAATCTTTTATCTGCATAATAGCTTTCCAAATTTAAAAGAAGAAAGTATCCGAGAACTATTTACAGCAGAAGAATTACCACTTGATTTTGCTAATAACCAAGCACTTTGTGAAGAAGTATCCTTAAAATTAAAAGAAATTAAAATATTAGACCCTGCTTGTGGTTCTGGTGCTTTTCCAATGGGTATTTTAAACAGAATGGTAGAGGTATTAGAAAAACTAGCTTGTCATAAAGAAAAATCTATTTACGATTTAAAACTTCATTTAATAGAAGAATGTATTTATGGGGTTGATATACAAACCATAGCAGTACAAATAAGCAAGTTGCGTTTCTTTATATCGCTTATTGTGGAAGAACACGATATTGATTTTACAAATCATCAAAACAACTATGGGATTCTTACCTTACCAAATTTAGAAACAAAATTTGTAGCTGCTAACACTTTAATTGGTATAAAACGTAAACCAGCGCAACACAATTTATTCGAAAATCCACAAATTGACCAAACTAAAGAAGATTTATTAGAAATTAGAAAAGAGCATTTCTACGCTAAAACAGCTAATCGTAAAAAAACTTTGAGAGAAAAGGATGCCGAGTTAAGAGAAAAACTATCACTACTACTTCAAAACAATAACGATTATACGGCTGAAGATGCCATACAATTTTCAAAGTGGAATCCTTACGACCAAAATGCTAGCTCTCCATTTTTTGATGTAGAATGGATGTTCGGCTTAAAAAGTGTAAGTGCTAATGAAGGTTGTTTTGATGTTGTGATTGGGAATCCACCTTATGTTCAATTACAAAAAGACGGCGGTAGACTAGCAAAAATGTATGATAAATTAGGCTATAAAACTTTTGAAAGAATGGGAGATATTTATTCGCTTTTTTATGAAAAAGGTAATCAAATTTTGAAAAATGGTGGATGTTTAACATATATAACAAGTAATAAATGGATGAGGGCTGGATATGGAGAAAGTACAAGAAGATATTTTGCAGAAAAAACTAATCCAATTTTACTAATTGATTTTGCTGGACACAAAATATTTGATAATGCAACTGTAGATACAAATATCTTAATGTTTCAAAACGCTAAAAATGAAGGTGAAACAAAATCCTGTATAGTTAAAAAAAAATGGGATGATAGTTTACATAATTATGTTAATGATAATCAAACTATAAATAGTTTTACCTCATCTAATAGTTGGATTGTTTTAAGCCCAATAGAATTAGGAATTAAAGAAAAAATAGAAAAAATAGGTACACCACTTAAAGATTGGGATGTAAATATTTATCGAGGAATTCTCACAGGTTACAATGAAGCCTTTATTATTGATGGTAAAAAGAAGGATGAGTTAATAGCAGAAGATCCAAAATCTGCCGAAATTATTAGACCTATTTTAAGAGGTAGGGATATAAAACGTTATTCATACGAATTTGCTGAATTATATATAATTGCCATGTTTCCAAGTAAAAAATATGATATTGAAAATTATCCCGCTGTAAAACAGCATCTTTTAAGTTTTGGATATGATAGATTGAAACAAACTGGAGATAAAGGCGCCAGAAAGAAAACAACCAATAAATGGTACGAAACACAAGATAGTATAGGTTATTGGGAGGATTTTTATAAACAAAAAATAATCTATCCAAACATGACTAAATATCTACCATTTGTATTTGATGATAAGGGATATTTAACAAACCAAAAGTGTTTTATTATTACAGGGGAGAATATCGCTTTTTTAACTGCTTTTTTAAATTCTTCTCTTTTTAAATATTGTTTTAAAGATAACTTTCCTGAATTATTGGGAGGAACAAGAGAGTTAAGTAAAATATTTTTTGAAAAGATACCTGTATTGCAAGTTTCAGAAGATATTAATACTGAATTTGAAAGATTAATTAATCAACTTCAAGATTCCATCAATAATAGTCAAGTAACTCAACTACTTGAGATACAAATTGATAATAAAATTTTTGATTTATATTGTTTAAATAATGAAGAACGAGAAATTATTGGTTTTATTGAGATTGAATAAAGTTAAATTCTTCATTTGTTAATTTGTACAAATTACTAACTAGAACTTCAATTTTTGATTCAAGAATTCTGGTGTCTTCGTTTTTTTTCTTTTTTACTATTATCTCATTTACTAATTTAATAAATGATTTCTGCTCAATTTCAGATATTATTGGGATTGGGAACATGTTTACATTTTGTCCGCCAACTTGGACATCCCCAACACCTGTTTTATTCATGTTAGTAATAAAGCTATACCATATTATAATTTTTGAATTCAAAATAGAAAGTAGATACTCTAATCCTTTACCTATCAGAATATAACAAGCATTATTGACTATATATCGATCTGAATCTATGGAAAATGCCATTTGATTACCAATAATTTTCCAAATTATTTTTTGTTTATAAAAATCCTCCATATAAGCACAATTCCTTAAATTGTAGAGTGTATCTCCCTTATCAGTCCTTTTTGCTAAAATTTCAAAGTATTGATCTAAATGTTTTTTTATTGCAGGATAATCCTCTGCCTTAATAGGTTTTATGCCTTTTTCTTTAACTCCATTGTGTATATTGATTAACCATATATCAGCAAAATCATAAGTATATTTTTTAATATCTCTGCCTCTTAAAATAGGTCTATTATCTTATACAATTTTTAACAATATATTTAAGCCATGATATACGGTTACATAAGAGTAAGTACTGATAAACAAACAGTAGAAAATCAAAGATTTGAAATAAATCAATTTTGTAGCAAACAAGAATTGTTTATAGAAAGATGGATAGAAGAAACTATTTCAGGCACAAAGGAAGTTGATAAACGTACTCTCGGAAAGCTTCTAAAAAAGACTCAAAAAGGTGATGTATTAATTTGTTCAGAATTATCACGTTTAGGTAGGAGCTTATTTATGATAATGGAAGTACTCAATTATTGCATGAAAAAAGAAGTGCAGGTTTGGACTATAAAAGATAATTATCGTTTAGGGAATGATATAAATTCTAAAGTGCTCGCATTTGCTTTTGGATTATCTGCCGAAATAGAAAGAAACTTGATCTCCCAAAGAACTAAAGAAGCACTTTCAAGAAAAAAAGCAGAAGGCGTTGTTCTTGGCAGGCCGATAGGAAAAAAATCAACAAAAGTTAAACTAACTGGTAAAGAGAAAAAAATTTCAGATTTACTAAAAAAAAATGTTTCTTACAGTGCAATTGGAAGAATATTAGGAGTACATCGCTTAACTGTTTCTAAGTTTGCACATGAAAGACTAAAATCCTTAACTAATTTAAACTTTTAATATATTGTTTTGTAAATTCATTCAAAAAGTAGTTCTCTTTATGGGGTTAAAATTTCCCTGAAATATAGAAGAGTTCTTTAATTTTAAATTAGAAATTTGGTATGCAAAGCCTTTCAGAAATTATCAATTTATTAAACAGTACAGATGAATGCGCTACCCTAGAAGCTAAAAGAGGTACGGCCATTGGTCATTCGGTTTTAGAAAGTATTTGTGCTTTTGCAAACGAGCCAGGTTTAGGTGGTGGTACTATTATTTTAGGGGTAACCCGTGATGAAAGCTCCTTATTTCCTGTATATCAAATAGAAGGTATAAAAGATCCAGATAAATTACAAGCTGATTTAGCCAGTCAAACCGCATCATTATTTAACCAACCTATTAGACCACAAATAGAGTTAGAAACAACGCCGAATAATAAATTAGTACTTAAAATTAAAGTACCTGAACTTCCAGATGGGCAAAAACCACTATATTTTAAAAACGAAGGCTTACCCAAAGGTGCATACAGGCGTATTGGTTCTACAGACCAGCATTGTACCGAAGATGATTTATTTGTTTTTTACAACAAGGAAGATAGTTTAGATAGTACCATAGTTAATGATACTAGCTTAGAAGATATTAGTGAAGAAGCTATCACACTATACCGTAATTTACGTAGCAAAGTAAATGAATATGCAGAGGAATTAACTTATAGTGATATTGATTTACTTCGCTCGTTAGGATGTATAAAAAAGCATAAAGACGATTATAAATTAACTTATACAGGTTTATTGGTTTTTGGTAATAGAATGGCTTTAAGACGCTTAATGCCAATGGTAAGGGTAGATTATATACGAGTTCCCGGCAACACCTGGGTAGAAAACCCCGACAGTAGGTTTACTACTGTAGATATGCGTGGCCCCATGATACAATTAGTGCAACGTATTTTTAGTGCCATAGCAGATGATTTACCCAAAGGTTTTCTATTACCAGAAGGCGAGTTACAAGCTACCAATATTGGTTTGCCATCTAAAGTGTTACGTGAAGCAATAGTTAATGCACTTATCCATCGTACTTACAGAGAGAATCAGCCTATTCAAATTATTAGGTATGGCAATCGTTTAGAAATTAAAAACCCAGGCTTTTCGCTTAAACCCGAAGAACAATTAGGAGAGCCTGGCTCTAAAAATAGAAACCCCTTTATCGCATCCATATTTCACGAAACAAACTTAGCAGAAACCAAAGGTAGTGGAATAAGGATTATGCGTAGCTTAATGGAAAAATCATCACTAGCTCCACCAACATTTGAAAGTAACCATACAGCAAATCAATTTACAACAAGGTTATTACTGCACCACTTCCTTAGTGAAGCTGATATAGCATGGCTTAAAACGTTTGAAGTTTACCAATTAAACGACGCACAAAAAAGAGCTTTAATTTTTGTTAGAGAAACAGGAGCCATAGATAATCAAGCTTATAGACAACTTAATGGATGTGATATTTTAAAAGCGAGTACAGAGTTAAGAGCCATGAGAGATGTTGCATTATTGCAGCAAAAGGGTAAAGGAAGAGCCACTTATTATATTATAGATAGTGGGTTTAATGCACCACTTACATCGCTAAGTACACCAGTTAGTGTGCTTAGTGCATCAGTTAATACACAACCTAATACCCTTAATACAGAACCTCAATCGTTATTACATGAGTTTCCAGATCATTTGCAAAGTGAGATAGCTCAAATTACAGTGAGAGAGAAAGACATCAATAAGATAAAAAATCTGATTTACAAAATATGTAAGCATAGAAGTTGTTCTGTAAGAGAAATTGCAGCGCTCATAAAAAGAAAAGAAAATACAGTATTAAGAAATTATATTATACCTATGAAAGAGGATAATAAACTTCAATACACAATTCCTGATATGCCAAATCATCCAGATCAAGCCTATCAATCTATTTAATAAACACACTTAATACATAAGCTAGCTTATGTATTAGTGCTTAATACATAAGCTAAACTAAAATGGCAAACAATTTTATCACCAATAACACTACTCATAAAAGCTTAAAAGGCAGGTTAAACACCTTAATTGGCATTAGTGAAGAATTAAAATTTTTAGTAGGTTTCTTTTATTTTTCTGGCTGGCAAGAGTTGTATCAAAGCTTACAAAAAAATACTACTTTAAAATTAAAGCTATTAGTAGGTTTACAAGTTTGTAACCACTTAAATAAAGTTTTAGAGTATATTAATCAAGATGAAGCACTATCACAAGACGAGCATTTTAATGAGTTTATTACCTCACTAGGTTTTGCATTAAATAATCAAGAATTAGATACAGAAGCATTTTACAACCAAGTAGAATTTTTCTTACAAATGCTTCAGGATGAACGCTTAATTATTCGTAAAACAGAAAACCCAAACCATGCTAAATTATATCTATTCAGATTAAATCAAGAACAAGCAGAAATCCAGAATATGGAAGGGCAATTTGTAACGGGTAGCAGCAATTTAACAAAAGCAGGTTTATCTGGTCAAGAAGAATTTAATGTTGAAATTAAAGATTATGGTTTCAAAGATGCAGAGAGTTATTTTGACGAATTATGGGGGAAAGCCATCCCAATTTCTGAAGTCGAAAATCGCAAACAATTTCTAATTCAATTTATACAACACAAATCCCAAGCGGCAACAATAACCCCATTTGAAGCTTATGCGCTCATTTTAAAAACATATTTAGATTTACAATTACAAAAACAAATTAAGCCAGAAGTAGAAGGATTATTAGAAGAAATTGGTTTTAAAAAGTTTGCTTATCAAACAGATGCCGTAAACCAAGCATTAACTGTAATTAACGAATACAATGGAGTAATCATTGCCGATGTAGTAGGTTTAGGTAAATCAGTTATTGCATCACTTATAGCAAAAAACTTAGGTAAAAGAGGCATGGTAATTTGTCCTCCAGGATTAATTGGTGATAGAAATTACCATACAGGCTGGTGGGAGTATATCGAAAAATTTAAACTTTACGATTGGGAAGTACAAAGTAGAGGTAGATTAGAAGAGATTGCAGAAACCATTAATAATAAAGGTATTGAAGTTTTAATTATAGACGAGGCTCATTACTTTCGTAATCAAGACACCGCAGACTATGAAGCACTTCTAAATATATGCAGAGACCGTACAGTTATTTTATTATCAGCAACACCATTCAATAATTCTCCAGCAGATATTTTTTCACTCCTAAAGCTTTTTATCATACCGGGTAAATCAGGTATTTCCGTCGATGACAATTTAGAGGGCTTATTTAGTAATTTTAATTACAGATATAAGCAGTTATCCACCATTACAAAAAATGCAAATTCGTTATATAGTTTAAAAATTAAAAAAGCAGAAGCTTTATATAAAATCATAATTGATGATCAATTACCTATTGATATAAAAAAGGTAAGAAGTGCAACAAAACACTTAGCTAATCAAATTAAGCAAATTATATCATCTGTAGTAATTCGTAGAAACCGTCTGGATTTAAAACAAGATTACATCTATGCTAAAGAGGTATCCGAGCTTTCAAAAGTAAAAGACCCAATAGAGTTATTTTATCATTTAACACCAGAGCAAAGTATTTTTTATGATAGCATATTAAATGAATACTTCTCAGAAAATGGAAGGTTTAAAGGGGCTATTTACCAGCCGTTTAGTTACGAGAAAAAAGTTGAAGATGAAGAAAAACTAGACGAAAAGGGAAACAGAGCCTTCCAACAACAGCGCAACTTATATGATTTTATGAGAAGATTGCTGGTTAAGCGTTTCGAAAGTTCTTTTGGTGCATTTGAAAAATCTATTGACAGGTTTTTAAATGTACACCTAACTGTTAAAGATTTTATTAATAGTTCTAATGGTAAATTTATTTTAGACAGAGACTTTATGGAACGTATTCTCGCTTTTGACGAGGAAGATATACTAGCCAATTTGGATAAATATGCACAAGGAGATTTAAAAAAGAAAACTCCTAAAAATAATACAGTTTACGATATTAATAAATTTGAACGCAAAGAAGAGTTTCTAAATGATATTGATAATGATATATCAATTTTCAAAGAGATTAAAAAAGCTTTAACTAATCTAAATATTGTTCAAAACGATCCAAAAAGAAAAGAGATTACAAAAGAAATCAAAAGAATACTAACTACTGATAAGAACCGTAAAATTATTTTATTTTCAGAATATGTAGATACAATTCTTCATTTAGAAGATTATCTAAGAGTAGAGTTTGGAAACAGATTGCTTGTATGTGCTGGTAAAGTATCAAAAGAACTATCAAAAAATTTAAGTTCCGATTTTAACGCACAATACAAAGGTGGTCAAACTAATAATTTTGATGTAATAATTACATCAGATAAACTATCTGAGGGTTTTAATTTAAATAGGGCAGGAGCAATTATAAATTATGATATCCCATGGAATCCTACACGAGTAATACAAAGAGTAGGTAGAATAAATCGTATTGGTGCAAAAGTTTTTGACGAACTATATATTTATAATTATTTTCCATCAGAAATAGGTGCTGATATAGTTAAATCAAGAGAAATTGCACAACAAAAAATGTTCTTAATTCATAGTTCTTTGGGTGAAGATGCCAAAATATTTGATATAGAAGAAGAACCATCTGCATCTGGTTTATACAGTAAGTTAAACCAAAGTCCGGATGAAGATGGAGAATTAAACACAGTAACGATAGTGAGAAATACGTTTAAAGATATTGAGGAAAAATATCCAAGCGTTATTGAAAAAATAAACAATCTCCCACCTCGTGTTAAAACAGCTAAGAAGTTTGATACAAATAATTTGAATGTATTAAGAAAAAAGGGGTTAAGTCTTTTTGCTCAAGTGGTAGATTTAACAGAAAAGAGCAGTGGAGATATAGAAGAGGTAATATTCGAAGAATTACTTAAAAACGTGAAATGCGAATATGAAGAACCTCGCTTATCATTATCAGATGAGTTTTGGCCTACGTATGAAAAAATTAAAAACTTCAAACCTAATTTCAAAACAGGCAGAAGTGATATTGCATTAGAGTCAAAAGCATATGAAAACTTACAAGTCTATTTAAAGATTTTAAATGGGAAAGAAGAAACATTAGCAGAATTTATAAAAATGCTCCTTCTGGACATAAAGAAGTATCATACACTTTCAACTCGTTCGATTGGTAGATTAGGAAGGAAAATAATTTCAAAAGAAACAAATGAAAAAGAGTTAAAAGCTTTTAGAGATGATATATTTTGGTTAAGAAATCATTTAGGATTAAACTATCTAAACAAGATTTTAGAACGTGTAGATAAATACCAAAATGAAGTAATTATTGCAGTTGAGAATATCTATTGAGTTAAATCTAAACTTAACTATAAATTAAGTACCAATTGTATTAAGGAAACTGAATATGTGGATGTTTTTTGTATAAAGATAAGCCTAACAGGTAATTAACAGTTTTTTCCTGTGATTTCTTTTTTACCATTGATGTTTTTTAGATATATTATTAATTAGCGTAATTTAATTTATAACAAATGCGTTTGATTTTTTTAAAGCACTCTTTTTGTCAGCCTTATACCATAATGGCCATTCTTTTCAGTATGTTCTTTGCTCAGCATAGTTTGGCTCAAAAGCTTAATATAAAGAACAATATTTTCTGGAATACCAAAGATGGAAAACCTATTTACAGTCAGGGCGGTGGGATATTTACTTTTAAAGACCCGAAAACTGGTCAGGAGAAATATTATTGGTACGGCGTTCATTATAAGGGAGGTGAGCTCTATCGTAATTCGCCTTATAAAACAATTTCAGAGGCTAGTTTTGAGTCTGTTACTTGTTACACTTCCACAGATTTAGTAAACTGGACATTCGAATCTGATGCTTTAATAAAAGCAGATGCTAATGAAAAGGGCAAAGGTGGATGGCTGGGACGCTTAGGTGTAGCTTACCTCAAAGATATCAAACAATACGCTATGTTTATTCAGCATGATAGCGGAGTGTTAATAGCTGTTGCTGATGAGCCTACAGGGCCGTTTAAATGGCATCATAAAATCAGTATGCTAGATAGAATTGGAACACCCAATACTGGAGATCAAACTGTTTTTACTGATGAAGACACTGGTAAATCTTACCTGGTTTATTCTTACGGAAGAGGTAGAAATAAAATTTACCTTTCTGAAATAGGTATAAAAGATGGTAAGGTGGATTTACTGAATGTAGAAAAGGTTTATGAAGGTGAAGGCAGAGAAGGAAATTGTATGTTTAAATACAAGGATAAGTATTATATGGCTGCCTCTAATCTATACGGTTGGGATGCTTCTTTTGCTTACTATCTGGTAGCAGATAATATTTATGGGCCTTATACACCCAAAAACAACATGTTAGTTATAGAGGGTAGCGAAAAGGATTATGCCCATGTTACCCAAACCGGTTTTTTTGTTACGCTTAGAGGTACTAAGCAAGAAACAGTTGTTTATTGCGGAGATAGATGGGCTGATTTTGCAGGTAATGGCTTAGGTTATAACCAATGGGTTCCATTATCTTTTAACGGAACAAAGCCTTATTTCAATTCTCTTGATTCTTGGAATCTTGATGCTAAAACTGGTGAATGGGAAGTAGCTATTAATAATAATTGGGTTAAAAACGGAAGTTTTGAAGCCGATAGAAAAAAAATGCCTAGCCCTTTTAAACCTGTGCAAACTTTTTTGATAGGATGGGAAAATACTATTTTAAAAGGAAATAAAATATCGCTTGACAGCATTACATCTCCAATATTAAACTTTGTAAATAGTGAAGAAGATAGAAAAAGAGTTTTAGGAGAGAAAAGTTTAAATATAAGTGATAAGGTAAATTTCAAACGTCAGGTTTCGCAATTGATTAGTTCTTCTCCCTATGTTAAACTACCTGATGGTTATTATACCCTTACAGCAAACTTTAGAAATAGCAAAGGGTTCTCAAAATTAGAGATGTATACGGAGAGTTCAGGAAAACACCTAACAATTTCTATAAAAGGTACTCATCCAGAATGGGAGACCATACATTTAAAAAGGATACTCGTTATAGGTGGTAGAGTTGAGATTGGTTTTAAAGCCTACGGAAAAGCCAATGCTTATTGCCATATTGATGATGTTTCACTAATTAGAGAATTGTAGCTCCATAATATTAAAGCCGGGATTTATCCCGGCTTTATCTTTAATTAGTTATAGTGAAATTATTTTCACTTACCACAGTTTGACCATTAGTAACAACCGTAATTTTCATTTGACCTAATTGCACACTAGTTGGCACTGTAACACGCAAACTTGTTGATGTACCGCTTAAGACAATAGCATTGGTAGAGCCAAATCTAACTGTATTATTACCATAGAAACTATTAAATCCGGTGCCATTGATGGTGACGATTTGCCCAGGTACGCCACTAGTTGGACTAAATGACGTGATGCTATGTCCTCTAACAGTAAAATCTCCTGGCGCAGTATAAGTTTGACTTCCTTGTACTAAAGAAATTTTAACATTACCAATAGCTACTCCTGAAGGTACAGTAACAACTAATTTGGTACTAGTTGCCTGTCTTGAATAGGATTGATGAGAACCAAAATTTACATAATAATAAGCACCTGATTGAAAATTACCTGTAAGTTCTATCTCTTCACCTGGGCTACCACTTGTTGGACTAAAGCTTGTGATAGAAGGCGTTAATAATCTAAATTTTTGTGGAGCTTCGACATCAAAAGGACCTATCCTTAATCTTACACTATGCTCACCAGCTGTTAAATTATGAGGAACAGTTGCGCTAATATTTGAACCATTAGAATAAAAGCTCATGATAACATTGCCGATAGAATAAGCATTATAATACTGCCCTAAATGGCTGCCAAATAAAGTGATATTTGTTCCTGGATAGCCACTAGTTGGTGAAATAGAAGTTATAACAGGTGCCGATGCTGTAAAATCATCAGCTAAAGTTGTTAAAGTACCATTTAAAGTATAAGATACTTTAAACTGACTTTTAGTAATATTTGTAGGTACAGTTACTCTTATCTCTCTAGAATTAACAAGGCTGTAGTCTACCGGAATATTATCTAAGTAAATCCTTAAACTGTTACTATAACTTTGATAGTTAAAATTCTCGCCTGTTATGGTGATTGTAGAACCTATTGGCCCAGATTTAGGAAAATAATTTGTTACAACAGGTAATAAGAAAAAAGTATAGTTTCCTATAGTTTGGTTAGCAATTAAAACTTGAAGATTTACCTGATTACTGTAAGAAGATGTATTATTAATATTAGCGGGTACTTCAACCGTAATTCTAGTAGCGCTTACGGTTAAAACTTTTGCACTCACATTGGCAAATCTTACAGCAACTTTTGTAATATCTGCTGTATTAAATTGACCGGTTATAGTAATCACATCGCCTGTTTTTCCTATTGATGGTGATACATTAGTTAAAGTATAAGCTGGTAAAGTGATATTGATAACATCGCCAAATACGGTACCTCTATTATCTTTTAAATAGGCTCTTGCATATAAGATTCTTTGAAATTGAATGTTATTTAGATAAATATCAGATTCTATGGAAAAATCCCCAACAACAGGTTTGTTTCCTAAAGATAAATTAATTCCGCTAATTTCACTAATAGAAGGATCGGAGCTATATCTAAAACCATACTCTATAATTTCATTTTTCCCAACGCTTTTGATGTTTCCTTTAAATGAAACTTTTCCTGATGGTAATAGACTTAGAGATACACTTTCTAATTGCGGAAATTTTATATCATCCTTCTTGCAGGCAGATAAGAATGCAGTTAATACTATAAAAACTACAAATATACTTTTGATGTTTTTCATGATGATGATTTAGAAATTATAACCTAATCTTATTCCATTGAGTAAGCGGGTGCCCACATTAAAAGAAGTATATTCTGAGGAATAAAAGTTGACATTTGTAGAGCCACTAGAGTTTATTTCTGGTGTCTTATAAGCTATATGAGCAAAACCATAACCCAGCTCATAACCAAAAAAGAAATTTTTAGAGATATAATAGTCAAACCCTGTAAATACATTTAACCCATACTGAAAGTAAGCTCTATTATTTAAACTATAAAATGTTTGTTGGTTATTAGAATTTACAATTATCCAAATATTTTTGGTGTTAAGCGTAAGTTGTTGATTATCAAAATCACTACTTGCAGAAAAGTTTTCTAAGGAAACGTCTACACCAAAATAAGGAGATAACCTTTTAGTACCTTTAAAATGTTTTTCTAAACCAAAATTAACTGATGTTTTTGTGCTTTTCTTTTCATAATAATACCTAAAAGGGTTAGTGCCGTAAGGATTATTATTATCTTCTAAATCTTTAATAACATTAACATTAAGGCCTAGTCTTAAAGCAATTAAATCTGAGATAAAATACCTCACTTTAATTTGATTGAGCGAGTTGTTTAAATTAACCTGACCATTAAATGGATTAACATTTAGCTCTGTTGAAAAAGTACCTTTGTTAGCTTTTAAATGCTCAGGCTTGTTTTTTGTTGAATCTGTTTTAGAAAAAACAGAAAATGAAATGGCACTACAAAGTGCTAGGGTAAAGAGTTTCCTCATAAATAGAAATTAAGATTATAAATTATGTGAATTAAATTAGGTAGTAAAAGTTTTTCGTTAGGGTAGGATGGGATCAAAAAGAAACCCCTATCATTTTTATAGATAGGGGTTTAAATAAATTCTTATGCTAATACTTCAGAAACTAAATCTGCTGCCTCTTTTAATAAGATAGCTGAGTATACTTTCAATCCTGATTCATCAATTAGTTTCTTAGCTTCTTCTGCGTTGGTACCTTGTAAACGTACAATAATTGGAACGCGAATATCACCAATTTCTTTATAGGCATCAATAACACCTTGTGCAACTCTATCACAACGTACAATACCACCAAAAATATTAATTAAGATAGCTTTTACGTTAGGATCTTTTAAAATGATGTTAAAAGCTGCTTTAACAGTAGTAGCGTTAGCAGTACCACCAACATCTAAGAAGTTTGCAGGCTCGCCACCAGCAATCTTAATAATATCCATAGTTGCCATAGCCAAACCAGCACCGTTAACCATACAACCTACGTTTCCATCTAATTTAACATAGTTAAGGTTAGATTCAGAAGCTTCAACCTCAGTTGGATCTTCTTCAGTAGTATCACGCATTGCTGCATAATCCGGATGACGGAATAAACCATTATCATCTAAGTTAACTTTAGCATCAACAGCCAAAATTTTATCATCAGATGTTTTTAAAACTGGGTTAATTTCAAACATTGAAGAATCTGTAGCTTCGTATGCTTTGTATAAAGCAGCGATGAATTTTGTCATCTCTTTAAAAGCATTTCCAGATAAACCTAAATTGAAAGCTATTTTTCTAGTTTGGAAACCTTGTAAACCAACTTTAGGATCTATTTCTTCTTTAAATATTAAGTGAGGAGTGTGTTCTGCAACCTCCTCAATATCCATACCACCTTCTGTAGAGTACATGATGATGTTACGACCTTTAGAACGGTCTAACAATACAGAAACATAAAATTCTTTAGTTTCAGACTCTCCAGGGTAATAAACATCCTGGGCAATCAATACTTTATTAACTTTCTTTCCTTCTGCACCAGTTTGAGGAGTGATCAACTGCATTCCAATAATATCAGAAGCTTTTTGCTTAACCTCGTCTAAATTTTTAGCTAGTTTAACACCTCCGCCTTTACCACGTCCGCCTGCATGAATTTGTGCTTTTACCACAACCCAGTCAGAACCAAAATCTTCTTTTAACTTTTTGGCTGCTTCAACAGCTTGTTCAGGTGTATCTGCTACTATACCTTCTTGGATACGTACGCCAAAACTTTTAAGTATTTGTTTGCCTTGATATTCGTGAATGTTCATCTTGTAAAAATTTGCCGTGAAAATACAAATACAAAGCTATAAATGAAATGAAAACAGAAAAATAATTGGATTATTATCCAACTTTTCTTCCTATTAATGCAAATTCTTTACATAGTATTTACTTTTCTTGTAGGTATTTCTATAATATTTGGCATTTAGCATGTTACATTTTTTGATTTACCTATGCATCTGCTTAAAAAATTATAGTTTTGTAATATGCTGAAAGCGCAATCCATCAAAAGAAAATTTGGCGACTTATCTATCCTTAAAGGTGTTGATATAAGTGTTGCAAAAGGAGAAATTGTAAGTATAGTAGGGGCTTCCGGAGCAGGTAAAAGTACCTTGTTACATATTATAGGTACTTTAGATAAAGCTGATGAAGGCACTGTAGAGATAGACGGAATAGTTGTAAACCAATTAAACGCTAAAGCATTAAGTAGTTTCAGAAATAAAAACATAGGTTTTATTTTTCAATTTCATCATCTATTACCAGAGTTTACGGCTTTAGAAAATATTTGTATCCCGGCTTTTATAGCTAAAACTAGTAAAGCTGAAGCAGAGAAAAGAGCAATGGAGCTTTTAGCAATTTTAGGTTTAGCAAATAGGGCTAACCATAAACCTGCTGCACTTTCTGGTGGCGAGCAGCAAAGGGTAGCTGTTGCCAGAGCATTAATAAATAAGCCGGCTTTAATTCTGGCTGATGAACCTTCAGGTAATCTAGACTCGGCAAATGCTAAAGAATTGCATCAACTTTTTTTTAGTTTGAGAGATCAATTTAACCATACTTTTATTATTGTAACCCATAACGATGAATTAGCCGAAATGTCTGATAGAAAAATCACGATGAAAGACGGCTATATATTTTCTTGATTTTGAAAAAAGTACTCATTACCGCAGCGTCAAATGCTAATGCTTACCAATTGGCTTATCATTTACCTCATCATGAAATTTTATTTGCTGATACCGAAGGTCAAAAAATCATCATCCCTGAGGGAAATAAATCTTCTTTTGCGCATGAGCTATTAAGCCTATGTCTTGATTTAGGTGTTGATCTTGTTTTTCCTTTAAAATTAAGCGAGCAAAAAGCTTTAGCAGAGGCTAAAGTATTGTTTGAAGAGTACGGAATAAGCTTAGCTTTACCAAATTTGATACAAGCTCAAAAAATTCATCAACTTAAACATCTTCATTCAGAATTAAGCATTCCATATGAAACAGTAGTAGATTTTGCCTCATTTTCTAAAGCTATCCTAGCTTTAGGATATCCAGAGAAAAAGATTGCTATCAGCCAATATGAAGGCATAGGAGATTTAATTATCATTAAAGATGATGTTAAAAATGATCTTTTTAATGGTTTAAAAATGATGACGTTTACTTTGGCTAGTAAAATTTTAAATCAAAATCCATTTACTAAAATAAATCTGTATCAGGTAGAGGGTAAGCTGCAAGTTGTGCGGTTTATTAAACTAGAGGAAGATTTTATTTATGTGAATGAGGTTACTAAAGAACTTAAAATAATAATCAAAGATCTGACAAAAGATATATCACTTTTTGGTTTTTATGAATTAATAGCTTGCGAGGGTAAAATTCTGAGATTAAATTTAGTTGCTGCTGTATGATAAGTTATAATGATTTAGATGCTGATAAAAAGGCCTTTATTTTTGAATTGGATAATGTTTTAATCCCAGAAAAGGATTATGATTTACAGGTGTATTATTTGTTTGCCAACTTTATAGAGTATTTAGAAACTTTTCCGCCAGCACAAGATATGGTTGATTTTGCAAAGAAAAGATACGAGGTACATGGTAAAATCGGCATGTTTAAAGCTATTCAAGAAACTTTTGGCATTGCAGAGAAGTATGAAGAAAATTTAGCTTTACTTTTCACTAATGCTCGTTTACCCTTAAAGTTATTGTTATATAAAGAAGCTTTAGAATTGCTACAAGAAATCACTATTAACAGAAAAGAACTTTATATTTTAACATCAGGTAATCCTGCAACGCAGTTGAATAAGATTACCCAAACCGAGTGGAATGGTTTAGAAAAATATTTAAAAGTTTATTTTGTTGATGAATTTGAGTCAAAGCCTTCATACACAAGTTTTAATTTTTTATTAGAAGAAAACAAGTTGAAGAAAAGCGACGTTATTTATTTTGGTAAAAATTCTTTAGATGAGCAATTTGCTATGAATGCAGGCGTTGCTTATCAAGCTGTTTTACCTTAATTTTTTTATTTCATAAACCAATAAAGAAAAAACCTATTTGGTTTTTTTTCGTAAGTTTATGTAAATCTACATGATATGTTTAAAAGATTTTATACAATAGTATTATTGATAGCTTTAGGGCTTGCTTCTTGCAAGAAAGATAAGCCTGCACCAAATAATAATACAAATAATAACAACACGGGTAACGTTCCAACACCAACCACCAATAGGGCAGAGCTTACTAAAGACTCTATTTTTTTGTATGCCAAGCAAGTTTATTTATGGAACGATGCTATTCCTGATTATAGCGTAGTTAAGCCCAGAGATATAAACTCATCAAGCAACCAATTAGATAATTTTAATGCTTTATTATTTAAAATAAGTCAATATAAAATTAATCCTTTATCAAATAAACCTTATGAATTTTATGATAGTAATAACGATAACATATCTGATGAACCTAAATTTTCTTACATAGAAGATTTAGTTGCAAGTGGACAAATAGCTATCGTAAATCCAAAAAAATCATCTGTAAACTTGAATGGAGAGGGAAATGACACAGGATTGAACTTGTCTTATTTCGGTAGTAATAATAGTTATATTATGGTAATCAGATATATTTCACCATCTTCTCCTGCAAGTTCAACCAGTCTTACGAGGGGCGATACAATTTTAACATTAAATGGTAGAGCCTTTGGTAGAGAGTTAAATTCAAATTTTGATAACGATATATTTTCTATTGTTAGCGCTTTAGAAAGTAATACTGTTACAATTACCGGAAAAAAAATAGGTACAAGAAGTTCTTTTTCTTATACTTTAAATAAGAATAAATACATTTCTTCTCCTGTTTTAAAAGATACTGTATTTACGGAAACTGGAGGTAAGAAAATTGGATATTTAGCTTATGCTCGTTTTTCTGATGAAACCAACTCTGTACCAGCACTTAATGCAGTGTTTCAAAAATTTAGCTCAGCAGGTGTAACTGATTTAATAGTCGATTTGCGTTACAACGGAGGTGGCTTTGTTTCTACAGCAGAGCATTTAGTAAATTTAATTATACCTTCTCAACACAATGGAAAAAAAATGTTTTCAGAATTTTTTAATGCCACAATGAGAGAAGGCAAAGCCATAATTCTTAAAAACCAACAAAGAAGAGATCAAAGCGGTAACATAACAAGAGGAAATTATTTTGATGGTGTTGATTATAGTGTAGCAGGAAATACCACAAATATTGATAAGAAAAGTGGTTTAACTAATGTTAATAGAGTGGTATTTATTACAGGTCCAGGAACAGCATCATCTAGTGAATTGGTAATTAATTCTTTAAAGCCTTATTTAGGTGAAAATTTAAAAATAGTTGGAAGACAATCTTATGGTAAACCGGTTGGCTTTTTCCCTATCAGAATAGATAAGTATGATGTTTATTTTTCTATGTTTGAGACACAAAACTCACTAGGACAAGGTGCTTATTATAATGGGTTTGTGCCAGACAGAGTAGTTCTTAATGATGATCACAGTAAGAATTTTGGTGATAAAGCTGAACTTAATATAGCACAGGCAATCAACTTTATCAAATATGGCAGTTTTAGCTCTTCAAGTGTAGCAAGTACTAAAGGAACATCTGTAAGTAGCAGCTCTTTAAATAGCATGAAATCTTTAGATACAAAAGATGTCTTCTCGAGAGAATTTAAAGGGATGATTGATTATCCGGGCAGAAAATAGTTAAGCTTTTCAAATATTTTTTTTACAAAAATTAGAACAAATAGTTACTATCTTGAGCGTTATAACAATAATTATAAACTCAAAAATTTTAAATTATGGTAACCGGACTAATTGCAAAAGAAGACATCTTAAATTACAAAATTGTTCATGCGGTAGATCATCAAAGTGAAGAACTTTATGAAAAGTTGATGAATGCAGTGCGGTTAGGTAATACTTTTAAGGCAAAAGTAACTATTACTTTTATGACTGCCGATGGACCTAAAAAGGTAGAAACTACTGTTTGGAATGCCACTAAAGAGTATATAGAGTTAAAAGGGGGGATTTTAATAGCAACTAAAAGCTTGTTGAGTATAGAATATTAATAAACATTATTCAGACCATGAATTTGTTAGGCTGTGCGAAGTCGAAACTTTTTTCATTCTTTTACTAAGTTCAGGATGATTTTTCATATAAAATAACAGACATAAAAAAAGCGAAATCTAATCAGATTTCGCTTTTTTACTTTAATACTTAGTGATGATGACCACCTTCACCATGAACATGGCCATGGTCTATTTCTTCTTGTGTTGCAGGTCTTACATCTTGGATAGTACCGTTAAAATGTAATTCATGACCTGCCATAGGATGGTTTAAATCAACCATAACAGCATCTTCAACAACAGATACTACTCTGCCTTGAAACTGATTACCATTATTATCCTGTAAAGGTAAAATTGTACCAACTTCTGGTAAACCAGCTTGTGCAAACATTTCTTTAGGTAAATTAGCTATTGCAGCATCGTCATACTCTCCGTAAGCATCAGCAGCAGCTAAAGAAAATGCATAATTATCGCCAACGGCTAGGCCGCTTAAATGTTCTTCAAATTTTGGTAACATCATACCCACACCGTATAAAAAAACTAATGGTCTTTCTGTAGTAGCGCTTTCTACGTGTTTTTTTTCTCCCTCTTCTGTAACGTATAAATCATAAGTTAATGATACTACGTGGTTGTTTTCAATTTTCATGCTGTTGTGTTTTTGAAATGGTTATCATCCATTTCTATTTAAATATTTGTTTAATTGCTTCGCTAACTTCGCTTAGGGGTAATTGGCAGGTTTTGTTTTTACAAACAAAAATTCTGGTGTCACCAACAAACTTGTCTTGCAGCAAAGGTAAGTTTCCTTTTTCGCCTCCTAAAATAATCTTATTAGGAATGTAATATTTTTCTAATTCTTTTCTTTTTTCTTCGAATTCTGAACCAGTAATTGCTATTTCGAAGCTTCCTTGAATCTCATCTAACAATAAAGATGCCCAATTAGAATAAGCAGAAGCATAAGATTTTATATGAGGCTCTACTGTTTTTAGCATGTGCTGATAGATATGCTGGTAATTTTGGCAATCGTAAAAAATAGCAAGTTTTTTAAAATTCCAAGCTAAAACCGAGTTTGAAGCCGGTATTACATTATCCATCACTTCATACTTTCTTGCTATTAAAGCTTCATCCTCATCTGAAGTATAAAAGAATAATCCTGATTCTCCATCATGGAAATGATTGATGACAAAATCACAAAGCTTCTTAGCTTCTTGTAACCAGTTTTCATCAAAGGTAATTTCATAAACACTTATAAAAGCTTCGGCTAATAGTGCATAATCATCTAAAAAAGCATTGATACTAGCTTTACCATCTTTATAAGTCCTATACAAGCCTCCGTTTTCTTTATATAAGTTTTTGATGATGAACTGAGCATTATTTAAAGCTAAACTTTTAAATTCTTCATCAGCGAAAGCTTTGTAAGCATCACATAAGCCTTTAATGGTTAAGGCATTCCATGAGGTTAAAATTTTATCATCTAAACCAGGTCTTACTCTGGTAGAACGTTGCTGAAACAAAATGGCTTTTGCTTGTTTTATCTTGCTATTAAAATCATCTATGGCTAAACCAAAATGCTTGGCTACATCTTCTTTTTCTTTCCTTATCCAAGGGTTATTGATTTCTTCTTCTTCCCAATTTCCTTCTTCCGTAATTTCAAAATAGGCGTTAAATAATTCGGCATCGGCACCTAAAAGCTCATCAATTTCTGTTTTATGCCAAGTGTAAAATTTACCTTCAACACCTTCACTATCGGCATCTAAGGCCGAGTAAAAGCCTCCTTCTGGCGATGTCATCTCTCTTTTTAACCATGCTATGGTTTCATACACTATTTCTTTATAGCGTTCTTCTTTACACCATTTATAAGCATCAGCATATAAACTTAACAACTGACCATTATCATACAGCATTTTTTCGAAATGGGGGATATGCCATTTTCCATCTACCGAGTAACGAGCAAAACCTCCGCCCAAATGATCATAAATTCCGCCAGCAGCCATTTTATCTAAAGTTAGCCTCACAATAACATGGGCTGCTTCGTCTTTAAGTAAGTGTGCAGCTTTCATTAAGAAGGCCCAGTTATTAGGCATTGGGAATTTTGGTGCTCTGTTGTGTCCGCCTTCAGAGAAATCAAAAAGTTTTTTCCAAGGTGTTAAAGCATCTTCTATATTTTTTAAGCTATAGGGTTGATGTTCTTTAACAATAGCCAATTTGTCTGCTTGTTGGATGCCTTCTGTTAACCTTACCGCGTATTCAATGGCTTCATCTGGTTTAGTATCCCAGAAATGGGCTAAATTGGTTAATAAATTTTTCCAATCTTTTTTAGGGAAATAGGTTCCGCCATAGATAGGACGCTGGTCTGGCAAGCAAAAACAATTTAATGGCCAACCGCCTCTGCCAGTCATCAATTGTACGGCATTCATGTAAATTTGGTCTATATCTGGCCTTTCTTCTCGGTCTATCTTAACGCAAACAAAAAAACGGTTCATCAGCTTTGCTACTTCTTCATCTTCAAAGCTTTCATGCTCCATAACATGGCACCAATGGCAAGCAGAATAGCCAATACTTACTAAAAGTAGTTTATTTTCTGCTTTGGCTTTTGTTAAAGCCTCTTCTCCCCAAGGATACCAGTCTACAGGGTTATTGGCGTGTTGTAATAAATAAGGTGATGAGGAATGTATAAGTCTGTTTGGCATCGTACTGTTTTATTGAAATCGAATCAAAAATGAAACCATGTTTTAATGTTGGTAAAATAATATTTAAACAAGGAATAAAAGGAGGAATATTTTAAATATTACAATACACGGATGATGATTATTTTTTAGAGATTTTGAACTAATTGGCTATTGCGCTCAAGGCTTTCCGGCCTCATAGGCGGCCAGCCCTAGTCACTTTTTTCTTGAAAAAAAGTGCCTAAACATTCAAGGCTGATGAATATTTGTCGTTCCGTCTAAATAAATCTTTATCCACAATCCTGAGTGTTCTAAAGGGTTTTGCTTGATGAAAGTATTTACAACACCCGTCGGATTGTTTCCCGCCTGTGCTTTATGAAAGTTTATACAAAAGATTTATTTGCCTTCAATCCAAATCTTCATAGGCCGTCCTCGTTCTTCGGTAAGTTTGGTTTAATATTATTGGAAGTCCCTAAATATCGCTTTTTAGGCATTTTTATACTTTATACTCTGTACTTTATACTTAAAAGGCAGTTCTTAAATATCCGCTCTTTAGGGTCTTTATACTTTATACTCTGTACTTTATTCTTAAAATCCCTCCCTCTTTGATTCTCCCTCCTAAGGGAGATACTGACGGCATACCTATCAAGTGTATTATAAACAGAAATCTTATTTTAAAAGACAAATCCTCATCCATTTGCAAAGTATCCCCCTCTTGAGGGGGTATAGGGGGAGGTTCTTTATACGCTACCTTCTACTATATCTAAATTTAAGCTATTGAGGTCTTTTTACTTTCTACTCAATACTTTCTACGTCCAGAAAGGAACAACCATTCATAAAAAAATAGATTATCCCGAAGTGCATGAGCAACAATTAGTTCATTGGTTAAATTTGATTAGGTTATAAGTCCTAAATATCCGTTATTAAGTAATAAGTATAAACTATCTAATATTTAGGCATCTTTCTACTTTGTACTTTTGACTTTAAGCACTCGTTGCAAACAAGCATAAGATGAATATCCCCAACATCTATATTTTAATAACTTTTCTGAATCAATAAAGTACTTAAATCTACCTCATCGCCATTAAAAACATTCATATCTACTTTACCTTTAATACCATCTATATGGGCATTATCGGCATGTTGCCAAAAATGCCAAGCTGTTTCTGGTAGTTTAAGCTTAGGCTGATAGTAATGAGCTATCCAAATAGTATAATCGCCAAACTTTTCTTTTAAATTATCTTCAAAGAATTTATAACCCGTATAAATGATAGGTTTAGTTTTGCTTTTGGCTTCAATTTCATTAAGAAACTCTTGTAAATTTAGTTGAAGTTCTAGTTTGCTTAATCCTCCGGTTTCTTCAATATCAATAACAGGGGGGAGGTCGCCGGCTTCTAAATTAACAGTTTGCAAAAAGAACTTAGCTTGCCATTTACCAGATTTTTTAGGTTTAAAATAATGATAAGCTCCTCTAATGATACCTGCTTCTTTACTTTCTCGCCAATTTCTTTGGAAATAACTATCTACCAAGGTAACACCCTCTGTAGCTTTGATAAACGCAAAGGATAGCTTTACGTTGTATGATTCCATTGCCACCACTTTTTCCCAATTAATCTTACCCTGATAGGAAGAAACATCTATACCATGAACATGGTACTTACGCGGAATACGGATACCAAACTCATCATCATTTGGGTATTCATCAAAAATAAATAAGTCTTTAACCCACCTACCTGTAGAAACAGCTGTTCTAAAAAGTTTGCCATAATATAAAGGGGAAAACAATAAAAGAACAACCAAAGTAATGATAAACTTAAGTTTATGCTTTTGAGCAAAAGTCTTTTTGGTGCTTCTTTTCTTTCTGGTAACTGGCTTTTTAGTAGTTGTACGGCTTGTTGTTTTTCTTGCTGGTGGCATAAATTAGGCTACTTCTCTTAAATCAACTGCTACAACTCTAGAAACGCCTTGTTCTACCATGGTAACGCCATAAATAATATCTGTACTGGCAATGGTACGCTTGTTATGAGAAACTACAATAAACTGAGATTCGTTAGAAAACTTACGTATGATATTGTTGAATTTATCAATATTGGTATCATCTAGCGGGGCATCAACCTCGTCAAAAATACAGAATGGTGCAGGTTTTAATAAGTATAGCGAAAACAATAAAGCTGTAGCGGTTAAGGTTTTCTCACCTCCTGATAATTGATTGATAGACAATGGTCTTTTACCTTTTGGCCTGGCAATAATATCAATATCAGAATCTAAAGGCATATCCGGGTTGGTAAGAATTAAATCGCAGTTATCTTCTTCATTAAATAATGAGCGGAAAACACGCATAAAGTTTTCTCTTACATGAGTAAAAGCTACCATGAATTTCTCTTTCGCTGTATCGTCAATCTCTTTTATAGTTTGTAAAAGAGAGGCTTTAGCTTCTGATAAGTCTTTTTTCTGAGCCTGAATAAAAGTATAACGCTCTTCCATTTCTTTATAGGCTTCCATAGCCATGGGGTTGATAGCGCCAAATTCATCCAATTGTTTTTTGATTTTATCTACCTTTTCTTTGGTATCTTGTTCTTCGGCTCCTTCAGGGATTTCGGTATCTAATAAATCTTCAATTTCTATATTAAACTCTACCGATAAACGCTCTTTTAAAGCATTTAATTCTAGTTTGAGGTTGTTTTTCTGGTCTTTAATCTCCGTTAGTAAAACATCTGTATTTTCTTTTTTTCTTCTGATTTCTGATAGCTGATTTTCTAAATCGTTAACCAAACCACGTACCGCATAATAGTCTTTTTCTGCTTCTTGAAGCGCTTTTTCCATTTCTTCTTTTTGGTTGTACATGGCAATAAGGTCTTCATCATCATGGTCTACAAACTGTAAAGTATCTTTAATGGTAAGCTTGGTTTCTTCTAGCTCGGCACTGTGTTTATTAATTCTATTTTCCAGATTTTCTTGTTGTGATTCTCTATACTCTAAATCTTTATCTAAACTGCTAACTTTATTTTGCTGTTGGTGGAATTTGATATTCTCGGCATTAAAAGCAGAGGAACGCATGGTTAAAACCTCGCTAAGCTCGTTAAAAGCCAATTGTTGTTCTATCAATTGCTCGTTTATGATTTGCTTTTGAGCTATCAAATCGGCAATTAAAGGCTGTTTTTCTAATAATTCTGAAGCTATATGTTGTAGCTTTTGCTCAATATCCTGTTTTCTATTCTGACTGTTTTCTATAAAGGATTGATATTGTTCTTGTTTGGTTTGCACCGATATCAACTCGTTTTGTAGAAGATTAATCTGAGCTGATAAGGTATTAATCTCCTGTATTTTAGTAGCGGCTTTAAGTGTTTGTACTTTTAAAGCGCCTTCTTCTATATGGTCTTTAAGTTTTTTAAGCTGTACTTCTGCCTCTTTAATTTCTTTATTGAGGTTTTCAAGATTTTTAGCCCTACCAATTCTTTTACCCTCAAATAAACCAACCGAACCTCCTGAAAGGGTGTATTTACTCTTATTAAACTTTCCTGATTTTCCTATCAATACCATAGGAGAATTTAAAAGTTCAGCATTTAAATCTTGCTCTCGGCTATCATCAACTAAAAAGACATGACTAAGCAAATGGCTGAATAGCTTTTTGTATTTCTTATCTGTTTCTGTAACAGATAATACGGGTATAGCACCTTCTGGAGCTGCTAATTCTTGCACTTCTTTATCTTCTAAATTGTTTAATATAAAGAAGTTAGCTTTTCCTCTTGAAGAATTACTTAAAAGCTGTATAGCCTCAATTGCATCGCCATATTGCTCTACTACATAATGGTTCATCAAAGGCTCTAGAAAATTTTCTATGGCTACACGATACTCCTCATTACAAAAAAGAATATCAGAAAGTAGCGGAGCCTTTTTTGTCCATTGGGTATTCTTTCGTAAAAAGCGAATAGATTCTGGAAAGCCTTCCAAATTGTCAACCATACTTTTGGTAAGGTTATATTCATTTTGTTTGGCATCCAGCTTTCTGCTGATGCTGTTAAATTGTTCTTTATTATCGGCTAAAATAGCCTCTGTAGAAGCTAAATTTTCCTTTAATTCTTCTTCTAGCTCTTGTAAATGTTCTAGCTGATGTTTCTTACTCTCTAAACTTTCAGAAATATCGGCTATAGCCTTATTAAAATTAGATAATTCAATTTTTCTAGAGTCGGTATCGGCTATATTTCTACGCGTTTCTTGGTCTAAAGCTTCCTTTTGGATATTTAAAATCTCGATATCTTTCTCTACCTGGTAAACCTGATTTTGCAAAGCATTAGATTGGTTTTGCATTTGGTCTAGCCCTTGTTTAGATGATTGCTGTTGTATACGCAATTCCTCTACCTCGGCTTTTAAAGCCTCTAATTTAGCGCTGATGCTTTGCAGATTTTGCTCTTCCTGTAATCTTTCCTCGTTTAAGCGTTTGATATTATAAAAAACGTGATTAAGTTGTGTTTTATCTTTCTCTAAATCATCATTAAGTTTACTCTCTTTGTCTTGTAAAAACTTAAGCTGTTCGTTTTTAATCTTTTTCTCGCTTTCGTATGCTCTAATTTTACTTACAAACTCGTTAGTAGCTTTTTGCTGAACAGATAAGTTTTTCTCTTTTGTAAGGTTGTTAAATTTATGTTTTTGGATGTCTGCATCCAACTGATCAGCTAAAGTATTGATACCTTGTTTAACTTCTAATTGCTCTTTTTCGCGTTCATCTAAATGTGCTAACGAATCTCTAAAACCAATAATCCTGAAAGATGCCAATACAATACTTAAAGCATGATATTGTTCCTTTAATCGATAATATCGTTCTGCCTTTTTAGCCTGATTTTCTAAGGTTTTAAGGTTTCTTTCAATCTCGAAAAGTAAATCTTCAACCCGACTTAAATCTGCTTCGGTATCTTTTAACTTATTAAAAGTTTGCTTTTTGCGGAGTTTATATTTGGATATTCCTGATGCCTCTTCAAATAAAGCTCTTCTTGAGTTTTCTTTGTTGGTGATGATTTCATCTATCATTTTTAACTCGATGATAGAGTAGGAGTCTGGCCCGATACCAGTATCTAAAAATAAATCGGTAATATCTTTTAGCCTACATTGTACATCGTTTAAACGATATTCTGATTCGCCCGTACGATAAAGTTTACGGGTTATGGTTACCTGCGAAAAGTCTGTCGGCAGGATGTTTTTGGTATTGTCAAAAGTTAAAGATACTTCAGCAAGGTTTGCAGGTTTTCTGGATTTTGTGCCGTTGAAGATGATGTTTTCCATTTTCTCTGATCGCAGCATTCTGGTACTTTGCTCGCCCAAAACCCATCTGATAGCATCTACCACGTTAGATTTACCACAACCATTTGGCCCTACAATAGCGGTTACGCCTTCATTAAAGTTGATGGTAATCTTATCTCCAAAACTCTTAAAACCCTTAATTTCTAATTTGTTTAACTGCATGCGTTAATAAAAACAGTGTATCTTTTTAATTCCTCAAAACTAATTAATTTCTTAATTTGCAGTATGGAAAACCTCATATACATTTTAGCACCTATCGCACTTTTTCTCTTTAAAGCTTACCAAAACTTCCAAAAAGAGCAAGAGAAGGCTAGAAAACGTAATTTAAGCATCCCAGAACAGCCAGAAATTACGGTTAAAGATGAGGTACAAACCCAACCTATGATAGAAGAGCGTACTGAGGCTACCGAACTTAAACCTGATTATAAACTTTCTAAGCCAGAAAAATACGAAAAAGAACAGTATGAACGTATGGTTTACGAAAGATTAAGATCTACAGATAAGAAACCTGCTGATTATTATAATCCTGAAATCCCTAGTGCAGAAGTTATAGAAAACAGGGCTATCCACGAAAAACATAAACATGGTATTTCACAACCCAAAAAAGAAGAACAAGAAAGCTACGACTTTGATTTAAGACAAGCCGTTATTAATGAAGCGATATTGAAAAGACCTTATTAGGTGGTTAGTTAGTTATATGGTTGGTTTGTTAGTTTGTTAGGTGGTTAGATTGTTAGGGCCGTTATTTCGATGAGGAACGAAGAAGTAAGCTGTTTTTATTGATTGAAGGATTGAATTTCTATTTATTGATTTTTAAATGAGTGAATGATAGATTGGTTTTTTTGAATTTTTAATTCTCCCTTTTGAATTTCTATTGATTGGTTTTTTTTGAATTTTTAATTTTCCCTTTTGAATTTTTAATTCTCTTACATTGCGCTCGTTTGTAACGAGTGCTTAACATGGTTTAACGATTACATCGTTTATTTATTTAACCACAGAGCCGGATAAAGACTTATTGATTGATTTTTGATTGAGTGATTTTTTAATTTTTACTTTTGAATTTTTAATTTCTCCTCACTGCTTAGCTGCATTAAACAAAGCTTTTAGTTCTGTAGCATCATCAGGATTCATTTTTCCTGATAAGATAAGTCGTAACTGTCTGCGTCTTAAAGCGCCATCATAAAGTGCTTTTTCTTCATCAGATTCTGGAATTAACTCTGGAACAGGAACTGTTTTACCTTCATCATTTAAAGCTACGAAAGTATAATAAGCCTCGTTAGATTTGATACGTGTTCCTGACGGAATGTTTTCTGCCCAAACATCTAACCTAACTTCAACAGAAGTATGGAAAGCCCTTGTAACTTTGGCATTTATCGTTACCACATCGCCCAATTTTATAGGCTGCTTAAAAGAAACATTATCTACAGAAGCGGTTACCACAATACGGTTGCTATGTCTTTGTGCAGAAATTGCAGCCGCAATATCCATCCAATGTAATAAACGACCACCCATTAAATTGTTTAGGGTATTGGTGTCATTGGGTAATACCAACTCGTTCATGGTAATTAATGAATCTTTTGCTTTCTTGCCGCTCATATATTTTAGTTTGTTCTGGGTAATTGTCTGCTGTTTAATTCTCTAAAGGCTATTAATTCTTCAAATCTTGAAGCTGGGGCCCTATAATAAACCATTATTTGATAATCATTCTCGGTTTCAAAAAAAGAACCATCAAAAGCATTATCATTGATGATTTTGCCATCTTCTGTAGCCCAAGTGTATTTATAATCATAAACACCTTGCTTTAAAAGCATCGTTTTTGAAAATTGTTTGCTTTCAGGATTATAAATCAATCTGCTATCTGCATTTTTTTGGTAAGCATTAAACTGCCCAATGATGTAAGCATGTCCGTTTGCATCTGGCTCTTCGGCGTTTAAGGTAAAAGTTACAGCTGCGTAATCACCAGCATAGTCATCACTATTACCATCTTGATTGATGATGTAAAACTTGCCATTTTCATCAAACTGATAGGAATAGTTTGGCGTATTTAAAACAGCATCAGGAAATAATAAAATTCTATATAAGCTATCTAGAACAATTTGCCCTACTCGTTCTGATTTAAACCTTAAACTTCTGGTATCAAACCTTCTAAACTCATTAGCGCCATCAAAATCATTAGTTAAATTATCTGCATAAACCAATAAGTTGTTTCTTACAAAAAGAGGTTTATTGATGGTTTTGATTAAATCTGTACGGTTATTTTTTAAGGTAACGATTCTAATTTCCTGATAAGGATTTTGAATAGCCAAACCCGGATGCGCAACATTGATATTAATTTTCTGACGCTCATCTCTTTTAGCTACAATTGCAGATTGTGTAATTTCTGCTTGTACATTAACCTTTGCTTGTACAATATATAACCTTCTGCTGATGAGTATTTTACGCTGGTCGCCATCTTCATAAACTTTAAGTAAGTAATTACCAGATATTTTAGGGATGATACTGCTATTGGGCAAGCTTAACTCGTAATGCGTATAGCTAATAAAAGTTCCAAAGGAATATCTAAAGTTATTAATACGCTCTTCGGTAAAGCTTTGCAAATACTCAATAGGAGATAAGGACGAAGGTTTCCAATCAGCATCGCAATGTTCTAGTGTGTAAAACAAATTTCTACTTCCACCACGTAAATCATCAAACTTTAAAATAATTTGCTGACTGCTACCTAAATTTAAAACCGGAAAGCTTTGGTCTTTCTCGGCATTAAAAAACTCTACACTTTTAATCTCTGGGATATAATTTTTATTATCATAAACCGTCACAGATTCTGGCGTAGGAGCAACAAAAGCCCTAACTTTTTTAGGTTTCTTTTGTGCAAAAGAAGATAAACTTAATAGCGTTAAAAACAGATATATCAAACTCTTTCTCATACCATTAAGTTTATTTAATATTTAGCCTTCCAAAATTAAAATCTCATCAGCCAGTTGCTCCCAATGTAATTGTAAAGCACCTAACTGTTCTTTTAATTGATAATAACGCTCGTTAACCTCTTTTAATTTTTGAGGATTACTATAAACTTCTTCTTTGGCAATTTCAGCTTCAGCTTCTTTCACCAATTTATCTTGTGCTGCTACATCATCTTCAAGCTTTTGCAATTGCTGATTTAGCTTTTTCAGTTGTTTAGCTTTATCATCAGAAACTTGTGGCTTAGCTTCTTCTTTCTTTGCCTTTTCTACTTTAGCATGTTTAATGCCTCCACCCGGAACAATCTCTTTTGCTCTTCTGGCTTGCCATTCTTCATACTCGGCATAAGTACCCGGATATTCTTTAATTTGTTTATCCTCAATAAACCAAATTTTATTAGCCACATTGTCTAAGAAATACCTATCGTGAGAAACAGCTATAAAAGTACCTTCATATTGCTGTAAGGCTTGTATTAAGATGTTTACCGATTGTATATCTAGGTGGTTGGTAGGCTCATCCAGAATCAAGAAATTAGAATCCGTAGTTAAGGATTTAGCCAAGGCAACCCTAGATTTTTCGCCTCCAGATAATACCCTAATTTTCTTAAATACATCATCACCAGAAAAAAGGAAACATCCTAAAATAGAGCGTAGCTCGGTATCAGAATGTTTAGGTGCAAAAGCCTGTAATTCTTCTAAAATAGCATTATCTAAGTGTAAAGATTCTAACTGGTGCTGTGCAAAAAAGGTTGTGGTAACGTTATGCCCGGTTTCACATTTACCGCTAAAAGCTTCTGTACCTGCGATAATTCTTAATAGGGTAGACTTACCCTTACCATTAGCTCCAATTAAAGCTATTTTATCTCCTTTTTCTATTACTGCCTCGGCGTTTTCTAAAATATCTATAGTTGGGTAGCTTTTAGATGCATTTTCTATTCTGATAACATGCCTTCCTGAAGGTTTAGAGAATTTAAACCTGAAGTTTACGGTAGGGTTATCATCGTCAACATCCTCAACACGCTCCATTTTATCTAAAGCTTTCATTCTGGATTGAGCCATCTTTGCTTTAGATGCTTTAGCTTTAAAACGTTCTATCAAACGCTCTTCTTGCTTAATTTTAGCTTGTTGGTTTTTAAATTCGCCTTTTTGAATTTCTGCTCTTAAAGCTTTTTCTTCTAAATAGAACGAGTAATTACCAGAATAGATGGTTAATTTACCTTTACGAGATTCTACAATACGGTTTACAATTCTATCTAAGAAATACCTATCGTGAGATACAATCACAATTGCACCTTCAAAGCTATTTAAATAAGTTTCTAACCACTTGATAGAAGGTAAATCCATGTGGTTGGTAGGCTCATCCAGCAATAAAATATCAGGGTTCTGTAGTAATATTTTAGCTAACATGACACGCATACGCCAACCTCCAGAGAAGGTGTTTAATGGCCTGTGTTGGTCTTCTGTACTAAAACCCAATCCGGCTAAAATCTCATTGGCTCTATACTCAATATTATAACCGTCTAAAGCCTCAAATTCTTGTTGTTTATCACTTAATTTATTGATGAGTTCGTCTGAATAATCAGTTTCAATCTTCTTAAGTAATACTTCAATTTCATCATGCAGCTGGTTTTGACGCTCAAAAGCTTCCATAGCTACGTGTAAAATGGTATGATGAGAATCGTAAGAAAGTAAATCTTGGTTAAGGTAACCTATTTTGATGTCTTTAGACATAGAAACAGTACCTTCAGAAGGCGTATATTCGCCAACGATAATTTTTAAAAGTGTAGATTTTCCGGTTCCATTAGCACCAATTAAACCTATTTTTTCTCCTGGTTTGATATGCCAGTTAGCTTCTTCATACAAAGCTCTTGAACCTATACGGAAAGTTAAATTATTTATTGCAATCATTTGGGCGCAAAGGTACGCAATTTTAGATAGCTTTTATTTCAGATTTCTGTTACACTAACACTCGTAAAATTCTATAGGTAATCCATCAGGATCAGCAATAAAAGTGAATTTTTTACCAGTAAATTCATCTATTCTAATATCCTCAACTTTAATGTTCTGATTTTCTAGTGTTAACTTAACATTCTCCAAATCATCAACAGCAAATGCCAAATGTCTTAGTCCGCAAGCTTCAGGAAATGATGAGCGTAGAGGAGGTTCAGGAAAAGAAAATAATTCTATACAATAATTATTTCCCAAGGCTAAATCTAGTTTGTAAGAATCTCTAGCCTCGCGGTATACTTCTCTTACAATTTTAAATCCCAATATTTGAGTGTAAAAATGCTTTGAAACAGAATAATTACTACAAATAATGGCAATATGATGAATATTTTTGAGCGATAACATTAGTAAATATTAATTATCTCTCAACATCAGCATATCCGCAAACTCTTTTAAAACAGATTTTCTTTCTTCATCAACTGCAATTTTGTCTAAAGAAGCTAAGCCTTTAGCTGCATAGTTTTCCATTTCTTTTTTAGCAATTTCCTGAATATTTAAACTGTTATAAATAGCGGTAACGGCTGTAACCTTCTCTTGTGGGTTAAATGTGGTTTTACTTAGCCAATTTTGAAGCTCTTCTTTTTGTGCTCCTTGCGCAAGCTCTAAAGCTCTTATCAGTAAAAAGGTTTTTTTATTAGAAATGATATCTCCGCCTACTTGTTTTCCAAATTTCTCTGGGTCGCCATAAACATCTAAAATATCATCTTGAAGCTGAAAAGCAATTCCTAGTTTCTCACCAAAATCATACAATAACTGAGCGTCATTTTCTGCTGCTTCGCCAATTAAAGCACCAATTTTTAATGCTCCGCCCAATAAAACAGCTGTCTTAAGTCTTATCATGTTGATGTATTCATCAACTTTTACTTCCTGATAGTTTTCAAAGTTCATATCAATTTGCTGACCTTCACAAACACCAACGGCAGTATCATTAAATATCTTTAAAATATCTGGTAGGATAGCAGTTTTAACCTGCATAATGAGTTTATAAGCTTCTACCAGCATCACATCTCCGGAAAGGATAGCCACAGCCTCATTCCACTTGGCATGTACCGTAGGATTTCCTCTTCTTAAAGGTGCTTTATCCATGATATCATCATGCATTAAGGTGAAATTATGGAAAACTTCTATCGCTAAAGCTGGTTTAATGGCCTTTTCAACATCGCCTTTGAATAAGTCTGTAGCCATTAACAACAAAGCAGGTCTTAACCTTTTACCACCTAAATTCATGAGATAGCTGATAGGCTCATACAGTTCTGATGGGTTTACAGGATATTTTTGTTGAGCTATAGCTCTGGTGATTAATTGTTGAAGATTAGAAATGCTGTACATTTAACTGTAAAAGATAATGGATTAGGAAATTAACGTAAAGTCTATTTGTCTCTTGCTTAAATCTACTCTTTTTACCCTGATACTCACTTCATCACCCAACTGATAGATTTTCTTTTTTCTTTGCCCAATAATACAATAATTTTTCTCGTCTAAGGTATAGAAATCATCAGAAATATCTCTCAGCCTAATCATTCCCTCACATTTATTCTCTTCAATTTCCACATACATTCCCCACTCAGTTACACCAGAAACTATCCCCAAATAGGTTTGCCCGATGTTATCTTGCAAAAATTCTGCTTGTTTATATTTGATAGAAGCTCTTTCTGCATCGGCAGCCTTTTTCTCCATTTGGGAAGCATGCTGACAAAGTTTTTCGTAATGTTCTGCACTGGCATTGGCACCACCGTCTAAATAATGTTGTAGTAAACGGTGTGTCATCACATCGGGGTAACGACGAATAGGAGAGGTGAAGTGCGTGTAAAAATCAAATGCTAAACCATAATGACTGCTACTTTTTGTGGTGTAAATAGCTTTCGCCATAGAGCGGATGGCTAATTGAGTTAATACATTTTGTTCTTTTTTACCTTCAATATCTGCCATTAATTTGTTTAAGGACCTGGCTGTATCTCGGTCTGATTTGGTAGAGATTTTATGCCCAAATTTTAAAGCAAACTGAGAGAAATTGGCTAAGCTTTCTGGTTTTGGCGAATCATGAGCCCGGTAAACAAAGGTTAATTTGTTTTTTCCTTTTCCTTTTTTAGCGATAAACTCGGCGACTCTTCTGTTGGCTAGCAACATAAAATCTTCGATAAGTTTATGTGCATCTTTACGTTCTTTGATATAAACGCCAGTAGGCTTGCCTTTATCATCAAGTTTAAATTTAACTTCGGTAGATTCAAAACTGATAGCACCATGTTTAAACTTACGGTCTCTAAGTTTATAAGCTAAATCATTTAAAGTCAATATCTCATCAACAAAATCACCTGTTTTTTGCTCGATAATTTCTTGTACTTCTTCATAAGCAAAACGTCTATCAGAGTAAATAACAGTTCTACCAAACCATTCATTCTGGATATTTGCTTCTGTATCTAATTCGAAAACAGCAGAAAAACATAGCTTTTCTTCTTTTGGTCGTAAAGAACATAAACCATTTGATAAACGCTCTGGCAACATTGGTATCACCCTGTCTACCAAATAAACGGAAGTTCCTCTGTCAAAAGCTTCTTTATCTAATTCTGTTTCTGGTATGACATAATGAGAAACATCTGCAATATGAACACCTACCTCATAGTTTCCATTTTCTAATTGTCGGAAAGAGATCGCATCATCAAAATCTTTCGCATCAAAAGGATCTATGGTAAAGGTGGTGATTTTTCTAAAATCTCTTCTTTTAGCTATCTCTTCTTTAGAAATCTGGTCTGATATAGCATTAGCTTCTTTTTCTACTACTTCAGGAAAAGCCAATGGGAAGCCATATTCTGCTAGAATGGCGTTCATTTCGGTGTCATTCTCACCTTGTTTTCCTAAAATACTTTTGATAATACCTACTGGGTTTTTAGCGCCATCAGGCCAATCAACAATTCTTGCTAATGCTTTTACACCGTTTCTGGCGCCATTTAAATCCTCTAAAGGGATAAAAATATCGTGAAGCATTTTTCTATCATCAGGAATGAAAAACGCAAAATGCTGAGATACTTTTACCAAACCTGTAAATTCTAATTTAGCTCTGGTGATGATTTCTACTACTTCACCTTCTTTACGCTTACCTTTTTTGCTGGCGTAAACATATAGTTTTACAATATCGCCATGTAAAGCAGTTCTTAACTTACGTGGAGCTATATAAATATCATTTTCAAAGGTATCATCAGGGATTAAAAATGCAGAGCCATCATTGGCCATATCAATTTTACCGGTAACAAAGGTTTTAATCTCATGTAATTGATATTTGCCTTTCTCTTTTTCTATAAACAAACCTTCTTTGGTAACATCTTTAAGAACGTCGTATATAGTTTTTTTTGATTCTGGATCACTGATATTTAGTTTAGCTGCTACTTGTTTATAATTGAGAGGCTTATTACCGTTTTTTTCAAAAATATCGGTGATAAGCTGTGTAAGAACATGTTTGATATTATTTCCTTTTTGGTTAGACATATTGTGACGTGTTTGTTCTAAATATAGTCTTAAAAGCTTAAATTGAGGATTAAGTTTTAAAGAATTTTTAGATTTTGGTGAAATTTAGTTAATCGATATCGTTAAATATGATATGACATATCAAAAAACCTACCATTGAAGTATTCATTAAGGTTTAAAAATAAGATGTTTTTGCTCTAGCGGCAGGTAGTGGTTTCTTTTTTTATTGGCAATTACGCACAAGGCTTTCCGGCCTCATAGGCGGCCAGCCCTAGGCACTTTTTTCTTGATAAAAATTGAACAAAAAACGAGGAACGAGTTCATGAATGCCTAAGAAAAACCATAAACAAAAAATGAATAAATCAAGGCTGATGAATATTTGTCGTTTCGTCTAAATAAATCTTTAGCCACAATCCTGAGTGGTGTGAAGGGTTTTGCTTGATGATTACTTCTACAACACCCGTCGGATTGTTTTCCGACAGTGTTTAATAAAAGTTTATGCAGAAGATTTATTTGACTACACTTCCAAATCTTCATAGGCCGTCTTCGTTCTTAGGAAAGATGAATTTTATGTTTATAGGTAGTTCCTAAATATCCACTTTTTAGGGTCTCTCTACTTTCTACTTTATACTCCGTATTTTTTACTACTAGATAGGAACAAACTTTGATAATAAAACAGCTTAAACCGAAGCGCATGATCAATCCCCCAGAGCCGGAAAGACGAAAAAACAGTAGCAGAAATTAAAAAATCTTGCACAACCAAGCCTATAGCGAATGCGGTTTTGCGTTCGAGTTTGTAAAAGCATTCATAAAGCACAAACGAGCAAAAATAAGCGCCAATTGTTTTTTGAGTGTGGGTAGGGTTTGTGCGACAAAGGCTCCTGCGGGATTGTTCAGGACTTTTGGTTCCTTTTGGTCCCGCAAAAGGAACGAGCCCCGCCGGCGATAGAGGCGGATATTTATGTTTTATAGAGATTGTGAACTAATTGGCTGTTGCGCACAAGGCTTTCCGGTCTCATAGGTCATCGATATAATCGAAAAACCATTTTAAGCACTCGTTGCAAACGAGCGCAAGATGGTCTTTCTACTTTCTACTCCGTACTTTCTACTTCCAAGACATATAAACAAAAAACTCTCCTAAAAAGGAGAGTTTGGAAGTTAAATTCTTCTAATATCAGCACCAAGTGCTCGTAATCGGGTATCAATATCTTGATAACCTCTTTCTATTTGTTCAATATTGTAAATGGTAGACCTTCCAGAGGCAGAAAGTGCAGCAATTAATAAGGAAACTCCTGCTCTAATATCAGGTGAAGTCATTTCTATACCTTTTAACTGATATTTCTTATCTAAACCAATAACAGTCGCTCTGTGTGGATCGCATAAAATAATTTGTGCACCCATGTCTATCAATTTATCCACAAAGAATAAACGACTCTCGAACATTTTTTGGTGAATCAATACCGAGCCTTTGGCTTGTGTAGCCACTACTAAAACGATAGAGAGTAAATCGGGTGTAAAACCTGGCCAAGGAGCATCAGCAACAGTTAAAATAGAACCATCAATAAAAGTATCTATTTCATAGCTTTTCTGAGCCGGTATAAAAATATCATCACCACGCAATTCCATTTTAATACCTAATCTTTTAAAAACATCAGGTATAATACCTAATTCTTGGTAGCAAACATTCTTGATGGTGATTTC
This sequence comes from Pedobacter puniceum, assembly GCF_009674685.1. Lineage (GTDB taxonomy): Bacteria > Bacteroidota > Bacteroidia > Sphingobacteriales > Sphingobacteriaceae > Pseudopedobacter > Pseudopedobacter puniceum. The sequence continues at coordinate 990,223 of NZ_WKJI01000001.1, forward strand.
AGACTCTGTCATGGCAGCTAAGCCTATAAAAGAGCCAATTTCAATCATATCAGGTAATAAACGGTGTTCTGTACCACCTAAGGCTTCAACACCTTCTATGGTTAATAAATTAGAACCAATACCAGTAATTTTTGCACCCATGCGATTAAGCATTTTGCAAAGTTGTTGTAAATAAGGCTCACAAGCTGCATTATAAATGGTAGTAGTACCTTTTGCAAGAACTGCCGCCATCACGATATTTGCTGTACCTGTTACAGAAGCCTCATCTAATAAAATAAATGTTCCTTTTAATTCGGTAGCATCAACATTAAAGAAATTGGTCTCTGCATTATAAATAAATTTAGCACCAAGTTTCTCGAAACCCAAAAAGTGAGTATCTAAACGTCGTCTACCAATTTTATCCCCACCTGGTTTAGGAATTGCAGCTTTACCAAAACGGGCTAAAAGCGGACCTACAATCATGATAGAGCCTCTTAAACTACCACCTTTTGCTTTAAAAGTTTGAGATTGAAAAAACTCTAAGTTGATATTGGCTGCTGTAAACTCATAAGTATCTTTTGATAATCTATTAACTTCAACACCTAAGTCTCCTAAAAGCTCTATAAGTTTATTGACGTCTTTAATATCGGGTATATTGCTTATGGTAACTTTTTCTGGTGTTAATAAAACAGCAGAAAGAATTTGCAATGCTTCATTTTTTGCTCCCTGGGGTATAATTTCTCCTTTTAAAGGTTTACCACCACGAATCTCAAATGCATTCATCATATAAAATATTTTTTGTTTTGATTAGTTTGATCTTTTACCACCACCATTGTTTTGGAAATTCCTAGGGCGGTTTTTGTTGTTGTTATTTTGGTTATTATTTTGTCTTTGGCCACCACCACCTCTATTGTTTTGGTTGTTCTTTTGTGAGCGACCATTATTGTTGTTATTGTTGCTGGATGGAGTATTTTGTTTAACATCAACTTTGTTTAACACAACCTGACTTAAATCTAACTCGCCACCAGATAAATCATTTAAATCAGAGATGATTTGTTCATCTGCAACATGATCTTTATTCCAAAGTACATAAGCCATTTTCATAAAATTAGCTATAGAATTTACCATATGCTGTTTTTTTTCAGGCTCGGTAATTTCTTTTGCTCTTTTAATCATGAGCTCAATGGTTTTTCCGTAATGCTTAAATTTAATACGGTTTTGAGGATAACTTAAAACTTCTGGTTTGAAATTGATGCCTTCTTTAGTAGGAGTAGGGTAAGGCGAATCAACATCTATCCTGAAACCCGAAATGATATGTAAATGATCCCAAAGTTTATGTTTAAAATCTGGAACATCTCTTAAATGAGGATTTAAAAATCCCATCATATCTATCACCACTTGGGCGTATTTATTTCTTTCTTCTTTGGTGGGTAACTCGCAGATATACTCAACCATATTCTGCACATTTCTACCATACTCTGCCAAGATGAGTTTATCTCTTGAAGTATTGTAATCAAATTTATTTTCAACAGTGTTATTCATTTTTGAATTATTAAAGCTAAATGGTGTAAGCTTTCTTTCTATACTGATAATGTTTTTTATGTATGATTAACTTATCCGTTTGATTATGAGATTATAACAATCAAAATAATTTAATAAAAGCGGGTTAAAAACAGTATGTAATTTTAATTTTTGTAGCTAAAAGCTGCAATTTAAGAAAATAAATAAAATTGCAATGTTTTTATTTATTCCTCTTCACGTTAATTTTTAACAATCCTCAGTTTTGCAAATTTCAGTAGTAATTGTTTTTGCCCAATCTCTTTAAAGAAAATAGTTGCTTTGATATCGGGCTTAGAGCCTTCTAAATTAATCACTTTTCCAAAGCCAAAGCGTTCGTGTTCTACCTCTTCGCCTACTTGTAGGTTAGAAGTATCATCTGGTGTAAACCCTTCGGTAGGCACATGTGCTTTTGCTAATAGGGAAGTAGTTTTTACTTTGCCAGCTACCGGTGGTTTAGGCTTAGAAAAATAATCTCCGCTACTAGTATTACTAGAACTGGTTTTACTTTGCCATTGTGTACGTTCATTCTCAAAAAACGGATTACCTGCTGGGGCCTTCTTAACAAAATCTAATTCTAAATATTTAGGGTCTATTTCATCTAAAAACCTAGAAGGCTCACAATTAATTAAGCTACCAAACTTAAATCTAGATGTTGCATAGCTCATATGCAATTTCTTTTCGGCCCGGGTAATCGCTACATAAAATAAACGACGTTCTTCTTCTAAATCTGCTCTAGAATTTAAGGCCATTTGAGATGGAAACAAGTTTTCTTCTAAGCCTACAATATAAACTTGCGGAAACTCTAAACCTTTAGAAGAGTGTATGGTCATCAAGGAAACGGTATCTTTATTGTCTCCTTTATCATTATCATCATTGGTAAGTAAAGCTACATCTTGCATAAAAACATCTAAACCTTTGTCTTCGATATCTTCACGTTCAGAAAATTCTTTAATACCATTTAACAACTCTTGGATGTTTTCATATCGGCTTAAGCCTTCTACAGATTTATCATCATATAAATCTTTTAGCAAGCCAGAGTGCTGGGCAATATGCAAAGCAGCATCATAAGCATTGCTGTTTTTAGCAACAGCGGCAAAACTTTTAATGGTAGTAGCAAAATTACTAACAGATAATGCTGCTCTATTATCAAGGTGTTGAGAAGCATTACTGATGATTTCAAACATGGTTTGATTTTGCTGATCTGCAGCAACGATAATTTTATCTATCGTAGTTTTTCCAATTCCCCTTGCCGGATAATTGATAACTCTTTTAAAAGCTTCTTCATCACTAGGGTTAAATGTTAATCTGAAATATGCTATTAAATCTTTAATCTCTTTTCTTTGATAGAAAGATAAACCGCCATAAATTTTATAAGGGATATTTAGCTTTCTTAGAGCCTCCTCCATAGAACGAGACTGAGCATTTGTTCTATATAAAATGGCAAAGTCATTCCAATTTAGAGCGTTATTACTTCTTTCTTGTAAGATAGATTCGGCAACACTTTTTCCTTCTTCATTATCAGAAAAAGAGCGAGTAATTTTTATTTTATCGCCGATATCGTTTTCAGAGAAAACATTTTTATCTAACTGGTTTTTATTGTTTGCAATAATGCTATTGGCAACATTTACTATATTTTGAGTAGAGCGATAGTTCTGCTCTAGCTTATAAATTTTAACGTCTGGATAATCCTTTTGGAAATTTAAGATATTTTGAATGTTAGCACCTCTAAAACCATAAATACTTTGCGCATCATCACCAACTACACATAAATTATAATTTACAGCAGCTAGCTTTTTTACAATCAGGTACTGCGAGAAATTAGTATCCTGATACTCGTCTACCATTAAGTATTTAAACTTATGTTGATATTTATGTAAAACGTCTGGATGTTCTTTTAATAAAACATTGGTTTTAAAAAGTAAATCGTCAAAGTCCATTGCTCCAGCTTTAAAACAACGGGCAGCATAGGTTTCATAAACTTTACCCAACATACCTCTACCGGTAGAAAAATCTTCGGCCTGTATTTGCTCGTTCTGGTTATACTCAGCGGCTGATATCAAATTGTTTTTGCACATTGAAATTCTTCCATATACAAAATTTGGGTTGTATAGCTTATCATCCAGATTCATCTCTTTCAGAATAGCTTTAATTAAGCTTTTGCTATCATCAGTATCGTAAATGGTGAAGTTATTAGGATAGCCTATTTTATGTGCTTCTACACGGAGTATTTTGGCAAATACCGAGTGGAAGGTACCCATCCAAATATTTTTGGCTTCAGCACCAACTACCTTCATGATACGCTCTCGCATCTCCTTTGCCGCTTTGTTGGTAAAAGTAAGAACCAGTATCTGAAACGGATCTACACCTTTTGATATTAAATGTGCTACACGATAAGTAATAACCCTTGTTTTACCAGAACCTGCACCAGCAACAATCATTACTGGGCCTTGTGTTTGTTCTACAGCTTGTCTTTGTGAAGTGTTTAATCCTTTTAAATAATCCAAATCGTCTCCTTTTAACAAGACGCTAAATTAAAGAATGGTCAGGAAATAATCTTCATGTTCATGACTAAAGATTTCCACCATTTTGATTCGGATTTTTTAAGCCGTGTCTAGAAGGGTCATGCAAGGCTATATTGATATCCATAATTTGCTCATCAATATCGTCAACACATTTTTTCATTTGTACGATACACTCTTTTTCCTCGATTAAATTATCCTGAGAAAGCATAATTAAACCTTTTAAGGTAGCAACAGGGCCACGTACTTGATGGGAGAGGTGGTAAGAATATTCTGAAAGTTTTTGGTTTTTACTGAGTAAGTCTTTGGTACGCTCGGCAATAATTTCTTCTAATTTGAGGTTAACCCTATCTAAATCTTCTTTCTGTCGAATAACTTCTTTATTTAAAGCAAGAAGTTCTTGATTACTTTTTTCAGTTTTTCGCTTACTTCTTATTAAAATAAAAATAATAATGGCAGAAAGAGCAGAAACGATGATAGCGGCCATAAAGAGTATTCGGTTGTTTTTTTGGCGTTCTAAGCCAACTTCATATTGTTTTTGAATTTCTGCGTTTTTAACTTGTTCCTCGTTGAGTTTTACAATATTCGCTAAATTTTTTTGATATTCAACACTATCCAATGCATGTACTTCTTTTAGATATTTTAATGCCTGCTTATGGTTTTGTTTTTTAAGCTCAATTTCATATTGGAGGAATTTGTATTCATAAATATACTTTTCATTTTCTAGCTCTACAGCTAAAGAATAACCATCATTAGCAAATTCCTGAGCTTTATCAAGCATGTTTTTCTTTAAATAAATATATGCTAGTATGTCATAACAAGACACAATAATGGTTTGCAGTTTGTTTTTCTTAGAAATTTCAATTGCTTTTAAACAATAAAACTCAGCTTTTTTATTGTCATTTAAATAATAATATGATATAGCAATATTGGAGTATGATGTGGCTAAACCTATTTCATTATTAAGTTTTGAGAATAGTTCAATAGCTTTTTGAAAATAAGAAATTGAGTTTTTATAATCTTTTTTTTCAATATATATAGTACCAATATTAGAATTACAACCAGCTATTAAATCTACTATGTCATACTTTTGAGCAATTTTTAGTGCCTTTTTGTAATATCCGATTGCTTCGTTTGGGTCTAAACTTTTATAAATTCCTCCTAAATTATTATAACATCTTGCAATACCTTCCGAAAATCTAATTTTTTCATATATATCTAATGCCAAATGGTAGTATTTAATACTACTATCTTTCTTATTTAAGAAATTATAGTTCATGCCTATAACTCGATAAGCTTCACCTAAACCTTTCTTATAATTAGTTTTTTTTGATAATGTTAAAGCTTCTTTTGCTGTTTCAATTCCTTTTAAAGGATTTGAAAATTTTAAACTCGATGCTTCTTTGTTCAGATTATCCACCAATGTTGTATCCTTAGCATTATTTGCAATAACATCAAAACCTAAACAACATAAAAGTAGTACAAGGATAGTAGAGTTTAATTTCATGTAAATGCTTATATGGTACAGTAAATGTATTTAATAAAATTAAAAATATTTATGAGTAGTAAAAAAAAATTAAAAATATACTAAAAAATAAATAATTTATTTAATTAAATATATATTTATTATAATAATTAAAATATATTTTATTTTGTAAATATAGGTTTATATATTTAAATATTATTTCATTTAAACAAATAAATTTAAATATAAAATCATGAAAAAATTATTCTTACTATCATTTCTATCTATTACTATTTTAATGGTTTCTTGTAAAAAAGAAGAAGCTTTAGTTGTTAAAAAGACAAATTCTACAACTGTAATGCATGGCGCTAAAACTATTCCTACATATGAAGAATAAAATATCATAAAGGGAATTGCCAAAATCTTGTAACAATTCCCTTTATAATTTGCTTCTCCAAATCATCATATTCAGATAATCTTATATTTGCATAAAAGCAATTTTATGCAAGAGATAAAAGATTATATAGAACAACATAAACCTCGTTTTTTAGAGGAATTATTTGCCTTATTAAGATTTCCATCAGTAAGTGCAGACCCTAAATACAAAGGTGATGTTTTAAAAACGGCTGAATTTGTAGCTTCTAAACTAGCTGAAGCTGGTGCTGATTTGGTAGAAGTTTGTCCTACGGCAGGTTATCCTATTGTTTATGGCGAAAAAATCATAGATAGCAGCTTGCCTACAGTCTTGGTTTATGGGCATTATGATGTTCAACCACCAGATCCTTTAGAGCTTTGGGAAACACCTCCTTTTGAACCAACAGTACGTGATGGTAAAATATTTGCCCGCGGTGCTTGTGATGATAAAGGTCAGTTTTACATGCACATCAAAGCATTTGAAACGATGATGAACACCCAACAACTTCCTTGCAATATCAAATTTATGATTGAAGGGGAGGAAGAAGTAGGTTCTGATAATCTTGGACAATTTGTAAAAGATAATAAAGCCAGATTACAAGCCGACGTAGTGCTTATTTCTGATACTTCTATGATTAGCATGGAAAACCCATCTCTGGAAACAGGGTTAAGAGGTTTAGCCTACATGGAGGTTGAAGTTGTTGGCCCTAATCGAGATTTACATTCTGGTGTTTATGGAGGTGCTGTTGCAAACCCCGCAACAATTCTTTGCCAAATGATTGCTTCTTTACACGATGAAAACAATCATGTTACCATACCCGGTTTTTATGATGGCGTTATAGAACTTTCTGATGCTGAAAAACAAGCCTTAAATGCAGCTCCTTTTGATTTAGATGAATACAAAAAAGATTTAGCTGTTGATGATGTTTGGGGAGAAAAAGGTTATAGCACTTTAGAGCGTACAGGCACCAGGCCAACGCTAGAAGTAAATGGTATTTGGGGTGGTTACACTGGGCCGGGTGCTAAAACAGTTTTACCTTCAAAAGCTGAAGCTAAAATTTCTATGCGACTTGTTCCAGGGCAAGATTGGCAAAGAATATCAGATTTATTCAAAAATCATTTCGAAAGTATTGCTCCAAAATCTGTTAAAGTTAAAGTAACGGCTCATCATGGTGGCATGCCTTACGTAACACCGGTAGACTCTGTTGCTTTCAAAGCAGCTTTCAAAGCTATTGAAGAATCTTTTGGTAAAGCACCTGTGCCAACTAGAGGCGGAGGTAGTATTCCAATCGTAGCTTTGTTTGAGCAAGAATTAAATATTAAAACCGTTTTGATGGGTTTTGGCTTAGATAGCGATAACTTACATTCTCCTAATGAGAAGTATGACATTTATAACTATTATAAAGGCATAGAAACCATACCTTTATTCTTTAAGCATTTTGCAGATTTAAGTAAGTAACAAAAAGAGGCTATCTCAAATCTCACAACTTTATGTCAGGCTGGGCGGAGTCGGTGCCCTTTCTTATCCTTCAACTCCGCTCAGGATGACATTTCCTTCGACTCCGCTAAGGACAAAGACTCAGCTTCATGTGATAAATATGATTTTTAAGACAGTTTCCTGTTTTATTCAAATGAGATAAAAAGACCTTCCTACTTCGCTTTAATGCTATTTCTAAGTATTTAATTTATCGTTTATGTTAGATAAATAGTATAGGATATAGATTTAACCTTGTAGTGCTTTTAACTATAGCATTATTAAGCAACAAAAACTTAACAATACCTTAATTAAACTTAAACACAAGTAGCTATATCTTTATATCTGTAGCTACCGTACTAACTTAAAACAATTCTTATGAAAATAGGGCTATTAAAAGCCTATTATACAACAATTTTGTAACATATTAGATGTTGAACTCGTAATATAAGTTATATTTAAAAGAAAACATAAATCCAAATTAATATCATGATAAAATCTGTCTATTTTAAATTTACCATCATCACGTTGATTTCTTTATTAAGTTTTGGCTGTGAGAAAGATTTATTAAAAAAAGGAGAATATTGATCCAAAAGTAACCTACAAAGGTGTAGTGTTAGCTAAACAGTGCCCGAGTTACGCAATAATTCAGATAATTGATAAAAATATTGGCGATAATTGGGTTCAGAATAGTATAAGTTACGATCATGTAATTGCCATATCTAATCTACCTGAAGATTTTCAAAGCGACAGTATTTTTTTATCGATTGATACTACAAAATTTAGCCAGGATTGTATCATACAGAAGCCATGTCAACAAATTGTAACCGTTGATTTGAGCAGTTTTGAAAAGATATATTGTGCTTCAAAAATAACCCCCAATTAACTGCTTATAAAATGAGAATTAAAATATTTTTACTGTTAATGTCCGTTTTTTATTGGACAGTTTCTTTTTGCCAAGATACTTATTACTGGTCAGCAAAGGAGAAAATTTATTTAAAAAAGGATTCTAATAAAGTTATTGTGTATTTTAAAAATTTTGAAGGTTTGGAAAGATTTAAAAAATACGATCAGACTATTTCAGATAATTCAAAAACAGCCGAAATATTAGTAGGAAGAACTAAGGCGGTACTTTTGGATTCTAATAAGATAGATGATTTTATTAATTATGAAGATGAACCGTAGATATTTTCAAGATAAACTCTTTGATGGACTCGTTATCGCTAATATTACTGAATTATGAGTGTTTAAGGATATAAAAAAAATTATTTTTTATTTGAATGACACCTAATCTCGTATAATTATTTTAATTCTAATAGATATATCTTATAAGTTTAATCCTATTTATGAAGCAATTATTAGCAACATTTGTATTAGCCATTCTTCTAACATGTTGTAAGAAAACCGGTTCAGAAAAAGAATTACAAAATAGCTCATGGATTACTGTAACCAGATTGAATAATCCAGACCACAGGTTTAGAGATATTGATTTTGTTAATGAAAAAGACGGTTATGCATTAGCAATAGAAGGAATTCTAGGAAACCACAGTCTTTGGTACACCAACAATGGTGGAGAAATATGGAAATCAAACTCATTTGTTTTTAAAGATGAATTTCCTAATAGCATTGCCATAAATGGGACTACTGTTTTTTGCGTTGGGAAATCTATTTATTGCTCAACAGACAAAGGCTCGACTTGGAAAAACCTAAACCCGCCTTTTGAGGGATACCGGGATATACAGTTCTTAAATAAGAATACCCTAATAGTAGGTAATGCAAATATCATCAGGAGATCTACAGACGGTGGAAATACATGGCAGGAAGTATTTAACTCAAATATTAGGGCTAGTTTTAAAAAATTCTTTTTCACTGTCCATCAAACTGGGTATGCTATTGCAGGCGAGACTTATGACAATACAAATTTTGGTATTGTTGCAAAAACAATTGACAATGGCCTTACGTGGAGGATTTTAGATAAGCGATTTGTAAATGTAACAGACATCTTTTTTCTTAATGATAAAATAGGCTTTGTATTTACGTTTAACTACGAGCTTTTTAAAACATTGGATGGAGGGGATACTTGGATACTGGTAAGTAATAAATCTCCAGATGCTTACCCTAATAGTTATTTTCTTTCCGAAAAAGAAGCGTATATAGGCGGTTATAGAGGCATATTCCACACATTAGATGGCGGCATAACCTGGAAAGAAGAGTATAAAGCGCAGGACTCAGTTGTAAATAAAATAATTTATAATGGCAAATCATTATATGCTATAACTGGCAATGGAGCCATTTTGACTAAAAAAAATAATAATTAAAATAATCTGATATGAAAAAAATCTTTACACTTTCACTTAATCCGCTTACATTAAAAGTATTAGCTGTAACGAAATATTTTCTATATTCGTAAGGATAAATATATTTCACCAATAAGCAACAAAAAAGTCAGTCATTAATTGATAAACATCTGTAATTATTAAAAATCAAAGATTAATTCTATTTTTTCTTATTATTTCTACAATCACCACTTTTAGTTGTGAAAAGTCTGATACTAATTGTGATTCTCTTGAATTTGAAGCCATTAATTTTATAAATTATCCCTCATTAAAAATTATTAATGACGATGTTGAAGACATTTATCTGGTAATTAATTCTAAAGAGGAATTTGATCAGAAAATTTATATAGCTGAAGAATCGTTGGAACAATTTAATATCGATTTTAGCAATAAAACATTATTGATAGGAAAAAAAAGAATTGGAGGGATACCAGGAAGTTTAATCTGCCAGACATGGCAAAAAGAATGCGGAAGTAATAATTACATTTATAAAGTTGATATAAAGAATGGAGGTTATACTGCATTAGGTAATTTTTATTTTGGTATTATCGTAGATAAGGTTAGCGCCGATGAGATTAGGTTTGATGTTTATTTAAGTGAATAATATCTAAGTAGATTTAATGGTAAATTATTTTAAATACTATAAACATTAACTTGATTCCGTAACTATTATTAGCTGTATCTTTTTTTTGATAATCAACGTATTATCTTAAAAGCGATTCTTTTGAAAATCTAAATCTCAAATCCTGCAGCTTCTACCTTTATGCTTTATTATTACCACAATTATGAAATGCGAAAAGGACGATACAACTCACCGGGAAAATGCAATTTTTATTTGCCCAGCTTAACTCTAATGATATTAAATTAATTAAATTTTCTTAGATTACTTTAAATATTTACCGAAATGAAAAATTCACAAAGACTACACTTAGCATTAGCATTAATCTTCCTCGTTTTTACAAACATGCAATGTAAAAAAGGAACAGTATTACCAAGATCAAAGGAAGAACTACCAGCCATTACACAAACTGGTGCCAATACATTTGGCTTTTTGTTAAACGGAGAATTATGGTTACCTAAGGCTCCTTTGTTAAGAGAAAAGCTTGATTTAACCTATGATCCTACCTATAAAGATGGTTCTTTTGGAATAATTGCTAATAGGTATTTATCTGATACAGATCAAATGGAGCTAAGCATAGGTTTAACAGGAATAAATAAAGCGGATAGATATTTTTTTAATGATAATGGTATAATATATCGAAGCACTAAATCAGGTTGTTATTATTTTGAAGACAGAAAAGTCTCAGGTTCGTTAATAATCACAAAAATAGATTTAAATAATAAATTTATTTCAGGAACTTTCGAGTTCAAACTGGAAAAAGACGGCTGCCCAACTATTAATGCTACGCAAGGCAGGTTTGATCTTAAAATAGAATAATCAATTAAATACATTTATATATGAGAAAAATCTACTTTACGCTCATTCTAATAATGGGCCTTAAATTTCTTTATGCTCAGGATACCACCCAGTTGGCCGGTAAGATGCAATTTGTATTTGCCCAGCTTAACCGTAATGCTATTTCAACAGGTTTTTTAGAAGAAAGGGCATTCCCACTGGTTTCTTTAACTCCGTTTAACGGGGTTTTAACTGATAGCAATAAAGTTTATCTTAATGCCTTGCGAGCTACATACTTTACGCAATACAGCGCATGCATGCTAAGTAATAATTCTATGCTGCCTGTTGATACTATAAACCAACGTATCAACCAATATTTGCCTGCTACTACTGCAGTTCCTGTTGCCGTACATTTTGGTGAATTTAATTCCTTTAAATCTTATGCTGCTACCAGCAATCTGGTAAGTATAGGGGCAGATGATGTGATACACGATGTACCTAACCGCACTGAAAACCCTTACTTGTTAAGGCAACTGTTTACGGCTTGCCCTATTAAAAGCGAGTTTGAAAATAGCAATTTCTCACTTGTTTTTAAATCAAATTTATTTTTCACCAATACCAGTTTAAGTGTTAGTGCCTTATATATAGATTTTGATGATTGACAAGGCTACCAGGCTGCTGCCTGGAATACCGAAGTTTCCCCAACTTACTATACAGCAGGAGAAAAGAATATGAGAATAAAGCTGGTGCTAAGTAATAGCAGTCAGTATGAATGTTATGCCCCTATTACTGTAAAAGAGGTTACCATACTAGGGCGTTTCAGTTCTAGTGGTCCTAACCATACCGAGTTTTTTTATGCCACATCTAACCATAGCGGAGGAAAGGCTTATGTACGTTATAGCAGTAGTAATAGTACCGGGCATCTTAAAAAACCACTAATAGTAGTAGAAGGTTATGATGCGTCCTTGGTGGCTCCTAATTTGGCAGGGGATAATTATAGTTATGAAAGTTTTATTACAAGCTTAAATCGTGTTGTAGATTTAGGTTACGATTTCAACTATCAGCTAGACGACATCGCCGGTTACGATCTTGTTTTTATAGATTATAATTACGGAACAGATTATATTGAACGTAATGCCAGTTTGTTTAAAGATGTATTAAACTGGGTAAATGCAGATAAGGCCTTGGGTGGTAGTGTCCAGCAAAACGTAGTTTTAGGCATCAGTATGGGCGGGTTGGTGGCTCGCTATGCGCTGGCAGATATGACAAAAAAATAACCAGCCTACACAAACTCGCCTGCTAATTACACATGACAGCCCGCATCAGGGTGCTAACGTACCGGTAGGCCTGCAAAAAGTAGTACAGGGTATGGGGCAGGCAGATATGTTCGGTAAAAAAATATTAGATGTTTTTCCACAATACAATGAAGTTACTGCTGTTTTAAATGAGCCTGCTACAGCGCAATTATTAACCTACAGATCTTTACAACATAATGGAAGCATACAAACTAATACCTGGCTTGCCGGTACCTATAAGCCCATGGTAACATTTGCTCCATCAGGTCCACAGCCTTCTTATCGTTTTATAGCAACCAGCCAGGGGTCAGAATGTGGTACGCCATTATTTGGTGCAGGTGCTCAGTTATTAAATGTACAGGCTAGTGGCGGTGCAGTAGTGTTTTTTTTACCAGGCTTCTATTCTAAATTTGGGGCAGAAATAAAAGCAAATGCGCTTCCTGCTACAGGGGGTAGCGTAGAACTGGCCAAGATAAAGTTGGAAGCAAAAGTAAAGTACTTGTTTGTGCGAGTAAAAAAAGAAACTTTTAACTTTTCTTATCCTTTATCATCATCACCATACCTTCCAATTGATGGCGCACCGGGTGGAGCTTCACCTGTAGGCTCTACAGCTATATCTCCTCAGTCTTTTGGTGGGTTAATAGGAATCATCTTTGGAGCTTACGTATTAAATGTAAATGTAGGAAGCCTTAATACCTTTACATTTGTGCCAACCCCAAGTGCACTTGATATTCAAAATTATAATCAATCCAGTTTAAATTCTACCTATGTTGGGGGGTGGAATCCTTTAAATCCTTCCTCTGCAGAAACTTTTATTGCCCAGGAAGCAGCTTCCGGTAGCTTTAATGAAAGTCATACCCGCTTTACTGCAAGGAATGCAGAATGGCTTTACAAACAAATGGAGAATATAAGCAGTAACACCTTAAATTGCTCAAATATCTGTTCTCAAGCTACAAACAACTCTTTAATAAATGGCCCTTCCCAATTCTGCACCACTGCCACTTACCAAATTCCAAACTTGCCTAGCGGTGCAACCGTAACATGGAGTGCTACAGGTAGCATTAGCATTTCTGGTTCTACTACAGCAAACCCTGTAAGTGTAAGCAAATCTATTGATGGAACAGGAACATTAACAGCAACTGTAAGTACGGCATGTGGGAGTTTTAATTTGTCTAAGATGATTAATACAGGAGCACCCACTTTAGGAATGCCTAGTTTTACAAATTTAGATAATCAAAACCCTTATTGGTGTTCAAATAATTCGGGTAATTCTTTTACTGTAGAATCTAATGATCTTAGTTCTACATATGAAGCAAGGCTATTAACATATCCATCTTTAAATGTATATGCTTCCAACAATAATGCTTATCCTGGATTTGATGTTTTTGGTTATGTTCCACCTGGTTATTATGTTTTTCAATTAAGAGCCACAAATGCTTGTGGTACATCAGCTTGGGTAGAAACAGAGGTAGAATCTGTTTATTGTACAAGCGATTGGGAAAGCAATAATTTAAATGTTTATCCAAACCCTGTTGAAGAAACCCTTACCATAACTTATTCAAGTACAGAAGGCATGCAAGCTTTTAAACTATCAAAAACAGCATCAGAAGAAAAACACCTACTTCTTTTTGATGATAAGGGTAAGGAAGTTAAAAAAGATATGATGAAGGCAGGAGAAACTAAATTGGAATGGGATATCAAAAACTTTCCAAGTGGTCGTTATTTCTTACATATAAAAGAAGGTAAAGAAGTTGTCAAAAAGCAAATCATCATCAAACATTAAGAGATTGTTATATCCAAACAGGAGGCTGCCTCAAATCACCACTTTGTGTCAGGCTGGGCGGAGTCGGTGCCCTTTCTTATCCTTCAACTCCGCTCAGGATGATCGAGACACAGCTTGATGTAGTGAATATGATTTCTGACACAAGCTCTTTTAAGTGCCTTAATAATAATTAAGAATTTTCATCATATAATTAAAGATTACAAAAAAATAATTAATTTTGTCTTTAATTATTATGAAAAACCAAATAAATATTAATCCTAAAAAAACTTTTAAGATAATATTTGCCTTAGTACTATCTGCTTTAATACTTTCATGTTCTAAGGAAGAGCCAGAGTTCATATGCAATGGAGATTTCTTTTTAGAAAAAAGAATTGTTAGAGATACAAGCGCTCAATACAGTAATGCTTTTCCTTTTGTAAAAAAGTGTTTCAAAATTGCTTCTGTTAGTAAATCTACAGAAAACCAATTATCAAAATTAAATATTAAACTTACGGAAACTGGAAATGGTGCATTGGGTAATTATTTAACTTTCACCCTTTATTACCAAAATGATGATGATTTCTATACTAAGAGTTCAAGAAATATAACTTTAAGTGTTTCTAAATATTTGTATGATGACCAACAAACGGGTATAAATTTTAACGCTTATCCAAGTTTAAAAACAATAAATTCAAATCCTAAAATACAAGCAGGCGTTCATAATTTTAAGATATTAAATATAGATAAAGAAGCTAAAACTTTAACTTTTACTATTGATAAAATTGTAGGGATAACCGGGCATGATTCTTATATAGAGTACGTAGGTTTTAGTCCTATTACCATTAAAATACCTGAATAAAAAAAACCGATGGATATCTCTACATCGGTTTTTTATATTTTCAAATATCTTTTTAATTAAGCTGCAGCTTTTTGTGTTACACTTGAATCTTTATAGTATTTATTTTTAAAAATAAATGGGAATATCAAAGCTAAAACTAAAGCATAGCCAGCAAAACTAAGCCATATTCCTTGCCAGTCTTTACTTTGGTCTGCTAAAGTAAAATACTTATCAATGATAATTCCACTAGCAAAGCTTCCCAAAAGAGCACCAAAACCGTTAACCATCATCATAAATAAACCTTGAGCGCTTCCTCTTATATTGGCTGATGTTTGAGTTTCTATGTACAAAGAACCAGATATATTGAAGAAATCAAAAGCCATTCCGTAAATGATACATGATAAAATAATCATCCAAAGACCATCTGCTGGATTTGCAAAAGCAAATAATCCAAATCTTAAAACCCAAGCTATCATACTGAAAAGCATCACTTGCTTAATACCAAATTTCCTTAAGAAAAATGGAATCGCTAGTATAAATAGTGTTTCAGAAATCTGTGAGATAGACATGATAATGGCAGGATATTTCACTGCAATTAAATCCTTATAAGCATCAACTTTATTAAAATCATGAATATAGGTGTCTCCATAAGCATTGGTAAGTTGTAAAGCAGCACCTAAGAACATAGAAAAGATAAAGAAAATAGCAAATCTACTTTCTTTAAATAGTTTAAAAGCATCTAAACCTAAGGCGTTAATAAAAGATTTAGTATTCTCTTTTTTAAGTAATGGAGGGCATTTAGGAAGTGTAAATGCATATAAACCTAAAAACAAAGAAACAGCTGATGCAATATAAAATTGATTTACCGATGTCTCATTATGTGTTAAACTTACCACCCATAAAGCTGCAATAAAGCCTATTGTTCCCCATACTCTAATAAGTGGATAATCTTTAATTACATCATAATTATTGTTTTTCAAGGCTGTATAAGCCACTGTTATCGATAAGGATAAAGTTGGCATATAAAAAATCATGTTTAATAAAATAACCCAGAAAAATGTGGTAGGATTATCTACAAGGGGAAGACAAAATAGAACTGTTGCTCCTAAGATATGCATAATAGCATATAATTTTTCTGCATTAACAAATCTATCTGAAATGATTCCTATAAGAGCTGGCATAAATATAGCCGAAATACCCATGGTAGAGAATATGGCTCCAAACTCGGCACCAGACCATTGTTTATTTTGAAACCAATAGGCACCTATGGTTATTAGCCAAGAACCCCAGATGAAAAATTGCATAAAGCTCATGACCGTTAAACGGAACTTCATATTCATGGAATAAGGATAATATGATTTAAAACTTAAAATTATTTTTTAATATACGATGTTTTAAGTCCTTTTATAGAAAAGTGTAATACAATTTTTAATAAAATATGTAATTATAAGCTTATGAGGATTTTCTTTTATTGAGCTCATCTCTAATTTTAGCTGCCTTTTCATAAGCTTCTTCAGCCAAAGCTTCTTGAAGTTTAGTTTGCAATTCTTCATTAGAAAAACTAGAAAATTTATCGCCAGAACTAGAAGAGCTGCTAGCAACGTTGCTTAAAGGACCGTCTTCTGCAACGGGCTCAATATTATCTAAAAACAAAAAGTCGTTACCTTCTATAACAATTCCCGCTGAAGCTAGTATAAACTCGTAGGTATAAATAGGGCATTCAAACCTTACTGCTAGAGCGATAGCATCTGATGTTCTGGCATCAATTTCTAAAATTTTCTTGCCATCATTACAGATGAGTTTCGCATAAAAAATACCTTCAACCAGGTTATAAATGATAACTTCTTGAATGTTGATATGATAAGCGTCCGCAAAAGATTTGAATAAATCATGCGTTAGCGGACGACTAGGGGTCATTTTTTCAATTTCTATAGCAATTGCTTGAGCTTCAAATCCACCGATAATAATGGGTAGCCTTCTTCTTCCATTAACCTCGCCCAATACCAGGGCATAAGCCCCGGATTGAGTTTGGCTGTATGATAATCCTATGATATCTAATTTTAATTTCTTCATTTAATTAGACAAACCTAGTTATTTGCTTTGAAAGATTTAAGCTCTTCAATTAATTTTGGTACAATTTCAAAAGCATCACCAACTATGCCATAATCTGCAACTTTAAAAAATGGTGCTTCAGGGTCTTTATTAATCACCACAATAACTTTTGATGATGAAACACCTGCCAAATGTTGTATAGCACCTGAAATGCCAATAGCTATATACAAATTAGGACTAATGGCTATTCCTGTTTGTCCAACGTGTTCAGAATGTGGCCTCCAATCAGCATCAGAAACAGGTTTAGAACAAGCTGTAGCAGCACCTAAAAGATTAGCCAATTCTTCAACCATACCCCAATTTTCAGGACCTTTTAATCCTCTACCGGCAGAAACCACCAACTCAGCATCAGGTAATGAAACTTTATCTGTTGCCCTAACAATATCTTTAATTAAAGCCGTTAAATCTGTTGGTTTAACTGTAGCTGCAAAGTCTTCTATAGCAGCCTGTCCTCCTGCTTCTACGATTTTATAGGAGTTTGGAGTTAATGAAATAACTTTTTTATCGGCATGAAGCTCTACATAGGCGAAAGCTTTATTTGAGAAAGCTGTTTTTTTAACAATAAATTTCCCATCATTTAGCTCTGGTAAAGATATAGCACCATCTACCAAACCAGCGTTTAATTTTACAGCTATACGAGGGGCTAAACCTTTTCCGGAGAAAGAATTAGATAAAACTACTACAGAAGCAGCTATTTTTTCTGCTGCCTCAGCAATAACAGAAGCATAAGCTTGGTTGATAAAACTCTTTAAAGCATCCTGATTTACATTTAAAATTTTTGCAGCACCATAATTACCCAATTTTTGTAATTCGTCTTGGGCAACATTACCTATAGAAACAGCTGTTAAGCTGGTGTTTAATTGGTCTGCAATTGCTTTTGCATAAGATACGGCTTCAAAAATTGATTTTTTGAATTTGCCTTCTGCATTTTCTACATATACTAGAACTGACATCTTTTCTTAATTTTTTAGTGGATAGATTAAATAACTTTGGCTTCTGCGTGTAGTAAGTCTACCAATTTCTGCGGCTCCGCAGCATCAATCAGGGTAACTTGTCCGCGAGGTGCAGGTGTCTCAAATTTCACGATTTTAGAAGAAGTTTGCACTTCAATAGGCTCTAAAACTTGTAAAGGCTTTGTTCTTGCAGACATAATACCTCTCATATTAGGAATTTTCCATTCGGCAACACCTTCGGCTGTACCAGCTACGAAAGGGAAGGGTATAGCTAATACTTCTTTACCGCCTTCTATTTCTCTTTCTACCACGCCCATATTACCTTCAATATTTAACTTTTTGATGATAGAAACAGATGGGATATCTAAAATTTCTGCCAACATAGCCGGCACTTTAGCACCATTATAATCTATAGATTCTCTTCCCGCCAAGATTAAATCAAAATTTTGGTCTTTAGCGTAAGCAGCTATTTGTGTGGCTACAAAAAAAGCATCAGTAGGTACGGCGTTTACCCTTACCGCATCATGTGCGCCAATAGCCAAGGCCTTTCTTATGGTAGGCTCGGCAGAAGCATCACCAACATGTATAACGGTTACCGTTCCTGCTCCGTTATCTGTTAATTCTATAGCTCTGGCCAAAGCAATTTCATCATAAGGATTAAGAATAAATTGAACCCCGTTTTGGTTAAACTGTGTATCGTTATCACTAAAAGTTATTTTTGTAGTGGTATCGGGTACATTACTTATACAAACTAGTATTTTCATCTTTCTTGTTTATTTTGGTGTAGATAATTGATTTTATATTTTAGCGTATGATGATTTCAAAACTATACGTAGTTTTATCACCTCTTAAAACAAATTTAATTAATTAAGCGAAATTCTCTCATGCCAATAAATAGATTAGAACGATTATTAGAATTCTTTAACAATGAGCCCAATGACCCCTTTCTAAAATACGCATTGGCTACTGAATATGTTCGGTTAAATAACGAAGATTTAGCTTTAAAGTTTTACCTTGATTTGGTAAAAAACCACGAAGATTATGTAGGGACTTATTATCATTTAGGTAAACTTTATGAAGGTTTAAATCAAAAAGAAGAAGCTCTTAAAACTTACGAGAAGGGTATCCAAGTAGCTAGAAAGATAAAAGATCAACACGCTTTAAACGAACTTTTAGGGGTATATAATAATTTACAGGACGAATTATTTGATTGATATTTTGAGAAAAAGACACCTCATTTTTTTAAGGGATGTAATAAGTTTTATGCTTACCTCTTTTGGTGGGCCTCAAGCACATATTGCTATTCTTTTAAAAGATTTTGTACTTAAAAGAGCCTACCTCACAGAAGAAGAACTGTTAGAGCTCTATTCTCTTTCTCAAATTTTACCGGGCCCAGCATCAACCCAAACCCTTATTGGGATAGCATATAAGGTAGGAGGATATTTTCTGGCTATTATTACATTTTTCATTTGGGCGCTACCTTCTGCTGGAATCATGTGCTTTTTAGCCATCAGCTATAAAAGTTTATCCTTAAGTCGGGTTTTTGTTAATATAAACCAATATATACAGCCTATAGCATTAGGGATAGTTGCTTTTGCAGCTTATTCCTTTGGTAAAAAAATCATCAAATCTAAAGTAACCCTAGCTTTAACCATAGGTGCTGTTATTTGTTCGCTTATCCTTAAAAATGCCTATGCTTTTCCTATCATGATTTTGATAGGAGGGATCATTACATCAGCCACGGAAACAAAAAAAGAAGAAAACGAATTAAGGGTAAGGCTTTTTTCTAATATCAATATCAAAAAAGTTATTTACTTTATTGGGGTATTACTTTTCTTTGGTTTATTAGGAGCTACCATCAACAGAACATCTCCTTTTAGCTTACCGGTAAGGCTATTTGAGAATTTTTACAGAAACGGAATACTAATTTTTGGAGGTGGCAATGTACTTGTTCCTTTAATGTATACCGAGTTTGTAGAGATGAAACATTATTTAACTAGTCATGAGTTTCTGAGTGGTTTTGCTATACAGCAAGGTTTACCCGGGCCTACTTTTTCTTTCACTTCTTTTCTTGGCGCCATGACTTTAGCTAATAATGGCTATGGAGTTACTGGACAAATGATGGGAGCATTAATTGCTGTTTTAGGCATCAATTTGCCTGGCATTATCCTCATCTTATTTATTGTTCCCTTTTGGGATGATTTGAAAAAGATTACCCGTATTAAAAAATCATTATCAGGAATTAATGCGGTAGGAGTAGGTTTTATGGTTGCTGCTTTTATCCTTTTAATGATTCCTATAGGTACAAGTTATACCTCTTTAATGATTGTTTTGGCAACCTTTTTAATACTACAATTTACCAAAATAAAAACCCCATACTTGATATTAGCTGGGGTTCTATTAGGTTGTATTCCTTTATGGTTAAGTTAAAAAGGCGGATCTTCATCATTATCCCAATTCTTAGGTTTTAGGGTGATGCTTTCAAACTGTGTTGATGGACTAATTCCTGAGAATGGATCCACTTGAGTATCTTGACTACCCATAGCGCCAAATCCATCGTCTAAATCAGCAAATTTCACATATTTACCTATGAATTTAAGAGGGACAGTTCCGGTTTCGCCATTTCTATGTTTTGCAATGATAACCTCACCAATACCTGCGGTAGAATTACCATTTTCATCTTGCTCCAAACCGTAATATTCTGGTCGGTATAAGAATAATACCATATCCGCATCTTGCTCAATCGCTCCAGATTCACGTAAATCTGATAGCATTGGTCTTTTAGAACCACCCGGACGATTTTCTACCGCTCTACTTAACTGCGAAAGTGCAATAACAGGTACGTTAAGCTCTTTAGCAACTTGCTTTAAAGCTCTTGAAATACTTGAAATCTCTTGCTCACGGTTACCACCACCTTTACCATCGGCCTTGCCCTGCATCAATTGCAAGTAATCGATGATAACCATTTGGATATCGTATTGTGATTTTAATCGCCTACATTTAGCTCTAAACTCAAAAACATTAAGCGCTGGGGTATCATCTATGATTAAAGGCGCTTCACTTAAATTACCAATCTTAGAAGTTAACTGGTGCCATTCCCAATCTAACAAATTCCCTTTTCTGATTTTTTCTTGTTCTATTTCTGCTTCGCCTGCAATTAAACGATTGGTTAATTGAACAGAAGACATCTCTAGAGAGAAAACAACAACTGGCTTATTAAATTGTACAGCAGCATTTCGGGCGCAACTTAAAACGAAAGCCGTTTTACCCATCGCTGGACGAGCAGCTATGATTACCAAATCTGATTTTTGCCAACCATTGGTCATCCTATCTAAAGCTGTAAATCCCGAAGGGACACCCGTTAAAGAATCGTCTTTATCTTTTAAAGACTCTAGCATTTTTAGAGATTCTTTAACGATATCATCCATTTTACGAGAATCTCTTCTCAAGTTATTTTGGGCAATATCAAAAAGGTTTTTCTCGGCATAATCTAAGAGCTCAAAAACATCACTGGTATCTTCATAAGACTGATTGATGATATCTGTAGAAATCCTAATCAACTCCCTTTGGATAAACTTTTGTGAGATGATACGAGCGTGATATTCAATATTAGCTGCTGAAGCAACCCTGTTGGTTAATTCTGTAATGTAGTATGCGCCACCCACCATTTCAAGGTCACCTTGTTTTCTTAGTTGGGCGGTAACAGTTAAAATATCAACAGGAGATGATTGCGTAAATAATGTTTGAATGGCTTCAAATATTTTCTGGTGTGCATCTTTATAAAAAACGTTAGGTTTTAAAATATCGATAACAGCAGAGAGGGCATCTTTCTCTAACATCAAGGCTCCCAAAACAGCTTCTTCAAGGTCTAAGGCTTGTGGTGGCAATTTACCTAAACCAGAAACCATAGAACTTAATCTATTTCTTTTATCTTTCGATAGGGGAGACTTATTGGATTCGGCTTCTAAACTCATAACTACAAAAATATATAAAATTCCTGCATCGTGTGTAAGAGTTCTTAACTATGCAAGCATAGTAAATTTAAAAACCTCAAAATTAAAAGGCATTTATCGTGTGTATTCCACAATCAGATGTTCATAAGCTGTTGATAAACAAAATAAAGTGGCATTAAGATATCAACATGGGCCTGTTGATAAAAAGTAGTGCTGTTAACTTATAAAAATAACTTCTTCATAGAAGCGCTTTGAGCCTGTAAAAAAACGCTATCTTTACCACAATTATGGATAGAAATTTTCAAAGACAGCCAAAAGAATCTAATCAGATGATTTTTGGTATTAGAGCAGTTATTGAAGCTATAAAATCTGGTAAAGATATTGAGTCTTTATTTTTACAAAGAGGTATAGCAGGGGGCTTAATGTCTGAATTGAAAACCATTTTAAGAGAGTATGATATTCCTTCGCAACAAGTACCTGTAGAAAAACTGAACAGAATTACGGCTAAAAATCATCAAGGTGCTATCGCTTTTATTTCGCCTATCACTTATCAAAAAATTGAAGATATTATTCCTACCATTTTTGAGAATGGGGAAGTTCCTTTGATTCTTATTTTAGATGGGATAACCGATGTAAGAAATTTTGGTGCTATTGTGCGTACCGCAGAATGTTCTGGTGTACATGCCATTGTTGTTCCTAAAAAAGGCTCGGCTCAAATCAATCCAGATGCGGTTAAAACGTCTGCCGGAGCATTGTATAAAGTACCTATTTGCCGACATGATAATTTGCTTAGCATTGCCAGGTTTTTAAAAGATTCTGGCTTACAAGTGGTCTCTTGCACTGAAAAAACAGATGATTTCATTTATAAACCCGATTATACAGCACCTACAGCTGTAATTATGGGAGCAGAAGATGAAGGTATCTCATTCGATTTAATCAGAAACTCTGATTACCTAACCAAAATCCCGATGATGGGAGAGATAGAAAGTTTAAACGTTTCTGTATCTGCCGGCATTATTTTGTATGAAGTGGTGAGGCAAAGGGTAGGAGCTTCTGCTTCTCAATAAACTACTCAAAGCTTAACATTTTTGTCATAACGAACTTAGTGAAGCTATCTCTTCATGCAGGTATTCATTATTTTGTCATAGCGAACGCAGTGAAGCTATCTCTTCATGCAGGTAACATTATTTGTTATAACGAACACAATGCAATGAAGCTATCTTTAAAAGGTAATTTGTAAGAGAAAAGCTTTGTTTCTGATGATGATAGTGAAATATGGCTTAAAAGTATTTTTATTTTTCCTCCTCCTGCACCTCCTCCAAGAGGAGGACACCTTGCAAATAGGTTAGGAATAAAGCTTTTATATGAAATTTTACTTTAAAAAATAGAATTTCTAATGCTTATCCTTGAAAAGTTCATCTTTTAAAAAAGATTTCAATTTATACTACTCTTGATAGGTATGCCGCCAGTATCTCCCTCTGGAGGGAGAATTAAAAGAGGGAGGGATTTTTTTGTTAAGTCTTTTAGACATCTTAATACTTTCTACTTTAAAATATCCACTCTTTACGCATCTTTCTACTTTATACTATATACTCATATTAAATCAATATTATTTCCAATATAATTCCACAGTAAGTCCACGTTTTTATTATTTTTTGTGGACTATTACTGTTAATAATTATTAATTAATTTATAAATGATAAGAATCTAAACAACACAATTCTTATATTTAGCCTTAAAATCTACGATATGGCAATTATTGATAAAAAAGGACGCATACACGGTAAAATAGGAAACCTGGTTTACCGCACTGTTGGTGATACAGAGATTGTACAAACCAAAGCAGCCAAAGTAAAACAAACACTTTCTACCAAAGAGAGTGCTATGGAATTTGGTCTTGCCAGTAACTGTGGACGTATATTAAGATCGGTGTTTTCTACGTTTTGCTGCAATAGCGATGGTAAAATGATTAACCGAATGAACGTTACTTTGCTGAAATGTATTAAAGATAATATAAGCAAAGAACGTGGTAACCGCGATTTGCATGATGGAAATTTAGAACATCTGTTGGGTTTCCAATTTAACGCACATTCGCCTATGAATATGGCTTTAGCTATTCGTCCGCTTTGTTTTATGGAAGCAGGCAGGGTTAAAGTAAAGCTCCCAGAAATTAAAGAAAACACTCAATTACAGCAGTTGAAATATGGCAGACATGCGGTGTTACGCTTGATGTTGGTAGCTGTTAATTTTAGAGAAAACTACTATGAATATCTTAGTTATCAGGATATTGATATTGCTAAAGGTGCTGTTATTCCAGAGCAAGAATGGAATCCTGATGTGGTTCTACCTCCTAGAAGTATCCTATTGGTTAGTGCATCTTTACATTATAGTGGTTTAACAGATGTAAGCGGCCAGGCACAAAGCATCAACAGTAAAGATTTTAGTCCTGCCGAGCTTATTGGCGCTTTCCATATATCCGAAGAAGAATTTACTCAGCAAATAGAAAAAGCAGAAGAGGAGCGTATGCGCTATCCTTTAGATAATTACCGCGGACAAGAAATTTTAAAAGAAATAAATAAAAAGCGTGGTAAAAATAGCAGATCACAAGTCTTAAAACCAAAGACATCTATTATCAAAACTGCGGATAAAAAAGAAACAGTCCCGGAAATACCTATAGGCAAAGTATTTTACCAGACGGAATTGAATTTTGGGTGAGGGGGGAACGGAATGATTGAAAAAAGGAATATTTCATGTGTTGGTAAGGATGTAGTATTCGCTATGACAAAGCGAGGAACGAAGCTTATCTCATAATATTTATAGGGATAACTTGCATTAAGGGATAGCTTCACTGTGTTCGCTATGACAAAGCGTTTGTCACTGCGAGGAACGTGGCAGTCTAGCATCACCACTATGTTGGCTATGACAAAGCGTTGCGAGGAACGAAGCTTATCTCTTAATATTTACAGGGATAACTTGCATTAAGGGATAGCTTCATTGTGTTCGCTATAACAAAATTAAATGTATGAAATGCTTTTTATCTCCTCTAAGAGGAGGACACTTAGCAAATGGGTTAGAATGAGCTATCTCTAAAACACAGGTTGTAAGAGATAAGCTTCATTCCTAAAGATGACAAAACCTAAACATCCACCTTTCAGGCTCTTTATACTTTTTACTTTCTACTTTTCCTAAATAAACTTATTCCCAAACTTCTGTTTCACATCAGCAACTACTTGTTTCACATGTTGCTCGTTACTTCTAGGGCAAATTAATAAGGTATTGTTAGATTCTACAACGATATAATCATGTAAACCTTCTAAAATAACCAGTTTATCAGAGGGTACATTAACCATGCAGTTAGAAGAATCGTACATCATTACTTTTTCTGAATTGATGACAGCATTACCTACATAATCTTTTTCTGAAAGGTCGTAAACAGAAGCCCATGTACCTAAATCAGACCAGCCAAAATCTGCTGGCATCACATATACATTTTCTGCTTTTTCCATCACACCGTAATCAATAGAAATGTTCACGCATTTCTGAAAACCAGCTTGTATATATTCCTTTTCTCTTGGGGTGTTATAATGTTTTTCGCCTTCTTTAAATATTTCAGCAATATCAGGTAAAAACTGGTCAAAAGATTTAGAAATAGCTTTTGCAGACCATACAAATATCCCGGCATTCCAAAGAAAGTCTCCACTAGCTAAAAAAGTTTCGGCAATTTCAAGACTAGGTTTTTCTGTGAAAGTTTTAACCTTGTGCAGGTTATCCAGCAAAGTTTTATCAGAATATTGGATGTATCCGTAACCCGTATCAGGTCTTGATGGTTTAATGCCTAATGTAATCAAACAATCGTGATTACTGGCTGCATCTAGTGCTTTATTAATAATTTCAACAAAGTTTTCTGTATCTAAAATTAAGTGGTCTGATGGGGCTACTACAATATTAGCATCGGCATCAATCAATTTTATTTTTGCCGTACCATAAGCAATACAAGGTGCTGTATTACGCATAATGGGTTCACAAATAATTTGATGATCTTCTAAATCAGGAAGATGTTCTTTAACCAAATCAAAATAGCTCTCATTGGTTAAAATAAAAATATTTTCTTTTGGTAATATCTTTAAAAATCTATCGTAGGTGTTTTGTATTAAACTTTTACCAGTTCCTAAAATATCTAGAAATTGTTTAGGAAAAGTGGTTCTGCTAACTGGCCAAAAGCGACTTCCAATACCGCCAGCCATGATAAGTGCAAAATTATTGCTCATTTTATATTATACCTTCTTTAAGTAAATCATGCAAATGTATTACACCATTGTAATTATTGTCTTTTGTAACTATAAGTTGTGTAATATTATGCTGTTTCATCAATTTTAATGCATTTACTGCTAATTCATCACTTGCTATTGTTTTAGGTTGTATATTCATGATGTCTTTGGCAGATAATTCTTCAAAGTAAGTGAATTTTTCCATCATTCTTCGCAAATCTCCATCAGTAATTACACCTTTTAAATTATTTTCTATGGTTACAGCTACCACACCAAGTCTTTTCTTGGTAATCTCTAAAATCACATCTCTGATACTTGCATCAGGATGAACTTCTGGTTTTTCATTTAATACTGCTAAATCTTGTACCTTAAGGTATAAGCGTTTACCTAGTGAACCTCCTGGATGATATTTAGCAAAATCTGCGCTGGTAAACGCTCTGCATTCTAGTAAAGCTACTGCCAAAGCATCGCCCATAGCTAGCTGAGCGGTGGTACTGGTAGTAGGCGCTAAATTATGCGGGCAGGCCTCTGTTTCTATGGTAACATCTATTTTATAATCAGATTGTTGGGCTAAGTATGATTGCATATCGCCCACAATACAAGCCAGTTTATTATCTGCCTGTTTCAAAAGCGGGATTAAAACTTTAATCTCTGCTGTATTACCACTCTTTGATAAGCAAATCACCAAATCATCTTTTTGTATGATACCTAAATCACCATGAATAGCATCAGCAGCATGCATAAATATAGCAGGTGTTCCGGTAGAGTTGAAGGTAGCTACAATTTTTTGTGCGATGATAGCACTTTTGCCTACACCAGTCATAATAACCCTACCTTTTAGGTTTAATATCGCCTCAACAAGATGATAAAAATCATGATTTAATTTAGAAGATAAATTTAGAATTGCCTGTGATTCAGTTACTAAGGTTCTTTTAGCTATATCAAGAATTTCTTGAGGTGATTTCAAAATGAAAAAAGTTTAAATTTTAATACTATATAATCACAAAAATATGTTATTTTGATGTTTAAAATTAGCATAGGTTAATTTTTCCTTAAAAATGCAGATTAAAAAATCATTAATTGATAATTTACAAACGTTTTTTGGCTTTGACAATTTCAAAGGAGACCAGGAAGCTATCATAACCAGTATCTTAGAAAAGAAAGATACTTTTGTTATTATGCCTACCGGAGGCGGTAAATCTATCTGTTACCAATTACCAGCGCTTATGAGCGAAGGTACAGCAATTGTAATTTCTCCTTTGATTGCCTTGATGAAAAATCAGGTAGACCAATTAAGGGCCTTTGGAGGTTATGATAGTATTGCCCACTTTTTAAATTCATCATTAACCAAAACAGAAATTACCAAGGTTAAAGAGGATGTAACTGCTGGGCAAACCAAACTCTTATATGTTGCGCCAGAATCTTTAACAAAACAAGAAAATATAGATTTTTTAAAATCTATAACAGTTTCTTTTGTAGCTGTAGATGAAGCCCATTGTATATCAGAATGGGGGCATGATTTTAGACCTGAGTACAGAAAAATCCGTCAGGTAATTAATAATATCAGAGAAAACATACCTGTTATTGCTTTAACGGCAACGGCAACACCAAAAGTTCAGCATGATATTCAGAAGAATTTGCAGATGACTAAGGCAAATATCTTCAAATCATCTTTTAACCGTCCTAACTTATATTATGAGGTAAAACCAAAGTCTGATGTTTTAAAAGAAATCATCAGGTATGTTAAAAATAATCCGGGTAAGTCTGGTATTGTTTATTGCCTAAGTCGTAAGAAAGTTGAAGAGGTAGCTAATGCTCTAGAAATTAACGGAGTTAAATCTTTACCTTACCATGCTGGTTTAGACCCCAAAGTAAGAGCCGAAACACAAGATAAATTCTTGATGGAAGATGTTGATGTAATTGTGGCTACCATTGCATTTGGTATGGGTATAGATAAACCAGATGTGAGGTATGTTATACACCATGATATTCCTAAAAGTATGGAGGGCTACTACCAAGAAACGGGTAGAGCCGGTAGAGATGGTGGTGAGGGGCATTGTATTGCTTTCTATTCTGATAAAGACGTAGAGAAGCTAGCTAAATTTATGAAAGATAAACCTGTTTCTGAAAGAGAAATAGGTACGCAAATATTAAAAGAGGTTATAGATTATTCTGAATCTGCTGTATGTAGAAGAAAACAAATCCTGCATTATTTTGGGGAAAACTTTAACGAAGCTGGTTGCAATAACATGTGCGATAACTGTCGGGCTCAAAAGCAATCTTTTAATGCCGAAGAGCATTTAAGTAAAGTTTTAAACATGATACAGGAATTTGGCGAAAAGTTTGACGACCATTACATCATCAATGTGTTAATGGGACAAGAAACAGCACAAATTCAATCTTATAAGCATCATCAATCACCACATTTTGGTTCAGGAAAAGCAGAGGGTTTGTTTTTATGGAAATCTGTTCTTAGACAAGCTGTTTTAAATAATTTCTTAGCCAAAGATGTAGACAACTTTGGTTTGTTGAGGTTAACCAAAAATGGTCAGTCTTTTCTTACCAATCCTTATGCTTTAAGATTTGTGATGAACAGATCTATGGATATTCCTGAAAAGGATGATGATTCATCTGTACAACATGGTAGTGGCGCTTTAGATACGCAGCTTTTGCAGATGTTAAAAGACTTAAGGAAGAAAATCGCTAAGCAAAAAAATCTTCCTCCTTTTGTTATCTTCCAAGACCCATCTTTAGAAGAAATGTGTACGCATTATCCAATTAATATGGATGAGTTGAAACATATTTCTGGTGTAGGCAATGGAAAAGCGCTAAAATTTGGAACTCCTTTTATAGAACTTATTAAGAAATACGTTGAGGATAATGATATAGACAGACCAATAGATTTTGTTGTTAAAACAACAGCAAATAAATCGGCTTTAAAAGTTTCTATTATCCAAAATATAGATAGACAAATTTCTTTAGAAGATATTGCAGCCTCTAAAGGCATTACTTACGAAGAAATACTAAAAGAGGTAGAATCTATTGTAAGCTCTGGCACCAAACTTAATTTGAATTACTTTATTGATGAGGTTATTGATGAAGACAGGCAAGATGAGGTTTTTGATTACTTTAAAACCGCAGAAGTAGACTCTATTGATAAAGCTTTAGAAGAGTTAGGTTCTGATGATTATAACCGCGAAGAAATACAATTAATGAGAATCAAGTTTATGTCTGAATTAGGAAACTAAAACATAAACTTATATAAACATGATGAAACTAGACAAACTAAAACACACCCATACCAACAATTTCTTCCTAATGGCGGGCCCTTGTGCTATAGAAGGTGAGGATATAGCGTTAAGAATAGCTGAAAGAATTGTTGAGATTACCGATAAGTTGCAAATACCTTATATTTTTAAAGGCTCTTTTAAAAAAGCAAACCGCTCTAGGGTTGATTCTTTTACTGGTATTGGTGATGAAAAGGCCCTAAAAATACTACAAAAAGTTTCTCAAACTTTTGATGTACCTACGGTAACCGATATCCACGAAAGTACTGATGCGGCAATGGCTGCGGCTTATGTAGATGTTTTGCAAATTCCTGCTTTTTTATGCAGACAAACAGATTTATTGATAGCTGCTGCACAAACCGGCAAGTATGTAAATGTTAAAAAAGGACAGTTTTTATCTGCAGGCTCTATGAAGTTTGCTGTAGATAAAATTAAAGATGCCGGAAATAACAACGTCATCTTAACAGATAGAGGTAATACCTTTGGCTATCAAGATTTAATTGTTGACTTTAGAGGGATACCAGAAATGAGAAGCTTTGATGTTCCGGTGGTGATGGATTGCACACACTCTTTACAACAACCCAATCAAACATCTGGAGTAACAGGT
Source organism: Pedobacter puniceum (assembly GCF_009674685.1). Taxonomy (GTDB): domain Bacteria; phylum Bacteroidota; class Bacteroidia; order Sphingobacteriales; family Sphingobacteriaceae; genus Pseudopedobacter; species Pseudopedobacter puniceum. The sequence continues at coordinate 1,020,441 of NZ_WKJI01000001.1, forward strand.
GGTAAGCCTGCCTTAATAGAAACTATTGCTAAAGCGGCTATTGCTGTTGGTGCAGATGGACTTTTTATAGAAACACATCCAGACCCGAAAAATGCAAAATCTGATGGTGCGAATATGTTACAATTAGATTTGTTAGAAGATTTGTTAAAGAAATTAATCAGAATTAGAGAAGCTATTATTTAATAGTTTCTCTAATTTCTGTAATCACAAACTCTGTTCTTCTATTGCTTGCCCTTCCTTCTGGCGTAAGATTATCAGCAATAGGATTTGACTCTCCGAAACCTTTATACTTAATTCTGTTTTCGTTAATACCAGCTGTTAAGAGATAGTTATAGACAGATTTAGACCTGTTTTGAGATAACAATAAATTAGATTGATTGTCTCCAATGTCATCTGTAAAACCTCTTATTTCTATCACTACCTTAGGGTTTTCCGTTAAAAACTCAATCAGTTTCTCGAGTTCTACTTTAGACTCTGTTTTGATGTTATACTTATTAGAATCAAAGAAGATATTTCTTAAAATAACTTTATTACCTATAGCAATTTTATGCAGAGGAACATCTAAAACAACAGGTTCTCCAGGTTTATGATGCTCTACAGAAAAGCTTTCAGAATAAAACAAATAACCTTTTTTAGATACATTTAAACTATAAAGTTTATCATTGGGTAGGGTAGCCATAAACGTTCCATCTACTTTATTGGCATAAGAAACGTAAAGAGAATTTTCTGTTTTTAAATCAACAATATCAACCACAGCATCTAAAGGTTGCTTACTTTCTGCATCATAAACTTTACCCTTTACATAATTAACTGTTTTAGGCTTTAAGGCACTTGGTAAATCAAAAGAATAAATATCAAAACCACCAAAGCCATTAAAATTATTGGAAGAGAAAAATGCTTTAGTACCGGTAGCATTAATGGTTAAACCACTTTCTTCGCCATAAGTATTGATAGGATAACCTAAATTTTGTGCATCAGACCAATTACCATCTTTATCTAACCGAGATATAAAAATATCCTTATTACCTAAACCTATCCAACCGTTAGATGAGAAGTATAAAGTTTCATTATCTGGATGAATAAATGGCGATTGCTCGTCATAAGGAGTATTGATTTTAGAACCAAGATTGATAGGATTACCCCATTTCCCTTCATCAGTAAGTTCACTTTTCCAGATATCATAACTTCCAAAACCATCTTCACGATCACTTACATAATATAAAGTTCTACCATCTGCAGAAATAGAGGGTTGAGATTCCCAGCCTTTGGTATTGATAGGATTTCCTAAATTAATAGGCTTACTCCAGCCATCACCTTCTCTTTGCGACACATAAATATCACATCTGCCTAAGCCATCGGGTCTGTTACAACCTGTAAAAAAAAGAAATTGCCCATCAGGAGAAATACATTGTGCACCCTCATTGTAGTTAGGCGTATTGATATTGGTACTTAAATAATTAGCTTTTTCCCAGTTTGCATTTTTCTTTTTCGAAATATAGAAGTCCTCGTTATTGTTAATCTGACGAGTAAAAATCAAAGTATTTTCATCTGTAGTTAAAGCCGCTAGATACTCTTGATCGCTAGTGTTAATACTAGGACCTAAATTTTCTGGTTTAAATGAAACAGGGTTTTTAATTGCTAAAATTGAAAACTCACAATCTTTAAGATATTTATTTGTTAAGGCAAGTCTTTTAGCTTCTTGAGGTTTTGCTTTAGAGAGGTAACTATTCAAATGTGTAATAGCCTCTTTGTAATCTCCAGTTTTAATTTCACACTCGGCTAAATAGAAATATCTTTCTGGGGCAAAATCTGGTTTTATAGCAAAAGCTTTGCGATAAGTAGACTTAGCATTTATTAAATCAAAGGTTACCCTGTAAACATCAGCTAATAATAAATAGGCTTCAATAAATTGATCATCCTGTTTAACAGCATAGTTTAATTCAACTTTTGCCTCTGTAAAACGATTTAAATCTAAGAAGTAACTAGCTTTTTCATAACTTCTAATAGCAGTTTTATCCTTAGAGGAATATTTATCCTGCCCGAAGCATAGTATACTTATGCTTAACAATAAGAAACAGGATAAAAGTCTCATGCGTATAATTTAAGTTCAGTTAACTAAATTATGTATTATTAGGGTATATTCAAATATTTATGCGTTTGTAAAGATATTTCCCATTTAGGATTATTCTTTACATAATCTATAATTAAAGGTAGCATTTCATTAGCTTTTGACCATTCTGGCTGTAAGTACAATTTACAATTTTGGCCAACTAATAAGGCATGTTCCTCTGCCCAAGCAAAATCACTCTTATTAAAAACAATGATTTTAAGTTCATTTGCAAATTGAGCAATAGATGGAGTAGGTGCTTTAAACTTTTTTGGCGATAAGCAAATCCAGTCCCAATGGCCAGATAAAGGATAAGCACCAGAGGTTTCTATAAAGGTTAAAATGTTATTTTCTTTTAACTTTTTAGTTAGGTAATCAAGATTATACAACAAGGGCTCTCCACCAGTAATGACAACAGCTTTACCTGGATATTGAATTGCATTTTTAACAATATCATCACTTGGAGTTAACGGATGCAAATCAGCGTCCCAGCTTTCTTTTACATCACACCAATGGCAACCTACATCGCAACCGCCTAGTCTAATGAAATAGGCAGCTTTACCTGTATTAAATCCTTCGCCTTGTATGGTATAAAACTCTTCCATCAAAGGAAGTAAAGTGCCGTCTTCTGGGATAAAATTCTTCAAGCTAATCTTTTTAATTGTGCAAAGATAATGCTATTTTGCTTAAAAATCCTGTTTTTATAACGCAGAAGCTCGTATGCAGTGGATAAAAGTCTTAGATCATCTTCCAGAACAGGAAAATATGGTACAAATTAAAGTTTACCATAAGAAAATTAATATTATCAAACATCAGCATCAATTTTATGCGTTTGCGAATAAATGTCCACATGCCGGAGCCGATTTAGGCAGTGCTTGGTGCAATGAAGGTTATATCATTTGCCCGGTTCACCGTTATGGATATTGCTTAAAAACAGGTAAGGGTAAAGCAGGGCAGGGCGATTATCTCAGAATTTATCCTTTAAAAATTGAGGACAATTGCATTTTTATCCAAATAAAAAAACCTTGGTGGATGATATAATTATTAATATTCAAGAATTTTTCCACAGGAAGAAGCAATTACATCTAATTTATTAACTTCGCAGTTATGCTTTTATATAAGCACTTTCTTTTATAGAATATTTTAAAATATGGCCGAAGAAACTGATAATCAAAACGAAAACCAACACGACAAGATTATACCTATCAATATTGAGGAGGAAATGAAATCAGCATACATTGATTATTCAATGTCTGTTATCGTTTCCAGAGCTTTACCTGATGTTAGAGACGGCTTAAAACCGGTTCACAGAAGGGTATTATTTGGTATGTTAGACCTAGGTTTGGCAAGTAATAAACCTTATAAAAAATCTGCCCGTATTGTGGGCGAGGTATTAGGTAAGTATCACCCACATGGTGATGCTTCTGTTTATGATACGATGGTGCGTATGGCGCAACCATGGTCTTTACGCTATCCTTTGGTAGATGGGCAAGGTAACTTTGGTTCTGTTGATGGCGACTCGCCAGCAGCGATGCGTTATACCGAGGCTCGTTTCAAAAAAATGGCAGAAGAGCTATTGGCAGATATCAATAAAGATACTATTGACTTCCGCTTAAATTTTGACGATTCCTTAGAAGAGCCTACTGTTCTACCTTCTAAATTTCCTAACCTTTTGGTTAACGGAGCATCGGGTATTGCAGTTGGTATGGCAACAAATATGCCACCACACAATTTAGGTGAAATTGTAGATGCTACAGCGGCGTTAATTGATAATAAGGATATTGAGGTTAGCGAACTGATGAAGCATGTAAAAGCTCCTGATTTTCCTACTGGAGGTTTTATATACGGTTATGAAGGTGTAAGAGAAGCTTTTGAAACCGGTAGAGGTAGGGTAATGATGCGTGGTAGAGCAGAAATTGAAACCTTTGGTAATGAAAGAGAGCGTATCATCGTTACTGAAATCCCTTATCAAGTGAATAAGGCGATGATGATTGAGCGTACTGCCGAATTGGTAAATGAGAAGAAAATTGAAGGTATTTCTGAGATTAGAGATGAGTCTGATAGAGATGGTATGCGTATCGTTTACGAAATAAAACGTGATGCCAATGCAGCAATCGTACTTAACAACCTTTATAAATATACTGCCTTACAAACTTCTTTTAGTGTTAACAATATTGCTTTAGTTAATGGCCGACCAATGCTTTTAAATCTTAAAGATTTAATAAGACATTTTGTTGATCACAGACATGAAGTTGTTATCAGAAGAACCAAGTTTGAGCTTAATGAGGCAGAAAAAAGAGCCCATATCTTAGAAGGTTTATTAATTGCTTTAGATCATTTAGATGAGGTTATTAAATTAATCAGAAGTTCACAAACTCCAGATGATGCTCGTGAAGGTTTAATGAGCCAATTTGGTTTAACAGATATTCAGGCAAGAGCCATATTAGATATGACTTTACGCCGTTTAACAGGTCTTGAAAGAGATAAGATTAAAGAGGAATATGCTGAGCTGATGAAATTAATTGAGCGTTTACAAGCTATTTTAGCTGATGAAGGCTTAAGAATGCAAATTATTAAAGACGAACTTTTTGAGTTAAAAGAAAAATACGGTGATGAAAGAAGAACAGAAGTTGTACACTCTGCAGCCGAACTTTTAACAGAGGATTTTATTGAGGATGAGGATGTTGTAATTACCATTTCAAGAGAAGGTTACATTAAAAGAACTCCTTTAACAGAGTATAGAACGCAAGGAAGGGGTGGTAAAGGTTCTATTGGTTCTACATCAAGAGATGAAGATTTTATTGAGCATATTTTCATCGCATCTAACCATAATTATTTATTATTCTTTACAGATAAAGGTAAATGTTACTGGTTGAGGGTTTTTGAAATACCAGAAGGTACAAGAACTAGTAAAGGAAGAGCTTTACAAAATATCATCAATATTGAAAAAGAAGAAAAGATAAGAGCTTATATTAAGGTTGTTAATCTTAAAGATCAAGACTATCTGGAAAACAATTTCATTATCATGTGTACCAAGAAAGGTACTATCAAGAAAACTACGCTTCAAGCTTACAGTCGCCCAAGAACTAATGGTATCAATGCAATCAATATTAATGACGGTGATGAACTATTAGAAGCAAACTTAACTACTGGTAATTCAGAAATTATTATGGCTTTACGTTCTGGCAGGGCTATTAGATTTAATGAATCTACAGTGAGGCCAATGGGTAGAACAGCTACTGGAGTTAGAGGTGTTAAATTAGCTCATGATAAAGATGAAGTTGTGGGTATGATTAGTATTGATTCTCCAGAGGCAACTATTTTAGTAGTTTCTGAAAAAGGATATGGTAAACGTACAGATTTAGAAGATTACCGAGTTACCAACCGTGGTGGTAAAGGTGTAAAAACTATTAAAGTAACAGAAAAAACTGGCGAACTTGTAGCTATTAAAGATGTTACCGATAAAGATGATTTAATGATTATCAATAAATCGGGTATTGTTATCAGAATTGCGATGAGTCATTTAAGAGTTATGGGACGAGCCACACAAGGAGTAAGACTTATAAATCTTAAAGCTAATGATGAGATTGCTTCTGTTGCTAAAGTAGAACACGATGAAACAGCCGAAGAGGATACTGACGCAATTGTTAAAGATATCGAAATCATTGAAGGAGATGTAACTGAAGAGGATTTAGATGATGATGAGGACGATGCAGTAGAAGATGAGGGTGAAGAAACAGCAGAATAAATAAAACAATTAATCGTTTAACACATACAATTAATAATAAAAATGAAAAAACTATTATCGAGCCTTATAGCACTAAGTCTTTGTACAGTTGTAATGGCTCAAAAATCAGAAATTAGTGCCGCAAAAAACACTTATGCAATTTTTGAGGTTGGTATGCAAACTAAAGCATCAGCTAAGAAGCAATTAGAAACTTTAAATACAGCTAAAGCTTCTATTGATAAAGCTACTGTTCATGAAAAAACTTTAAATTCTCCAGAAGCTTGGGGATATAAAGCTTTAATATACTCGGCAATTGCTGTTACTGATACGGTAAATAAGAGTAATGCTGATGCAGCTTTTAAAACAGCACAAGAAGCTATTGCAAAAGCTAAAGAGCTAGATAAAGAAGGTAAAGAGAAAAACAACATTGAAAACTCTGAAAGAAACCTTTCTATTGTGATGCAAAACAGAGGTGTTTCTGCATTCAATAAAAAGGACTATAAAACAGCTTATACATCTTTCAAATACATTTCGGATGTGATGCCTAAAGACTCTTTATTTAGTATGTATACAGCTATAGCTGCCAACAGTGCTCAGATGACAGATGAGGCTATTAAGTATTACAATAAGACCCTTGAGTTGAACACCAAAAACCCTTCTTTATATCAAGAATTAGGTCGTTTATACATGTCTAAAGCCGATACTAATAGTGCCTTAAAAGTAATTGAAGCAGGTAGAGCAGTTCATCCGAATAATTTGAATTTAATTTATGATGAGTTGAACGTTTATTTAGCTAGAGGACAAGCAAGTAAACAAATTTCTAAAATAGAAAGCGCTATTGCACAAGAGCCTAAGAATAAAACTTTACATTTTGTTGCTGGTGTAGCATATGCTTCAAATAAACAATTGGATAAAGCAGAAGCAGCTTATAATAAAGCTTTAGAGATAGACCCATCTTATGCCGATGCTGTTTATAACTTAGCTGTTATTTATATTGATAGAGGAAATGCTTTTATTAACCAAGCGAATGCTTTACCAAACAATAAAGGTACAGAAGCAAAATATAATGCATTAAAAAGCCAATTTAATGCTCAATTAGCTAAAGCTGCTCCCTTATTAGAGAAGGCAAGAGAGTTAAATCCTAAAGACAGAAATGTTGTTAGAGCGCTTAGAGAAGTTTATGTAAAATTGAATAAACTTGATAAAGCTGCTGAGTTGAAAAAGCAATTAGACCAAATGTAAAAAGAGTCTTTCTTTTAAAAATTATAACAAATAGCTCGCAATGTTGCGAGCTATTTGTTTTTTTAAGGTTATTTTTTAGAGAAATATCATTTATTTGGGTTTTAATTGCAATTTTATTTGGATTGATTTTCAGATTAACGTAATTTTCGCCCAATTATGTTTACACTTAGACCTCAACTAAATTCTAAAGAGACTGTATTTAAAAACGAGATTACAACAAAATTCGAATTATATAACAGTCTTTTCCTTACTCTGCCATTTTATCGTGTAAAAAATACCGGACTAGCGCTTCCATATTTCTTTGCACATTGTGAGAGCGGTGTAGAAGAAAAACAAAGACCAGATGATATTATAGAATCTTTCTTTGCTAAACAAAAGGGTATTACAGACCAGCATGAAATAACCGATTTACTTTTCAGATTTATCCAATACATAGAAAGGCAAGTTGTATTATTTGACGCTGTAGAAGATGCTGCTTTTGTAAAAACCAGATCTAATGAAGACTTAAGCTCCTTAAGTACTTTAATGAGTAGTGCTTTAGAAGATGAAGAACTTTATAAACGTATTCAGGATTGTTTAAGAGAATTTAAATTGAGATTGGTTTTAACAGCACATCCAACTCAGTTTTATCCAGGTCCGGTGTTAAGTATCATGACAGACTTAACCGAGGCTATCAAAAACAATGATGTAAACGCCATTAATCTTCTTTTACAACAATTAGGTAAAACACCTTTCTTCAAGAAGAAAAAGCCAACCCCAGTTGATGAAGCTGTTAGTTTAAATTGGTATCTAGAAAATATACTTTACCAAACAGCGTCAGACGTACATAATAACCTAGAAGAAGTTTTTAAACTTAATTTAGGAAACCATAGTTTAATAGAATTAGGTTTTTGGCCTGGTGGCGATAGGGATGGAAATCCTTTTGTTACCGCTGAAACTACTAAACAAGTTTCTGTTTTCTTAAGACAAGCACTTTTCAGATGCTACTATAGAGATTTTAAGAAACTTAAACGTAGAATTACTTTTAACGGTACAGAGCAATATTTAGAAGAACTAGAAAATCTTATCTACAATAACGCTTACCAACAAAATTCATCTTGCTTAAACATCAAGGAAACCTTATTAACGAATTTAAGAAAGGTAAAAGAGGTTTTAATCAATTATCACGATAGTTTATTTACTGAGCTGGTTGATGATATGATTTGGAAAGTAAAGCTTTTTGGTTGTCATTTTGCTTCATTAGATATCAGACAAGATAGCCGTATTTTACGTAAGCTTTTTAAAGAGTGTATAGAATCAGAAGAACTTAAAGGTCTTTTACCAGAAAATTATTTTGATTTAACTGAAGAAGAAAAAATAGCTGCTATACCTTTAAGCGAAGCAGACTTTACTAATTATGCTTCTTTTGCCGAATTAAGTAAAGATTCTTTAGATGTTATCCGTCTAATTAAACAAATGCAAACAGATAATGGTAAAAGAGCCTGCCACAGGTTTATCATTAGTAATTGCCAAAAAGCATCAGATATTCTTCAGTTAAAACAATTGTTTTTATGGAGCGGATGGAAAGCAGAAGAATTGGACATAGATTTTGTACCTCTTTTTGAGACTATAGATGATTTAAAATTTGCTGATAATGTTATGGAGAGTTTATATGCTCATCCTGTTTACAGCAAACATCTAGAGATTAGAAAAAAACGCCAAGTTATCATGCTAGGTTTCTCTGATAGTACCAAAGATGGTGGTTATTTAATGGCAAATTATTCTATTTTCTATGCTAAATCTAGCTTAACAGCTGTTTCTAGAAAATACGATATAGATTTAGCTTTCTTTGATGGAAGAGGAGGGCCACCTGCCAGAGGAGGGGGTAAAACGCATAAATTCTACGCTTCATTTGGTAAAGATATCGCTAATAAGCAAATCCAAATGACGGTTCAAGGGCAAACCATCAGTTCTCATTATGGAACTTATGAAAGCTCTACCAACAACATGGAGCAGCTTATCCATGCAGGTATCAATTCTGCATTAGAGAAACAGCATACCAATACCATGAGCGATGAGGAAAAAGTGCTTTTCTCTAGAATGGCTGATATTAGCTATAATGCTTTTATGGATTTAAGGAAACATCCTTTATTCTTGAAATTTATGGAGGTACAAACTCCTTTAAAAATGCTTTCTCAAATCAATATCAGTAGTAGACCAGTAAAAAGAAACTCTGATGCCGAATTGAAATTGGAGGATTTAAGAGCTATTAGCTTTGTTACTTCATGGAGCCAAGCAAAATTAAATATACCAGGTTTTTATGGTGTTGGTACAGCTTTAAAAACTTTAAAAGAATCGGGTAAATGGGAGCAAGTGAAAGGATTATATAAAAACTCTGGCTTCTTTAAAACAGTTATAGATAATTGTATGATGTCTATGAGTAAAGCTGATTTTAGATTAACCGAGTATTTATCTGAGGATGCTACATTTGGTGAGTTTTGGAAAGGTATGAAAGCCGAGTTTGACCTTACCCAAAGTTTAGTATTAGAGCTTTCTAACACAGAAACTTTAATGGAAAATTATCCAACAGATAAACGTTCTATCTCTTTAAGAGAAAAAATTGTATTGCCTTTGGTTATCATCCAAAGATATGCGATTATCAAATCTTTATCTGATGATGTATCTGAGGAAAGAAAACAAATCTATAACAAACTTATTTTAAGAACCCTTTATGGTATAGTAAATGCAGCTAGGAACTCTGCATAAAACATAAAATCTAAACGAAAGCCTTCTGTAAATGCAGAAGGCTTTTTTTATGCCTTTTCTTTGGAATAGTAATTGTTTTTAAAAACAAAACAACTACTATGAGATCTATCTGGAATGGCACCATTGCCTTTGGTTTAGTAAATATTCCTATCAAGCTCTACTCGGCTATAGATAATAGCACTTTAGATTTAGATATGTTGGATAGTCGAGATCATGCTCGTATTCGCTTTTTAAGAGTTAATGAAAAAACAAAGAAAGAAGTCCCTTATGAAAAGATAGTTAAAGGTTTTTTCTTGAAAGATGATTACATCATTTTAGAAGATCAGGATTTTGAGGATGCCAGCCCGGACAAAACCAAAACCATTGATATTCAAACATTTGTACAGTCATCAGAAATTAACCCGATGTTGTTTGAAACTTCTTACTATGCAGAAGCTAGTAAACAAGGACAAAAAGCTTACGCTTTACTTCTCAATGCCTTAAAGAAGACTAAGATGGCAGGGGTGGGGCAGTTTGTGCTTAGGCAAAAAGAAAATTTATGCATCATACATCCGCAAGACAATGTTATTGTAATTTCAAGAATACGTTTTGCTCAAGAAATAAAAGACACATCAGAAATTAATACTCCTGATGATTTAAAAATCCCTAAAAAAGAACTAGATGTAGCTTTAGCTTTAATAAAACAATATACTGCCGATTTTAATATCGATAAATATAAAGACACTTATACCGCAGAACTTTTAAAAATTATAAAGGCAAAAGCTAAAGGAAAACGACCAACCATCAAAAAACTGAAACCTAAAAAAGCTAAAAGTGATGATTTGTACGAGCAATTATTAGAAAGTTTGAATAAGAAAGGAGCATAAAATGTCTTTAACAAAGTATCAGCAAAAAAGAAATTTTGAGCAAACTACAGAACCTAAATCTCTGCAAAAGGCTAAAAGAAAAACATTGAGTTTTGTGGTACAAAGGCATCATGCATCGCACTTACATTATGATTTTAGATTAGAAATAGATGGTGTTTTAAAAAGTTGGGCCATTCCTAAAGGTCCGTCGTTAAACCCCAAAGATAAACGTTTAGCCATGATGGTAGAAGACCATCCTTATGATTATAAAAATTTTGAAGGTGAGATTCCTAAAGGAAATTATGGCGCTGGTACCGTTTATATTTTTGATGCAGGTAATTATCAATCTTTATCAAAAACTAGAAAAGAAGATGAAAAAGAGTTAAAAAAAGGCTTAGCTACGGGTAGCTTAAAATTTAAACTGAATGGTAAAATTCTTAAAGGAGAATTTGCTTTAGTTAAGCTTAAAAACTCAGAACAAGATGCTTGGCTTCTGATTAAACATCAAGATGAATTTTCTGTAAACAAGAGTTTTAATATCGAAAATCTTATCCCTAAAGAGGTTATAAAAGCAGGAAAGGATTTTAAAAAACAGAAGCCAGAAAAGAAACATCAGCCAAAAGAAAAACAAAAAAAAGTTCAAGAGCATGGCTATTCGCCCATGTTAACCAAATTGTCAAATCATATTTTTAATGATAAAAATTGGCTTTTCGAAAGAAAAATAGATGGTTACAGAATTCTTGCCAGCACAGGAGAAAAGATTACATTAACCTCAAGAAATGGTATTGATTATACATCAAAATATCAACAAATCAGTAATCATCTGAAAGAAATTAAGGTTGATGCGATTTTAGATGGTGAAATTGTTGCAGAGAATAAAGATGATGTTCATCAGTTTCAATGGTTACAAAATTTTGATACAAATGCTAAAGGACTTACGCTTAAATTTTATGTATTTGATATTTTAAAACTCCATGAAAATGAACTTTTAGATATGCCCCTTTTAAAAAGAAAAGAGCTCTTAAAAGTATTGCTAGAGAAGTATAAAGCTAAAAATATTGTTTTTAACGATTATATTTTAGCCGATGGCGAAAAGCTTTTCGAAGAAGCTAAAAAGCAAAAATGGGAGGGAGTGATTGCTAAAAGAATTGATGATGAATATTATCCTGGTAAAAGAACAGACTCTTGGTTGAAGATTAAATTAAATAACAGCCAAGAAGCTATTATTTGCGGCTTTACAAAACCCGCTGGAAGTAGAAAATATTTTGGAGCTTTAGTTTTAGGAATGTATGATGATAACCAGAAGCTCAGTTACATAGGTAATTGCGGAACAGGTTTTAATGATGAAACATTAAAAAATCTTCATCAACAAATGGAGGATATCATTACCACAGAAAAGCCTTTTGCTGATAAAGTAAATATGGAAAGCAAGGTAACCTGGCTAAAACCCCAATTAATTTGCGAGGTAAATTATACCGAGTGGACTTTAGACCATCATTTAAGGCATCCGGTTTTTAAGGGCTTAAGATTAGATAAAGATATGGAAGAAGTAAAAGAAGAAAAGGTTCTTAAAAACGAGGAAACTAAAACTTTTGGAACTAAAAAAGTGAAATTAACTAATCTAGACAAGTTGTATTGGCCCAAGGAAAAAATCACCAAGGGAGAGCTGCTAAATTATTATGAAAGCATTGCCAATTATATTTTACCTTATTTAAAAGATAAGCCACTTTCTTTAAACAGGCATCCAAACGGAATAACTAAACCTGGCTTTTATCAAAAAGATGTAGACTTAGAGCAAATTCCGAAATGGGCAAAAACAGCTCAAATACACTCAGAAAGCAATAACAAGGAGATTGATTATCTGATATGTAACGATAAAGCATCATTATTATACATGGCAAATTTAGGTTGTATAGAGATAAACCCATGGTTAAGCACTTATAAAAAGCCAGAAAATCCAGAATATATGGTGATAGATTTAGACCCCGATAAAAATGATTTCAAAGAAGTTGTACAGGTAGCTTCAGCGGTTAAAGAAGTTTATGACGAGATGAATATTAAAAGCTTTGTAAAAACTTCCGGCTCTAGTGGTATCCATATTTTTATTTACTTGGCAGCAAAATATGATTATAAGATTGTAAAGAACTTTGCTGAGTTTATTGCGCAAAAGGTACATGAAAAAACATCAGAAATTACCAGTTTAGAAAGAAGTCCTTCTAAAAGAAAAAACTTAATTTATATAGATTACTTGCAAAATAGAAGAGGACAAACCATTGCAGCACCATATTCTGTAAGACCTAAACCTAATGCAACGGTTTCTTTTCCTTTAAGTTGGGATGAAGTAGATGAAAACTTAGATATGAAGGATTTCCATCTTAAAAACGTTTTAGCACTTTTAAAAGACAGAGAAGACCCTTGGAGGGATATGAAAAATCAAAAAATAGACATTTTAAAGACACTCAAAACCCTTAAATAGTTGTTTTTTTATTATATTTTGCGATATGAGGTTTTTATTTACTTTAATTACTATAATTTTAATATCCTTTAACTGCCATAGCTTAGCAATAGATAAGCAAAAGCAATCTTTATTGCTTAAAAACGATTGCTTTTCAGTAAAAAGTTATTTTAAGAAGTATGTAAAAGCTAATAAATTACTCACATCAGATATTAATCAGGAAAACCAATTTATTTTAAGAAAAAACGCCAGGCTAACAGCCAATTTTAACAGGTCTGGTTTTAACTTAAACTTTGAAAATAATGATAATTATATCCTTCATAAAAGTTTAATAACCTCAATATCACAACATTATTATATATCTCAGTTATTATTTCCATTTCATAGTTTTCTGGAAAAGCTTTCTTAAAGCTAATGAACTCTATTAAATCAAAATAATACGATATATAATTTATGATACACTTACCAAATTTAATCACAGATTTAGGACTTATACTCGGCGCTGCAGCCATTATTACACTCATCTTCAAATACTTGAAACAGCCTTTAGTTTTAGGTTATCTCATTGCTGGATTTCTAGTAGGCCCACATTTTTCATTATTTCCCACCATTGTAGAAACAGAAAACGTAGCTGTATGGGCAGAAATAGGTGTAATTATCCTCTTATTTAGCTTAGGATTAGAATTTAGCTTCAAAAAGCTGATGAAAGTAGGAGGTTCTGCCTCTATAACTGCTATAACAGAAGTAGTAGTTATGCTTTTATTAGGTTATTTTACAGGAAAAGCTTTTGGTTGGTCTACAATGGATAGTATTTTTCTTGGCGGTATACTTTCTATATCCTCAACAACTATTATCATTAGAGCCTTTGAAGAATTAGGCGTAAAGGGACAAAAGTTTGCAGGCTTAGTATTTGGAGTTCTTGTGGTAGAAGATTTGGTTGCTGTAGTGCTATTGGTTTTACTATCTACATTAGCGGTTAGTCAGCAATTTGCGGGCTCAGAAATGCTATTTTCTATATTAAAGCTTATCTTCTTTTTAGTGATTTGGTTTGTACTGGGTATATTCTTTTTACCGAGTTTTTTAAAAAAAATTAAACCATTAATAAGCGAAGAAATGTTACTGATTATTTCTTTGGCATTGTGCTTTTTGATGGTAATTGCAGCAACAAAAGTTGGTTTTTCTCCGGCTTTAGGAGCTTTCATCATGGGCTCTATATTGGCAGAAACCAGTCAGGGTAAAAAAATAGAACATTTAGTAATGCCTATTAAGGATTTATTTGGCGCAGTATTTTTTGTTTCCGTTGGGATGTTGATAGACCCATCCATGTTAGCAGAACATGCTTTACCTGTAATAATTATTGTTTTAGTAACCATAGTGGGAAAAATATTCAGCTCCTCATTAGGTGCTTTAGCATCAGGGCAACCTTTAAAAACATCGGTTCAAACGGGTTTTAGCTTGGCACAAATAGGGGAGTTCTCTTTTATAATAGCCACACTAGGAGTTACTTTAAATGTAACCAGCTCTTTTTTATATCCAATTGCGGTAGCAGTATCTGCTATAAGTACTTTTACCACACCTTATCTCATAAAATTATCTTTTCCGTTTTATAATTGGCTAAATAAAGTTTTACCATCAAAATGGATAGAGAATTTAAATAGATATAGTTCTGCTACCCAGAGCGTTACTACAGTTTCTAACTGGCAATTATTTGTAAAATCATACACGGCTAATACTTTAATCCACTTTAGCATAAGTTTAGCTATCATTTTACTGTCTTCTAATTATTTAAGTCCGTTTATACAAGGAAAAACAGAAAATGCAGTTTGGAGTAATATTGCATCATTAGTAATTACCATCATCATTTTATCACCATTTTTATATGCTTTAAGCTTTAGAAATCTTTATAATGGGGTAGTGGTTGAGTTAAAAAATGAGCGATTATACCGTAATTTAGTTTTAGTAATGCGCTTATTTAGGCTTTTATTATCTGCAGCATTAATCATTACTTTATTAAATAATCTGCTTTCTGTAACAGTTGCGCTTTATGCTGCATTGTTGATAATTGTGGTATTATTTATTTTTTGGAAACAGGTTCAAAATGTGTATCTAAAATTAGAAATGTTATTCTTAAAAAATTATCATGATGAAGAGCAACAACCAAAAAAAGAGCAACAAATACTAGCACCTTGGGATGCCCACTTTACAGAGATAGACGTTAAACCAGAGTCGCCAGCTGTAGGAAAAACCTTAATGGAGTTGAAGTGGCGAGAAAGGGCTGGTATAAATGTAGCTATGATAAACAGAGGAAGTATAACCATTCATTCTCCAGAAAGTAACACCATTATTTATCCTGGAGATATTTTAAAAATTATTGGTACCGATGCTCAAATTAGGAAACTAAGTTCTATCATCAGACCTGATAAAAAAGCTATCGAACAGCATGATAATTATCAACCTAAATTACATAAGCTATTGGTGAGAAAGAATTCATTTTTAGAAGGTAAATCTTTAAGAGAATCAAAAATTAAAGACTTAACCGATGGAATTGTTGTAGGTATAGAAAGAAACGCTGAGCGTATTGTAAATCCAGAATCTAGTTGGGTATTCCAAGAAAATGATATGGTTTGGATTGTAGGAGATAGCGCTAAAATACAATCAACTTTATAGATATAAATGCTTCCCTTGAAGGGAGGTGATTTCACTACTTAACATAATGTTAATTATAAGACGTAAATATAAACTAATATTATGCAGAGTATATAATGTTTAATGAAATAAGCTTATCTAAATGTCTTTATCCAAAGCTCTTCAACTTTTGTACGAGCCCAATCTGTTTTTCTAAGAAATTTTAAACTAGAATTTACACTTGGATTTTCATTAAAGCATTTAATCTTAATTTTTAATCCAAGTGTTGGCCAACCATAAAACTCAACCAAATCATTTATAATAGCTTCTAAGGTTCTGCCATGTAATGGATTATTTGGTTGCTTTTCCATTTCTTTAAATACTAATCTTTTCGAAATAAATATTTAGCTCTTTTTCTAAAGCCGTAATTTTTTCTAATTCTGATGGTGCTACAAATGCCAATGAAAGCCCTTTATTTCCGGCTCTAGCAGTTCTGCCGCTCCTGTGTGTAAAATATTCTAATTGCTCTGGTAATTGATAATGAATAACATAAGATAAATTACTTACATCGATTCCTCTGGCAGAAATATCTGTTGCTATTAATACCTGTAATCTTTCGCTTTTAAAAGCTCGCATTACTTTTTCGCGGTCTCTTTGACCTAAATCTCCGTGTATGGCCTCAACCTTTAAATTTTTGGCTAATAATTGCTTGGCAAGCGTTTGTGCGCCAGCTTTTGTTTTACAAAATACAATACCACGTTTACCATCATTATTCTTGATAAAACTCTGCAAAAGATTAGGCTTATCTTTAATATCGCAAATCACATATTGATGTTTGATAGCTGTATTCATTACATCTTTATGGTCTACTTCTATTTTATAAGCATCATCAGCCATATAATCGCTAATAATTTGCTTAATAGCTGATGGTATGGTTGCAGAAAAAAGCCAAATATTTCTGTCTATTTGTGCAGTATGACTTAAGATTTTATCAATATCTTGCTTAAAACCCATGCTTAACATTTCATCGGCCTCGTCTAAAACAATATTTTTAACTTCCATTAAATCAACCGCTTTACGCTCTAATAAATCTATTAAGCGACCTGGTGTAGCTACCAAAATTTGTGTTGGACGCTTTAATCTACCTATTTGAATGTCAATTTTTTCACCACCGTAAACAGCTTCAACAAAAATCTTTTTGCTTACATATTTGGTGAACTTAAAAAGCTGTTTAGCTATTTGTTGACCTAATTCTCTGGTTGGACAAATAATTACCGCTTGAATGTTTTTTTGCTCTGGATTTACCAGTTGTAATAATGGCAAACCAAAGGCAGCTGTTTTTCCTGTTCCGGTTTGTGCCTGGCCAATAAAATCTGTTTTACCTTTTAATAAAACAGGAATAGCTTGGGTTTGAATAACCGTTGGGGTATTTATATTTAATTCATTAAGGGCTTTGATAAGCTCTTGATGAATTCCTAAATCTTTAAAATTGCTCAAAATATAATATTTAAGCAGCAAAGTTAAGCTTATTTATAGGGATATGCTATTTTAAGACATATTCTATACCTCCGGCAAGGTGTTTTAAAAATAATTCGTCTTGAAAATCTTCAATAGTATGCCCTAATCCGGTATAAAATACTTTTCCTCCGTCAAATTCATGATACCACGCCATCGGATGAAAATCAGGCATTTTACCGCCGGTATAGCTCTTTTCATCAACCGTCATGATTACTTTTACATCTTTATTGAAGTCTTTAAAATTATACCATTCGTCTGTATGCATCCAAGGATTTGGTAAACCCTTTGTTGATGGATGATTAGCGTTTAAAATATCTAGTTTGGCTTCTTGAACTTTTGGATGACCAGCAAAAAAACCACCAACAAGCTTACCATACCATTCCCAATCAAAATTACAATCTGTTGCGGCATGTACACCAACAAATCCCCCACCTCTATTGATGTATTTTTTAAAAGCAGCTTTTTGAGCATCGTTAAATAAAGATTTACCCGTAGGATTTAAGAATAACAAAGCTTTAAATTGCTTTAAGTTCTTATCTGTAAAATCCTCTGGGTTTTCTGAATGTATAATGGTATAACCTTTTTCTTTTCCAATCTTTTTGATGGCTTCTAAGCCTGGTTCGATACTTTTATGCCTGTATCCTTTTGTGCAAGAAAATACTAAAATTTTAACTTCTCTTTTCTTGGCAATAAAACTGCTTAGCGATAAGAAAAACGTAGTAATGATAACTGCGAGGAACAAATTTTTCATTTATAAGGTTTTATGGTTTAATATCACAAAGGAATAAAAACTTCTTTAATTTAAATGTATTTAAGACTCATAAATATTTAAACAATTTTTAAATTGCAGTCATGCTACTTCAAAAACCGTTAGATGATTTCAGAAACTTCTTATACACTCAGTATTTTTCTGACGGTATAAAGATTACTATAGGAGTACTTCTACCCTCTTTAATTTTTGCTCAGTTTAATCTTTTAGAAATTGGTATTAATCTTTCTTTAGGAGCTGTTTGTTGTAGTATTTCAGATACTCCTGGCCCATGGTTACATAGAAGAAATGCTATGTTAATTACCAATTTTTTGGTGTTTTTAGTGGCACTCATAACTTCATTAATTAACCATAATCCTATCCTTATAGGTATAGAAATACTGGTTTTTTGCTTCATTTTCTCCATGTTTTATGTTTATGGCACAAGAGCTTCTTCTGTTGGAACTGCTGCATTACTTATCATGGTTTTAAATGTTGCTCATCATGAAACTAGTTTAAACTCATATGAGCATGCAGGTTTGGTTTTATCTGGTGGAATATGGTATTTTCTTTTAAGCGCTTTATTTTCTTTTGCTAGACCTTTTAGATATGCCAGACAAACTCTAGGTGAGTGTGTACAAGAAGTTGCTGGTTATATGCGCCTTAGAGCCGATTTCTATAACGCTAAAATACCTGTAGAAGACATTTTCAAAGCTTTAGTTGACAAACAAGTTCTTGTACATGAAATACAAGATAATGTAAGAGAAATACTATTTAAAACCAGAAAGCTGGTTAATGAATCAACAAGTGATGGAAGGCTGCTTATCATGATTTTTGTTGATATAGTTGATTTATTTGAGCAAACCATGGCTACCCATCATGATTATGAAATCATTAGAAAGCGTTATAAAAATCATGATATATTACCTGCTTATGCTTTATTGATTCATAAACTAGCATCAGAAATAGAATATATTGGTTTTTGTTTGATTCATCAGGTAAAACCTAGAAAACATGCTGTAAAAATTGAAGATTTAGATAAGCTTAAAAAACAGCTTGATGATTTAGAAAAAGCAGGTATATCTGTTCTGGTTTTAAAGAAAATACTAGTTAATCTCAGACATATATTCTCAAAAACGAATACTATTTTCAGTTATTTCGATAATGACAATAGCTTTATCAAACAAGCAAAATCTGGCTCAACAGACCATGATAAATTTGTAACACACCAAAGTTTTGATATTAAGCTTTTTAGAAGCAATTTAAACTTAATGTCTGGAAATTTCAGATATGCATTACGTGTTTCTTTGGTTGTTTTTACAGGTTATTTAGTTGGTTTTTTACTCCCGGTTGGGCATCATAGCTATTGGATAATTTTAACCATACTGGTGATTTTAAAGCCCGGTTTTAGTACTACTAAGCAAAGAAATATTGAAAGAGTTATAGGAACCATCATAGGTGGTATTACAGGAGCTTTAATTATTTACTTTATTAAGGATGAAACTGCCAGATTTATTCTAATGGTTTTATTTATGCTGATTACCTATAGTATACAGCGGGTAAACTATTTTATTAGTGTGTTATTTATGACACCTTTTATACTGATATTATTCAGCTTCATCAGCGCAACTATTAACGAGAGTTTGGCGGTAGAAAGGATTATTGATACACTTATTGGTTCTGGTATTGCCTTTTTATCTAGTTATTTAGTTCTACCTAGTTGGGAATCTTACCAGTTTAAGAACTATATGTTAGATATGCTTAAAGCTAATCAGAAATATCTAGATGCTATTTTTAGAAGATTTAATCCTCAAAATCAAATCAATATTACCGAGTATAAATTGGCTAGAAAAGAAGTTTATGTAAATACAGCCAATTTAGCGGCTGCTTTTCAAAGAATGCTGAACGAGCCTAAAACCAAGCAGCACAAAGCGGTTTTAGATGTACATAAATTTGTAGTGTTAAATCATATTTTATCCTCTTATTTGGCAAATTTATCAACTAGCCTACAAGATTCTCAAATAATGTTTAATGCTGATCAGCAGAAGCTTTTTAGGAAATCTCAGCATTATTTAAAACTTGCTATAGAATGGTTATCTGAAACCACACACGAACAAGAATTTGTTCATGTTTTTGAGGGTGTAGTTGAAACTAACGAGGATTTAGCTACAGAACAATTAGAGCTTATTGTAAAAGTATCAGCTGATATATTGAAAATTACCGAAAAGCTTTAAATCTATCCTTAAACCACAAATTTTTCGGTTAGATATTTCCAATACCTTCTAGGTACATGTTGAATATGTAAACGAGAATTTTTTCTTGCTTGGATTGTTGTTTTCTTAAAATAGGTTTGCCATAAATGTTGATACAACTTTTCATCTTTAACCAGCATTTCTAAACCTTCTTGTTTGTTTAGATGATTAGCAAATTTCATTTCTACCAGTTCAACCTTATGTAAGTTATAATAAATGCCATAGGTTCTTTTCTGGTCAAAAATCATCCATTTTTGGTCTTGATAACGGTCTTTAAAATGCTTTGCTATTACTGGTAAAACATTAAAATCTGGTTCTATTTCGGCATAATAAATACCATCTAATGTTAGCCTAAAACGTACAAAAGCTTCCATTCTATGCTTCTCGCGATGTACCATTTGCGCATATTGAGATAATTTTAAAACAGATGGATGAGAAAAATCCTGAATAATATTTCGGTTTGGATTACTTAGCGCATATTGTACAACTGCCCACAAATGCGTTTCTATATCTTCATATTCTGATAAAAAGGTATAAAGCATCCGGTGTAAACCTAAATCCCCAATGAGTGATTTTAATTTTTGATACACTCTTTCTGCTTTAGGAGCTTGTGTAAATACTTTTCTTGTTTGGGCAAAAAGCTGCTCGGTTTGTAAAGCCTCTTTTATAATCTTAACTTGTTTTAGCTTAAACTCATAAGCTTCAAAAACTGCAGTTAAAAAGCCTTCAAAAGTATGGTCGTACAATAAAATATTCATCAGAATAAAGCTAACTGAGCGTTATATTGATCTTGATATTTGCTTTTAGTATTGCCTAAAATAAATTGCTTTAAATTGCTGCTATTCAAAAATTTAAGATTTCCAAAATGCATTCCATATGAAATAAAATATTTGGCTCTATTTAAGGCTACACCTAGCTTTTTTAAATGAGTTTCATTTAACTGACTAAAGCGTCTGGCTTCAATAATTTTCCAAGCAGATTTTACACCAATACCAGGTACTCTTAAAATCATCTCGAAATCTGCTTTTTGAATATCTATTGGAAATACATGCTGATTTCTTAACGCCCAGCTCAATTTTGGGTCAACATCTAAATCTAAAAAAGGTAAGTTTGGATCTAGTATTTCATCGGCTTTAAAGCCATAAAAACGCATTAACCAATCTGCCTGATAAAGCCTGTTTTCTCTTACCATAGGCACTTTACTTTGCAAAGAAGGTAAACGAGCATCATCGGCTATGGGAACATAGCCAGAATAGTAAACCCTTTTTAGCTGATAATTTTTGTAAAATGAATCTGCTGTTTGGATAATTTCTAAATCGTTCTCTTGTGTAGCACCAACGATGAGCTGTGTACTTTGCCCAGCAGGAGCAAATTTGGGTGTATTCCTGAAAAGCTTTTTTTCTTCTTTAAAAACAATAATCTCGTTTTTAACATAATTCATGGGCTTTATCATGTCTTCCCTATTTTTATCAGGAGCTAAAAGCTTTAATCCTTTTTCTGTAGGAAGTTCTAGATTTATACTTAATCTATCAGCATAAAGTCCGGCTTCTTTCATCAACTCATCAGAAGCACCTGGGATACTTTTTAAATGAATATAACCGTTGAAATTTTCTTCCAAACGGAGCTTTTTAGCTACTAAGACCAATCGCTCCATCGTAAAATCAGCATCTTTAAAAATACCTGAGCTTAGAAATAAACCTTCAATGTAATTTCTTCTGTAAAAGTTTATGGTTAAATCAACAACCTCTTGAACGGTAAAAGCTGCTCTTTTTATATCATTACTTTTACGAGTTACACAATAAGCGCAATCATAAATACAATGGTTGGTTAGTAAAATTTTGAGTAAAGAAACACATCGCCCATCTTCTGTGTAAGAATGGCAAATACCCATTCCGGTAGAATTTCCTAAACCTTTGTTTTGATTATTTCTTTTAGCACCACTGGATGAGCAGGAAACATCATATTTAGCCGCATCAGCCAGAATTTCTAATTTTTCTGTTATCCTATCAAAATTCATAATCAAATTTACTAAAATATTTAGTAATAAATTGACTAAAAATTTTAGTTTTATTTTTGAATTCTGATGGTATAATCTTTTATAGTTTCTTTAGGTTGGCCTAATTCATCCCATGTGAATTGAGAGACAAATTTTTCCTCATACTTATTAAGCGCCTCTAAAATATGGTAGATATAATTGATTTTATTTGAAAATTTACCCATAAACTTTAACACACCAATTGGCGTTTTAAATACGTTTAAACGTTTCCTTTTATAGTTATCGATAAAAATTCTTACTGCCTCTTCTGGATAATAAGCTTCTGGACCTTGAACGTTGTATTCTCTATTTTCATCAGTTAAAACCTCAAAAGATTTGGCAACTTGTTTACCATAATCGGCACCAGAAATCCAATACATTTTAGCTTCTGCTTTGCCTGCTAAATTCATCTGATTACCATTCATGAAGCCACCTTTATCAAAGTTCTCCATAAAGCTGCTTGGGTAAAATATGGTATAAGGTATTTTACTGCTTTTAAGAATTTGAACAGCTTTTTGTTTAACATCAAACACCCACCAATTGAAATTATTTTGTCCTTGATAATCTTTAACCAAAGAAGATAAATAAGCAATTCTTTGGATGTTATTTTCTTTTGCTGCTTCTATTAAATTTAGCAAACCTGTTGTTTCAGGCATGAAATCTTTAGGTTTAGCGTGTTGCGGTATATGAAGATTTAGGTAAATAGCCTCCTGCCCTTTTAAGGCTAGAGATAAGGTGGTTCTTGAAGCTAAATCGGCAAAAACGATATTAGCTTGAGGAAATAACTCTTTAGCTTTTTTAATATTTCTCGCTAAAATGGTTACCTCAAAACCAGCCTTAATCAACTCATCTGCAACTGGTTTCCCTAGCATACCAGTAGCACCCAACACTGCTATTTTCTTCATAAAGCTATTTCGTTTAACACATTTTGAACGCGTAATTCCATAGTTTCTAAGTTAGCATAACCTTTAGCTATCATATAAAATTTAAGTTCGCCAGTTCTGATAAATGCTGCAGGATAACCCGTAACCTGTAATTGTCTGGCTAAGGCAAAATCGTAATAGGCAGCTTGTTTAAATTCTTCTTGATTAAGTTTGCTTATAAAATCTTGAACCGGAATTTGATATTTTTCTGCTAAATGAATATAACTATCATCTTTACTTAAATCTAAACCATGAACATAAATGGCAGATTGTAAATCGTGAGCAAATAAAATAGCTTTTTCTGGAAAATAAGATTTAAAAACTGCTAATGCTATAGCCGGTTTTTCAGAACTTAAGAATAAATCTCCTTTCTGTAATTCGGCCAAGAAAGCTTCTCCAAACATAACTCCTGTAGTGTTTTCAACATCTTTATAAGCCGTTTTAATGTAAGGAGCCACATCATTAATAGTACCTTCACGTTCGCCCATCATCATGCCACCAGATAAAACTTCGAAATCAAATTTATCGGCATAATTTTCAAAAAGACTTTTCATAACTGGGCTAAATCCGTAACACCAGCCACAAATAGCATCGTAAACGTAAATGATAGAAGGCTTCTTATTTTCCATAAAACAAAGCTAAAAGAAAGCTTTTTTAAAAGTGTTTATGGATAGTCAAATTAGGCTTTGAATTATAAAGGCATCGTCATTTTTAAAATTGGATAGCTTTGATTTTTGTAAGTGATGCTAAAATCATTATCAACAAACTGAAAACCATATTTAAGATAACATTGGGCTGCTACTTTATTAGTAGATAGTAAATATAAATCCATACGTTTAATGCTAAGCTCAAGTTTAGCCTGAGCAATTAATAAATTTATCAATTGCTTGCCTAAGCCTTTACCTCTGTTTTGGCTTTCGCCGATAAGTAAATGTCCTAAACGGGCAGAATCATCTTTCTGCGGAATTACTTCACCATAAGCTAGAGGCTTATTTTTATCATCAATACCTAAATAAATAAGCCTTTCGGGATGCTTTTGTGTATAGCTTAACATTTGTTCTCGCGTAAGCGGATAATCGAAAGCTATACCTGCAAATTTGAGTAAGGTATCTTCATCTTTAATCCAATTTGTTAAAATTGGGATATGTTGTTCTTTAAAAGGAATGAGTTTCATCTTTAAACAAAAAAGGACAATCAAAAAAGATTGCCCCCATTCAAATAATTTATGTTTTGCTTAAGCAGTTACTTCTTCTGCTTTTTGGTTTGGCTTACCGTTTTTAAAAGCTTTTCTAGGTGTTAAACCTAAAAGCTCAAACATAGCCATATCATCTTTAAAATCTGGATTTGGTGTGGTTAATAATTTATCACCAGCAAAAATAGAATTTGCTCCTGCCATAAAACATAAAGCTTGTTCTATGGTACTCATTTCTGTTCTTCCTGCTGATAATCTTACACAAGTTTTTGGCATGATGATACGAGCGGTAGCTATCATACGAACCATATCCCAAATTGGAACACGAGGTTGATTTTCTAGAGGCGTTCCCTTTACCGGTACTAAAGCATTCACCGGAACAGATTCTGGATGTTGAGGCATATTAGCCAAAACACGTAGCATAGAAACCCTATCATTAACAGTTTCTCCTAAACCTATAATTCCGCCACTGCAAACCGTTAATTTTGCTTTACGAACGTTTTCTATAGTTTGTAAACGATCATCATAAGTACGTGTACTGATGATTCTTTTATAATCTTCCTCAGAAGTATCTAAATTATGGTTGTAGGCATATAAACCAGCATCAGCAAGTCTTTGTGCTTGGTCTGCATTTAACATCCCTAAAGTACAGCAAACTTCCATATCCATCTCGTTCACGGCTTTTACCATATCAATAACCTTATCAAAATCGCGGTTATCACGTACTTCTCTCCAAGCTGCACCCATACATAAACGAGAAGCACCACCTTCTTTAGCTTTTTTTGCTGCATCCAATACTTCGTCTACTTTCATCATAGCATGTACATCAACATCTGTATGATAACGGGCTGCTTGTGGGCAATAAGAACAATCTTCTGGACAACCGCCAGTTTTTATAGATATTAAAGAGCTTATTTGCACTTCTGAATAGTCTTTATTAGCTCTGTGGATGGTAGCGGCTTCGTAAACTAAATCTAAAAATGGTCTATTATAAATCTCTAGAATTTCTTCTTTTGTCCAGTTATGTTTTGTTTGCATGATTTGTAATTTTTTGAGCATTAACTATTGCTAAAATAGCATAGCCAAATTTGCTACAATTATAATAATAATTTTGAGGCTAAGCCTAATAAAAGCAAGAATCCGAAAACATCGGTAAAGGTGGTAATGATGATAGATGAAGCAATTGCGGGGTCTATACCAATACGCTTAAGTATCAAAGGGATGGTAGAACCTGCCAAGCCAGCAATAATTAAGTTGCCTGCCATTGCAATAAAAATCACCAAACCTAACATAGGGTTTGAATCATAAAAAAAAGCTACTAAAAACAACACTAAACCTATAACAGCACCATTTACTAACCCAACTGTAAATTCCTTAATTACAGTACTATAAGCTTGGTTATCTGATAAATCACTTAAAGTAATTCTTCTTACTGTAACCGCTAAAGCCTGAGTAGCTGTATTACCTCCCATACCGGCAATAATAGTCATGTATGCAGGTAAGATAATTAAATGATTTATGGTAGGTTCAAAGTATCTAATTACTGATGATGCTAAGAAAGCCGTAACTAAATTTATAAGTAACCAAGGTAACCTAGATTTTACAGCCGCTTGCCAGTTACCACTTAACTCCTCGTCCTCAGATACCCCTGATATTTTTAACATATCCTCGGTATTTTCTTCTTCTAAAACGTCAATAACATCATCAAAGGTAACTCTTCCCAAAAGTTTCATATCATCATCCACTACGGGAATACTGGTAAGATTGTATTGAGAGATTAAATCGGCTACTTCTTCTTGGTCTACCTGCGCTTTAACATAAATGAAGTCTTCATTAATTAAATCGGCAACTTTAACGCTTGCTTTTGCTTTGATAAGATTTTTAAGAGAAATAATACCTTTAAGCGTATCAGATTCATCAACAACATAAACAGTATAAAACTCTTCTATTTCTTCGCTTTGTTGGATAATTTCATCAATAGCCTGCTTTTTAGACATATTTGCATATATCTTGATGAGCTGGGTATTCATCAAACCACCGGCAGAATCTTCTTTATAACTTAATAAGTTACGGATGTTTGATGCGTCTTCAGTATCTAAATCCTGAAGAATTTCTTGTTGATCTTCTTCATCAAGCTGGGCGATAATATCTGTCGCATCATCATAATCAAGTTCTTCAACAATTTCTTGCCTACGTTCTGGATCTAGCTCTAATAAAAGTTCTTCGGGGTGTGCTTCAAAATCCATTTCAGAAAGTACTTCTGAGGCACTTTCTGCCGGTAATAAATTGATGATTCGCTTTTGCGACTCGAGCGGGATTTTACTGAAAAGTATTGCAATTTCTGAAGCATGATATTCTCCTAAAAGCTTTATCAACTCCTCCTCATTGCCTTCTAAAGCTTGTTTTAGTTTTAAAACGTCGGTTTTATCAATTTCAAATGATTGCATCTTTGCGAATTTAAGCTAAAAATCCTCAATTCAGTACTTTAATCTTTAAACCATCCTTTTTTACCAAAATACCATAACTGCCCAATTACAATAAGCAGCATTACTACACAAACGATGATATACCCATTAGGCATATATAATTCGGGCATATTATAAGGTAATATTTCGCCTGTTTTGGGGTCTTGGTAAGAAAAATTCATTCCGTATACACCCACAATAAAGGTTAAAGGAATAAATAATGATGAAATGATGGTTAAGAATTTCATCACTTCATTCATTTTGTTGCTCATTAAAGACAAATAAACATCCATTAAACTAATAGAAGTCTCTTTATAAGATTCTATCAAATCAATAATCTGAACGCTATGGTCATAAGCATCTTTAAAGAAAACCGTAACCTCTGGATGAATAATGTTGGATGGCTTTTTAAGAATTTCTATTAATTTATCTCTTTCGGGCCAAGCAGCTCTTCTCATAGCTATCATAATTTTCTTAACACCCAAAATCCTGTACATTAATAATTTATGAGGCCTTTGGTAAAGATGTTCTTCAACAATTTCTAACTCATCTCCTAACCTATTTACAATAGTAAAATAATGGTCTATAACGGTATCCATCAAGGCATAAAGCAAGTAAGAAGGCCCTAAATAGCGCAAATTACCGCCTGCTTTAGTTTTAAGTCTTACCCTAACAGGCTCTAAAACATCCTGATAATCTTCTTGAAAGGTAATTAAAGTATCCTTAAAAACCAGAAAAGACAATTGCTCATTACGCATCACCAAGCCACTATCTAGCTCAAGCATTCTGCTTGTGATGAATAAATAATCATCATAATCATCGCATTTTGGCCTTTGGTAAGTATTTACAATATCTTCCATCACCAAAGAATTAATGTTATAATGCTGCTTTACCTGATTTAGAACTTCTTGCGAACCCAAGCCTTTAATATCTATCCAATAAAAGTTATTAGGGTGTTCTTTTATAAATTCTAAAGCTTCGTTTATATGAAGTGTTTCAAGTTCTTTGATATGAGTTTCATGATAAGCATAAACCACAATTTTACTAGCTAAAGCATTTTCTGTAATTACAAAAGTACCAGGTACTTCGCCAGGTTTACTCCTACGCTGTTTAGCTTTGATATTGAAAAATTGTGGTGTTTTTACCATTTTAAAGATATTTTACTGCCTGAGGACCTTGATTAAATAATAAATCAACAATACTTAAATTAGGTATAAAGTTGTATTTATCTTCAAAAACCTGATAATATTTTTTTGGTTGATAATCACTAGAAATTTTAGGATGAATGCTGCTTCTAAAATCTTTTAGCTGTGGATATTCTGCTTGATAGCTTTCTGTAAAACTATAAGTTACATCTAGTTTTAAGAGCTTTAATATAGTTTGTAACAGTTCTAAATTATAATCAAATAGAAAATTATATCTATGATGATAAAAAGGTGCAAAAGCATCTTCATAAAACTCAAAATAGGCAGAACTTCTGTATGATGCTTGTAAACTCATCCAATGGATACGTTGCCAATTGGCATCATAACTTATCTTAACATCCTTAACACAAGTATGTAATTTAGCGCCTTTTACTACCGGAACTGTAATACTTAAAGCGCCATTAGCGCCATAAATACTTGCTCTATTTCTATAAGTTTGCTTTGGAAAATGTTCATTTTTATCTATTAAAATTGTATCATTTTTAAAATTCAACAACTCTTTAAAAAATTCTATAGGTGGTAAATAAAGTAAAGGAAATATTGCGCCAGATTCCATTTCAAAATATTTATGTTTGCAATTAAAACCAACGAAAATAATGATAAATAAATGGCTTTCTTACGTAGCTGCGTTTTTTTTGTACTTAGTTTCTTTGCTGCCTTTAAGAGTGCTATATCTTTTGTCTGATTTTGCTTTTATCATCATCTTTTATGTTATCAAGTACAGAAGAAAAGTGGTAAGAGAGAATCTTGTAAATTCTTTTCCAGAAAAAAGTGAGGAGGAAATTAATGGAATTGAAAAAAGATTTTTCCGCTATTTAGCTGATTTAATTTTTGAGACCGTTAAAATGCTCTCTATATCAGAAAAAGAAGTTTTTAGACGTTTTACATTTACCAATACCGAGTTATTAAGAAAGTTTGAGTCGCAAAATAAGAGTTGTTTATTGGCAGTTGGGCATTACGGAAATTGGGAATGGTGTACTATTGTAACCCCATTAATTGTAAAAAGTAAGCCGCTTATCATTTACAAACCCTTAAACAACAATATTTTTAATGAAGTTTTTAAAAGAGCTAGAGAAAAAAGTGGGACTTTAATGGTGCGTATGAAAATGACTTTGCGTGAGATGGCTCGTTTTAAAAACCAACTTACAGTTACAGTTTTTGCTGCCGACCAAACCCCTGCCCTGGCAGACCCTCATGAGTGGATAAAATTTCTAAACCAGCCTACAGCAATTTTTATGGGCATAGAAAAAATTGCTCGTTCTACAAACTATCCTGTTATATTTTGTGATCTTAACAGAGTTAAAAGAGGTTATTATTCTTGCGATTTTAAGTTGGTTCATGATAACCCAGCCACTACCACAGATAAAGAAATAACTTTAAAACATGCTAAAATTCTAGAAAATAGGATAAAACAAAAACCAGAATTTTGGCTTTGGTCTCATAAACGTTGGAAATTTAAACCAGCAGCAAATACAACCATACATGAATAATCCTAAAGTTGCAGTTGTTATTCTAAACTGGAATGGAGAAAAGCATTTAGCAAATTTTCTTCCATCAGTTTTCAATAGTACATATCCTAACATGGAAATTATTATTGGAGATAACGCATCAACAGATAATTCTTTAAATTTTCTAAAAGATAATTTTCCTTTAGTAAAAGTTATCGTGAATCATGAAAATTTTGGTTTTGCAGAAGGATACAATCAAGTTTTGAAACAAGTATATGCTGATTATTTTGTTTTGCTTAATTCTGATGTTGAAGTTACACCAAACTGGATAGAGCCTGTTATTAAGATGATGGAGGCTGATGCTAAAATAGCTATAGCGCAACCTAAAATACGATCTTATTATAACAGAGATAGTTTTGAATATGCAGGTGCTGCCGGAGGTTTTATAGATACTTTTGCTTATCCTTTTTGTAGAGGTAGAATATTTGATACCATAGAGAAAGATTATGGCCAATATGATGATGAAAAAGAAATATTTTGGGCTTCTGGATGTGCTTTATTCATCAAATCAAATATTTGGAAAGAAATAAACGGCTTAGACGAACATTTCTTTGCTCACATGGAAGAAATTGATCTTTGTTGGAGAGCAAAAAACAAAGGATATAAAGTTATGTATTGTGGCTTTTCTACAGTATACCACGTTGGTGGAGGAACTTTACAAGCAGAAAGCCCATACAAAACCTATTTAAATTTTAGAAACAATCTCTATCTCATTAAAAAGAACGAGCCAATTTCTCGTTCTATATTTTTAATTCCTTTTAGATTTTGCTTGGATTTTTTGGCACTTATCAAATTTTTGCTTGATAAAAAAGCAGATAATGCCTGGGCTATTTCTAAGGCGCATAGGCATTTTGTAAGTGCTTTATTTGAAGGAAAAATCAAAAACAGCTACATCTCTCCACAACAAAACCTTGCTGGTAAATATCAAAACAGCATTGTTTTTGATTATTTTGTGAGAGGTAAAAAACTTTTCAAAGAAATCTGGAAATAACTATAAAAAGCTTTTTAGAGCTAATTCATAAGACATCAATCCAAAACCTGTTATGATACCTTTACAGTTTTTTGCCATCATGCTATGATGTCTAAACTCTTCACGAGCGTAAACATTAGAAATATGAACCTCAACAACCGGAGTTTTTATACCAGCAATAGCATCTGCAATAGCAACAGAAGTATGGGTATAAGCGCCTGCATTTAATACAATGCCATCATAATCAAAACCAATTTCATGCAGTTTATTTATGATTTCACCTTCTACATTACTTTGGTAATAGCTTAACTCAACATCAGGATATTTAGCCAAAAGCTGTTTGTAAAAGCTTTCAAAACCTTCGCTACCATAAATTCCTGGTTCGCGTTTGCCTAATAAATTTAAATTTGGTCCGTTGATAATTTGTATCTTCATCACTTCAAACTTATCATTAAAAATTCAAAAGATAAAGTGGAATGGCAATCATTTAAAAAAGGATTTAAATCTTTTTTGAAATTAGAGAAATCTCTATCAGAAAATTCTGTTCAGGCTTACATACGCGATGTAGAAAAACTGGTTCAGTTTTTAGAGATGAAAAGCCCATCGGTTTCTTTATTAAAAGCTAAACCTCAAGACTTAAGAGATTTCATTAAATGGATTACCGAGTTAGGAATGTTAGCTACTACACAGGCTAGAATTATTAGTGGCATTAAGGCCTTTTACAAGTACTTAATCTTAGAAGATTTATTAGAAATAGACCCTTCTGCATTATTAGAGACCCCAAAAACAAGAAGAAAACTACCAGAGGTTTTAAGCGTTCATGAAATAAATTTATTACTCGATGGTTTAGATTTATCAAAACCAGAAAACACCAGAAATAAAGCCATGTTAGAGATTTTGTATGGCTCAGGACTTCGTGTTAGTGAGTTAGTAAACCTCAAATTATCAGACTCATATTTGGATTTAGAGTTCCTGAAAATCAAAGGAAAAGGTAATAAAGAAAGATTAGTGCCTGTAGGAAGTTCTGCCTTAAAATACCTCCAAATATATTTAGATACCGTTAGAAATCATCTGGATATAAAAAAAGGTCATGAGGATTTTATATTCCTCAATAAAAGAGGCACAAAGCTATCAAGGGTGATGATTTTTATGATTATTAAAGATTTGGCAAAAGCTGTAGGTATTAACAAAACTATAAGTCCGCATACGTTTAGACATTCTTTTGCAACCCATTTAATAGAAGGTGGTGCAGACTTAAGAGCTATACAAGAAATGTTAGGTCATGAAAGTATCACTACAACAGAAATTTATACCCATCTGGATAGAGACTTTTTAAAACAAACCATTACACAATATCACCCAAGAAGTTGAGCTTTTATAAAACGATTGTTATTGTTTAAATCTTTGATGATTTGAGCTTTAAAGCCTTTTTTCTGGATAAGTTCTTGTGTTTCTACTGCTAAGTTTTGATTAATCTCGAAAAGCAATAGTCCGTTTGGATAAAGATTTGTTTGGGCGAAATCAGCTATTTTATCATAAAAAATCAAGGGATTTTCATCTTCAACAAACAAAGCTAAATGCGGCTCAAAATTTACAACATTATCATGCATATTTTGCTTTTCTGATGTTGCTATATAAGGAGGATTACTTACTATAATATGAAATTTAGGATAATCATCGGCTTTTAAAGCCAGGGCATTATCTTTTTTAAAATGTACCTCTACCCCATTTTCTGTAGCATTTGCTTTGGCAAGTTTTAGTGCTTCTTCGCTAATATCAATGGCATGAACTTGAGCGGCTGGCAAATTCTTTTTTAGAGAGATAGCAATACATCCGCTACCGGTACCTACATCTAAAATTTCTTGATTTGATGTTTTTTTAAGTTCTTGAAGAATCATATAAACCAATTCTTCTGTTTCTGGTCTAGGGATAAGTACATGCTCATTTACTTTTAATTTTAGGTTATAGAAATAAGCATAGCCAAGAATTTGCTGAAGCGGCTGCTTTAAAGCTAGTTTAGCCAAATAACCATTAAATAATTCTTTTTGTTGTGGTTCTGGTAAATATGCTAAATCTTCACTAATCCACTTAAACAAAGCATTTATTTCTTCTTTTTCATAAACACTTTCAAGTACTTTAAAATAATTTTCCTTAATAGCTTTCTTCTCTAACATGACCTTCTTTAAAAAGTGGCAAAGTAAATAAAAATGTAGAACCTTGTCCTTTTTTACTTTTTATATCAAAAGATCCGTTATTTTTTCTGATAAACTCTTGACAAAGAATCAAACCTAAACCTGTTCCTTTTTCATCATTTAAACCACTGGTACTATAAAAATTACGCTTATAAATCTCTTTAATTTCTGCCGGAGAGAGTCCAATACCATTATCTTGAACAGAAAATTGAGCTAACTCCCTCTTTTTTGTACAAGTTATGTTTATTTCACCATCTTGAGGGGTAAATTTTAAAGCGTTATTAAGCAGATTCCTAATGATTACATTAAACATTTCTTTATCTGCAAGAAGCTGTAAATCAGCTGGTACGTTTACCACTATTTTTATGTTTTTTTGAAGGATGTTATATTTCTGTAAATCAATATTATCCTGAATAATTTTTAAAACATTAAAGTTAGATTTCTGAAGTTTTTCTCCTTGCATTTGGCTTTTTGCCCATATCAATAAATTATCTAATAAGTTTGATGTTGAGTTAAACTGAGACTTAAGCTCTCCTATCAATAATTTAGACTCCCTTTCATCAAGTAAATGCTCATCAAATAAGTTTAAAGTCCCTTTTAAAGATAAAAGCGGACCTCTCACATCATGAGAAATAATAGAAAAAAATCTATTTTTTAGATTGTTAAGCTCTTCTAGTTCTTTCTTTTGTTTATTAATTTCTTCATTTTGCTCTCTTAAAATTCTATTATTTGTTTTAGCTCTTCTTCCGCTTTTATATAGTCTGTAGGATAAAAATAGTGCTGTTAAAGAGAATATTAAAGTAGCATAAATCAATAAGTTACGATTTTCTATCTTTAGCTCATTTTTGATATTTTTCTCTTTTAGGTTATTATTTTCTACATGCAGACTATCAAGAATATCTACAATAGGGCTATCTTGTAAATTACTTAAATAAAGAGCATCTTGCTGCGATTGGTGCGCCCGTGTCTTTAAAAAGCAAAACAAGAAAATCAAAAAAAATATGGCAGACTTCTTTATGGTCATTAAATTGTATTTATTAAATAAAAGTCTAAACGACTAATTATTATCTTTGATACGTGAACAAGCAAGAAATTGTTTTACAAAGAGCTATAGAATTAGCAAAATTGGGTGCAGGAAGTGTAAGTCCAAACCCTATGGTTGGTGCTGTTATTACGCATCAAGGTAAAATTATTGGTGAAGGATATCATCAAAAATATGGTGAAGCACATGCCGAGGTTAATGCTATCGCAGATGTATTTTTAAAACACGAAAATGCTGTAGAACTGTTAAAAGAAGCAACACTTTATGTTACTTTAGAACCTTGTGCCCATTTTGGTAAAACCCCACCCTGCTCAGATTTAATAATTCAACACCAAATACCTGAAGTAGTTATTGGCTGTACGGATCCTTTCTCTAAAGTAAATGGTAAAGGCATAGAAAAATTGCAAAATGCAGGCATAAAAGTTACTACAGGTGTTTTAGAGCAAGAGTGCCTAGCTTTAAATAAACGTTTTTTTACCAGAGTAGAAAAACAGAGGCCCTATATCATTTTAAAATGGGCACAAACTTTAAATGGTTACTTTGCTACCAAAGATGGTCCTCAGAAATGGATAAGCGGTAAAGAAGCTAAAATGCTGGTACACCAATGGAGAAGTGAAGAAGATTGTGTTTTAGTAGGAAAAAGAACTGCTGAAATAGATAATCCGCAACTTAATGTAAGATTGGTTGAAGGTAAAAACCCTAAAAGAGCGGTTATTGATAGAGATTTAAAACTCGATAAAAAACTCCATTTATTTGATAATTCTATAGAGACTTTTGTCTTTAACAAAGCTCTTACAGATGTAAAAGAAAATGTTAAATACATTAGTATAGAAGATTTCGACTTTTTCTTACCACAATATTTATTGTATCAGTTATACTTACAAGATATACAATCTGTTATTGTAGAAGGTGGTATTAAAACCTTAGAAATGTTTATTAGTGCTGGTTTGTGGGATGAGGCCAGAATTCTCGTTTCACCTATTGCTTGGGAAGATGGTTTAAAAGCCCCAGAAATTAATGGCATTCAGGAAAGCATAATCCCTATTGGTAAAGATAAATTATTAACGCTTACACCTCAACATCCATGATATATTTAGCTATTGCTATTTTATGCAGTGTAACAGTTAGTATCAATTTCAAATTATTGAAAAGATATTATACAAACGCTTACCAAGCAATTGTTTTTAATTATCCAACTGCTGCATTATTATGTTTTTTATTTTTTAAACCCGATTTAAATACTCAGCCTACAACACAAAATTTTACTCTTTACGGAATTACAGCTATTCTCCTCTTGTCTATATTTTATTTTATTAGTAAGAGTATTGCTACATCAGGGATGGTACTAACGGTTATAGCGCAGCGTTTATCATTAGCTTTACCCGTTTTAGGATCTTTTTTATTGTTTAGCGAGCAATTAACGCCATTAAAAATTGTAGGTCTTGTTATAGGATTTTTAGCCATTATTGCATCTAAGCCAGAAGGTAAATTTGATTTAAAAGACATGAAATTTTGGTTTCCTATTATTGTATTTTTAGGAACCGGGGTAATTGATGTCCTTTTTAATTTCCTCACTAAAATAGATGGAATAAGCTTTACAACTTCACTATTTTATATTTTCTCTATCGCTACGGTTTTAGCCTTTGCTAGTTTGGCTTATCAAAAAATAAATGGAACATTAAAATTTCAGACCCGAGCAGCTTTAGCAGGCATAGTTTTAGGCTTGTTTAATTTTGGCTCTATATACTTTTACATTTTTGCGCTACAAATAGAAAAAGACAGACCTTCTGTTGTATATTCTGCTCTTGATATAGGTGTAATTGCTTTGGGTTCTTTGGTAGGCTTAGTTTTATTTAAAGAACGTTTAAGTGTTTTAAACAAAATAGGTTTGCTTTTGGCGATTATAGCTATTATAATTCTTACATTTTCTTGATGCTTTTTGACGATACTTATAAAACTGTACAAAACCCAGCAGAAGGCATTTTTAGAGATAAAGGAAGTAAATTTATTGCTTACGCCTTTCCCTTTTCTCATGAAAATGATTTAAAAAATATCATTACTAATGTTAAAACATCACATCCGAAAGCTAGGCACCATTGTTATGCATATAGGCTTACGCCAGATAGAAATATTTATAGGGTTAATGATGATGGAGAACCTTCTGGTACTGCCGGAAGGCCTATTTTAAATGTTTTACTTTCTAAAGAACTTACTAATATTTTAGTAGTAGTTGTAAGATATTTTGGAGGTACTTTATTGGGTGTACCAGGTTTAATAAATGCTTATAAAGCAGCCACAGAAGATGCTATTTTAAATGCTCAAATTATAGAAAAAACTGTTAATGATGTTTATGCTATTAAGTTTGATTACTTATTGATGAACGATGTGATGAAAATCATCAAAGAAGATAAAATAGAAATACTTCATCAAGAATTTGATTTAAATTGCCAAATTAAACTTAGTATTAGAAAAACCGATCTTGTAAAAACTATCCCTAAATTCGAAGATTTGAAAGGTTTAGAATTAGATTTTTTATACACTATATAATCTCTGCAATCTCCTCAATATCAATAATATATTTATTCTGAATCAAGAAATCAAAAAGTGGTTTTGCTTCTGGTGAAACTTCCACATTTTTAGTAGTAACGATGGTTTTGTTTTTAATATCCCGGTAAGGATAAGTTAACAGTTTAACGTTTCTACTAAATAAATCGCTGATATAAGCTAATAATTCGTTAGTATAATTTTCACCATAATTTTCTGATTGAAAAATATGCTTTAGATTAGAAATGTTGGTAGTAATTCCAACACTTTTAGGTTTGGCTAATGATAAATACTTAGCTAGTTTATTATGCCTATTAAAATTAGAAATTATAACGTAATGACCTTTTTCTGTTATTTCTCTTGCTCTTTTTGCTACGCGTTTTAATAAATCTTCATCGCTCTTATCGGCTTTCTCCATCATGTTATTTAGGGTAAGCTCTGCAAGTGTAACCAATTCTGTTTCGTTTATAGCTAATGTAGCTTTATATTGTTCTACAGCTTGATGAAATAAATCAAAATCTGGTAATACTTTTTGGTTAAAACGAGTTCTTAAAATCATGATGTGCTTTTTATACATCAAATCTTTAGCTTGTTTAACCTTGGCATAATTATCAAAAATAGCAGCACTAGAGAAACCTTTTTGTATCAAGTAAAGGTTTACTAGAATATCATCTAAAAACTCAAAAACTGGACCTTTAACACTTATTAAATCTATCTCTACAGAACCTTGTGTTAAATTATCAGCTAAAGATTCAATCATGGCTTTAGGGTCATGATGTAAATGAAAAGCTGCATAAACTAGATTTACTCCTAAAATACCCAATACATTTTGTTGCAAACTAGCATCACTATCTAATAGCCTTACATGGAAAATAATTTCATGTGGTGGTCCGTAAGGTTCTAACTGAAATTTTATACCTAACCAACCATGTGGGTCGTTAGTTTTATTGTAGTTAAGTGTTGTTACCGTATCCGCGAAAGCGAAAAAAGTTTTGGTTTGATATTTATCTCCAAATAACCTATCACCCAAGAGTTTAAATTCATAATCAAGCATTTTTATTAATCTTGATTTAGATACATAACGTCCAGACTCTTCTTGACCATAAATTTCATTACTGAAAGTCATATCGTAAGCAGACATGGTTTTGGCAATGGTACCAGAAGCAGCACCAGCTGTAAAAAAGTTTCTAGCTACTTCTTGTCCGGCTCCAATTTCTGCAAAAGTGCCGTATATATTTGGGTCAAGATTAATTGTTAAGGCTTTTCGGCGGGTATCCAGAATTTCTAAACTCATGTCCAAATTTAATAAATAATGTTGATTTTGAAGTAAAAAAGCAATCCCGTTTCTGCTAACAAAAACGGGATGCCAATCAAAAAACTAAACCTAAAAAATATGATTAACTTATTGCTATTT
The DNA here is from genome assembly GCF_009674685.1 of Pedobacter puniceum. Taxonomy (GTDB): domain Bacteria; phylum Bacteroidota; class Bacteroidia; order Sphingobacteriales; family Sphingobacteriaceae; genus Pseudopedobacter; species Pseudopedobacter puniceum. The sequence continues at coordinate 1,058,195 of NZ_WKJI01000001.1, forward strand.
CCCTAGATTGGATTTTAGCTTCTTCTTTTTTACCTACTGTTACGTATAATACACCATCTTCATATTTTGCGTCTATTTTAGCAAAATCTACAGTTTCTGGTAAGGTAAATGATCTAGCGAAAGCGTTATAACTGAATTCTTTTCTGGTAACTTTTCTATTATCGTTTTCTGTCTCGGTGGCTTTTTCTGCTGAAATTTTCAACACATTTTTCTCTAGCTGAAGTTTAAAATTTTCTTTCTTTAAACCTGGTGCAGCAACTTCTATGGTATAAGCTTCTTCTGCTTCAAAAATATTCACCGCCGGAACTTTATTTAAAGTGCTATCATTATAATAGCTATCTCTAAAAAAACTATCAAATAAATCATTAAATGGCGAATAATTTCTCACACCGTTTTTCTCGTTATTAAATTTTACTAAAGTCATTTTTATATCCTCCTTATAAATTATTTTAAATTTGTTTACGTTTAAAGATGAATCAACTCTAATACCAATGGTATTTTTGTTGAAAAACAATGACTTTTTGTCATTAATTTGTTTATTTTACTGACCATATTGCAGTTTACTATGAAATTAGAAGAAAATATTTCTGCCTTTACTTATAAAACTCCTATCCCAATTAGGTTTGCAGATATGGATATGTTTGGCCATGCAAATAATGCTGTTTACCTTACTTATTTTGAACAAGCCCGCTCTGCCTATTGGAAAGACATCATTGAGTGGGATTGGAAGGCAACAGGAATAATACTAGTAAAATCTGAAGTAGAGTATTTAAAACCTATACTTTTAGAAGATAAAATAACAGCTTGTGTTAAAACTACCAGAGTTGGCAATAGTAGTTTTGATATTGCTTATCTCCTTTATGCTGAAGAAGGGGATAATTTTATTTTAAAAACCATAGGCAAAACTACACAAGTAGCTATTGATTATAAAACGGGAAAACCTGTAGCTATTCCGCAAGCAGAAAAAGCTAAAATGATTGCTTATGATAACCCAGAAATGTAATGTTTAAAGAAAGCTTTGAGGTTAGAGATTATGAGTGCGATTTACAAGGAATTGTAAATAATGCAGTTTATCAACATTATTTAGAACACACACGACATCAATTTTTAAAACATAAAGGTTTAGATTTTGCTAAACTACACCAAGAAAATATTGACCCTGTAGTTTACCGTATAGAAATTGACTATAAAAAGCCTTTAAAAAGTGGCGATAAGTTTCATGTTAGCCTACAGATAGAGCGTGAAGGAAATTTGAAATTTATTTTTCATCAGCAAATTTTTAGAGGAGAAGAATTAATAACAAAAGCAAAAGTAATTATTGTTTTTACTTCTTCAGGAAAACCTATTTTACCACCTAAAGAAATTATAAGAACTATTTTGAGTTAAAATTAGCTAGGTTTTGATGTTAAATATCTTACCAGGATTTAAAATTCCTTTAACATCAAATACATTTTTTATTGCTCGCATAAGGTTTAAATGCGTTTCTGAGTATTTGATATGCATATAATCTTTTTGTACCAAGCCAATGCCGTGTTCGCCAGAGATAGTACCGCCCAAAGAAACGGTAAGTTCAAAAATTTCTTTAATCCCGTCTTTTAGTTTAATATTCCAATCAGCATCACTCATGTTTCCTTTAATGATGTTGACATGTAAATTACCATCGCCAGCATGACCGTAACAAATAGAATCAAAACCATATTTCTCACCTAAAGCTTTAATACCTTTAATGAGTTTTGGTAACGATGCCCTTGGAACTACAGTATCTTCTTCTTTATAAATGGAGTTTGATTTTACAGAATGCGGCATTAAACGCCTCACTTTCCAAAGCTCTTCTTTTTGCGTTGATGACTCAGCTAAAAGCACATCTAAACAATGATATTGTTCTAAAACCGTATTTACAGTTTCGCAATCTTGATACAAGACATCTAAATAATTACCATCAAGCTCTATCAGCAAATAAGCTTTTGCATCATCCAAAACATTAAAATTGAGTTGAGCATAATTGACCACCCACTCTACCCCATTACGCTCCATAAATTCTAGAGCGGAAGGTGTAATTCCTGATTTAAAAATGGCAGAAACCGCGGCACAAGCCTTTTCTTCTGATGTAAAAGCAGCCATCATTAAAAGCTGATGAACCGGTTTTGCTATCAGCTTCACAACAGCTTTAGTAATAATTCCTAAAGTCCCTTCTGATCCTATAAAAAATTGCGTTAAATTATATCCAGAAGCATATTTAATGGTATTAGCACCCGTCCAAATGATATCGCCATTAGGCAAAACAACTTCTAAATTTAGTACAAAGTCCTTTAAAGTACCATATTTAACAACTCTTGGTCCGCCAGAACCATGAGCAATATTACCACCAATAAAAGAAGACCCCTTACTTGATGGATCTATGGGGTAATACAAGCCCTTTTCTGCTGCCGCGTCCATTAGTACCTGTGTAATAACGCCAGTTTCTACTGTGGCTTGTAGATTTTGCTCATCTATGTGGATAATTTTATTGAAGCGTTCTAAACTTAATGATACACCTCCAAAAATAGGCAAAGCTCCGCCACTTAAACCTGTTCCGCCACCACGCGGAGTAACAGCTATTAAATGCTCATTACAATATTTTAAAACATCAGAAATTTGCGATGTATGATGGGGTTTTAAAACTACCTCAGGCTTAAAACTTAAATCTTCAGTTTCATCTTTACTATATTTTAGAAGCGAATCTTCATCAATAAAAACAGCATCTTCTCCACATATTTCTTTAAAGAAAGCTATATCCTGATGGTTTATCGGCTTAAACATGATCTGCTTGATAAGTAAGTTCTACCAAAGAATTTTTAACCTCTGCCTGTATAGGCGGATTTAATTTTTTTATTTGAATGTTGATGTACTCTAAAAACGGATAAGCTGCTAAAAAATCATCTAAAATACCATGTGCAACATGCTCTAACAATTTAGCTTCTTTAGAAAAATGATTTTTAGCAATATCATAAAGTTTGCTATAATCAACAGTATGGTCTAAATTATCTGTATCCTGTTGATGCTGAATGGTATAGCTTACATAAGCAGAAAACAAAAAGTTGTTCTTTAAAATTCTTTCTTCCTCAAAAAAACCTATCGGAGCATTAAATTTCACCTCTTCTAAGGCAATTTTTCTTTTGATAACAGACATGTTATAAATATGAATGAAAAACTAATAACATCAAAGGGAACAAATAAAATATTGTTTTGTTAAATTTAACAAAAGCCAATGCCATGAATCAAAAATCTTCAAAAACCGATTTATATCAACATCCAGATTATTACCTAATGGATGAATTGCTAAGCGACGAGCATAAATTGATTAGAAATACTGTTAGAGATTGGGTAAAAAAAGAAGTCAGCCCAATTATTGAAGACTATGCCCAAAAAGCACAATTTCCTAAACATTTAATTAACGGTTTGGCAAATTTGGGTGTATTTGGTCCAACCATTCCACAAGATTATGGTGGTGCTGGTTTAGATTATATTGCTTATGGCATCATGATGCAGGAAATAGAACGTGGAGATTCTGGTTTACGCTCAACCGCTTCTGTACAGGGGTCTTTAGTAATGTACCCCATATTTGCCTTTGGTTCTGAGGAGCAAAAGCAAAAATACTTACCCAAATTGGCTTCAGGAGAAATAATGGGATGCTTTGGTTTAACCGAACCTAATCATGGTTCTGATCCTGGCGGAATGGAAACACGCATTCAAGATATGGGAGATTATTTTTTACTTAATGGTGCTAAAATGTGGATTTCTAATGCTCCTTTCGCCGATGTAGCTGTTGTTTGGGCTAAAGATGATACACAAACCATTAGAGGTGTTATTGTAGAACGTGGTATGGAAGGATTTACCACACCAGAAACACATGGAAAATGGTCTTTAAGAGCCTCAGCCACAGGTGAACTTATTTTTCAAGATGTTAAAATCCCGAAAGGAAATATTCTTCCTCATGTACAAGGCTTAAAAGGACCTTTAAGTTGTTTAAACCAAGCTAGATTTGGTATTGCTTGGGGCGCTTTAGGTGCCGCTATGGATTGTTATGATACGGCTCTTAGGTATGCTAAAGAAAGAAAACAGTTTGGAAAACCCTTAGCTGGTTTCCAGTTACAACAAAAGAAACTGGCCGAAATGATTACTGAAATTACCAAAGCGCAATTATTGGTTTGGCGTTTAGGAGTTTTGAAAAATGAGAATAGGGCCACTCCTGCTCAAATTTCTATGGCTAAAAGAAATTCGGTAGAAACAGCTTTAAATATTGCCAGAGAAGCTAGGCAAATGCTAGGCGGTATGGGCATAACCGGAGATTTCTCTATCATGCGCCACATGATGAATTTAGAAAGTGTTATTACTTATGAAGGTACTCATGACATACATCTATTAATAACAGGTTTAGATGTAACAGGTGAGAATGCTTTTACGTAATACCTTAAACTAAACTATGAAAGCATTTAAATTACTGATTTCACTTATTGTTCTCGCTATAAGTTTACCATCATGTGTTACGTATTTAACTCCCTCAATGACTGGAGATAACAATATAGGATATCTACCACGTCCGTTCTCTAAAGATACTATTAAACGCCTGAATTATATTTCTGCAGAATACAGTTCAAGTAGTGCACCAAGTGGAGATTTAAATTTCAATCTAGGAATGCTAAATATTAGCAAAGGTCATACTCTAAAACATATTAACTTTGGTTATGGCGCATTTGTTTTCTTAGGTAACGCCAATTATGAGAATGACTCTACCATATCAAAATCAGATTCTGATAATCCTATAAATAATTTTAACAAGTTTTTATACGGTGGCGGATTAAGAACAACTATAGGTTTTCATGTTACAGAAATAAAGAATTTAGATTTAAGGATATTAAATTGGGAGAACGCATTTTCCATTGAAAAAGGCGATTACGCAAATTACAGAAAAGAAATTTACCGATCCACATTAAGTTATCCAGTTTATGTTTCAAATCTTGATAAATTCTTTACTACGGGTTTATCATCAGAGATTTTATGGAATCCAAATTTTTTAAACAAAAACTTACAAATAGGCTTACGCCTTTTTGTTGGAATAACATCAGGCCTAAATAAGAGCTTTATCAACAAAGATACAAATCAAACTGATCCTGATATGGATTATAGAGCTGTAAGTTTTAACTCCTTTATCAAGTACAAAAAAATTTTTAGCACTTTACAAATGGGAGCAGAACATAATCTTGGAGCCAAAATTGCTTTGGGTTATTCTTTTTAAAACACCAATACTATGAACAAATCATTAGGAATTATTTTAACCATCATTGGCATTGTGATGCTGGTTTGGGGTGGCTTTTCTTATACTAAACAAGAAAAAGTCATAGATGCAGGACCTATACAGGTTTCAGCAGATAAAAAAGAGACTGTTAATTGGCCTCCTTATGTGGGCGGAGTAGTTTTAATTGCCGGTATTGTTTTATTAGTTACAGCTAAGAAAACCTAATCTTAACAAGATGATAAAGGTTTACATAACCGAATTTTATTCTAATTTTGAGCAGAGATTTAAATATTTCTGCTTTTTTTATTTATAAAATGAAAGATTATAAAAAGTATTATCTTATACCTGCCACACAAGAAGAAGTTTATCTAGCTTTAACTAATCCTCTAAGTATTAAACTTTGGACAGGTGCTGAAGCAGAGATGAGTACCATAGCAGGTTCGGAATTTTCTTTATTTGATGGTGATATTGTAGGAAAAAATCTGGAGTTCGTTGAAAATCAAAAAATTGTACAAGAATGGTATTTTGATGGACAAGAAGAAAAATCAATCGTAACCATTAAACTACACGAGCATAAAAAAGGCACCTCAGTAGAATTACTACATACCAATATCCCAACAGAAAGCTATGAAGAATTTGTTGATGGCTGGGATAGCTCTTATTTTGGAGAGTTGTTAGAGTTTTTTGAAGAGTAATCAAAAGGTAGGTATTTTGTCGTTACTTCTTCTTTTAAAGTAGGGATAACTTCGTTCAAATTTTCTTTATTTAATACCCTTTCATAATACTTAAGATATTGGCTAGCCATAAAAGTTGCTGAAAATAAATCTTTAGCTCTTTCGTGGCATTTTAAGCTGTCAAAATCATCTACTTTTTTTAGTGCATAAGCTAAATCTTCTGCCGATGTACTTAAGAAAGCTATTTCTTTGTTTACCAACTCTGGTATAGCGCCATAAGGAGTAGCAAAAATGGGACATCCAAAATACATACTTTCTATAATAGCTAAGCCAAAAGGCTCATCCCATAAAACAGGAAAAATAAGTCCTTTGGATTTCTGTAAATATTTGGATTTCTCTAAATTATCTACCATACCTCTAAATCTAACATGGGTGTCTAAAGTAAAACGCCAACCCATTTTAAAATTAAATCGATAACCACCTAAAACTTCTAGTCTTTCATTAGCTTGTTTAGTTATTTGGATAGCTCCCTTTACATTTTTAACTTTCCATGCGGCGTTAGCTAAAAAATGAAAATATTCTCGTCTAATACCTAGTTTAGGTTTAGGGTAATTATCCCAATCTAAGCCGTTGTAAACAAAAGCATTAGATTGGTGTCTTTCTGCATGGTTTTTACTGATAAAAACACATTGCTTATCTAAAGTATGGTTATAAGCTGGGTTTACATGAATAGTAATTAAATAAGGTTTTTGTGGCTTTGGATGCACAATATCATGGCAATGTACTAAGTCTACATCTTCAGGAATTTGTTGGTTTATATCAACCGAAGGATTGTAATGAATAACTTTAGCAAAATCGCAATAAGAACCGCTCTTCACCAAATAGGTAATTTGATAACCTTGTTGATGAAGAGCTTTTCCTAAATCCCAAATTACCCTTTCAATTCCACCATATTGTAAAGCAGGAATTTTTACGGGGCAATAAATAAGAATGTGTAACTTTTTATGCTTCAGTGTAAACATGTCTGATATCAGGCCTCAAATTATATGCAGAAGCCATAACCTCGCCATAAGCGCCAGCTGTTCTTAATGCAATTAAATCTCCTCTTTTAGTTTCAGGTAAAGTAACTTCTTTTCCAAAACAATCAGACGATTCGCAAATTGGCCCAACAACATCGTAATTAATAATTTTTGATTCTTGATTTTTGATGTCAGAATTATCTAATTGTCTGGAAATGTTTTCTATTTTATGATATGCCTGATACAAAGCCGGACGCATTAATTCTGTCATACCTGCATCTACAATCGCAAAATTCTTTTTAATACCATGTTTTACATATAAAACACTAGTAATTAAGCTACTACATTGCGCAACTAAAGCTCTACCTAACTCAAAATGAACTTCTTGATAAGATTTTATTTCTAAGAAGTCTTTAAAAATTTGGAAATAACTATTAAAATCTGCGATTGCGTTTTCATCAGGATGATGATAATCTACACCTAAACCACCGCCAACATTTAAAACTTTTACAGGCATACCACGCTCTTCAAACCAAGACTGAACTTCATTAACCTTTACACAAAGGCTTTTGAAAACATTCATATCTGTAATTTGAGACCCCACATGAAAATGTATACCTAAAAATTCTAAATGGCTACATTTTTTTAATGTTTCAGCCACATCAGAAAGTTCCCAAGCATTAATACCAAATTTATTTTCATCTAAACCTGTGGTAATGTAATGGTGGGTATGCGCATCTACATTAGGGTTTACACGAATAGCAACCGAGGCTTTTTTACCTTTCTTAGCAGCTAATTCATTTATAACCTCTAATTCTTGAATAGACTCTACATTGAAACAAAAAATATCATTATCTAATGCATAGTTTATCTCTCTGTCTGATTTTCCTACACCTGCAAAAACAACTTTTTTTGCATCAAAACCTGTTTCAATGGCTTTTTTAACCTCGCCACCAGAAACACAATCTGCACCTAAACCAGCATCTTTAATAAGCTGTAAAACGCGATCATTGAAATTAGCTTTTAATGCAAAATGTATATGAAAATGGTGCGATACAGAAGCCTCTTTACATGCCATTAAAGTGTCTTTCAACAGCTTTAAATCGTAATAGTAAAAAGGTGTTTCTTTACCTTTAAATGAATCAACTAATTGGGCATTAAACATTTGCCTTACCATCTGCACTATATTATTCAAATAAACGATTGTGTAAACTTCTTAAAGCTTCTACTTTATCTTCGGTTTTAACCAATAAAGAGATATTGTAGTTACTTCCACCGTAAGAAATCATCCTTAATGGAATATGTTTTAAAGATTCAAAAACTCTTGAAGCAAAACCATGGGTATCAGCTCCCATATCCCCTACTATACAAATGATAGATTGGTTTACATCAACTTCAACAGACCCAAAATCACTTAATTCTTTGGTGATTTCTCCTAAGTATTTGGTTTCATCTATGGTAACAGAAACTGCCACTTCTGATGTTGTAATCATATCAATTGGCGTTTTATAACGCTCAAAAACTTCAAAAACTCTTCTTAAGAAACCATAAGCCAAAAGCATTCTGCTAGATTGTATTTTAATAGCTGTAATACCATCTTTTGCTGCAATAGATTTGATTTTACCTTTTTCACTCTCAGAACTAATTAAAGTACCAAAAGCTTTAGGCTCCATTGTATTTAATAACCTTACCGGAATTTTATAACGTTGTGCTGGAAAAACCGACTGTGGGTGTAAAATTTTAGCACCAAAATATGCTAGCTCAGCAGCCTCATCAAAAGATAAACGAGCAATTGGTTTGGTACCTTTTACGATACGAGGGTCATTGTTATGCATTCCGTCAATATCTGTCCAAATTTGAACTTCTTCTGAACGTATACCAGCACCAATTAAAGAAGCTGTATAATCACTTCCTCCTCTTCTTAAATTATCAATCTCTCCAAAAGAATTTCTACAGATATATCCTTGCGTAATAAACAAGTTTATAGAGGGATTTGCATCTAAAAGTGGTGTAATCTTTTCTGTAATAAAATCTACAATAGGCTCATTGTCTTCATCAATCTTCATGAACTCTAAAGCTGGCAATAAGACAGATGGAACACCAATTTCTTGTAAATAAATATGGTATAACGTAGTTGATAAAAGCTCGCCTTGTGCTAAAACAACTTTTTCTTCAATTGCGGTAAATAAATCATGCGAAAAAGCATCTAATAAATCAAAATGAGAATCAATTACTTCTTTACCCTTAGCTAAAAATTCGTCTTTCTGAAATAGTTCTTTAATGAAAACCTCATACTTATCCTTTAAAGCCTTTACAAGTTCCTTCGCCTTGGCCTTATCAGACGCAAGATAAGCTTGAGATATTTCTACCAAGCTATTAGTTGTACCAGAAACTGCAGATAGTACGACTATCTGTCTTTCAGACGGATTGATGATGTCTAAAAGTTTTTTCATTCTTTCAGGGCTTCCTACAGATGTACCTCCGAACTTTAGAACTTTCATTTTTATACTATTTTATATGATTTTTAATTCAGGCGTTAAAAATAGATAAAAGCTTGATATTATTGGGAACGAATAAAATAAAATTGTACGATTTTTGATTCATTACAATTATTTACATTATTAATTATATTTTTATCCATCCTATTTTTCTATATATAAAAGTTTTTATAACATGCAGGAATTAGAACTCTCTATCCAAACTAAAATTAACACTTGGTTACAAGGAAATTACGACACCGAGACCAAGCAAAAAATCCAAACTTTATTAGACGAAAAATCTTTTACAGAATTAACAGACTCTTTTTATAAAGATCTTGAATTTGGTACCGGAGGCTTACGTGGTATTATGGGGCCAGGTTCTAATCGTATTAATAAATATACAATTGGAGCAGCAACACAAGGTTTAGCAAACTATTTAATAAAAAAATATCCAGGCGAAACTATAAAAGTTGCTATTGCACATGATAGCCGTAACAATTCTGATTATTTTGCTAAAATAACAGCCGAGGTTTTATCTGCTAATGATATTCATGTTTATTTCTTTAAAGCTTTAAGACCAACGCCAGAACTTTCTTTTGCAGTAAGAGAGCTAGGCTGTAAAAGTGGTGTGATGTTAACTGCATCTCATAACCCTAAAGAGTATAACGGTTATAAAGCTTATGGTTCAGATGGCGGGCAGTTTGTAGCACCTGATGATAAAATGGTGATGGATGAAGTAGCAAAAATCACCAATATAGATGATGTTAAATTTACGGCCAAGCCCGATAACATTTCTTATATAGGCGAAGAAATTGATGAGAGCTACTTAAGCAAAATAGTTTCCTTATCGGTTTCGCCTGATGCTATTAAGCGTCAGCATGATTTAAAAATTGTTTTCTCTCCTATTCATGGTACGGGTATCACCTTAGTACCTCCTGCTTTAGAGAGGTTTGGCTTCACCAATATTACTTTGGTTGAGCAACAGGTTAAACCCGATGGAAATTTCCCTACCGTTATTTATCCAAACCCAGAAGAAAAAGAAGCTTTAACCTTAGCTTTACAAAAAGCTAAAGAAGTTGATGCTGATTTGGTTTTAGCAACAGACCCTGATGCAGACCGTGTAGGTATTGCTGTTAAAAACCACGATGGTGAATTTGAACTTTTAAATGGTAACCAAACCGGCTGTTTATTAGTTAATTACATGCTTGAGGCATGGGAGAAAGAAGGGAAATTTACCGGTAAAGAATACGTAATTAAAACCATTGTTACTTCTTACCTAATAGATAAAATTGCTGCTTCTAAAAATGTAACCTGCTACAATACCTTAACTGGTTTTAAATTTATTGGGCAAATTATGACACAATTACAAGGTAAGGAAACCTTTATTGTGGGTGGCGAGGAAAGTTATGGCTATCTAGTTGGAGAATTTGTTAGAGATAAAGATGCAGTAATTTCTTGTGCATTTATTGCAGAAATGACTGCTTTTTACAAAGATAAAGGTAGCAGCCTGTACGATGCTTTGATAGATATGTATGTAAAATACGGTTTCTATAAAGAGAAGTTAGTATCTATCACGAAGAAAGGTAAAACCGGTGCCGAAGAAATTGTAGCTATGATGGAGCGTTTTAGAAATAATCCGCCACAAAGTTTAGGTGGCTCTAAAGTGGTTACTTTAAAAGATTATACTTTAAGAAAAGAAACTGATTTAAATTCTGGTATCATTAAACAAATAGATTTACCAAAATCTGATGTTTTACAGTTTGTTACCGAGGATGGCTGTATCATTTCTGCTCGCCCATCTGGTACAGAACCAAAAATTAAATTCTATTGCAGCGTAAACACGCCTTTAGCAAATAAAGAAGCATTTAAAGAAACTGATGCTTTGTTAGATGAAAAAATCAATCAGATTATGGCTGATTTAGGAGTTTAAAATCATAAAGCCCGTTTAAAGCGGGCTTTTTTTATATACTATTTTTGAAATAAAAATTATCGTTTGAATCAGCGATAATTAAAAATATCGCACAAATAAACGATAATTAAAAATATCGCACAAATAAACGATAATTAAAAATATCGCATAATTAAGCGATAATTACTATATTGCATACTATGATGCAAGCAATTTTAACCGGAGATATCATCAGCTCAAGAAAAGTTGATTCTGAAATATGGCTCAATAGTTTAAAAGCGCTATTTGGGCAATATGGAGTACAACCTAAAGATTGGGAAATTTATCGTGGTGATAGTTTTCAAATTAAAACAGCACCTTCATTTGCGCTTAAATTGGCTTATATTATCAAAGCTAATGTTAAAAAGTTAAGCCAATTAGATGCAAGAATTGGTATTGGTATTGGAGACATAAATTATCAAAGCGATAAGCTATCAGAATCTAATGGTGATGCTTTTATTTTTGCTGGCGAATGTTTTGATAGCTTAAAAACAAATACTTTAGCAATAAAAACTACATGGCCACAGTTTGATTTAACCATAAACACCATGTTAGAAATTTTTGCGCTTACCGCTGATGGTTGGACATCAACATCGGCAGAAATGATATTAAAAGCTTTACAGCATCCAGAACTTAATCAGCAACAGCTTGCTGCTGCGTTAAATAAAAAAAGCCAAAGTGCTATAAGTGCGGGCTTAAAAAGAGGTGGTTATGATGAATTGCTAAAACTGCTGCATTATTATCAGCAACAGCTAAAAAACCTATGTTAACATTATTATTGCAACTGCTATTAGCACATCTTATTGGCGATTTTGTTCTGCAACCCAACAAATGGGTTGAACATAAAAAGTCGTTCAAAATAAAATCAAAATACCTTTATTTCCACGCAGCCATCCATTTAATGCTTTTGTTATTGATAACAGCATTTAAAACGCAATATCTATTGGGTATTATGGCTATTGTAATCAGTCATTTAGTTATTGATATACTTAAAATTTACTTAGAGAAACCTAAATACAGCAAAGCATACTTTTTTACAGACCAGTTTTTACATTTCCTTGTTTTAGCAGTGGTTGTTTATGCTTATTATCCTTACGAGGTAAATGTCCAATACCTGCAAACACCCCAATTTTTATTAATAGTTACAGCTTTACTAAGCGTGAGTTATGTAAGTGCCATTGTTTTAAGGGTTTTATTAACACAATGGAGTGTTCAAATTAAGCAAGAAACATCAGAACTTATTCAACACAATAGTAACCATGCAGGTAAGTATATAGGTATTTTAGAGCGCTTATTTATCTTCTTTTTTGTAGTGATAAACTTTTGGGAAGGTATTGGTTTTCTGCTTGCAGCTAAATCTATTTTTAGGTTTGGCGATTTAAAAGATGCTAAGGACATCAAGCTTACAGAATATATCTTGATAGGAACTTTACTAAGCTTTGGAATGGGTATTTTATGTGCCGAACTTTATTTAGCTGTTTTAAAAATCTTATAAAAGCGCATCAATAGCTTGGGCTAAAGCTTTATCTTTTTCTGTAACGATATTTCCTTCATCATGGGTTTGAAGCCAAATTTCAACCTTATTATAAGTGTTTTTCCATGTGGGATGATGCTGGGCTTCTTCTGCTAAAACGGCAACTTTAGTCATAAAAGCAAAAGCTTCAGCAAAATCTTTAAAGCTGAAGCTTTTGTAAAGTGAATTATTTTCTTCTTTCCAGTTCATGTTATTTAACCTGCGACCAGATTTCGTAAATTTTTTCTCCTTTAGAGCTTAAACCACTGTGGTGCCAATCGCCATTTTCTAGTTTGCCATCAAAACTTAATGATGCACCTACCCTATTATTATCTCTAGAGAAAAACTCAATTGTTTCTACATATTTACCATCTTTAAAAGTATAAGAACCTCCACCAGTACCATTAAAAAGCTTAACAGCAGGGTCTATAGCTAACCATTGGAACTTACTTCCTGTTAATATTTTATAGGTAACTCTGGTACCTGTTTGGTGTATAGGTACAACTTTACCATCAGGCTGCATTCTGGACGTTATGCGCCAAACGCCAGCTAAAGGTGCCTTACCATCATCAACTCTTTTAAATTTTAGAATCTTACTGCCAGGCATTAAAGTAAGTTCATCATTTAAAAAAGTATAAGGCAAATGTGTTTTTTTACCCACAGCATCGGCATTAAGATTATGAACAAGCATATTAATTACCAATTCTTTTTCTGTACGCTCAAAAGTACCTCCATGTAAATTTATAAACTCGTTATCCTTATAAATGGTATGGAAAATAAAGTCATGCTCTATCAATAATAAATGGTTGGTATCACCATCTTTTAAGTGCCAAGCACCTTTTAATTGGGCTAGTAAATCTTGTGTAGTAGTCATCATCAATAAAAGTAAAAAGATTTTAAAAATACGAAGAGGCTTTTTCATATGCGTATTATTTTTCCTTAAATCTAAGAATTATATAGTGTATTTTCTTTGGTTTGATGATACTAAATTTATATTTGCAGCATGTTTCAACGCATTATTGCATATCTGTTAATCTGTACTATTATTTCTACTCATTTTAGTAAAATATATGTGTTTGCAGGTTACGAGTTGAACAAAAATTATATTGCAGCACAACTTTGTGAAAACAAAAACAAGCCGCAATTAAAATGTTTTGGGAAATGTTTTTTGAAGAAGAAACTAGAACAAGCAGAAAAAAAGCAAGCACAACAGGAAAGGCAAAATCAAAAAAACCTCTTTCAAGAGATTGCTACTGTAAACAACTATGCTTTTTGCTTTAACACAAGTTTAATTCTTGAAATTAACACCCCAGTTCAACTCCACTACAATTTAGTAAGAGCATTCCCTATTTTTCACCCTCCGGCTTAAGCCTGTAATAATTTTATTTAACATCATCCCAAGCGTTTGGATGATATTTTTTTATTACAGACTTAAATAAAATCACATGAAATTTTATTTGATAATGGTTTGGTACATCCTCGCCATTGTAAACACTTATGCACAAGATATAAGTGGAATCGTATATGAGGAGTTTACAAAAACTCCCATCAACGGAGCTATCATTAAAGTTGAAAACCAGAATTTGGTAAGTTTAACCGATGCTTCCGGAGCTTTTCATATTAAAAGCTCAAAAGATAGTACAAATTTGGTTGTAACAGCTTTAGGTTATGAAAACCAGCAATTTATTGTAAAAGCAAATCAAGCTGTTTATATCGCTTTAAAGCAAAGCTCCAGTAATTTAAATGAAGTTGTAGTTACAGCAAATAGAGAAGCTAGCTTAAGAAGCCAAACTCCAATGGCTATTAGTAAATTATCGGCAAAGCTTATTGATGAAACAAAGGCTAGTCAGGTTTTTGAAATCATTAATAAAACACCAGGAGTTATTATGCCGAGTTATAGTAACGAGCAACATAGCATGTCTATAAGGCAACCCATGGGCACAAGTGCTTATTATTTGTATTTGGAAGATGGTGTACCTATAAGACCTTTAGGTGTTTTTAACCATAATGCTTTATTGGAAGTTAACCAATTTGCTATCAACAGCATTGAAGTTGTTAAAGGACCTGTTTCCTCTATTTACGGACCCGAAGCTGTGGGTGGAGCTATTAATTTTATTATGCAAAGGCCTACACCCGTACCTACTGCAAAAGTGGGCGTTCAGTTTGACAATTGGGGTTTTAGGCGGATACAATTTGGAGCCGGCGCTCAACTAAAAAAGTTTGGCTTTTATATTGGAGGCTTAAGCAGCCAGCAAACCAATTCTTGGATGGCTAGCTCTGATTATGATAAAACATCAGTAAATGCCAGATTAGAATATAATTTCAATAGCAAAACCCGCCTCATAGGAAACTTCATCTACGGTACTTATTATTCGCAAATGTCCGGAAGTGTGGATAGCGCCATGTTTTACAGCAGAAATTATTTAAGCACATCAGATTTTACTTACAGAAAATCTGATGCTTACCGTTCTCGCTTAACCCTAGAACATGATTGGAATAGCCATTCTAAATCTTTCATTACGTTATTTCAAAGAAATAATAAGCATGGGCAAAATCCAAGTTATGCCATTAGGTGGAATCCTGTATCAAGTGCAACAAACGACCCAACAAAAGCCCGAGGCGAAATAAACTCTAACGATTTTGAGAGTTATGGTTTTATAGCGCAACATAGCCAAAAGTTTAACCTTTTAAACTCAAAACTTCTAGCTGGTGTGGTTTTAGACTTAACAGATAACACGTATTGGTCTTATTTAATTGATTTAAATGCGCAACTAGACCCAAGTAATAGTTTTGTAGAAAAGTATAGTATAGCCAGAGAAAGACCTGATATTCCTATAGCTAATTACAACGGAGACATTAAAAATTATGCTGCTTACTTACAATATGATTTTATGCCTGTCAATAAACTACGCTTTTCAGTTGGTGGCAGATATGATGTGATGGATTTAGATTATATCAACAACGTAAATATTACTTCAGGAAACATCACTTACCAACGGTTTACGCCTAAAATTGGTTTAACTTATGAGATTGATAAAAACAAGGGCGTTTACGCTAATTTTTCTCAGGGCTTTTCGCCGCCATCTCTAACTTCTATTTTCAGACCAAGACCAAATAGTAATCCAGTTGAGTTTTATACCAATTTAAGCCCTGCTTACTTTAATAATTATGAATTGGGAGGATGGATCTCTTTCTTTAATCATAAAATTTATTTGGATGTTTCGGCTTACCAAATGGATGGTAGAAATGAGTTGTTAAGTATCCGACAAGCAGATAATTCTTTTGATTTTCAATCTGCAGGAAAAACCTTACACCGTGGTTTAGAATTTGGATTTAATGCTAAACCAAGCGAAGAATATTGGTTTAGATTTGGAGGTACAAGTGCTATCCATCGTTTCGAAGATTTTAAAATTAGTGATAGACCAAGTGACCCACTTCAAAACCTTGCTGGGTTTGAAATGCCTAGCTCGCCACGTTGGACGTGGAATAGTGAATTTTATTACTACCCTAAATGGTTTAAAAATTTCAGAACATCTGTAGAGTGGCAATATTTATCATCGTGGTATCAAAACCAAATTAATACGGTAAAGTATGAAGGTTATCATCTAGTAAATTACAGAGTTGGCTATAAATGGAAAGCTATTGAACTCTATGCCAATATCATGAATATTACTGATGAGTTATTTGCCAACTCTGTATCCAGAGGTAATAACCTTACTGATAGAAGCACCTTTAATCCTGGCGCCCCAAGAAGTTATGTAATGGGAATTCAATACAATTTTACGGGTAAGAAAAAGATTAATTAACTAAAAGAGCTTGCTTTAAAATTAAAGCGAGCTTTTTTTAACATCATTAAAATGAAAAAATACATCAAACAAAACATATATAAATGGCATAAAATTATAGGTTTAATTACCATTATACCTGTAATTTTTTGGACATTATCTGGCCTTATGCATCCATTTATGGCTCATTGGTTTAAACCCACTTTGCCAAAAGAAAAACTAGAGATTAGCGTAATAGATACTACAAAGATAAAATACAGTTTTCAAGAAGTTTTAAAAGCACATCAAATACACCGATTTTTAAACTTTCGCATTGTTTCTTTTGAAGGCAACACCTATTATCAAGTTAAAAGCATCGATAAAAAAATAAGATATTTTGATACGGCAACTAGTAAAGAACTCTTACAGGGTGATAAGCGTTACGCTACACATCTAGCCCAATATTATTTAGCAAATAAAGATATTAAGCCTTCAAATATCAGCCTACAAACTAATTTTAGCCAAGATTATAAATACATCAATCGGCTTTTACCAGTTTGGAAATTATCTTTTGATAAAAACGGAGGTACAGACTTATTTATTGAAACCACTAGCAGTCGCTTAGCTACTTTTAATAATCAAAGTCGTAAAAATTTCCTCTTAATTTTTGATTTATTTCATAATTGGTCGTTTTTAGATGCTATAGGCAATAATAAAATTCGTATTTCAATAATGATGATTTGCTTAAGTATCATCATATTATCAGCACTAAGCGGTATTTTGATTTACGGATTTATGTGGGGAAAATTTAAAACAAAACCTACAAATAGTAAAGGTGTTTTAAAAAGATACCATAGGCAAATTGGTATAGCAACTGCCTTTGTAACCCTAACTTTTGCAGCTAGTGGTGCTTATCATGCTTCAACAAAATGGAATATAGATAGAGAAACAGGATTAAAACATGAACCCATTATTAAAGCAGAACACCTTAAAAAAGACTTTTTAAAGCTTAATTTAAATTGGGATAGACTATCAAACGTTTCAATAGTTGTATTAAAAAAGGATACATTATATCAAGTTTTATACAACAAAACAGAAGACGAGCCTCAACAAATTTCATATTATCAGCAAATTACAGGCAAAGAACTTTTAAATGCAGATATAGAATATGCTAAATATTTAGTTAATAGGTTTACCACTGCCACGCAGCAAGAAGATATTATTTTACCAGATTGCTGTTTAAAACCAGATAATAGCAATAATTTATTTGAAGCAAACCTACTGAATGCTAAAACTTTACATTCATTTTCAAGAGATTATGGTTTTGTATTTAAAAGGCTTCCTGTTGTGCAATTAGATTATGATACTCCAAACCAAGACACCTATTTTATTGATACCCAATTTTCAACCTTAGCTTCACATATAAATAATGCTGATAGAACAGAAGGTTATAGTTTTGCCATATTTCATAAATTCTTGTTTATGGACTGGGCCGGAAAAAACATTAGAGATTTAACAATGTTAATTTCAGCACTAGGTGTATTAATTGTAAGTTTGTTTGGCCTTGCCATATTTATTAAAAAATAACCTTTAAAGATGAATAATTTAAAAATGATACTTGTTGCAATATGCTTTAGTTTTTTGGCATGTAATAACGATAAAGAAGAGCAACAAAAATTACAAAAGCAAGTTATAGATAAACATGATGTTTTAATGGCTAAGATGGATTCTTTAACAGAAAACCAATTAAGATTAGACAGTATAACTTTAAAATACAAGAAAATTAAGTCAGAAAACCCAAGTCTTGATAGCAATACACTTATAGCTCAAATTGATAGTGCTAAAAACTTATTAAGCAATGCCGATGAAGCTATGATGAACTGGATGCAACAGTTTAATCCTGATTATACAGGAAAATCAAGTACAGAAATTTTTGATTATCTAAGAAAACAGGAACAAAAAATAGATTCTGTAAAATTTCTATTTGATAAATCTTTGGCACATAGCAACGCTCTTATTAAACAATATAAATAACATGAAAATCAATATCTTAATAGCTATTTCTTCTTTATTTCTAACAATAGTATCATGTAAGCAAAACGCTGCTAAACTGCCTATTTTGGGTAATCGTGAAGTTGCTGCTAATGGTAAAGACACTATTTATCAAAGCATTCCTGATTTTAATTTATTAAATCAGGATAGCGTTTATATAAATAACGATTCTTTGAAAGATAAAATCTATGTAGCTGATTTTTTCTTTACCTCCTGCCCTTCTATATGCCCAATTATGAAGAAGCAGTTATTGCGTATTCATGATAAGTATAAAGATAATAACCAAGTAGCTATCTTATCACATACCATAGACCCTAAGCATGATAGTGTACCCGTTTTAAAAAAATATGCAGATAAACTCGGCGTAAGCAGTAAAAAATGGCACTTTTTATATGGCGCTAGAGATGTTATTTACAATATGGCCCGTAATGGTTATATGAATTATGCCGATAGAGATTCTTTAGCACCAGGAGGTATCAGTCACTCTGGCTATTTTATTTTAGTAGATAAAAACAGGCATATTAGAGGCGCTTATGATGGTACTGATGAAAAGCAAGTAAGCCAACTGATGGATGATATGGATATTTTATTAGCCGAGTATAAATGAGAGCAAAAATTATAAGTATTGCATTTAGCATGCTCATTATTTGTATTTTTCTAAGCGCTTGTAGTGAGAATGAAGTTAAATATCAACGCTATTATGCAGATGGTTCTCAAATTTATCAGGTGCATTGCCAAAACTGCCACATGAAAGATGGTAGCGGTTTGGCAAATGTTATCCCTCCTTTAACAGATAGCACTTTTTTAAGAGAAAATAGAAAAGACCTAGCTTGCTATATTGTTTATGGTTTAGCAGATACTATTGTGGTAAACGGTATAACTTACCAAACTCCAATGCCAGCAGAAAAGCATTTAGCGGCTATTGATATTGCCAAGGTTTTAACTTACATCACCAACTCATTTGGTAATAAACAAGGCATTTATGATGTTAAGGAAGTAGAAAAGAACATCAATAACTGTAAGTAAAAGCCTATCTTTGTGGAGCAAATCGCTCTATCGCTATCCCGATTAATATCGGGATGGAGGAAAGTCCGGGCAACACAGAGCATCCTGCTTCCTAACGGGAAGGCACCCAAAAAGGTGACAGAAAGTGCTACAGAAAATAAACTACTTCCGTTTAACGGGAGAAAAGGTGAAAACGTGAGGTAAGAGCTCACGACTTTGTATGGCGACATGCATCGTGGTAAACCTCAGGAGTTGAAAGACCAAATAAACCTTAACCGTCGGGGCTGCTCGTTCCGCTGCGCTTGTCGCTATTAAGGAGGGTAGGTCGTTAGATTATAATAGCAATATTATGGCAAGATAAATGATAGAGAATCCTGAAATCCAAAGCAATTTGGATCAGGATGACAGAACCCGGCTTATAGATTTGCTTTTTATAACGATTTTCTGAAAGTCCTGCTCCAATGCAGGACTTTTTTTATGCATAATTGTATAGATTAGTATACAGTTTTAAACCCAAACGTTAAATATTTGTATGGCAAAAATTTTAATTATTGATGATGAAAGAGCTATCAGAAATACGCTAAGAGAAATTTTAGAGTATGAAGATTTTGAAATTGAAGATGTAGACAACGGCGTTGACGGTTTAGACTTAATTAAAAGAAAGAACTATGATTTAGTTCTTTGTGATATCAAAATGAATAGAATGGATGGAATGGAAGTTCTATCCGCAGGTTTAGAGATAAGACCTGATTTACCATTTATCATGATATCAGGCCATGGAACCGTTGAAACTGCTGTTGAAGCTTCTAAAAAAGGTGCTTTCGATTTTATTTCTAAACCACCAGATTTAAATCGCTTATTAATTACTGTAAGAAATGCTTTAGATAGAGGTTCTTTGGTTACTGAAACTAAAGTATTAAAGCAAAAAGTAAGTAAAACCAAAACCAGAGAAATTTTAGGAGAATCTCCGTCTATCAGTAAAATTAAAGAAACCATAGAAAGGGTTGCCCCTACTGAAGCTCGTGTATTAGTTACCGGAGCAAACGGTAGTGGTAAAGAATTAGTAGCAAGATGGCTACACGAAAAATCAAATCGGGCGCAAGGTCCTATGGTTGAGGTGAACTGTGCGGCTATCCCTTCAGAATTGATAGAATCGGAATTATTTGGTCACGAAAAGGGTTCTTTTACATCAGCTGTAAAACAGCGTATTGGTAAGTTTGAACAAGCTAATGGTGGTACGCTATTTTTAGATGAAATTGGCGATATGAGTGCATCAGCGCAAGCGAAAGTTTTAAGAGCTTTACAAGAAAGTAAAATTACCAGAGTGGGTGGCGAAAAAGAAATAGATGTTAATGTAAGAGTTGTTGCCGCTACAAATAAAGATTTACTAAAAGAAATTGAAGCGGGTAATTTCAGAATGGACCTTTACCACAGGTTAAACGTTATTCATATCCATGTGCCACCTTTAGTAGAGAGAAAAAGTGATATTCCGCTATTGTCTGAAACGTTTTGTGAAGAAATTTGCAATGATTACGGAATGCCTGTTAAGAAAATATCAGCCGGAGCCTATGAAGCACTTAAAAATTTACCATGGACAGGCAATATACGTGAGCTTAGAAATGTAATAGAGCGTTTAATTATTTTAAGCGATAAAACCATTACTGAGGACGATGTTAAAGCTTTCTCTAACCCAAGCGGTAGCATTTACGAACCAGAAACTACCAGCAAATCATCGGGCTTAAACTTTGATGAATTTATTAATTTCCAAGATTATAAAGATTATGCTGAGAAAGAGTATATTAAATTTAAGCTAGAAAAAAACAATTGGAATGTTTCTAAAACAGCCGAAGATATTGATATACAAAGAAGTCATCTTTACTCTAAGATTGAGAAATTTGGCCTAAAAAGAGGTGAATAATTATAAAAAAGGGATAGTTTTTGCGCTATCCCTTTTTTAATAAAGCTCTATTTTCTTTTCTAAAAATCTTCTCCTTCTCCTTATTAACTGTTATTTCTATAACGCCATTTTTAGCATCTTCTCCGTATTTATCAATAGCTTTAGCGTCTTTTAGAATATTTATAGTTTTTATATCGTTGGGATTTATTTTGATGCTATCAAAAGGTAAATCTCTTACAATCCAGTGGTTTTTACCATAAAATAAAACATATAAAGGTTTAGGTTGATTTAACATATTAGCCCTACTGGGTGCACATATTCTTATCACTACTTCTTCTGAGGGTTTATGATCTTCGGGCTTTATTTGTGCAAATACATTTAATTTGATAATAATAGCAAAGAATAGTAGTAAAAATGTTTTCATAAATAAGATAGTTAAATGTATTTTAAAATTACAGAATAATCTTTTTAATTCTTAAGCCTAAATTTATAATTTATTTGGAGCTAAAAATCTATCTTTGCTCTCCAATATGAAGCATATACGTAATTTTTGCATTATAGCACATATAGATCATGGTAAGAGTACTCTTGCTGATAGACTATTAGAATATACTAAAACCATTACCCAACGTGAAGCGCAAGCGCAACTGTTGGATGATATGGATTTAGAACGAGAGCGTGGGATAACGATTAAAAGTCATGCTATACAAATGAATTATTTGTATGATGGCCAAGAATATATCTTAAACCTTATTGATACACCAGGACACGTAGATTTTTCTTACGAGGTTTCCCGTTCTATAGCAGCTTGTGAAGGTGCTTTGTTAATTGTTGATGCCTCACAAGGTATACAAGCACAAACCATTTCTAACCTTTATTTAGCTTTAGAGCAAGATTTACATATTATCCCTATTTTAAACAAGATGGATTTACCTGGCGCTATGCCAGAAGAAGTAAAAGACCAAATTGTTGATTTAATAGGTTGTGATAGAGATGAAATTATACCTGCATCTGGTAAAACCGGATTAGGTATTGAAGCTATCTTAGAAGCTGTTATAAAACGTGTTCCAGCTCCTGTTGGCGATCCTCAAGCACCACTTCAAGCATTAATTTTCGATTCAGTTTTTAACTCTTTCCGTGGTATTATAGCTTATTTTAAAGTTGTAAACGGCGAAATTAAGAAAAACGATAAAGTAAAGTTTGTTGCTACTGGTAAAGAATATATTGCTGATGAAGTTGGTATTTTAAAACTAACACCTCAAGCTAAAGATGTTGTTAAAACTGGCGATGTAGGTTACATCATCTCTGGAATTAAAGAGGCGAGAGAGGTAAAAGTTGGTGATACCATTATTCTAAAAGACAAGCCTGTTGAAGGTATACAAGGTTTTGAAGAGGTAAAACCAATGGTATTTGCTGGTATTTATCCGGTTGATACCGATGAGTTTGAAGAACTTAGAGAAGCAATGCATAAATTGCAGTTAAACGATGCCTCTTTGGTTTTTGAGCCAGAGTCTTCTGCAGCTTTAGGTTTTGGTTTCCGTTGCGGATTCTTAGGAATGTTGCATATGGAGATTATTCAAGAGCGTTTAGAGCGTGAGTTTGATATGACAGTTATTACAACTGTACCAAACGTTTCTTACATAGCGCACTCTACTAAAGGCGACCCTATTGTAGTTAACAACCCATCAGAGCTGCCAGACCCGTCAAAACTTGATTTTGTTGAGGAACCTTATATCAAAGCTAATATTATTACTAAAGCTGAGTTTGTTGGTCCGGTTATGTCTCTTTGTATACAAAAAAGAGGGATTATTGTTAACCAACATTATCTTACATCAGACCGTGTTGAGTTAGTTTTTGAAATGCCAATGGGCGAAATTGTATTTGATTTTTATGATAGATTAAAAACTATTTCTAAAGGTTACGCTTCTTTTGATTATCACCAGATTGGCTACAAACAATCTGATTTAGTAAAGCTAGATATTATGCTTAACGGAGAGCATGTTGATGCTTTATCTTCATTAATTCATAGAAGTAATTCTTATGATTTCGGTAAAAAAATCTGCGAAAAATTAAGAGAGCTTATCCCGAGACAACAATTTGAAATTGCCATACAAGCCTCTATTGGAGCTAAAATTATAGCTCGTGAAAACGTTAGAGCCTTAAGAAAAGATGTTACGGCAAAATGTTATGGTGGTGATATCTCTCGTAAACGTAAGTTACTAGAAAAACAGAAAAAAGGTAAAAAACGTATGCGCCAAGTTGGAAACGTAGAAATTCCACAATCGGCATTTATGGCGGTTTTAAAATTAGACTAGTACATAGATTTGCGTATTGAGTATTGCGATAAACTCAATACCCAATACTCAATACCCAATACTAAAATGATATTATTAGACGGAAAATTAGTTTCTGAAGAACTTAAAAAACAAATAGCTGTAGAAGCAGCAGAACTTTTAGAAAAAACTGGTCGTAAACCACATTTAGTTGCTGTTTTAGTTGGTAATGATGGTGGTAGCGAAACATATGTAGCCAGCAAAATGCGTAACTGCGAAAAAGTTGGTTTTAAATCATCTTTAATAAGATACGATAATACTGTAACAGAAGCTGAGTTACTAAATAAAATAAAAGAATTAAATGAAGACAAAGAGGTAGACGGTTTTATTGTTCAACTTCCTTTACCTAAACACATCAACCCTGACGTAATTACAGAAGCTATTGATTACCGTAAAGATGTTGATGGTTTCCATCCTATCAACTTAGGTAGAATGCAACGTAACTTACCATGCTTTTTACCTGCAACACCTTATGGTATTATGTTGATGCTAGAATATTATGGTATAGAAACTGCAGGCAAGCATTGCGTTGTTGTTGGTAGAAGTAATATTGTAGGTAGTCCAATGAGTATCTTAATGGCTAGAAATGCTAAGCCTGGTAATTGTACAGTTACCTTAACCCATAGCAGAACGCAAAATCTTAAAGATTTCACCCTAAAAGCCGATATTCTAATTGCTGCTATAGGTAAAAAGAATTTTATTACAGCCGATATGGTTAAAGAAGGTTCAGTAATTATTGATGTTGGTATGAATAGAGAAACTTCTGAGAATACCAAATCCGGCTTTAAACTTTATGGTGATGTTGATTTTGACGAAGTTGCACCAAAAAGTTCATATATCACACCTGTACCGGGTGGTGTTGGTTTAATGACCATTGTAAGTTTATTAAAAAACACTTTAGCTGCTGCTAAAAGAGAGATTTATTAAAATACGTATAGATTGTTTTTATTTTACGTATTAATTTTTATTTTTGTCGAAGTTTATCAATCTACTAGGTTATGGATACAAAAATAACGCTCTCTTTTGATGAAGAAATCATTAAAAAAGCTAAAGCCTATGCTGCTGAAAATAACATCAGTTTATCAAGGTTAATAGAGTTTTTGTTAACAAAAATCACCACTAAAGAATATAAATCATTAGAAGATTATCCCATTGCAGATTGGGTTTCTGCTGTTGCAGAAGGTGAAGCCATCTATCAAACAAAAAAGGCTTCCAGAAAAAAACTAAAAGATGATTTTTTTGCATCAAGAAAATGAACATATTTCTTGATGCTAATATTCTGGTTTCTGTATTGAATAAAGAATACCCTTTGTTTACCTATTCTTCTCGGATTTTAAGTTTAGCTAATCAACCAAAATATAAACTTTACACCTCTCCTGTTTGCTTGGCAATAGCTTTCTATTTTGCAGAGAAAAAGTCTAAATCGGCTTTAGCTAAACAAAAGATTGCAACCTTATGTGAGCATATTTTAATTGCGGATAATACCTCAGCAGCAGTAAAAAACACCGTTTTAAATAAAGCAGCCTATGATTTTGAAGATGGCTTAGAATATTACGCAGCTTTAGAAAAAAAATGCTCATGTATCATCACAGAAAATAAAGAAGACTTCTATTTTTCAGAAATTGAAGTTTTATCTTCTAAAGAGTTTTTTGATAAATATATGCTCAAAAATTAATCATGTAAAGCGCTTACCCCACCAGAAACTATAAATTTCATTGCTTGAGATGATGATATAGGTAACGGCTTAACTTTATCAGCTTTAACAATAACCAATTCGCCAGCAAAAGAATAAGACCAAGGGAAATAAACGGCTACCTCATCAGTTAAACCTAAAATCTTAAGATCTTTTTGCGTTAAGAAACCAATTTTTTTTGTTCCGTCGCTTGTTTCTACCAATACAGGTTCATTTAATTTTTTCTCATCCCCAACAATAGCTTCTGTTATGTCTTTTACAGAAGAATATAAAAATTTAAAAACCGGAATTCTATTTAACCATTTCCCAAACCAATTGTAAATAGGCTCTGTAATAAGGTAAGTAGCAATAATACCGAAGAAAAGAATAATTACAATAACCGATAAAATGCCTAAACCTGGTATATATAGCGGTTTTCCGGTATTAGGATCAGTAATAAAACTATCACTAAAATTTAAAACAGAATCTAAAGAAGTAAAAGCCCAAAACAAGATTAAGATTGCTGCACCCATAGGTAAAATCAGCAATAAACCTTTTATAAAATATCTCAGTAGAGCATTAATTATTCTTTTCATAACTTATTCGTAGTAATAAACACGTTTAACCCTTTGCGAAATATTGGTAAGCACCTCATATGGAATAGTCTGTAACTGTCCTGCTATTTTATAAAGTAAAGGTTGTGAATCAAAAATAATAACCTCATCCCCTTCCTTAACATCTTTACCCGTTATATCCAACATACACATATCCATACAAATATTGCCAATGGTAAATACTTCTTGGTTATTGATAAACATACTTCCAACGCCTTTTCCCAAAGCTCTTGGATAACCATCAGCATAACCAATTTTAACAGTAGCTATTTTACCATCTTGTTCCATTAAACCTACTCTACCATAACCAATGGTATCGCCTTTTTTTAGCTCTTTAATTTGCGAAACTGTTGTTTTTAAGGTTGCCACCTGATATAAGCTTGCATCATCTTTAGATAAATTATCTATACCGTACAAGCCAATTCCTAAACGTACCATATCAAACTGTGCTTTTGGCCATCTTCGTATGGCCGATGTATTACAAATATGTTTGATAAAAGTATAACCAATTTCGGCTTCCAAATCTTGACAAAAAGCATCAAATTTTTGAATCTGAGACTTCGTATAATCATCATGCTGCGTAGCTTCGCTAGCAGCTAAATGAGAGAAAACTGTCTTAACTTTTACAGTATCGTTATTTAATAAAAATGTCCTAATAGCTGCTAAATCTTTCTCTTCAAAACCTAAACGATGCATTCCTGTATCTAGTTTCAAATGGATTGGATATTGTGTTTTATGCAGCGTTTTAAGATATTGATGTAAGGATGATAAAGCCGTAAAACTAAAGATCTCTGGTTCTAGATTATATTTCACTATGGCTTCAAAAGAAGAAACCTCAGGGCTCATCACCATAATTGGTAACGTTATACCAGCTTGCCTAAGCGCAATACCTTCATCAGCGTAAGCAACAGCTAAATAATCTACTTTATTGTATTGCAACAAGTTAGCAATCTCATAGCTACCACTACCATAGGCAAAAGCTTTTACCATAGCCATTAGTTTTACTCCTGGCTGTAGTTTTGATTTATAGTAATTTAAGTTTTGTTCTAAAGCGTTTAAGTTGATTTCTAAAATGGTTTCATGAACTTTTTGAGCTAATATCTTAGAAATCTTCTCGAACTCAAATTGCCTTGCTCCTTTTAATAAAATGGCTTCATTATTAAAATCATCCAAATTATATTGTTTAAGAAATGCGTCTGTATCTAGAAAAAACTGACTGTTTGTACTAAAAAAATTTTTAAAATTTGATAATTGTGGGCCTATAGCAATTAATTTATTGATGTTTTTAGACTTCAAAAGCTTAGCAACTTTATTGTAAAGTACTTCACCTTTTAAACCAGATTGTTGAATATCTGATAAAATAAGAGTCTTAACAGGATGCTGATTTTGTTGATTAAGAAAATCTAAAGCTATTTCTAAAGAAGAAACATCAGAATTGTAACTATCATCAATTATAGAAGTTTGGTTGATACCACTTTTTAGCTCTAACCTCATTTTAACTTGATGCAGCTTTTCTAATCTTGCTGAAATTACAGGTATTGATACTTTTAACGCTAATAAAGTTGCTAAACAAGTAATAGCATTCTCTATGGATGCTTTATCTGTAAAAGGAATTTTAATATTAAAATCTTCTTGCTGATAAGAACATGTTAACAGTGTATATTGGTCTACTAAGGTTTGATTTTTAATTCTTAAATCAGCATCTTGAGTAAAACTCCAAGTAAAAACATTTACTTGAGGGGCTCTAAAAGAAACATATTCTTGATTACAGATAAGTAATTTTACTTCTCTAAAAAGTTCAAACTTCTCTTTTATTTTTTCAGTTCGGTTTTTAAAACCTTCATCATGAGGGCTGCCAATATTAGTTAAAATACCAATATCAGGTTTAATGATGTTTTGAAGTTTAGCCATTTCATGAGGCAAAGATAAACCTGCTTCAAACACGCCAAAATCAAACTGTTTATCCATTTGCCAAATAGCAAGCGGCACTCCTATTTGTGAGTTGTAACTTTTAGGACTTCTAACTACATGATAATCTGGTGCTAATAACTGAAAAAGCCATTCTTTAACAATGGTTTTACCATTACTTCCCGTTATACCAATAACTGGATAATTAAATTTACTTCTGTGATGAGCAGCTAATTGTTGTAAAGCATTTAAAGTATCAGCCACATAAATAAAATTTGCTTCAGGAAAATCCTTAATTGGATAATCTTTTTGATAACAAACAAAAGCTCTTACACCAGCTTTATATAAAGCTGGGATGAACTGGTGAGCATCTTTTCTGCCTTTTAAAACAAAGAAAATTGAGTAAGACACATCAGAAACCTTTCTACTATCTGTTAAAATAGTATGAATTGTTTGGTTTGGATGAACTAAAACGCTTTGCTCTCCTATTAAACCGGCTATTTCCTGAATTGAATATATCTCTGAATTCATTTGTAGCAAATTTGGCGATTATATGTGAATAACACTAATTTTATGCTTCAACATGGAAAAAGAAAAACCATTAAAATACATTGATAAAAAAACAGCTTTACAAAAAGCAGAGGCTTATTGTGCCTATCAAGAAAGAAGTCAGTACGAAGTAAGAACCAAACTCTTAAACTTGGGCTTAAAATTTCAAGAACTAGAAGAGGTTATTACAGCTTTAATAGAGAATAATTTCTTGAACGAAGCCCGCTTTGCACAAGCCTTTACTCAAGGAAAGTTAAGAATGAAAGGTTGGGGAAGAAATAAAATTAAGCAAGGTTTAGTAGCCAAAGGTGTATCTGTACCAATTATAAAATCTGCTTTACAAAAAATTAATAAAGAAGAATATACAGATAAACTTATAGATATATTAAAGAAAAAGCATAAAGAATATCAATTTAAAGATGATTATGGTACTAAAAATAAGCTTATAAAGCATGCTTTAAGCCGAGGTTTTGAGTACGATTTAATTTTTTTTGTACTGAATAATAATGGCTTAAAGCAATAATTGAAAATTTTTGCAAACAGGACTTGCAAACTCTTTTTTTCTGCCTATATTTGCACTCCCTTCACAGGGAAACGTTCTTTAAGAATTTAAATCATGCGAAAGTAGCTCAGTTGGTAGAGCACAACCTTGCCAAGGTTGGGGTCGCGAGTTCGAATCTCGTCTTTCGCTCTAAGGGATGAAAATCCTGATTTGTGGTAACACAAGCTGAAGTGGTGGAACTGGTAGACACGCAGGACTTAAAATCCTGTTCGCCCTAAAGCGAGTGCGGGTTCGATTCCCGCCTTCAGTACAAAAAAAATCAATCAAAAGGCTTTGATTGTTGTTCTTTAGAAAGTAAAGAATATAATACATGCGAAAGTAGCTCAGTTGGTAGAGCACAACCTTGCCAAGGTTGGGGTCGCGAGTTCGAATCTCGTCTTTCGCTCCATGAGAACCTTCCCTACCAGGAAGGTTTTTATTTTACAGCTTCTAAAGCTGCTGAAGTGGTGGAACTGGTAGACACGCAGGACTTAAAATCCTGTTCGCCCTAAAGCGAGTGCGGGTTCGATTCCCGCCTTCAGTACAAAGCCCGATATTTTTATATCGGGCTTTTTTTATTGGTTTCATGTCTTAATTTAGCTAATAAAATAGCTTTAAAATTCCTATGAAGAAACTATTATTTATTCACCTCTTTGTTTTTGCTGCACTTCAAGTAATTGCACAACAAGAAGCTACAACAAAAAGTGGTAAAAAAGTTTGGTTGTGGGAGAACGGCACTTGGACTTATGCCGATAACTTACAAACTGAGGAATTTAAACCTTCTAAAATTCCTAAACTAGAACTCCCTAAGTTCACAAAAAATGATATTATTATACAACATAGCGGTTTTTCACTTTCCTACAACGAATTACATGAGCAAGCTAATTGGGTAGCATATGAATTAACTAAAGAAAAAACAGTTAAAATTTATAGCAGAATAGATAAATTTTTAGAGGACCCAAAAGTTAAAACCGGAACAGCCAATGCTAAAGATTACGCTTCATCTGGTTATGACCGTGGACATTTAGCCCCAGCTGCGGATATGGTATGGTCTGCAACAGCCATGGCAGAAAGTTTTTATTACAGCAATATGAGTCCACAAAACCCCGGTTTTAACCGAGGTATTTGGAAAAAATTAGAAGAACTAGTTAGAATCTGGGCTGTAGAAAATGAGGCTTTATACATAGCAACCGGCCCTGTTTTAAGCGGTAGTTTACTTAGTATAGGCCCAAATAAAGTGAGTGTACCAAAATACTATTATAAGGTAATTTTAGACTATAAAGCGCCTGAAATTAAAAGTATAGGTTTTATTTTAGAGAATAAAAATTCTAACCAACCACTTCAAACTTATGCAGTTAGTATTGATAGTGTAGAAAAATTTACTGGTATTGATTTCTTTGTCTCTTTACCTGATGAACAAGAAGAAGTTATCGAGAAAAAGATATGTTTACCTTGTTGGTCTTGGGATGGTGTAACACCTAAAAATGAAACAGATACGATTAAACAAGAACAGCCCTCTGAAGAAAACAATTTCAATAAAGCTGAAGTTAAAACATCAATAGCAGTACAATGCTTAGGAATAACAAAGGCTGGCACTAGATGCAAACGTAAAACCACTAACCCTAGCGGAAGGTGTTACCAGCATTAAAGACTAAAGTTTAATTCGCAAAACAATTTTTCGCCTCCTGCATCATCAATTTCTGCTACTTCATCAAGAAATAAATCCCAATCTCCATCAGTAAATAAATTACCTTCATATTCTTGAGTTTGGCTATAATAATTAAAGTGCCACTCGTCTATCTCATCTAAATCATCAACAGAATAAGAACGCACACTAAAGCCATCATCGCTGATGTTGATACTCCAAGTAGCCGTTAAAGCACCACTTTGTTTAGAAATAGAGAAAGAAATATCAAAATCACCGACAAGTTCTGGCATGTTTTCTAGATAATTCTTGATTTTTTGCGCAGCAATTTGTTGCTCATCTTTTATGAGATCTTTATCTTCTATTAATTGAAAAAACTCTATAAAATAGTTCTGATATCTAATAAGTAGGTTTCTGAATATATGATCCATAAATTGTGATTTAAGCACAAAAATAACAGAAATAATATGTAAAAAATAAAATTGCTGCGAAGAGCTGATTACTAATATTTTAAAAGCAATATCACATAAAATTTAAGCTTATCCACAAAAACCATTTTCTCCACACCTCTTATAGTATCAGAAAAAAACCTTACTTTTGAATCCCGTACAAAAAGATTTAGAAAAAAGGCATTTTTTAAGTTCTAATTCTAAGTTTTTAAAGATTATCCACATACAATGACTAAGTATATTTTTGTTACGGGCGGCGTTACATCGTCTTTAGGGAAAGGTATTATTTCCGCATCATTAGCTAAACTTTTACAAGCAAGAGGTTACAGTGTAACTATTCAAAAGTTTGATCCTTATATCAATATTGATCCGGGAACGTTA
The DNA here is from genome assembly GCF_009674685.1 of Pedobacter puniceum. GTDB lineage: Bacteria > Bacteroidota > Bacteroidia > Sphingobacteriales > Sphingobacteriaceae > Pseudopedobacter > Pseudopedobacter puniceum. The sequence continues at coordinate 1,089,914 of NZ_WKJI01000001.1, forward strand.
AACCCTTATGAGCATGGAGAATGCTTTGTAACAGAAGATGGTGCCGAAACAGATTTAGACCTAGGTCACTACGAGCGTTTCTTAAACATTCCAACATCGCAGGCTAATAACATAACTACAGGTAGAATCTACCAAAACGTTATCAATAAAGAAAGACAAGGCGAGTTCTTAGGAAAAACAGTACAAGTTATTCCGCATATTACTGATGAGATTAAACGCAATATGCGCTTGTTAGGTGAGAGTGGGAATTTTGATATTGTTATTACTGAGCTTGGCGGTACCGTGGGCGATATTGAATCTTTACCTTACATAGAAGCAGTGAGACAATTTAAATGGGAAGTTGGCTCTAACAATGCACTAGTTATCCATTTAACATTAATACCGTTTTTGGCTGCAGCCGGAGAATTAAAAACCAAACCTACCCAACACTCGGTTAAAATGTTGTTAGAGTATGGTATACAACCAGATATTTTGGTTTGTAGAACAGAACACCACATCAGTCAGGATATTAGAAAGAAAATTGCTCAATTCTGTAACGTAAATTTAAATGCAGTTATAGAATCTATTGATGCAAGCACTATTTACGATGTGCCTTTGTTGATGCTAAAAGAGCAATTAGACCGTACTGTTTTAAGTAAATTAAAACTTCCTCTTAAAAATGAACCTGATTTAGAAAGCTGGAAAGATTTTTTAGGCAGGTTAAAGAACCCAACTGCAGAAGTAAGAATAGGTTTAGTAGGTAAATATGTAGAACTGCCTGATGCTTATAAATCTATAACAGAATCTTTTATACATGCCGGAGCTTTTAATGAGTGTAAAGTACGTGTAGAGTGCATCCATTCTGAGGGTATTACCGAAGAAAACGTTAAAGCTAAGCTGGGTAAACTGGATGGAGTTTTAGTAGCTCCAGGTTTTGGTGCCCGAGGTATTGAAGGTAAAATTACTGCTATAAAGTTCATTAGAGAGAACAATATTCCTTTCTTTGGAATATGTTTAGGGATGCAATGTGCCGTAATAGAGTTTGGAAGAAATGTACTAGGCTTAAAACATGCCCATAGTACAGAAATGGATGAAAATACAGAACATGCTGTTATTTCTATGATGGAAGAGCAAAAGAAAGTTACTTTAAAAGGCGGCACTATGCGTTTGGGCTCTTACCCTTGCGAACTTAAAAAAGGTTCTAAAGCGTATAGCATTTACGGGAAATCTAAAATTACAGAAAGACACAGACACCGATATGAGTTTAATAACGCTTTCTTAAAACAGTATGAAGCCGCTGGAATGATAGCTTCTGGTATTAACCCTGAGAATAATTTAGTAGAGATTGTAGAGTTAAAGAACCATCCGTATTTTGTTGCTTCACAATTTCACCCCGAATTAAAATCAACAGTTGCTAATCCTCACCCACTTTTTGTTAAATTTGTCGCCGCTTCATTAGAACATTCTAAAAAGAAGCATTAAGAATAGCATATAAATAGATATAATGGATAGAAATACGTTTACAGGTTTATTCCTGATTTTAGTCATATTAGTTGGATCAACATTTTTATTAAAACCATCTGAAGAGCAACTTAAAAGAGAAGAATTTGTTCAAGATTCTATTGCTAAAGCAAAAAAAGGAATTAAACAACCTGCTGCTGTAGCAAAAACTACCGCTACATTACCAACAGATACTGCTGTACAAAATCAAGTTATACAGAAAGAAGAGGTTTTAACATTAGAGAATGATAAAATTAAGGTATTCATTTCTACTTTAGGTGGTAAAATTTCTAGTGTTGAACTTAAAAATGAAACCAATCAGCTTAACCAACCTGTTGTTTTATTTAATAAGCAAAACAACTTCGGGATAGAATATAGCCAAAACAACCAAACTCTCAATACTAGCAACCTTTTCTTTTCTAAAGAAGTGGCTCAAGATGATAAATTGGTTCTAAAAGCTACAAATGCTGATGGTTCTTTTATTAATTACACTTATACTTTAGCTAAAGGAAGTAATAAAGTTGATTTTAACATCAGTTTAAGCGGTTTCCAAAATAAAGTTAATGCAGATAAAGGCTTAGCTATTAACTGGGCTGCTGAACTACAACAACAAGAAAAAGATATAAATAACGAGCGTATCTACTCTACCACTTATTATAAAATAGCTAATGATGATGTAGATTATTTAAGCGAAACAGAAACTGAAGAAAAAGCTTTCACCGAAGAAACTTTAGAATGGGTTTCATTTAAACAACACTTTTTCTCTGCTGCTTTAATGAGTAAAGATGGTTTTAAAAACAGTACGCTTAAAGTTCAAACTATTGCTAATAACTCTGCTGTAAAAGCTTACCAAGCTAAATTAAATCTTCCGTTTAAAAATCAACAGGTAAACAATTACGATTTAGAATACTATTTCGGCTCCAATAAGTTTTCTCAGTTAAAAGAACAGGGTAACGATTTAGAAAAACAAGTAAAAATGGGTTGGGGTCCATTAAAATGGATTAACAGATATTTAGTTCTACCAGTTTTCAACTTCTTTGAAGGCTTTAACATGAGTTATGGTATCATTATTTTATTGTTAACCATTATCTTAAAAACGGTATTATTTCCATTTACATACAAATCATACTTATCAATGGCTAAAATGAGAGTTTTAAAGCCAGAGATGGATGAGATAAAAAAGAAAGTTGGAGATGATAACCCTACCCTTTTACAACAAGAATACTTAAAATTATATAAGCAAGCTGGTGTAAACCCATTAGGTGGATGTTTACCTTTATTATTCCAGATGCCATTTATATTAGCATTCTTTTATTTCTTCCCTAACTTATTTGAGTTAAGACATGAAAGCTTCTTATGGATGAAAGATTTATCTACTTACGATGAATTAATCACCTTCACTCCTATTCCGCTTTTAGGTTGGAGCCACATCAGCTTAATGTGTTTATTAATGACTATTTCAACGTTGATTTATACTTATTTCAACAATCAGGTTTCTGGTGCACAGGGACAAATGAAGTATATAGGTTATATAACACCTATCATTTTCTTTGGTGTCTTAAACGCTTATCCTGCTGGTCTTAACTATTATTATTTCTGTGCTAACATTTTAACCTTTGCACAGCAATATTTAATTAGATATTTTGTTGATGATGAAAAAATTCATGCACAAATTCAGGAGTTTAAGAAAAAACCAGAAAGTGCAAAGAAAAAAAGTGGTTTCCAAAAGAAACTAGAAGATATGATGAGACAGCAACAACAGTTGAAAGAACAACAGAAAAAGAAAAAATAAATAAAGCCCCAATTTGGGGCTTTTTCTTTTTCCCATTTTAAGATTATTTTCCACACTTGTAGATATTAAACCCCAACATAAAACAATAGCTATATCCTTTATAAACAGAATCACTTAAATAAATTATTAAAATTACATTACGTATATTTAACTTAATTGAAATTATTTCAAAATAAAGCAACAATCAAAATAAATAATTTATTTAAATAGAATTTTTAATAATACTTTTTAAAAATATCACAATTTAAATTAACTCAGCAATTAACTATTAAAGAATATATTGAAAAATATAAATCTAAAGGCATCATTTATGCGTAAGGCTTTGTATATTTAAATCAAATTTTATGAAACTAATGGATAAGGCTCAAAATACTTCAAAGAAAAAGATTCTTTTGGTTGATGATGAATTAGCTATTTTGAAATTATTAGAATTCATATTAAAAGATGAGTATGAACTCATAACTAGAAATAATGGTTTTGATGCGCTTAGCTGGTTAGATAATGGAAATATTCCAGATTTAATTATTTCAGATATGGAAATGCCTTATTTTGATGGTGCTGATTTAGTTAAATCTATTAAAGTAAGTGGTTTTTACAGAGAAATTCCTGTTATTGTATTATCAGGTTCAGAATCTTTAGAGAATATCAAAGCTAAAATACCTTATGACATTAACGGATTGATGGCTAAACCTTTTAATCCGGGATTATTGAAGGAAAAAATTAAAACCCTGCTTAACTAAAGAATGCAATTTCAAGATTTTAAAGATTCCTCATACTTAAATAATCCTTCAAAAATCAGTATTCTTTACTACGCTGATATTTATAAAAATCATGTATCAGAAACTTTTAATGATGAATCATTCGAAATTAAAAACTTTTCAAGCTTAGCAGAAATACAAAGTGCTACGCAAAAACTCTCTATAAACGAACTTAACAGCACTGTTCTTTTAGAAGTAAGTCAGCAAAATATTCATGAAGCTGTAGACTTTATTGAATCTTTAAAGAAAAATTGGCTTACCAGAAATCTCATTGTATTTTTTCTACTTACAGACAATGATAGTCATTTATTCCAAATAGCTTTAAAGTTAGGCGTAAGCGATTGCTATAAGCCAAGTATAAATTTTAATGATGTAAAAGAAAGATTAAGGTTTTTAACTTTTTATAAGTTATTACGCTCACAAGTAAGCAATATTTCTGAAATACCATCAGTAGAATATAAAATCCCTTTTAGTAAAAGAGTTATAGATATTGTATTATCCTTATCTGCTTTAATTTGTTTAAGTCCGTTTTTTTTAATCATCGCTATATTAATTAAGTTAGACTCAAGAGGCCCAATATTTTATATCAGTAAAAGAGTTGGTACTGGCTACAAGATTTTTGACTTTTATAAGTTCAGATCTATGCGACAAGATGCGGATAAATTGGTAGCAGAGTTAGCTAACAAAAATCAATACGGAGATTCTGCTTTTTTTAAAATTGAGAATGACCCACGAGTTACCAAATTGGGTAACTTCTTAAGAAATACCAGTATAGATGAACTTCCACAGCTTTTTAACGTTTTAAAAGGTGATATGTCTTTAGTTGGAAACAGACCTCTACCACTTTATGAGGCAGAACAATTAACCACTAACGAGTGGTCTATGCGTTTCTTAGGTCCTGCTGGTTTAACTGGTTTATGGCAAATTAGCAAACGTGGAAAAAAGGATATGTCTGATAGAGAAAGAAAAAAATTAGATAATTTTTATGCTTCTAATTATTCTATTTGGTTAGATTTAAGGATTATTTTAAAAACCATACCTGCATTAATACAAAAGGAAAAAGTTTAATGATAAAAACCTTTAAAATATTATTACTATTCCTGTTATTATCTTTTGTTGTTCCTTTTAACAGCAAAGCGCAAGAGTCTGTAATTAAAGGAATTGATTATATTTTTTTAGATACCCTCATTCAAAAAGCAAAAGTAAACTACCCAAGAAATAAAATTCTTAAAGAAAAAACAGATATCGCTAAAAATGACATCTCTAAAAGTAATTTATCTTGGCTAGATGTAGTTACATTCACTTATTTGTACAGACCCAATAATAATTCTACTATTAATCTTCAAGATCCAAATCTTTTAAATGGATATCAAATAGGTTTTAATTTAAATTTAGGAAATGTTATAGCTAAGCCGTTTACGATTAAAAATTCGAAGGCAACTTATAAAATTTCAAAATTAGAAGAAGAAGAATATTCATTAACTTTAGAACGAGAAGTTAAAAACCGATACTATGAGTATTTAAAGTACATCAATTTGTTAAAAATTAGTTCTAAAGCTACTTTAGATGCAGAGTCTCTTTTAAAAGAGATGAAGTATAAATATGAAAAAGGCGAAGTGAGTCTTGAAGTTTATACCAATGTTCTGTTAAATGCCACTAATCAAAACAAAAGTCGTATAGAGGCAGAAGCAGAGGTTTTTAATGCAAAAGCACTATTAGAAGAACTAGTAGGTGTAAAATTAGAAGACATTAAAATAAATGGACGTAATTAAGTTTCTAAAATATCTATATAAAAGAAAATATGTCTTAATTATCGTACCTATCATTACGGTTATTATCACTTATTTTTTGGGTAAAAATATTTTAGATAATTACGTTTCAGAAGCACAAATTTCTACAGGTTTTGTTGATGAATCTCAACAAGTATTACAAGAAAAAGAAACCTATGTACAAGAATCAAGAATTACTCAAAGGTTTAACAACTTAATTGAGATTATGAAGTTGAAACTGATTACCGATCAGATTTCATACAAATTAATGCTTCATGATTTAACCAACAAAAAGCCATTTAGAAGCTCTAGTCAACTTTTAAAAGAGCTAAATCCTTCTGCAAGAAAACATGCTATAGAAGTTTATACCCAAAAGTACAATAAAATGGAACCTCTCTCTCTTTGGGATAAAGACCAAAGAGGATTATACCAAGTGTTGGTTTCTATGAAGTACGATGAAGAGTCGTTAAATAAAAAATTACGAATTTTCAGAAATCAGGATAGCGATTTTATTACAGTAAGTTTTGAATCTGAAAATCCGGAGTTATCTGCTTTTGTTGTCAATGCAATATGCCAGGAATTCATCAAATATTACTCTTTCACTAGTAAAGACAACGAAAATAAAGGTGTTGCTTATCTAAGTTCTTTACTAGCTCAAAAGAGACAGGCTTTAGATGAAAAAATGAGCCAACTGAGGGATTATAAGATTAAAAACAATGTTATTAATCTTTATGAGCAATCAAAAATTTTATATGGTGAGATTATGGACTTTGAGAGTAAAAAATTAGAAACTCAAAAAAGTATCGATTCATACTCGCAAACACTCCAAAATATTGATAATAAGTTTAACCCTACAGAGAGAAAATATTTAGAATCAACTTTATCAAAAATTAATAGAGACATTGTTTCTACTAAAGAAAAAATAAAAGCTGTTACAGAGAAATATGTTCAAAGCTCTTTTAGCCCTGTGTACAGTAAAAGCTTAGATTCTTTAAATAATATTCTAACTGATCAAATTAATGACGCTTCTGATAAATACATCATTAGCCCATTAAACACAAAAGAAAAGTTAATTACAGAAAAATTAACCCTTGAAGTAACCGGAGATTTAGCTAAATACAGTTTAGCTACTATAGAAAATCATTTAAACAACTTGAATCAAAAATTTAAAACATTAGTTCCTTTTGATGCTGTTGTTCAAACATTAGAAAGAGATATTGAAGTTGCTAGTACAGAATATTTGGATGTATTAAACAAATACAACCAAGTTAATATGCAGGCTAATTCTAATACCAAATTAAGACAAATTCAATTAGCTATGCCTGGCTTACCACAACCATCTAAAAAGATGTTGTTGGTAATTTTAAGTGGAATTATAAGTTTCATCTTTTGCACTTTAGTTTTCTTTATTCTTTTTGTTTTAGATAGATCTATTAAAAGTGTTGAGGCATTAGAAAATGCGACAGAAATCCCTGTGATTGGAGAATTAAGTTATTTAAAAAGCTTTACCGATTTAAAAGATATCTGGTTAAATAAAACTCCAGATGAGGATACGTTAAATTTTAAAAATTTACTAAGAGCCATAAGATTTGAGGTTAAAACCAAAATGTTATATAACAACAATAAGGTTTTAGCTGTAACCAGTATGGTTCCTAACGAAGGAAAAACTTTCTTTTCTTTATCATTGGCTTACTCTTTTGCCATGCTTAACAAAAAAGTTTTGCTTATAGATGGTGATTTTGATAAACCTGATATCTCTGAAGCATCAAATCATAAAACTTATATTGAAGATTATGTGAATGATAGAGTTTTACCAGATGATAATGCTATCACCATTATTGGGAATAAAGGTGGAGACTCTTCATTATTAGAAGTTGTAGAAGAATCAGTAATCGAGTCTATTTTTGAAGATTTTAAAAAGAGATTTGATGTTATTATTATTGATACCTGCTCTTTAAAGAGCTTAAACAAAGCAAAAGAATGGATTATGTATGCAGATAAAAATATCTCTGTGTTTGAATTTGGCAAACAAGTACATAGCCACTACAATAAAGACCTTAACTATTTAACTTCTCTTGATGATAAATATATTGGTTGGATATTGAATAAAGTAAAAGAAGAGTCTAGGTTTTAAATAAAATTGCTTTGGATAATTTATTTGCGATACTTTTTGTACTCCTTCAAATAATTATTGGAATTAATTTATTTCTACCTCTCCTATTGTTTATTTTTTGGTGGTTTTTTGCTAAAAGGAGTTATAAGTTAGCACCTATAACTCATCAAAAAGACTTTGCAGTTGTTGTTACTGCATATCAGCAAACAGATTTAATTCCTGAAGTTGTAAAGTCTCTATTAGGAACAGATTATGAGAATTACCACATTTATATAGTTGCTGATAATTGTGATAAAAGTGAAAACTTAAATTTTAACCACCCTAACGTAAGCGTTTTATATCCAGAGCAAGTTATCGCTAGCAATACAGGCTCTCATTTTTACGCTATTAATCATTTCATTCGTAAGCATGAAGCTTTAATGATTATTGATAGTGATAATATTGTTGATAAAAATATCTTAATTGAAATCAATAACTATTTTAATGAAGGTTTTGAAGCTGTACAAGGAGTAAGAGCCCCAAAAAATCTGGATACTGTAATTGCCAGATTAGATGCAGCAAGAGATATTTATTATCATTTTTTTGATGGAAAGGTTTTATTTCAACTAGGTTCATCAGCTACATTAGCGGGCTCTGGAATGGCTTTTACTGTTGATTTATATAAAAAGTGTTTAGAAAACACCAATATCAAAGGGGCTGGTTTTGATAAAGTTTTGCAATATTTAATACTGCATCATCAAAAAAGGATAGCCTATTGCGAAACAGCTATTGTTTATGATCAAAAAACATCACATTCTGAGCAATTGGTTAATCAAAGATCTAGATGGATTAATACATGGTTTAGATATTTTAAATTTGGTTTTAAATTAATATCACAAGGAATCCAAAACCTTAATCTAAATCAATTATTATTTGGAGTTATATTATTACGCCCGCCCTTATTTTTATTACTTTTATTATCGGGGCTGTTTTTTCTTATTCAAATCTATTTATTCTCCATATTAGGTACTAGCATCTGGATAATGGGATTTTTAAGTTTTATCATCTCCTTTATATTAGCTTTAAAGGTATCCCATACAGATAAAAGAATTTATAAAGCATTATACTCTATACCCGTATTTATTTATTATCAAATTATATCTTTAATTAATGCAAAAAATGCCAATCAAAGATCTGTAGCAACCAAGCATCAGGTAGTTAAAAAGCTAGAGTTATAGATATGAAGTCAAATTTATTTTCTTCTGATATCTTTAGAGTCATCATCATTAGCTTATTAGGTATAATTGTGGCTATGCTGGTGGGTTCTTTAACAATTAAAATGGAGCTATTAGCTTTGGTAGTTACCATTGCCTTAGCTTCAGGAATTGTATATCTAATACTTGTCTTTAAAGAACCTAAGATTGCATTTCTATCATACGTTGTCTATTGCTTCATTATATCAGGATTATTAAGAAACAACCCACAATTGCCCTTTGGCCCAGCAATGGAGGCTTTACTAGCACTTTCTTGGCTGGCTATCATCTTTAATTATCCAAAATATAATTGGAAGAACCTTAATAACGACCATTGCATATTAGCATTAGTGTGGTTCATTATCAATATTCTTGAAGTATTAAACCCTGCCGATGCAAGCATTTTAGGTTGGTTGAATGAAATTAGATTCACTGCTTTAAATTGGCTTCTTGTTGCTCCTATTGCTTTTCTAATTCTAAATAGAAAAAAAGATTTAAATATATTTTTAATTATCATCATTTGCATGTCTGTTATTGCCACCTTGTATGGCATGAAACAGCTATGGTTTGGTGTTTCTGTTGGCGAACAAATTTGGCTTGATGCAGGTGCGGATTTAACACATGTTTTATTTGGGCAATTAAGAGTATTCTCTATGTATACCGATGCAGGACAGTTTGGAGCCTCACAAGCTCATGTTAGTTTAGTGGCACTTGTTTTAGCTTTAGGCCCTTTTAAACTTTGGAAAAAAATTGCTTTAGGTGTAGCTGCAGGTATTTTATTTTACGGAATGCTTATTTCAGGTACCAGAGGAGCATTATTTGCTTTAGCTGCAGGAGGTTTTTTCGCTATCTTTTTAACTAAGAATTTTAAAGTTTTAATTCTGGGGAGTATTATTTGTGTTCTTTTTTATGGATTCCTTAAGTACTCTACCATTGGAAGTGGAAGCTACCAAATTAATAGACTAAGAACAGCTGTTGACCCAAAAGACGCATCTCTTAACGTAAGATTTAATAATCAAAAAAAATTAAGACTAGCCATGGAAGATTTACCTTTTGGTGGTGGTGTTGGTATAACTGGTGTTAATGGCGATAAGTATAATTCAGATAAATATCTATCTCATATACCCCCAGATAGCTATTGGGTTAAAATTTGGGTAATGTATGGAGTTGTAGGCTTAGTTGTATGGTTTAGTATTGTGATGTTTATATTGGGGAAATGCTGTGGTATTGTGTGGAATTTACAAGATCACGGTTTGAGGGTAAAATGTATTGCTTTAACAGCTGGTACAGCCGGATTATTTTTCTGTAGCTATGGTAATGAAGTAATGAACGGATTACCATCATCTATGATGCTTTACATGTCATGGTCATATGTAATGCTTTCACCCAAGCTTGATAAAGAAAAAGATGCAAATAAATATGTATAACCATGCCATTTGAAATTATAGCATTACCTGCAATAGTATTTTTTCTTTGGGGCTTTTATAGCGGATATAAAATTCATAAGAAAAAAGCGAAAAGAAATTTTAAAAATTCATGATTAAACTACTACAAAATATACCTCAAAAATTAGCTAGAGTAACTTCTGGTAGAAAACTCATAAGTGAAATTGATGGATTAAGATTTATAGCCATACTACCCGTGATGATACAGCATATGGCAGAGCGTTTTGAGCGGAATACAAGCATAAAATTTAATGCTCCTCTTGAAAATGATTATAGTAGTTTTTTAGCTTCAAGAGGTTTTTTAGGTGTATTTATTTTCTTTGTGATTAGTGGATTCATCTTAGCATTACCTTTTGCTTCATATCATTTAAAAAACACAAAAAAAGTAAGTCTTAAAGAATATTTCTGGAGAAGAATAACCAGATTAGAACCGCCTTACATCTTCTGGATGACAGTTTTCTTCATTGTATTTATCTTTTATCATAAACAAAGCTTTTTAGAATATTTACCTCATTATTTGGCAAATATCACCTATACACATTCTTTTATTTATCAGGATTGGTCTCCGTTCAACCCTCCTACATGGACATTAGAAATAGAAATACAATTTTACATATTAGCTCCATTTATGGCTTTAGCTTTATTTGCTATTAAAAATAAAATCTGGAGGAGAGTAGCTATTATAAGTTTTACTGCCATGATGATGGTCTTACAACAATATTTTAAATTTTACCTTCCTCCTACTAGTTTAACAATTCTAGCTCATTTACATTATTTTTTAATAGGCTTTCTTCTAGCTGATATTTATTTATGCGATTGGGATCAAATCAAAAGAAATATCTGGTATGATATTTTAGGCCTTATTTCTATAATTTCACTCATTATCTTTTGGAGTTGGGATTTTGAGATATTAAATAGAGTAATTGTTGTTTTAACTTTATTCTCATTCTTTTACGCAGCATTTAAAGGCGTATATATCAATAAATTTGTTTGTAATAAATGGGTTATGGCCATCGGTGGTATGTGCTATACCATTTACTTAGTCCATTTACCTTTATCAGAGTTTATCATTAAATTCACAAAACATATTCATATTACTGATAGCTATTTTATAAATTTAGCCATTCAGTTACTGATATTTTTACCTATAACTATTTGTTTAAGTGCGATATTCTTCTTGTTATTTGAGAAACCATTTATGGATAAAAATTGGTTACAAAATTTACGCTTAAGATTTAAGAATATATGATAAGCGGTAAAGACATCGTCATTGTAGGACAACAACCTTGGGATGTTGAAATTGGTAGCAATTGCAAAAATATTGCTCTAGAATTTGCTAAACATAACCGTGTTTTATACGTCAATAGTCCAATAAAAAGGAAAGAGTTTCTTAAAAATAATGCCGATAATAAATTACAATTTAGAAAGCGTGTTATAAAAAAAGAAGTTCCGGGCTTAGTAGAAATAGACCATAATTTTTGGAATTTGTTTCCTAATTGTTTTAGCGAATCTGTCCATTGGTTACCAGATAACTTCATTTTCGATATCGTAAACAAAATTAATAGCAAGCGCTTTGCTAAAACAATTAAAGAAGCTCTTAAGAAACTAGATTTTAAAGATATTATATTGTTTAATGACAATGATTTACATGATAGTTTTCACCTTAAAGAGTTATTAAAGCCAAAGCTTAGTATCTATTACTCAAGAGACTATATTTTAGCTACTGAGTATTGGAATAAACATGGCAAAAAGCTTGAACCATTATTGATTACAAAAAGTGATTTAGTAGTTTCAAACTCTGTTTACTTAACCAATTATTGTAAGCAATACAATCCATCTTCGTTTTATGTTGGCCAAGGTTGTGATTTTGATTTATTTCTTCATCCAGAAAGCATCCCTAAAGCCGAGGAACTGAAAGAAATACAAAAACCAATAATTGGTTACGTTGGCGCTATCACGAGCTCAAGACTTGATATAGAAATTATACAACAAATAGCTTCAAATAAACCAGAATGGATAGTTGTTTTGGTTGGAAACGAAGACGAAACTTTCCAAAAGAGTAATCTTCATCAACAAAGTAATGTTTTATTTTTAGGGTCTAAAAAAGTTGATGAATTAGCTAAATATATTAATAGCTTTGATGTTTGTATTAATCCACAATTGCTAAACCAATTAACCATTGGTAATTACCCACGCAAAATTGATGAGTATTTAGCGCTAGGAAAACCTGTGGTTGCAACGCAAACAGAAGCAATGGAAGTTTTTAAAGATTATGTCTTTTTAGCAAAAGATAAAGAAGAATATACCACTCTTATTGAACAGGCACTATTAACAAATACACAGCAAATTGCTCAAGCAAGAATAGCATTTGCTTTAACACACACATGGGAAAATTCTGTTAAAGAAATTTACAAAGCCATTAATACAAAATTAAAGCGTTGATGATATGCCTGTTTTAGATAAAATAAAATCAGATCCGTTTTTAAAAAAAATAGCCTTATGGCTATTAATTCCAAAAAACAGATACAGTCCAAGATTATGGGTTAAGCTTTTTCTAAACCCTTTTAAGCATCATAAAGGGAAAGGTGCTATTATTAGAAGAAGAAGCAGATTAGATGTTTTTCCTTTTAAAGCATTTAATGTTGGAAAAAACGCTCTGATAGAAGATTTTACGGTAATTAATAATGCTGTTGGAGATGTAAATATTGGTAACGATGTAGTTATTGGTTTATCAAACGTTATTATTGGACCTGTTAATATAGGTAATAATACAATTATTGCTCAACATGTGGTTATTTCTGCTCTAAATCATCAATATGAAGATATTCATGTAGCACCTAAAAACCAGAAAGTACTTACTAAACTGGTTGATATTGGTGAAGATGTATGGATTGGTGCTAATTCTGTAATAACCGCTGGAGTTAAGATTGGAAAACATTGTATTATTGGAGCCGGAAGCGTAGTCACTAAAAATATTGATGATTACAGTGTTGCAGTAGGCAATCCTGCTGTAATTGTAAAAAGATATAATTGGGAAACTAAAAGCTGGGAAAAAGTAAGTTAATGAGCATCTCTAAATGCATCTATCTCTTTTAACAACTCAGCGCTTTTTGTTTCATCAAATTTTCTGGCAAAGAAATCTTTAGCATGTTTTAAATTCTCTAAGTCTGATATCGTAAGAGTTTTTGGGCTATCGTTACCTTCAGACCAATCAATATACCTTAAGTTGTTATTTATAATTTGTTCTTTATAAACAGAATTGTACAAGATAGTTTGAAAAAAGAATTCATCGCAACCCCAAGTTAGCCTAAAATATTTGATGTATTTAGGGTGCTTTTCTAAATAATCCATCATATATATTAAATGTACCCTATGAACAGTAAACCACTGCGAACGACCAACAGGCTCTAAACCATAAGGTAACTTCCTTTTTGGTAAAACAGCATTTAAAACAGCTGCTAACTTAAATTTTCCAACAAAGTTAAAATCATCAAAATGATACTCGAATATTCTGGAATGTACATCTAGCCAATCAGTATTTATTAACCAATAATGCATGAAAGAGAATCCTTCATTTTGTTTAAGAAAATCGTGAAAGCTTTGAGTACTTTTTAGAGGATAATCTTGACCACTTAATAGATTGATATAATCAAAATCTAAAGGAAAACTTAAAACTTCTTTAAAACTATTTAAAGTAGCTCTTACCATACTATAAGTTCCCCACTTAACTTGAACTCTATCTTTAATAAAAATCACATTTTCATTATTAAAACATGATTTAAAAGCATTTAAATCTGCTTTAAGGTCTAGATGAATGAAAAAATAAGCTTCTGGATGTACTAAACTATTAACCAGTCTTAATAGCTGTTTAGGATTTTGATGAGTTAGAATTACATGAGCTATTTTCATAATTTTCTAACTTTTAAATTCTTATTTAACACCAATTTAACCTCTTTTATACTACTCATCCATACGTCTGAAAGCTTAAAATTTAGATACTTCTTTAAAGAGTAATATCCAAACACTATCCCAACAGTAAAAGTAAAGAAACTAGCCAAAGCAACTCCAATAATAGAATTTAAAGTATTTATAGCTATAACATCAAAAACTATATTTACTACAAGCATCAAAACCACTTTAATAAAATTGAGCGAAGGTTTATTGATGATATCTAAGGTAACGCCTAAAAATCTATCTAAAGGATATAAAATTGTGAATGACATTAACACTTGATACGCAAAAACGGCATCAGTTGTTATATATTTCTCTCCTCCTATTAAAGAAACGGCATATTGTGCTAGTAAAACGGCTATAATTGATATTGGTAACAAGCTAAGAGTTAACAAACCTATATACTTGTTCATGATATTAGTTAAATCTTTTATTTTATTTTGATTAAAAGCATTAGACATAGCAGGCATTGCAGTTGCCATAAAACTTCTAAGCGGTATTTCAATAATCTCCATTAGCCTTAAAGGAATACTATACATAGCTACGGCAGAAGGCCCCAAAAAAAACATGATGATGAAATTATCAGAACTTCTTAACAAGTAAGAACTTACCATACTACCAACACTGTATTTACCAAAATGAAATAATTCTTTTACATTATCCTTAGTTCTTGAAAACCAATATTCTATACCCGACCATTTTTTAAGGATAGTAAATAAGCTGGTAACACTTAATGCTATTAAATTAGCTATTAAGACCGAGTTTAGATTTATGTTCTCGGTATAAATTAAGACCAAAACAAACGAAATCAATAAAATCTGACTGATTAGTCGTAAGAGTAATAATCTGTCGAACCTTTGGTCGGCCTGTAAAATCCAAGTGCTAACATTATAAGGTAAAGACATTAAAAACGTTACGCCAAACCATTTTACTGCAGTTTGAAAATCTGGATTAGCATCACTTGATAAAGATAAAATGACATACAAAATAAAGTTGATAACTAGAAAAAAAAACGTTAAAAGAAGCGCTATATACCAAGTAGAACCTAAAACTAATTTAGCTTTAGCATGCTCTACTCCCGAGTAAAATTTAATGAGTGCGGTTTGCAAAAAACCAGATCTAAAGCCATCAATTAAAGTAAAAATAGTTTGGAAAAATACCCAACTCCCCATTTGTACCAAACTTAAATTTCTAAAAAGTATAGCAACAGTAAGCATTGCTAAAACTGCCATAGAACCATTTCCGGCTAAAGACAAAACATGCTTATTGTTTACTTTTTGGATAATAGTTTGGATAAAAGCCATTTCTAGATTAAAGTTAAGCTAGCACAAAACACATTAGTTTTATCTTCTTGATTATAATGATAGGTAAATTCTTCTGAGGCTCTTATGACGATTTCAAAACCAAAATGCTCTGGTATTAAATTGATGTTTTCTTGCTGTTTATCTTCTCTCAATATGAACTGAAAACTATCTTTATCAAGCTCCACAAAGGCATAATTTTGAAGAATATCATGGGAAAGAATTAAATCTCCAACTTTAAATTTTGGGGCTTTATCTATCTTTTTTAAGCGCAAGAGGGGTTTGTCTATCTCTGCTTGTATGATATTCACCTCCTCTGCAACATGCTTAATCGCGTTTGTGCAGTACTCAATTAAAATAAGTTTAATATTAGATAAAAGTTTAGCATCAGGCTGAATTTGCTGAGTAAGCAACTCAACAAATGCCTTTATAAAGCTATTGATATCCTCTGGTTTTTGAGGAGCTTCTGCTTGAATAATTATGGGTAAAGCTAAACTCATTAAAAAATATTTGAAGCTTCATTAATATCCTTTTTAATTTCGAAAACCTTATCTAAACGGGTTAATTCGAATAAATTTTTTATATCGGCATTTAATTCTACCAAAACCAATTTACCTTGAAGCGGGATAAGATACTTTAATACGGCAACCACTGCTCCTAAAAAAGAACTATCTAAATAATCTACCTGCTTAAAAGAGATGATTAATTGATGATGCCCCTTTTCAATCTCCTGAAAAACAAGCTCTTTAAATTGGTCTGATTTTGAGAAGTTTGCCTCAGCTTCTTCTATGTTTATGATAAGCGCTTTGTCAGTTTTTACTGTACTAATTTTCATAGCTTTAAATTATTATTTTCTTTTGATGATGATAAAACTACAATCATCTATTTGTGAAACCTCTTTGTTAAACAAAATTTCTTTGATTTCTTCTGTTGATTTTCCTGAAATTTTTAAATCGTATAATCTTTTTTTAAGCAGGTTGATATCTGATTTTTTAACTGCATTAACCTCAAAATCTATCATACCATCAGAAACTAAATAAGCTTCTTCTCCTACTTCGAAAGTGATATCCTGCTCAGAAAAAGTACTATTTTCTAAAAATCCTAATAAAATCCCGTCTGATTGATGAGATAAAAGCCCTTGGTGCTGATGAGAAAATTTTAACAAAGGTAAATCTCCGGCTCCTGCATAGGTAATTTTAGCCTCTTCATCATCAACTAAAACCATACTTAAAGTAGAGAATATATCTTTTAAAAAGTCATCTGCATAAATAACCTTATTTATTTTATGTAAAATCTCGCTTAAACACAGGTTTCCATCAAGAACACAAATTCTAACAGCAGACCTGATGTAACTTAGAAAGCTAAAAGAAAAAAACCAAGCTCCCCATTTTTTACCCATCACGTCTCCTAAAACCATTATTGTATAGCGCTCGTTAATTTTAATAAAATCTATAAAATCTCCTCCTGGATGGTTTTGATAAGATTGGTTGAAATAGTGTATTTCAAAGTGTTTTAACAAAGGTGCTTTTGGAGGTATATTACTTAAATTAAGCTTTTTAGCAATATTTTTTATTTCCGATAATGATTTCTGGTACTGCTCATGTACCGTATTCATCAAGTTATTAATTTTTGCTAATAACTGGCTCGGAGGTATATTTTTAGGGATATAATCTAAGGCTTGTAAGTCTAAACCTTTTTGTACCAAATCTTCTTGGTTAAAAGAAGTTAAAAACAAAAAGGGAACATTTTTTAAAGCATCGTTTTTTAAAAGTTTTTCTCTAAAAACAAAGCCATTAGCCTCAGGCATTTCATAATCAGAAATGATTAAATCTGGAATTTGATTTTTCAAAACAAGCTCTGCCTCTTGTACAGAAGTAACAGAAATACACTGATAACCATCAGATTTCAGCAATCTTTCCATGATTTTCAGTTGTAAAACTTCGTCGTCTACTAAGAGTATTTTATTGTTCAAGCTGCTTTGTTATTTATTAAATTTAATAAAAGATTTAATGACGATATAAACTCCGGTAGCAATAATTAAAAGCGAAATTAAATCCATCAATGTAACACCATCATCGGGATTAAACCAAAAAATGGTAAACATCTCAAAAGAATGTGGCGTAGGCAAAATAATCATGGCAAAACCCAATGTAATCATTAAAAAGCCTATCAATGTTTTGACTATCCTTAGTAAGCCTACTTCTATTTTAATTTTACTGGCCTGCTTAGAATCTATATGATGGTTGTTTAATAAAATCTCTAACTGATTTAGCTTTTCAAGATTGTCAAGATTTTTCATAGAAACATCCTTGATCTCGCTGATAGCATTTTTCTGAGCTATCTTTTTATCCACAACTCGATTAAATTTCTGCTGCATCTTTTTGATGCTTTCTGTATCTAACTCGTTTTTTTCAAGCAATAAAATCAATTCATCTAACTTTGTTTCCAAACTTAAATCTTTATTTTCAAGGTCTTTAAAGGCCTTAAATTGCTCGGATATGTTTTTTTCGTCAGACAAAATCTTTTATTTTGAAAGCTGTATATTTTTTGTTCTCTTTAACCAATGAGTTTAGTCTCCATCATCACTGTAAACTATAATCAGCCACAAGCTACTATAGATTTTCTAAAATCAGTTAAGGCACATTATTCAACTGCTAATTTAGAAGTTATTTTGATAGATAACGGCAGTGATGAAAATCATCATGAAACATTTCTTAAACATTACCCAGAAATAGTTTTTATACGCTCAGAAAAAAACCTTGGTTTTGCAGGTGGTAACAATTTAGGTTTACAAGTTGCCAAAGGAGATTATCTCTTTCTTTTAAACAACGATACAGAAATAATCCCGGGTTGCATAGAAACCATGATTTCTGAATTGGAACAAAATCCAGAAATTGGCTTACTTTCTCCATTAATTCTTTACCATGAAGATAAAAGCCTGATACAATATGCAGGTTTCACTCCTCTGAACTATTTAACTGCCAGAAACGATTGTATTGGCCAGTTTGAAACTAATAATGGGCAATACCTAGAAATGAGTAACGAAACTGGTTTTTGCCACGGTGCCGCTGTAATGTGCCGTAAAACCGATTTACAAAAAGCTGGGCAAATGGATGAAAATTATTTCTTGTATTATGAAGAATTAGATTGGTGCGAGAAGTTTAAAAGAATGGACAAAAAAATATGGTTTACCGGAAAAACACATATTTACCATAAAGAATCGGTAAGTGTTGGCAAAGAGAGCGCATTAAAAACCTATTTCTCTGTAAGAAATAGGATGCTTTTCATCAGAAAAAATACTAGCTCTTTAAACACTTTTGCTTTTAGTATTTATTATTGTAGCATTGCCTGCCCTAGAATGATGCTTCAATACCTTTTAAAAGGCAGAAAAGATTTAATAAAATGGGTTTTAAAAGGTGTTTTATGGAATTTTTCTAATTCAATTGACAGTAAGAACTTGGGCTTTAAAATCAAAAATTCATGATAGCTTTTTTCTGGTTTTCTTTATTTATAGTGTTTTACGCTTTTCTAGGCTACGGAATTTTACTTTTTATATTGATAAATCTTAAAAGACTTTTTAAACCTAAAAAGGATATCAAAAACCTGGTGGATAACCATTTACCAAGTACAACTTTATTAATAGCTGCTTTTAATGAGGAAGATTTTATAGAAGAAAAAATTCAGAACTGTTTGGCTATAGACTATCCAAAAGATAAGTTTCAGATTTTGTTTATCACAGATGGCTCATCAGACCAGACACCGCAAATTATTAGCCAATATAAAGATATAGAACTGCTTCATCAGGATAACAGAGCAGGTAAAATGGCTGCTATTAAAAGAGCTATGCCAAATATTAAAGGCGAAATTACCGTTTTCACAGATGCTAATACTTTCTTAAATCCCGAGGCTATAAAAGAGCTTGTAAAGCATTATCAAATAGCTAAAGTTGGTGCTGTTGCAGGCGAAAAGCGTATTATGGTTGATGAAAAAGCTGATGCCAGCGCTGCCGGAGAAGGTTTTTACTGGAAATATGAATCGGCTTTAAAAAAATGGGATTACGAGCTTTATTCTAGCATTGGCGCAGCCGGAGAGCTATTCAGTATCAGAACTGCTTTATACCAACCTGTAGAAAGCGATACCATTATAGACGACCATATGATAGCCATGCGCATTGCAGAGCAAGGTTATATTATTGCTTATGAGCCAAAGGCTTATGCAATTGAAACGGCATCAGAAAACTCAGCAGAAGAACTTAAAAGAAAAATTAGAATTGTAGCTGGCGGAATTCAATCTATTTTTAGGTTAAAAAAGGCTGCTAATCCTTTTAATAATCCTATTCTAACTTTTCAATACATTAGTCATAAAGTATTAAGATGGGCAGTTACACCAGCTTTAATGTTGGTAGCTTTTATTTTAAACTGTTTAATTGTTTACCAATATCCAGATTTGCTTTTATACCAAGTAATTTTGCTTATACAAGTGCTTTTCTATACAGCATCAGCTTTGGGTTGGTTTTTAGAACAGAAAAAACTAAAAATCAAGCTGTTTTTTATTCCTTATTATTTCTGTTTAATGAACTATGCAGCCTTAGCAGGCACTATCAGATATTTTAAAGGCCAACAATCTGCTGCATGGGAAAAATCTAAAAGAAAAGTAGCTTAACACTCTTCTATACCGTTTTTTACGCTATATACTTCCTTATCAGGATATTGGTCTTTAATAAGTTTTACTGCTATTTTACTTTTATTACCATAATTACAGCAGCAAACAATTTTATCCTCTCCTGCTAATACATGCAATTGCTGAGGTAAAAGATTTAAAGGGATATTGGTACCTCCTTTATTAAAATCTTCAAACTCCCACTCTTCTCTTACATCTAACAAATAATAAGCTCCTAGTTGTTCTAAATCGTCAAATTCTATTTCTGTGGCCACGTTTTTATCAGCTTTTAATGGTTTTTCTTCTATTTTTAGTTTGGGTTGTGTAAGTTGATAAATCTTAAAATCATTCTCTAAAGTATCATAAACCAACAATTTACCCAATAAAGTTTCACCAATATCGCAAATAAACTTGATAGCTTCATTAGCCATTATCAAACCAATTAAACCCGGTAGCACTCCTAAAACACCAATTTCTGCACAATTGGGTACTGTACTTTCATCTGGAGCTTCTGGGTAAACATCACGATAAGTATTTGCCCTTTCGGGATGAAAAATAGCAACCTGACCTTCAAATTTAAAAATAGAACCAAATACCCACGGTTTATTTAAGGCAACACAAACATCATTAACCAAATACCGAGTTTTAAAATTGTCAGAACCGTCAATTATTAAATCATAGTTTTGGATAATTTCTGAAGCATTTTCATCACTTAACTTAAAGGAATAAGCATCAGTTTTAACTAAAGGATTTAACAAAGACAATTTTTCTTGGGCAACTAAAGCTTTGTTTTTACCTATATCTAAATGGTTATATAAAATTTGACGATGAAGGTTACTTTCATCAACCACATCATGGTCAATAATGCCTATATGCCCTACTCCTGCTGCAGCCAGATATTGCAAAACCGGGCAACCCAAACCTCCAGCACCAATCATTAAAACTTTGGCATTTTTAAGTTTATTCTGGCCAGATAAACCTAGCTCAGGTAAAATGAGTTGCCTGTTATATCTTATCTTTTCTGCCTCGTTTAAGTTCATCTTATCATATTTAAAAGCTCAGCAATTTACAAAACTTGATCCCAATCTTTCCAAACAACCTCATATCCGCTGTTTTTTATCATTTGGGCAATTTCTTGTGGACTGCGTTCATCGCTAATTTCAAACTGTTCTAAAGATTCTGGCTCTACGGTATAGCCTCCTGGGTTGGTTTTACTTCCGGCACTTATAGAGGTAATTCCCATTTTAATGATATGATTTCTAAAAGAAGCTGATTCTCTGGTAGATAAAGACAATTCTACCTCTTCATCAAAAATCCTATAAGCGCAAATTAATTGTGCCAATTCTCTATCATTCATGGCTACTTTCGGTTCTAAACCACCACTAAAAGGTCTTAATCGCGGAAACGATAAGCTGTACTTTGTTTGCCAATAGGTTTTTTCTAGATATTGCAAATGTAAGGCTGTAAAAAAGCAATCTGTTCTCCAATCTTCCAAACCAATTAAAACACCTAAACCCATTTTATGGATTCCGGCCCTCCCCAACCTATCAGGCGTTGCTAAACGGTATTCAAAATTTGATTTTTTCCCTTTCGGGTGATGTTTTTTATAATCTTCCTGATGATAAGTTTCTTGATAAACCAAAACAGTATTTAAACCTAGCGGGATTAAAGCTTCATAATCTTCTTGGTCTAAAGGCTGTACTTCCATAGATATATGTGAGAAATGAGGTCTAATCAAATCCAAAACCTTTTTAAAATAATCTACATGTACCGTTTGGTTGGCTTCGCCTGTAACTAGTAAAACATGGTCATACCCCATATTTTTGATTACACTTACCTCCTGCATAATCTCTAAGGGGCTTAGCGTTTTCCTTTTGATTTTATTATCGAGGCTAAAACCGCAATAAGTGCAAATGTTATGACACTCGTTAGATAAATAAAGTGGGATATACATTTGCAAAGTCTTACCAAAACGCTTTTGCGTAAGCTGATGACTTAATTGTGCCATAGGCTCTAAATAAGCTGATGCTGCTGGCGAAACCAAGGCTTTAAAATCTTCTAAACCTCTTTTTGGGTTGTGTAAGGCCTCTTCAACATCAATATGGTTTTTATTGTAGATAGATGCTTTAACATCATCCCAATGGTATTGCTTAAATATTTCTAAAAACTCAGACATCTAAAAAAGAAGTTAATGGACTACTTGCAACTGCATGGTTTACTGTTTTTGCTAATTTGGCTTCGTAGGCCTTTCTACCCGCTTCAACGGCCATTTTAAAGGCTATAGCCATCTCTACAGGATTACCTGCAACAGCAATAGCTGTATTTACCAAAACAGCATCGGCACCTATTTCCATGGCTTTTGCTGCATCTGATGGCGCTCCAATGCCAGCATCAATAACTACAGGGACTTTACTTTGCGAGATGATAATCTCAAGAAAATCAATTGTTTTTAGGCCTTTATTACTACCAATTGGCGAGCCTAAAGGCATTACTGCTGCTGTACCTGCATCTTCTAAACGCTTACACAACACTGGGTCGGCATGTATGTAAGGTAAAACTATAAAGCCCAATTTTGCCAGTTCTTCAGTAGCCAATAAAGTTTCTATCGGGTCTGGCATTAGATATTTCGGATCAGGATGTATTTCTAATTTAACCCAATTGGTTTCTAATGCTTCACGAGCCAGTTGTGCGGCATAAACCGCTTCTTTAGCATTTCTAACACCCGATGTATTGGGTAATAAATTTAAGTGTGGATGATTTAAATGCTGAAGAATATCATCTTCTTTGTACTGTAAATCAACTCGTTTTAAGGCTACCGTTACCAATTCTGACTCGGATGCTAATAAAGCTTCTTCCATCAATTTGGCAGAGCCAAATTTACCAGTACCTGTAAATAAACGTGATTTAAAGGTTTTATCTGCTATTTTTAACATAGATGTTTTTTATTTTATTCTGCTTCTAATAAGCTATGTATTTCACTAATTAATTGATGTTTATTATTGGCATTGGTTAACTCGCCAGATAGCGCAACCCCATATACACCTTTGCGTTTCAACTCAGGGATATCAGTTTTAACAATACCTCCAATGGCAATAATTGGTGTTTTATAACCATATTCTTTCATCTTTTGTATCATGTGGCGGTAGCCTTGTGCACCTAAAATCGGACTTAAGTTTTCTTTAGTTTTGGTAAATCTGTAAGGACCTAAACCTATATAGTCTGCACCATCCGTAACACGTTTTTCAACATCAGCAAAAGTATTAGCTGTACCACCAATAATCATTTGATGACCTACTATTGCTCTGGCTTCTTTGATAGGCATATCATTTAAACCTAAATGTAAACCAAAAGACTGTACTTCCTTGGCTACCAATGGATAATCATTGATAATTAACTTTGCTTCATACGCATTACAAAGTGATTTAGCCTCTTTTGCAGTAGCTAAAACCAGAGCTTCATCAAACTTTTTCATACGTAGTTGAATCCATTTAGCACCAGCTTTTAATACGCTTTCTATAGCTATTAAATGTGCTTCAGAAGTTTCTCCTTGCGAGATATAGTGTAGTTTCGAAATCATAAATGATGGTATCCTAAAAGTCCTTTTTCACTATTTAAAAATTGTTCTGTATAGGTTTTGGCCAACTCGCAGGATTCAGTCAAACAAAAACCTAAGGCAAAATATGAAGTAATTGCGGCAGACAGCACACAGCCAGAACCATGTTTAGGGTAAACTAAAGTTTCTGATGGCATAAAGCGCTTAACTTCTTGATTTGTAAAGAGTAAATCAACTCCTAAATGTTCAGCATGATGTCCGCCTTTCAATAAAATATTTCCGTATCCGGCCCATTCTTTTGTTGCTTCTAACACATCTCTACTTTGTGATAGTGTTTTCATTTCTAAGTAATTAGGCGTTATTAATTCAACTTTTGTTAAAAGTTGAAACCATAATTGTTCATCATCATAATTCATAAAATCAAAACCTGATGAACTTTTAAGAATAGGGTCTACTATAATCTTTATATGAGGGAGTTTATCTTTCAGAAAATCAACTATTTGCAGTAATAAATCAATATCTTGTACAATACCTATTTTACAGGCTTTGATATCATATTTAGCAACCAAAGGCTCTAACTGTTTAACAATTTGATTTTTATTAAGCCAATTGAGTTCATATACATTTGCTTCATCTTGTACAGTAAGAGCAGAACTCACCCCAAAACCATAAACCTTTAATTGCTCAAAAACTTTACAATCAGCTATTAAACCTGCTCCGGCACTAGGGTCTAAGCCTGCAATACTTAATACATATGGTCTTGTTATAGACATCATGATTTTAATAGTTTAAATTCCTCTACAGGATTTACGCCTTGCCAAATAGCACCTAAAACAGCAGCTCCATTAAATCTTAAAGCATTTATCTGTTTAATATTAGCTTTGTTAATGCCTCCTATAGCATAAAGCGGAATGTCAGAATTTTTAATAGCCATTTGCCATGTTTCATTCAATGTACTTTCATATCCAACTTTTGAAATACTGTTAAAAACAGGCCCAAGAAAAGCATAATCAAAATGATCTAAAGTCTGAATATCCTTAACATCATGAATAGAAGTGCTTAAAGTAAAGCCTTCTAACTTTAAATGTGCCAGTTCTAAAGAGCTACTGTAATGCCTATCTCGCTCTTTAAAATGCAAATGTTTGATATCAAAATCTTTCACCAAATGATGAAATTGGTGTAAAGCTATTTTAGCTAAATCAGCTTTATCAAAGGCATTTAGAAAGTCTTTACACTGCTCTAGAGTTGCTGTGGGCTTACGGTAATGAAATTTAGTTAAACCATTATTAAATAATTGTTTAACTAAATTCACTTCATCATAAACTTCAACAGGATTAGAAATAACTACTAATTCCATTACAGATAAATTTCGCTTCCTTTGGCTGTAAATTCTTTAGCTTTTTCTTCCATACCTTTTTCCAAAACTTTGGTTTCATCTAAACCGTTTTCTGCTGCATAAGCTCTTACATCTTGTGTAATCTTCATTGAGCAAAAGTTTGGCCCACACATAGAGCAGAAATGAGCAATTTTAGCACCTTCAGCTGGCAATGTCTCATCATGAAATTCTTTAGCCGTATCCGGGTCTAAAGACAGGTTAAATTGGTCTTCCCATCTAAACTCAAAACGGGCTTTACTTAAAGCATTATCTCTATATTGTGCTCCCGGATGTCCTTTAGCTAAATCAGCAGCATGTGCAGCAATTTTGTATGTAATTACACCATCTTTAACATCTTTTTTATTAGGTAAACCCAAATGCTCTTTTGGTGTAACATAACAAAGCATAGCCGTACCATACCAACCTATCATGGCTGCACCAATGGCAGAAGTAATATGGTCATAGCCCGGGGCAATATCTGTTGTTAAAGGCCCTAAAGTGTAAAATGGAGCTTCACCGCAATGAGCTAGTTGCTTTTCCATATTTTCTTTTATCAAATGCATAGGAACATGTCCCGGACCTTCAATAATGGTTTGCACATCGTGTTTCCAAGCTATTTTAGTAAGTTCTCCTAAAGTTTCTAATTCGCCAAACTGAGCGGCATCATTAGCATCAGCAATAGAACCTGGTCTTAAACCATCTCCTAAAGAAAAAGCAACATCATAAGCTTTCATGATTTCGCAAATCTCTTCAAAATGTGTGTATAAGAAGTTTTCTTTATGATGCGCCAAACACCATTTGGCCATAATAGAACCACCTCTTGAAACGATACCGGTTATACGCTTAGCTGTTAAAGGAATATATCTTAACAACACACCAGCATGAATGGTAAAATAATCTACACCTTGCTCTGCTTGTTCTATTAAAGTATCTCTAAAAAGCTCCCAAGTTAAATCTTCTGCTTTGCCGTTTACTTTTTCTAAAGCTTGGTAAATAGGTACTGTACCAATAGGCACTGGAGAGTTTCTGATAATCCATTCGCGGGTTTCATGGATATTTTTACCAGTGGATAAATCCATGATGGTATCGGCACCCCAACGACAAGCCCAAACGGCTTTCTCTACCTCTTCTTCTATACTTGAGGTTACTGCCGAATTACCAATGTTAGCATTAATTTTTACAAGAAAATTTCTACCAATAATCATAGGTTCAAGCTCTGGATGGTTGATATTACAAGGAATAACTGCCCTTCCACAAGCAACTTCTTGTCTAACAAATTCTGGCGTTATCATCCCCTTTGGGGTTAAAGCACCAAAACTATTTCCTTGATGTTGTGCTGCCATAGTTTCAAACTGATCTCCCAATTGCTCTTTTAAAAGTGCTATCTGTTGGTTTTCTCTGATGGCGATATATTCCATCTCTGGCGTTATGATTCCTTTACGAGCATAATGCATTTGCGATACATTTTTACCCGATTTTGCTTTAAGCGGATTAGCATTTCTACTAAATCTTAACTCATCAAGCTTACTATCATTTAAGCGTTTTTTACCGTATTCTGAACTTATCTCTGGTAATTGTTCTACATCATTTCTATCTAAAATCCATTGCTGACGCAGCTTAGGTAAGCCTTTTTTTACATCAATATCCATATTTGGATCTGTATAAGGACCGCTAGTATCATAAACAGCTACAGGTGGATTAGGCTCTGTTAAACCAAAACCGTTGTGAATTTTGGTTTCGCTTAGCGTGATTTGCCTCATGGCAACTTCTATAGGGTGTAGCTCGCCTTTTACATAAATTTTCTGAGATGCAGGAAAAGGCTCCCTTGATATCTTTTGCTCGTTTGGAATTTTGTCTGTTTTCATAATCTGATTTTTTTGATGAGGATTAACCGCCTTGAGTAGCTTTTATAATGTCTATTTGATCGTTTTCATGGATGATTAAACTATCCCATTGAGATTTTGGGATAACAGTTTGATTAACTGCCAAAGCCATCCCAGCAAAATCTCCAGAAGGAAAAACATGCTGAATAAGCTCTTGTACAGTTGGAGCTGCCCTAAACTCGAAAAATTGATTGTTGATTTTTATTTTCATTCCTAAAACAGTTTAAAAACACACTTTAGGAATGACCTTTATGGAAAGCCAAACGAAAAAAGCTATAGAAAGCTTTTCACTTTTCCCTTCGGCAGTATGAACTGCATCAGGTTCAAAGGGTATAATCTCAGCCCGCAAACGGGACACCCCTAAAGTTTTGCTAAAACTAGGGATTATTTATGAGAATGCAACAAAAATTTAAAATTCTAATTTATTTGGGAGAATTAAACGTCGTTTTTCTCTAACAATTTCAATAAAACAGCAAAATCTTTAGGATATGGAGCTTCAAAAGTTCTTTCTTGGCCATTTAGCATGGTAAAAGTAGACTCTTTTGCATGTAAAGCAAATCTTTTCATTATGGGTTGCTCCTCTTCATCAGTTAAACGGTAACCTCTTTTTATTTTAGATAAAAAAGCTGGTTTGCCACCGTACATTTCATCGCCAGTGATAGATGCTCTTTGGGTAGCCAAATGTATTCTAATTTGGTGCATTCTACCTGTTATAGGTCTGGCTTCAATAAGTGTATAATGTTTGAAGTATTTTAGAGATTTAAAATAGGTATCAGCTCTTTTACCTTCGCTCCTGCTAATCATCACATTACCTTTACCTGCATTTAAAATAGGTAAGTCTACCAATAAATCTTCAAAAATGTGAGTTCCATCTACAATAGCATGATAAACTTTTTTCACTTTACGATGCTCAAATTGCATAGCAATATGTCTGTAAGCTTCCGGATTTTTAGCAATGATTAATAAGCCCGAAGTTTCCTTATCTAAACGGTGACAAATCTGAGCATCAGCATGGTATTGTTTGGCAAGTCTTAATAAATTGATATCACCGCCTTCTCTTTCATCTAATGATGCTAAAAATGGAGGTTTATTTACGATAATTAAATCGTTATCCTCAAAAATAATAAGGTCTGTAAATTTCGGAAACTTCATAAGGCGGCAAAGATAGGAAATTTGCTTGTGTTTCAACAGGTAAACATCCTGATAAGCAGTACTTGCCTAAAACAAAAAAACGCATCAATATGAATTGATACGTTTTTTATTATTTTAAAGACTGTAATATATTTTATAATTTCATGAACCTAGGCTAGATGATATCTTAAGCTTCAAACTTATAGCCAACACCTTTAACAGTACTTACATAAGCATCTCCCAGTTTTTCTCTTAGTTTTCTAATGTGTACGTCTATAGTTCTGTTGGTAACTACTACAGAGTCTTCCCAAATATTTTTTAAGATAACTTCACGGGTGTAAACTTTACCAGGTTTTGAAGCTAAAAGATATAAAAGTTCGAATTCTTTTTTTGCTAAAACTACTTTATTGCCGTTTTGATAAACCAAGAAAGACTCTCTATCGATAACTAAATCGCCAATTTCTACCTTATTTTCTACCACTTCATCGTTCTGAACGTTTCTTCTTAAAATGGCATTTATCCTACTCACTAAAGCTCTTGGTTTAATAGGTTTTGCTATATAGTCATCAGCACCAACATTAAAACCTGCAATTTCAGAGTATTCTTCACTTCTGGCAGTTAAAAATACCATAAATGTATTCTTAAACTCTGGCATAGAGCGCATTATTCTGCAAGCTTCTATCCCATCCATTTTAGGCATCATGATATCAAGAATAATCAAATCAGGTAAATGCTTACGAGCCTCAGCTACAGCTTCTTGTCCGTTACTAGCTGTAATTACATGATAGCCTTCTTTACGTAGGTTATATTCTATAAGCTCTAGAATATCAGGTTCATCATCTACAATTAAAATTTTTTGCTTGTTAACGTTCATGCTTTTTTTATTTGTAGCTAATTTATGAGCTTAAGTGAATGTTTTAGTTAAGCCAATATTAACAAATTGTTAAAGTTCATACTATTTTAACAACAATTTGTCAAAAATCAAACTTCTTGCTAAACATTAATTACAATGTCTTTTGCAAAAATGCCTCTAGCTCTTCTCCTCTTAAGTTTTTAGCGATGATTTTTCCTTCCGGATTAATTAGAAAAGAAGCTGGTATTGCATTAACATTATATAAACGAGCGTTTTCAGAATCCCACTGTTTCATTTCAGAAATATGTGTCCAGTTTAGATTATCAGCTTTTATAGCTTGCTGCCATTTACCTTTATCATCATCTAAAGAAAAACCAAGAACGGTAAAGTTTTTACCTTTAAATTGCTGGTAAACCTTAACAATATTAGGATTTTCTTGTCGACAAGGCGCACACCAACTTGCCCAAAAATCTAGCAACACATATTTACCTTTAAAATCAGAAAGTTTTATAATTTTTCCTTCCGGAGTTTCTGCACTAACTTCTGGTGCTAATTGGCCAATAGCTGTTTTACTAGCCATTTCCATTTGTTGCGCAAAGGCCTGTACAGCAGGGTTATTAGGGAAATTTGCTTTTGCTTCTTTGCTGTAAGCAATTAATTGAGATTCGTAAGCCGTTGCATTAACACCCATCATCACATTAGCTGCAAAAAAAGCAGTTAAAGATTTTTTATTAGCCTCAATAAAATCATAAGAATCTTTCAAGAAAGGTTTTGCTATTTCTTGAGATTTTGCGGTGTATTCTGCTATTAAAGAATCTTTTAAACCAGGGTTACTACCTATCATTTTACTGTATTGCTCTGCCATAGCACCTGTTTTACTTGTAAAAGTAGTGGTGATTTTATTGTAGGCCGTAATCTTTTCTGCTTCCTCAGAACCTTCAACTTGGTAAGCGCCAGAATTGTCTCTTAAATCGGTTTTAAAGTCTATTTCATCGCCATTAGAAGCTATCAGCATATAAGATTTATTACCGATTACTAATTGAAAAAAATCTGGTTTTTCTGATTTGTATTTTAAAGTAAATTCTTGATTTTCATCAAAAAAAGTAGAATCAATTGGGGCCATTTGCCCCATATTATTGCTAGCGTATAAGTAGATTTTTTGTACTTCTCCTTTATTTTTAACTGCACCGTTTATCACAAACTCGGTTTTGTTTTTACATGAAACAAAACCTATAGCTAAACATAAAAAAGCTATAATTCCTTTTCCCATTATCTTAAACTTTCTATTTTATTTATCAATACCTGATTGGCTTTCTTAGGGTCTATCTTTCCTTTTGAAATTTTCATCACCTCTCCCATAAACAATCCTAAAACGCCTTTTTTACCATTATGGTACTCGGTAACCTTATCAGGAAATTTAGCCACTGCTGCATTAATAAAACCTTCTAATTCATCATGATTATCATTAATGATAAGATTTAACTCTTCTGCTAAAAGCTTCACTTCTTTACCAGGATGATTGATTACCGCTGGGAATAACACATCTTTAGCTTGATTGTTGTTTAATTTCCCTTCTTCTACTAAATTAATGATGGCTGCGATTTTATCAGGGGCAACGCTAAAATCTGTAAAATTTAAACCTTTATCATTTAAATAAGATTTTACTGGCCCCATAACCCAGTTAGATGCAGCTTTGCAATTTTCGCAGCTTTCTGTGATGGCTAGATAATAATCGGCCATAGCTTTTTCTGCTGTTATAACGCGAGCATCGTATTCTGGCAAATTCATTTCTTGTGTAAACTTAGCTACCAATTGCTCTGGTAAAGCTGGCATTGCTGCTTCTATCTCACTAATATAAGCTTCACTTAATGCTATAGGTAATAAATCAGGCTCGGGAAAATAGCGATAATCATTAGCCATTTCTTTTGAGCGTAAAGGTGTAGTAATACCTGTATTGGCATCAAAATTTAAAGTATTTTGCTCTATAACTACGCCTTCTTCTATCAGATTTATTTGACGAATGATTTCGTATTCTATGGCTTTTTGAACGTTTTTGATAGAGTTTAAATTCTTTACTTCGCAACGTTTACCTAGGGTAGTTTCTCCTTTTAAACGAACAGAAATATTAGCATCGCAACGCATAGAGCCCTCTTCCATGTTACCATCACAGATATCAAGGTAACGCACTAATTTTCTGAGCTCGGTTAAATAAGCCGCAGCTTCTTCACCCGAGGAAATCATAGGTTCGCTTACCACTTCTAAAAGTGGTACACCTGCTCTGTTTAAATCTATGTAGGAGTATAATGGGTCTAAATCATGAATACTTTTACCTGCATCCTCTTCCATATGAATACGGTTCAATAAAATATCCTTGGTTGTACCATCATTTAAGATGATTTTTAATTTTCCGCCTTTGCAAATAGGCTCATTGTCTTGAGTGGTTTGAAAGCCCTTAGGTAAATCAGCATAAAAATAATTTTTCCTATCGAAATAATTGAAACGGTTAATTTCTGATTGTATAGCTAAGCCCAGTTTTACCGCACTTTTTATCATGGCTTCATTGGTGTAAGGCAAAGCACCAGGTAAACCTAAAGAAACAGGACTGATATTGGTATTTGGTTGATTGCCAAAACTTGCAGAATCTGAACAAAAAGCCTTTGACTTTGTAGATAATTGAACGTGAACTTCAAGGCCTATTACCGCCTCGTACTTGTTTAAAATAGCTTCTGAAATAACCGTCATTCTTGTAATTCGCCTAAAAAATTAATGGGCACATTTCATCAAATATAATTTAAAACATACATATAGCCATTTTTAAGGCAAATTTTACGAATAATGTAAAATATTGGCAGTATTTATAGCCGCTTTTGAGATAATGATAAACAGAAGTGTTTTTAGATGTAGGATGATTAAAAATCATTCATCAAAAGATAATTAAATACCTTAAAAATATTAAGCTTTACTTGGTACGAATTTCTGAGTTTTAATCAATTCTTCCTTCGGTGCTCCTTCGGATTGCTATGTGTGATCTCTGTGTGATGTATGTGTTATGAAGGTTTATTAATTATAAGAAAGTGAGGTATCACCATAGGTATTTCTCTTCAAATTCAATTCCGTGTTCATCAAGTAAAGCAATGTATTCTTCTTTAAAAGTTTTTTCGCCATGATGCTCTTCCTGATTTTTAACATATTTTATGACTCTTGCCTTTTCTTTGATGCTGTAAGTAAAAGCTCCATAACCACCTTGCCAACCTATAAAATTTTCAAATAGTTTTTTTTCTTTAATGTATAAGGAGCTAGCTACTTTAATGTCTTTGACTAAAGATGCTAAGGATACCGAAGGATGTAAATGTGTTACAATGTGGATGTGGTCTTCAACTCCGTTGATTCTATATAAGTGACATTTTTTACTTTCTAAAATTCCCCATATGTATTTAAAGAGTTCTTTTCTGTTATTCTTGGTTAAGACGCGTTCTCGGTATTTAGTGCTAAATACGATTTGATAGATGATTTGTGTATAGGTACTCATGATGTTTATGGTGTATCACCACAGGTTACACCTGTGGTTAATCAAGTTTAAGCCCTTTGGGCTTAGTCTGAAACTTGTTAATGAAATGCTTTTTATTTTTTGTTTAAGTTAATAACAATAATTAAGGAGGCAAATTATTTATAAACTAATATATACAAACTTAGATATAAACTAAAAAAGCACCTAATTACTCATAATCCCAACGGGATTAAATATCAACAACATTAGGTATAGGTATATCCTAGTGAGATAAACATAGATATATCCAAGCAAGATACAACAAACTCATAATCCCAACGGGATTAAATATCAATAACACTAGGTATATCCTAGTGAGATAAACCAAGCAAGACACGATACAACAAACTCATAATCCCAACGGGATTAAATATCAATAATACTAGGTATATCCTAGTGAGATAAATAAAGCTAGGTGTATCCTAGCGACATAACACTAGGTGTATCCTAGTGATATAAAAACTAGGTTACACCTAGTGTTATATCACTATAAATAAGCTTTAGCTTTGTCTAAAGCACTTTTTAGGCCATCAGGGTTTTTACCACCTGCGGTAGCATAAAAAGGCTGACCGCCACCGCCACCTTGTATTTCTTTGGCTAACTCTCTCACGATAGTGCTGGCATTTAAACCTTTATCTTTCACTAAATTATCAGAAAGCATAACGGTTAAATTTGGTTTACCATCAAAAGTAGCACCTATAACCAAGAATAAATTATCTACCACATCTTTCAGCTGGAAAGCTAAATTTTTTACCGCATCAGCATGAGGTAGGTCTACCAATGCTGCAATAAACTGAATGCCGTTTATTTCTTCCGCTTTATCTTTTAAAGCATTTTTTAAACCTGATGCTTTTTCAGAAACAGATTTTTCTACTTCCTTTTTAAGCTTGCTGTTTTCTTCTAACAAAGCTTCAACGCTTTTAGCAAGGTCTTTAGGATTTTTTAACAACTCCTTTAAACTAGCTAAAAGTTGATTTTGCTCTTGTATAAACTGCTCTGCTGCAATAGCCGTGATGGCTTCTATCCTACGCACACCTGCTGCAACAGCACTTTCAGAAACAATTTTAAAATACCCGATTTGCCCAGTTGCTTTTACGTGAGTACCACCACAAAGCTCTTTGGAGTAATGGTCATCAAAAGTTATTACACGAACAAAATCGCCATATTTCTCACCAAATAAAGCCGTTACGCCGCTTTCTATAGCTTTTTGGTAAGGCACATTTCTTTCTTCTTTTAAAGCGATGTTTTCTCTAATCTTCTCGTTAACAATAGCTTCTACTTGATGAATTTCCTCATCAGTAAGTTTAGAGAAATGAGAGAAATCAAACCTTAATTGATCTGCATTTACCAAAGAACCTTTTTGATTAACATGGTCGCCCAGTACCATTTTTAATGCAGCATGTAGTAAGTGGGTTGCCGAGTGGTTATTTTCTGTTAAAGTTCTGCTTAGCGAGTTTATTTTAGCTACAAACTCTACCTCTAAGTTTTGAGGTAAAGCATCAGTAAAATGAATGATTAAGCCATTTTCTTTCTTGGTATCGGTAATGATAACCTCTTCACCCTCACCAATTAAAATACCACTATCTCCTACCTGACCACCACTTTCTGCATAAAAAGGAGTACGGTCTAATACCAATTGGTACTGCTCTTTTCCTTTAGCCTTTACTTTACGGTATTTTAAAATTTTAGCTTTAGCTTCCCAATCATCGTAACCTAAAAACTCTACTTCTTCGCCTTCGCTTACAACTACCCAGTCTTCTGTATCAATGGCTGTTGCTGCTCTGGAACGAGTTTTTTGTTTTTCAAGTTCTACAGCAAAGCCTTCCATATCTACACTTAAGCCCTTTTCTCTTGCCATCAGCTCGGTTAAATCTATCGGGAAGCCAAAAGTATCGTACAACTCAAAAGCAAAAGGACCGTTCATCACCGTACCTTTATTTTCCTGAATGTATTTTTCGAAACGGATAATTCCGTTTTCTAAAGTTCTTAAAAAGGCATTTTCTTCTTCTAAGATTACTTTTTGAACAAAATCTTGTTGTGCTATCAATTCATCAAAAACACCTTTAAACTGCTCTGCCAATAAAGGCACCAATTTGTTCATAAAAGGCTCTTTAAAGCCTAAATATTGATAAGCATAACGTATTGCTCTTCTTAAAATACGACGAATAACATAGCCTGCTTTGTTATTAGAAGGCAACTGCCCATCTGCAATAGCAAAAGCAATAGCCCTGATATGGTCTGCCATTACACGCATCGCAACGGCTTGCCCCCAATCCTGATCACCCGGTTGCGCATCAGCGTTATAAGCTACACCCGCAGATTTCGAAATAAATTCGATCATCGGTGTAAACACATCAGAATCGTAATTTGAAGTTTTACCTTGTATTACACGCACCAAACGCTCGAAACCCATTCCGGTATCAACATGTTGGGCAGGTAGTTTTTTTAGAGAGCCGTCTTTTAAACGGTTAAACTCCATAAAAACGTTATTCCATATTTCTATAACTTGAGGGTCATCAGCATTTACCAAAGTAGCCCCATCTACTTTCGCTCTTTCTTCGTTAGAACGACTATCGAAATGGATTTCTGAACATGGGCCACATGGACCTGTTTCTCCCATTTCCCAAAAATTATCTTTTTTATTTCCGGTAAGGATGCGCTCTTTTGGTACAAATTGCAACCATAAATCGTAAGCTTCTTGGTCTTTTGCTAAACCTTCTTTCTCATCGCCTTCAAATATGGTTACGTATAAACGCTCTTTATCTAGCTTATAAACCTCGGTAAGTAGCTCCCAACTCCATTCTATGGCTTCTTTCTTGAAATAATCGCCAAAGCTCCAGTTCCCCAGCATCTCAAACATGGTGTGATGATAGGTATCAATACCTACCTCTTCTAAATCATTATGCTTACCAGAAACCCTTAAACAACGTTGCGTATCGGCCACACGAGGATATTTTATAGGTGCTTCCCCTAAAAAAAGATCCTTAAACTGGTTCATACCAGCGTTGGTAAACATCAAAGTTGGGTCGTTTTTAACAACAATAGGTGCAGATGGAACAATCTGGTGGCCTTTAGAAGCAAAAAAATCTAAAAATGCCTGACGGATTTCTTTAGCAGTCATACTCATAGCCTGCAAAGATAAATTTGATTTTGGATTTTTAAAGATAAGATTTCAGAATACTAAGCCTGCTTAGCTTGTTGTTGCTGAGGCTTTTTGTTTTTATTGAACTTTTTCTTCTTCCAGTTGCTTTTTCTTTTAGCTCCACCAGATGTATTGGGTTTATATACAGGCGCTTCCCCTAAACTCTCGGGCAAAGCTATTTTAGGAACTTCACGCCCCATTAAAGCTTCTATCCTGCTAAATTTATTTTGGTCTTTATCATTAATAAAGGTTATAGCCGTTCCAGTGGTTTCTGCTCTGGCAGTACGCCCTATACGGTGGATATAATCTTCTGGATCTGGTGGTACATCGTAATTAACCACTAAGCTGATACCTTCAACATCAATACCTCTAGAAATAACATCGGTGCCAACCAAAACACTTAACTTTTTACCTTTAAACCTACTCATGATATCTTCACGCTGCTCTTGGTCAAGGTCTGAGTGGAAAGCTTCTGCCGCTATTCCTTTTTTATTAAGCTCGGAATTCAATTTTTTAACAATTTCCTTACGGGATGCAAAAATGATAATGCTGCTATAGGCTGCATCGGCTAAAATGGTTTTGAGTAAAGGTATTTTTTGCTCATCAAAAGCCATATAAGCTTGCTGATTGATACCCTCTGATGGTTTAGAGATGGCGATATTAACTTCTACTGGGTTACGAAGGATTTTATTAGCTAAAGTCCTGATTTTATGCGGCATGGTAGCAGAAAACATAATGTTCTGACGTTCTGCCGGCAGGTAA
This sequence comes from Pedobacter puniceum, assembly GCF_009674685.1. Classification (GTDB taxonomy): domain Bacteria; phylum Bacteroidota; class Bacteroidia; order Sphingobacteriales; family Sphingobacteriaceae; genus Pseudopedobacter; species Pseudopedobacter puniceum. The sequence goes on from NZ_WKJI01000001.1 coordinate 1,126,659, forward strand.
CTCATGATACGTACAATATCATCAAAGAAACCCATATCTAGCATACGGTCGGCTTCGTCTAAAACCAAATGTTGTAGCTTAGAGAAATCTATCTTTCCGGATGTTAAATGTGCTATTAAGCGCCCAGGAGTAGCTACAATAATGTTTACCCCTTCTGCTAAAGATCTTTTTTGCTGCTCGTAATTAATACCATCGCCACCACCATAAACAGCAATAGAAGTACAACCCGTAAAATAAGCCAAACCCATAATTTGCTGGTCTATTTGTAAGGCTAATTCTCTGGTTGGTGCCAATATAATGGTATTGATATCATCGGTTCCTAATAATTGGATTTTATGCAGAACAGGCAATAAATAAGATGCTGTTTTACCTGTACCTGTCTGCGCACAAGCTATTAAGTCTTGATTGTTTAAAATAACAGGAATAGCTTGTTCTTGTATTGGGGTTGCTTTGCTGAAGCCCATGGTATCTAAACCTTCTTGTAATGAGCTAACGAAATTAAATTCTTCGAATTTCAAATGACTGTGTAATTATATTTTCTGTAAATATATCTTAATTATTGTATAAAGAAGCTTTTACTTAAAGCTAAAGAAAGCCCTGTTCTTTGGGTTATCTAGTTTTGTACTGGTTTTGGTATCGCCCGCTAACACATTTAAAATGTTTACCTGACTATCATGCTGTTTAAATAAAACATCATTAAAAACCTCTAATTTATTGATTTTAGCAACTTTTTCTGTTTCCAGATAACACCAAGCCGCATCTTCTTCTATCTCAAAACCTAAAAAATTAGCCGGCATAGTTTTACCATTTACTACCATATACAAATGCTTTTGTAAGTAAGCCGCAATTAATTTTTCTAAGGCTGCCTTATCTGTTGGTTTAAGGATATTGATATCCTGACTGCTTTCTTCTTTTATAGCCTTTTCTAAATCATCAAAGAAAATTTTGGTACTTATTTGTATGGTTTTACTTTCAGGATTTTGCCTTATTTCTGTAACACTTACATAGAAAGGATGAAAAAAGACAAACAATAAACTTAATATCTTCAGCATTATTAATAACTTCAAGATTGATTTAACATCCTAAATTAAGAAAAATTATAGATGCAAGACTTTTCTTTGTTTTTTGAACTCGGCTGGAAACATATTTTAGACTGGCAAGGTTATGACCATATTTTATTTGTAACAGCACTTTGCGGTACTTACCTCATTAAAGACTGGAAAAAGATTTTAATTCTGGTTACCGCCTTTACCGTTGGGCACTCTTTAACCTTAGCACTTAGCGTTTTCAATAAAGTTTTAATTTCTAGCAGCTGGATAGAGTTTTTAATCCCTATCACCATTGTTATCACCTGTATCATCAACATTAAAAACAGGCAAACCATCCGTAAAAACATTCAGTCGTCTTATTGGTTAGCTTTGATATTTGGTTTAATACATGGTCTCGGTTTTTCTAATTATTTGAAGAGTTTGATGGGAAAAAGCAACAATGTTGTTGCAGAGCTACTTGCTTTTAACCTAGGATTAGAATTTGGACAAATAATTATCGTATTTTCGATACTTGTCTTATCGTTTTTACTGGTAAATATGGTAAGAGTACAAAAAAGAGAGTGGAATTTATTTATTTCATCGGCCATTTTTGGAATTTCACTCATTATGGCAATAGAAAGAATACCTTAAAATAAATTATGAAGAAAGTTTTAGCTTTTATTTTCTTGCTTGTTGCCTCTACGGCATACACACAAGCACAATTTTTACAACACAACCCCAATGCTAACCACGGTAATAAATTTGAGCAGCTAGAAACCATTTTAAGAAGCCCAAATATGTACCGTTCTGCTTCTGGTGCACCGGGGCCAAAATATTGGCAACAAAAAGCAGATTATGATATTGATGTAGAAATTGATGATACCAAGCAAATATTAAGAGGTTCTGAAACGGTGGTTTATACCAATAACTCGCCAGACCCATTAACTTATTTATGGCTACAATTGGATGAAAACGAGCATAAAGCTGGTGGTGAAAACCAAAAGTTTGATGGTAGCAAGATGAGCGAGAAAATGACCTATAACCAACTTAAAAGAATTAACGGTGTGGAGGATGGTTATGGCGTTAACATTTTAAAAGTTACCGATGCTAGCGGTAAAAATCTAAAATATACCATTAACCACACCATGATGCGTATAGATTTACCTAGCACCCTTAACCCAGGCGGTAAATACACGTTTAAAGTAAGCTGGAACTACAAAATCCCGAACAGAATGGTACAAGGTGGCCGTGGTGGATTAGAATATTTTGAAGAAGACGATAATTACCTGTACACCATAGCACAATGGTTCCCTAGAATGGCTGTTTACTCAGACTTTCAAGGTTGGCAAAACAAACAATTTACTGGTCGTGGTGAGTTTGCTTTAGCTTTTGGCGATTATAAAGTAAATATTACCGTACCTGCAGACCATGTAGTGGGTGCTACGGGCGAATGTCAAAACTACGCTCAAGTTTTAAATAGCACACAGCTAAACAGATGGAAACAAGCACAAACAGCTAAAGAACCTGTAGAGATTGTGACTTTAAATGATGCTACAAATGCGATGAAGAAAAAATCATCAGCAAAAAAGACTTGGGTTTATAAAGCTACCAATGTAAGAGATTTTGCTTTTGTAACTTCCAGAAGATTGGTTTGGGATGCTATGAAGGTAAATGTAGAAGGTAATAGCCCTATGGCGATGTCTTACTACGGTCCAGAGGCTTATCCTTTGTATAGAAAATACTCTACCAAAGTTATTGCTAAAACATTAGAAGTTTATTCTAAACACACCATTCCTTACCCTTACCCGGTTGCTATTTCTGTAGAAGCTGCAAATGGTATGGAATACCCTATGATTTGCTTCAACTACGGAAGAGCAGAAAAAGATGGCACTTATTCTGAAGCTACCAAATACGGTATGATAGGCGTTATCATCCATGAAGTTGGGCATAATTTCTTCCCGATGATTGTAAACTCTGACGAACGCCAATGGACTTGGATGGACGAAGGTTTAAATACTTTTTGCCAATATTTAACAGAGCAAGAATGGGATAATAACTATCCATCAAAAAGAGGTCCGGCACATTTAATTGCAGATTATATGCGTTTACCTAAAGACGAGCTGGAGCCTATCATGACCAACTCAGAAAACATCATCAATTTTGGGCCAAATGCTTATGGCAAACCTGCTACCGCTCTTAATATTTTAAGAGAAACCATTATGGGACGCGAGCTGTTTGACTATGCCTTTAAAGAATACGCTAAAAGATGGGCCTTTAAACACCCTACTCCGGCAGATTTTTTTAGAACTATGGAAGATGCCTCTGCTGTAGATTTAGATTGGTTTTGGAGAGGCTGGTTTTATGGAACCGATGCAGTAGATATCTCGCTTGATGCCGTTAAGTATTACCGTATGGATACTAAAAACCCAGAAATTGAAGCTGCTTACGATAGAAAACTTTATGATGAAGAAGCTTATAGCATCAGCAGAAAAAGAAACCGCGAGGCCAATATTAACTTCGCTGTGGAAGCTGATACTTCTTTAAACGATTTTTATAATAAATGGGACAGATTTGCTGCTACCAAAGACAAAAAAGCACAATTTAAAAACTATTACGATGCTTTAAGCCCCGAAGAAAAAGCCCTTTACGATAGCAAAACCAATTTCTACGAGTTAGAATTTAGCAATAAAGGTGGTTTGGTAATGCCTATCATCATCGAGTGGACTTATACCGATGGCACTAAAGAAGTAGATTATATCCCGGCTTATATCTGGAGAAAAAATGAGGAAAAAGTAACCAAGGTATTTGCTAAAACCAAGGAAATGGCATCTGTAAAGCTAGATCCTTATAAAGAAACCGCAGATATAGACGAAAGCAATAACACTTTCCCAAGACAGTTAGCCCCTACCCGTTTCGAGTTGTTTAAGCAACAAAAAGCTCCGGCCAGAGGTGCATCTACAGGTGTAAACCCTATGCAAAGAGCAAGACAATAATTGTTTTTTAGAAAATATGATGGAAAGCAGCGTTTCTGGATAAGGAGACGCTGCTTTTTTTATTTTGTAAAGCAAAGGCTGTGAAGCTATTTTCCGCTAGTCCGGTGCTCTGCTTAATTTTTTGCCCACTCTAGGCCTAAGCTCAAAAACCCGAGGCAAAAAGATACCGCTGCCGCCCCGGTTTATTTAAGTTGGGTTGGGTGCGTTTGGGTTATAAAAACTAAATATAAGAAGTATCACCTAATTGGTTTAAAATTTCTTATATATCTAACTCCTATTGGTTTTTAAGGATAAATACCCTTGACATCATATACCCAGCAGTAAAACCAATAATTTCAGCAAAAGGACGGAGATTAAAACCGTTTGTAATTAGAGGAATTAAACTTAGTAATATTATAATTATTAATATTACTAAAAAAATAATTAATGTATTTTTATATGTTAATGGTGAGGAAATAGTGCCAATGATAACTGCTGCATACATACCTACACCACTACACAATAGAGGGAAGCTAAAAGAATAAAATGCCTCATTATTAGATATTAACTTTATTACTATTGGCAGCGAATAGTATGCAACAACATAAACTATTAAATATGCTAGAGCTGCTATAGGAAGTACTAAAAATAATCTTAAAGATTTTTTCATATTTAAAATTGTAAATTAAAAAACATAACACTGTAGTAAGTTTTAGCAGGCTAATTTGTGCAAATCCAGACTTGTGATGATGTTTTTTCATCCCTCTGGCGCAAGTATGCAGACTTTAGCCATGTGTGGCTGTATGCTTGTGCCTTGTAAATAGAACTTTTCATAATCATCAATTTATTCTTTAACATTAATATCTCATTCAAAGGCACAAGTACCTTTCCCTCATTCCCCAGCTGTATACTTGCGCCAAACGGGCTATTTTTATTGTCATATAATACCTAATTCTTTTAAAATGTCACTTTTAAACTTACTGAACGGTCGATTCATAAAATTGCTAGAATCGTATTCAGTTCCAAATACAATTCGATATAAATCTTCTTTTGAAACTATTACATCACGCAACAAATTTGAACTCAGTATTGACAAATATTTGTCAGAAAAATATTGTCTTGTTTTGATAAGGTCGAGTAACTCGCCCGTATGTGAATTATAGACTTCTTCAATAGCAAAAGCGTCAACGGAGTTACTTGCCTTAGATGCTTGAGGTGTTTTTACCTTAATTCTCAATCCCGATTTTAATTCTAATGAGTATTTATATGTAAAGCGAATATCATTCAAGTTGTTGTCAATGTATGGGTGCATGTAATCGGCTAGGTTCATTTTATGAGTACCTTTTATGCTTGAGTTGCAAATTGAGCAACTTGGAATCAAATTATAAAATGAGATTGCAATTACAGGGTGTGTAGCTTTGTCGAAGTAATGGTCAAACTGCGGTCTAGTTAATTTATCACCATTACTTCTTATAACAGTATTTGTGTAATTCCTATTACAATATGTGCAAGTTCTTACATCTAAAGAATCAGCTAATTTATAAGCATGATATCTTGTCTTTACTTTCTTTATAAATACATCGTAGTTAAAAACGTATTCAATACCTTTTCTTATGTCAGAAGAAAAATCAATGAAGGTATTTAAATGGTTACTTATTTGCATTAGCCTGTCGGGCTTTCCTATAAGCAAGTCATCGATTAAATCAAAAACATGATTTTCAAAGAAACGTTGGATTACTGCTACGTTAACTCCTTGTAATTCATCAATTTTGTCAATACGCTTAAACACAAAGTCAAGCATTCCAGCATAAAATGCTTTTTTTGCCTTGATAATTTTAGGTGTATTTGGATTAATGTGAAGCATTATTCTTGAATTCTCTTTTTTAGTTCTTCTAGTTTCTTGATTTGTTCATTTAGAACTTCAAGTTGGAAATTCTCATTAGTTTTATCATCATACATTTCAGCAAGTTTTCTCTGGATAATGGGTTCGTCAATCGTTTTGATTATTTTTTTGTAATAGCTTTCATTTTGATGGTTGTCCCTATTGTTTAACCAAACAATGGTTTCTTGTATTTTATCAAAAGCAAAATCACCAATGAGTGAATCTTCAATAAAAAAGGAATCCGCTATTAAATCTGAAATGTTTGCACCAAAGGTTTTTGATGGTCTGTTTTTACTATTGAATGCAAGTATGTTTGATGGGCTATTATAGTCTTGTCTTTCTATGTAAATTACATTCGCATTAGGTAAGTCGGAAAGAGTAATCGGATCGTGTGTTGTAAATATTATCTCAATAGAAGGATTGTTTTCTAGTTCATTAAAAAAGAATGGTAAAGTTTTTAAAAGTGCCTTAACGTATTTCTTTTTCCAAGATAAATGAAATGTTAAGTCTGCTTCATCAAGTAAAAGAATGTAGTGTTTTTTTAACTTTCTATACTTAATCTCTTTGAGATTAGTGTTTAAGAAGTCATAAATTCTTGAATAAAAATTAAGCAAGGCATTTTCTCCCGAACTCATTCTACGAGAGAAGGGCATGTAATTAATAAACTCTTCTATCTTTTCTCTTTCTTCAACGGTTAGTTCATCCTTGTTTGAATAAAATTTAACGTAGTAAGTGTTCAATTCATTTAGAAATTGTCTTTGGAATCGAAGAATCTCAATTGCATCTTCAGTTGATGCTTTTAATGTTCCATTAGAAACTGAATCTTTATCAGTCGTTTTTTCTATTGCAGAATAAATTTTAGTTAAAAACTCTTCAAAAATACCATCGCTGAAGATTTTTTCAGATTTAGTTGATTTTGGAGTAATCGAACTATGCTTAGCGAATAATATTAATGTTTGATATGCATCAGCCAATTCAAGTTCTAATTTTAATTCTTCATAAGGGAAAAAACCTTCTTGTAAAAAAGAATTTTTTCTTTCCATCTGACGGTACAATAAGGAAAGAATGCATTTAATCACATTACGTTTTAAGAGATACTGGTTAATTTCAACCTGATTTAGAACTTTATCTTTTTCAAACTTTCTGATAAGATGCCAATCAGAACTTTCCTTTTCAGCTTTGTCGGCAATTGACTTTAATATAGCTCTTAGTTGATAAGGAGTATTCCATTCTTTTTCTTTATCATTATATCCTCTGAAATGTAAAATTGGTTCATAGTGTTCTTGTAGCTGAAATAAATCCTTAAAGATGTTTTGGGTCTTTACTAAATCAGAACTAAGAAAAGTTATTTGCCGCAATGAGTTTTTGAATATTAACTCTTGAGATGCTGAATAAGGCCAGCCATTTTCATTCGTGTCCTTATCCCTCATTTCTTCTAAATCATTTTCCACAATCTTATCAAATGAAATATCGTGATTATCAATATCATCAAAGTTTGGATTGTATTTATAGTCGTAATGAGGCGAATAGTAAATGGTTTGAGGTTTGGAAGGCAACTCACTTTTCAATTCTTTTAAAGATGCTTTTTTATTTGTAGTTTTTATGAATATTTTATCGAAGTCATTTCTTAGAATAATAGGGTCTTCTGCACCTTCAAGCTCGATTAAGAACAATGAATTAGATTTTGACAACGCATATTCATGTCCAATAAATTCACTTCGAATTAAATCAAGCAATGTAGATTTACCAGCACCATTCTGGCCTACTATTGCATTTAAGTTTGTGACTTTACTTGCTAAATTTGTGAGATTAAAAAAATCAGGAATGAAATTTTCGTTCAAGGTTTTGGTGACGAGAATATCGCTGTCTTGATTCTCAAATTCATAGAAATACTGGCCTCCAAAATTTATAGTTTGAGGCTCTTCAAACAAATACTCGTGTTCTTCGATGTATATGGCAGCTAATCTCATTTTAAATACTTTATTTCGGCTAAGCAGCCATTGATAACTTGGATTCTGTTGTGGTTATAAGGGTACAAAATGCGAATCCTTTCGCTATGCATTGGATAAAAAACGGCTCTGTTGGTTTCGCGAAGGGTTGGTTTGTGTTTCGGGCAAAGCCAAATGTGCCGTTTGTGCGGTTGTCTAAAAGAGATTTTAAAAAATGCGAAGGGTCGGCTCTTTCTTCTTTTTGTGTCACATGTCTAAATAGCAAAACACGATCAGCTTGAAAGTCTGTCCGCTTGGTCGAAATGGTTTGTATGTCTAATTCATTTTCAATCATATTTTTGCTGTGTTGTCTGTCTTTTGCATTGGTGGTAAATTATATATACGTATAGTTTCACTTCCCTAACACACCCAAAACTGGCTGTATTAAGTAAGTTTTATTTATTCTTAACACAAAGAATAACTTATGAAATAGCTTTAAAAACAATGATTTCACACATCCAATTCCACAGGCATTTTCATAAGTTAGATTTTAACTCTAAGTAAGTAAATATTTATTGAAAGTCAAAATTAATGAAATTCAAAAAGAAAAATTAAAAATTCAAAAAATAAGAAACTAACCACCCAAAACTGAATTAAAAAGTAATCTTTAGAGCTGAAAGCATAATGCAAAAGGATAAAAGCTTAATCAATAATTCTCTCACTCTAAAATCAATCATTCAATCCATCAAAACTCACTAATTCTCTCATTCAAAAGTCAATCAATAAAAACAGATTGCTTCTTCGTTCCTCATCGCAATGACCAAGAAAATTCAAAAGGAAAAATTAAAAATTTAAAAACCAGAAAAGTCAGTTAAATTCAAAAGGAAAAATTCAAAATTAAAAAATAGGGAAGTCATCACTCAGAAACTAGCAACTGAAAACTGGAAACTAATTCAAAATCAATCAATAAAACTAACAACCCAAAACTGGAAACTCTTAACAGGCAACTGAACGAAAAAACAATATCTTTGAGCAATATGGAATTTTTTCAAGTACCGGGTATTTTTAAGGATAGTATTTGCAGAGCAAAAGAAGAGAAAAATGGTGTTTATACCATTTCTTTAAATGCTGTAAAGATTGGTTCAATTGTAAAAGAAAATGGTGGCTGGCGCTTGTTAGAGCAATTAAAAGAAGAGTTAAGCGCAGAAAATGTGCAACTAATTGGCCAAAGGATTGATGAAAGAAACCATTAGTCAACCCCCAGAATTTCTCCGGGGATTAACAATGGCATTCCAAACTAAACAACCTGATCTTTATTAATTAAAGTTTCGTGATATTTGATTAACCCATCTATCGGGTTTCTAATGATATTTCCTACAGACATGTTAAACTCTGCCGCCACCTCTATTAAAAAAGGTAAGTAGTTGTGCGCTACAGAGCCTACACAGTTAAAGCTATATTTTTCATAATCGGGGTAATGGCAAATGATATTGGTAAACAAAGCTCTAAAGGCATTTTTTACTAAATCTATAATGTATGGGTGTGCTATATGCTCGCCCACAAACCTGCTAAAGCTTGCACTAAACCTATTTGGTAAAGGTTTGGTATAAATTTGATTGATCACTTCATCAGGCGTGATTTTAAAAGTATCCCAAAAAAGTTCTTGTAAATCTTTAGGTAACAAGGCTCTGCAATAAGCTATTAACAATTGTTTACCTAGGTATGCTCCGCTCCCTTCATCGCCCAAAACAAAACCTAAAGAATCTACTTGGTAAACCATTTTTTCTCCATCAAACAAACAACTATTGGTTCCGGTACCTAAAATAGCTACAAAACCTGCTTGGTTGCCTAAAACAGAACGAGCAGCGGCTAATAAATCAGACTGTACGCTTATATTTTCGGCATGTTTAAATACGCTTTGTAAGGCTTGCTCAACAACAGGTATTTTATCGGTACTGCAACCAGCTCCGTAAAAATAAATGGCAGCAACTTGTGCTACATTTATATCAACTGGTAAATGATTGGTAATTGCATCAGCAATGTATTTACTATCAACATAATAAGGATTAAAGCCTTCTGTATTGAAATAAATATGCTCTTTACCGGGTTGTAAATAACACCAACTGGTTTTGGTTGAACCACTATCTGCAATTAAAATCATGCTTGTTTATCGTATTTAAATGGAATGATGAAGAATAAGTCCTCTCTCATTGCATCCAAAAATAATAAAAGAATTGAAAACTTTAAAAAATTATTAAAAAGATATAATTATATAATTAAATATTTTTTAAACAGATTTCTCTTTTGAAAAAATCCTCGTATTTTTTTTATATTGGCGCATTCGTTGAGATACATAAATTTGTAAGATGTTTAATACCAATAAGAAAAATGCCAAACTCTATTTCGATATTATACAACAACTGTATTATGGCGGAATATTATCTTGTGCAGACCTCAGCAATTTAATTGATAAAAGTATACCACTGGTTACCAAATCATTAAATCATCTTATAGAAACTGGTTTTGTGGTAGAGAAAGGTTACGCAGCATCTAGCGGTGGCCGTAGACCACTGATGTATGCCGTTAAGCATGATAGGCTGTTTATTGTTACAGTTGCTATGGATCAGCTTTTAACCAGAATTGGTATTATAGATTTAGCCAATCATTACGTATCTCCGGTTGAGTTTGTAAGCCTTAAACTAAAAGATAACCCTAACGCTTTAGAAAAGCTTACCGAAATTATAGATACGCACATCAAAAAATCGGGTATTGATAGAGAAAAAATTATTGGTGTTGGTATCGGGATGCCTGGTTTTGTAAATACGCAAGAAGGTATCAACTATACTTATTTAACTAACAAAGAAAAAAGCATCACCAAACATATCGGTAAGGCTATCGGCTTGCCGGTGTTTATAGATAACGACTCGAGTTTAATTGCCCTTTCTGAGCTTAAATTTGGTTTGGCAAAAGATATTAAAAACGTAATGGTGATTAACCTAAGCTGGGGAATTGGTTTAGGTATGATTATCAACGGACAGCTTTTTAGAGGTGAAAACGGGTTTGCCGGAGAGTTTAGTCATATCCCCATCTCAGAAAATGGAGTTTTATGCTCTTGCGGTAAACAGGGATGCTTAGAAGTTGAAGCTTCTTTATTGGCTGTTACTGAAAAAGCTATTGAAGGCCTAAAAAACGGACGAAAATCTAATTTTAAATATCAGGAAGAAGAATCTAAACTGGCTGTAGCCGATGCTTTAATAGAGGTAGCCAACCAAGGCGACCAATACGCTATAGAGTTAATTTCTGAAGCTGCTTATAAAATTGGTAAAGGTTTATCTATTTTAATACATATTACCAACCCTAAAGCTATCGTAATTAGCGGTCGTGGTGTTAAAGCCGGAAATTTACTCTTACCTCCTATTCAGCAAGCTTTAAACCAGCATTGTATACCGCGTTTATCTAGAGATACTGATATTTACATTTCTGATATTGGTTTTGATGCAGAATTAATAGGCTCGGCCATTTTAGTGATGGAACAGTATGTACCGAAGGGGTTGAAAAGTTTTTAAGGCGAAAAGCTTAAAGCTAAAAGCGGAAGGCTTAAAGCTAAAGGCGATGAATTATTTTGATTCGTTAATCTTCATATAGAACTGGAAACTCGCAACAGGTAACTGATAACCGACTCCAAATCAATCAATCAATCAAAAATACCTTTGCGCCCCCGAAGGGATTCGAACCCCTACCAATGGTACCGGAAACCATCATTCTATCCATTAAACTACGGAGGCAATAGCTGCAAATATAGAAATACATTTCAATTATTTTTAGGCTAAAACCTTAGCTTGCCAAGCTTCATTGGCCCTATCATCTAACAAGAGTTGAAACCTCCTCTATAATGTAACAGTATAAATATGACGATAATCATATTTTGTTAACCAATTAAATCATTTCCCTGCCCACCTTAAATCAGCAGTTTTGTTTTATGGCTATACTAACCGGAACTACATGCTACCACTGTGGTAATGATTGTTATACAGAAGAACATCAAAAAGATGAGAAATCTTTTTGTTGCACTGGCTGCTTAAGTGTTTACACTATCCTATCTAAAAGTAAACTGGGTAATTATTATCAGTTAAACCAACATCCTGGTGAAACTCAAGCATCAGGAAATAAACAATTTGCTTATCTGGATGAACCAGAAATTATCCAACAGCTTATTGATTATACCGATGAACAAAAAACCATCATCTCTCTTTACGTTCCTGCTATACATTGCAGTTCTTGTATTTGGTTATTAGAGCATTTGTATACCCTGCATCCCGGTATTTTAGAAAACCGTGTTGATTTTCTTAAAAAACAGGTTTATATCCAATTTAACCCTCAACAAATTAGCCTAAGAGCTTTGGTTGAGCTGATGAGTAGCATAGGCTACGAGCCTTTAATTAGCTTGCAAGATGTAGTTAAAAAAAATAGCAGACAAACAGATAACCTCTCTAAAAAAATTGCTGTTGCGGGTTTTTGTTTTGGTAATGTGATGTTACTAAGCTTTCCGGCATATTTTGGTTTATCAGAAACGGAGGCTAAGTTTGGCGAGTTCTTTAGCTTACTGAATATCTTATTCTGTATTCCGGCTTTCTTTTACTCAGGTAAAGATTATTTTGTTAATGCCTGGCAAAACCTAAAAGTTGGTGTTTTAAATATTGATTTCCCCCTAGCGCTAGGCATTTTTGTACTCTTTGTTAGAACCATTGTAGAATATGTTTTCAATACTGGTCATGGCTTTGCTGATACCCTAACAGGTTTAGTGTTTTTCTTATTGATAGGTAGGTTTATGCAGCAAAAAACCTATTATCATTTATCTTTTGAAAGAGATTACCGTTCTTTTTTCCCGGTTGCAGTACAAGTTTTAAATGAGGATGGAAGTGAAAAATCTGTAGCTCTTGAAAAATTAGTTCAAGGCGATAGAATCCTCATCAAAAACCAAGAAATAATACCTGCTGACGCTATTTTGTTAAAAGGCGATGCCTTAATTGATTTTAGTTTTGTTACCGGAGAATCTTTACCTGTAAGCAAAACTTTGGGCGAGATTATTTATGCTGGTGGCAGGCAAACAGGTAGTGCTTTAGAACTAGAAGTGATTAAACCGGTTTCGCAAAGTTATTTAACCAAATTATGGAATAACGAGGTTTTCCAAAAGCAAGAATCCACTAAAATTAAAACCTTCTCTACCAAAGTGAGCCATTACTTCAGTATTGTATTGCTGGCTTTGGCTTTTGGCACTTTATTATTTTGGCTACCACAAGACTGGCGTACAGGATTATCTGCCTTTACCGCGATATTGATTATTGCTTGCCCATGTGCATTGGCACTAAGCACACCTTTTACCATGTCGGCAGCTTTAAGCATCTTAGATAAAAACAAATTCTACCTTAAAAATACCGATGTGGTTGAGCAATTAGCCGCCATAGATACCATCGTGTTTGATAAAACAGGTACTGTAAGTATAGCAGAAAATCAAGGTGTTATCTTTAAAGGGCAGTTAAATCATGTAACAAAAGATATTATTTATGCTGCTTGTAAAAACTCCTCTCACCCACATAGCAGAAGAATTTGCTCTTTTTTAGGGCACAGAAATACGGTGGCTATCTCCCATTATCAAGAACTCACTGGAAAAGGAATTTCTGCCATATATGATGGTAAAGAAGTTTTAATAGGTAGCAGACAACTGGTTACAGGCCAAAAAGATGGCAAACAAGAATTTCCTGAGGTACATATTAAAATTGGAGAGCAGTATATAGGCTTTTTCGAGCTTAAACAAAGGTTCAGGAAAGATTTAAATCAGCTTTTAAGCAACATCAATAAAAATTATCATACTTATTTATTATCTGGTGATTCTAACCAGGATGCCGAGGTATTACAATCTTATTTTAAAAGTCCGTCGCATTTGCAGTTTAAGCAATCTCCGCAAGATAAACTCAATTTCATTAAAGAAAAACAAGAACAAAAAGCCAAAGTGATGATGATTGGTGATGGCCTAAACGATTCTGGAGCATTAAAACAAAGTGATGCTGGTATTGCCGTAACAGATCATATCAATAATTTCACCCCTGGCAGCGATGCTATTTTAGATGGTTCGGTTTTACACCTACTGCCACAATTCTTGAAATTTTCAAAATCGGCAGTAAAAGTTATTCATATTTCTTTTGGGATATCTCTTACTTATAACATTATAGGGTTAAGCGTTGCTGTTACCGGGCAATTATCGCCACTTTTTGCAGCTATTTTAATGCCTTTAAGTACAGTCACCATTATATCTTTCACCAGCCTGGCAACACATTACATGGCTAAAAAACACCAATTATCATGAGTACCATTTTCTTTTTAATAGGCTGCAGCGTTTTGGTAGCTATTGTTTTTTTACTTGCCTTTTTGTGGGCACAAAACAACGGACAGCATACGGATTTATATACGCCATCTATAAGAATTTTAATGGATGATGCAGACGATAAACAAACAACAGAAGAGCAATTTCCTGCTTCTAAATAGGTATTATTTAAAAATGTGATATGGCTCACTTTTATGAATAAGCAAAGTCATTCTATTGTCATTAGAGCCAAAGTAATTTTACACCATCAAAAAAGCTAATCTTTAATTATGCAGCCAGATAAATTTTATTACGACAACAAAATTGTAAGAGACTTTACCATTGCCACCATTGTTTGGGGCATTATTGGTATGTTGGTTGGTTTATTGGTAGCCGTACAATTGTATGCACCGGCAGCCAACCTAGACTCGCAGTACACCACTTTTGGGCGTGTACGTCCTTTACACACCAATGCGGTAATTTTCGCCTTTGTTGGTAATGCCATTTTCATGGGCGTTTATTACTCTTTACAAAGGTTATTAAAAGCCAGAATGTTTAGTGATGTCTTAAGCCGTATCCATTTCTGGGGATGGCAATTAATCATCGTCTCGGCTGTTATAACTTTACCTTTAGGACTTACCAGTTCTCATGAATATGCAGAGCTAGAATGGCCTATTGATATTGCTATTACTTTAATTTGGGTAGTTTTTGGTATCAATATGTTTGGTACCATCATCAAAAGAAGAGAAAGACACTTATATGTAGCTATCTGGTTTTACATAGCCACTTTTGTAACAGTTGCTGTTTTACACATTGTAAACTCTTTCCAACTACCTATTTCTGCCTTTAAAAGCTATTACTTATTTGCTGGTGTACAAGATGCTTTGGTACAGTGGTGGTATGGGCACAATGCCGTTGCGTTTTTCTTAACCACACCTTATTTAGGGATGATGTATTACTTCTTACCTAAAATGGCTAACAGACCAGTATATTCTTACCGTTTAAGTATTTTACACTTTTGGGCTTTAATATTTATTTACATCTGGGCAGGTCCACACCACTTATTATATACTTCTTTACCAGGATGGGCGCAATCTTTAGGCGTAGTTTTCTCTATCATGCTTATTGCACCAAGCTGGGGCGGTATGATAAACGGTTTACTAACCCTACGTGGCGCTTGGGATAAAGTTAGAGATGATGTTACCCTAAAATTTATGGTGGTTGCACTTACCGCTTATGGTATGGCAACATTTGAAGGTCCTATGCTTTCTTTAAAAGAAGTAAATGCGGTAGCACACTTTACAGACTGGATAGTGGCACACGTTCACGTGGGTGCTTTAGGCTGGAACGGATTTTTAACATTTGGCATCATCTACTGGATGATTCCTAAAATGTATAAAAACGGTTTATACTCGCAAAAATTAGCTTCTTTCCACTTCTGGATTGGCACTTTAGGTATCTTATTCTATGCCATACCGATGTACTGGGCAGGTTTCACCCAAGGTTTAATGTGGAAAGAGTTTACACCAGAAGGTTTATTAAAATATCCAAACTTCTTAGAAACTACTTTAAGAATAATCCCAATGCACATTATGCGCTCTATTGGTGGTACCATGTACCTTGCCGGAGTTATTGTAATGGCATATAACATCTACAAAACCATGACTTTAGGTAAATTGGTAGAAAACGAAGCTGCTGAGGCTTTACCATTACCTAAAATGGATGAAACTGAAGCTAAAAAAGAATTCTGGCACCGCAAATTAGAGCGTAAGCCAATGGCTTTATTGGTATTCAGCTTAATTGTGATATTAATTGGTGGTATTGTAGAGATGATTCCTACTTTCTTTATCTCTTCTAACGTACCAACAATCAGTTCTGTAAAACCATATACAGCTTTAGAAGTACAGGGTAGAGATTTATACATAAGAGAGGGTTGCGTAAACTGCCACTCGCAAACCATTAGACCATTTAGATCTGAAACAGAACGTTATGGAGAATACAGCAAAGCAGGTGAGTTTGTTTATGATCATCCATTCTTGTGGGGTTCTAAACGTACCGGGCCAGATTTACACAGACAAGGCGGTAAATACAGCAATGCTTGGCACTACAACCATATGCTAGACCCTAGAACCATGTCGCCAGGTAGTATTATGCCAGCTTATGATTGGTTAATCAGCCAAGAGCTAGATACTACTACAACGGCATCTAAAATTAAAGCACTACGTTCTCTAGGTGTTCCTTATCCTGATGGCTATGAGCTTATCGCTAACCAAGATTTAGATAAACAGGCTAAAGGTATTAGCGAGAACTTGGCTAAAGACAAAATTAAGGTAGGTAGCAATAAAGAAATCGTAGCCATTATTGCTTATTTACAAAGATTAGGAACAGATATTAAAGCTAAAAATTAAAAAATAAGGCCATGTTTAAACAATTGAATGATCTAAACGGAAACGAGATATACATGCTATTATCGCTGTTCATCTTTTTCACCTTCTTTGTTGGGGCTACTATAGCGCTTATCAAAATGAAAAAGAGCCATGTAAACTATATGGAAAACATTCCATTAGAATCTGATAACGATTAATACTCAAGAACATGAAATTTATAAAACCCATATTTGTTCTCATGATGTTGCTGTTAACAGCACAATCAACCTTTGCCACTACTGGCGAGTTGATGAATAATATAGCATTGGTTGCCATTTTAGCTATGCTAGTTTTAATTGGTATCGTTTGTTTGGTATTACTTAAAACTTTTAGAGTAATGGCTGCTTTACTATTAAAACCAGAAGAAGCAAAAGCAGCTACCCAAAATAGCCCCGATTATGAATTTGTTCTTCAAGCAGAAAAATCTGCTAAACCAACTTTCTGGCAAAAAGTACTGTCTTTAAAACCTCTATCGGAGGAAAAAGACATGATGATAGACCATGATTACGATGGCATACAAGAGTTAGATAACCCTACACCAGGATGGTTTATGTACCTTTTCTATGCAACTATTGCTTTTGCTTTTGTGTACATCTTAAACTTCCATGTGTTTAATTTAGGGAAGTTACAAGATGAAGAATACGCTATTGAGGTTAAAGAAGCAGAAACTGCAAAAGCAGCTTTCTTAGCACAATCTGCCAATAATGTTGATGAAAATACTGTGGCATTAAGTACAGATGCTGGTGTTATTGCAGAAGGGAAAGCTATTTACACTAAAAACTGTGTGGCATGCCATGGTGCAAATGGCGAAGGTACTGTTGGACCAAACCTTACTGATGATTATTGGTTACATGGCGGAAAAATCAATAACGTATTTAAAACCATTAAATATGGTGTACCAGAAAAAGGTATGGTTTCTTGGGAGAAACAGCTTACACCAAAACAAATTTCTGATGTTGCTAATTACATCAAATCTTTAGCGGGTACCAATCCGCCCAACGGGAAAGAACCGCAAGGAGATAAAGAATCCTAAGGATTTTTAGCATTTAGATTTACGATTTTAGGATGATTCTAAAATCGTAAATCTTACATCATCTACCTAAAAACAAGGCTTCAAAATATTAAATGAATATGGAAGAAATAACTTATCATAGCACTGTAGAAGCAACCGGAAAAAGAAGATGGCTTTATCCATTAGTGAGGAAAGATAAATGGTATAAATACAGAAGCTATCTAAGCTATTTCCTTCTTTTATTTTTATTTGCTGCGCCACATATCAAAATACAAGGGCATCAACTTCTGCTTTTCAATATCATCGATAGAAAATTTATTCTATTCTCTCATGTTTTTTGGCCGCAAGACTTTTTCATTTTTGTATTAGCCACACTCCTATTTTTGGTGTGTATTGTGCTTTTTACCATTGCTTTTGGCAGGGTGTTTTGTGGCTGGGTTTGTCCTCAAACTATTTTTATGGAAATGGTTTTCAGAAAAATTGAAATTTGGATAGAAGGCGAACCTGCTGCAAGAAAAAAGCTAGATGAAGGGCCATGGACTAGCGATAAAATCATCAAAAAAACAATTAAACACAGCTTGTTTCTATTAATATCCTTCCTTATAGCTAATACTTTTTTAGCTTATATTATTGGTAGCGATGAGTTGATTCAAATCATGATTGAGCCTCCTGCCCAACACCTGGTAGGTTTTATTGGTATTTGGATATTTACTTTGGTGTTTTACCTGGTATTTACCAAAGTAAGAGAATTGGTTTGTATTGTGGCTTGTCCTTATGGCCGTTTACAAGGTGTGATGCTAGATAAAAACTCTTTGGTTGTTGCTTATAATTATTTAAGAGGCGAACCAAGGGGAAGAATTAGAAAAGCCGAGAAACAAGAAAATCTTGGCGACTGCGTAGATTGTAATTTATGCGTAGCTGTATGCCCTACCGGGATAGATATTAGAAAAGGAACGCAATTAGAATGCGTAAACTGCACTGCTTGTATTGATGCCTGCGACCAAGTGATGGATAAAATACATAAGCCTCGTAATCTGATAGGTTATTATTCTGAAGAGATGATTAAAAACCAAACTAGCCCTAGGTTTACTTCAAGGATGAAAGCTTATTCTGTAATTATTTTATTATTAGCTTCTGTGCTTACCTATTTCATCATCAGCAGAAAAGATATTGATATTACCGTTTTAAGAGCTGCAGGCATGCTTTATCAAGAGCAACCTGGAGGCTATGTAAGTAACCTGTACCATGCCGAGCTCATCAATAAAACAACAGAAAAACTTCATATTTCTATTAAACCGGTTGATGACCGAATCAAAATAAAATGGGTACAGACTGCAAATGATGTAGAAAAAGAAAGCGTTAGTAAGACAACATTCTTTTTATTAGTACCTTCAAACATGATAAAGGAAAGTAAAACCAATATCAGTTTGGATGTGTATCGTGGTAAAGAGAAACAATACACCATCAAAACAAATTTTTTAGGACCGGTAAATTAATTTCAGAATATGAATTGGGGAAAAGGATTAGTCATTGGATTGGGGCTTTTTATGAGCTTTGTGATATTTCTTGTAGTGATGATGTTTAAAGCGCCAGACGATAGCTACGATAAAGACTATTATGAAAAAGGCTTGGCTTATGATAAAGAATTTGATCAGAAAAAGCAGGTTGTAACAGACCAAGCCACACCAAAAGTACAGGTGAATGATGATTTTGTGTACATCAGCTTTAATGATTTAAGCTCAGGTACTGCAGAATTTAAAAGACCTTCTGACAAAGCTTTAGACAAAACCTTTGATTTAAAAGATAAGCAAGTACAAATACCAAGAGCAAGTTTAGCTAAAGGCGAGTGGAAACTTATCATCAGATGGCAAAACCAAGATAAAAGCTACTGGCATGAAGAAAACTTATTTTTACCATGAACCACTTACAACTAGCCTTTATTATAGGTTTATTGGGTAGTTGGCATTGTGTAGGGATGTGTGGGCCCTTGGCTTTTGCCATACCCGGTAACACCAATAAAACTACTTTAATAGTAGAAAAACTTAGCTATAATTTAGGCAGAGCTATTTCTTATGCTTTCTTAGGTTTATTAATAGGCTTATTAGGTAAACAATTGTGGATTGCCGGTTTCCAACAAAGTTTAAGTATCATAAGCGGTGCTTTAATCATGATGGCAGCTATGATACAACTTATCCCTAGGTTAAACAGTAAAATTGGCTTAGGTAAATTCTCGAGTTTTAACCCAATCCAGTCACTCATTATAAAAGCTATAAAATTTAGAAGCGGACATTTTATAATTGGGATGCTAAACGGCTTTTTGCCTTGCGGATTTGTTTACTTAGCCTTGGCTACCGCCTTAAACACCAGTAGCGCTACACAATCTGCTTTGTTTATGTTTTTCTTTGGTTTAGGCACCCTCCCATTAATGCTTATAGCCACCTTAGGTTTTAATTTCGCAAAACCTAGTTTACGGAAAGCTATCAACAACGTACTTCCTTGGTTTATGTTTTTGATGGGCTTATGGTTAATTTTAAGAGGTGCTAATTTAAATATTCCGTTTTTAAGTCCGGTTTTAAGCGAAGGTGCTATCTGTCATTAAGTTTAAATCCTAATTTTTAAACTTTATCTACAAGATTATCAATACATTAAAAAATAGTTAAAATTAAATTTGTGTAAAGCAATAGCTTTTGTACTTTTGCGGCGGAGAGTTGGCAGAGTGGTCGATTGCGGCAGTCTTGAAAACTGTTGACTGTAACAGGTCCGGGGGTTCGAATCCCTCACTCTCCGCCCAGTATAAAAAAAGCCTTAAAATCATAAGATTTTAAGGCTTTTTTGGTTTAAACACCTATTCAATCTCTATTTTTCACCTCTATCTTACACCTAATATCCTGACAATAAAACTTAATAATTTGCCAGTAGTATGGCATAACAAATTCATCAGTATAGCTTATTTTTCCTTTCAATACCATAAGCTTATAAACCATGAAAAAAGCAACACTCCAAATTATTTTACTCTTTATAGTCTTACAAGCACAAGCTCAAAAGCAAGCATTATCTGCACTTCAAAAATGGCCTAAAGGCTATAACCCAAAAGAAGTAGGCTTAAAAATCGTTAATAATTTTATCCCTCGTCCAAATATGTTAACCCCACAAGATACTACTATACATTATGCGCAAGTTTGTACGTGGTATGGCAGTTTAACATTTGCTCAACTCACCAAAAACAAAGCCTTACAAACGCAGCTTATCAATAAATTTGATACTTTAATGCTAAATCAAGACATTATCCCTACTAGAGAACATGTAGACTATAATGTGTTTGGCATTATTCCTTTAGAAATTGCTATCCAAACTAAAAATAAAGAAAAGCTAGCCTTTGGTAAAGAAAAGGCTGAAACACAATGGAAAAATCCGTTGCCAAATGGCATGAGTAAGCAAACCAGGTATTGGATAGACGATATGTACATGATCTCTGTTTTACAAACTCAAGCTTACCGAGCAACAAAAGACCCTATTTATTTAGAAAGAGCAGCCTTACAAATGGTTTCTTATCTAGATTCGCTGCAAAAAGATAATGGATTATTTTTTCATGGTAATAAAGGCAAATTCTTTTGGGGAAGAGGGAATGGATGGATGGCCGCTGGTATGACAGAATTATTAAGAGAATTACCTAAAAGTAATCCAAATTATCCTAAAATTATGTCTGGCTATACCAAAATGATGAACGCCTTATTAAAATATCAAGATAAAAAAGGTTTATGGCACCAATTGGTAGATTATCCTGAAGCTTGGGAAGAAACTTCATCCTCGGCCATGTTTACATTCGCCTTCATCACAGGCGTAAAAAATGGCTGGTTAAACCCTTCAAAATACATTCCGGCAACACAAAAAGCTTGGAAAGCTTTGGTGGATAAAATAGATGAAAAGGGCAATATACATGATGTTTGTGCTGGAATGGGACAAAAAGTAGATGCTGCTGGTTATTTAAGTGCCAGAAAAGTAAATGGAGATTATCACGGACAAGCACCTGTATTATGGTGTGCTTCTGCCCTGCTTAGATAATTAACATTAAATAACTATCATTTTTTAATGTTAAAAATTATTTAATACAAACGTTTGCACAAATACAATAAATAGTTTAGATTTGGGCAACCTAAATGACAAAGAAAGTAACCATAAAAGATATTGCCCGCGAGTTGAATACCAATTATTCAACCGTTTCTAGGGCTTTAAATGATAGCCCTAAAATTAGTGATGCTACCAAACAAAATGTTTTAAGACAAGCAAAATTAATGGGTTACCAACCAAATTCTTTTGCTCAAAAATTAAAAAAAGGCTATAGTAATACCATTGGCTTAATTGTACCGCGTATCAACCGTGTTTTCTTTTCTAACGTTATACATGGCGTAGAAACCATTGCTAAGCAACAAGGTTTTAATGTGATTATTTGCCAATCTAACGAAAGTGTTAAAGACGAGGAAGATAACGTAAAAACGCTACTCAGCAATAACGTGGCGGGTATCATCATGTCTATATCCAAAGAAACCCAAACACAAGACTCTTTTCAGGAGATTTTAAATAATAAAATCCCTTTCGTAATGTTTGATAGGGCTTTAAATAACTTAGTAAGCAATCAAGTAGTAAATGATAATTTTAAAGGAGCTTATGAAGTTACAGCACATCTTATAAAACAGGGTTATCAAAAAATCATTCACTTTAGCGGCCCTCTTTATATCAACATCTATCAAGACAGGTTAGAAGGCTATAAAAAAGCATTAGAAGATTATAAGATAGCTTTTAACCCCAATTTTGTTATTGAAAATACCCTTACCAAAGACAAAGGTATTGCTGCTGTAGAGCAGTTATTGAAACAAAAAATAGATTTTGATGCCATTTTTGCTTCTGGTGATTACTCTGCCTTAGGGGCTATTTTATGTTTAAGACAGCATGAAATTCTAGTGCCCGAGCAAGTTGGTGTTGCTGGCTTTGCTAACGAGCCTTTTACAGAATTATTAGACATAACCTCTGTAGAACAGTTTAGTACCGATATGGGTAAATCTGCAGCCAGTTTATTATTAGACAAAATACAGCATAAAGACACCTCAGATCAACATCAGAATATTGAAATATTACCACAATTAATTATTAGAAAATCAACTCAAAAGTTATGAAATATACAGAAAGATATGCTGCGCATCCGGCAGATTTCAAAAATTACGACACCACAAGAATTAGAGAAGAATTTTTAATGCCTGATTTATTTCAGCAAGATGAAATAAGCCTGGTTTATTCTCTTTACGATAGATACATTGTTGGTGGTGCTTTACCCGTAAACAAAACACTAGTTTTAGAAACAATTGATCCTTTAAAAGCTCCTTATTTTTTAGAAAGAAGAGAGTTAGGTATCATCAATGTTGGTGCTAAAGGTACTGTTGTTGCTGATGGTATTAGCTATGAACTAGGTTATAAAGAAGCTTTATATATTGGTAAAGAAACTAAAGAGGTGAGTTTTAGCTCGGCAAATGCACAAGAGCCAGCTAAGTTTTACATCAACTCTGCTCCTGCTCATCATAAATTCCCTACTAAAAAAGTAACGCTTAACGAAGCAGAAATTGTAGAAATGGGAAGTTTAGAAACTTGTAACGCTCGTAGAATTTGTAAACTGTTGGTTAGCTCTGTGGTAGAAACTTGTCAATTACAAATGGGTTTAACAGAGCTTAAAACCGGTAGCGTTTGGAATACCATGCCAGCGCACACGCATAATAGAAGAATGGAAGCTTATTTCTACTTCGAAGTTCCACAAAACCAAGCAGTTTGCCACTACATGGGTCAGCCAGATGAAACACGTCATATTTGGATGACTAATGAGCAAGCTGTCTTTTCTCCATCTTGGTCTATCCATAGTGGTGCAGGTACATCAAACTACTCTTTTATATGGGGTATGGCTGGTGAAAACCTAGATTATGGAGATATGGATATTGTTCAACCTTTTCAACTTAAATAATTAAACAACAATGAATATGAACTCTTTATTTGATTTATCCGGCAAAGTAGTACTTGTAACCGGAGGCACACACGGAATTGGTTTTGCTATTGCTACAATGCTAGGAAAAGCTGGAGCTAAGATTTGTGTTAACGATATTTTTGAAGATAAACTTGAAGCTTGTAAAGTAGAATACAAAAAGCATGGTATTGATGCTTATACTTTAAAATTTGATGTAACAGACGAGGCTGATGTTGACCGCGGAATTACCCAAATTGAAAATGAAGTTGGTAGCATTGATATTTTAGTAAACAATGCAGGTATCATCAAAAGAATTCCAATTTTAGATATGCCAATTGCAGATTTCAAGCAAGTTATTGATATTGACTTAATTGCACCTTTAATTATTTCTAAGCGTGTTGCACCTAACATGATTAAAAAGAGATACGGTAAAATCATCAATATGTGTTCTATGATGAGTATTTACGGAAGAAATTCTGTATCTGCTTATGCTGCTGCAAAAGGTGGTTTAAAACTATTAACAGCTAATATGTGCTGCGAGTGGGCTAAATACAACATCCAAGTAAATGGTATTGGGCCAGGTTATATTGCAACTTCACAAACAGCTGCTATTAGAGAAGGTAACCACCCTTTCAACGATTTAGTGATGACTAGAACCCCTGCTGGAAGATGGGGAGAGCCAGAAGATGTGGCTAATGCTGCTTTATTCTTAGCTTCTAAAGCTAGTGATTTCGTTAACGGACATATCCTGTTTGTTGATGGTGGTATCTTAGCTAACTTTGGTTACGTTAAAGGCGAAAACGATATCGTTTAAACACGATTTAAACCATATTTAAAAACCGATTAAGTTGTAAAAAGCTTAATCGGTTTTTTGTTTATAAAAGAAATATCAAAAAAATCATAGAACCTTTGTTCTATAAACCGGGGCGGCAGCGGTATCTTTTTGCCATCAGAATTTTCATGTATCAAGACTACTTTTTGGCAAAAAATTTAGCAGAGCACCGGACTAGCGGAAAATAGTAATCCTGTAATTGCTTTCTAAAAAAACAAAAAAGCCTCGAAGCTGAATTTCAAAATTCTAAAATCACTCCTTCAAAAATCAAGATTCTTAAACCTTCACATATATCTTCCTTTTATCTAACACATAACCTATTAGCCAAAGCAACAAAGTATAAACAATTGCAAAAGCTAAGGATGCATTTTTATCTGATAACCAAGGCATAAACAAATTCTCGAAAGCCAACTTTGATAAAGAAGTGCCATCAATTTTGATAAGATGTAAAATCTTAATCAATAAACCTGATAATACATAAATAAACAAAGGATTTTTACCAAACACCTCAAAGAAATAAGTCCATTTACTATAGTTTACAATTTCTATGACATAAATTAAAAAGGCCAATAATAATAAATCCCAACCGCTACTGTATACCACATAAGAACTTGTCCACATAGGTTTATTGATAGGTAGCACCGTATCCCAAAGCAATGCAATAGCCACTAAAACACCGCCTCCGATAAAGAAATTCAAAGCTATTTTAGCTTTATTGGTATTTTCTTGGATGTATTTACCAATTAAAAAACCAAGGGTTACATGTACTATAGCGGGTATATGACTTAATAGTCCGGATGGATCAAAGGGAACAGGGAAACCTTTATATAAATTTTCTGCTGGAAACAACCATAAATCTACCTGCCTTACCACGTTGGTTTCTAAACTATAAGGGTCGGCCCCAGTACCAAAGGCATATAAAATAAACCAATAAAACAGCAGTAAGCCCACACTTATGGTGATGATAGCTACTCTTTTAAAATAATAAACAATTAAAGCTCCAAATAAATAACAAATGGCAATACGCTGTAAAACTCCCCATAACCTTTGGTCTAAAAAGTTTTTAGCTACCAAATCGCCATCTTTCCATTCTATAAAAGGGAAATAGCCTAATAAAAAACCTATCAAGAATATTAAGAAGGCTCTTTTAAGTATTTTTTTGAGGAAAGCAGCATCACCTTGTGCTTTTAATTTTTGCATCCCAAAGCTTAAGGCATTACCTACCACAAATAAAAAGGTAGGGAAAACCAAATCTGTAATGGTAAAACCATGCCATGCAGCATGTTTAAAAGGAGCATAAATATAATTTCTGCTACCAGGGGTGTTTACCACTATCATTAAGAATATGGTTAAGCCTCTTAAAACATCTAAAGACAGATACCTTGATGAGCTAAGTTTAAATTGTTCCATACATGAGTTTGATTCTTATCATTAAAACTTGTATGCACAGGCTTGTGATGCAAGAGTTTGTCTTGAAAAGAAACTCCTCATCTTACACTTTAACCAAGCTATGCAAAACCCAGATTTAATTAAATAAAAGTTTATAACGGTTTAATTATTAAAGATATAAACTTTAAACACATTTTAAAATACTGTTTATCATCAAGCTCAAAAGCAAGTATTCTTAAAGATTTAAACCTTAATATAAATACGTCTTTTATCTAAAACATAACCTATCAACCAAAGTAAAAGCATATAAACAATAGCAAAAGATAAGGACGCGTTTTTATCTGATAACCAAGGTATAAACACACTCTCGTAAGTTAACTTAGCTAGAGAAACATCATTAATTTTAATCACATTTAACAGTTTAATAAACAAGCCAGATAAAACATAGATAAACAAAGGATTTCTGCCAAAAACTTCAAAGAAATAGGTCCATTTTTGGAAGTTTAATATTTCAATCACATATATCAAGAAAGAAAGTAAAAGTAAATCCCAGCCTACAGTGTAAAGTACATAAGAACTTGTCCAGATAGGTTTATTGATAGGAAAAACAGTATCCCACAATAAAGCTAAAAATAAAAAAACTATACCCGTTATAAGTAGTTGTACAGCTGTTTTACTTTTGTTAATATGCTCTTGAATATATCTGCCAGCTAAATAACCAAAAGTAACATTCACTATAGCTGGTAAAGTACTTAAAAGCCCTTCTGGCTCAAACGGAATACCAAAACCTTGATATAAATTTTGTGCTGGTAATAGCCATAAATCTACCTGAGTTACTACATTACCTTCTAAAGTGTAAGGGTCTGTTGTATTACCAAAAGCATATAAAATAAGCCAGTAGATAAGTAAGAAGGATATACTAATGATGATAACAGCGGCTCGGTTAAAATAAAATACAATAAGAGCGCCTAAAAGATAACAAACAGCAATTCTTTGCAATACCCCCCAAACCCTCAGTTCGAGAACGTTTTTAGCTACCAAATCGCCTTCCTCCCATTTTACAAAAGGGAAATAACCTAACAAAAAACCTATAAGAAATATTAAGCCAGCTCTTTTAAAAACTTTTTTAAGGAAAGCAGCATCCCCAGCAGCTTTTAACTTTTGCATACCAAAGCTTAAAGCATTCCCCACTACAAATAAGAATGTTGGGAAAACTAAATCTGTTACCGTAAAGCCATGCCATGCGGCATGTTTAAAAGGGGCATAAATTTGGCTCCAATTGCCGGGAGTGTTTACCACAATCATGAGGCAAACGGTAAGACCTCTTAAAACATCTAAAGAGAGGTATCTTGCTGTTGTAGCTTGGTTTTGTTCCATATAGAAATCAAATTATGAGAATAACTTAATAAAATTTTTAAAAAGATTTTAGCAAAATATGATTTTTTTATTAAGTTTGAAATAGAATTAAAATAGCATATTCATTATACATATAAAAAATCAACCATGTCTCGTTTAAACCTTCTTGAAGAAACTCGCTTTGAAAAATTACCAGTTAGCGTATTTGATAACCAGCATGCTGCTTCTATAAATGTAGCACAAAGAATTGCAAATCTGATAAAAGCCAAGCAAGAAAAAGGCGAAAAAGCTATTCTGGGCCTTGCTACCGGTGCTACCCCAGTAGGCGTTTATGCAGAATTGGTACGTATGCATAAAGAAGAAGGCTTATCCTTTAAAAATGTGGTAACATTTAATCTGGACGAATACTACCCTATGAAACCAGATGCTGCACAAAGCTATGTTACTTTCATGAACGAGCAGCTTTTTAACCATATAGATATTGATAAAGAAAATATTCATATCCCAGATGGTACTTTGCCAGAAAATGAAGTGGCAGACTTTTGTTTAAACTACGAGAAAAAAATAAGTGCTTATGGCGGTTTAGACCTTCAAATTTTAGGTATCGGCCGTACCGGGCATATTGGTTTTAACGAGCCAGGTTCTGCCCCTAACTCGGGCACACGTTTAGTAACTCTTGATGATTTAACCAGAAGAGATGCTTCCAGAGATTTTGGTGGTAAAGAAAATGTACCTACCAAAGCCATTACTATGGGTGTTGGCACTATTTTTAAAGCCCGCGAAATCATTTTAATGGCATGGAACCAGAAAAAAGCGCCTATCATTAAAAAAGCAGTCGAGGGCGAAATTTCTGCCGAAGTACCCGCTACTTACCTACAATTATCAGATCAGGTAGAGTTTATTTTAGATCAAGATGCGGCATCAGAACTAACTCGTTTTGATACTCCTTGGCTGGTAAGAGATTGTGTTTGGGATGCTAAAACCATTAAAAAAGCGGTTATTTGGCTAGCTAAAACTGTTAACAAACCTATTTTAAAGCTTACCGAAGAAGATTATAACAACAACGGTATGGCGCAACTGGCTACAGAAAAAGGTCCGGTTTATAATATCAACATCGATATATTTAACAAATTACAACATACCATTACCGGCTGGCCAGGTGGTAAACCTAATGCAGATGATAGCCAAAGACCAGAAAGGGCAAATCCGGCAAAGAAAACTTCTATCATCTTCTCTCCACATCCAGATGATGATGTTATTTCTATGGGTGGTACTTTCATCCGTTTGGCAGACCAAGGGCATGATGTACATGTAGCTTATCAAACATCAGGTAATACCGCTGTTTGGGATGATGATGCCTTACGCTATTTAGAATTTGCTATTGATTTTGCCAAAGTACAAGGTAATGATGCATCTACCCTAGAGCAAACTTATAAGGATGTAAGGAACTTCTTAGAAAAGAAAAAACCTAATCAGCCCGATATTAAAGAGCTTTTAACCGTAAAAGGTTTAATTAGAAAAGGTGAAGCTATTGCCGGAGCCCGATTTGCAGGTTTAAAAGATGAAAATATCCATTTTATGGATTTACCTTTTTACGATAGATACAAAGCCAGTAGCAAGGTAAGTTTTGAGGATGACATCATCCAAACTATGGAATTATTGAAGAAATATAAACCGCAACAGGTTTTTGCCGCTGGTGATTTTGCCGACCCACATGGTACGCACAAAGTGTGTTTCAATATTATATTAACGGCTTTACAAAGATTAAAACTTACAGAATACTGGATAAAAGACTGCTGGCTATGGTTATACCGTGGTGCTTGGCATGAGTTTGAGATTCATGAAATACAAATGGCTGTTCCGCTTTCTCCACAAGAGGTAAAAAGAAAACGTTTAGCTATATTTAAACATCAATCTCAGAAAGACTTACCTGTTTTCCCTGGAGATGATTCTAGAGAATTCTGGGTGAGAGCCGAAGAAAGAACAAGCGAAACCGCCAAAGCATATGACCAATTAGGTTTGGCAGAGTATGAAGCTATGGAAGCTTTTGTGAGATGGGAATATTAAACCAAAAACACTAAACAAATTATATGACCCAATCTTCATCTTATCAGCCAGCGCAAAAATCTGGTTTAAACCCAATATTCATTATTGGGGCTTTATTTTTCATTTTTGGTTTTGTTACTTGGTTAAACTCGGTACTTATCCCCTATTTAAAAATAGCTTGCGAGCTTAACCATTTCCAATCTTATTTGGTAGCTTTTGCTTTCTATATTGCTTATTTGGTGATGGCCCCAGTTTCTACCAAAGCATTAAATATATTTGGTTTTAAAAATGGGATGGCCGTTGGTTTAGTTATCATGGCTATTGGCGCTTTATTATTTATCCCTGCCGCCATGACCAGAACTTACAACCTTTTCCTTTTAGGTTTATTTGTGCAAGGTAGTGGCTTAGCTATTTTACAAACTGCATCTAACCCATACATTACCATTTTAGGGCCTGCAGAAAGTGCTGCAAAGCGTATCAGCATCATGGGGATATGTAATAAACTTGCTGGTGCTGCTGCTCCTGCAATTTTAGGCTCTATCATTTTAAAAGACACTAAAAGTTTCGAAGAAAATTTAGCCAACTTAAGTGAAGTTGCCAAAGCTGCTCAGTTAGATGAATTGGCTGCTCGTGTAATTACGCCTTATATGGCTATCATAGCTGTTTTAGCCATTCTGGCTTTTTTAATTTACCGTTCTAGCTTACCAGAAATAGATACCAATGCCGAGGATGAAAGCGTAGCAGCATCAAACTCTGGCAAAACCAGTGTATTACAGTTTCCGCATTTGGTACTGGGTGTTATTACTCTATTCTTGTACGTTGGTGTTGAGGTTATTGCAGGCGATACCATCATCAGCTATGGTTTAAGCCAAGGTATTGAGCCTGATACAGCTACTTTCTTTACTACCTATACCTTAATAGCTATGGTAGTAGGTTATATTTTAGGTATTATCTGTATCCCTAAATACATTAAACAAGAAAACGCTTTAAAACTTTGTGCGCTTTTAGGTATAGCTTTCGCGATGTTAGCCATCTTCTCTAGCGGATATACTTCTGTTTTAGCCATTGCATTATTAGGCTTGGCAAATGCTTTAATGTGGCCAGCTATTTGGCCATTAGCTTTAAATGGCTTAGGCCGATTTACCAAAGCAGGCTCCTCTCTATTGGTGATGGGTATTGCCGGTGGTGCAGTAATCCCATTATTATATGGCGCTCTGACGGATGCCTTTAATGCTCAACAAGCTTATTGGATTATGGTACCTTGCTATTTATTCATCTGGTTTTATGCCGTTAAGGGCAGTAAGATTAGGTAGTTGGTTAGTTTGTTAGTTGGTTAGGTGGTTAGTTTGTTAGGGCCCAAAAGGTTTATAAGTACTTAGGGCTTAAGAAGTTCATAGGTATTTAAGAATTGACTAACCGTTTCTATAGATTTTAAAAGCGTCTCTTCTTTTGTGATGAGGCGCTTTTTTGTGGTTAAAAACGTTATTTCAATTAGATTTGAAATATCATCTCTTCTTACACTTCTTTTTAATCATTGATTTATTGGGGATTGTATCAATACTCATACGCTCGCTAAGTATGCCGAAAGTATCTCCCTCTGGAGGGAGAATCAAGGAGGGAGGAAATTCCTATTATTTACTTAAAGCAAAGACTTTCACTCTACACTATCAAGCACTCTCAGCAAACGAGCGTATGACAGTAAACTCAAATAAACAATAAAAAATAAGCGATTGGATAAAAGAGCAGCTTATCTATTAAACCATACCATATTTTTGGATGATAGCCATTTGCCCAGCATGATAAGTGGTATGAGATACAATTCTACCAAAAGCTTCGGACTTGGTTTTGGTACCAAACTCTTGTGTACTGATATGAGTTCCCCAATCTTCATCGGTTTGCTGCTCAACAATAGATTTTAGTTTTTCAAAAGACTCTTTCACATAAGCTTTTAAAGCTGCTGTATCTACCCATTCGCCTGTATCTTTTTTATCAATAACTGTTTTAGCACTTACTTTAATTGTACTATCTCCAAATACATTCTTAGCAAAAAGTAGCTCTACATCACCTATATGTCTAATCAAAAAACCAATAGAGTTGGGCGCATCACCCAATTTCTTTTGTAAATCTAGTTCAGAAATACTTTCTAGCTGATTGGTAAATCTAGTTCTGGCCTCTAGCCAAAGTTCTAGCATCATTGCAGTTTTCGTTTTCATCATCTCTTAATTTAGGCAATCTACAAGTGTGAAAAAATGATTTAAATCCCTTTTTAAAGCTCAAAGCAAAAGGCGGAAAGCTTAAGGCTTAAATCGTTATCAAAAATTTAATTTTCTTGATTAAGATAAATCAATCACTAAAGACCGGCAACTGTTGTCCTTCCTCCCCTACCTTTACTATCAAACGCTCTAAAAGTTACATTCCCTTTATCAGCTAAAGGCTTTGTATACACTGGGCTACTGGCTTGTGGTAAGCTGCCATCTGTAGTGTATCTGATGGTGAAACCAGGTAATTGCATATTCGCTTTTAAGAGTCCGTTTTCTTTAAGCACACCCACCGGAGGGATGCGGTATTGGTAACCACCATTAAAATAAGCTAAACGTGGTAGCTCTCTTTTTCCTAGCAGGTTTACAAACCAGTTCCAGTCTTGCTTATAATGATTTTCTGCCAATAAGCTATCCGTTGCAGAAGACCAAATAGGCTCTGCTGCCCAAGCTCTTTCTGCAAAACCAAGGAGTTTAGGTAGCAACATATATTCTAATTGCTGCGGACCGCTAATCTTCTCAGACCAAATTTGAGCTTGTAAACCAACAATATTACTTTGCCCATAAGCGGTTAAACGTTCTTTATTTTTTAAGATAGATTTATCTAAAACATTGCCTTGTAAATCTTCTTTGGCACTTTTATAATAATCAAAAGGATTGAAATAGAAAGGCTTATCCACATCTACATAAGAACCCCAATATAAACCGGGCTCGTCTGCATCTTTTTCGTAAGCCAAATCAAAATAGAAATTGGTTACAGGTGCTAAAATAACTTTATAACCTGCATTGGCTAAACGGTAAGCCAAATCTTCTTGGCCCCAACCCCAAACGTTATTCCACACATAAGCATGAAAATTTTGAGAGGTAAAATCAGGATTTGCGATGTATTGGTTTTTACCATCTAACTTGGTTTTACGCATGGCAACCTCTTCCCAACCAGAAAGGTATAAGCCTTTTTGCTTTAAAATAGTATTGGCTTTAGCCAGATAATGGTACCATAAATCATCATATTCTCTGATGTTTTCTTTTTGCATCAACTGAGTAATAGCAGGAGATTTTTGCCAAACACCAGCCGGAACTTCATCGCCACCTAAATGAATGGTTTTTAAAGGTGCATCAGCTTCTTGATACATGGCCATCACCTCATCTACCACTTTTTCTATAAAGCTGTAGGTAGATGGCAGAGCGATATTCATCACATTATCATGATAGCCTTGAACAGATTTATAAATAGATTTATCTAGCGTATCTCTTAATAAATAACGTTTTGCTTCTTGCGGATTTCCGGCTTTCATGAAACGCTCATATCGGGCATCCATAGCTTTTATAGCTGCCCTAGCATGGCCAGGAGTTTCTATCTCGGGGATGATTTGGATATGCCTAGCTTTAGCATAGCGTAAAATTTCTATAAAATCAGTCTTGCTGTAAAAACCGCTTCCTGGGAAAGCACTAGTATCTGGCCCAGAGCCGTAAGAAGGTTGTAAGTTTTGCTTATCATCTAAAGTATGACCTCTTTTAGCGCCCACTTGTGTAAGTTCTGGCAAAGCCGGAATTTCTAAACGCCAGCCTTCATCATCATTTAAATGGAAATGTAGGTTGTTGAGCTTATACAAGGCCATCAAATCTAAAACCTTCAAAACTTGTGCTTTAGTTTGGAAATTACGGGCAACATCTAACATAAAAGAGCGGTAGGCAAACCTTGGCTCGTCTGTAATTTCTATAGCCGGGATAGTAATTTGTGTTTGTGGTGCTTTCCAAACCGATAAAGGCATCAGCATTTTTAAAGATTGTATTGCATAAAAAGCACCTGCTGTTTGCGTGGCCGCGATGATAATAGAATCGGGTTTAACCTTTAGCTGGTAAGCTTCTTTAGACAAACCGTTTACCTTTTTTAGGATGATTACTTGTTTTACATCTTGCTTGGCAAGCATCAGTTTTTTACCTAAAAACTGAGCGATATCTTGCTGTAAAAGCTTAGCCTCATTACTAAAAAAATCATCATAAACCAAGGTAGTCTTAGCGTTTAAAAGAAATTGCCCTGTTAATTTTACCGCACTTATTGGCGAAGGCAAAACCAGTTTACTATCTGATAAAGCCCCGTTGCTGATAGCTTCATTCTTCTGATAAATAAGTGCCGGCGAAAGCTTTAAACTTGCTTTTTCTGTCGTTGGTACAGCATTAACCTTAAAATTTTTAATGGGATATGCTTTTTGAGGTTCCTTATCAAAAACCAAATACAAACCACTTGGCGCATCGGTATAGGTAAAGGATCTACCCTCTGCAACATAAGTGATAACAGCTTTTGATGCCGGAGCAAGGGCTTTAAAATTTGTTGATGGAGTTAGACTAGCAAACTCGCCATTGATGGTTTGCAGTACCGCATTTGCACTTAAAACTTGGGTAACTTTTCTTGGGTAAGAAAAATATAGTTTCCAGCCATTTGCTGGTAAGCTTTGTTTGCTTTGGTTATGGATAGTGAAAGATGCTATAAACTGGTTTTTACCTTCATAATGATTAGCTAATAAATTCCACGCTATAGCTATTTTATCAACAGCTATAGGTTGTGCTATCAAGTTAACGCTAAACAGTAAGGTTAAACAGCTTAAAAATATTTTCTTCATCATTATTCATTTTAGGTATTTGATTGTATTTATAGCATCTTATTCAACGTTGACACACGCTATGGCGTATATTTCCATAAATCGGTATTTTTTCTGAAATAGATATTTCCAGAAGCATCCATAGCTAATAAACTAGCTCCTTTATCTAAAATGGTAACTTCTTTAGTTTTTGGGTCGAGCTTAAAGAAATGATTATTTCCCGTTCCGTAAATCATCCCTGATGGATGTATGGTTAAGAAAGCACTTCTCCAGATATGGCTTTTGAAAGGCGGAAAATCATACAATTTGTGGGTAGAAAGTACTACTCTTTGGGTTGCATCATAAATGAATAAAGTACCATCTGCAACACCCCAAATGTAGCCATCGGGTCCATTTATTAAACAAGTAATAGCTGTTGCGCCAGCTACAGGTATTATTTGATGCGTTTTTTGATTTTTATCTAAATCCCAAGAGAAAAGAACTGCTTCTTTGGTGGCTGGCATAATACCTAAACCTCCAGAAATGGTTGTACCTACCAAAATTTCTTTGCCTGTATAAGCTAAACTAGAAATAGCTTGTTGCTTTATAGGCTCATGAAAGGCTTTTAATTCTTGCGTTTTCACATCAAGAGTAATCAAAGCCCCCCCTAGTTTACCATACTCAGGTATCATTCCAAAAACCATTTGCTGGCGTTCTGGAATACTTAATACCGCAAAAGATCTACTTTGTCCTTCTATTTCACCAAGCTTTTTTGGATTGTTAGCTTTCAAATCCCATTTCTGTTGCGTATGGTATTGGTAAAATTTACCTTTTGGATAAATTCCGAAATAGATATTTTCGCCTTGTGAGGCCATACCTTCGGTTTGATCTAAACCGGATAATCTGCTTTTCTGACCACTCACCGGATGGTAAGTTGCATGTCCGCCAGCTAAATACCCTCCCATCCAGATATTACCATCAGGACCGTAAAGTAAAGCATTGATAGGAATAGGTTGTGCCGGAATAGCTAATTTAGTTTTCTCTGAGGTTTTATTTTTAAGACTGTATTTAACTAAATTGGCTCCTGATGTTAATATATAGACATCATCTTTAATAATTTTTATTGCGTTAGCCGTACCAACATCAGCCAAAAGCTTCTCTGCTAAACTAACAGATTTTGATGCATTAAAACTCATTAACGAACCTTTAGCTGTATAAAAAGCTGCTTTGCCTTTTTGGTCAGAAGCAACAGCTTTCATGTCTATATCTTGAATTTCCTGCTCTATTTGTTTAGTTTTTAAATTATATACCAATGTGGTACTTCCGGCGGTTAAGAGCGCTAGAAGACGATCAGATCCGTTTTTACCCGGTACAATTTCTAAACTGTATACAAACTCTTTATCTTGATATTTTTTGGGCAAAAGTTCCTTTTTTTCGCCGCTTATCGGATTCAGCTCTATTAAATGAGCATGAGAACCAATACCTGCATATAAAAGTCCGGTTTTGGCATGGTAGGCCAAGCTTCTTACATAATTCTCGCCAGCAACCAAAGGCCCTTTTGCAACATCAGAAAAACCATCCTTAGGGTGATATCTAAAAACCCTACAGCCAGGATAGGTAGCACCAAAAACTTCACCATCTTTACCTGCCGTAAGGTTCCACAAATAAGTTTCGCCTTTTAAAGCGGTACCCAAATCTTCAACCTCTTGTGTACCGGGCTTGTGTTTAAAAAGATTACCACCTGCACCAGGGATATATAAATAACCATCACTAGCTTGTGCCATATCCCAAACACCATCAGATTCTGGTAAAGCTTTATCTAAAAGCAATTTTTTACTTTTAACATCAAAAGCCAGTAAATGGGCTGGCTCCCCTCTAACAACGGTATAAACCAAGGGGGTTCCTTGTGTATCTTCAACAAAGATACTTCCTTGTATCATGGCAGCAAATACTTGCGGACCCAAGTTGGTAAACTTACCTGTTTTAGGTTGCGCAAAAGTAGCCAAAGAAATACCAGTCGCTATTACTAGCGTAAGCATATATTTTAAGTTCATAATTTACTTATCGTTTTTTAAAAATTCGCTTACAAAAGCGTCATCGTTTAAGTGTGGGTATGCCTTATAAACACGATCTATTTCTTCCATTTGGCCATCAGAAAGTTCTTCTTTAGGGTTTAAGCACCACCTACCTTCTAGTAAACCTTGTCTTCTTAAAACCTCATGAATTCCTGGTATACAGCCGTGGAAAGCTTGTGATGGATCAAACAATGCGGCATTAACATCTGTAACTTCAATACCTTTAATCAGAAGTTCATGTGCCTTTTGTGCTGTTGGGTTTGCCCGATGTTCTTTAATTTCCTCAAGCAGCTCTACCGCTTTCTTTGTCCAAACTGCCCAATGACCTAATAAGCCCCCAATAAACTGTTTCTCAAAAGTTTTCCCTTCTACCTCAAAGCGGTAGCTGGTTAACAAATCAGCCACAATATTATCATCATTACCAGTGTACATCGCTATTTTATCTCTTCTTGAGGAATGGCTTACCGCCCTCATAACATCTAATGTTTGGTAGCGATTAAAAGAAGCACATTTAATAGCTTCAATATTTTCAATCTCGGCAAATTGTAACCAAAAATCATAGCTAAATATTCTACCTCCTACAGATGGCTGTAAGTAAAAACCAAAAACTGGCATTACAGCAGCAACAGCTTTAACACGATCTAAGATTTGTTCCTCAGACCAGTTTTGTAAACCACCCATACTTAGCAAACCAATATCGTAACCGTATTTTAAAGCTATTTCTGCTTCTTTAACGGCTTGTGCTGTTGGCCCACAAATACCTGCAACTTTGATAAAAGGTCTGTCTAAATTTGCTTTGGTAACTTCTTCTGACGCTAATCTTAAAACCGTTTCAAAAAGATTTACTTCTGGGTCTCTAATTTCAAACTGGGTAGAGTGTACACCAACGGCTATACCCCCAGTACCGCTAGACATATAATATCTGCTTAATTGTCTCTGCTTAAATTCGTTTAATGTTCTATCTGCATTTAATGCTAATGGATGAGCCGGAATAACCGTTCCAAAATGTAAATGTCTTTTTAGCTCTTCTGATAATAATTTCATTAGAATTTACCTCCTCTTTCTTGAAAATGTGTTGCTTTGCCAAACTCTTCACCACCTTGTTGTAACCAAGTTGCTGTGATATCTATAATTTCTCTTACTGTAACTTTAGGATAACCAAATAACCTGTGGCATTCTGATGCATTATTAAGTAATGCTGTACCTTCTGCTTCATAAATAAACTTAGGTTCTTTACCAAAAATTTTCCCGAATTGATTGGCTATCCATTTAATAGATAGGGTTTCTGGACCTGTTACGTTTAACATTTTTGCTGGCGCCTCACAATGTAATAAAGAACGTATAGCAATTTCATTAGCATCTCCTTGCCAAATCACATTCACGTTTTCTGTACGCAGGTCAATTTCTTTTCCTTCTAAAACAGATTTTGCAAGCTCCATCATCACACCATATCTAAAATCTACAGCGTAGTTTAAGCGATAAATAAGTGTAGGTGTTTGATTTTTTTGAGAGAAATATTCAAAAATGCGTTCTCTGCCCAAACAAGACTGCGCATACTCGCCAATAGGCTCTGGTGTAGTTTCTTCAGAAACACCGCCAGATGTTACTGGTACAAAAGGTAAAACATTACCTGATGAAAATGCTACGATATTTGAGTTTTTATATTTTTCTGCTACCCTACCCGGTAAATAAGCATTCATAGCCCAAGTAAAACCTTCTTTACCTGTTGTACCAAATTTATTTCCGGCTAGGTAAATCACATTTTTGGCATCAGGTAGTGCTTGTAGTTCCGCATCATTTAATAAATCGCAAGAAATGGTTTCTATACCTACAGCTTCTAATGCTGCTTTTGCTTTGGCATCAGAAAATCTCGAAACACCAATAATTCTTTTGTTTATACCCGCGGCTTTAGCTGCTGAAACAGCTAGTTTACCCATACTTGGGCCCATTTTACCACCAATGCCTAAAAGAATAATATCTCCTTCTATTTTAGCCATATCAGCAATTAATGCTGCCGATGGTGCTAATAATTCAGATTCTAACTTTTCTAAATCTTTCATTCGTTTCTTGCTTAATCTTATAATTATTTAATAAATAGCTCGTAAAAATTCCAAATTGCCAATGAGCTTAATAGTACTAAGCCTATAGCTCCACCTACTTTAGCAAAACTATTATTCACATTTTCACCCATCATTTTCTTGTCATTGGCAATAGAAAACATGGCTATACCTATAATGGGAACTAAAAATATGGTAACACTTTGTGCAAAAATGATAAGTTCTAAAGGTAACTTTCCAAAGATGAGAGAAATGCTGGCTCCACAAACCATTACTAAAGCTATCAGTAACCTTACTGCTTTAGAACTTAATTTACTACTATAACCCAAAGCATCGCCCAAAAGGCTACCGCCAACGGTAGCGTTACCTACTAATGATGAAAAAGAGGCTCCAAATAACCCTGCTAAAAATAAATCAGCTGCGTATGTCCCAAATAATGGCTCTAAAGCTTTAGACATTTCTGATGCAGAATTTACTTTTATTCCTTGCGGATGTAATACAGCAGCAGCACAAATGATGACAACTGCACTCATAATCCCTAAAATATATATCCCTGTTGCGCTTCTGTTTTTTTGAGGTTTGGCGCCAGGCTTTCTGCTTTCTTGTACCAAATAAGCCTGATAAAAAGCCCCTACTATAGAAAAACAAGAAGCCATAAAAGCTATTAGCAAACCTGTTGAACCCACTGGAAAACTTGGAATAAACCCACCAGCAATACCAGTTAAAGAAGGTTTACTCAAAAACAAAGTTGTTAAAAATGAGAAAAGCATCAATCCTACCAATGCAATCATTAAACGTTCTAGGGTTTTATAAAAACTTCTAAAAAATAACAATGCAATGCCTAAGATATTGAAGACTAAAACCCATATCCACGCTTTAGTACCGCTGGCTTCTGCAATGGCAATACCTACCCCTATAGAGTTTCCTGCTTGAAAAGAAGTGGTGACTAAAAACACACCAAACCCTATTATTAATCCAGCTTTGTTACCCCATTTTACTTTAATTTGAGATAAGAGACTATTTTCGCTACTTAGCCCTATACGAGCCCCCATATTGGTAAAAATGAGCATAAAGAAGATAGCAATTACAACCACCCAAAGGGTTGAGTAGCCATATTCTGCACCAAGTTTTGAAGTAATGGTCATTTTACTTGGACCAAAAACCAGAGCTGCTGTAATAATACCTGGCCCTAGACCTTTTAATAATTTCACCAGCTTATTTTGCTGATTTTGTTCTTCCATACTAGCGGTTTTGTGCGATTTCTGTTTCGTTAATTTTAGAGGCCTGATTTCCCCAATTTTGTCTAATATAAATAAGAATATCTGCCAACTCCTGATCTTTTAAAAAAGCGAAACTTGGCATTTTCTGAGGGTTTTCCTTTCTATTGATTCCATTTAACACCGCTTTTATAAGACCTGTTGAAGGACCATTTACCATAGCAGAACCTGCCAAAGCCGGAAAAACATCTTTTACGCCTTTTCCATCTGCCTGATGACAGGATACACAATAACTTTGATACAGTTGTGCCGCATTTAAGTGTTGTAGCGTTGCTTGGGCCTTTAAACCTGTCAAAGGCTTTTTTAATACCTTATCGGATATACTTATCTTTAATATCTTATCATCTCCCGGTAAGGGAAAATCAACTTGAGGTTTCCAATCTTTATTACTTGTTGAAATATAAATTACACCGTTTGCATCCACACATACATCTCTCAAACGCCCATAATAATTCTCAAAAAATATCTCTTCGGATACGATGGCTTTACCCTCTTCATTTAATTTTAAAACACGTAAACTTTGACCTTTTAAGGTAGTTAATAGTAGGCTATTATTCCACTCGGGAATACTTGCAGAACCATAATACGCGATACCAGCAGGAGCAATTACGGGAGTCCAAGATTTAACTGGCTCTTTGGTGTTATTTGCCTGAGCAAAAACAATTTCTTCTGGTAAATTATGTAAGCCTTCTATAGCAGGCCAACCATAATTTCTATTTTTTTCTATCAAATTTACTTCGTCCTCAATAGCATCTCCATGTTCAGATGTAAATACGTTTCCTTTATTGGTAACAGTAATACCCTGCATATTTCTAAAACCTCTGGCCCATACGTAACTTTTAGGATTTGGATTATCGGCTGGTATGCTGCCATCGGGGTTTAAACGCAAAATTTTACCATTCAAAAAGTTTAAGTCCTGAGATTCATCACCATGATAAGCGTCGCCAGTTGCCCAAAGTATTTTACCAGATTTTGAGAAGGTTATACGCCCTCCATTATGTGCTTTAAAACCTTTAACTTTCAACAACTCTTTTGGAGACTCCAGTGTATCGCCTTTAAAAGTATATCTTACCAATTTATTAAATATCAAAGTATCGGTTTTTGTAGTATAATGCACATATACATAAGGATTTTGCTTAAAATCTGGATGAACTGCCATGGCTAATAAACCCGCAGTTCTTTGATGCCAAACTTCTGGTATAACCAATAACTTTTGTTGTTGATGTGTTTCTAGATTGATGTAAGATATAGCTCCATATTGCTCTGTAAAAAATAAAAAATTATTATTCGTTATAGCAATATCCCAAGGTACTTCTAAACTATCTTGAAGAGTCTCTACCTTTAAAATACTAGATTCTAGTTTTACATTATCTAAGAAAGTTAAATCCTTGTTTTCTGGCTTAGAACAGGAACACCATACAACAGAAAGCAATATTATTAAGCTTAAAGCTCTGTTTGTAAGGGTTGTAGGTATAATTGGCATAACCTAATCTTTTACATTTAATTATTTAAGATTTGAAAGTTATAAAAAAAATTAAAAAGCAACTGAAAATTCTTTAATATTTTTTTTGACTATCCTTTTAAAGTTATGATGCTACTTCTTTCTTTTTACACGGATTGGCTTAATAAAATCAGTATTTATTTCTGTTGGTAGTTGATAAACACGCCCTTTTATATCAGAAAAATATAATCTGGAAACTGATTTTTCTCTCCCATGTCCATCTGCCCAAAAAGCATAAAAATCTGGATGAACATTTACAGGTCTTCTGGCATAAGAATGATTATATATACTATTAGCTGTTAAAGCCTTACTTTTCCAGGTTTTAC
Source organism: Pedobacter puniceum (assembly GCF_009674685.1). Classification (GTDB taxonomy): domain Bacteria; phylum Bacteroidota; class Bacteroidia; order Sphingobacteriales; family Sphingobacteriaceae; genus Pseudopedobacter; species Pseudopedobacter puniceum. Next base: position 1,167,968 of record NZ_WKJI01000001.1, read on the forward strand.
CTTGATTTTTACTTGTCCACATCACCATTTCTCCGCCTGTATTATAAGGTTGAGGCCCCATAGTAGTTGGTCCAATTACTCGCCAGATACCTTTATCATCTATATATAAAGAACCCATATCATAATTATTACCAGAAGTAGTTATCGGATTAATTTCCCAGTTTTCTCCGGTAAATCTGGCGGTATGCCAAGTACGCGGACCTTTTTCTGGTCCTGCTTCATAACCTTTACTGGTTAGGTATAGAATAACAGGTTTCCCTGTTTCATCATAAGCTAAATCATTAATATAAACATTTAAACCTTTACTATAATAATCTTTTACAAGCGCTTCATTATTAACGGTTTTTAAAGGTGTACTTAAAGTTTCTCCTTTAGCATTCTGCCAGCTTTTACCAAAATCTGATGTCTGCAAGTAATACAAATTACTTCTATAATTAAGTCCGTTCTCTCCTACTTTAACAGGATGGAAATTAAAACTTGTACCTACAGTGGTTCCATAACTTCCACTGGTTTGATAGTGGCCTTCTTCTATGGCGGCTATATCTTTCCATTCAGTATAATTTACACCGTTTTGGCTTATCATGAAACTGATAGTTCTTCTTGGTTTAGAGGGTTGCCCCGGAATAACCTTTCTATCGTAATGCGTAAATAGATTGATAAAACCGTTATCAGGCTGATACCAGGTTTGCAGATAAGAGAAATTATTCATGGCTACCACCTCACCATTAACTAGCTTAGTAGCCTTAATTTCTTCAAACTCATTGATATCGTAAGGCTTTTTACTTTTATGGATATAAGAAGGACTATTGGTACCATGCGCTGTAGAGAAAAGCCAGATGTAGCCTTCTTTATCAATATTCATCACCGGATTATCGTGAGCATTGTCTGTTTTCTTATCTAAAACCACTGTTGGTTTTGGAACCATACCTGTTTGATGATCAAAATAAGAAACCATATGAAGCAAGGTTTTCCCAGAAGCATCACTCCCACCATAACAAAAAAAGGTTTTATGAACCTCTTTTACATAAATAGAAAATGGGTAATGATTGGCAGGATAAGTCCCTAAACCTCCGCTGTATTTATATACATATTCATCATGAGAAGGCTGGTTGCTATACCAAATACCTCTATAACCATCATCTTTTTGGTTAAGGGTTATTGGGCTTTCTTGGGCAACAGCTAAAGTATTAAAAGTTATAAGTACTAAAAGGCATAAATTCTTCATGGAAAAGCAATCTGAAAGGAAAAAGAAAAAGGGCTAAAGCATGGATGAAGAATTAACACCAAATAATATAGCTGGTGAAACATCAATGCTTTAGCCCTTCATGATGATTAATTATAACCCGGATTTTGGATTATCTTAGCTTTATTAATATCTATTTGTGTTTGCGGAATTGGGAATAAAGCTTCATGTGCTTCCATTCCTTTAGAACCTAATAAAGTTAAAGCTCTATCTGTTCTTACCAAATCAAACCAACGGTGACCTTCAAAAGCTAGCTCAACAAACCTTTCTTGTTCAATAGCTAATCTGAAAGCTGCTTGGTTTGCTACTCTTAAAGCAGCATCAGGGTTATTACTAGTTTTAATTGGTAAACCCGCTCTAGTTCTAATCTGGTTTAAGTAAGTAAATGCAGGTCCATCAGCAACATAACCCAGTTCATTCAAAGCTTCTGCATACATTAAAAGAACATCTGCATATCTTAAAACTATCCAGTTATTATCGCCATCTATATTAGCCGCTGGTGTGCCAGAATATTTTACTATATAATTATGGACAACCGTGTTTCCGGCTAAAACATAACTGGTACGCATAGAAACTGCTTTTCTAGCATCGTTAGCTTCATAAGCATTATTCATTTCTGCTGTTGGGATATTTTGCCCTAGAGGGTTACCCACAGTTACCACCGCTGTACCAGAACCTATAGGTGCAAATTGATTGGTAAAAGGACTACCCTCTCCGTTAGAAGCTCTTTTAAATTGAACTTCAAAAATAGACTCACGGCTATTTTCATTTGCGATACCAAATACACTAGCATAAGATGGCAATAACTGATATTTAGTTTGTGCTTGCGCATCAATAACTTGCTTAAGCTTTTGAGCGGCTAAATCCCATCTTTTCTGAGTTAAATATACTTTACCCAATAAAGACATAGCAGCACCTTTTGTTGCTCTACCAATATCTCCACCTGTATATTCATAAGGTAAAGCAGCCTCAGCATCTGTTAAATCAGAAATAATTTGATTGTAAACGTTTTCTACTGATTCTCTACCATAATCATAACCTTCTTGTGGGTTTACAATAACTTTTGTAACCAAAGGCACTCCACCAAAAATCCTTACCAAGTTAAAATACATTAAGCCTCTTAAAAATTTAGCTTCGCCAATGTATCTGGCTTTTAAAGTCTCATCCATCGTAACTGTCTGTATTTTCTCTATTACGATATTAGTGTTTTGGATAGCCTGATAATGGCCTGCCCATGTAGTACTACTGATAGAGGTTGTAGGTAAGTTTACAAACTTGTCTACCGCGTCTAAATCTGCACCAGCGTTTACATTTGTAATTTCTGTATTATCAGAACGTAAATCGCCAATGATATGCATAGAAGAATAATACAAACCAGCATATTGTAGTCCTCCATAAGCTGCTGTAAGCGCATTTTTCATGTCGTCTCCAGTCTTATAGAAATTATTAGCATTTAGCTGAGCTACTGGTGCTAATTCTAAAAAATCTTTTTTGCAACTACTTGCAGAAAGTAATACAATTACACCTGCAGTGAATAATGTTTTAATATTTCTCATGTCTATAACTGTATTAGAATCCAAAATTTAATCCAAACATAAAGGTGCGGGCTAAAGGATAACCTCCCGAATCAACACCTGGTACTAAAGGATTAGCACCTTCAAAGCTTACCTCTGGGTTATAACCTTCGTATTTAGTAAAAGTATAAGCGTTTTGGATGGTAAAGCTTAATCTGGCATTAGCAACTTTTAAGGCTTTAAGAGCCGATGCTGGTAAGTTATATCCTAAAGTTATATTTCTGATTCTTAAGAAAGAGCCATCTTCAACAAACTGAGAAGTAACGTTATTGATAACAGAGGCAACACCTAAAGCACCAAAATTACGGTCTATTTGTGGGCTAACTCCATCACCACGGTCGGTTTCTGATTTCCATCCGTTTGAGGTACTTTTTAACACGTTATAAGAACCAGCATAATTTCCGTAAAATCTTCTTGCTGCATTTAAAACCTCAAAACCTTGTACGCCTTGTAGGGTGAAAGCAAAATCGAAGTTTTTGTAAGCAAAGCTGTTAGTCATACCATAAGTAAAATCTGGAAACGGACTACCTAATCTTGTCCTGTCATCCGCAGTAATTTTACCATCGCCATTAACATCAGCAAATCTTAACTGGCCAGGTTTAGAGATTTTAACACCCGAAGCGTTTTCTACTGCTGGGTTGTTATTAACATCATCTAGATTCTGATAAATACCAACAACTTTATAACCGAAGAAAGAACCCGGCTGGGCACCAATTTCTGTAATGTGCGTATTACCAGCGGCAAAAGTTGGTTGTCTTCTTAAAATAGCAGAACCATCTGGCCCTAAAGCAACCACTTTGATGTTATTGGTAGAGAAGTTAAAGTCTGTAGTCCACTTAAATTCTTTAACCATGTTACGGCTAACTAAAGTAAATTCAAAACCTTTATTATTAATCTCTCCAATGTTTCTTAAAGCTTCGCTATATCCTGTTAAAGTTGGTACAGGTACGTTTAATAATAAGTCTGAAGTAGTTTTATTATAATAATCAAAAGACATAGAGAAACGATTTTGTAATAAACCAAACTCTAAACCAGCATCAAACTGCTTATTTCTCTCCCAACCTAAAAGACTATTGGCTATTGTAGTTTGTCTGATACCATTATTAACTATACCTCCGCTAGGTCCAAAAATATAATTCTCTATACCTGTTAAACCTATAGAGCCATAGTTGGTGATGAAATTATTACCTGTTAAACCATAACTAGCTCTAACTTTTAACTCGCTTAACCAATTTACATCTTTCAAGAAATCTTCTTCAGAAACCCTCCAACCTAAAGATACAGAAGGGAATGTTCCCCATTTATTGTCACCACCAAAACGCGATGAACCATCTTGTCTGAAAGTTGCTGTTAACAGATATTTATCATTATAACTATAATTTAAACGGGCAATATATGATAACAATGACCATGCTTGAGGACCAGAAGAAGCACCAACAGTTACTAAACCAGCTGCATTGATAGTTCTTACAGCATCGCTAGCATAATTGCTTCCACTTAAGCTGGTTAAGTCTGTTTTTTCCTTTTGGATGGTGTAACCCGCCAATACATCAAATGCATGTTTATCGATAGTTTTCTTATAATTTAAGGTAAACTCTGACAACCAGTTTCTACTGTTAGACTCATCATAAGAACCTACAGGAAGCTTTGTTGCATTGGTACTATTAGGGTTGATGATAGAAGGACTAAATACATCCTGGTCAAAGTTTCTAAAATCAGCCCCTACTAAAGTTTTAAAATTTAAGTCTTTTGCTATGTTAAAATCCACATAAGCAGTACCTAATAATCTTAAAGTATTTTGTTGTTGGAAATATTCGTTAGCTATTTTTACTGGATTATCAACCTCACTAGTACCAATACCTAGTCCTGTAATTTGTGTATAATTTCCATTAGCGTCATAAGGTTTAAGGTGCGGTGGTGCAGTTAATGCCGATTGAATGATACCTCCACCCTGCCAGTTTCCTTCTGCTAAAGTTTGGTTAGAGAAAGTAAATGATGGCGTTAAGTTGGCCCCTACTTTAACTCTTTTATTTAACTGAGATTCTACATTAGCTCTAAAAGAATAACGCTTTAAATCTGAACCTGTAACAATACCATCTTGCGCTAAATAACCACCAGAAACAAAGAATCTTGTTTTATCATTACCGCCAGAGAAATTTAACTGATAATTACTCATAGGTGCAGTTCTAAAAATCTCATTTTGCCAATTGGTACCTTCACCTAAAGATTCTGGATCTGAGAATACAGCAGGCAATAAATACATGACGTTATTTAAACGAGCAGAGTTAGGATCTGATGCAGAACGACCAGGACCTGAATTTACCCAAGCATTATTTCTTGCTTCATTAATAAAATAGGCATATTCTTTAGCATTTAATACATCTAAAGTTTTCTCTACTTGTTGTACACCGGTATTTAAACTAAAATCTATTTTAGAAACACCACTTTTACCAGATTTAGTGGTAATGATAACCACACCATTAGAACCCCTAGAACCATAAATAGCTGTTGCTGATGCATCTTTTAAAACCTGAATATTATCAATATCAGCTGGGTTAATGGTATTTAAAGGGTTATTTCTTTGATTATAATCATTAGTAACCGGAAAACCATCTACCACATATAAAGGCTCATTTCCAGCACTTAGAGAACCTGCGCCTCTAATTCTTACTGTAGAACCACCACCCGGTGCACCTGTTGCCTGTGTTACTTGCACACCTGCCATTTGTGCCGCCATAGCATTATCTAAGCTTACTACGGGTTGGTCTTTAATTCTTTGCGCATTGATAGAGCTAATAGACCCTGTAACGTCTTTACGTTGTTGGGTTCCGTAACCTACTACCACTACGGTATTTAAATTTTGACTATCCTCTACCAAACTAATATTGATAGTGTTTTTACCAGCTATAGCAACTTCTTGTACTACAAAACCAGTGTAGGTTACCACAATAACTGCATTATCTGTAAGACCATTTAAGCTAAAATTACCATTTACATCAGTTTGGGTAACCTTATCAGAACCTTTAACCTTAATGGTAGCACCTGGCAAAGGCTGACCAGATTTATCTGTAACCTTTCCTTTTACATCAACCGGTAATTTAGGCTGAGGCTTAATTTCAATTTTATTAACTACAATAGTTTTATTATCAATAGAATAACTAAAAGGCTGTCCTTTAAAACTTTCTTGTAAAGCTCTTTCAAGACTTGCTCCTTTTAAATTTAAGGTAACGGGTTTGGCATTTACCAGCTCGTTATACTTATAAAAAAAGAAATAGCCACTTTGCTCGCCAATGGTAGTAAGTGCTTTTTCTAAGGAAATATTCTTCCCTGTAATGCTAATACTTTGCGAAAAACTTTTTGCGCTAAGCTGCAAACATCCAAGGGTTAATAAGATTGCCGTCAGTTTCATAATACGAAACGCTTTCGAAGGGAATAATCCGGATACTTTCCGGATTTTACCGTAAACATTTAATTGCATACTTTTGTAAAGTTTGGGTTAATAGATTAAGTTCCTTCCACAGAATTTTTTTAGGGTTAATCCAAACCGGAACAGCTTTTTAAAAAGCTTCCTTTAGGCCGGTTGTGTTGGTAGCACACCCGGTTTTTTTGTTGGATGAGATATACAGTACTTATGTCTTCATATCATATCTTTTTATTAGGTTAAACATTATTAATTGGTTATGATGATTTTATCACCTTTAATGGTGGTATTAATTTTACTCAATTGCAAGATTCTTAAAACCTCAGATACGTTTTCACTTCTATTGATTTTCCCCACAAATAAATCTTCCGATATTTTTCCTCGATACTCTACATCAACATTATACCATCTAGAAACTTGTCTCATAATGGTTTGGATATTATCTCTATTGAATTTAAAATATCCATTTTTCCAAGCTACAGCAGCTTCCTCATCTGCATCTGACACCTTAAAGTTTTTAGCTTGGCTAGTTAATATCGCTTGTTGACCAGGCTTTAAAATAGTTGATATATTTTCTTCTTTACCTTGTTGATTAAGCTTATAAATTTTAACACTACCTTCTATAAGTGTTGTCTTATCAGCACTTTCATCATCATAAGTATTGATATTAAAATGAGTTCCTAAAACCTCTATCATTTGATGAGCCGAGCTTACTTTAAAAGGCATATTTTTATTCTTCGCAACTTCAAAATAAGCTTCCCCTGTAATTTCCACTTTACGCTCTGTACCTGTAAAAACAGTAGGAAATTTTATTGATGAAGAAGCATTTAACCAAACTTTAGTACCATCTGATAAGGTTAATTTATATTGCCCCCCACGAGGAGTACTTATCATATTTAAAGCTGCATTTTGTGCAGCTTGCTTGCTGCGATAAACAATTTGTCCATCTTTTGTTTTTACAATCTCTGCTCCGGCATCTTGTGTGATAAGACCATTTTCCTTATCATTCAAAATGATAGATGAGCCATCTGCTAAAGTTAAAACAGCTTTATTACCTCCGGGTGGGATATCCAATTTGGTAACTTGTTCTTCTTGTTTATTTGTAGGGCCTGTATTTTGCTGAGTAAAGAGGTAAGATGCTACGCCAATCAATAATAAAGCAACCGCAGCGGCAGCCCATCTCTTTATCCAAATTACTTTGGAAGAGCTTTTACGCTCTTCCGCAGCAATCTGTTCACTCAAACCAACTTTTATTATGTTTTTTAGCTGGGCTTTAGCCACTTCGTCCATCTTGTCTAACACATTCTCCTCAACCTCAAAAAGGTCATAATAAGCTTCTAAGAAAGCAATCTCTTCAGGAGTGGCTGTCCCTTGCCTATATTTATGAAGAATGATATAAAATTCCTTTTGATCCATCTTTTGCCGACTCCTTTTTTTGAGCCTTTAGAGATAAGACCGCCGAGGAACGAAAAGTCCCACGAGAAATAAAAAATTTTAAAGATTTTGTAATAAGAACACCAGATATAAAGGACCTAATGACTCTCTTAATTGAGCCATACTCTTTCCTAATTGGTTTTGTACAGTTTTTCTACTGATTTGAAGTTTATCAGCTATTTGTTGTGTGGTTAAATCTTCGTGATAACGCATCCTAAAGATTTCTTGTTGAGACGGTGTTAAAGAGTTTATCAATCGTTCATATTTGATTAAAAACTCTTTCCTTAATATTTCTGCATCAGCTTGGTCTTTAGCAATACCCAATTGAGCTAAAACTTCGGGAATTGGCGTGTATTTTTGTTCTTTTTCTATCCATTTAAAAACATTATTTCTTACAGATGTATGCAAATAAGAAACTAAATTATCTATAGAAAGCTCTTTACGACGAAGCCACAATTGAAGAAAAATATCTTGGGTGATATCTTTTGCATAATCGGCATCTTTAAGACGTTTATAAGCTGCATTATAAATTTGCTCCCAATATTTATCATATAGGGTATCAAATGCAAGATTATCATCATCTTCCTGCATCTGTAATAATAATAACTTATCCTCTTCTTTATGGCTAATAAACATCTTAAAATGAGATAGGATTTACTCAAATTTATTGAATATTTTTAATAATCCAACCTTACTTTGTTAAAAGCTTCCTTATCAAGACTAAGTATTGAATTTATTTATTAACCATTTTAACATTAATTATCGGTGGCTTTAAATAAATTATCAAACTTTGGATAAATTTAAAATTCTTAAAGCCCCCCTTGCCACAATAATAAAAACTAAGGCTCCAATAATTAAATCAGGATAAGGAGATGAAGTAAAATAAATCATAATAGCAGCTAAGATGACTCCTATATTAACAAATACATCATTTGAAGTAAAAATCATACTAGCTTGCATATGTGCTTCTTTACTTTTACTCTTTTGCAGAAAATACAAACAAGCAGCATTACCTATTAAAGCCAAAGATGAAATCCATATCATGGTGTTAATTTGTGGTAGGCTCTCTAAACCGTAAAAACGCTTTATAACTTCTATAAAACCCCAAACAGCTAATAATAACTGAAAGTAACCACTAGCCTTAGCTATATTTTTCTTAAAAAAAACAGATTTACCAATAGCAAACAAAGCTAATCCATATACAAAACTATCGGCTAACATATCTAAACTATCTGCTAGTAACCCCATAGAACCTGCTATTAGCCCTGCTATAATTTCTATCATAAATAAAGCAAAATTTATTGATAGCACTATCCATAACAGTTTTTTATCAGCTTCTTGAGGAATAGGTACATCTAATTCATCTGCAACGACACTTTCTATAAGCGATGTATTAAAATTAAGGCTATCTAATTTTTGATGAATCTCTGCAGCTGCATCTTCATGATAAACCAGAAGTTTTCTATTTGGAATATCAAAATTTAAAGATTTGATATTAGAAAAACCATCTAATTTCATTCTGATGATTTGCTCTTCAGAAGGACAATCCATTTTTTCTATATGGAAGGTTGTTTTATTCATCACCAAAATGAAATTTATATAAGATTTTATAAAAATAAAAAAGTCCTGAACAATGTTCAGGACTTTTAAAATTTAAGCTTTATGTTTTTAAACCTTTTTTACATTTACAGCTTGAGGACCTTTTTTACCATCAGCAATCTCAAACTCTACATCATCATTGTCTGAGATAGCATTTACGCCTCCAATAACGTCTTTAAAGTGAACAAAAATGTCTTTTCCATCACAAATAATGAAACCAAAACCTTTTTGTGCATTAAACCATTTTACTTTACCCGTTTTCATAATTAATTTAAGTGTTTTAATAATAATCAGACCTAAATTTCTTACTGATTGGGTAAAATAATTTAAGAAAGATTGTAATTCTATTTATTTCTTAATCTCTAAAATATAAAATATATTCTAAAAACAACAGATTTTATAAAAATTACTTATTAGGCTGCGGCGTTGTTCTTAAATAAGGTTTAATTTCTTTAAATCCTTTTGGAAACTTAGCCGGAATATCCTCAGTTTTAATAGCTGGCGCAACAACTACATCTTCCCCATCTTTCCAATCTGCTGGTGTGGCAACACTATGATAAGCAGTTAGCTGTAAAGAGTCTATCACCCTTAAAATTTCTTGGAAATTTCTACCTGTTGATGCAGGATAAGAAATAATCAACTTAACGGTTTTATCTGGCGCTATAATAAATAAAGATCTTACTGTAAAAGTTGTGGATGCATTTGGGTGCAACATACCATAAGCTTCAGAAATACTTTTGTCTTCATCCGCAATGATAGGAAAATTAACCTCCACACCTTGTGTTTCATTAATATCACTTATCCAGCCCTTATGAGATTCTACAGAATCAACACTTAGAGCCATTACCTTTACATTTCTTTTGGCAAACTCATTATTTAAGGCTGCTGTACGACCTAATTCTGTTGTACAAACTGGCGTATAATCTGCCGGATGCGAAAATAAAACACCCCAGCTATCACCTAAATATTCATAGAAATCAATTTCTCCTTCAGAGGTCTTTGCCTTGAAATTTGGAGCTACATCACCTAGTCTTAACATAATTTGAAATTTTTAATTCTCTACTAATTTAGTAGACATATTTACATAAAACAAGAAACCACAATCATGCCATTAATTATATGACATTCAAATTTGATTTCTAAAAGCTTAACCTATGCTAAATAGTTGTTTTTCTAATTTAGTAGCTCGTAAGCGGGCATCAAAAACTGCACATACATTACGCAGAAAGCGTTTACCTGTTTTGGTAACTTTTATAGACTGATGCTCTTGAATGATTAAACCATCTTCTACCAACTCTGGTAATCCTAATAAATTTTCTCTAAAAGCATCATTTTGCAAATCATCATCGCTCCAAGTGGTTACACCTTTACACATGATGTTTAAAATATGCCTCCTAATTAATAAATCCTCATTATTTAAGACGTGTCCTTTAACCACAGGTAATTCTCCGGCATTTATTAAAGCTAAATACTCTTCTTCACTTTTTACATTCTGTGCAAAGGCATCCCAAGTATCGCCAATAGAAGAAACACCTAAACCAACCAATAAACGAGTGTATTGATGGGTATAACCCATAAAATTACGGTGTAGCTTTTTGTTTTGTGCAGCTATATTTAGGCTATCATGAGCAAAAGCAAAATGATCCATACCGATATCTAAATAACCAGCAGCTAAAAGCATTTCTCTGCCTTTTTCGTACAATTCTTGTCTTAAATGGGTATCAGGCAAATCGGCCTCGGTAAACTTACGCTGACCAGATTTTACCCAAGGCACATGAGCATAGCTATAAAACGCTATTCTATCAGGCTTTAAGCCGATAACTTTTTCTACCGTAGCAGTAAGACTGGCAACAGTTTGTAATGGCAAACCATAAATTAAATCGAAATTTACTGAAGTATAACCAATTGCTCTGGCTTGTTTACTCACTACATCTACCTCTTCTACAGATTGTATTCTGTTAATCATGATTTGAACTTGCTCATCAAAATCTTGAATACCTAAACTTAATCTTTTAAAACCTAAAGCATATAATACTTCAAGATGTGCTAAAGTGGTATTTGCCGGATGCGCTTCAAAACTAAATTCTGCATCTTCATGAATTAAACAATCTTCTAAAATACCTTTGATTAAAAGCGCTAGATTTTCTGGAGAGAAAAATGTTGGCGTACCACCGCCTAAATGTATTTCTTTTAACTGAGGTTGAGCACCAAAAACAGCTTTATACAATTTCCACTCCTTTATAACAGCTTTTAAATATGGTTCTTCTACCCCATGGTTTTTAGTAATACGTTTATTGCAGGCACAATAAGTACACAAACTTTCACAATAAGGTAAATGGATATAAACACTTATACCATCTTTATGATTACTGATATCAAAAGATTGCTTTACTTTTTGCAACCATAAAGATTTGTTAAAAGTACTTTCATCCCAAAACGGAACAGTAGGATAACTGGTATACCTAGGTACAGGTACCGTATATTTTGTAATGATATCTTGCGTAAGCATATTATGATTGATGAGGTAGCAATGGTTTTTCTTTGATAGCTTCTTTTTGGCAGTTTTTAGCACAGGCACAAGCTTTACCTACACACTTATTTTCTTGCCAAAGGTCTAAGCTTTTTATGGTAAGCTGCGTTATTTCTTGCAAAACCTCTGTAGTTAAAAAAGCTTGATGTGGTGTGATAATAACATTAGGAAAAGCTAATAACTGTTGTAATAAACAATCTTTTTCTTTGTCTTGATGATGATTTTCAAAAAATAAACCATGCTCATATTCATAAACATCGGCACCTAAAGCACCAATTTTACCAGATTTAAGTGCTTGTAAAACATCATTAGTATTTAACAAACCTCCTCTGCCTGTATTGATAAGCATCACCCCAGGTCTCATCTTGGCTAAATTCTCTGCATTAATAATATGTCTGGTTTCATCATTTAAAGGAACATGTAAAGAAATAATATCTGATTTAGCATAAAGCTCTTCTAAACCAACATGTTGTATTCCTGTATGTTGATGTTTTACTTGGTCATAAGCCAAAACTTTACAGCCAAACCCATTAAATATTTTTGCGGTAATTAGACCAATTTCGCCTAAACCTATTATACCCACAGTTTTACCATACAAAGTAAAACCTACTAACCCATCTAGCCTAAAATCAAAGTTTTTACTTCTTTGTGTTGATAATAAAATTTTACGATTTAAAGCCAAAACAAGTGTTAAAACGTGTTCTGCTATGCTATGTGGAGAGTAAGACGGTATATTGGCTATTTTAATGTTGGCTGCTGCAGCGGCTTGCTTATCAATATGATCTGTACCTACAGAACGTGTGGCAATGTATTTAACGCCATAATGAGCCAGCTTTTTTATAACTGATGCCGAGACATCGTCACTTGTAAAAACTACAACAGCATCTTTACCCTCTGCATATGATGTAGTTTCATCAGTCAGAGGATTAGATATTAAAGTAATATCATGCTTTTTTTGATTGGCCTTTGCCAGCAATTCCTTCTCAAAAGACCTCGTACTGTAAACTACAACTTTCATTTGCTTCGCTTTATACAAGCAAAGCTACCAGCTATATTCTTATTGTAACATGAGGCTAGTCAGCAAGAAAAGTGATTAAAATCAATTTTTCATGTTTTTTAATCGGTTCACATCTAAGATATGTATCTCACCACCTTTTTTCTCAATCAGTTTCTCTTCTTTAAAATCACTTAGTGTACGACTCACCGTTTCTGTTGCCATGCCGGCCATTGCGGCTAAATCATCTCTAGAAATTTTAAAAACATCTTGGTTTTTATTTACTTCTCTAATACGCATTAATGTTTCTGCCAAACGCTTCCTAACAGAATGATAAGCTAATTGAACCAACTGCTCTTCCTTTTGATGAATGTGGGCAGAAAGTAATTGGATAAACTGCATAGCAACCGCTGTATTATTATTTAACAGCGCATTAACTTGGTCTTTGTGAAGCATACAGATGCTACTATTTTCCATAGCCTCTGCCGTTTCTGTATGCAATTGACTTATCAAAGCATCATGCACACCAAAATATTCATCAGTATGGTAAATTCCTGTCAAAAGTTCTCTACCATCTTCACTCAACTTAACGGTTTTAATTTTACCCTCCAGAACTAAATAAATACCTTGTGCATGGTCTTGGTCGTAATAAATAATCTGACCCTTTTTAACCTGTCTTATTTTCTTTTGCGAGATTAATGATTTTAAGTCTTGCTTATCTTCTACTTGTAAGGCAAAGTCTTCTAGATTTTTTAATCCCTTAGTGTAAAACTCTTCTTGTTTTTGCTTTTTATTAAGCCTACTTTCTATGGCATTTAAAAGCTCCATATCGTCAAAAGGCTTAATCAGATAATCATCTGCACCCATCTCCATTCCTTTACGCATATCTGCTCTTTCTGCCTTAGCGGTTAAGAAAATAAAAGGAATATTAGCCGTTTCCGGATTTTTATTTAGTAAATACAAAACGCCATAACCATCAAGTTCTGGCATCATGATATCACAAATAATTAAATCTGGAAGATACTTCTGAGCCTTATCAGCCCCAAGTTTACCATTAACAGCAGTTTCTACTTCGTAACCAGCCAAACCTAAAATTTCAGCTGTACCTTCTCTAATATCCTCGTTATCTTCTATAATCAGGATTTTCTTTTTCATACTAAAGATTAAAAATCAGGGTAAATTTAGCGCCTTTATTTTCCGAACTCTCAAACTCCACTTCACCATTCATGAGTTTAATATAACGATTAACAATATTTAATCCTAAACCTGTGCCAGGGATACTCCCCGTATTGTTGGCTCTAAAGAAAGGTTCAAATAAATGTTTTTGATCATTTACAGGTATTCCAATACCATCATCCTTAATGATAACCATACAGCGTTTCTCATCAAGCTCGGTATTAAACTCTATAAAAGTGTTCTCACCAGAGTATTTAATGGCATTAGCAATAAGGTTAATGATACAATTTTTCAATAATGCGGCATCTAAAGTAACCAAACTACTTTTTCCGGTATGTTGATAAATGATATTTTGGTTTTGCTTGGCTATCAATTGCATTTCTTCGGTAATTTCTTCTGCCAGCTTCACCAAATCAAATGGTGCCGCTTGTGGATTAATTTTACCTGCCTCTAGCCTTTCTAAGGATAAGAAATCATTTAGAATGTTAGTGAGGTTGCCCACACCAACTTTTATTTTGCCTACATGTTTAGCAATATTAGGATTTTGATACTCTTGAGCATACTTTTCTATTAACGATGCAGAGAGTTGTATAGAACTTAACGGCGTTCTAAACTCATGCGAAGCCATAGAAACAAAACGACTTTTCAGTTGGTTAAGTTCTTTTTCTTTTTCAAGGGATAAACTTACCTCTTCTTTTGCATCTTGTAACTGCGCTACAATTGATTGTAAAGCTTGTGTACGCTCTTCAACCAAATGCTCTAATCTTGATGTATATTTTTTTAGCTGCTCTTCGGCGTCCTTTTCTCTGCTTAAATCATGTATGAAACCGGTATATACTATCCTACCTTCATACTGTACCTTACTTACCGCAAGCCTAAATGGAAATTCGCTTTTATCTTTTCTTAACCCCGTAACCTCTCTTCCAATACCGATAATGTGTGCTTCGCCAGTTTGATGGTAACGATGAATATAAGCATCATGCTGAGACCTGTATGGTTCTGGCATTAAAACCGAAATATTCTTTCCTACAACCTCTTCAACCTCATAACCAAAGAGTTCACACGCAGAAGGGTTTATGGCTTCTATAATTCCCTTCGTATCAATCGTGATGATACCATCTATGGCATTATTAATAATTGCTTCAAGTAAAGCCTCTTTATCCATTTGGCTAATTTATCTTAAAAGTATTACTAATAAAAATACTTATGAAGATTATTTATATCGCTCATCAAATGCTTTCTCTAAAGCTTCTCTATGGTCTGGATGCGCTATCTCAATTAAAGCTCTCCCTCTTTGTTTTAAGCTTTTTCCGTATAAGTTTACAATACCATATTCAGTTACCACCCATTGTACGTGTCCTCTAGTGGTTACCACACCTGCACCTTCTTTTAAAAATGGAACAATTCTGGAGATACCTTTATTGGTTGTTGATGGCAAAGCAATAATAGGTTTACCACCTTGAGATAAAGATGCACCTCTGATGAAATCCATTTGGCCACCGATACCAGAGAATTGGTATGTTCCGATAGAATCTGCACAAACCTGACCTGTTAAATCTATTTCTATAGCACTATTAATAGCTATTACTTTAGGATTTTGGCGAATCACACTTGTATCATTCACGTAATTGATATTCATTACCCTTACGGATGTATTATCATCAACAAAATCATATAATTTTCTGGTACCCACCATAAAAGAAGTCACATTTTTGCCTCTATTAAGCTTCTTCATGCTATTATCAATCACACCGCTTTCTATTAATGGAATTACACCATCAGAAAGCATTTCTGTGTGCAGACCTAGATTTTTATGGTTTACTAAATTTTTCAAAACTTGGTCTGGTATACTTCCAATTCCTAATTGTAAGGTAGAGCCATCCTCTATCAAAGAAGCTACATTTTTACCAATTTGCACCACCACATCGCTAGCTTTTGCAGAGTAATCCACCTCTGGTAACTCGGCCTTTTGCCAAACCAAAGCGTTTATTTTATTAACATGGATAAATCCATCTCCGTGTGTTCTTGGCATAAAAGGATTAACCTGAGCGATGACATATTTCGCATTTTCTATAGCTGCTCTGGCAATATCTACTGATGTACCTAAAGAACAATAACCGTGTTTATCTGGTACAGATACATGAATTATAGCAACATCAATAGGTAAATAGTTTTCGTTAAAAAGAATAGGAATCTCACTTAAAAATACTGGAACATAATCTCCAAACTGGCTATTAGCCACAGCTCTTGAATTTGCAGAAACAAATAAGGAATTAAAAAAAAAGCTATCCCTGTATTTTTCATCATTAAAATTAACATCTCCTAAAGTGGTAATACTTACCAACTCAACATTTTTTAGCTCCTCATATCTATGTTGTAAAGCTTTTATAATGTGTACAGGTGTGGCAGCACTTCCGTGTAAAAACACCCTATCTCCTGATTTTACTGCTTTTACCGCCTCTGCGGCACTTATATAATTAACATCCATCTTGTTTATTTTTTTGCTCAAAATAGCTGCATTTTAAGCCTCTAAAAAATGACAATCGTCATCAAAAAAGGTTTCTCTTATCTCTAAAAATCATAAAAAATTAAAGCTTTAGTGATTTACATCATATTCTAGAACAATAATTTATCGGTATTTCGTGAAAAATTTAAATTTAAATGAGTCATACATTTCATATTCCTGTTTTAGGTTTAGCATATTCTGTTGATACACCACTAAAAGTAGGCCGTTATGGTATTTCTTCTGTAGCATCTATTGTTGATGATAATCTGATAGAAAGAATGCGAGCATACCATGCAACACAAAATCAGGAAAATTATACTCCAATAGGTGATAAAGAGCCCAATTTTAGAGCTAAGAGAATTACTGCATATTTAAACCTCATGCAAGACTTGCTTGATAAGCAATTTGAGGCTTTAAAACAACAAGTGTTTGAGCCAGGTACAGATTTAACTAGATATTTTGAATTACAACCAGACCACTCTGTCCTTAAAAAAACCTATTTACAAATGCTTAATATTCAAGATGATGATTTAAAAGCGATTGTACAAAGGCAATTAAAAGAAAAAATGCATAAAGGAGCCATAGATGTAAATATTATGGCTAAAGTAGATAAACTAAATAACCCTATAAATGGAGAAGAGCAATTAAGTGATGCGCTGGCTTCTTTACAAGGCTTTGCTCAAAGTAAGTTAAATGCTGGTGTAGTCTTATCTGCCGGGATGAACCCAAGATTATATGCTCATCTAGAGAATTTTAAGGATTTTTATCCTGATGAACATCAAAAGCTTCAAAAAACTATCATTTTAAAAGTATCTGATTTTAGGTCAGCACTGATACAAGCTAAATTCTTAGCTAAAAAAGGTTTATGGGTATCAGAATTTAGGATAGAATCTGGATTAAATTGTGGCGGGCATGCTTTTGCTACTGACGGTTATTTATTAGGCCCAATTTTAGAAGAATTTAAGGTAAAAAGACAAGAAATGCTTGCCGAGCTTTCTGCCATGTACAAAAATGCTCTCATTGCAAAAGGTTATACTGGCGATATAGAAATACCACGAATGAAAATTAGTGTACAAGGTGGTATAGGTACAGCAGAAGAAGACAGTTTTTTATTAAAGCATTATGAGTTAGATGCAACGGGCTGGGGAAGTCCGTTTTTATTGGTTCCCGAAGCCACCAATGTTGATGAAGAAACCTTAAACAATTTAGCAGAAGCTACCAAAGAAGATTTCTACATCAGCGGCTCATCGCCTTTGGGTGTTCCTTTTAATAACTTTAGAAAAACCACAGCAGAAAAACTCCGTTTAGAGCGTATTGCGAAAGGAAAACCAGGCAGCCCTTGTACAAAAAAATACTTAGTTTCTAATACCGAGTTTACAAAAGAGCCTATTTGTACAGCCTCTAGAAAATATCAAAACTTAAAAATAAAATCACTCCAAAACAGTGATTTAAGCGAGCAAGAGTTACAAGCTAAAATAAACGAAGTAACAGAAAAAATTTGCCTTTGCGAGGGCTTGGTAACTTCTGCTTATCTTAAAAATGACATGATAAAACCTAAAGAAAATAAGGCTGTTACCATTTGTCCAGGTCCAAACATCGCTTATTTTTCTGGTAAGTTTTCTTTAGATGAAATGGTAAAACATATTTACGGCAAAATTAACTTACTGGCTGGTATAGAGCGTTCTAACATTTTTATCAACGAGCTTAATTTATATATAGAACATCTTAAAAAAGATATCAGCATGAGTTGGCAAGATTTATCTGATAAAAAGGTTAAATATTACACCAAGTTTAGAGAGCAGTTAGAACAAGGCATTAATTATTATAAACAACTAATCCCTGAAATTCAAAACCAAACGGATGTATATAAAAACAAGATGCTTAAGGAGTTACAAGAAGCAGAAGAAAGACTTAAAATGATGATTTTCTCAACAGAAAATGCATGATATAAAAATCAGTTGTTTGATTAAACAACTGATTTTTTGCTTTTAGCCAATATGGAAGTAATAATCATATCGGCATGTATTCTAGAATTTTCTATAAACCAAAGGTGCGTATCCATACCACCACAAATAACACCGGCTAAGTAAATACCTTCTCTATTTGTTTCCATAGTATCGGGGTTATGTTGTGGATATTTTTTATCATCCTCGCTCATGGCAACCCCCATTTTATTTAAAAATTCAAAATTTGGTTGGTAGCCTGTTAAAGCTAAAACAAAATCATTTTCTAAGTTTAGTTCTCCATCCGGAGTATCAACAATAACCTCTTTTTCTTTTATTTCTTTGATGGATGATTTAAAATAAGCTTTTATAGCACCTTCTGATATTCGGTTTTGAATATCGGGTCTAACCCAATACTTAACACGTTCGCCAATATCTTCAGCCCTGATAATCATGGTAACATCTGCTCCTTTTCTGTAACATTCTAAAGCAGCATCTACCGATGAATTACTAGCACCTACAACAATGACCTTTTGTAAGGCAAAATAATGCGGGTCTTTATAATAATGATAAACTTTTGGCAAATCCTCTCCCGGCACATTCAACAAAGCTGGTAAATCATAAAAACCGGTAGATAAGATAACATTCTTGCCTTTGTATGTATTTTTTGAGGTGATGATTTCATAATCATCCTTTTTATCTAAACTTTGTACCTCTTCAAAAAGCTTGATATTAAGTTTAAATTTTAAAGCTACCCTGCGGTAATATTCTAACGCTTCTGAACGGCTTGGTTTTGGATTATTAGAAACAAAAGGAACATCACCAATCTCTAGCTTTTCTGAAGTAGAAAAAAAGGTCATGTTTTGCGGATAATTATAAATAGAGTTTACTAAACATCCTTTTTCTATGATGACATAGCTAAGCCCTGCTTGCTTTGCTTTAATACCACAAGCTAAACCAATGGGGCCTCCGCCAATAATGATGATATCATAAACATCTTCCATAATTAAACCTCTTTTCTTTTTCGAATATCGTTAAAACAAAAAAGCTTCCAAATTGTGGAAGCTTCTAAAATTTTATTTTAATATAATTTTATTTACCTGCTGCCTTAGCGTGGTCTGCTAAAAACTGAGCTAAACCGTTATCAGTTAATGGGTGTTTTAATAATCCCATGATAGAAGATAAAGGTCCTGTCATTACATCGGCACCAATTTTAGCACACTCTACAATATGTACAGAATTTCTGATAGAGGCCGCTAAAATTTCTGTTTCAAATCCGTAGTTATCAAAAATTAAACGGATATCTTCAATTAAACCAAAGCTATCAGCACCAATATCATCTAAACGACCTAAGAAAGGAGAAACATAGCTTGCGCCTGCTTTAGCAGCTAAAAGCGCTTGACCAGCAGAGAAAATTAAGGTACAATTAGTTCTAATTCCTTTGCTGCTAAAGTATTTTAAAGCTTTGATACCATCTTTAATCATAGGAATTTTAACTACAATTTTAGGGTTTAAAGCAGCTAAAGCTTCACCTTCTTTTACCATACCTTCAAAATCTGTAGAAATTACTTCAGCACTAACGTTATCGTCTACTAAATCACAAATTGCTCTATAGTGGTTTAAAACGTTCTCTTCTCCGGTAATACCTTCTTTAGCCATTAAGCTTGGGTTGGTAGTTACGCCATCTAATACGCCTAAATCTTGTGCTTCTTTAATTTGTGCAAGGTTTGCGGTATCTATAAAAAATTTCATGTTGTTTAATTTGAAAAATGTGAATATGTATTTGGTTAATTTTTTGATTCAATATTATTGATGTATCAATATTGATGCAAATCTATCAAAATAATCTTTTTTTAATCATTTAAATCGATTGTTTTATAAGAAAATAACAGAAAAATTAAATCTTGGTAGAAATAAAGAAGAAAAAAAATGGGCTAGCACCTTCTATCGCACCGCTACAACCTCCTACCCTTGCTGCGTTCCCACCCTGGGGGAGTTCAGAAGGAGCTGGTCGTAGAAGACTAACCCGGCACAAAGGTATAATTTTTATGCGTTTTCATGCAAATTTTCTTGTTTTATAAACAAGTAGCTGATTATCAAAAAGAAAATTATTTTTTCTTCCGCTTTTTAAGTGGTTCTTGGGCGGCTTCTTTTAATAAACTTTTCCAATCATGAGGATTATCTTCGGAAATAGCCAAAGTTTCCTCATACTCTGTATGGCGTACTTCCATGGCTTTAATAGGGTTGGTTAAATACGTTTCTATTTCAGCTAGTATTGTTTTTTCTTCTTCACTACAAAACGAAATAGCTTTACCACGGTTTACTCCTCTACCCGTTCGTCCTATACGATGAACATAATTTTCGGCTATATCGGGCAAATCGTAATTAATAACATAGTCTACACCTTTTACATCTATCCCTCTAGAACTTACATCGGTAGCTATTAAAACTTTTATTTTGCCTGTTCTAAAGTTTTCCAGCACACTAAATCTATCTTTTTGTTCTTTATCTCCATGAATGGTTGCTGTTACAATGGCTACCCTTTCCATAGCTTTTGCTACACGCTCTGCCCTAACTTTAGTTCTTACAAAAACCATCATTTTCGTTTCCGGATTTTCCTTTATCAATCTCTCTAAAAAGAACCTTTTATCATCCATTTCAACATATATGACTGCATGGTCTACATTTTTAGAAACAGGGTCTTTGGGTGATAATTGAATCCTTACAGGCTTATTTACCAGAGCATAAGCCAAATCTTTAATAGTTTCATTAATGGTAGCCGAAAAAAACATGGTTTGTCTTCTTCGTGGTAAAAAAGTTATGAGCTTCTGTATATCAGCATAGAAACCTTTTGCCAGCATATGGTCGGCTTCATCCAAAACCAAATAGTCTATTTTTTTAAGGTTAAGGATACTTTTATGCACCAAATCCATAATACGGCCAGGTGTAGCAATTAAAATATCAACACCAGCTTTTATTTCTTGAAGCTGAGGATCTATATCTACTCCACCAATAATAGCAGCTGTTTTAATGCTTGTATATTTAGCTAATTCAATAAATACATCTTGTATTTGCAAAGCTAATTCTCTGGTTGGTACCATCACTACAGCTTTCACATGTTGCTCTTGCTGATAGCGCTTCTTTTCTTGCAACATGCTAATTAAGGGTATGGCAAAAGCGGCAGTTTTCCCTGTTCCGGTTTGTGCTATAGCCAAAATATCTTGTCCAGATAAGATTTGAGGAATAGATTTAAATTGTATATCGGTAGGTTTTCTAAAACCTAGTTCTTCTAAACTTCTTTTTAACTCTGGGGATATATGGTATTTATTGAATTTCATGCTGTCCAAAGGTAGCAATCTTTAAACTAATTGATTATTTTTAGCTACGTGAAAAATATAATCCTCCTTATCCTTATAGTTTGCATTAAAAGTACTTATGCCCAAAAAGTTGGATTAGTTTTTAGTGGTGGTGGTGCTAAAGGCCTTGCTCATATTGGTGTATTAAAAGCTTTAGAAGAAAATAATATCCCTGTAGATTATATTACTGGGACATCTATGGGTGCTGTAGTTGGCGCTATGTATGCAGCAGGATATTCACCAGAAGAAATAGAATATATTGCTTTAAGCGATGAATTTCAGAATTGGGTAGCTGGCAAATACAGTAGCAATTACAGTTATTTTTATCAGAAAAAACCAGAAAACCCTTCTTTTTTTACTGCCAAAATTCAAATAGATACAAGTTTTAATTTAAAACTTCGCTCTAACCTTATCAATGATATTCCTTTAAACTTTGCTTTAATAGAGCTGCTCTCGCAAGCATCAGCCAATGCTAAAGATAATTTTGACAACTTATTTATCCCTTACCGTTGTATGGTTTCTGATGTGCTATCACAGGAAATGATTGCACTAAAAAAAGGAAATCTCGCGGAAGCTGTTAGAGGCAGTATGACAGTCCCACTGGTTTACCGCCCAATAAAAATAGATGATAAATATGTTTTTGATGGCGGTTTGTATAATAACTTCCCGGTTGATATAATGAAGAAAGACTTTAACCCTGATGTGATTATTGGTGCTAATGTATCTTCAAAAAACTTTACAGATTACCCCAAAGACAACGATGATAAATTGATGAACCGCTTATTGGTTTACCTCTTTTTAAGTAAAACCGATTCTAGCGCTATTGGTAAAAACGGCATTTATATAGAGCCAGAAATGGCTAATTATAGCGCAACTAATTTTAAACCTGTTAAAGCCATTATAGAAGCTGGTTATTTACAGACACTGGCTAATATGGAAGAAATTAAAGCCAAAATTGCCAAAAGAGTATCAAAAGAAGAAATTACTGCAAAACGTAAAGCTTTCACTAGTAAAAATCCTTACTTAACTTTTAACCAAGTAAATGTTTATGGGGTAAATTCTAAAAAGCGCTCTTATATTAAAAACACTTTTAATTATGATAATAAGCAACTATCGCTTTTAGAAATTAAAGAGGGTTATTACAAGCTTTTAGGTGATGATAATTTTGAAACCGTTTACCCAAGCTTAAAATTTAAACCAGAAACTAATAATTACGAATTTGATGTTCAGGTACAATCTGAAACCAATTTTAAGGTAGATTTGGGTGGTAATATTTCTAATAGGCCAATCAGCAATATTTATCTAGGTTTACAATATAACTACCTTAACAAACTGGCTTATACTTTCAATAGTAATTTTTATTCGGGTAGGTTTTACCAGTCTGCACAAAGTGCCATAAGGATTGATTTTCCTTTTAAAACGCCACTCTTCTTAGAAACAGAGTTTGTGTATAACAATTGGGATTATTTTAGCTCTGGAGAGTTATTTGCAATTAATAACAGACCTCCAGCATTTATCAAACAATCTGATAAAAGAATAGGGCTAAAATTTGGAATCCCGATAAGTAGAAACACAGTTTTAACCCTAAATGGGGCTTATTTTCATAACCGAGATAATTACAGTCCAACAGAAAATTTTAGCGTTGGCGATATTTTAGATAAATCAACTTTTGATGGCTTTTTATCAAGCATCAGATACACCAAAAATAAATTAAATTATAAGCAATACGCCAATACGGGCTCTTACCTGAGTTATGGTTTGTCTTATTATACCGGTACAGAAAACTATCAACCTGGTAATATTTTACGTAATACACCAGAATTTAACCTTATAATTCCTTCAGCTAATAACAGGCAATGGTTTAAATTTGATATTAAGGCTGAAAAATTTTACCGTATATCCTCACATTATCATTTGGCTTACGTTACTGATAACGTTTACGCTAACCGACCAACCTTTACAACTTTTAAAAGTAATTTATTAAGCACAGCAGCATTTTATCCTTTACAAGACTCTAGGTCTATATTTTTAGATAATTTAAGGGCTGATAAATATTTAAGCCTAGGGATGAAACATATCTTTTTATTAAAAAGAAACTTAGATTTGCGCTTAGAAGGATATGTTTTTCAACCTTTTAACGAGGTTAATTTAAAAGGCTTACAACAAACAAAATTGGGTTCACTTTTTTCAGATAGACACCTTATAGGAGCAAGTTCTATGGTGTATCATAGTCCGGTAGGGCCAATTGCCTTAAATTTAAACTATTATCAAGATCAACCTCGTCCGTTAGGAATTTTATTCCATATTGGATATTTACTTTACAATAAAAGAGCTATAGAATGATAAAAAAATTTACCTTAATTATTTTCTTTTTATTTAGTATAACGATGGCATTTTCACAAACGCCTGAAAACTTTACTATCAAAAACTTTATCATTAAAGAAAGCTTTTTAAAAGCTGATAGAATAGCTGTTATTATTACAGATTCTCTTAAAAACCCGAGAACTACAATTAACGGAACTTATAAATTTGATATTAACGGTTTTAGTAAAGATTTAATTTTTCACGATGGTGTAGCAAATTGCGATATGTCTATTGAAAAATCTACTTTCATGTACATTAAACATGAAAACGACGAAACTAATGTTTCTAATTTATATTACATCTATAAATCAAGCGAAAGCTTAACCCCTATTGCTATAAGTTGGTATATTTTATTGGTTATCCCTATAGGCTTAATACTACTAGGCTATATGTTTAGGAAATTGATAGGCTTAATAATTTTTATATTGATGGCTTATATATACTTTAATTATAGTAAAGGTTTATCCATCGGTACTTTTATAGAAAGTATTTTTGATGGATTAAAAAACTTATTCTAAAAAGGTTAGAAAGGCATACCTATACCAAACTGTATTTGCGTTGTTGAGAACCTATCGGGATTATTTGTAATGGCATATCGGGCTTTTAAATCTCTCTTGGCTTCCCTATCAAAGTAATATTGTGTTATCCATTGCTCTGAACCTCTAAACTGCGGATCTTTAACTTTAAAACCAGCATCCAACCTAAATACAAAGAAAGAAACATCAAAACGTAAACCAACACCCGTACCAATGGCCATTTGCTCCCATAGTTTATTAAATTTAATTTGAGCACCCTCAAAGCCATTATCTCTTAATTGCCAGATATTACCAAAATCAACAAAGGTGGCTCCCTTTACTTTTGCACCGAAGAAATTATCTAAAATTTTAAAACGATATTCTAAATTACCTTCAAATTTTAAATCTCCTAATTGGTCTATATTTCTTAGGTTCAAACGTGTAGAATCGCTTTCTAAAGAACTTCTGTTATAATTGCCAGGGCCTAAAGTACGAGCCTGCCATCCCCTAATACCACTAGAACCACCTGCAAAAAACTGCTTATCAAAAGGTAAAGTTTTTACGTTACCAAAAGAGTAACCAATGCCAGGGTTTAACCTTACCACAAACTGCTTTTCTTGACCTAGATATCTGTAAAACCTAATATCGGTTTCTATTTTAGCAAACTGATAATATGGTACACCTAAGAAAGTTTTTTGCCCTCTGCTGTTATCTTTACCAATAAGCTGTGCTGCCAAAGCAGCCGTGTTACCACCAACTTCTATATTACCATTAAAAAAAGTAAAATTGCTTAGGGTTGATAATCTTGCAAGATTTAAGGTATAATTATAGATAGAGCTTGATACCAATTGTGAGCGTAAGGTATTTAAAAAGAAAGCATATCCTCTATTAATCAAATCTTGCTCTACAACAGGGTCTATCATACCTAAAGCATACTGTACATTAATAGGTGTTAAAGAGTGTAATTTATATTTGGTTTCTAACCAATCATGTGTAAAATTGGCTCCTACTGCTCTTCTTAAATACCTATCCTTTAACTCATAAATCTGAAAACTTGCACCTAATCTTGTTCTTGGGATACCGCTATAACCAATAAAAGGTAAATTAAAAGGTGTAACCAATCTAGGGAAAGTTAAGCTTGCCCCAACTTGATAATCTCTACTTAAAAGTCTATCGTTTAAGCCTCCTGTTAAGTTCTTATCAAACTGCAAACCTCCCCTTAACTTAATTTCTAGAATCTCTGCTCCACCAAAAATATTTCTATTTTGGTAGGTTAAGCCCAAGTTAGCCCCAGTAATACTAGAGTTAAAAGTATAATCTCCATCAATACGGTTTGATTTCTTTTTTAATGGAATGATATCAATTAAGCCAATTAATTCTGTAGAATTTGGTCTCTTTCTAAAATCAATAGATACGCTTTTAAATACATTAAGCTCAAATAAACGTTGGTTTGTTAACTCAACATTTTCAATAGAATATTGCTCGCCTTTGTTCAAGAAGATATATGGAGCTATTTTTTTAGCTTTAAAAAACCTAGAATAATCATAAAAACGGTATTGAGAATCTATCACGGCGGTATCTCTATCTACCCCTTGTTTTATAATACCTGTACTTGGCTGTATTCTGATATAAGTATTTCCTATAGAATACTGTTGGTGTGGTATAGAGTCTGGATTTAAAATTTGTATAGTAACATTGGCTTGATTATTATTCAGGTTGGTATCTATTTCTGCTCTTACATATTGCCTGATAAAATCATAATAACCATTTTTCTTCATCAGATTATAAATCTGATCTCTTTCATAAGCGATACTATCCTCATCTAATCTCTCGCCCGGAGTTATCCGTGTAAATTTACTTCTTTGTGCCAAATAAAGATCTTTAATCTCCTGATTTTTAACATCGAAGCTTACATCTTTAAACTTAAATGAAGGGCCTGGGGTAGCCGTAAAACTAATGCTAGCTTTTTTCTTCTTTACCTCAATAGCACTTTCAACTTTCGCATTTAGAAAGCCTTTGGTATTTAAAAATTTTTGTATTTGCCCTCTAGAAACCTCTACCAAAGAGCTATCTAGAATGTGCGGTGCCTCGCCTAAATTTTTCTTTCCCTTTTTATTGAAAGTATTATAAACCCATAAGTTGAATGGAGCATTAGGTCTGATATCTAAAGAAACATAAGATTCTGCCTGTTCTTCAAACGCTTTATCTACCCCATTGATACTTAGCTTTGTGATTAAAGCTTCATTTTCTTTTAATCTTTTAGTAGACCTACAAGCACTAAAAAATAGAGTGAAAAGAAGTAATATTGTAACAGGATAAATAATATATGCTTTCAAAATCTCAAATAAGTTTTATCAAATCCTTACACCAAAAAAAATACCGTAAAGAAAGCGGTCTTTTTTTAGTTGAAGGTATGAAATCTATAACTGAATTTTTAAACTCTCAGTATAGTGTCCAAAGTATTTATTGTTTGGCTGATTATATCCCAAAATTGCCTAAATTATCTCAAAAACAAAAAGTTTTTGAGGTGAGTGAACAAGATTTAACTAAAATTAGCACTTTAAAAACCCCACAAGAAGCTTTAGCTATTTTAGAAATCCCACAAGAAGCCAGTTTTAATGAACTTAAAGCTGATAATGAAATTGTTTTTGTACTAGATGGCGTACAAGACCCTGGTAATTTAGGCACCATTATAAGAACTTTAGATTGGTTTGGTTTTGATAAAATTATTTGCTCGCAAGATACTGTAGAAGTTTATAATCCAAAGGTTGTGCAAGCTACCATGGGGTCTTTAGCGAGGGTAAAAGTTGCTTATACAGATCTAAAACAACTTTTAAGCAAAGAAAAACTACCTGTTTATGGAACTTTATTAAACGGTAAAAACATTTTTGAAGTTAAATGGCCTTCATCAGGATATGTTATTTTAGGAAGCGAAGGAAATGGTATCTCTAAGGAAATCAAAGCTTTAGTTACAGAAGCTGTTACCATACCAGGTGCTGGGCATACAGAATCTTTAAATGTTGCCATTTCTGCGGCTATTTGCTGTACAGAAATAAAGAGAATTAATTACATTAAAAATTGACTTGTATTAAAATTTTACTATTTTTGCAGTCCTTAAAAGAAAAGGTCGAGTGGCCGAGTGGCTAGGCAGAGGTCTGCAAAACCTTGTACAGCGGTTCGAATCCGCTCTCGACCTCATTTAAAATTTTATATATAAAAAAAGTCATGGCAGTAACGCGTTTAAAAAGAAAAGACAGAAGAAATAAGACCGTTTCACGTCTTGAAGTTCAGTTTCTTAAGAATGCTTCTAACATTGAAGTAGGAAGTCGTTCTAAAGAAGGAAGAAGTCAAGTTGTTAAAAACAATGAAGTATTAGCTTCATTAAACGCATCTAAATAATTCGATAGAATTAATATCTTCTAAGATTTAACCTATATATCGGCCGGTATATAGGTTTTTTTATGGCTTTTTATAAGGGGAAATGATTGGGATAGAGAGAACTATCCAACCAATCCTTTCAAAATACGCTTTACTAAACCAGGCCCTTCATAAACAAAACCTGTATAAACTTGTACCAAGCTTGCACCAGCTTCTAGCTTTTCTTTAGCATCTTTAGCACTATGTATCCCTCCTACTCCAATGATAGGGAAAGCTTTATTAGATTTTTCAGATAAATATCTAATCACCTCGGTAGATCTTTTCCCTACCGGCTTACCACTTACACCGCCCATTTCATTTTTTAAAGATGTGGATGCTTGTAAACCATCTCTAGAAATAGTAGTATTGGTTGCAATAATGCCTGCAATTTTTGTTTCTTGTACAATTTCTATGATATCATCTAACTGAGAGTCTGTTAAATCAGGAGCAATTTTTAATAAGATAGGCTTAGAAACACCATCTTTTAAATTTCTTTGCTGTAAGGTATTCAAAATATGTTTTAAAGGCTCTTTTTCTTGTAATGCTCTTAAATTGGGCGTATTGGGTGAGCTTACATTTACCACAAAATAATCTACCACATGAAACAACCTATCAAAACATTTGATATAATCGTTTACAGCTTCTTCATTAGGTGTGTTTTTATTCTTTCCAATATTACCCCCTATAATCAAGCCATCGCGTTTAACGCTTTCTAATTTTCTAGCTAAAACATCAACACCTTTGTTGTTAAAACCCATTCTATTGATTAAGGCAGCATCTTCTTGCAGTCTAAACATTCTAGGTTTATCATTACCTGGCTGTGGCAAAGGTGTTACTGTACCTACCTCAATAAAGCCAAAACCAAAATTTGCTAACTCTTCTATGTACTCGCCGTTTTTATCAAAACCTGCGGCTAAACCAACCGGATTTTTAAATTTCAAGCCAAAAAGTTCTTTTTCTAAAGTAGGATGATTAAAACCATAAACTTTTTTTAACAAAGCGGGTAAGCCCCATATCTTCTGAGCATTTTTTAAACTTCCGGTAACGAAATAGTGGATTTTTTCTGGGTCGAATTGAAAAAACAGCGGTTTAATAAGTTTGTACATGTTGGCAAATCTACAAATTTTTAAATCCTAATGCTATGTGAACCTTTACATAAATAAAATATCAAAATAAAAAAAAAGGATTGCCTACCTATTGTGTAAACAATCCTTTTTTAATGATACTAGTGAGAATTATTCTGCGCTAGCTTCTTCATTAATAGAGTTTTCTGCAAGCTCTGTCAGTAAAACATCTGTTTCTTTTTCTTCGTTTAAAGTTTCTTCTAACAAAGCTTGTGCTTCTGTAAAACCAAGCGTTCCGGCTAGAGATCTTAAGGTGCCATAAGTAGCAATTTCGTAATGCTCTACTTTCTGTGCTGCAGCTATTAAAGCAACATCCCTAACTTCTGTGCCATCTTCAGTGTCTTCTATCAACTCTTCGGCTTCTTTAATTAAACCTTCCATAGCATCACATTTCTTAGCTGTGGCTTTTTCACCAACAGATTCAAAAACGCTTTCTAAACGCGTAATTTGATTTTCTGTTTGGGTTAAATGCTCTTCAAAAGCAGTTTTTAATTGTTCTGAAGTAGCAGCTTTAGCCATTTTTTTTAGGCTTTTTGTAAGGTGTTTTTCGGCCCAAAGGATGTCTTTTAAAGAATCAACAAATAGTTCTTTTAAAGCTCCTGATTCTTTTTCTGTTCTTGCCTTTGCAGCACCTTGTGCTTTTGAGGCTTTTGTTTTTGTAGTAGGCATGTTATTTCTTAGGGTATTTAATTTCTATAAACTAACCAATAACGATGCCACTAAAAAGCCTGTAGTGAAAAATTTTAAATATAAAGTACCTGTATATTTAGAAGTTTGGTTTAAGAACATATTTTTCATAAAATCTAAAAATATGCTCTGCAGCTTCTTCTGCGGTATCTACCAATCTAAATAAGTTTAAATCTTCCGGACTTATATTTCTCTCTTGCTCTAGCATTGTATTTTTTATCCAATCTATTAAACCTGTCCAATAATCCTTACCGACTAAAACTATTGGGAAACGAGCTATTTTACCGGTTTGTATTAAAGTCATAGCTTCAAAAAGCTCATCCATAGTACCAAAACCACCTGGCAAAACAATATAGCCTTGAGAATACTTCATAAACATTACTTTTCTGATAAAGAAGTAATCAAACTCTAAGATTTTATCCCTATCAATGTATCTGTTATGAAATTGCTCAAAAGGTAGCTCTATATTTAAACCAACTGATTTTCCTCCTGCTTCAAAAGCACCTTTATTACCGGCCTCCATAATACCTGGGCCACCACCAGTAATAACACCATAGCCACGCTCTGTTAATAGTTTACCTGTTTCTACAGCTATTTGATAATATTTATTTTCAGTTGGTGTTCTGGCAGAACCAAAAATTGATACACATGGACCTATTTTAGCTAATTTCTCGAAACCATCAACAAACTCGGCCATGATTTTAAATATCTGCCAAGAGTCTGTTACTTTTATTTCTTGCCAAGTTTTGTTCTCAAACGCACTTCTTATTTTCTCATCATTTGTCATAAACTTCTGTTATATAGTTTCTCTTCGGCTGTAGTTTTTGTAGATATTAAATACAAGCCTAAAAATGTTATCAATCCGTTAATTACTATCAATTCATTATCAAAAACATAACCACCTAAAATTGTTTTAGAATTTATGTTTAAAACATAACATATGGCTGGTGCTGCTAAACAAATAATAGGTACCCATTTATCTTTTACACTTTTATGTGCAAATAAACCAAAAGCATATAAACCCAATAAAGGGCCATAAGTATAAGATGCTACTGTAAAAATAGCACTCACCACCGCTTTATTATTTACTTGGTTAAACAAAATAACAACCAAAAACATCAATACAGAAAAACCAACATGTACGGCATGCCTTATTTTAATGTATTTAGCATCATTGATATTATCTTTTTTATCGAAATTTAAAAAATCTACACAAAAAGAGGTTGTTAAAGCTGTTAATGCCGAGTCTGTTGTAGCAAAAGTTGCAGCTGTTAAACCTAACATAAAAATAATGGCAGGCACAAGGGTTAAATGGTTGAGGGCTATCTCAGGGAAAAGAAAATCTGTTCTAATATTACCTGCATCATCTACCGGAATGGCAATACCATTCTTATTTGCATACACATAAAGTAAAGCACCAACACTTAAAAAGAACAGGTTTATCAACACAAAAATCCCTGTAAAGGTAAACATGTTCTTTTGTGCCTCTTTGATGTTTTTACAGCTTAAATTTTTCTGCATCAAATCTTGATCTAAACCTATCATAGCAATGGTAACAAACATCCCTCCTAGTATTTGCTTAGCAACATGAAATTTGTTATCTAAAAAGTTTTCAAAGAAAAATATTTGAGAATAACCGCTATGCTTAATGGTTTCAAAGGCATCAAATACATTTAAGTTTAAACTACTACAGATGAAATAGATGGTCATTAATACCGATAAAACTAAAAAAGTAGTTTGTAAAGTATCTGTAATGATGATGGTTTTTAAACCTCCTTTGTAGGTATAAAGCCAAATTAAAGCCAGTGAAAGTAAAACCGTTAACCAAAACGGAACACCAAATGCATCAAAAATGAAGCGTTGCATCACAATAACAACCAAATACAATCTAAAGGCCGAGCCAATGGTACGGCTCATTAAAAATATGGCTGCTGCGGTTTTATAACTTACAATACCAAGTCTTTTTTCTATATAACCATAAATGGATGTTAAGTTTAAACGATAATACAAAGGTAATAACACTGTAGCAACGATAATAAAACCTAAAGCATTACCCAAAACAAACTGAAAATATTGAAACTGATTACCTGCTGGTGCACCCACCTGCCCTGGTACCGAGATAAAGGTTACACCACTTAAAGCTGTCCCTATCATCCCAAAAGCCACTAAATACCATTTTGAATTTCTATTGGCAATAAAAAATGTGGAGTTATCTGAAGACTTCTTCGAAGTGATAAAGGATATCAATATCAATACAAAAAAATAAGACAGAATAAAGATTAGTAAAGTTATGGGCGACATTTTAAGCTTGTTTTATCAATCGCTATTTAACATTTAATTTTTAATTTAGCAAAATGAATTTCTCCTCTAAATTATTAGAGAATGCCGTTAACGAGTTTGGTAACTTGCCCGGAATAGGCAAAAAAACTGCATTAAGATTAGTTTTACATCTTTTAAAAGAAAGCAAAGAAGACGTTGAGACCTTTGCTAGCAGCATTGTTACTTTAAAAAACAATATTAAATACTGCAAAACCTGCCATAACATTTCAGATTTTGATATTTGCGAGATATGCAACTCTTTTAAAAGAGACCATTCCTTAATTTGCGTGGTTGAAGATACCAGAGATGTGATGGCTATAGAAAACACCAACCAGTACAATGGCTTATATCACGTTTTAAACGGATTAATATCTCCTATGGACGGTATTGGCCCTGCAGATTTGATGATAGACTCTTTAGTGGAACGTATTAAAAACCAAGAAGTTAAAGAAATTATATTTGCCCTTAGCGCTACTATGGAAGGTGACACCACCATATTTTACCTGCATAAAAAGCTTAAAGACTTTAATCTTAAGATTAGTACGCTAGCCAGAGGTATTGCTTTTGGCGGTGAAATAGAATACGCAGATGAGATTACCTTAGGAAGATCTATTACCACCCGTGTTCCTTATGAAAACACTTTAAATAAATAAGCTTGAAACTGTCTATTGTTATTGTAAACTATAATGTAAGAGATTTGCTGCAACAAGCAATTGATTCTTTATTAGATGCATGCAAGGATATAGAACACGAGTTTTTTGTAGTAGACAATGCTTCTGATGATAAAAGTGTGGAGATGCTACAAAGCCATTATCCAACAATAAAAGTCATCAGTAACAATTATAATATTGGTTTTTCTAAGGCTAATAACCAAGCGATAAAGCAAGCTAAAGGAGAATATATTTTAGTTATTAACCCAGACACCATCACCAGTAAAGATACGCTAAGTAAAACCCTAGCTTTTATGGATGAACACCCTGAAGCTGGTGGTTTAGGACTGAGGATGATAAACGGACAAGGAGAATTCTTAGAAGAATCTAAAAGACAAATCCCGGGGGTTTCAACTGTATTATTCCATTTTTCTGGCTTAAGTAAACTGCTACCTCAATCAAAGTTTTTTAGTAGCTATTATGCGCATCAGGTTGGTGAATTTGAAATTGCCGAAGTGGATATTTTGGCTGGTGCTTTTATGCTGTTAAGGAAAAAAGCTTTAGATAAAGCAGGTTTGTTTGATGAAAATTTCTTTATGTATGGCGAGGATATAGACCTTTCTTACCGCTTAAAACTTAGTGGCTATAAAAATTATTATTACGGCAACACCTATATTATCCATTTCAAGGGGCAAAGTACCAAAAAGTATAATTGGCGATATATCAAGAATTTTTACGGAGCAATGCTGATATTTGCCCGTAAGTATTTTTTTAAATTTTAAATCATGGATTTTCAAAACAAAGTTGTAGTTATTACAGGCGCATCTAGCGGTATTGGCAAAGCATTGGCAGAAGAATTTGCTAAAAAAGGAGCCCATATTGCAATAGCTGCAAGACAGTATGTTAAACTTTGCGAAATTACCAATGAAATTCAGGAAAAATACAAAGTAAAAGCATTAGCCATTCAGGCTGATGTAACACAGGAAGAAGATTGTAAAAACATCATCAACCAAACTTTATATACCATGGGCCGCATTGATATTTTAATTAATAATGCGGGTATTTCTATGCGAGCTTTATTTAGAGATTTAGATTTAGAAGTCTTAAAACAAGTAATGGATATTAATTTTTGGGGTGCTGTTTATTGTACCAAATATGCTTTACCAGAATTAATTAATAATAATGGCTCTGTAGTTGCCATATCCTCTATTGCAGGTTATAAAGGTTTACCAGGCAGAACGGGCTACTCGGCTTCAAAATTTGCTATGAATGGTTTCTTTGAAGCGTTGAGGGTAGAGAATTTAAAGACAGGATTGCATGTAATGGTGGCTTGCCCTGGCTTTACAGCGTCTAACATCAGAAATGTAGCTTTAAATAGCGAAGCCCGTCCTCAAGGAGAAACCAGTATGGATGAAGGCAAGATGATGACGGCCGAAGAAGTAGCTCGTAAAATTATTGGCGGAATAGCTAGCAGAAAAAACACTTTAATTATGACGGCCCAAGGAAAACTAACCGTTTTCTTACAAAAGATAGCCCCTAGCTTCTTAAATAAATTGGTTTACAACCATTTTACTAAAGAAAAAGACCCTTTAATTAGGTAAATTATAATCTGCTTGTCTGTTTTTTAAGATAATCGGTTTTTTTATTTTTTAATTTTTAAAAAAATATCATATTTGCTTTTGCAATGAGACATACAAGCGTAAATACAATTTGGTGGTGGCATTACGAACAATCGTAAGGCAAAACCTATTTGTATATACCTGATAAGATACTGTTAAGGGGCTGCCGTTGAGGATGCCCCTTTTTTATTTGATTTTTTTGAGCATATTTTGATGAAAGAAATTCTAAACCATTTATTTGAACATAAGACTTTTAGCACCGCAGAGTCTAAAGAGATATTAAAGAAAATTACCTTAGGCAATTATAATAACTCGCAAATGGCGGCTTTTATGACAGCCTATTGCATGCGTTCTATTACCGTAGATGAGTTACAAGGCTTTAAAGATGCTATGCTAGAGCTTTGCCTACCTGTTAAACTTAACCAAAACTTCAACCTGATAGATTTATGCGGTACCGGTGGCGATGGTAAAGACACTTTTAATATTTCTACATTAGCTTCTTTTGTAGTTGCTGGTGCTGGTTATCATGTTGCAAAACATGGTAATTACGGTGTTTCATCTGGTTGTGGCTCATCAAACGTGATGGAATATTTAGGCTATCAATTCACCAATCAAGAAGATAAACTATTAAAAAGTTTAGACCAGGCCGGAATTTGCTTTTTACATGCTCCTTTGTTTCATCCGGCTATGAAACATATTGCTCCTCTTCGTAAAGAACTTGGGGTAAAAACATTTTTCAATATGTTGGGGCCTATGGTTAATCCGGCGCAACCGCAAAACCAAATTGTTGGTGTATTTAGTTTAGAGCTAGCCCGTTTATATGCTTATATCTATCAAAAATCAAATTTAAACTATACCATTTTACACGCTTTAGAAGGTTATGATGAGGTATCTCTAACCTGCGATTTTAAAACTTTCTCTAACCAAGGCGAACAATTGTATGCCATTAAAGACATAGGTTTTGATAAAATTGATGCTGAAACCATTACAGGTGGCTCAACTGTTGAAGATTCTGCTAAAATATTTTTAAGTGTTTTAAACAACCAAGCGAGTACAGAACAAAGCAGCGTTGTTTTGGTAAATGCAGCCTTAGCTATCAAAACCATAGAGAATGATTTAAGCTTTTCAGATTGCTTTTATAAAGCAGAAACGGCCTTGCTCAATGGCAGTGCATTAAAATCTTTTCAAAAACTTATAGCAATTAGCAAGAATTAAGATGAGCTTAAAAATAAAAGTTTGCGGAATGAAATATGAGGCTAATATCAACGAATTAGGCTCTTTAGAACCAGATTTTATGGGTTTTATATTTTACCCTAAATCTGCCCGATTTATTGGTGTTGATTTTGACCGTCAGGATGTTTTAAAGCTTCCTAAACATATTATCAAAACTGCTGTTTACGTTAATGCACTAGCGCATGAGAT
This sequence comes from Pedobacter puniceum, assembly GCF_009674685.1. Classification (GTDB taxonomy): domain Bacteria; phylum Bacteroidota; class Bacteroidia; order Sphingobacteriales; family Sphingobacteriaceae; genus Pseudopedobacter; species Pseudopedobacter puniceum. The sequence continues at coordinate 1,203,861 of NZ_WKJI01000001.1, forward strand.
TGTAGAGTTTAGTAGAATTTACGGCATCGGCACAGTACAACTTCACGGAGAGGAAAGTCCAGAGCTTTGCCTAAACCTAAAAAAAGAAGGTTTTAAAGTAATCAAGGCATTCGGTATTCATCCTGATTTTAATTTTGATGAATTAACAGCTTACGCGGATGTTGTTGATTTCTTTTTATTTGATACAAAAATTGATTCTTACGGCGGTTCTGGTAAAACTTTTGACTGGGATATCTTAAATCAATATCAATTAAACATACCATTTATGTTAAGTGGAGGTTTATCATTAGAAAACCTCGAAAAAGTTAAAAAACTAACACACCCACAGCTATATGGTGTCGATTTAAATTCTAAATTTGAAGTTGAACCGGGTGTTAAAAATATAGCATTATTAGAAGAGGCATTTAAAATTATCAGATCATAGTTATGGGACATACAAACTATAGAGTAACAGAGAAAGGATATTACGGAGATTTTGGCGGGGCTTATATCCCAGAAATGTTATACCCTAATATTGAGGAGCTTAGAAACAATTACTTAAACATCATAGCACAGCCAGACTTTCAAGCCGAATTTCAATCGCTATTGAAAGACTATGTAGGCAGGCCTTCACCATTATATCTGGCTAAAAGATTATCAGAAAGATATGGTACTAGCATTTTCTTAAAACGCGAAGATTTAAACCATACCGGTGCTCATAAAATTAATAATACCATTGGACAAATTCTTTTAGCCGAGAAATTAGGCAAAAAAAGAATCATTGCCGAGACTGGTGCCGGACAACATGGCGTAGCAACCGCTACCGTTTGCGCTTTGAAAGGTTTAGAATGTGTGATTTATATGGGCGAGGTTGATATAGAAAGACAAGCACCAAACGTGGCTCGTATGAAAATGATGGGTGCAACGGTTGTTCCTGCAACTTCTGGAAGTAAAACACTTAAAGATGCCACCAACGAAGCCATGAGAGACTGGATTAACAACCCGGTTGATACGCATTATATTATTGGTTCTGTGGTTGGGCCACACCCCTACCCAGAAATGGTTTCTCAGTTTCAATCTATCATTTCTGAAGAAACTAAAAAACAATTGATAGAGCATACAGGCTCACCATCTCCAGATTATGTGTTGGCTTGTGTGGGCGGTGGCAGTAACGCTATGGGTATGTTTTATCATTTTTTGGATGACGAACATGTTAAGCTTATTGCGGCTGAAGCTGCTGGTTTAGGTGTAAACTCTGGCCACTCGGCAGCAACATCTGTACTGGGTAAAGAAGGAGTATTACATGGCTCAAGAACTATTTTAATGCAAACAGAAGATGGCCAAGTGATAGAACCTTATTCTATATCTGCCGGTTTAGATTACCCTGGTATTGGCCCTCAGCATGCGCATTTACATAAAACCAAGCGTGTAGAATATGTAAGTATTACCGATGCTGAAGCTATGGATGCAAGTTTATTACTTTCTAAATTAGAAGGTATTATCCCTGCTATAGAATCGGCACATGCCTTAGCACAATTAGAGAAAATGACCTTTAAAGGTGATGAAATTGTAGTTGTTTGCTTATCAGGACGTGGCGATAAGGATTTAAACACCTTTATGAAATATTTTAACCTTTAAATAATAGATCAACAACCTTTAAAGCTTGTTTAAAGCTTTTACATTTTATACATGAACCGACTTAAACAACTATTCGATAAAAAAGACAAAGATATTTTATCGGTATATTTTACAGCAGGATACCCAACTTTAGACGCTACACTTAAAATTGCCGAGGAACTTCAAAATGCCGGAGCAGATTTTTTAGAGATAGGTTTCCCCTACTCAGACCCCTTAGCAGATGGCCCTGTTATCCAAAAAAGTTCTGAAGTGGCTATAGCAAATGGTATGACTTTAAAAGTGCTGTTTGAGCAATTGAAATCTTTAAGAGAAAAAATACATATCCCTGTTTTACTGATGGGTTATGCTAACCCAATGATACAATATGGTGTAAAGGAATTCTGTAAAAAAGCCGCAGAAGTTGGTGTTGATGGTGTTATTGTACCAGATTTGCCGATGTACGAATATGAAGAACTGTATAAAGATGATTTTATTGATAACGGTTTAAGCAATGTTTTTTTGGTTACACCACAAACTTCAGAAGAAAGAATCAGAAAAATTGATGGTTTATCTAATGGATTTATCTATTTATTATCTTCATCATCAACCACAGGTAAAGCCCTAAACGTATCAGACGAAATTGGCGTTTACTACCAAAGGGTAAAAGATATGAAACTTAACAATCCTTTGATTATTGGTTTTGGTATATCAGATCAAAAAAGCTTTGAAAGAGCTAACCAATATGCAAACGGAGCTATTGTGGGAAGCGCATTTGTTAAAACTCTTGCTGATAAGGATGATTATTTAGCTCATATTCATGATTTTATTAAGGGAATTAAGGGGTAGAGTTAGGGTGGAAAGTTTAAAGTTGTAAGTTAAAAGTCGGAGGTCCGATGACTGCGGTCCGAAGGCTGGTGTTATAAGTTTAGAGTCGGATGACCGATGACCGCAGGCTGGGTGCTGAGAGTGGAAAGTGCTGGGTGGTGAATGATGAAATACCTTTTTTATTAAAACATAACTGATAAAGAGAAAGAAGCGGATTTTTTAGAAATTTCGCTTTTTTTTGTTTTAGGGATTTCATCAAAATTCAATATTTACTCATATCGATATCATCAAAATCTTTAATTTCTGAAAGTTTAGCTAATTGTTTTACATCAATTTTCTTCCAAAATTCTTTATAAATCTCTTTCCCTTTTGAGGATACTTTTATAACCTCTTTAATTAATTTTTTCTTTGTCAAAAAATTGATGCTTGTTTCATCAAATGTAATTCCATCAAAAACATAATTACTTCTATAAACGCTTTCATAACCAATAAGCTTAAAATCAGTATTTATAGCTTTGAAAACATACATCCAAGAACCATATCTACCATGTTCATAAGAAATATTAAGATTTCCATTTTTAATACTAATAGCTAGTTCTGGAGCATAATAAACGCCTCCATCTTCATGCTCAGAAGAAAAGCAATCGAGGTTTTTTAAAGCCAATTCAAAGGAATCTTTTTTGTCAAATAAAATGATTATCCCTCTTCGGTTTCGGTCTAATTTTCCACGATATTCATCTACAACAAATTGCTCTTTATCAGTAGCTTTTATGAGCAAAACCACATCATTTATCCCATCCTTATTTAAGTCGCCTTTTATTTCTTCTAAAATCACGAAGCCTTGAGGTATAAAATCATTAACATTTCTATTCGCTTTAACTTGAGCAAAAGTTGTCGTAGTTAAAAACGTGATAAAAATGATAAGTATTGATTTCATGGCGAGAACTTAAGATAAAAGGGAATTTTTATATTTTTTGAGTATCGAGTTTTATTCCACCTAAGCTAATTTTTAATCTCGATATTTAATTGTCTTCCTTCCGCTACAGCTTTTTTATCCATTGAGGAGCCAATTGCATAGCCTATAACAAAACCAAACGGCAAGCCCACGCCTAAATAGGCTATATTTCCTAAACTTAAACCTATGGCTACCCCTATTGGCAAACCAAAAGATGTAAAACCAAATATCATCCAAAGGTTTCTGTAATAGTTTATAGGAACAATTTTAAGTTCTTTTTCAATTTGCTTTAAAATTGAGGTTTGTTTTTGCCTTATTAGTTTAAAGAGCTGACTTCCTGTTAAAGAAGAAGCGTTTATTTCATCTATGGCATCGTTAATTAATTTTTCAATATTTTCTGGTAATTCTCTTTTTCTTAACTCATTTAAAAGCGCAGCAAATTGAGTGTAAACTTTATACTGTTTATCCTCGGTAGAAATATCTTGTCTTTGGTTTAATTCTTTAATGTTCATGTTTTTATTGAATAAGAGATTGATTTTGAGTTGGGTTAGGTTGATTTTTAACGTTTGGCGGTATGGTTAGTTGCCGATTTCGAAGCACTTTCCTGTCAAGTTACAACTACTTTTGATACGAGCTGTGCCGCTCGAATACCCACTGCACCGGCAATTAACTATACCACGTGTTGGCAACTGGTGTTCATTCATATCCGTCTGTTATTCATTTATTTAGCTTTATTTTCTTGTCATTGTCAATCTGCACCAACCTATCCACGAAGCACAAATTTATTTTGTTTTTTTGAGCGTTGGCAATCCTAAAACCGTCATGAAAGGCGGAAGCTCTTTTGCAAGCCTTTGGTTTGAGCGTTGGCTTGAGCGGGCTTGCAAATGTGCTTACGACTGTGGGAAGGCTCTTTATCATTTTCTTATGTTTAAATTTTTGCTAATTGTTTTAAAAAATTCAAGGCATTTTCTCTGTCAAGAATTTCGTGTATTTTTTGGTTTTCATAATTTCGTAAACAACGATAGCAAGAAGGAGAGCATTCACAAGAATCCAATAAATTTATTGCTCTTTTTATTACCACTTTTAATACTTCTCCATCTTCTGTTACAAGACGTCTTGAATGTCCTGCACCACCCGGAACTGCATCGTAAATTATTATTTTATGTTCTGTTCTTCCGTTTGAAATCTTAAAAGTTAAACAAGCCTTGATATCTCGTCTTTCAATGTTAAGTTCATGTGCAAAAGAATTAAGTAGAGCATACATAACCGACAACATTGTTGGATAGTCTGAAGTGTCGCAACCAAAAGATATTTTTGCCACATCTGTCTTAAATTCATGATGCAAACTATATCTTGTGAGTGAAGTATTTACACATTTTCCTTTCCCAAAAGGATTTTTATGTCCGTTAGTATTTCTTTCAATACGAGTGACGCCGGATTTATAATCTTCATATTCTGACAATTTACTTGCTTCATCACTTGCAATTGAATATCCACATTTTGGACACACATAGAAAAAATCAGTAGATTTAACAACAAGAGAATCATTCGCAGTTGATTCAACTTCTAATTTGATGTTTTCAAATTCATATTCATATTTACTAATTGGGTACGCTGTCTTGTCACCAATATAGATGGCTTCTGTTTTATATTTTCGTTCTTGTGAACTAAGCGGAACATCTTTTATTTCCTCTTCTGCAATAAAACCTGCTCTCGGCTCAATACTTTTATAAAAATCTCTGTTTTTTAGTTCTTTACCACAAATAGCACAAGGTATTCCATCTGAACCGATTGGCATTTTAGAATAATTCATGTTCTCACAATCGGGACATTTTGAAAGATATGCTGTTTCGAAGTCGCTCATTTCGCTTTTGTTTACAATGGGTTTTCTAATGTAACGGCTTTTATATAAGCCCCCATCGGCAACCACTTCCGAAGACGGAGCATATTCGGCAATAGCAACTGATAAATCGCGACTTAGATTTAAAGATTTGAAACTTTGTGCTGCAATGTTTTGTGTTAATTCTACTGAATCAATAGGGAAACCATATTTTGGAAGAATATTGCCTCGAACAAGAAAATCAATCAAATCGTTTTTTTGGTACCTGTCTAATTTACGACTAAATATAGAAGCAGTTTTTTCATCTCTTGCCCGCATTGCCTTTTCGTATTCCTTTTTTAAATACTCAACATTCTGTTCAAACTCCTTTATAATTTTCGAAAATGTTCCTTGCTCTCCAATAAAATCGTCCAACCATTCAAAACTATTGATGTATTTGTCTTTCAGTTGTTTATTTGTGATTGCAATAGAATTTCTTAATAAATCGGATAATTCAATTGGTTCAGAGTTAAGCCAGTCAATGAAACCCACATATCCCTTTTCGTTAATAAATGGTTTCGCATTATTAGCGGAATACAAATCTGGATTGATTTTCAAGTATAAGCTTAAAGCCACAGCATAGACATGACGTTTTAAAATTTTCTCATTATCCAAAATAAAGTTTGGTGGATAAATCATTCCATTTATCATTTCTTTTGGACTATCAAAAAAAGTAAAGTCATGAGAACTTAACCTCGCAAATGTCAATGCAAATGCGGCTGCATCTATACTTCTACCTGCACGACCAACTCTTTGAGCATAATTTGAAGCAAGAGGTGGAATATTACGTAAAAAAACGGTTTCCAAATCTCCAACATCAACTCCCATTTCAAACGTGGTAGAACAGGAAAGAGCGTTAATTTCTTTTCGGATAAATTGTTGCTGATAATCTAATGCATCCTTTTTAGCAAGTTGAGCGGTATGTTCCTTAACAAATAAAGGGGATACTTTTTCGCTATCATATAACAATGCATAATAGTTGTCGCTGCAAAACTCTTTTGAATTTAGTCTTTCCAAATTACCTTCACAGCCAATTTGAATACAATTGTTTCCAATATTAAATTGAGTTACTTTTCCGCACTTTTGGCACTTCCACAGAATTGCATTTTTACCTAAGTTTGTTTTGAAATAATTTGCGGGTACAAAATATCCTTTACCATCATTTGTTTGGAGTTTGTATTTGTTATTGTCTGATACCAAATAATCCCAGTAGTTACCTAAAAACTCAACAGCTTTATCATCATCCAGTTTGAGAATTTTAGTTGTGAGCAATAATTTATTCGAACGATAATATTTTTTCTCTCCGCTTTTCAATGTTCTTGGTGTAGGCATGAAACCTTGAGAATTAAAAACTGAATTATCCTTGTATTTTGTTATAATTTTCTGATTTGGTGTAAAATACAAGTATTCTCTATCACTAGGATTTATATCTGATATTTTATCTGTAACAATTGCAGCCGAACGTACTATTTCAAAAGCAAGGAAGTTTAGGAAGTTCTTTGCGTCCTGTTTTGAAAGATTAAAATTATTGACAACCACCTGAATTATATCTTCACTGTTTCCAAGATATTCAAAAGAAATTTTACCCAATGAAACGAGTGAGGTATCACGGTTGCAATTATAAAGCTCGTTGAGCACCGCAACCCAGGCATTACGTCGATTTTCGGTAATTGACGATTCTATATTGTCGGAATTGCTTTTGCGAAACAAATTTAATCCTGAATAATAATTGTCAAGTACACTTACAAAATCGCTTATCCCAATACCATTCCTGTAATTATTTTCTTCTTGTGTTACAACATTCCAAATTCCACGACGGCGTAAGAATTCTTTGTATGAATCACTTAAAAAACAAGCAAATTTTGCAGCACCTTGACGGCTGTCTGAGAAAATCAAAAATTGACTTCCCGTTCTGGATTTACTTTTTTTCTTTTCGGTTTTTTGTAAAAATGGATTATTTGTTGATTGTTTTTCGGCGTTTTCTTCAATGTCAAATTTATATTCTGGTATTTGTTCGTATAAAGATGTCGCAACAACTCCAGTGGCTGCATCATACCCCAAATTAAAGCGTCTCAAAGTTCCACCACAATTTAAACAGTCATCTTTGGGTAATTTTGAAATCTTTATTTTTTGAGTGTTTCCGCAAGTACACCAACTATTGTGAACTTCGTCATCTGCTACGATGGCACCGCAGGTTTTACATAAATAAAAAACAGTATCTTCTTTTTCCTTCTTAGTTTTTGTTTTGAAATCATCTTTACAATTTTCTTCCTCGTCTTCATATAAATCTTGGTTGTATTGCACTTGATAAAAACTCCGTTCATCCAAATTACTTGCTCTTACCAGTTTGCCATTTGAAACCTTTCCAAGAATAGCAATCTCCCCACAATCTTCACAAACAGCAATTTCAAACATTTTTGCTGTTTTTTCATACGAAAGAGGGAAATGGTCTTTTCTTATTAGCGACAAACTATTTTCATAGTCAAGTGCTAAATAACAGCCATCAAGTGCTTTGAGAAAATAATGATATCGAATATCAATTAGCGGTTTCCCGTTTTTTCTTGCCTTCGCACACAACGCAATAAATCTTACCGCTTCCTGACTTGTAATTTCAAGTTGTTCAGCAAAATCAATGAGTTTTAACAAACTCCCTTTGTTTCTCATTTTAGCATACAAACTGGAAGAAGAAATGATATCATATAATATTTCTGCCTCTCTTCCTTGAGAGTATGTAAAATCAAGGTTGTACTTATTTAAAATATCATTAAAGAAATTTTCCTCATTTGCTAAATCAGTAAAAAGTTGAATCGGGTACTGATAAATTTCAGATGATTTTTGTGAGTTATCACGATAAGCTGTAATAATCTCGTTAGTATTATAATTACATCCTGTTAATCGTTCCGCAAATTCTACAACTCTCTTATTACTTGCAATACTTCCATCTCCCAATGTTGCAGAGGTTAAAATAAATTGAGGTTTCTTTTCTCCTGTTATTCTTCCTTTTAACCTTCCCATCAAAAATGCAGTTTCAATACCGGTTGCTCCTGCATAGACGTGTGCTTCGTCTAATACTACAAACTTAAAATTGGAATTACTGAATATTGAATCATCACCTGGTCGAAAAAGCATGTGTTCTAACATTGCATAGTTTGTAAACAAAATATGGGGTGGTCGTTCTTTCATTCTTTCACGAGAAACTTCCTCATTTGGCAATCTCTTTCTTAATTCTGGATATTTTTCGTTGGCATACATTGCTTCATAAAGCTTAATAGCATCCGTTTCTCTGTTCTCTGTACCGCCATTATATACTCCAAAACGAATATCAGGGTATGCCATCAGAATTTCACGTAGTCCTTTAATTTGGTCATTAGCCAAAGCATTCATGGGATAAATGAAAATTGCCCTAACTCCATCATTCAGTTGCCCTTTTTCCTTTTCTCGGAGCAATTCGTTGATGACTGGTATTAAAAAGCAATTTGTTTTACCACTACCTGTTCCAGTTGATACTACTACATTATTTCCTAAAACTATTTTTTCAACTGCCTTTTCTTGATGCAAATACAGAGGTCGAGAAATAGGAAGTTTTGGTGGGTATTTTTTATTTCTTTCTAAATCTGTGAAAAGCGGCGATAATGTTCCGTTTTTAATCAATTCGTCAATTGATTTTCCAGACTTGAATGAATCCTTAATTTCAACGTAAGGACCGTTAGAAACAGTTTTATCTAACTCTTCAAGTAGTTTTTTTTGCAGATTTTGATTACGAAAATGAAACGTAGTATTAATATACCCAATATATTCTTTCTTGATTTCGTCTGCTGCTTTTGCCGGATTAAACATTATCTTCTTCCTTAAATTTGTATAGGTTTATTTCACCATAATAATTATCCTGTTTTTGAATATTGCAAATACCTCTACGCAATTTATCGCAGAATAAATTGCCAATAAAATCATTACCACCTTCCCAGCCTGCCACTAACCAAAGTGTATTGTTGTCTCTCAATTCAATTCTGACAGGATTAGTTTTATCATATGTCCCTTTTTCATTTATCATAGCACTTATCACTCTTGTTTCACCATTTTTGTCTATTACGCACAATTGTCCTGTGTAGTAATTGTTTTCATCTTCTTGTACAAATTTTAATTTATCGATAAAGTATTTAGGTATGAAGGGAATCCATTCAGATTTTTTGCTGTCAAAACAGTTTGCACTTAATAGTGTAATCTTTTTGTATTTAAATCGAAGTTTTTCAGGTGTACCAATAAGTAATTCTCCTTCATAAATTAGTTGATAGTTTTCTGCTTTTGAAAAGATATTTTTGTCCTGAATTTTTACCTGAATTTTACATATATCGTCTTGCAGATTTTTAATTTCACTGTTCTTAAAATTGATTTTCGACCGGAAATTATTATCTGCTGATTTAATTATGAGGAAGAATTCATTGCTTTTTTCTCCTACGAATGAATCTTCAACATTCCAAAAAACTTTACCATCGCTATATGACAATGGATTTGCAATAAAATGTTCTTTTGTGGAAACAGTAAAAATTTCAAAATAATCCTTTCCCAAAACAATATAAACAGAAATATCTGTTATGCTCTCATTGGCGTAGATTGCTCTCCCGATTTCAAAATTTCCACTTTGATTTTTAACAATTTCAAACGGTTTTCCATTTGTCTTGCCGAATATTGTAATGTCATCATTTTCTTTGGGATTATCAATTTCTAATATATCTCCATTTACCAAAAAATCTTTATACCATAATTTTTTGTTAATAGGTTCATTTTGCCATTCATTATCGTTTATTCTCCATCTTAGATAGGGAATTTTTATCAACAGCATACCGTCATTGATGGGACATCTTATTTCATTATCTTGATTACTCCACGTTAATTCTAATGCTTCGTCACCGTTTTTTACAATCAGCTTTCGCTCTAAATCACCGTAATAAAATGGATGGTTAAACTGTATTTCAAAATTCGGCAAAACAATAATTGTTTCGCTTAGAATCATTGATTCTTTTTCGTAGGAATATAAATTGATTTCTGTAGGATAATTTTCGTGAAACAACCCTAGTGCTTTTAATCCAAATTGATAGCATCCGCTTTCAATTCTTTCAAAGGTTAGCTCTTGCAATTTGTGAACTTTCTTATCAATTCGTAATTCCAATGCTTTTAAATTGGCATTTTCGGGAACTAATAGTTTGACACCGCTGGAATATACAATACAAGAAATATCTTCCAAGAACCACTCTATATTTAATTCACTTCCTATTAAACAAACAGTCTTACCAAGGCTTGCGGTTTTTGTTTTATCAACAAAAAATACTTGTTTTATTAAACCCGATAAACTTTCTCCAGCTTTAGGGTAAATATTATATAAATTGGTTCCATAAGTTGTCAATTCGTCCGGTATTCTTCTCAACGAATCAATGTCTTTGGAATAAACAAAATAATTGGTCGGCTTATTTATTTGACTTAAAACTTCGTTTTCTCCCTCAAATAAAATAAACTCTCTATTTAATGATGTCGCTTTGTTTCTTTCCGAATCAAAAATTACAGTATGATTTTCTTTAATTTCAATGCTTAGATTTATTGTATTATAATTTCTCAACAAATCATTCAATTCAAATTCAATTTGTTTTGTTGCAACAACTAATTCGCCTTGTTTTGTTCTTATTTCTTGTGAAATAATCTGTTCTCCATTCACAAAAACCTTAAGAGACACAATGCTGTTACCATCATCTAATCTAATCGAAGGGATGTAGAGAAAAACAGAATTTTCGTCTCTAATATATCTCGCAACAATATTTTCTTTTGAAACAGTAGGAACTCTTTTTTTTCGAGTCGTATTATCAGATACTTTTTCAGATTCTGTTTTATTTTTCCACCATTCTACAATGTAGCGTTCTAATCTTGTGTTTTCATCAATAGGCTCTCTATTGAAAAGCTTATTGATTTGATAGAATGTATCATTTATAAATTGTACAAAATCACCAGATAAATCTTCATTTACTGAAAAGGACCTTAATCCAATTTTTATAGAATATGCACTTGAACCGATTGAAACTTTTTTATCTTCACGATAGCCACCACTTAAAACAGTTTTCATTTGTGCAGCAACTATCTCGCAAAGCCATTCATCTTCATTTGTAAAACCGAAATCCAAGTCTTTTTTGAAAATATTATAACAAAGGTCATAAAATGAAAAAAGACTATTCTTCGGCGAAAATGAATGCATCATCAGGGTTGAATAGTACTTTTTGCCTGTCAAAACAACAGGAATTAAGTGTCTTCTTCCCAACTGCGAGATAACGTCTGTGAAAGCATGATATAATTTTTGGTTGATGTAATCCTCATTTATTAAATGTTTTGATATATAATCCCAAAAACGACTGTTTTCTTCAGCATCGTGTTCATTATCAGAATCTTTCCATCGTTTTGCAATTTCAACAAGCGTAGTAAATATCAATTTATGATGTTTGTCTTCAAATACGTTACTGCAATAAAGAAGAGAATTACACAACAGTCCGACGTTCTCAAGCAACTCTGAGTACTCATCTTCAGTAAAATCGAAGTTGCCTAACAATTTATGTTCGATGAAGTTTCTGTTTATTTTTTGAAGCAATTCGCCCATATCATCTTTTAACTCAATGTTAGTTGTTTTTCCGTTTTTTAGTATTGCCGCTAATTGTTGTTTATCTTCTGTAACTGCATCATTTGAAATTTGTCAAGATTCTACCGATTACTCCTGTGCGTAAGCAAGATTGCACTCTTTGCCAAAGCTTTGGTTTCAGCGTAGGCTTGTGGGGCTTTGGCAATGTTTGCAATGTGGGTGGGATTTCCTTCTTCTTTGTGGGTGGGAAGAAAAAAACAAAATAAATTCCCATCAAATTTGCACTGTCCTGTCATAAAGCTAAATTCTTTATTGTTTCAATTTTAACGTTAACGTATCTGTCTGCTCGTCTGTCTTTTTACACTTGTTGCCAACTTATATATATGTATAGTTTTACTTCCGTAATACACCCAAAACTTGGTGTATTACGGAAGTTTTTATTATTTAAAAAATCAAATCCTTGCTATAAAATAACAGGTAGCTATAAATTTCATCAGGTAATTAAATCTTTAGCTCTAAGAAAATGAATATTTCTTAAAAGTCAAAATTTACGATGGGTAGATTTTATCTAAACAGATTTTGCTCCTCGCTTAGCTATGGTATTTAAAACCAAATAGCCTAAAATACCAGCCAGTACAGATGCTATCAAGATAGAAAACTTAGCTTGCAACTGGTTCTCATACTCACTAAAAGATAAGAGTGCAATAAAGATAGACATGGTAAAACCTATGCCTGCCAGTAAGCCTAGGCCTAAAACTTGTTTCCATTTTACGCCGCTTGGTAAAGCACTTATTTTAAATTTTACAGCTAGAAAAGACATCAGCATAATACCTAAAGGCTTGCCTACTATTAAGCCTAAAATAATACCTAAGCTTAAAGGGCTAGTTAAGCCATCTAACATGGCAGATTCAAATTTGATATTGGTATTTGCCAAGGCAAAAACAGGCATAATGAAGAAGTTTACTGGTTTTACCAGCAGGTGTTCTAATTTCTCTAACGCAGATTCTTGATCGTCTTCTGTTGTAGGTAAGAAAAAAGCGGTTAAAACGCCTGCTATGGTAGCATGTACACCAAAACCATGTACAAAATACCATAAACATAATCCTGGGATGATGTACATCCAAATTCTTTTTACATTAAAATAATTGAGTGCAAACAATAAAGCCAAACAAGCTAAAATATAAGGCAGGTAGGTTAAATGTAGCTCCTCCGTATAAAAAAACGCAATCACGAGGATAGCGCCTAAATCATCTACAATAGCTAAAGCAGTTAAAAATATTTTTAATGATAAAGGGACTTTATTTCCTAATAATGAGATAACGGCTATGGCAAAAGCTATATCTGTGGCCATAGGTATGCCCCAACCGTGTAAAGTTGGTGCAGAAAGATTAACCAAAGCATAAATTAAAGCCGGAGCCAACATACCGCCTACGGCAGCAAATATGGGTAAACTAGCTTGTTTTATAGATGATAACTCGCCCTCTACCAACTCCCTTTTAATTTCTAAACCTACTAAAAGGAAAAATATAGCCATTAAGCCATCGTTTATCCATAACAATACCGGGTAACGCAAATGCAAAGCATCGCTTTGGTAACCAACTTCCTTGTTTAAAAAATTTTCTAAGGCAGGCCCTAAACTGGTATTGGCAATAGTTAAGGATATGATAACACATATCATCAATAAAATACCACCGGCAGATTGCGACTGGAAGAAATCTTTAAATACTTTTAAATTGATAAGTTTCGGCATAGAAAAATGATTTTGGGGTTTGTTATAAATATTCGGATAAGTCGCCTTTTCCTTCACGGATGATGTCAAATTCACCATCAAAACAGCTTACTACGGTAGAGGCTACGTTATCGCCATAGCCACCATCAATAACCAAATCAACCTGATCTTTATATTTCTCGTAGATTAATTCTGGATCTGTAGAGTATTCGATAATATCATCATCATCATGGATAGAGGTAGAAACGATAGGATTGCCCAACTCTTTTACAATACAACGGGCAATATTATTATCGGGAACACGAATACCAACCGTTTTCTTTTGACTAGATAAAAGCTTTGGAACTTTATTGCTAGCATTAAAAATAAAAGTAAAAGGACCTGGCAAAGCTTTCTTTAAAACTCTGAAAGTGGTATTGTCTATGGGTTTGATATAATCTGAGATATGGCTTAAATCGTAACAAATGAAAGAAAAATTGGCTTTCTCTGGTTTTATTCCTCTTAAACGAGCTATCTTTTCTATGGCCTTGCTGTTGGTAATATCGCAACCCAAACCATATACAGTATCTGTTGGGTAAATGATGATGCCCCCCTTTCTTAATACCTGTACTACTTGTTCAATAGCTTTCTCGTTTGGATTCTCTTCGTATATACGTAACAGCATTATATTTCTCTTTTTTACCTTTAAACTAACCTCAACTGTATAGTATGCTATACAATTTTCATGCCTTAATTTTCATAAAATATGCTTTTATTACTTCAAAAAGCCATTTTTCTATGAAAGAGGCTTTAATATTTAACCATTAGGCTATTTTAAAAGCTAGAATGGCATAGTATTCGTATTTCTATTAACAAATCTAATATTAAAATTATGAAAACTATGATAACGGAAGCAGCTAAAGACATAATAAGGAAGTTTGATCAAGAATTGTTCTCGATTTTAAGAGAGGATGTTAAAAAATTCCGTCAAAATCATCAAGATAATATGATAAACTTCAATACCAAAAGGTTTGATATGGAGCTAAAACAAATTTTAGCTGCCGAGTTAGAACAGTTTAGAAAACAAAGTGCTACCCCATTAGTTAAGGTAGGATAATTAAGCTAATACTCTATCATATAATATATCAAGTAGTCATGTCATCAAAAAAAATGATTACTTAACGTGAAACAAAAAAGGCCAGATTTTCATCCGGCCTTTTTTATTAAAATTCTGCATTTTTTGGAAAGCGTGGGAAAGGTATTACATCGCGGATATTAGTCATACCGGTTACAAAAAGTACTAACCTCTCGAAACCTAAACCAAAACCAGCATGTGGTGCGCTACCAAAACGACGTGTATCTAAATACCAGTATAATTCATCTTGAGGGATACCCATATCTTGCATGCGCTGGGTAAGTTTATCTAATCTTTCTTCTCTTTGCGAGCCACCAACAATCTCTCCTATTCCTGGAAATAAAATATCCATAGCAGCAACCGTTTTTTGTCCGTTTACCTCTTCATCATTTTGCCTCATGTAAAATGATTTGATATCTGCCGGATAGTTGGTTAAGATAACTGGCTTTTTGAAATGTTTTTCTACCAAATATCTTTCGTGTTCGCTCTGTAAATCGGCACCCCACTCATCAATAATATAATTAAATTGCTTTTTCTGATTAGGTTTAGAGCGTTTTAAAATCTCTATAGCTTCTGTATAAGTTAAACGCTCAAAATTGTTATCTAAGCAAAAATGTAATTTCTCTAATAAGTTAAGCTCGCTACGCTCTGCTTGAGGCTTATTTTTCTCTTCTTCTAACAAACGGTTTTTTAAGAACTCTAATTCATCTTTACAGTTTTCTAAAGCATGTTTGATAACATATTTAAGAAGGTCTTCCGCTAAGTTCATATTGTCTTCTATATCAGCGAAAGCTACTTCTGGCTCTATCATCCAAAACTCTGCTAAGTGCCTAGTGGTGTTAGAGTTTTCTGCTCTAAAGGTTGGCCCAAAAGTATAAATCTCTCCTAAAGCCATAGCACCAAGCTCGCCCTCTAGCTGACCAGAAACCGTTAAATTTGCAGAACGACCGAAGAAATCTTCTTTAAAATTCACTTCGCCAGTTTCTGTACGTGGGGTTTTATCAAAATCTAAAGTAGTTACTCTAAACATTTCGCCAGCTCCTTCTGCATCAGAAGCGGTGATGATTGGCGTATGTAAATAAACAAAGCCTCTTTCATGAAAGAATTGGTGTACCGCAAAAGCTAAATGATGTCTGATTTTGAAAACCGCATTAAAAGTATTGGTACGAAAACGCAAGTGCGCTATTTCTCTTAAGAACTCTAAGCTGTGCTTTTTAGGCTGTAGCGGGAATTTCTCAGCATCACTTTCGCCTAAAATTTCTACCGAGCTTGCCTTCACTTCTACGGTTTGACCTTTACCTAAAGACTCTACCAGTTTACCTGTAATCTTTAAGGCTGCACCTGTAGTTATTTTTTTTAATATTTCATCCGGAGTTTGCTCAAAATCAACCACTACCTGTAAATTGGCCATGCAAGAACCATCATTTAAAGCGATGAATTGGTTATTTCTAAACGTTTTTACCCAACCCATTACTATTACTTCTTTGCCAAATGTGGTAGTTACCAGCAGATCTTTAACTTTTTCTCTCTTAATCATATTCAATCGGATGTTTTTGATAAAGGCCAAAAATACAAACCTTTCTGTTAATTAAAACAAGAAATAGAACTAATAAGACAATTAAAGCAGGCAGTTGTTAATTTTTGTTAAAATTGTTTTGATGTAGATGATGATATTAAACCATTATCATAATTTGTGTTCTTACTTGTATAAAATTTAAACCCCATGATGATGAAAAAATTAATTCAAAAAATTTCTATGGCTGGTATGTTGTTATTAGCCGTATCTATGACTGCACAAGCACAAGAAGGGCCTAAAAGAAAAGGTCCACAAGGTGGCGGCCCAGGCAGACCAGATGCACCTGTAAGAGAAATGGTTGCTAATATGACCGAAGAGCAAAAGGCTATGGTTAAAGCAAGTATGGAGCAACAAAAGGCAGACCGCGAAGCGCTAAGAGCTACTTTTACCGAGGAGCAAAAGGCTATCATGGCCGACCAAAGTAAGGATATGCTAGAAAAAAGAAAAGCCTTAGAAGCTAGTTACACTGCTGCACAAAAAGAATTAGTGGCTAAGCAAAGAGAAAAAGCTAAAGCGATGAGAGAGAAACTAGAGGCTACTTATACTGCAGAACAAAAAGCAGAAATGAAAGAAAGAAGAGCTAAGATGGGCGAAATGATGAGAGATAAGAAAAAAGCTGAATAATTTGTTTTAAATTTATTGAAGACCGATGATGTGATTTACAGTAACATCATCGGTTTTTATTTTTATAGGCTGATAAATTATTAAGAATGAAAGCTTTGTAATGTTTTTTAATAATTTTTAAAGAAATATTGCAGAATATGATTTGTAAGCCTATATTTGCACCACTTAAGCAATTTAAGTGATGGTTGCATAGCTCAGCTGGATAGAGCAACTGCCTTCTAAGCAGTAGGTCTTTGGTTCGAATCCAAATGCGACCACCCTAAAGAGGCTTCAGAGATTATCTGAGGCCTTTTTTATTTTGAGAGATTTTGTGAAGTTAAAGATTGAAAGTGAAATGTTAGTACAATTGTTAGTACACTTTTTTAGTTGACTAACATTGCAAACAGGTGCCATAATAACAGTTTTATGGCTTCAATTAAAATCATGTTGGATAAACGACGTCCAAAGAAAAATCAAGAATTCAATATCATATTTCGGATAACTCACGATAGAGTACCACATATTGTTCCAACAGGCTTGTCTACGCATCCTAATGATTGGAATGAGGGATTGTCATGTTTCAAAGCTAGTACAAGAAGTTCTACAAATCTTAACAACATATTAAGCACTAAACTACATAAGATACAGGAAGCCATTTCAGAGCTTGAAGCAAGAAATGAATTCTCCATTAGTGCAATACGGGAAACTCTTATCGTTAAAGAAGAGAAACCGAAAACTGATAAAGTATACTGTTTCAATGAATTCTCTAAATCTTTAATAGAAACACTTATTAGGTCAAATAAGACTGGTAACTCTCAAGTTTATAACGTAGCTAAAAACAGGTTAATGAGTTATGCTGGTAAGGATACTCTCTTATTTAAAGAGATAGACTATCAATTTCTCGAAGGATTTAAAGATAAACTCGCTTCTGAAAACATTAAACCAAATACAATCAGCAACTACTTAAGGACTATTAGAGCTATTTTTAATAAAGCAATTAAAGCAAAAGTTGTAGATAGGTCTTTATATCCCTTCTATGATATTCAGATTAAAGGTGAGAAAACGCAAAAGCGTTCCATTACAAAAGAAGATATTTTAAAACTTAACAAAGAGAAAGTAAAGGTTGGCTCTCAGGAGTGGCATGCTAAAAACTACTTCTTTCTAAGCTTCGCTCTAATAGGTGCGTCATTTACAGATATAGCTTATCTAACAAAGGATAATATACAAAAGGATAGAATCGTATTTAGAAGAAGGAAAACTAAAAAGCTATATGATATTAAATTAACACCATTAGCTAAAAGTATACTTAAACTATATACTCCTGATAAATATCTGCTTCCAATATTTCCTTCAAATATGATCGAAGACGGCATCGAATCTAAAAATATTACCAGGCAAGCTATTAAACAGACAAATAAATATCTAGATAGAATAGCTAAGAGGTGTAAGATTGAATTGAATATAACTACTTATGTTGCTAGACACAGTTGGGCTACAATATCAAAACGAATGGGTTATTCTAACGAACTTATTGCAGAAGCATTAGGACATGAATATGGTAATAAAATCACAAATATCTATTTAGACTCATTTGATCAACATCTTATCGATGATTTGAATTTAAAAGTTCAAAAGGGATTAAAGTAATATCTATTTAAGCAGGGTGTGAAAGCATCCTGCTTTTTTTATATTCATTCGGTGGTGTTACCTTTTAAAGAAATATCCAATTTTATAAATACATCCTTACAGACAGATATTTTTATTTAATTTGAAAATGAAGTTTTCAAAAGATAAACCAGAGATAATAATCTTTCCAGACAAAAAAGTAGCATCGCAAATTATTTGGGAGGAATATAAAATTAAAGGCGATCGAATTTCACACCATACTATATTCCAACAACTTGGAGATGTTTTATTTACCGAAGACACATTACCAGATTTTATAGAGAGCTTTAGTTTTAAGGGCGTTGGATTAAACCAATTTACTTCTGTCGAAGAAACTATTCAGCTAGTTGAAAACATTAAAAGTATAGCTCCCAAAGAGCTTTCAATAGATACCATATTATTTTTAGCTATGTTTTATGATGGCTTTTTAAAGATTGTGGTAGTAAGCAAAAAGACTGAGCAATATTTGGATAAATTAATAGACGTTTTTATAGATCTTTCTGCTCGTCAGGTAACGACTGATTATGAATTTTCAGTATCGGAAAAAACATTCGAACGTATGACACTAGAAGATAAACAAGCGTTTATCATTAATGAAACCAATATGGAAGGGAGAATGATAAATAAAGGTGAAGTGATGCATTATATTTCTGACGAATTTGATGTTGTTCTTAAAGGAAGAAAATCAAATGGAAAAAAGGTCATTCGTTCGGGATATGATAAAAAAGGAGTAATATCTCTACCAGAAAGATTATCAAAAAGGATACTAAGTATTGTTTTAGAAGAGATTTTTGAAGAACACAAAAAATATAATACAAAATTTTATCAAATGCTTTCTGCGAGTGAAGCGAATTTGTTTGAATTAGAAAATCGTACTAAATATAAAGAATATGACCTGTCAAACCTTGCTTTATATAACTTAACAATTAGACTTGTTGACTATCTAAAAAAATTAAGTTTATTCGAATTCCAAAAAGATCTATATGCTTTTATATATGATTTTTTTATTTGTCTCAATGTATTGTCTCCAAAAGAGGTCTTAAACAGTGTTGATAAATATTACGCCGTTAAATCAATATTAAAAGATAATGATCCTAATAAGATGTCTCGTAAAAGGGGGAAGTTTCAATTCTTTAAATCAATAAATAAAAATTAATTCGACTTATGGTCAGTCATTTATGGGGTTTTAAGAAATTCAAATAACGATGGTAAATCCCCCTCCTTTATTTGCACTCGTTCTCTCTAATGAGGCAAAAAAATAATGACAAAAATTAATTTCACTGAACTCTTCGTGAGTTCAAACTCCGAAAAAGCAGTAGACACTGCTAAACCATCATTGTTTAATGATGAGAATCCAAATGGATACTTTAGTAGAGAAGAATTAGCAAATCACCTGCTATCTTTAAAAAGGGACAGGAAAAAACAATGGCAAATCCATCATTTGGATTTACTATTTAAATTCTTCAAATCAAAAGGAACCTTAACAAGGTTTCCACAACACACTATTGAAGACGGTGAAGATGTGACGTGGATTTCCATTAGAATTGGGAAAGTGGTGAAACCTGTTAAAATCATTCACTTTAGTGGAATGAAGCAATTGATCGATGATTATGCTTCTGGCGTGATCAAAATCAATCAAACATTGGAAGAGCTTTGTGACGAGGCTAATTCCTAAACTTACTAGGGTAGACTAATTCGGTCTACCCTTTTTATCAAATTATTTATTAAAGCTAATTAAGGAGAATAACCTCCTAAGGAGTCTTATTGAAAAAAATTTCGTAGTAATGAAAAAGAAAACCATCAAGATAAAGACAGATCAATATCTGTCTGACATCATCGATTTTATAGAGAATAAAACTATTTATGAAAAGCCTACTGGAGCCGGGATTACCAGAATGGAACTAAAAGCAAAAAGACATAGCTTAATTATAGAAGCTAATAGACCAGTTATTCAAGGCAAGTGCTCGCAATTTAACGGTAGAGACAGAAGAAACTTGTTGATTAGAGGCGTATATGAAGGAATTACAGTTTCGGATATTGTTTCTTATTTAGAATCAGACGTGAAATACAAAAAGATAATTACCACTCCTGAAAGCTATCCTAAAGTGATTACTGCATTTAGTCAGCTAGGAATTTTGGATGAATTAATTAACGATTACTTTATGCTATTCGATGAATGTGAGAAGACAATACAAGATATAGATTATAGGGATGATATCATACTTCCAATGAATGACTTTTTTAAGTTTAAAAACAAAGCATTTGTTTCGGCAACTCCTATTATACCATCTGATCCAAGATTCGAACAGCAAAAATTTAAATATGTACTGATTAAGCCTGTTAAAATAATAAAGCAACCAGTAAATTTAATCACTACCAACAATGTGTTTTTAAG
Organism: Pedobacter puniceum; assembly: GCF_009674685.1. Taxonomy (GTDB): domain Bacteria; phylum Bacteroidota; class Bacteroidia; order Sphingobacteriales; family Sphingobacteriaceae; genus Pseudopedobacter; species Pseudopedobacter puniceum. The sequence goes on from NZ_WKJI01000001.1 coordinate 1,224,811, forward strand.
TTTCCAAAAGTATCTTCAGCATTCAAATGAAGAGCAATATTTTATTTTCCTGAATTCTACAAAAGCTATAGTAGCTCTAATAGAATACTTAAGCATAAAGGATGAATCAATGATATTTTGTTCGGATGAAAGCAAGGGTAAATTAGCCTTAAATAAATACAAGAATGTAAAGACTTTAATGGATGAGTCAGCTTTTAGGAAATTTAACTTCTTTACATCCAGATTTAATTCAGCAGTGGATATTTTAGGTATCACCAAGCCTAATATTATAGTTATTACTGATTGTTATATCGCAGAACATACAAAAGTTGATCCCAACAGCGAAGTTATACAAATGATAGGTAGGTTTAGAAAACCTGAGAAGGGAACAATAGAACGAAAGTTAACGCATATTGCAAATTTAAATCCTGATCTGGGATATGATACAGAAGAAGTGATTGTTAAGGACATCAATGAAATGAAAGTAATTCATAGTTACTTAGTTGCTTTTCACGACGCAGTTACCTCACACATTGCAAAGAAAATTACTCGAGAACTGTTGGAAAAAACTCTTTTTTCTAAGTATCTAAATAAGGACGGTAGTATAAATCATTACATGATAGATAATGCATTGTTTAGTAATAAGGTAAATGGATATTATAGAAGTGAGGATTACTTATACAATGCTTATGAAGAAAGCAAGAAATATATTATCAAGAAGAACAACGAAAATTTTGTTATTACTGATGAACAGAAACGCATAATAAATTCATCATTAGATAGGTTGAAAACCGCTTTAGAATTATTAATTCCAATCTTAACGAATTTGGTGGAAAGAGGATTAGAAGATGCAGAAGTGCTTTTAGAGCTTAAAATGATTGAAAAAGAACATCCAACAACCTATAAAACGATAAAGGCAGTTGGAATCGAAAGAGTTGTTGAATTAAAAGATGTTTTAAGCATTCAAAAAGAAGCTGCTGAAATTAAAAGTCGTGAAGGTGTTGAGCATTTTGGTCTTATGGAATATCTTAAAAATAATATATATGTTGGATCTGGTTATACCATGAAACAGATAACATCAATTTTGAAAAGAGGTATAAATGAATTTAAATTATCTCGTCTTAAACCTAACATGGAACTTTTAAAGCAGTATTTCGATATTTCTGATCGAATATACCTGAACAGCAAAGCCGGAAAGAAAATATATGGCTATAAAATACATAAGAGTAAATTCAACTTATAGTATCGTTTACATTAGGGGTTATATACCCCCTCTTAATAAAACAGGAAAAGACAGAATTAAAGCTCCTATCTTACTATAGGAGTTTTACTCGTGGAAATAGCCTTCGTTTTAGTCTGGAAATCGATCAATTGATTATCGAATCTCTTATTTTAAAATATAACTATCAAAATAATCTAAATGGTTTTACCTTTTAAAGCAGAAGAAAGGATTGTAACATGGAGATTCGCTTCTACATTCTTTAAAAGGTTACTTATCAGAGTTACTCATTAAGCATCCTTATATTTTTTAGGAGGATAGATCAATAATCCCCTGGACGAGCTAACTTTTCTCCTTAAGTTGCGTAGTATCCCGAAATTTCAGACAACATACTGAGATAATAATTCAATACAGCGGTGAATGATAATATAAATAAGATTGCAAAGTCAACGATAAGTAACGCTCTTAACTTAAACTTATTCACATCGTTTAATACGTGTTTTTGATATAAAAAGTTGAATATCAAGTAAGTAAAGGATATAATTAGTGAACAAACAATGTAGATTATAAACTCTTCTATGCACTCACTTTTAAGAATATTTAATGATCCTTCTTTAGTTTCTTCTTTAGGTCCCTGGGTAATTAAAGCTAATCTAATATAGTATACTGCTCCCAAAAGGATTGTTGTCGAATTTAACAGATATAATGCTGTTTCCTTTAAATCGTAATATGTCTTTTTATAAGCTAAAATAATAATCCTAATAATAAGGGATACCCATATTATACAAGAGATTAATATCAAAATCTGATTAATTAATAATCCAGTTTCCCAAGTCATTGATATGATTATTCTAATTTGAATATTATTTCAGGTCTTTTAATTGATTGATTTATAATATCTAAAGAATCAGTATGGTATTCATCTCTAATAGCAAATGCAATATCATTTTCAGTAACAAATCTCTTTAGAGGTTCTAGTGCAGGTAATCTGTTCTTAAGCTCAATTAAACCATCTTTAGTTTTAATATGTAAAGAAACATCCTTTCCTCTCAATGTTGAAATTAAGATAAACTGTATATTATCGCCAACAATGATTTGTTTGTCAGCAAACGGAAACGAAGTTATCAAAGCTATAGAATCTGAACTAAAACTATCTATTCTAACAGAAGTACCATTTCTTAACAGAAAGATGATTACACCAATTACTAGCAAGATCGTTAGCTGTGTCATTGAGTAAATATAGAAGAATAATTAAACTTATTAACTCTATCAGCAGAAGCTATTTATACCCCCCGGCTAGCTTTATATTCCTTCAAATAATTACAGCTTTCTTTTTCAGAAATTACCCCCCGGGTGTGTGGTTTGCACAGACTAATGACCTGATATAAACCCCCGGACTTGATTTCGTGTGGAATCTAATTATATGGCATTTATTTTATGATAGAGGCAGGACCATAAAGCATAAAAACTTCTCTTTCCTGTTTATAAGGTAACAACATTACGTACACTATATAAGTAATGCCTGATGGAAACCAAAGTATCTTACCTTATAAAATAATAAGCGGGATTACAGCACCAAGAGAACCACTAAATCTCTAATCTAAGCTGAATTAACTAATCATATTCTTAATCTGAACAACATACACGCCTTGGTTTAGCAACCAGGGCGCTATTATTATTAACCTTTTAACTTATAAATCATGATTTTCTTTGAGTTTTATCAAATCATTGTACCCAAGAAGACACTCTTAGCTAAATATCCTGGAGGTCTAGAACACTTCATTAAAGACATTCCAAACGGAACCTATACCGAAGATGCTGAATTAGCAAGTGTAAGGTTTCTTAAACTGGATGATATTAACGAATTTGTTGATTTACTAGTCAAGAAAGGACTCCACTTCCACAGAGATGAGTTCTATAGTACCGACTTTGCTGTTTTTACTGGAATGGGTCAGTGGTGGATTACAGATTGGCTACACTTTAATACTGCTGTCTGTTTTCTTAATGAATACTGATAATTTATTAATACAGGATAAAGAATTCTAATTATATTTGTTTTATAACAATCCATCAAATACGAAACAGACATAAATTCAATTACATATTGTTAAGATATAAGCGTTAGCTTTTTGTTCTTGCAACTGGAAACCTGAGAAATTTCAATTATGCAACGAGAACAGAGAAGTGTAACGTTTCATGCTAATAAGCGTGGGACGTGACCTATCTGTTGCATGAGCTTCTCAGGGCTCCCAGTTCAGATTAAGGTTACAGTCCTGCGCTTATTGCATTTATAAACACTGGTGTCGGGTCTGCATCAGTAAACTAAAACCCAATTACATTTTATGAAGAAAATTTTATTGTTGGCATTCACTGCATCAGTAATGCTTGGCGCATGTAAGAAAAGTGATGATGCCAAAGAAGAGGTTTGTACAACCGTTTCATCTTACAGCGAAGCTTATGACAATTCTACAAACACCTACACTTTAACTTATGATAGTCAGAATAGGATAACTAACCAAGCTTCATCTGATGGAAGTTTCACACGCTCATTTACTTATAATGCTTCAATAATAACTGAGGTAACAAACGAAAATGGATTCATTTATAATTACACCTATAGTTTAGATGGAAACAACAGGATAGTAAAAGAGCAGAGTGGATCAGAGGTAATAGCTACGTATAAATACGATAATAATGGCTACTTATCAGAAATAGGGAGAAATGGTCAAATTATTTCTCTTAAATGGGAGAATGGGAACTTAGTTGAGAAGGATAACGGTAATGGAAAAACTACTTATACCTATTATGAGGACACTGCGCCTACATCCCATCTTGTAGTAATTGGTGAGTTTGTAAGTGAGTCTGGCGCATTATATAACTACTTTGGAAAAACACCTAAGAATCTGTTAAAGGAGAAGAGTGGCAATGTTTACACCTATGAAAAGGATAATCAGGGTAGAGTAACTAAGGTTACTGTTACAAGTGGAGATTATAAAGATATATTCTCGTTAAACTATAGCTGTCAATAACAAAACTAAAATAGTGGGCAGACTGAATCGTCTGCCCAATTAATTACACTAAAAACATATTGTTATGTCTAATAATGGCAAATTTTTTCTTAAAGCATGGGTTATAGTTACTATAGTTCTATATAGCATCTGCTCTTTTATTTCATGGGATATTGAAATAGATGAATGGACTGGCTTTGTTCGAGGTCTCTTTATTGTACTCGTTGTAGTATCTGGAATTGGAGCAATAATCTTATCTAACCAAGACAATTAGGAGTACTCTTACTCATTTAAAAGGTAACACATTCAAGGTAGGCATATTGTCTACCTTTTTTTATTTAATAACATTATGGAAAAGATATCACATAGCCGTAGGGCTAAAATGGCAGTAGCTAATGAGCTAAAGAAATATTTAATTGAATGGTTTGATTATCGGTTTAAAGTGGTAGAAATCACAATATTATTCGATAAAATGACAATCTCACATAAGGATAAGTTACTAACCGACAAGGTTGAGCAGATAAAGCAGATGGCTAAAAGTGAGAATGCAAAGCCTTATGCGATAGAGACATTAAATCAGATGAAGTTTGTTATGCAGTTTCAACATCTCAAAATATTCCGTAATATAATTTACATGTTTGATGAAGCAGGAATAGATACGGTTCAATTAAATATAGGATATGAAGATTTTCATACATTCAGCGTACCAAAGCCTAAAGAACAAAAGGAGTCATAGGAATATGGCTCTTTTATTTATCTTTAATTTTAACTATGAAATATTCTATTGAATCAATTTATTTCCAAGCAGGTCAATACGATGCTTATTGTTTAGTTGAATTTTATTATGGCTCAAATGCACATTTGAAATTTGGTAAATCAATACATGGAATGTTGGTTTATGATTCTGAAGAAAGAAAAAACTTAGAAAGGAAAATCAGTCTTGAATTATCAGAAATACCATTTACTGATGGTTTTGTTAGATTTAATTCATCAGATAATATTGAAGAATTGCTAAATGAGGGATTTTTAGTTAGCGAAGTGGAAAGATTTGCAACAGTAGGTGGAATAGGTCCAAAAGTTTATGGAATTTCTAACGAGAAGGAAATACCGAACACGATATTAGTACCATTTTCAAATAGAGACTCGAACTTAGAGTCTTGGCTGTTACTTGAATTAAGAAATTTTAATAACCGGATTGAAGCAAATAATACACTGTTACCAGAAGAAATTTTGAGATACAATACAATTGTTTATATTTTAAAAGGTGAAGAAGAATTTCCAGTTGAACTTCTAGATGAGAATTCCCTCACTGTTAAAAGCGATGCATTATTTTGGATACTGTCACATAAATATAAAAATTCTTTAGAATCAGGAAAATTAAAGATTACACCTGAAGAGTATTTACAATTTCGAATATTGCTTGCATCTCGAAAAACCAGTCGCTTGGAAATAGTTAAACGACAACTTGGAATATCTGATAAACAATTAAAAGAATTTGAAAATTCTTCGCCTGATAACTATAAAGAATTTATAGGATTAATTTTACGGTTTGAAATAACAGCCATTACTTTTAACTACTTCTCCAAACCTATATATTGGGATTTCGATAGGTATATACATATATTCTTAAGACATTATAAGTCATTTTTTATAAGATCTTCTACCAAAGGTCAAGGAACTTTATTTTTATATAGTTACAAAAATATTTTAAACCTAATAAGAATAGTCATAGAACACAATAAGAAAGATATTGAAGAAGCATGGCTTCATGGCAAGGAATTCAGAAAAAGTGGTAGACAAAGTCTATATTTTAACGGAAATTATTTTTCAATAAGAATTAATGCTAACGGGAAATTAACTCAGTTTCATCCACAAGAGTACTAAATAGCAATCCTGATTCATACCTTACCCGCATTTTGCTGCTTACCACGGGATAAGCCATGAACCAGTCTTTAGTTTAGTGGAAGGGTGCAATGATTCTGCTATTTTAAAAGGTAACTGCGTACAGTTCTTTGGTTCTGTATTTCATCGGTGGAGCCTGTGCAAACATGACAGGAAATAAGGCATTCCAACAAACTAAGCTTTTTGCATAAAGTACGCCAGATTCATTGCGTTGATAAGTTCTACGAACACATCAACTCCATCTGCTCCATGCTCAATCCTGGACTAGCGTCTAGGATTCTTTCCATCACTTGCATTCTGTCATACTTGATGCTTAAAGCAAAGTTTTGTTTGCATAAAAGCTGCTTTGTCTTTCTAAACACTCCCGTTGGTTGTTATTTAGAAATCCAACCGCTTTTCATAATTTTGACTCGCCTACGCATTCGTTCAGGCTTCAAACTGTCATAGTTATTGAGTAACCCCATGCTCTTACCTTTTAAATCAATAACTCCGCCAGTCCTCGTTTTATCTTTTCAAGATAAAATATCTCTTAATCGCATCTTGCAGATGCTCCCTTTAAGAGACCTTTCTCAACTCGTATGCGTCTCGTCGTTTGCTCCGAGGTCGATTTAGGATTGGCATTGCTTTATTAGTACTTGATATGCTCATATTGCTGAAATTATTTTTGTAATTTTGAATATAAAGTTAAGCGCATGGATCTACAGACCAGAAAACTAAACATCATCCAATACCTGATTGAGCTTAAAGATGAGAAGTTGTTCAATAAGATTGAAACAATCATTAAGGATAAGGTTGGTAACAAAAAGATGAAGCCTTTTACACAGGAAGAGCTGTTGAGCAGAGCTAAACAATCTAATGACGATTATCTTGCTGGCAACGTTAAAACACAAGAAGATCTAGAGATTGAATCAGAAAACTGGTAAGTTAATGAAAGTAATCTGGACCAGCTTTGCAATTGAAAATCTTAAACATATCTCTGAATACTACACTAAAGTAGCTGGAAAGAATATTGCATTTAAAATAAGGACAGAGCTATTTAAAGCCACAAAACAACTTAAGAACCATCCTGATTCTGGTCAGGTAGAGCCCTTTCTTGAACAACTAAACCAAGGACATAGGTATGTAGTAAGTGGGAACTACAAGGTGGTTTATAAAAGAGTTGAAGAAGGAGTTTTGATTACCGATGTCTTTGATACTCGTCAAGACCCAATCAAAATAAACGACACTAAGCGAAAGTAAAATAAAGAGTAAACTAATCCTTCACTGGTTTTACCGTTTAAAGCATGAGGATGTTGGTTCTTTTATAAGGTAACACCATCTAGTCCTAACCTGATAAGACTTCCTCATTTTGGTTAAATCTTGTCAGTATATAAGAGTTGTCAAAAACTGAACTTTTTGAGGAAGATTGCTTAAAGTATAGTTTTACATCATTTTGTGCTTAAACATTAGTTTAGCATGATTTAACGCTTAAACATCAACTTTACATTTTCCCGTTTCGATTAAGTAGTATATACCCCCCTTTAATAAAACGATACGATTGCTCTTTAATTGATGTAACTGTTGTTTGTTTCTGTGGCTTCTAAAAGTGGTGGTTAAAATGGTTGGAAATCGATAAAACTAACTTCACTTCTAGAATAATGAATTACAGAATTAATATTTACATTTAGTCTAATATTCAAGTTTCAATATACGCTCTTAGGAGATGATTATTTATGAATTATTGGATATGTTAATATGAACGTACTCTCTAAAATAGCTATAGGTTTGATAATCGCAAGCGGATTGATGTTTATCATAACTGCATCAATGTTTACTTACACTGGCGAAATGCTTAGCTCAATCATATTAGTTATAGGCGAATATTGTCTTATGCTCTGGCTACCAACATTTCTAATAGGGGTTCTTCTTTTGGTTATAGCGAAGATAGTTCAGTACATTAAATGGTACAACAATAAAAGATAAGTGCTACTATCAACAGAAAAGAAATCATCAATCATTCCATCCAATTTAAGCTTGTGGTCTGAACACGTTTAAAGAAATTCCGGCATAAACGCTCCTGTGGCATTTGCGCTCATTCCTATTTATATCCGTTGCTTCTTTACTTAGATTCAGCCCAAAGCTGATTCTGATTCCATAATTAATTCATTAACATTTTAATCATTAAACATTATGGAACAAAGTAATGCCTTATTACAGGTAAGTGAAATTCAATTGGTTTATAAACCAGTTATCAGACCTTCTCAAAGGTTAAAAGTTGGTCAAGCATCAGATGTCTACAAGATACTGCTGGATGGATGGGACAAAGATTCCATACACTTAGTCGAACAATTTAAGATAGTGCTTCTTAACAAAGCCTGTAAAGTTTTAGGGGTATCTACAATATCAACTGGTGGAATAACCGGAACAATAGTCGATATGAAATTAGTGTTTGGAATAGCACTAAAAGGTGGAGCATCAAGTATCGTACTTACACATAATCATCCCAGCGGTGGATTAATACCAAGTACACAGGATAGAAACTTGACGAGAAAAATTTATGAAGCAGGCAGGATACTAGATATTGATGTGGTTGATCATTTGATTATATCAACTGAAGGATATTATAGCTTTGCTGAAGAAGGAATTTTGTAACTTTATATATTATATATTTTTAACAAAGGCACCTTGTTAGTACAAATGTTAGTACAGTTTACATAAAATCATTAAAAATCACGTCTGAAGCATAGCTCAGCTGGATAGAGCAACTGCCTTCTAAGCAGTAGGTCTTTGGTTCGAATCCAAATGCGACCACAAAAAGCCGATTTTTAATCGGCTTTTTTTGTTTCTAAAAAATTGATTTTTAGAGTATAAAGAATCATCTTGCGCTTGTTTGCAACTAATGTTTAAAATGATTTTTCGATTATATCGATGACCTATGAGGCCGAAGAGACTGTGCGCAATAGCCCAAAAAAAGAAATATTTTAAAAGGCCAATTCATAAACTTAACTCTCGATAGCTATAGCAACTAACTAAGCCCTCAAAACCTTCTCAATCTTCTTCCCTTTTGCTAATTCATCAACCAATTTATCTAAATACCGAACATTTTTAGTTAGCGGATTTTCTATCTCTTCTATTTTATAACCACAAATACTACCTTTTATCAAACTTGCTAAAGGGTTTAAATGGGCTTTATCAAAAAAATCTTTAAGAGTTAGACCATCAGCTATAAAAGCTTCAATTTCTGCATCTTGAAAACCAGTTAACCAAGTAATCACTTGATGAAGTTCTTCTTTTGTTTTCCCTTTACGCTCAACTTTTGCTAAATAATGAGGATAAACAGATGCAAAAGTCATTTTTGCTATGCGATTGTCGTGTTCAACAGTAGTATTCATATTTAATCATCAAGATTATCAACAATTACCAAAGCACTTAATTTAGGTGGCGCCACATAGCAATAAGCAACATGAAGAAGGTCTTTTAAAATATCAGCTTGTATGCGGGTATATTGAACTAATGTCCATCCATGGCCTCCAAATTTATTAGGTACGGCATAAACAACGTCAGGAAATAACCTGCTAAAAACATCCTGATCTACTACATTAAACTTTAAGCAGCAGCGATTCGCCTGATGATTAAAAGTAGCAAATATCTTCCCCTTAACTTTAAAAGCTGTTTTTTGATGATGTGGAGCTTCTTTAACTTCGGGCAGTGCCAAAGCAAAATTCCTGAATGTCTCAAAGTTTACCATAAGCTTTTATTTAAAGCTAAGATAATGATTTAGCGTATTTATAAATGTCCGCCCGACTTAAATTCACTTTTCCCTTGCTGGGTTCTACATTCGGCAGGTAAAAACACAAAAGATTTTCCAGTATAATCTACCAAGGCTTTATTCATATTTTTAGATGATTTACTTGGGAGTTCCTCTATCTTTTGACCTTGTATAATTTGTTCTTCTCTCACTAAAAAAGTAAGCTGTTGTATCTTTTCTGTTTCGATATCTCTTAGCTCAACCGTTAAAGTATCTCCTTGTATTTCTCCGGTAAAAGCCCCATACATAGGTTTTCTATCATCATTATATTGATACAAAATTTTACCATCAAGCTTTTTATCATGTTGCTTGATTTCTAAAAAAGCAGAATCTTTACCAATAGTGGCCAAATAACAAGGCTCCAAATTGATTTCTGCTTTTCTAACCGTATCTGTGCCAACACTACCTAAAGAATCAACTTCATCTAAAGAAACATCGGTGTTTTTGGGGTTGTTACAAGCATAAATACCATAGCTTAAGGCTAAAGCTATCAGCAGTAAAAAGTTTAGTTTTTTCATATCCTTAAAATAAAAAAAGAGCCTGCCTAAAATATTTCAGACAAGCTCCAAACGCAACGAGGTTAATCGTGACCTTCTGTTTTCACAATTTTATTATAAATGCCGAAAAGCAAAAAAGGCGCTACCCACTGCCCTATAAATAAAGCGGTATGTTTTTTACCCATAAGTTTTAAGGTTAAAGAAGTACCCATAGCTGCCACCGCTATCCATAAATAAGCATCTGACGGCACTTGAGCAGTTTTATCTTCTATTGTTTTTGCAACTTTACCTTCTTGATATTGATTTTGATTTTCCATAACGGTATTTTTTTAAAATTAAAGTGTGCTGTTCTTTTTCTTCTTGTGAGTTTTTATCTGTAAATAGCCCAAATAAAATGGCTAAACAACCAATAAGTAAATGCGGAATAGTAACTTCCTGATAAAAATTAAATAACCAAGGCGATGCAGCTAAAAATATTCCAGTAAAAACATCTACATACAAGTGAGTTTTCATGCTGATAATTTTTTGAAAGCCGCCTTCATACCTGGTTAATAAAGACATCATGAGAATCATTAATCCAATTAAGATGGCTATTAATCTGGCTGATGCCACATGTTCAAACTGAAATAGCCATGGTGCTAATAACAGGAAAACACCTGATAAATAATCAGCAACAGCGTGTAATAACCTACTTATTTTCATGATGTTTAACGTGTTGTAGTATTTGTATCAGAATCATCATTAAGCATGGTATCAGCATTATTATCTAAAGTATCCTGATAGCTATTACCGCCAGAAGGCGCTGTACCCATACCATCTTCTTGGTCATGTTGGTCTGAGTTGGCTGGTGATTTATCTCTGTCGTTACCACCACAGGCGGTTAATAAGCTGCCAACAATTAATATTGATGCAGCTAGGGTTAAAAATGACTTTTTCATAATGTATTTTTTTATAGATAGATAAATAAGAGCTTATTTAAAATTGCTCTTCGGGTTTAATTTTTTGTTCTGTTTGAGCGTATGCTTCATCAATGGGAGAGTGCTAAAATAGGCTCGTTTCCTTCCGGAAAACCATTAACAAACTCAAAACTACCTTTACCGTCTGGAGATTGGCCCATAGTCCAGCGTTCTCCCGGGTCTTCCGGATTATTAATATTAGTGGAAACAAAAGCGTAATTAAAAGCCAGGTTTTCTTTATCCTGAGGGAAACTATTAGGAATAGGATGAACACCTTTTAAACCGCCTAAATCTTCTAAAACTGCTAACCACTGGTTTTGGTGCATGGTATCTCTAGCAATTAAGAATGATAACATATCTTTCATTCCTGGGTCTTCTGTAGATTTCCATAAGCGGGTAGCTAACAACCTACCTGTAGATTCTGCCATTACATTGGCATACATATCGGCAGCTAAATTACCACTAGCCACCACCCAAGAACCATTGAATGGAACTCCGTTACTATCTGCTGCCATAGCCGCCAAACCTGCTGATAGGTAATGACGAGGATCCATCCCTCCTATAATCTCTTTAACCACCGGATTGTTGGATACCACCTCATCAATAATGTTACCTTTTGCGCCTTCTAGGTTTAAGGCAACGGCAGTACAAAGCATTTCTATATGTGAAATCTCTTCTGTACCAGTCTCTAATAACATATCTCGGTATTTTTGTGGGCCACGGTTGCCCCATGCCTGAAAAAGATATTGTAGGCAAACCCTTATTTCGCCTTCTATACCGCCTATCGCTTGTTGTAATAAGCGAGCAAACTGCGGGTCGGGTTTATCAACTTTTACAGTGTACTGTAATTTTTTATCGTGAAAAAACATAATATAAATTTTTAATGGTAGATAATACTAAACATTACCAAGTAAGTGCCACAACCTTAGTGATTTATACGGTATTTAATGTGCTAAATATCTAAATTTTAGGTTGCCTTACCTTTATGCTCCCAATGGTCTTTAAGGAGGTTTCCTGATGCGTCTTCTTTTAAACGACGAGCAAATCTTTCGCCTTTAACGTTCCCTTTTTCGTCAAGTCTACCTAAAAACAATAGGATTGGCCTCCCCTTTTCATCGGTTTTAAAAACCAAATCATACTGTTGGTAACGGACATGTACTTTAGAAGATGCTTCGTAATTTTTATTTAATATCTTCTGTATTTGTTCTCCAATTTTCATAAGGTAGATGTTTAATTTTATGGATTAGAAAGCATCCCAATACGATGATGAGGATAGAAAAAGTAAGGAAAGATAAATTCCAGATTAGAGGATTTACATCAAAATCTTTTACCGAGTGGAATTTAAAAATATGATGATTTAATATCCCTTCAATGAGGTTAAAGAACCCCCATCCTAAAAGCAAACCTCCTATAAATAAATTCTGATGTTTAAGTAATATATTTTGTTGTAATAGCCTATATAAAAGTATGATACCAAAAAATGTAATAAAGAAAGTAAAAGCATGAAATATGCCATCCCAAAACATATTCACGCTTTTAGAGGTAAAATCTAGCGGGATTATTTTTGCAGAAACCATTTCATGCCATTGTAATATTTGATGAAATACAATACCATCTATAAAACCACCTAAACCAATACCTAAAACACAAGCTGATGCCACTAATGGCTTTCTGCTTAAAGGCTTTTGAGGATTGTTTTTATAAGCTAGCGCTTGATATCCTAAAAAAGCGGTTAATAAGCCTAGAAAAATAAAAGGAACAAAAAGCTGTACTAGCTCAATAGTAGTTAAGCTAACAGCAATAGCATTTTGCAAAGGCCGATTGCAGGTAACGCAAAACATCATTAAATCATCCATAGGTAGCAAGGCTAAATGTTAATTGAAAGGTTTAAAAACCGCTCGCATACATTTATTGGTTTTGTCGTTAAACATTTCATAAGCTTTTTGGCCAGCCTCTAAAGAAACAGGATGTGTTAATAAAAACTCTGGGTTGATGATTTCTCTTCTTATTAAATCAAACAACATGGGCACATATTTTTGCCCATGCATTTGCCCTCCTCTAATGGTTAAACCTTTATTCATGAAAAGTCCCATTGGAATTTTATCTACCAAACCAGCATAAACCCCAACTACAGAAACTGTCCCGCCTTTACGGCAAGCAGCAATAGCTTGTCTTAAAACAGAAGCCCTATCAGATTCTAACCGTAGAAACTGTTTGGTTTTGTCGTAAACATGCTCTATACCAGTGGTATGTGCCTCCATACCTACAGCATCAATACAGCAATCAGGCCCTCTGCCTCCGGTAGCTTCTTTTAGCTCTTCTAATATATCGGTATCTTCATAATTAAGAATATCTGCACCGCTATATCTTGCAGCATTGGCTAAACGATAATCTAACCTATCTATAGCAATTACCCTTTCTGCGCCCATTGCGTAAGCGCATTGCATAGCCATTTGCCCAACGCCACCAGCACCCCAAACGGCTACAATATCACCGGGTTTAACGGCTGCCATCTCAGCGGCCATGTATCCGGTAGGTACTCCATCAGAAACAAAGACAGCTTTTTCATCAGAAATATCTTCGGGGATTTTAAAAGCTCCATGGTCTGCAAAAGGGACACGAATATACTCGGCGTGGCTACCTGCATAACCACCAAAAAGATGCGAATAACCAAATATACCCGCTGTTGGGTATTGATAAATTTTTTCCTGTAATAAACCATTGGGGTTAGAGTTATCGCATAAAGACCATGTTTCTTCTTTACAATATTGGCACTCGCCACACCCAATAACAGAAATAACTACTACACGGTCGCCTTTCTTTAGGTTTTTCACCTCTGCACCAGTTTCAACTACTTCGCCAATAAACTCATGACCAATAATATCACCAGCCCGCATAGAGGGTACAAAACCGTTAATCAGATGCAAATCTGAGCCGCAAACCGAGCTCATAGTAACTTTTATAATAGCATCTTTAGGATTTAAAATTTCAGGATCTGGTACGCGTTCAACTCTTAAATCGCGTACACCATTCCAACATAAAGCTTTCATAAGTTATTTTTTTTAGGTGAGATGATTATTTTCTTCCTGATGATTGCCCCTTGATGGTTGCTACTTCACCAGCCTCTATCACTTGTTTAAAGGCCCTGATATCTTCTTTCAAAAGCGTTTTAAAAAGCGGATTAAAAAGTTTAGCTACTCCCTCGCCCAAAGCACCTGCTGGCGGATGGTAACTAAAAATAACTTTAAGAACAGTGCCCTGCCCCCTAGGAGCATCATAAAACTCTACCTTACCGGCATTATCTATGCTAGAGTTTTCTACAGATTGCCAGCCAATAAGCTCGTTAGGTATTTCTTTAACAATTTCAGCATTCCATTTAATAGTGCCAACGCCACCTGGTATTTTAGCTATCCATTCAGATTGTACATCATTTTTTTGGTCAACACGTTGTAAGTGGCTCATAAAAAAAGGCAAATTTTCTAGCTGACGCCAATACCTGTAAACTTCTTCTCGTGGTTTATTTACCGTAAAAATAACTCTTGTATTAATGGCATTTGTTTCATTACTATTTTTGTTTAGGCCCGTATAAAGCGGGCAGTTACCACTTAAACCTCTGTAAACTAAATAAGCACCAGTAAGCACTTTTATTGGATTTGATAAGGCCCTTTTATAATGTTTAGCTAATAAAATACCTCCGGCCGCTAAAGAAAGTAAACGCTCTGCTGTGTTTACATTATTAAAATTGTTTTTACGTTTAGGTTGATGATAGCCAGCATGTAATAATTGTTCTGTTTTCATGATAGTGTTTTTTAGGTAATGATGAAAAGTCCAAAGTTTATGCCGCAGAACATCTAAAAATTTGAAAACAGTACTAATACGGTTTAACAGCATGATGATATATCCTAGCCTAAGAGATATTAAAACCACCATTTTATGCAGAAAACATATTCTTTAAAGCAGATAAAAATTGAGTTTAAAAAAAATCAAGTATTTACACCCTAAAGAAACCGTATTTACCGGCTCTACTTCTGCATCATATTTGTTTTTATCTGTACGGATTTAGCCAAGCTATAAAAAAGGAATTTTATAGATTAAAAAAAGCCCTATATCTACCTATTCTCAAAAAAGCTTGTATGGTAAAAATCCATACAAGCCCTATTTGAGATGATGAAATAGCAGCCGAATTATCCAAAATTTATCTACCAAATTGAAAAACATTTATGAAAAAAATTCTGATAACCGGCGGAGCTGGTTTTATAGGCTCTCACCTATGCGATGAATTAATTACTAAAGGATATGATGTAACTGTTTACGACAATCTTTTACCACAAGTGCATGGCCAAACCGCGAGACAGAAAATAAGATTTTAAGATATCAAGAAAGTCTTGATCATCATCTAAGATTAATATTATAGGCATAAACTCAAAATAGGTAGCCTGAAACTTAATCAAAGGAAGAAAAGCTTACAGGTAGGTGTGCTAAAGTAAACAGGTTATTTAAACATTTATACAGTATTTATACCTTTTAATTACCGTATAAACACGCTATATTTTATTCTATTATACCATTCAACACCGCATATTTTATTAATGCCGCAGTATTTTTAACCTTTGTTTTATCAATAAGATTTTGCCTATAACCTTCTATGGTTCTTTTACTTATGAAAAGTTTGTCAGACATTTCATTATTGGTATAACCTTCAGACATGAGGTATAAAATTTCTATTTCTCGAGCAGAAAAATTATGATGTAAAGCCCAATTTTTCTTTTGTGACGGCAAACTCATCAACTTATCTAAAAACCTTAGAGAAAGCTCATTACAGATGTATTTATGACCATTATGAACATGTTTTAAAGCAAAAATCAATTCATCAGAACCTATATTTTTAAATAAATAGCCTGATGCACCTTCTTTAAAAGTATCTATAATAAATTCTTCATGATCTAACATAGAAAGTATAACTACCGATAGCTGCGGATACCTTTGTTTAATAGTTTTAATTAAATTGACTCCCTCTACATCTGGCACATTGATATTAGCTAGTAAAATATCGGCCACCAAGCCCGTTTCTAATAAATCAAGTACATCTTTACTATATTGAGAATCAGCCACCACTTTTAAATCTGCATCTCGCTCTAATAAAATTTTTATACCGTTTCTTACTAGATTATGATTTTCTGCGAGTATGATATTGATCATGATAGCTGTAATTAGATTTTAAAACATACAAATTCTCGTCGTAACATACGCCTATTTGTTTATTAGCAATATGTATACCTAATCAGTTTTTAAATATTTAAACCGCTATTAATTCATAAACTTATCTTATAATAAACATATAAAGTATAAATAATAATTTATGAATTATAAGTTTCAAATTTGAAGCGCTAGAAATATCAAATATGAAACGAATATTCTTCTACGGTCAAAAATCACTTACTCCTGCCCTTTTTACCTTTTCAATGTTGCTCATCATAATCAGTTTTATAACCGATGAGTCTTTGAGCAAACTAGCATTGGTGGCAGCTATTCTTACATTAATATGGATAGGAAAAAAGCAAATGGAATTGAGCCTAAAAATGACCAGTAGAAAACTAGCTGATGGCAAGAGAGATCATCTAGCAACTATAGAAAACAATTTAGAATGGAACTTCAACAGTAGTAACAAACAAACCACAAAAGTTGATATTCCTAAAAAAAGTCATGATTTAAACTTTAATCATCTGGCTTTAAAGCAAGATACAAACCATAAAAGGCTCACAAAAAATTACCCTAAACAATTTCATAAACATGGTATTGAGGTAGCCCAGTTAGAAAGTAACGATAGCTACAGCATTGCCAAGAAAGCAATTTCCCTAAACTAACCCTTAACTAATGGATCTTCATCTTTTAATTGACAATTTAACAAATCCTGCTCTTTTATTTTTTATTCTTGGTATAATAGCTGTAAGACTTAAAAGCGATTTAGCAATACCAGACCAAACATCAAAATTTATTTCTCTTTATTTATTATTCTCTATTGGTTTTAAAGGCGGACAAGAATTAGCTCATAGCGAGTTTTCCATGTCGATTATTTATGCCATCATTTTTGGTATATGCACAGCCACTGCCATACCTTTTTACACCTTTTTTATTCTCAAGAAAAAGCTTTCTGTTTACAATGCTGGGGCAATTGCTGCTGCTTATGGCTCGGTAAGTGCTGTTACTTTTGTTACAGCAGTTTCTTTCTTAGAAATACAAAATATAGGCTTTAATGGACATATGGTTGCTGTGATGGCGCTTATGGAAGCTCCTGCTATTATTATAGGTGTTATTTTGATAAGGATTTTTGCTAAAAACGACCCTATGAAACCGCAACAAAGCCTCAGCCAAATTATTAAACACTCTTTTACTAACGGTAGTGTACTGCTTATTTTAGGAAGTTTAATCATTGGACTTTTGGCAAGTGATGAGCAAGCCATGGGTATTAAACCTTTTACTACCGATATTTTTAAAGGTTTTCTAGCAATATTCTTACTTGATATGGGAATTGTTAGCGGTAAAAAGCTACAAGATTTCTTAAACAGCGGTAAATTTACTGTGGTTTTTGCTACAGTAACACCTTTAGTAAATGGATTAATTGTAGCTTACTTAAGTAGAATCATTACCCATGAACCTGGTGATAGATTTATTATGGCTGTTTTAGCTGCCAGTGCTTCTTATATAGCTGTACCAGCTGCCATGAAAATTGCTGTACCTAAAGCCAACCCAGGTATTTTCATCCCAATGGCTTTAGCCGTAACCTTCCCTGTAAATATTACCATTGGTATGCCTGCTTATTTAGCGGTTATATTATGTAGTTAATTAGTTGGTTGGGGGTATTAGATACTTAGGTGATTAGTTCTGATAGCTACGGGGAGTTAGGTGACTAAGCGGATGATATATATAAAAAATGAGTTGTTAGTTTTAACGATGATTTTAAAACTAACAACTCATCACTTTTAACTCTCAACTTTTAACGCCCACTTCGCTTCGCTTCCATCCAAAAAATAAGATGATGATAAAGCAAAAGAAAGGAATAAGATAACCTATTTGTATATTATCTCCATTATAATCTATTACTGTACCCATTAAATAAGGCAAAATAGCACCACCAACAATAGACATTATAAGCCAAGATGAACCGGGTTTTGTTTCTTCTCCAAGATTGGTAATACCTAAAGAAAAAATGGTTGGAAACATAATAGACATTAAAAAACCAATGATTCCTAAAGCGTAAATCACGAAAATACCTTGCGTAGTAACAGCTAACAAACACATCAGCGCTGCTAAAACCGCATATAAGGACAATAATTTACGTGGTGTAGTATATTTTAAAAAGAAAGTACCTACAAACCTACCAGCCATAAATAAGAAGCCATAAATGGTTAAATAGTAAGCTGCTGATTTTTCATCTAAACCAGCGCCTTGCTGCGCCATTCTGATAAAAAAGCTGGTTACACATACTTGCGCACCTACATAAAAGAATTGTGCTATAACCGCCCATCTTAAATGGCGATGTTTTAGGACTGCAAAAAATCCGGTTTTGGCTTTTTCTTCTTTACTTGGCTTTATTTCTGGGAAATGGATAAAATAAAACAAAACAGCAACCAAAATTACGATGATACCTAATACCAAATAAGGAGTTTTAACTGCTGCTGCTTCAGAAAATAAATAGCTCATTTTTTCGCTCTTTGGCATATCCGCTAGCTGCGCTGCTGTATATTCTTTTCCAGATAATATAAAGTTTGCGCCAATAATAGGCGCTACCATAGCTGCCAACCCGTTAAATGATGCAGCTAAGTTTAATCGGGTTGTTGCCCCTTCTGGCTTACCTAAGATGGCGGCATAAGGGTTTGCTGCTGTTTCTAAAACGGTTAAACCGCAACCAATAATAAACAAAGCAATTAAGAAAATACTGTATGATAGCGTATTTGCAGCCGGAATAAACAAAAATGCTCCCATTGCAAATACCAATAAACCTATAATCATACTGGCTTTATAGCCAAATTTTCTGAGCATCATTCCGGCTGGAATAGCCATTAAAAAATAAGCTAAAAAAATAGAGGTATCTATTAAAGTAGACTGTCTGTTATTTAGCTGACAAGCTTTTTTTAAGTGCGGAATCAAGATAGAATCCAAATTATGAGCCATCCCCCATAAAAAAAACAAACACACTATTAAGATAAAAGGCAATACATAGTTTTGTTTTGATCCTTCACTTTGGCTTAATACCGATGACTGATTTACTGAGTTCGTATTCATATCAAACAGATTTTCTTTTTACCAATAAGATATGATCACACACCAAAACTACCTCGCCATGTTGATTAATAACCTCTACATGTTCTGTAACGTTACCATATTCGGGCTTTTTAGCATCAGATTTGGCAGAAATGGTAATTTCTGAATGGATGGTATCGCCAATAAAAACAGGCTTAATAAATCTTAACCTATCATAACCTTTAGACATCGCCTCAGGGTTTATTTCCGAAGCTGTTAAGCCAATACCAATGCTAAATATCATGGTACCATGCGCAATACGCTGCTTAAAAGGCTGTGTCTTACACCATTCTGCATCCATATGGTGCGGAAAAAAATCTCCGGTATGCCCTGCATGAACTACAAAATCTGTCTCGGTAATGGTTCTACCTAAGGTTACTCTTTTCTCTTCTAATTGGTAATCCTCAAAAAAAATCGACTTAAAATACATATTTAGTTGTTAGGTGGTTAGGTATTAGTTGGTTAGTTTGTTAGGTGGTTAGTTGTTAGTTTGTTAGACAATAAGTGCTTTAGACAGCGGTCATCGGACTTTTCACTATCCACCTCAGACAGCGGTCATCGGTCCTCGGTCATCGGACTCTTTACTTTAAACTCACTTCATAAGCTTTCTCTACCAGCATCATGGTTTGGAAAACGTCTTCTACGCTAGTGGGTAAAACCTTAGTTTCTCCGTTTTTATAGCGCATGAGGCTAGACATGGTACCAATAAAAGCATCGGGAAACCAAGAACCTTCTAAATTGATACTTTTCCATTCTGGTGCTTTTTCGTCTTCTAATAAGCAATATTCAAAAACATCGGGTACACCATTAGGATAATCCATTAACAAACCCATTTTAGCTTTTATAGCTCCTTTAGTACCTTCCCATTTAATAAAGCTTTCTTGATGATGCGGGCCAAAAGCATGATCGTGGTTGGTATTGATAACTGAGTGTAACGTATCGCCATAATCCAAAATAATGGTAGAACGAGATGAGGATAACTTCTTTGCAGGATGTTTTAAAGTTTTAGCTAAAACACCTTTTGGGTTACCTAAAAAAGAGCGCATTAAATCTATATAATGAATACTATGGTATTGGATTTCTAAACGTGGGTGCACCATCACATGCGGAAATAACTCCCAAGGTGTTTCTACGGTTACCCTGACCTCCATATCGTATAAATCGCCTAAGAAACCTTTTTCTATAAGATATCTGGCTGCACTTACATAAGGTGCAAAACGCAACTGGCAGTTGATGGCCGCTACCAAATTCTTCTTTCTACAAACTTCTAGGATATCTTGTGTTTGCTGGATATCATCGCCCATAGGCTTTTGTATCAGAACAGCGCTACCGTCTGGCAATTGTTCTAAGATACTGATATAACTTTCGGGCATGGTTGTAATATCATAAACCGCATTTGAAGGCGCTTTAGCTACTGCATCAGCAACAGAATCATAAACATTAGGAATATGAAAATCTTGCGCTACCTGCGCCGCTCTTTCCCTGGTACGATTGGTAATTCCTACAACCTCAAAACCTGCTTTTTTATAGGCAGGTAAATGGGCATCTTTTACAATTCCGCCTGCACCAATCATAATGATGGGCAACTTTTTTTGAGGTAATATAGGATGATATTGAATATCCATATCTATTAAATATTTTATTTAATTAAAAAACTATAAAATATTGATTGTATTTATTTTATGCTGAGTATCTTCTAGTAAAACTTTTACATCACTGGTAGTTGAACATGCTTTCACAACCAACTCATCTATTAAGTTTGCAATGGCAGACCAATGCTTGCTTTGTGGCAACGTTTTAGCATGTTTATGCAACTCTTCTAACTTATGATAATAAGGAATGATACGATTAACATCAGCATCTTGCCAGGTAGATTTTCTACAGCCAATACCCCCTTCTAAAGTGAGTAATTTATCTTGCTGAGCTTGGGTTGCATACTTCACAAAAGCCAATGCTATATCCTGGTGTTTACTTCCTGTACCCACGGCATACATCCAATACACATTTAAAGAACAAGCTTCACCGTTGCCAACTTTGGGTAAGCCTGCTACATCAACCTTACCTTTAACTTTTGAGCTTTCTGAAACTTCACAAACAGCCGCAAAGCCAAACCAATTCACCATCATGGCTACCTCGCCACGGGCAAAAGCCTCACCTGCTTGTACAGATTCATATTGCGCTGATTGTGGATGTATAGCTTGATGATTCTTTAATAAATCTCTATAAAATATTAAACCATCAGCAGCTTCTGGGGTGTTAATTTGGATATTTCCATCTGCGTCAAGCAATTCACCTCCTCGGCTCCATAGCTGTAAACAAAAATCAAAAACGGTATTATGCCCATCAGGAAAAGCTGCTATCACAGTACCGTATAAATTATCCTCAGGTCTTTGAAAAAATTCGGCTATTTCTATAAAATCATCCCAGCTTAGGGGCACTTTTAAATCCTTACCATACAAGTCTTTAAACTTTTGCTGCTCTTGCGGAGATTCAAATAAATCTTTACGATATATTAAGCACTCAGGTCCATCATGAAAAGGCAAACCCAATAATTTACCATCAAACTGTTGAATATCTAATAAAGAGTTACTCCATACAGCAAGCTCTTGCTTATTTAGAGCAGGTTTAATATCTGCTATAGCATTAGCTGTATAGGCTTCTAATAACCAATCGGTTACTAAATGTGCTGAATCCCAGTTTCCATTTTTTAAGCCTTCATTAGTGATTAATTCATGATGCAATTCGGGTAAGTCCATTGCTATAAACTCGGCCTCAAGCTTACAACCTGTTGCTACGCAAAAGCTTTCCCAAATCTTTTGCATACTGCGCTCAAAAGGTTCAAACTTTCTTACCGCAAACCTAAACTTGTTTGTATTACTCATTTGATAACTCTTTTATAATCTTAGCATTATCTTGCCCTAATGCAGGTGACGCTTTCGCTGATGTTAATAGCTGACCATCCATACGAATAGGGCAACGCGTGGTTTTATAAGAGAAACCATCTAACATGGTAACCTCTTGCAGCATCTCTAAAGCTTTAAAACCATCATGGGCCATTAACTTATCCCAGGTTAAAACATCTGCACACCAAATATCTGCTGGCTCTAGTACAGATAGCCATTTTTCTGTTGTATCTGTCTTCAAATGCGAGGCTAAAACCGCTTTTATTTCATCTCTCTTATCAAAAGCCTCTGCAGTTTCTTGATAGGCTAGCAAGGCATCGCAGCTTAATAAATTACCTAAAACTGGTATTTGCCCCATAGCTAAAGCTAACCATCCGTTTTGGGTTTGATATATCCCGTAAGGAGCGCCTAAATAAGCATGAGCATTGTTACTAGCTGTTCTTTGTGGTAACTGTCCGCCATCTCTGTTAAAAGTAGTAATAGCTTCAAACTGGAAATCAAAAGCGGTTTCTAGCATACTTACCTGTACCAAAGCCCCCATACCACTTATAGCCTTCTTTACCAAACAAGCCAATAAACCATTTGCTAAGTTTGCCCCTGCCAGCATATCTATGATAGATAAACCCATAGGAACAGGACCATCATCAGCATCGCCACTTAACCAAGTTAAACCACTTAAAGATTGTAGAAGTAAATCTTGTCCCGGGTTACCTTTCCAAATGCCATCGGTACCGTAACCCGATATTTCACCATAAACCACCTGCGGGTTTTGGGCTTTTACGCTTTCATAATCAAAACCTAGTCTTTCCATAACGCCAGGTCTGAAATTATGCATCACCACATCGGCTTTGCGTATTAATTTCCAAATCCACTCGCGGTCTTTTTCATCTTTAATATCTACAGCAAAGCTTTCTTTATTTCTGTTAATAGCATGAAAAACAGAAGATTCTCCGTTTAAAATAACGTTGGAAGTATATAAATGCCTGCAAATATCTCCTGTTTCTGGTCGTTCTATTTTAATAACCCGAGCACCTAAATCGGCCAAGCGCAAACTTGCTGACGGACCAGAAAGAAACTGACTAAAGTCTACAACTAAATAATCTTTTAAAGGCATCATAAGTTAAATTCCTGATTTATAGCTACTGTATGCGCACCAGCTTTAGGAGCTGCTTTTGCTGAAAATAATTTTTGACGATTGATTTGAATAGGACTTCTGGTGCTGGTTAATGGTGTGCCATCTGGCAAATCTAGCTGTTGCTGCATATCCAGAATCTTATAAGCTTCGTGGTTTAGAATTTCCTGATAATTATAAACCTTAGAACACCATATTTTTTGCTCTTCAAGGATGAATATCCAAGCATCGGTTTCTTTTTTAATGAGCTGCTGGGCTATTAAAGTATTGATTTCATCTCGCTTAGTAAACCAATCTTCTTTTTTGCTGTAAGCTGATAAATCTACACCTAAAACCTCTCCTAAATGCCATAAATTACCCATAGCTAAAGTAATGTAGCTATCAGCAGTTTGGTATATCCCGTAAGGAGCGCTCAAATAGGCGTGTCCATTTCCTTTAACCGAGCTTCTATCAGGGAGTTTTCCTCCGTCATTTAAATAACTGGTTAAAACTTCAAATTGCACATCTAGGATAGATTCCATCAGGCTAACTTCTACCAAAGCACCTGTTTGGGTTTTAGCTCTTCTGATTAAAGCGGCCAAAATACCTTGGCATAAATGAGCACCACAAACCATATCGGCGACAGCTAAACCAAAGGGAACAGGGCCTTTTTGTTTTGTACCAGAAAGCCAGGTTAAACCTGATAAAGACTGGATTAATAAATCTTGCCCCGGTTTGTTTGCCCAAGGACCTTTATTGCCGTAACCCGTTACTATGGCGTAGATAACTTTAGAATTAAGCTTTTTTACCTGCTCATAATCTAAACCTATTTTCTCCATCACTCCCGGACGAAAGTTATGGGTAATGATATCTGCCTGCTGAATAAGCTTTTTGATGCGCTCTAAATCTTCAGGATTTTTCAAATCGGCGGCGTAAGACTCTTTATTACGGTTAATGGTATGAAAAACTAAGCTATCACCATCTATAAATAGATTCTTAATAGCAATTTGCCTACCCGCCTCGCCTTTTACGGGGCGTTCTAT
Organism: Pedobacter puniceum; assembly: GCF_009674685.1. Classification (GTDB taxonomy): domain Bacteria; phylum Bacteroidota; class Bacteroidia; order Sphingobacteriales; family Sphingobacteriaceae; genus Pseudopedobacter; species Pseudopedobacter puniceum. The sequence continues at coordinate 1,249,517 of NZ_WKJI01000001.1, forward strand.
TTTGATGACACGAGCACCTAAATCGGCCAGTTTTAAACCAGCCGATGGCGCTGCCATAAACTGTGCAAATTCTAACACCAATAAGCCTTCTAGTGGTTTCATATTAAGCCTTCTCTAGATTTTTAGATTGGATATATAACTCGTTTAAAGCTCCTAAAACAGCTTTTTCATTGCCACCGTTTAACAAATAATTTCTAACAATATCACCAGCATGGTCTTGAAAATACATATGCCCTTGGTAACGTGGCCTTAAATAAGCCCTTTGTAAGGTTGGCAAGGTATTTTTAAAATATTGATGAGATGCATTGTTGGTATGCTCACTTTCCCAAGCTTTTAAATGCCCAGGCTGCCCTCCATTATCAAAAAATAAAAATTCTTGTGTATTTGGTTGAGCTGTAAACTCGGCATATTTAACCGCTTCATGGATGTATTTTGATGATGATGAAACAGCCAAGCCCGTACCACCTAAAGAAGTAATTAAATGACCATAATCTTCTAAACTTACTGTATCATGAAAATGAAGTAAGTTGGCTGCATAACCATTTCTTGAATAGTTAGAATAACCATAAGCAAAAGGACAATAAGCTATTTGATTGGTATTTACCATGGTTTCATAAACCTGAATAGGGTTTTTATCAAAGAAAGAACGGTCTATCCTATCGCTTAAGCTTTTAAATAATTGTAGAGCCTTCGTACCAGTTTCTGCGCTAATTACAACATCGTCTTGTAAGCATGGGTTTTCACCTAGCGTTGCACAAAAACCATAAAAAGCCATCAAAACATCAATAGGAATAAGTGCAAAAGCTACCAAACCTTTATCGGCTAAAGCCAAAACATCATTAAAAGTTTTAGGCAAGCTTAAACCTTGCTGCGCTAATAAATCTGGTCTGCTTGACGCTACGGGAGTTGCTGCATCTATAGCTAAAGCCCATTGCTTGTCATTAAAATTATAGCTTTCGTGAGAGCGGCCAACCGAATTTTCCTCTTGGTCTTTGATGAAGGCAGCTGGCAAATAATCATCTAAAGGAAGGATAGATTTTGTACCCGCAGCAAAGCCCGCCCATGGATGGTCGATCACCAATAAATCGTATTTTTCTGCCAGCTGTTGGATAGACATATCTGCAAACTGTTGTAAAGAACGTTTTTCCCAAATGATATCTACATCGGGATAAAGTTCTGTAAAACGTTGGGCTGTGGCTACAACAGATGTAAAGCCTCTACTATGGTTCCAAGTTATTCCTTTTAATATTTTCTTAGTGGACATGTTTATTTCTTAAATTTCTTGAGGATGAGCTAAAAAATCAACTTCTTGGCTAAAGCGCCTTCTTTTTCTTTTAATGCTGTTGTTGGATATAAGTAAAAGCTATAATGATAATTTTTAGCCTTGTTTTGATATTGTGCTAAAGGCTGAGAAACATCAGACCAGGTATCATTACCACCTACACCCATTTGTATCAAATCGATATTTAAGGTGATAAAACCAGCGTCTTTTAGCTTATGCCAATGTTTGGTTTCTGATATATTTTTCTCTGTAAAAGGCCAAGCGCTCATGCTTAGTAAACTATCGGCCACAACCATTAAGCCTTGCCCCTTATTGTTATTGAGGAACATCCAACGAACATCTGTTCTGTTGCCGTTTTCTTGTGGATATACATAAGGCTCCATAAATTGAACTAAAGGCTGACTATAAATGGCTGCATCAAAACCATAGCGTCTATCAACATAATTTTCTAATTCGCCACGGCCATACCATTTGATTTGGCTATAATCACGAGCGATTGCTGTTTTCATACCAATTTTAGGAATATTTGGCAAAGCCGGATGAGCTTCTAAGGCATAATCTACTTTAATTACCCCATCACCATTAATGCTATACTGAACATTTACACGGGCACTATCTTGAATTAGGGTATAAGAGCTTTTGATTTTAATGTTGTTAGCTAGGCTTTGGTCTAAACTGATAGCTGTTAATTTAATTTCGCTATCATACCAAGGTTTAAGTTTTTTTGTTGGTTTCCAACCACGACGGTCGTTGTCGGTTTGTGGGCGAGTAAAATCTGGTAGTAAAGCTTGGAAAATTTGTTCTTTACCTGCTATCACATAAGAAACTAAAGCCCCATTAGCTTTATTAAATTTAGCTATGAACGTTTTACCATGCAGTTCAAACGCTTCTGAGTTTTCTTTAACAATAATATTGGCATAATTTCTTTTATATTTTTTATGCTCGGCCAATCCTGTTAAAGCAAATTGATTGGAAGCTATTTCATGACCTTTTTTAGCCCAAAGCTCATCTTTAGCGAGGGTAAAATGTATATCAGCCAAATACTCGCTGCCCGCTTTAAAATTGGGCAAATATTTCGCAATGCTGATTTCTGTTTCTTTTCCTGCTTCAAGATTTAAAATTGGCAAAGGTTTATTCAGGATAATTTCTCCATCTTCTCTGATGATGAGATGGATGTTATAACCCGCTAATGATTTACTAGCATGACGGTTTTGAATTCTTAAAACACCTTTTTCAGCATCAATTAAGGCTGTTTCTACAGGTTGGTAAATTCTTTTACATTCGTAAATAGCAGCTTTTGGTCTTCCGGTAGCATCAACAATGCCGTTTAAACTAAAGTTTCCGCTATGACTTTTCTCTCCAAAATCTCCACCATAGGCTAAGAACTCAAGTCCGGTAGAATCCTTTTTATATAAAGCTTGGTCTTTAAAATCCCAAATAAAACCACCTATTAAGCGTGGCTGACTTCTAAAAATATCCCAAAACTCTTTCATGTTACCAGTAGAATTCCCCATAGAGTGCGAGTATTCTACAAAAAGTATTGGTCTTTTGTCTCCGTTTTGCTGATTAAGCAAAAGCTCTGGGGTATAAACTCCCGGATAAAACCTGCTGACCATATCTACATAATATTGATCCACTGGGTTTTGTAATCGGTGCGAATGGTCGTTAGTTTTAGGATAACGTGGGTCGCCAAGTTCTATATAACCTTCCTCCGCATGGCTACCCATAGCAGGTTCGTAATGCACTGGTCTGGTAATATCAAAATCATGCAGCCAGGCAGCCATAGCAGCGGTACTTGGGCCTCTGCCAGCTTCATTTCCTAAACTCCAGATGATGATTGAAGGATGATTTTTATCGCGGTAAGCCATTCTGGTAACACGTTCTAAATGTGCAGCTGCCCAAGCTGGGTCATTGGCCAATTTACCGCCCAAACCATGAGTTTCGTAATTGGCTTCATCCATCACTAAGATGCCATACTCATCACACAATTCGTAAAAATAAGGGTCGTTTGGATAGTGGCTTGTTCTGATGGCATTAAAATTAAACTGTTTCAATTGTAAAACATCCCTTTTAATATCATCACGCGTAAGCGCTTTACCTCTTCTTGGGTCGTGGTCATGACGGTTTACCCCATATAACAAGGTTTCTTTACCATTAATAAGCAATTTGCTATTTGTCTTAGAAAACTCTACACTTCTGAAACCTACTTTACAACTTTTAGCCTCTAAGAGCTTACCATTTTTATCAAGCAAAGAAATCACTAAAGTGTATAAATTAGGCTTTTCATCACTCCATTTCAATGGATTTTTAACTTCGGCTTCTAGCAAACCAAATTTCACGTTATCTAAGCGTGGGTAAGATTCGTTAATGATAGACTCGGCACTGCGCTCTAAAGCTTTGCTAAATACAGGCTGCTTTTGCTGATTGTATAATTGTGCTTTTACGATATAACCATCAGGGGCAACACCGGTAAAATTATCTAAACGCGGTCTTAAGCTAAATTTAGCATCTTGGTAGTTTTTATCAAGTTTAACCTGATAATGAAAATCCGCAATGCGTATTTTAGGCTCTGCCAGAAGCATCACCTCGCGTTGTATACCGCTCATTCTCCAATGGTCTTGATCTTCCAGATAAGCACCATCGCTCCAGCGGATAACTTGTACTGAAATGATATTCTCTCCACTTTGCAAATAAGGTGTTGCATTAAATTCTGATGGCAGACAACTATCCTCGGCATAACCTAAAAATTTACCATTTAGCCACACTTTAAAAGCAGAACTTACCCCACCAAAATGCAAGGTAATATTCATGTCTTGCCAATGTTGTGGTAAGGTGAAAGTCTTTTGGAAAGAGCCTACAGCATTATAATCTCTAGGCACACGTGGCGGGTCTACCGGACGAAATGGATAAACCGCACTTTTATAAATCGGGATATCATAACCTTTTAGTTCCCAGTTTGATGGAACTTCTATTTTATCCCAGTTTTTAACCCTTTGTTTATAAAAATCCTGAGGAGCATCGGCAGGTTTAAAAGCAAATTTAAAATCCCATTCGCCGTTAAGTAGCAACATTCTGGATTTTTCTCTTTTCCCTTCTAAAGCATCGGCCTCGCTAGCATAAGAATAAGCAGTAGCCCTAGCAGCATCGCGGTTGATACTGGTAATTTCTGGCTGCTCCCAAGGTTCTGCATTAAAGATACCCGGCACAGGCGGAACAGTAGCTGGCAAACCATCAACTGTTTGCGCTTGCGCTTGATAAAAAGCAAAAGCAGACAAGCCAAAAGCTAAAGAAACTCGCTTAATAAGCTTACGGCATATAATATGTTTTTGATAATTCATTTTTGATTTTTATACCTGTCTTAAGTACTCGTCTTTAAATTTGAAGCCCCATCCTGGCGTGTTATGCGGTGTAGCCATGCCGTCTTTTATCTCTAAAGGATGATCAATAAGCGTGTCTATCCAATCGAAAGACTCGGCGCCAGCCCCATTAGAAATGGTACATAGTAAAGGGATATCGTAATCTTTATAATAATGTGGCAAAACGCTTACATTAAAACTTGCCGCAAGTGCAGCACTATTTCTCCAAGCTTCTACCCCACCTAATCTTAAAATATCTGGCTGCCAAATATCAATGGCATTTCTTTGTAAAAGTTCTCTTAAAGGTGTTAAAGAGTACTCACGCTCTCCCATAGCAATAGAAATACCTGCTTGATTTCTCAACAACTCAAAACCTTGATAATCATCATGTAAAATTGGCTCTTCAAACCAATTGATATGCAGGTTTTTAGCGGCTTGTGCTAGTTGTAAAGCATTGGCTACATTCATCCCTTGGTTGGCATCCATCATGATATTGATTTCGTTACCAACGGCTTCTCTAACCAATCTTAAGCGTTCTAAATCTTCTTTCCAATCGGGTTTACCTACTTTTATTTTAACGGCTTTAAAACCTCTGTTTTTGTATTGGGTAACTTCATCAATCAATTCATCGGGGCTGTAAGAAATCCAACCGCCACTACCATAAATTGGAATTTGTCTTTTAGATGCTCCTAAAACTTTCCAAACTGGCTGACCTAATATTTTAGCCCAGGCATCCCACATGGCAATATTAAAAGCGCCTTGTGCCCAACGGTTTAAGCCCTCCATACCAAAATATTCGTTGGCATGGTTTAGTTTATCAAATACCTTTACGGTATCAAAAACCTTTTCTCCTAAAAGCAGTTCACCGGCATCTTTTAAAGCTCCAATAATGGCTTGAGGGTTGTATTGAAAGCTCAACAAATACGACTCGCCAATGGTACCATCTTTAAGACGGATACGTAAAACGATAAAAGAAATCTCTGTTAAAGTGTGTGTAGCATCTGCTATGGGCTTTTCTAGTTTAGCTTTAGCTGTAAAAACAGCATAGCTTTTAATGGAATGCATGCTAGATTATAATTTGTATTTAATGATATATTCTTTGTTGGATGGGATGCTTAATTCGTAATAGTTTTGCCCAATTTGCTTAACGCTGATGCCTTTTGCTTGAGGTTTGGTTTTACTTTTCAGACGTAGTGTTCCTGTACCGCTATCTGCCTTAATTTTAATTTCTGATGTTGAACAGTATAAACTGATATCGCCATTTGGTGTAGGTACTGTACCTTGCATCCATTGTAAGCCGCCCAGATGCGGTTCTACCAAATATTGCTGATAACCAGCTGTTAAGGGTTTTACACCTAAATAATACTTGCCTAAAAGGTAAACCGGACTAGCACCCCAAGAGTGGCAAAGGCTTTTACCAAACTCTCGGCCGTACATGGCATAATGCTCTGTATCTTTTTTACTAGGATTATACTCTTCCCAAAATGAGGTAGCGCCTAATTTTAGCATGCCGCCCCAATAGTTTTTCATCTCTTTCATCACATAATCATGCTCGCCCATAGCACATAAAGCTTCAAGCTCGTAAAAACGCATATAAGGCGTCATGATTTTCTGGATTTTATCATTTAGCAAGACATTCTTCTTTACCCCTTCTTTTTGTTGAGCGTTTAAGTAATCAAAGAAAATAGCAAACATATTAGCATAGCGGGTTACATTTTCTGTTTGCTTGCCATCTATCCTGCTGTGTACAATAGCTTGTTTATCCGCGTTCCAATAGCTATTGAAAAACTTGGTTTTAAGCTGCATTGCTTCATTTTTATAATATGCTGATGCCTTATCATCGGCTGCTAAATCTGCACATAAAGCGATGGTTTCTAAACTTCTGCATAAAAGCAATTGCTCAAAACTTACTTCACCTTGTTTGCTTAAACCATCTGCCCAGTCAATAAAAATCCAATCGCCGGAAAGACCTTGCATAAAGCCGTTTTGGTTTCTACGCTGTAAGCAAAAATCCATTAAGCTTTTCATTTTAGGATAAACTAAGTTGATAAATTGCTTATCTCCAGTGTATTGGTAATAATCTTGAATGCTTAAGAACCAATAAAAGGTATAATCCATAATGGTATTGATATGGCTAGTAACGGGGTCTTTACCTCTTAAAGCCAAAATGGTTCTTCTTACGCTGGCTTCATCAAAACCTAAATAATAGTTCATTAAATAGCTTTGGTAAGCATCTCCACTCCACATCCATCGGTCACGCTTAATGCCATCAATAAAAAACTCACGTGTGGTAAGTTCCATGGTGTATTTAGAAACTTGCCATATTTTATTAAGTTCGGCATCAGAAGAAGTGAAAGTACCTCTGTCTTTAACAGGCAAATACTCGTACAACATAGAAACCGAATCAAGCTTTACCGCTGCATCTGTTTCTACCTGTACATATCTGAAAGCTTTAGAGAGTTGCAAGGTAGAATCCTGAGCTTTAGTCAGGTTAACATCTACAAAATCAAAGGTTTCGCATTTTTGCGAACTTAAAGCTTCTTCTTTAGACTCGCCATAATAAATTCTTAACTGCCCATTTCCTTTTAAACCATGTAGTTTGATAAATCCGAAAGTTTCCTCTCCAAAATCTATCAATCTGGAAGCACCTTTAACATCTGTTTTAATAGCATATTTAGGTTTAATACTTAGCTTAAAAGTTGAAGGTTTTTGATTGGGCAAATTGAAATTCCATGTCCCTGCATTTACATAGGTTGTACCAGAAGCATCAGAAGCTTTTCCTGTTTCATCTATCCATTCTTTATCCTCAAAAGTTGCTAACCAAGAAGCGTCAGTTTTTACAGTTTTTCCATTGATGTAAATAGCCGGAACTTTATCCTGTGCATAAACTTTGATATTGATTTTCTGCTTTCCGGCTGCTAATTGTAATTTTTTAGGATAACCAGAAAGCATTTTCCCGTTCAGCTTTACATTGTATTGTCCTTCTGTAAAAAGCTCTATTTCTTCGGGCTGCGTAAGATTAAATTCTTTATGAAATTCTACCAAAACATAATGACTATCCATACGCCAGAACGGTGGAAAGAAAGTACCACGCTCTGTTCTTCTGTTTTGCATTTGGTTGCTTAACCAAACTTCAAAATCTCCGGGATACCATATCCAAGTGGCTTGTGTAGTTTTATTTTGTGCTTGTACTTTAGAACTGAATAGAAAGCCATTTAATAAGCACATACATGCGAAACAGCTTAATAAAAGTCTTTTGTAGAAAATTTGCATAGCTTTTAATATAAAAAGGTGTTAATCAAATATTTAACACGCTTTAGGTTTATTAGTAAAGCTATCAACTAAAGCAAATGCTTTTCTGCACTATTTTTTCAAGCTATTGTATGATGTTAGCATAAGGGTTTTAAAGCAAAGAGTTCAAAGTTGAAGGTGGAAAGTTGGAAGTTCTAAAGCTTCAATTCCTTAATATGGAAATAATATTTGTTAATATATTTTTCTATAAATCAATTAAATCCTTAACTACCTTACCAGTTATTCTTGTCAGGTTTAACTAAAAACAAATCAGCTAAATACCTTTCTATATAACCACCAGATACAATGGTATTAGTATTGGTTTTTAATTCTGAACCGCGTTTTCTGGTAAAAATATCGGTAGACTTCATCATACCATGTGTTGTACTATAAAAATACATGTTATTAACGGTCACTTTATATTTTCCGTCTTTCCACATTATCGCAACGTCACCAAAAAATTGATCGCCTAAATATGAAGGAGCGATTCTCCAATACTCTCTAAATCTTCTGTAATCTATATAGCTATTCTTAATTTTCGCGATGATTAACTCGTTTGATTTCTCAACTATAGTTACATCTTTTAACTTAGGAACACCTGCAGAAAGTAGTTTTTCAATATCAGTATCTTTTAAAGAATCAAGAGCATATACCTTTTCAAAAACGAGCTGAGTATTCTCTAATTTTAAATAATCGTATTGAGCTTGAGCAAAAAAAGGAATTAAACAGAAAAGCAGTATTAATTTTTTCATAGTCATTTGTTAATAAATTATACAAAACAGTAGATAGTAAAAGGCTTGTGCCAATTATTATTATTCGATGTTTAAATATAAAATTAGTTATTAAATATTAAAAGAAAACGAAGGTAATATTAAAGATATAAAAGCAATAAAATTGCAACACATTTGTAGTTAAGTAATTTATCTATAATTTTTGATTACCTAAGCAAAATCAGTTGCTTTAGACAATCTTATTCATAAATATTATCAAACACTACAGCAAATGAATAAGCAAATTTAGCTGGTTTACCATAAATTTCTCCGGGGATAAATTTAGGACAGTTTTTAATTAATCTTACAGCTTCTTCATCACAGGCTTTAGATAGCTTTCTTAATACTTTTACATTAGAAACGCTACCATTTTTTTCTACTATAAAAGAAAGCACAACCTTACCCTTTACCTTTCCTATTACAACTTCCTCTGGCACTTTAATATTTTGCTTTATATAAGCTTGATAACCCTCATTTCCACCCTTAAATTCTGGAGCTTTTTCAGGATTTATAAAACTAATGCTATCCTGTGGGTTAACTGGATAACTTTCTAAAGTCTGTTTAATTTCTTCTATTTCATTTACAAAAACAGGCTTTTCTACCCTTTTATTTTGGTAAGCTTGATGATCAAAACTAAAGGAAGTTGTTAATTTCCAATTGCCGTTTTCTAACAACCACATATTGGTAAATTTTGCAATACCTTTTTGACTTTCTCCTTTTTCAGAAAATATATGTACTCCATTATGAATTGCGCCATATAATATACCATTTTTATACAATGGAAAAATCTGAGTACTTTCTTTAACTAAAAAACGTCTAACCTGTCTAGTTTCTGGGTTTTTGCAAAGTCCGTTTTTTAAATCGTAAAGGAATTTAGTTTTGTTCGAAATCCCATCCTTATCATGGTAAAGCTTCAAACTATCACTCAGCAAATTTTCAAATTGCTGAATATTACAAGTATTAAAGCCAACATCAAAAAGTAAACTATCTTTTGTAAGAATGATTTTATATAAATCAGCATTTTTATCAACTTGAGCAAAAGCTATTGAATTTATTAGAAATAGAAAAAGCGTAAATAGTTGTTTTTTCATGGTTTGATGTTGTTTGCTTAGTAGTTATGGTTTGCCTTATTGCTGTTCAAACGAAGGTCTTTTATATTTCATGTTATACATATCGAAGCCTTCTGCCCAATAGTCTTTTTGTGTTTCTAATAACTCAAACCCTTGTTTTTCATAGAATTTATATGCAACCTGAGAAGTTCTAACAGTGATTTCCCTTATGCCTTTTAGAGAATATAGTTTATCTAATCGGTACTTCAACAATTTTGTACCTAAAGATTTCCCTTGATAATCTGGATGAAATATATCCCAACTAATTTTTCCTATTGTATGATGATTAGCAAAGTTTATCCCACCGCAGCCAACAATTTTTTGGTTATACAACAAAACATAATAAAGTTCCCTTTCCGTTTCTAGGTATCGTTGAAAGTCTTCCTCTTCATCAACCGCAAAATATTTAGGTATATTTAGCCTTATTAAGTTAATTACTTCGCTTTTATCTTCCGTATTGTATTCTCTTATTGTAATTATGCTTTTCATTTTAATTATCAATTTCGAATAGTTTACTTTTAAATGCTACCCTTAATCGTCAATAAATTTAAAAGAAGGTATTAATTCCAGCCATTTACTATCGTGTTTTGCTCATAAGCTATATACACCAACTCACCACCAATAGCTATAGGGACTAACCACCTAACCAACTAACACCTAACCAACTAACCACCTAACCAACTAACCACCTAAAAAAACACTACCTCACACATCTAAAGCCCATATTGCTTAAGCCAGAGTCTGGGCTGCTTTTCATACGTCTTGCTACACGGTAGCCAGAGCAATAGCTATCATTACACAAAAAAGAACCACCTCTTGCCACTTTTTTAGGTGTGTAAGGTTCATCCGGATCGTAACTATCTGTTGGGCCTTGCGGATTAGTAATATCGCCTGCTTGCTTAGCGGTTTCGTAATAGTCGTTTCTATACCAATCTGCACACCATTCCCAAACATTACCGGCCATATCATACAATTGGTAGCCATTAGGCTTGAAAGATTTTACCGGTGCTAAACCATCAAAACCATCTTTTTTAAGATTTTGATAAGGAAAACTTCCTTCCCATGAGTTTGCTTTTATACCTTTACTGATATGTTCATTCCCCCAAGGATAAATAGCATTTTGTAAACCTCCACGGGCTGCAAATTCCCACTCGGCTTCTGTTGGAAGACGCTTTCCAGCCCATTTGCAATAAGCCATAGCATCATCCCAACTGATGTGTACTACAGGATAATTATCTTTTCCTTTAATATCACTCCCTGGGCCTTCTGGGTGTTTCCAGTTAGCACCTTCTACCCAACGCCACCATTGGCTGTAATCATTTAAATCTACCTCGGATGTTGTTGGTGTAAAAACTAAGGACGCTGCCACTAACTGACTGTCATCGGGTTTAGGTGTACCCGGAGGAAGCTGTTTTTTTAACTCCTCCCAATTAGGTTTACGCTCGGCCGTGGTGATATAGCCAGTAGCCTCTACAAATTTGGCAAACTGTGCATTAGTAACCTCATGCTCATCCATCCAAAAACCAGAAACCGTTACTTGGTGTTTAGGAAATTCATCTTTATCTGCTTGTTCATTGTCGCCACCCATCATAAAAGTACCACCAGGTATGTATACCATGCCAGTTTTAGAAGTATCACCATTAAAACTGATACTTATAAGGCTATCCTTTTCACTATCAGTACCAGCTTGTTTGGTAGTTTGCTGGCAAGAAACAACAGTTATACTTAATAAACTTAGAACTAAAATACTGGGTTTACATCTTAAATAATTCATCATGTATGGGGAATATGTTGGCTTTTAAAATTTAAAATTATCAAAATTATTCTTCTAATTTGTAACAATTAAAACCAAAACCTATCTCAATTAAAAAACTACTCACATAAATGTCTCAGAAGGAACAAATTTTTAAGGAAATTTTTCAAGCAAATTCTAAGAAAATATATCGTTTATGTTTTGGTTATACCAATGATGAGGATAGTGCGAATGATTTAATGCAAGAGACTTTCTTAAAAGTTTGGCAAAATCTGGATAAGTTCAGAAACCAAGCCATGATTTCTACTTGGATTTACCGGATAGCCGTAAACACTTGTTTAACTTATCTTAAAACAGAAAAACGACAAGCTAAGGACGAGTTAACGCCAAACATCATAGAAAACAAGGCCGAAGAAACTTCAGAAAAACAAGAACAAATAAAAACACTTTACAGTTGCATTGCCCAGCTAGAAGAAAATGAAAGACTCTTGATTACTTTAGTGATGGATGAAGTACCGTATCCAGAAATTGCTGAGATTTCTGGTATTTCTGAAGGAAATTTAAGAGTTAAAATTCACCGTATTAAACACAAGCTTACAGAACTTTTTAATAAGCATGAAAGACTTTGATTCTATATTAAATATTTGGAACGAACAAGCCGACAATACTCCTAAAGTTGATTATAAGGAGCTGATTACGCGTTTTAAAAAATCGAGAAGTAAGTTTAGTGCTAAAATTTGGATAGAATTAATCTGGATGATTTTAGCAGCTTGCACCATTGGCTATTTATGGGCTACTCTTTCTTTTAATACCTGGACTACCCATATTGCCATGTTCATTTTTGAACTTTGCTGTTTTTATTATATCTACACCCAAATTAAGAACTTAAAAACGCTCAATAATGATTCGTTATTAGAAACACCGCAAAAGCACATAGATTATTTAGAGCGCTTTAGAAAAGAAAGATTTAAGCAAAATACCCAAAATTATTACATCTATACTATTGCTTTAGGAATGGCCTTGGGCTTATATTTTATAGAGTTTTTTAACCATGTAAACACCATAACTTTGGTGCTAGCGGTGGCATTTTCTATAACTTGGTTTGCTTTATGCACCTTCTTTATCAGAGTAGTTTACATCAGAAAAGAAGAAAAACGTTTTAACGAGCTTATTGCAGAACTAGAACGCTTAAAGAAACAATTTATAGACGAAGAAGGCTAGTTTTCTTTGATTTCGGTAATATCAAAGCTATTACCTACAATGCTGTATTCTATAAGCTTTTTACCTGTTGGTTTAGCTTTTGGATCAGGGTTCTCATATAAATCAAAAGCTCTTCTCAGCTTACCTTCGTGGAGGTAAAAATTATCTTTCCCTCGGTATAATTTGGATGTTTTACTGGTTAAAGCTGGGAATTTAATTCGGCTAGGTTCGCCATTATTATATTCTAAGCAATATAACTCTGCAGTTTTAACGCTATCATTTAAAGTGGTATAGATTAAAATTTCCGGATTACCATCCGTATCCATATCGGTATTAAAAGCTTCTATAAATTTACCTTCTATTTCTAAATTATAAGCCGTATTTTCCTGTTTCAAGGTATCGGTACGTAAAACTAAAACAGCACCTAAAGTATCTGCACCTTTGCCCCAGTTTACAATATGAAAATCTAGACCTGGCCTCACCATCAATTTCTGCATATTTTTAAAAGGTTGTGGCATAACAACTTTAGCTTCAATAGTTTTATTTTCTGTTTGCTCTGCCTCGCCACAAGCAGCTAAACCTAAAGTACATGCTAAAACGTAAGTCAATATTTTATTCATTGTGTAAAAACTAATTAAACATCATCACAGAAGGCAATTCTATTTTCTTTCCATCGGTACCTTTAACAGATAATTTCAAGGCCGAACCTAAACCATCATCAAAATAAGCTAATTTAATTTTATGTAGACCTGGTCTTAACCAAACCCCAGCAGATCGCTCATAGCGAGCATGCTTACCATCATTCTCTACAATCAATTCATCATCAATATATAACCTAGCGCCATCATCGCTTAACAAAGAAAACTCAAAAGTTGCATCTTCATTTACTTTGATGTATCCGGTAAATACCAAACCGTAACTTCTTTCTTTGCCACTTATTTTACTTAAGGTTAGCTGATTAACTAAACCTCTTTTGGTGGCCAAATTGGTATCAATTTCTAAAACGCTGGTAAATTTACCCGGTACATAATGGTATTTTAAACTACCAGAAACGGCAGGTGTATCTTTAACAGCCTCTAAAGCTTTACGATTAACCAACCACGTGGTAACCACAGCACTACGTTTGCCAGAAGGCGTTATCACGATAGATTTTACCGGAATACGCTCTCCCTCTTTTACGGTAACTTCTAAATTTCCTTGATAAACTGAACAAGTTGCATCAGGTATTCTCCCATCTAATGTATAGTATATAACAGCATCTTTTACAGAAGGTTTCCATGTAAATGTATAACTCGTTTGTATATTTAGCGTGGTATCTTTAGCACCAATAGCTGTAGGCACTCTGTACAGGGTTGATGTTTGATCTAACAATCCCAAATGCAATGGCAAACGCTGGTTAGCAAAGTTTTGATAATCTTTTTGGGAAGTATTTGTCCATGCTACTTCTGCTAAAGCCATAACCCTAGGAAAAAGCATATACTCTACCTTTTGTGTGGTAGGCATATATTCTGTCCACATATTGGCCTGTACACCTTTGATATATTTTTGTTGTGCTACTGTTAAAACCGCAGGTGTAGGATTGTATTGATAAAGCAGCTCTATCCTACCATCGCCACCAATAGAGAGCGGTTCTTGGTCTGAGCGACCTTGAACATGATCTAAATATAAACCGTTTGAGCTAGGTGTCATAATCACATCGTGGTTTTGCTGTGCGGCTGCAATACCACCTTTTTCTCCTCGCCAAGACATTACCGTAGCATTTGGTGCTAAACCACCTTCTAAAATTTCATCCCAACCTATAATTTTTCTACCATTTTTATTTACAAATTTTTCTATTCGCTGGATAAAGTAAGATTGTAGCTCTTCTTCGTTTTTAAGCTTTTTAGCTTTGATACGTTTTTGGCAATAAGTACATGTTTTCCAACGTGTTTTAGGTGCTTCATCGCCACCTATATGGATATAGGATGATGGAAAAATTGCCATTACCTCGGTAAGGATATCTTCTAAAAAATGAAAAGTTTCTTCTTTACCTGCACAAAAAATATCAGGGAAAACGCCCCATTTTTCTTCTACTTTAAATGGACCAGGAGTATCGCCACAAGCAAACTCTGGGTACGATGCTAATGCAGCAACAGCATGGCCTGGTAATTCTATCTCTGGAATAACATTAATGTATTTTGACGCTGCATAGGCAACAATCTCTTTGGCTTCTTCTTGTGTATAAAATCCGCCGTAAGGCTTATTATCAAACCACTGTGGCATACGGTCATGAAAATTACCAATTAAAGTTTGTGCCCTATAAGCTCCTATTTCAGTTAATTTTGGATATTTTTTAATTTCTAAACGCCAACCTTGGTCTTCTGTTAAATGCCAATGAAAGTTATTGAGCTTATACATCGCCATGATATCGATATACTTTTTGATAAAATCTAGCGGATAAAAATGTCTTCCTACATCTAAATGCAAACCACGATACTGAAACCTTGGTTGGTCTTTAATGATAGCTTGCGGAATATTGAGGTTATTTTTATTTAACTGATACAATTGTGCTAAACTTTGCATGGCATAGAAAAGCCCTTGCGCTTGTCCACTTATGGTAATTTGCTTTTCGCTGATGTTGATTTCATAAGCTTCTGGATTTTGCTGAGAAGCATCATTAACGAAGCTGATTAAACGTTCTGGTGCTTGAATAAAATTTTTGGCTACCACCAACTCAAAACCACTATGCTGTTTTACTAAATCTCTAAATAACTCGGCAATTTTTCTGTCTGTATCTTGCTGATAAAGAATAGCCGTTTGTGGGGTAAGAATAAAAAACCCTTCTTTAGGTACCACCTCTTGTGGTGCGGGTATAATACCTAAGTTATTGTTTAAAGGCTGACTAAATACAGAACAAGAGAGTAGAGCAAAGAGAATAAAGAAGTAAAAACGCATATGAAATAGAAATATTTAAAGCTTAGTATTTATAATTAAGACCCCATACTCATGAAAATAGCCGATGCAATACCAAACAGGAAAATAATAGCATAAATAACTAAGAGAATAATCACTAAAATGCCCCAAAACTTATAAACAGATTTTAATCTGGAAAAAGCATAATCCATAGATTCTTGATCTTTAATTTGGATTGCTTGTTTTATGTAAACGGCAAAATCATACAAATATTTAGAAGGGAAATAATAAACTAGTCCCATTAAAAGATAAATAACACCTAAGGTTGTACCTCCTATTGCACCCAACGGAGAGTTTGGTAACATTTCGGTTCCGAAAAAAGAAAGTGCTAAGCCCACTAAAACAATAAGACCTGTAAACACAAAGCCTACGATGGCTAAAAATTTACCCCATTTAGCTGTTTCTAATAATAATTCTTCTATAGAGAGGTTAAAAACCAATGTTTGGGGCTGTTCTTGATTTTGATTTTCTTGACTTTCTAAGTAGTTGTTTTCTTCCATGTTTAGTAAAATTTAAATTTTTATGAATATAAATGATTTTCTTTAAAAAGGAAGCTTAACATAAACCAAAGTTTTATACTTAAACTATTATCTTTGCGCAAATTTTAATCTTGGTTTCTTGATAAAACTAAGATGAGCATCAAAAAACACAAATCATAATATAAAGAAATATGGCACTACAGTGCGGAATAGTTGGTTTACCCAACGTAGGCAAGTCTACCCTATTTAATTGTTTGTCTAATGCTAAAGCGCAAGCGGCAAACTTTCCTTTTTGTACGATTGAACCCAATGTTGGTGTAATTACCGTCCCAGATGAAAGATTAACTAAACTAGCCGAACTGGTAAAGCCTCAAAAAGTTGTTCCTAATACTATTGAAATTGTTGATATCGCTGGTTTGGTAAAAGGTGCTTCACAAGGCGAAGGCTTAGGAAATCAATTTCTAGGAAATATCAGAGCTACTAATGCTATTATCCACGTTTTACGTTGTTTTGATGATGGTAATGTGATTCACGTAGATGGTTCTGTAGACCCTATCAGAGATAAAGAAATTATTGATACCGAGTTACAGTTAAAAGATTTAGAAACGGTAACTAAGCGTATTCAAAAAGTTGAAAAAACTGCTAAAACAGGTACAGATAAAGATGCTAAAAAAACTTTTGAGATATTATCTGTAGTAAAATCTCATTTAGAGGCTGGAAAATCTGCCCGTACCGCTCCTATCACTATTGAGGATTTTGAGTTTATTGAAGACTTAAGCTTGTTAACCGTTAAACCAGTGTTATATGTTTGTAATGTTGACGAAGCCTCTGTTAATACAGGAAATAAATATGTAGACCTGGTAAAAGAATCTGTGAAAGATGAAAATGCTGAGGTTTTGATTATTTCTGCTAAGATAGAATCTGAAATTGCGGAGCTAGAAGATTATGAAGAGCGCCAAATGTTCTTGGCTGATTTAGGGTTAACAGAATCTGGCGTGGCTAAATTGATTAGAGCGGCTTACCGCTTATTAAATTTATCAACTTATTTTACAGCTGGTGTACAAGAAGTTAGAGCTTGGACAATTACGCAAGGCTTTACAGCCCCACAAGCTGCTGGCGTTATCCATAGCGATTTTGAAAAAGGCTTTATTAGAGCCGAGGTGATTAAATACCAAGACTTTGTGACTTTAGGTTCTGAAAATGCTTGTAAAGAAGCAGGTAAATTGGGTGTTGAGGGTAAAACTTATATAGTTGAAGATGGTGATATTATGCACTTCAGATTTAATGTTTAAAAATCGTTTTTGAGATAGAGAAAAGCCAAATCTTTGAGGATTTGGCTTTTTTGTTTTTTGGGTGTGGTGAGGTTGATTAATTACTATCTAAATAAACACTACAAATCTTCTTTAGGCTTTGCTTTTAGCAATTCACTGTTAATTTTATCGTAATAGGCAAGTGTTTGTTGGGGTTATTATCGAACGGTTTACAGATTTGAGATGGGCGGATTTAGAAGCACTTCACTTGATGCTGGTGTTAGCGGTAGGCTTTTTTAAGCATCCTCTGAGATCGCTGCTCACCTTCTCCATTTCTTAAATATTCTTACAAGTCGATAAGTCACAAATAAAAAGAAAGGAACACTAAAGACAAAAAAGGTTGGTGTCTGAGTCCAAATAAAAAACGCTCCCCAAACAACACAAAAGAGAATCAGAACGAAGTCGTAAGTCGCAGACGCCTTTTTCTTGAAAAATTCTCTCATGTCTCTTAAAGTATTCTAGTTTGTCTTTTTAAGCTTACCCCTAACGTTTGACAGGTTTAAGAATTTGCGGAATTAATTGCAAGAAATTCGTCTGCCAGTACAAACTTAATGAAAACAGATGAAGGAAGTAAAACCACGTCGCCCGCAATTTTTTAAACCTGTTGTTAGGTGTAGTGCTGTTATTTAGTTCGGTCATTCATTATGTTTAGAAATTAAAAGTGTATTTGTCGGTCGATTTCAAATTCAAAAAATCAAACTGAATATTGAGGTCAAACCAAGTAAAATACCTAAGATTCCAAAAACTATCATTCTAAAGTTAGTAAGGGTCGCGTCATCGGTAAACTTGTCAAAGATTCCAACATATAGCATTCCAATCCCAACTATCAAAGATATTAAGCCTAGTAAGGTTTCATTTTCGATATATCTTGAAAAAACAGACAAACTTATTATAATTAATAAAATGCCAACTGTTATCTCGGTCTTCGTGAAATTAAATTTGCTTTTTGTCATTATAAACTAAATTAAAGTAAGTCGGTAATTCTATAATTTGAAGTTTATTTTTCGTTTCAGTAGCATTACACCTAACTAGTATATATATCCCATAAAGTTGCACAAATACAACATAAAACAGTGATATATGCGCAAGTCATCAATGTTATTATTATTTTTTATAGCGTATAATTACATCCAATTCCATAGGTATTTTTCATGAAGTAGAATTTAACTCTAAATAAGTAAATATTTATTGAAAGTCAAAGATTAGATGGTTTTTCTATCAATTCTACGTGGTTGATAAAGCTTTTTTATTAATCTGTTGATGCTTATTGAATCTTTTTTAATTGCTCAAGCATTATATTTAAGATAGATTGTAATACTCGATTTGTCTTTCAATTTCTCTTCCTCCTTCTCTTTGAACTGTCGCAAAATTTGCGACAGTTGAATCTTTTATAAGTTCACCTTCAGAGAAAACATTATTTATGTGCTTTCCAATGGTTTTTACATCCCTACCAAATAAGGTAGTTAATTGAGTTCTATTTAACCAAACCGTTTCCTGTTTAAGTCTCACTTCAATATGTTCTGCCAATTCTCCAGATTGATAAAGTATGATTTCATTCTTAATCATATCAAATATTTAAACACTTATTATTCTTATTAAATTTTTGCTAAAGCAATTACTTTAAATGAGGCTTAAATAAATAACTATTGTTGAGGCTTATGGTAGTCTAAGTTTCTTGTATAAAAAAACACAATTACATCCAATTCCATAGGTATTTTTCATAAAGTAGATTTTAACTCTAAATAAGTAAATATTTATTGCAAGTCAAAAATATAGAATATCTGGTTTATACTAAAGCTTTATATTTCCACCTTTTTTGTTTTAATTACTGTTATATTTACTATGTTTGTTTAACCTTTTCTACAACAATCTGTATCATCAAGAAAATTTATTAACACAAGTCCACGTATAGCCCACCTATACCCCACCTTTTATCCACGTTTTCTCCATATTTCCTTCGTAGCTTCTTCGTAGCTTCTCCCAGACATCTTCGGAAAAATGGGGCTGTTCCCCGAACAAGTCTCGAACATGGTACGGAGAAGGTGGAAAGCGGAATGCCTTAAAGCTTAATGTAAAAGGTTTTAAATCATCATACAGAAATTAGTTTTTCTTCTTTTATTTTATCGATTCTTCATACTGGAAGCTTATAATTATTTTAACCCACGAAGGGCTCAAGGTTCACAGAGAGCTTATAAGTCTCCACCCAGCTTTGTGTACTCTGTGGTTGATTTTAAATTCAAAAGAAAAAATTTAAAGAAAATTCAAAAGGTAAAATTCAAAATTCAAAAAGAAAAACAAGGAAATATAACTTATTCAAAATTCAAAAGTAAAAATTCAAAAGTAAAAACAGGGAAATATAACTTATTCAAAATCAATCGTTCTCTCATTCAAAAATCAATCAATCTTCTGAGCAAAAGGCTGAAAGCAGAAGGCTGAAAGCTTTAATCAATCCATCGAAAATCAATCCATCACTAAATAAAATCTCCATCCAAAACTAGAAACTGAATAAAAAATTCAAAAGGAAAAATTCAAAATTAAAAAACAGAAAACTTTACATCCAGAACTGATAACTCACAAATCGTAACTGATTAATGCCCATTAAAAACAATGTACAAAGTCACCATCACCACCATCAATAAAACCCAAGCTATTTTTACCTTTTTAGAAGTAATCTCTCCTGCGGAGACATCAACCAAGCTGGCATTATAAGCTACAGGATTTCTATCTAACAATGATGTAAAGATTGCAGCAAGTAATAAAATGACAAAAGTGTAGAAAGACAACATCAGATAATGTGGCCAGAATTGGTATTGGTCTGATGGGAAAATCCATAGATAACACACCCCAACGCCTAAACTAAAAATAGATCCTGCGGATAGCGTTAGATTTACAGCTAAGCGAGTGGTTCTTTTCCAAAACACAGTAAGTAAAAAAACCACAGATAATGGCGGGGCTATAAAACCTAATACCGATTGAAATACATCAAAAAGATTTAAACCTTTAATACTATCTATAGCTAAAGCTACCGCAACGGCAAGCACACAACCAAAAATTACGGTTATTCTTCCCATTTTAATGAGCTCTTTTGTGCTGGCATTGGTGTTGATTTTCTTGGCATAAACATCCATCGTAAAAACGGTACTTAATGAGTTTAACGAAGAGCCAATAGTACCTACCAAAACTGCTATTAAAACAACAATCACCAAACCATTCATCCCCGGAGGGAAAAGGTTGGTAACCATGGTCATGTAAGCTTCATTAGGATCTTTTAAACCCGGAAATAAAATATAACAAAGTATCCCCGTAAGGATAAATAAGGGTAAGGATAAGATTTTTAGCCAGCCAATAAAATTTACCCCCAATTGCCCCTGCTCTAAACTTTTTGCTCCTAAAACAGATTGAACCATGGCCTGATCTGTACAGAAAAAAGCAATTGCCGCTACCGGATAACCTAATAAAATTGCATACCAAGGATATTTAGGATCACTTGCTGGTTGTACTAAATTCCAATAATGGCCAGGTACTGCATGATAAACTTCCTTAATACCGCCAACTTTTATAATGCCCAAAATGGCTAGGGTAAGAGAAACGCCTATCAGTAAAATCATTTGAAAAACGTTTACTTTAGCAATGGCTTTTAAACCTCCCATAAAAGCAAAAAGCCCCGCAAACAATACCAAAACGATAACAGATTGCCACATGGGGATGCCTAAAATTTGTCTTACTAGAAAGCCTCCGGCAAATAAACCTAGAGAAAGCCATGAGATTAAAATTTTTATAAGTGCATACCAAGCCAATATATTTTGGGTAGATGATCCGTAACGGTTTCCCATAAACTCGGGCATGGTACTAACCTTAGCAGCCAAATATTTGGGGGCAAATACCACAGCCAGTAAAAATAGAAATACAAAAGCATACCAATCAAAATTTACGGCTACAATACCGGTGCTATAACCAATACTAGCAAAGGCTAATAACATAGAAGGCCCTACGTTTGTACCCCACATATTAAACCCAATACTTGGCCATTTTAAAGATTTCTGAGCTAGAAAAAGTGTTTCATCTTCATCTGTTTTATTTTTAGAAAAACTAGCTCTATAACCGATAACCATTAAAATAACAAGGTAAACGATAACGATAGCGTAATCCAATAAGGTTAAACGCTCTATGATATTGCCCATTTTTGATTGTTTATTATAGCTTTATATTTATTAACGAGATCTTTTTTATTTCCAGACCTATTGTATGTAATCGTTTAAATCCTAAAGTACAAGACCATAGGTATCTAAAATATCTTTTATTTTAATTGGCGTACCTGTTTTTAAGGATTTATCCATGGCTTGTAATAAAGCTACGGTTCCTATCCCCTCTTGCATATCTGGGTAAGCTGTGAAGTTTTGCTCTATGCTATCAGCAAAGTATTCTAAATAGTTTTGATACTCGCCCGCATGGTGACTTTGCCCTTCAAAACGAAAGTAATATTTTAAGGTACTATCGCCCCAAATGATTATTTTTTCTTCTCCTGTTTTATCGGTTACGGCATAGCGTAATTCGTGGTAATCTGCCTGGCTGGCTCCTTCTGTCCCTCTTAAAATGGTACTCATCCCGCTATCTCTTTGTGCAGGTTGCGTAGGGCCGGTATAGGCACCACTTACTCTGGCAATTCGCCCATCTGTAGCTTTAAAGATGAAGTGCATGGTGTCTTCATTTTTTAAGCCACCTTTTTTACCATTCTCGCTTAACATACCATAGCCCATCACTTCTTCTATGTTGGGTAAATACCAACGTATAAAATCTACCGGGTGACTTAAACCTCCGTACAACCATTTAAAAGATGATTCTAAAGCCCAAGGCTTTTCTAAAAACCACCTATGGTCTGCATGGTATTGCGCTTCTATGGTAATTAAATCTCCAATTAAGCCTGCTTCAAAATCTTTTCTTTGTCTTTTAGCAGGCTCGAAAAAACGAGAACTTTGTCCAACAAATACTTTCTTGCCGCTTTGCTTACTTAATTCTAAAAGCTCTTTAGCATCAGCCAAATCATCAATAAATGGTTTGGTACAGATAACATGCTTACCATGCTTAAGTGCCATTTTCACATGTCCTGCATGTAATTTATCAGGCGTATAAATAGCAACGGCATCTATCTCCGCATCATTTAACATTTCCTGATAACTGGTAGTGTAATGATGAAAATCAAACTCTTTAGCTCTTTGTTTGCAAGCTTCCTCGCTTAAATCGCACATGGTTTTTAACTGCCACTTTTTGCTATTTAAAGCTGCTGATATGGTGCTTCTTCCTTCACCCAGTCCTAATATTCCTAGTTTTAACATTGTCTAGTTTGTTGGTTTTTTTTAGTTGGTTAGTCCCGATAGCTATCGGGAGTTAGGTGGTTAATTTATTGATTGGATTTTAGGGTCTTTTTACTTTATACTTTCTACTTTATACTATTAAAAAACACCCATGTTTCTCCTTTTGTGGTTCCGGCTATTCCTTCTTGATATTTACTCATGAGCTTGTTCCACTCGTTTACCCTAGGGTTATTTTGTGTAGTTTTTGGGTTTAACTCGTCTAAAGTTTTTCCTTTCGGGATGCTGATGACCAACATCAATTGTCTGCCGTTTTTAAACAAAAGCAATTGTTGGAAACTGGCATTACAAAAGCCTTTTGAAACCTCTGGCCACTCTTTAAACTGTGTAGCATGATATTTTAAATATTCGTTTTGTAAAGTAGTATCGGCTACTAAATTGGCTGTTAACAGGATGTGTTCCCAATCCCTAGCTGTAGTCGTATCGGTACAATAAGAACGGTTAAACTCATAAAACAAATCATCATATTGTTTAAGTTCTGCTTCGGGAAATCTCATTTTTAAGCTATCGTCCAAAGCGGAATCAAGGCCTTTTCCATAAACTACAAAATGCGTTTTCCATCTAAAAAGATGCTCATCTTCTTTCAATAAAGCTTTTAGCTGATTGATAGTCGCCTCGCTAGTATCCTGATAAAGCATTTCTATGATAGCTGGCTTTTGTACATCAGGCTTTTGCTTTGGAGATTGGCAAGCGTAAACTTGTACCATCATCCAAAAGGAAAAAACAAGGCTTATGTACTTAAAAAAACTACTTTTTAGCATCGTTATAAAAATTAATTTCCCAACGTTTATCTGCTGCAACTTGCTCTTTTAAAAGGTGTTGATATGATTTTTGTAAGCCAGCCGCCTGCTTAATTTCTGTTTTAACCATAGGGCCATTATTTGTCCATATGTTATTAGGACCGTTGGCGTTTTGCAGGAATTTCTCTGCCTGACACCAATTGTCTTTTACGGTAAAATAGCTCGTTCCTTCATCAGTATAGAAATAAAACCAATGCTCTGGTAAATGGGCATAAGGTGCTTTGTAAATACTATCAACCACATTTTTTGTGATGCTAGAACCTGGCTGGGCCGATAAAGTATAAACCCCAGCAACATCATACAAATGTTTAGCATAATGATGTATTTTATTAGCATGTATGCGATTATTGCTCATGGCGTTGATGGTTTTTGTCCAACCCCAACCTACGGAGATTCCAGTATAAGAAACCTCATTTATGTCATTGTAAGCGATGTTAATTCCTTTCACAAAACCAGCTCCAATACCTACACAACCCCAATCTTCATGAGTTACATTGGTAATGAGGTTATTGGTAATTTGTAAATTTTGGGTTAGCTCTCTCTCATCTTTAGGCTGATAAGGCAAATGGGCTTCCATAGCTTCATCAGAAAAAACACCGGCTAAAATGGCCGAGCCACCAATATCTTTAAATAAATTGCCATTGATAGTATCTTGCAAATTGCCTCTCTGGTAGTCTAAACCGGTAGAAGAAAGGTATTGAAAACGGCAATTTTGAAAACTAGTTGCTGTTGTATAAGCTGCTTCTACGGCTGCTTTTGGTCGGCCTACCCAAGCTTGGTTTTCTAGACCTGCTTTGTCTGACGTTCCAGGGATTTTTAATTTATAGGCATCCAAAAGAAACAAGCCAGCTTGCAATGGCACATGCCCTTGTTGCGACGGACGTAACCAATTGCTGTATTGGAAAGCAACGTTATTAAACTTTACATGACTTACAGGCTGCTCTGCTGTACCTTTTATTTGTACTAAATTTTCTAGAACGGGTGCTATAACTTCGGTTTTGTTAAGCTGCTGATTTGCTTTTGGCCAGTAATAAATTTTTCTGTTGGCTTTATCTAAAAACCATTCGCCGGGTTCATCTAAAAACGCTAAAGCATTACTGAGGTAATATGCCGAGTTTCCGGTTTCTTTAGAAATCCAAGGGGCTGGCCAAGGGTGTTCTGATTGTATTTTACTTTCTGGTTGGTAAAAAAACAACTCGGCTTGATTGCCTTTTGTTTGTATACTTTTAATTCTAAGAACAGCTATTGCCCACCATTGGTGGATGAACATTTCCATTCCAGGAGCATATTTTAAACCCGATTTTGGAATTTCTATGGTGCAGCTTTCTGTGGCTTTATTCCAAGCTAAAATTCTATCCATTTTAACATCTGGGGTACTTTTTGCTCTGGTAGCTTTCTCGCCCCCTACCCATAACTGCCTAAAATCTATCACATTATCAGCCATGATAGGCACATCAGCCACATAAACATTTCCTTGCGCTATTGCTGGCAAGCCTGCTATTTTACTTGTTACTTTTTTCCAGTTTTGGATATTGATACCGCCACTTAAAATAGCTTGTTCTTTACCTAAAGATTTGATAATGGTTGGCGATTGCGCCGTTCCAGAATCTTCTGGTCTGATAAAAACCGGCTGCTCTAACTGGTAAACTCCGCCTTCTAGGTAAATGGTAATACCGTCTTTTATAGCCGGATTTTTTAATCGTCTTAATTCTCGGGCTTGTCTTAAAGCGGCATCTAAACTAGCTAAAGGCTGCTCTTTTGTTCCTTTATTTTGGTTATTCCCTTTCGGGGATACAAAAATTTCTGTAGCAGCAATAAAATGATGATGAAGGATGAATACTGCAAAAGCTGCTATAAATTTCGTTTTTATCATCTTATTTAGTTTTGATATTGATGCTTACCGGTTTAAATCCATCCGCCTCAGCAGTTAAAACTATATTACCGGCATGCTGACTAGCTTTTACAATGGCTAAAGCTTTACCTTTCCAAAGTTTACGATTAGGTTTACTTAGTGAGCTTAAATCGGCCTGATAACCGTTATCTGTTCCTGCAATTTGCCCTGCACCACTAATGGTAAATTTGATAAGATTATCTGCATCTGGGATGATTGTACCTGCCTCGTCTACCAATGTTGCGGTAACAAAAGCCAAGTCGTTTCCATCAGCGTTAAGCTTATTTCTATCTACATTTAAAACAATATGGTGTGGAGCGCCAGCAGTACGAATCTCTTTCTCTAAAACAACTTTACCATTTAGATAAGAGATGGCTTTTAATGTACCTGCCTCAAAAGGAACTTTCCACGAAACATGCAATTCATCAGTAGTTTTGGCTTTTTTACCTAAGGATTTACCATTCAAAAATAGTTCAACCTCATCAGCTTGGTTATAATAAGCCCAAACATCAACCACCTTGCCAGCTTGCCAATTCCAATGCGGTAAAAGATGTAAAACGGGCTTGTTTGTCCACTCGCTTTGGTACATGTAATATACATCTTTAGGAAAACCTGCTAGATCTATAATACCATAATAAGAGCTTCTGGCAGGGAAATCATAAGGAACGGGTTCGCCCAAATAATCAAAACCTGTCCACACAAAAATGCCCGACATGAAGTTTCTGTCTTTTACCGCTTTCCAAGCTTTTTCATGACTGGTACCCCAATAAGCAGCAACATTATCATAAGCGGTTACGGTATAATCTGGGTTGCCATTTACTACAAATTTATCTTTAGAGCTTGCTGGCCATAAACGTAAGGTATCGGCTAAATCATAAACCCCACGGGTTTGTAATGCCGATGTTGTTTCTGCAGCAATTAAAGGAATATCGCTAAAACGTTTTGGTAAACTATCATAATCAAAATATTTATAGTTGAAGCCTAAAACATCTAAAGCATTGCTTTTCCAGATGAAGTTTTTTGCAGGCTCTGTCTCTGTTAAAGCGGTGGTAACTGGCCGGGTATTGTCATGCAGTTTTACAATTTTACTCAGGTTGGCTGCTATTTTAGTTCCGGTACTATCAAATTGTTCTCTAATCTCGTTACCAATGCTCCACATAAAAACCGATGGATGGTTGCGGTCTCTTTTTACTAAATCGGCTAAATCACGTTCATGCCATTCTTCAAAATCTCGGTGATAATCAAACTTGTTTTTGCGTTTCTTCCACATATCAAAAGCTTCATCCATCACCAAGAAGCCCATTTTATCGCATAAATCTAAAAACTCTGGTGCTGGTGGGTTGTGCGCTGTTCTTATAGCGTTAGTGCCCATGGCTTTCAGCATTTCTAATTGCCTTTCCATAGCTCTAACATTTACAGTAGCGCCTATAGCACCTAAATCATGATGCAGACAAACTCCTAGAATTTTTGTAGGCACATCATTTAAGTAAAAACCGTTCTTAACATCAAACCTAAAACTTCTAATTCCGGTGCTGGTCTTTAGCTCGTCTACCAATACTTTGTTTTGATATACTTTGGTGATGACCTGATACAGGTTAGGCTCTTGTGGCGACCATAAAGCAGGATTTTTAACATTTAGATTTTGTGTGATGATTCCACTTAATTGATTAGCCGGTACCGTTTGAATGTTACGAGCAACCAGTTTGCCTTTTGCATTTAAAACTTTTACTTCTACTTCTAGCGGTGATTTTAAAGTACTGATATTTTCTAGCTGTAGCTGATGTTTTAGCGTAGCTTCTTTGGCAGAAACTTGTGGTGTGGTTACAAAAACACCATGTTGCGCAATAGCTATTGGGTTAGTAATCAGCAATTTTACATTTCTGTAAATGCCCGAGCCACTGTACCATCTAGAGTTTGGCTGCTCGCTATTGTTTACCCTTACGGCGATGATATTTTCTTGATTTGCTGGCTTTAAATGCGGCGTAATATCATACTGAAAAGAGATATAGCCGTTTGGTCTTTTTCCTAAAAACACGCCATTTATCCAAACTTCGCTGTATTGATAAACACCATCAAATTGTATAGAAACTGATTTATTCTGGGTATTAGCTGGTGTTTTAAACGTTTTACGATACCAAGCAATACCGCCCGGTAAAGCACCGCCTTGGTTAGTTGCCGGGTGCTCTTTAGCAAAATCAGCCTCGATGCTCCAATCATGAGGCAAGTTTAATTTACGCCAAGCATCATCATTAAAAGCTATATTTTTTGCTTCTGGCTCATCGCCTAGCTTAAACTTCCAATCGTAATTGAAATTTATTTGTGTACGAGGCTGTGCAAAAACCTGAGTGTATAAACTAAGAATAAAAATAAGGCTCCAGAGTTTCTTCATGATGATGGATTAATCGGCTTTAAAATTGATATTACTTTTCCCTAAATCTTTGGATGTGGCCACGGCTATACCCCTATCACCAGCTTTATTAACAGCACAATAGAAATGATAAACAATGCCTTTATACTTTAAAACCCAAGATTTATGGGCATATAATTCGTCGTAAGGTTCTGATGATTGTATTAGATTTTCGCCTTCCCAATCTGTCCAGTTCACTAAATCTTTAGAAGCTGCAAAACGGTTAAAAGCACCGTTTCTATCTTGCCAAAATGCCCCGAAATAGAACATCACGTAAGTATCTCCCATTTTTTGAATAACACCATCTCCGGTAATTCCTACCGGATGATGAACTACCGGATTTTTCTGAAAACGCTTCCAATTAACCATATCGTCAGAAACAGCCATCCCAATACGCTCGTACCAACGGGTTTTCTTGTTATTTACTAAAGAATCTCCAACTGCGTTGTAATACATCACAAAACGATGTCCGGTTAAAAGCTTTTCATCTTCAATAACCGAGCTTTTAAATAACTTATTACGGTTTTCCCACCAGCGTACATCGGCATCAGATGAGCTTAAAACTGGCTTTGTTAATCTTTCCCATTCATGTGCTTTGCTTGGGTTTTTAGAAGTATAAGCCATCCCGATTGACAAAGGCTCAGGCTCATAGCCTTTGCTGTTTCCTCCGAAATAAGACATCCAATATTTACCCTTGAAACGGTGTAGTTTATAATTACCACCCCATTTGGTATCAACTAAAGCATTATAACCCGCTTTCTGGTGTGCATCCCAACGGTTATCATCACTAAAAGAAAGCTGCTTACCCAAAGTTTGCCATTGCAAAAGATTGGTGCTGCTAGCCAACCAAGTTTCATAACCTGTACCATCAAAAACCAAATAAGTCATGTACCACTTACCTGCTTTACGATAAATGGTTGGGCAATCTATTTTTTTCTCTTTAGACGCTGTAGTGAGCACCAAACCATATTTGTATGGGGTTTTTACTGCTTCATAAATGGCTTGCATTTCTGCCTTTGAAACACTTTTATCTTGTGCTTTAAGCGCATTGATAGCAAAAATTATGGTGGTGATAAACAGACTTATTCTTCTCATTCGATAGTAAATTGATAGCTTCCTGAACCTACTTTTAAAACTACACGATTACCCTCAACACCTTGATTAATAATATTTTCATCGGTTGAGATATCCTTTCCAGCGTCAAAAATTTTATTTGTTTTGCCTTTCGGCAGATAAACTAGGGCTGTTGTATTTGCAGGAATTTCTATATGCAATTGGAAATTTTGAGGATTCTTTTTCCACGATGATTTGATTAAACCATAAGAAGAATCATACACAGCTTCCGCTGATGTAACATCGCCAACTACAACGGGATAAATCTTTATCTTATTAAAAGCAACAGATTCTTCTTCTTGCCTTATTCCAGCCAAACCACTATAAAACCATTCCATTAAATGGCCAAGCATAAAATGATTGTTAGAAACATCTGGCAAAGCTTGCCAGCTTTCTGTTAAAGCTGTAGCTCCCTTTGCTATCTGGTAACCATAGCCCGGCACATCAGAACGGCTGTTCATATCAAAAATAACATCAGAACGGCCAGCTTCTTCAAGCACTCTTAAGACATAGCGGTAGCCAATATCTCCGGCTGTTAAAGCATTATTCCTTTTACGGATATCCTGAATTAAATTTTCTAAAACTGCTGCTCGGTTGGGTTCTTCTACCAAATTCATGTATAAAGCCATGGCATTTGCTGCTTGACTACCTGTAGCATATTGCTTATTTTCTTGACTAAAGAAGGTTTTGTTAAAAGCTATTTTTACTTCTTTGGCTAGTTCTTGATATTGCTTAGCATCATCGGGTTTACCCAATAAAAGGGCTATTTGTTGTAAGATATTTAAATCGTAATAGTAAATAGCTGTACCAGTTAGGCCTTTTGGGGTTTGCTGTGATACGCCTGGTCGCTCTAGACCTATATCATACCAATCTCCTAAACCTTGCTTTAAAATATGCCCATCTGCTTTGCTTTTTAGGTAAGTAATGTAACGTTGCATGCTTGGATAAGCCTTTTCTAAAACTTGTGTATTGCCATACCATTTATATAAATACCAAGGTAAAATAATGCCTGTACTACCCCACTCTGGCGAGTCTCTAAACATATCGCCACCCCAAGTAAATTTCACATATTCTGGAGCTATTTCTGGGATTAAACCATCTTCTAATTGTGATGAAATGATATCATCAACCACTTTTGAGGCTAAAGTAGCAACATCATAATTGTACATAACAGAAGAAATCATGAGGTGAGATTGCTCTAACCAGCCTAATTTTTCGCGGTGTGGGCAATCAGTAAAAACGCTCATCATATTGCTCTTTATAGCCCAATCTATTAAAGTGTTGGTTTGATTAAACAAAGTATTTGATGATGTAAAATTTCCAACTCTAGCTGCAGAATTTCTTACATGTAGACCTTTTAAGGCTATAATTTGAGGTAAAGAAGTATTTGTAGCTTGAGGTGCAGCACCTTTAACTTGTAAATATCTAAAACCGTAATAGGTAAAACGAGGTTGCCATTCTTCCACACCATCGCCATTTAAGACATACTCGAAATAAAAAGGACTGCCAGTTGGTTTTTGGTTAGCTTTTAAATCTTTTAATAATTCTGAAGGGTAAATTCTAACGGTATCACCTCTTTTTCCTTGAACTTTTATATTGATGATACCTGAGGCATTCTGGCCTAAATCATACACCCATTCTTTATTGTTTAATTGATGAAGGAGTTTGGCATCAAAATTCTCAAAAACACTTAAAGGTTCTGCCAACTGAGGTTTTACTTGCGGAGGGCCATCTACAATTAAAACATTTTTCCACTTTTTATCAGCTTTAAACTGCGGACTGTCCCAGCCTTTTTGTTCTAAACGGGCATCATAATCTTCGCCACCATAAATACTTGAAAAAGTGATTGGACCTGGGCTGGTTTGCCATTTTTCATCGCTAATAATATTTTCTTCTGTACCGTCATGATATTTTAGTACCAAACGACACATCATTTTAGGGTATCCGAAGGCTGTTTTAAGCTTTCTAAACCGGCCTTTAACTGGTGGTACATAGTAAAAACCATTACCCAACATCACACCAAGGGTATTTTTACCTGTTTTTAGGGCTTTGCTAACATCAAAAGTAACGTATAGTGCTTCCTCATTGTATTTTACCCAACCAGCATCTAAAAAATGATTGCCTTGTTTGTTACCATTAATGCTTGCTTCAAAATGCCCTAAACCGCTGATATAAAGCATTGCCGATGCTAGTTGCTTTTTAACCTTAAAATCTTTCCTCAGTAAAGGCAAAACATTACTTCCAAAATGCTTATCCTTTTTATTATCTAAGGGTAAAACATCTACTAAAGAATCAGTTAAACGCTCATAAGCTATCCACTTGGCACCCTTCCAATCTTCTTTATGGGGTAATCCGGTATGAAAACTTGCGGTTTTGCTTGTTGCAATATTCCCATGATTATCTTTTACTAAAACTTTCCAGTAATAAGTTGTTGCCGCTTGTAAAGCTTTGCCTTTATATTTTATTTGGATAGATGTTGAGCTTAATTGCTCGCCAGAATCCCAAACATTAGCTTTATTTTCATTCAGATGGGTTAATTCATCGGCAACTAAAATATGATAGGATATTTGAATGGTATTTCTTTGTTGAGCTAATAATTTCCAACTAAAAAATAGCTGCCTAGGACTTATACCTGCTGGCTGTTTAGCATCATTAACTTTGAGTCCTTGAATATCTAGTAAAGACTGTGCACACACCTGTAAACTCAGAAATACAAGAATGAGGCTGGTTATTTTACGCATATTATTTGACTCGTCTTATTTCTTGACCTTCTTATAAAGGCAAGTTTTAGGTTTATACAAAAATAAAATGGTGGGAGCTTTATTATTTGTATCAAGTTCTCCAGCTATTGTAGGATATTAGCCTCGTGACAGTCTAAAAAAGCTCGTTGTTTTAATTAGTTATTTAATTATTTGTAACACTTTGTTTGTTTTACTCGTCTTAACAGCAATCAATAATTATAAAATGAAAAAAATCTTACTATCAACATTAGTACTTGTAGGAGTCCTAACATCAAAAATTTCTGCACAAGAAGTAAACAACACTGTTAAGTTAAACCCATTAAGCGCCCTTTTCAGAATTGGTTCTGTATTTTACGAGCGCAAAATGAGTGACAACTTATCTTTACAATTAGGTGTTGCTTACACTGGATTAAAGCTTGAAGAAACTAAATTTTCTGGTTTCTCTACTACACCAGAACTAAGATATTATCCTAAAGCCAATGCATTAAATGGCTTGTATTTAGGCCCTTTCTTACGTTACCAAAACTATAGTGTTCAAGACGAGTTTAGTAAAGGTACTTACTCATCTTTTGGTGGTGGTGCTGTAATTGGTAGACAATGGGTTTATAAAAGTGGTTTCACCTTAGATTTATTCTTTGGACCTAGTTACAACTCTGGTAAATTTAAAGCAGAAGATGGTAGCGGCGAACCCGAAATTAGCGGTGGTATAGATGGATTTGGTATAAGAACCGGTATAGCTATTGGTTTTGGTTTCTAATTAACCTAAACATAAAAAAATGGATGTTTCAGCTGGTTTTAATACAGACTTAAACATCCATTTTCTTTTTTACAATAAATTCTACTTAATTTGATGATTAACAAAAAATCATCATGAAAACACAAATTAAGCTCTTTAGGCTTTTAGCATTGCTCTTTTTTACACTACCAACATTTGCACAACAAACACAAATTAAAGTTGAAGCAGGTGATTATCCTAGAAAACAAAGCATCATTACTTTAGCGCTACCTATATCTTACAATCAAAAAAATTATCAATTAGAGAATCTCAGAACTGGTAAAAAGGCCATCATACAACAAAAAAAAGATAATCTATATACTTTTATATTGCCTGATGAATTGGCAGCAAAATCTACAGCTGTTTATAAAATTACTGAAGTTAAAAACTCAAAAACATCTAAAAACTTAGTTAAGCTATCTAAAAATGCAGAAAAAATTGAGGTTAAAATAGCAGATAAAAAACTTTTTAATTACCATATACAAACGGTTTATCCGCCTAAAGGCTTTCCTGATTATTATGCTAGAAGCGGTTTTATTCATCCACTATACAGCCCCAATGGAAGTGTTTTAACTGATGATTTCCCTAAAGGACATATGCACCAACATGGTATTATGATGGCTTTAACCAATACCACTTTTAAAGGCGAAAAGCATGATTTCTGGAACCAACACAGCAAATTGGCTAATGTAAAACATACGGAAGTTTTGGCTATTGAAGAAGGCCCGGTTTTTAGCAGTTTTAAAGTAAAACATCAACATTATAGCTTAAAATATGGAGCTGTTTTAGATGAAATTTGGACCGTTAGGGTATATTCTTTTCAAAAGAAGTTCTTATTTGATATCGTATCTGAATTAGAAAATATAACTAAAGACACGCTATTTGTTAATAAATATCATTACGGCGGAATGGCTTTTAGGGCGTCTAAACACTGGAATATAGATGATAGTCTGCATTACCAAAACAAGTGGCAAATTAAAACCAATAATGGCGATGATGTTGCTACAGCTAATGCTAAAGCGGCTAAATATGTATCGGCGTTTGGATTACTGAATGGAAAAACAGCTGGTTTAACCGTTTTTGCTTTTCCGCAGAATTTAGCTTACCCACAACCTATTAGATTACACCCTACCATGCCTTATTTTAGCTTCTCGCCAATGGTAAATGCTGCCTTTACTATAAAACCTAAAGAAGTTTTTATTTCACAATACAGGTATTTAAGTTATGATGATTTGCCTCAGGAAAAATATATTGAAAGCCTAAATATTGATATTGAGTTCCCTCCTGTGGTGAAGTTTATTCCATAGAAAGGAAATTTTGTACTACGAGTATTTCTTGTCAAGCAGAGGTATAATTCCTAAATAACAAGTTAAAAATTCCACATAGATTGACGTGAAATAACATTTTTAAGTATTCCGCCTTGGCGGTTGCGGTATCTACAATATTAGCCCTAGCAGAATCTTTAGAAGCAAGCGGCTTAGCGGAGAGTTTATTCAATTAGCTTATTGTTTTTTTAAAGGCTTTCATGTGTTCGCTTAGCTCGGGCTTGGTTACTTTTTGCGGAAACATGCAAAGCTTTCATGAAGGCCAAAACATAAAACTAATACTTTGAAATAAAAGTAACTTGACATGGCTGGTCAAGAGGCCGGAAAGCCTTGTGTGAATGCCTAATTTTTTAAATATTGATAAGTATGTCAATATTAGCAGAGTCTAAGCATTTATTACCTTTAGACTCTGCTAAAAACAACATAAAACTAAAACTATTTTAAACCTGCTACATCGCCACAGAAATGTACTTGTATACCCATTTCTGTTAAAGCAGCTGCTTTAATACGACAAGCTTGGTGTGCCGAAGCTTCATCTGTTGTGTAAACCACCTGAATATGGTTTGCTTGATGTTTAGCCATCATCTGGTTACGGCTTACGCCTGATAAAGTAGCATGCATAATGGGCCATTGCGGCGTGGTTTCTTGCCAGCGTCTTTGTGTTTCTTCTTCTGGTAATAGAACCGCTTTACCAACGCCTAAATCGCAATGCAAAGCATTATCCATTACATAAACCCTACTCCAAACTAAATCGCCGGGTTTGCTGATGCCTTTTAAGCTTCCTCCGCCCAATCTAAAATACATAGCCGGTTGTCTATCGCTAGAAGCGCCTTCGTAACCACCAATAAAATGCGCTGGTGGTGCTGCACCTGATATTAAAAATAACCATACAAAATCATCTATGCCATTTCCGGTATAATGTTGCCCCCAACGTAAATCATGTAAAGTGTTTTCTCCGGGCATGCCTAGCTCTTTCCATAAATGGTAAGTCACCAAAGCATCAATACCGGCACATTCATCAACTTCATTAAAATGAGGTAAAGCTTCCCCTGCGAATAGTTCTTTTCCGTTTTCAGAGAAAACAGGTGGCCTATCTTGGTTATTTAATAAACCTTCTACCAAATCACTAGCAACTGTTAAATCTTTTAAACCTTGTTGATATTGTATACCAATGGTATCGCAACCAAATTCAGCCGCTATTCTTACAGCTGCGATGTACATTTTGCACTGCTCTAGGGTTTGTTCTTTGGTTAGCTCTGTTTCACCCTGAGCTCCCCAATTAAACTTCATCCCTTTATTAAGTAACCAGTTAAGTACAGCCTCAGCTTCTTGGTCTTTAACTTCCAACATTTTAGCATACAGAGCCGATTGACTTAAACGCTCTTTAAAAATCCCAGTTTCATGAAGCAAATCATCAGGAACAATAGCATTAAACATCCCCATACAGCCTTCATCAAAAACTCCCATGATGGCTTTATTATCTTTTAAACGCTTGCCAAATGCTTTACCAAAAGCCAAATCGTTTTCTGGAATTTGAACAGATTTGAATGACTTTACATGACTTAAATCATGCGTAACTTTACCGGTATCAAACCATTCTTTTAGGCCATTTCTAAAAAAATCATCTTTAAAATCTTCGCTCCATAAACTGCTATATACCACGCCTGCTTTGGTTAAAGAACCATTTAGGTTTAACATCCCCACTAAACCTGGCCATTGTCCGCTCCAATTGGCTAGCGTTAAAATAGGACCTTCATGCGTGGTTAAACCTGCTAAAACATGGTGCGTATATTGCCAAACACTTTCTGCAACAATTAAAGGAACATTTTTAGGTATTTTCTTAAATACCTCTATCCCCATTCTTTGCGAATCTATAAAACCATGCTGCTTTACTTCATCATAAGCATGTGCTCTTACCAGTTGCCAGCCTGCTGCATTAATGGCTTGCTCTAACTCTTTTTCCATGGCTGCCTGTGCTGCCCAGCAACTTTGGTTTGCTGATAAACGTAAATCGCCACTGCTTACCAAGTAAACTCGTTTCTCTGTATTCATTCTTCTTTATTTATTGAGATTTATGGATTATCAGGATAATATTTCTTAAACAAATACTGGTTTAATCTCTAATTCAGATACTAAGGCATCATAATCAACCGCTAACTGATAAATATTGGCCTTCACTTGCTCGTTAAAAACACCTATATTTTGCCTTCTTGTGAAAGTAGAAATATCTAAACCTCTCTTTTGTAAGTAATATTTAGAAATGGTTGGATAAACATTATGCATCACATCCATTTGTTTAATGAAAAATGCTTGTACTTGCACAACTTCTTGTTGTAAAGCTTCATTGTTATAATTCTTACAAAGCCAAACAATAAGCTCTGGAAAGAAATTACCCTGAATACAAGACAAACCTGCCGAACCTGCTTTTAAAGACGCTACTGCATGTGCCATATAAGCATCGTATAAACCAAAATCAGCACCTTGTGTTGCAGCTAGTTTGGCCTTAATTTGTGTAATGTCTAAACAAGTATCTTTATGGTAAGTTACCCTGCCTGTTTTTACCAAATCACCCAATTGTTGCGGACTAATGAGTCTTTTATAAGGAACAGGACATTCGTAAAAACCTAGTGGAATATCATCAGTTTGAGCTAATAAATCTGCTACGCGGTCATTAAAAACAATATCACTTTCTTGTTCACTGGCAATTAAGCCTGTAATTCCGATAACGGCATCTACACCTGTAGCATATATCTTTTTAACAAAATCAGCTTGTTTTTGAATTGGCCCTCCAAAAGTTCCGGTAGCTACCACTGGTACCGCACCCGCTGCAACATCTACAACATGTTTTACAATTGCTAATCGCTCTGCCTCAGAAAGTTCAAACATTTCACTTGATAAACAATTGGCAAATAAACCTGCCGAACCAGCTTCCACATATAACTCGGTAAGCTTGCTTAATCCATCAAAATCTATAGCTCCGTTATCTTTAAAAGGGGTAAGCATTACCGGGATAAAGCCTTTTTCTGATTTATTCATATTCTTTTTATGTTAAATGATTATTTAGATGTTTTTAGATTTTAACCGAGTGATAAAAGCACCCGTTAGGTAAATGGTTAAAGTGCCTACAACAATAGTCATATTGGCGTGTAGCGGATTTTTCAGATAAGCATAATCAACAGGAATAAGGTTAGATAGTGATAACCAAATGATAACCAAAATACCCACGATAGTAGCGGCAAAAGCTTCCATATTACCAGATTTTTTACTGATGATACCTAATAAAAATAAGCCCAGCATCCCTCCTGCAAATATGCCCGATAACTGCCACCAGATATCCAAAATACTTTTTACACCTATCATGGCTATACCACATATCATCCCAAGCAAGCCAAAAATCACGGTAGCTATATGTAGTAATCTCATATTTTGCTTTTCGCTGATGTTTGCCTTGAAATATCTTTTATAAATATCTTCTGAGAATACAGTTGCCGATGCATTCATTCCAGAACTGATGGTACTCATCGCTGCGGATAATATGGCCGATACGATTAAACCAATTAAGCCTGTAGGTATCATGGTAACCATAAAGTGGGGCATCACTTTATCACCATAATCTGCTGGTTGTAAAGTAGCTGCTAAATTTTTAATATCTAAGAAACTGGCATTTAAGCCCAATCTTTCTGTTGCTGCTTGTAGTTTTATGGCTTCAATCAGCTGAGGATTAACTTGATAATAAGCGTATAAGCAAGTTCCTATAATGAAAAACATTAAAGATGCGGGTACATATATCCAAACACATAACCATACAGACTTTGCAGCTTCTTTCTCTGAGGATGCAGTATGATACCTTTGTACATAATTTTGATCCATACCAAAATTGTTAAGGTTGATAAAGAAGCCATATAAAAGTACCACCCAAAATGTTGCTTGGGTAAAATCTAAGGATAAGCTGCCTAAACTAAATTTATCATCCTGCTGGCCTATTTCTATAATCTTAGAAACTCCGCCCGGCATATCAACAACAATAAGGTAAACTATTAATACAGCACCCAAAGTTTTCAAAATACCTTGCACAACTTCTGTCCAGATAACAGCTTCAATACCGCCCATAACAGTGTAAATGATGATACAAATACCTGTTACCAGCATGATGGTTTCCATGCTATAGCCCGTTAAGGCTTGCAGGGTTAAAGAAATCCCGAAGAAGATAGAACCCATTCTGGCTAATTGGGTAAGTAAAAAACAAACAACAGCATAGGTTCTTGCCCATGCACCAAAACGTTTTTCTAAATTGGTATAAGCAGAAACTTCGCCTGTACTGCGGTAAAACGGAACAAAATATTTAGCAGCCACCCAAGCCGCTAATGGCATTGATATGCTAAAGACAAAAGCATTCCAGTTGGCTCCAAAGGCTTTTCCCGGTACTCCTAAAAAGGTATTGCTACTTAAAAAAGTAGCATAAATAGATAAACCAATGGCCCAACCGGGTATCAATCCTGATGCTTTTGTAAATTGGTCTGAGCTGTTATTCTTTCTGGAAAAATAAATACCTACCAAAACCATGGCAACCAGATACATGACAATAATAGCCAAGTCTAGTAAAGGAAGATTCTTTATCATTTCTACTATAAATTCAGGTTTAGGTGTAAAAGAATTGATTATTATCTATTTACAAGACAAAGCTATTTAGAATAAGCATGGCAGAACTAGCATATTTTCTCTAGCTTTTGTAGGATATTATCATTTTAAAGAAAAATCACATATTCATCATATCAGGATGGGTCAGGTTGACAAGTTTATGAAGAATAAGTAATCTAGTACTTTATTCAATTGATAAACCTATTTCCCATTATGATGGTTAAAACCTCTACTCAGAAGTTTTTTTATGTTTTTTTATGTGCTTTTTTTATTAGTGTTTATACTTATGCTCAAAGTACAAGCTTAGCTAAACAAGTAGAAAGATTAGATCGTGGCTTAGTAGCTATCCGTGTAACAACCTCAAAAGTTTTTGTAAGTTGGAGATTGTTTGCCACTGACCCTGATGATATTGCATTTAATGTGTATCGCTCTGGCGTTAAATTAAATAGTACACCTATTACAAACTCTACCAATTTTGAAGATAATACAAGTTTAAATGGCACTTATACTATAAGACATGTTATTAATGGTACAGAGTTTACAGATTCTAAAACTGCTACCATTTGGCAACAAACATTCTTAAGAATAGCTTTAATTCCTCCACCTGATGGTGTTACACCTGCAGGAGAAAGCTTTACTTACACTGCTAATGATTGTAGTGTAGGCGACGTAGATGGCGATGGAGAATATGAAATTTTTCTTAAATGGGACCCTTCTAATGCTAAAGATAATTCGCAATCTGGTTATACAGGCAATGTATTTATTGATGCATATAAGCTAAATGGAACTAGGCTTTGGCGTATAGATTTAGGCAAAAACATAAGAGCTGGAGCGCATTATACCCAATTTATAGTTTATGATTTAGATGGCGATGGAAAGGCAGAAATGGCTTGTAAAACTGCAGATGGCACTATTGATGGTGTAGGAACAGTGATAGGAAGTGCTACCGCAGACTACAGAAACTCAAGCGGCTATATTCTATCAGGTCCTGAGTTTTTAACCGTTTTTAACGGAGAAACAGGTAGAGCCATGGCCACTACCAATTATTTACCTGCCAGGGGTACTGTTTCATCGTGGGGAGATAGCTATGGCAACCGAGTTGATAGATTTATTGCTGCCGTAGCCTATTTAGATGGCAGCAAACCCAGCTTAATTATGGGGCGTGGCTACTACACCAGATTGGTTAGAGTAGCTTGGGATTGGAGAAATAATCAGCTCACACAACGTTGGATTTTTGACAGCAATAATACAGGAAACTCAACATACGCCGGGCAGGGAAACCACCAAATGACCATTGGAGATGTAGATAATGATGGTAAAGACGAAATTTTTAATGGATCTAGTGCAATTAATGATAATGGAAGCGGACTATGGTCTACCAGACGTGGGCATGGTGATGCTTTACATATGAGTGATATGGACCCTGATATTGCAGGGCAAGAAATGTGGATGTGTTATGAAAGTCCATCTGAATATAAAGGATTAGGTTTAACCTTAAAGAAAGCAAGTACAGGCGAAGTGCTTTGGGGTGTTGCTGCAACTGGCGATGTAGGAAGAGCCTTAGCAGCAGATATAGACCCTAATTTCCCTGGTTATGAAATGTGGGGAGCAGCAGGAGGCGCTGTTTATAGCAGTAAAGGTGCTGTTATTAGCAACAGTGTACCTTCTATGAATTTTGCTGTTTGGTGGGATGGTGATTTAAGTAGAGAATTATTAAATGGTACAAGCTTAGACAAATGGAATAGCGCTACTTTAAGAAGCGATCGCTTATTAACCATTGGTAATTTTGGTGCTGCTGTTTCTAATAATGGAACTAAGGCTACACCTGCTTTAAGCGCCGATATTTTGGGTGATTGGCGAGAGGAAATGATTTTCCGAAGTTCAGATAATAGAAGTTTGCTAATTTTTAGCACAACCATACCTACTACCGAGCGTCTTTTTACATTAATGCATGATACACAATATAGAACTGCTATTGCATGGCAAAACTCTGCTTACAACCAACCCCCGCACCCAAGTTTCTTTTTAGGAACAGGAATGAGAAAGCCCGCTAAACCAAACATCACTTACGCAGGTGCTATACCAACCTTCTTTAAAGAAGTAAAAGAAGAAAGCTATAATTTACCATTATATCCAAATCCAGTTTATAATGAATTGAATATCAACTTAAAAACCTCAGAAAAAATATTAAAGCTGAGCTTTTTAGACAATAGCGGAAGGATTATTTTACAACAAGAGGATAGCTTAGAAAACTTAAATAACCTATTAAACAGTAAATTACAACAGATAAGCCCAGGTATTTACACCCTTAGTTTATTAGAAGGTAATAAATTTTACAGCACTAAAATTATTAAGAACTAAATCTTGAAAAACATCAATACTTATCAAAAAAATATTCTTTTAATACTCTTATGTACAACCTTTTTCAACTTATGCCAAGCACAAGAAAGCAAAAGAAATGTACTTTTTTTTGAAAAAGTTTACTTACATACTGATAGAGAAGTTTATGCCCCAGGCGAAAACATTTGGTTTAGCGCTTATTTATTAAATGCACAAAATAATGCTTTGGTTACTACCAGTAACACTTTATATGTTACGCTAAAATCTAAAAACCATAGCAACCAAGATAGTTTGGTTTTGAAAAGGATTATCAGGATGGATAATGGCCGAGGTTTTGGTGATTTTAGCCTTGCCGACTCTATACCTGCCGGACTTTATAAACTTTCTGCATGGACAAATTGGATGCGAAATTTTGGTAACGAGTTTGTTTTTGAAAAAGACATTCAAGTTTTAGATAATGGTAAAATTGTGGCTAAGGCCGATAAAAATCTTCCTAAAGCAAAAGGTGTTACTCCGCAATACACCTCAGCAGTAACTAAAGAAAATATTTACTTTTTTCCTGAAGGAGGCTCTTTAATTGATAGTGTAATGGCTTTAGTAGCCTTTAAAGCTGTTGATGATTTAGCTAAACCTATAGATTTTGAGGGCGCTGTTTACGATAGTAAAGGAGAATCTGTAACAGAAATATCAAGCAAGGCTGGTTTAGGTATTTTTATGCTACAGCCTTTATTAAATGAAAACTATATAGCCAAAGGAACTTTTAGTAATGGTAAAACATTTACCTATCCTTTACCAAAAGCTTTAGCTACAGGTATTGGCTTACATGTTATTGAAAAAGACAGCTTATTTAACTTTATTATCAGTACCAATACAAAATCTCAAAATATTGGAAAGTATGGGGTAATACTTCTCAAAAGTAAAGGGAAAGTAATTCTTAAGAAAGAATTTCAATTCCAAAATATCCAAACCTTAATAAGAATTTCTAAAAAGGATTTACCAAATGGTATCACAACCGTAACTATTTTTGACCAAAGTGGTAAGCCTCAAAGCGAAAGACTTATTTATGTTGAAAATCATCAGCAATTAAAACTAAATATTACCACAGATAAGGCTTTTTATCGACCTAAAGAAGAAATTCAAGTAAATTTAAAGGTTACAGATGTTAAAAATTCTCCTGTTAAAAGCTTTCTATCTTTCGTAGCTGTAGATTCTTCTCTTGCAGATTTAAACCGTATCAATATTGCTTCTTACCTGCAATTAAGCTCAGAAATAAAAGGTACCATAGAAAACCCTCAGCAATATTTTAATAAACAGAATCCAAACAGGTTTAAACAACTAGATTTACTGTTACTTACTCAAGGTTGGCGAGAGTATTTATGGAGAAGACTTGCCGATACTACATTGAAAATTTCTCATATCCCAGAAAAAGGTATTACCCTATCGGGAAGTGTAAAACACAATTTTTCTGAAAAGCCAATTGCCAATGCCAATGTAAGCTTATTTGCTAATGGTGCTACTGGAGATAAACTTTTTGCTACCCAAACCGACTCTTTAGGTAAATATTATATAGATGGCTTAAAGTTTTTTGGTAAACAAACGTTAAGACTAAACTCGGTAAGTGGTAAAGGTAAAAATGTAGGTTGGATAATTTTAGATTCTTTATTTAAAACCAAACCTTACCAAGTTGAAGCAAAAACGGTAGAACAAATAGTTGCTAATAATAAAGCTTCAGAAATTCTTAGAAGAAGTATACAAGCTAAAAAGCTATCGCTTTCTGATACTATTTTGTTAAACGAAATTAAGGTTACTGATGATAAAAATGTAAGACTTTTTGATAGAGTAGCCAGCACATTTGGTTATAAACCAGAGGATTTTACGGTAACACCTAAAGATTACGATTACACTAATCTGATGCATTATATCTTACATAAATCTTCTCAGGCGAGAGAGTTTACCAATCCAGAAGATGGCATCTCTCGACTAGTTTTCCCTTATATGGGCAAAAATTTTCAGCCTAGATTTGTGATTAATAATAAAGAACTACCTTTTACTGATAACGACCCACAATATATGCGAGATGATTATTACAACACCTACCTAACCCTACCTATGAATAAGGTAGAGCGTGTGGTGATAAAGCATTTATTAAGCTCGGCACAATTAAGTTTAAGCGAAGAAACAGGTATGTCGCAATCTACCGCTGCTGATGATATTTTTGTGATTTATCTTTACCTAAAACCTAATGCATTGGTTAAAACAAAGCCAAATGCTATTTTAGAAGAGTTAGATGGTTATTACCAAGCAAAAACTTTTTATCAGCCTAAGCTAAGCGCTGATAACCCAGCGCCGGATGAGCGTACCACTATTTTCTGGAATCCTTACATCATCACTAATGAAAACGGAGAGGCTAAAGTAAACTTTAGAAATCCATCATCTAAAACAAGAATTAGGCTAATTATAGAAGGAGTTGGTGAAGGAGGTGGCTTAATTAATCATTATCAAACCTATGATATAAAATAAGCTATTCTACTTCTGGCCAGCTATTTATCCATTTTAATTTTTCTATTCTAAGTTTTGATATGCCTTTATCTTGTGCATCATAGCCATGAAAAACTAAATAATCGGTGTTGCTTTTTTCATCGTAGAAAACAGCATTATGCCCTACTCCATTCCAGTTTTCGTTACCAGCAAGTAATAAAGTGCCACCACCATTTGCTAAGGCAATATTATTTTTATCTAAATAAGGACCTTTTACGTTTTTAGAGCGGCCAACAATCATCTTATAAGTACTTTTTGGACCTTTACAGCAGTAATCTGTAGAAGCAAAAAGATAATACCAACCATCTTTTTTATAAATAAATGGCGCTTCTATTGCGTTTCCTCCGGCATCTTTAGGGTTGTCATCTACCGCAGGAGGATTATCTTTACCCGGCTTTTTAACTCTCGTAGCTATGGTTGCTAGCTTATTTACATCTTCATCAAGCGTAAAGCGGTCTTTCTTTAGTTTCACCAATTTTAATCCCTCCCAAAAAGAACCAAAAGACAAATAAGCCCTTCCCCCATCATCAGTTATTAAATTTGGATCTATAGCATTCCAATTGGTTTTGCCAGGGTATGATTGAATAACTTTACCCATATCAACCCATTTATAATTTGGATCTTGCGGATGCAGCGTGGTATTAACAGCTAAACCTATG
This sequence comes from Pedobacter puniceum, assembly GCF_009674685.1. Taxonomy (GTDB): domain Bacteria; phylum Bacteroidota; class Bacteroidia; order Sphingobacteriales; family Sphingobacteriaceae; genus Pseudopedobacter; species Pseudopedobacter puniceum. The sequence continues at coordinate 1,293,615 of NZ_WKJI01000001.1, forward strand.
CAAGAGGTATTTTTACCAAATGCCGATATAGAGTAATATAAATAATATTTTCCTTGGTGATAAGAAATATCAGGTGCCCAGATATGATTTTTAAAGCCTGGCACTGCTTTAACAGCCCACTCAGGAGCTTCATTAAATATTGCTTCTTCTTTCTTCCAATTTTTTAAATCTTTTGATGACCAATTGCCTATGCCCCTGCCTGTACAAAAAAGATAATATACGCTATCTTGTTTGATTAATACAGGGTCATGCACAGGAATATTTTGTTTAAGTTCTTGTGCCATTACACAAGAACTTAAACAAATAAAAGCTAGTTTGAAGAAGATATTTTTCATGATTAATTAAGCTTAACGCGGATAACACTTAAAGAATTTGGTGCTAACTGATGGACAATTTGCTTTTTCTTTACTGCCAATGTGCTTTCTTTAGGAAAAACTTGTTTAGGTTTATCGATAGAATTTACATCGTCTAAACTGTTTGAAGTAAGACTAGTAAGTTTGGCCTGTGTTTGTATACCTTTAGCATTATCGATATCAAAAGTTACTTTTTGCTCTTTATCTGAAGCGTTTACTACTTTAATAATCAACTCATTACTTTGCTTATCAATAACTGTAGAAGCATAAATTCCATTCTCACCAACTGCTGCTTTGGCGTTTTTACTAGTTAAACCTACAACGTGTGTACCTCTGTTGGTAGAATACAATTTTTGCACAAAATAATTAGGTGTACCATAAGCTTGTAGGTTATCAACCCAAATTAAATCTGGTGTCCACTGCCAACCCTCTATATGTGCAAAAAGAGGTGCATAAGAAGCCATAATTACCACATCAGCGTTACGCTCTAAACCTGTTAAAAATGCAGCTTCAGAAATAGCACCTTTTAAGTTATTTCTATTGTTTACGCTTACAACTTTATCTGTTTGTGCAGCATATTCACCAGCAAAAATCTTAGATGCATTTCTTGGATAATTATCATATCTGGCAGCATTTTGTAAAAACCACTCGGGTTTACGGTAATAATGCTCGTCAATAATATCGGCATTCATTTTTCTTAACTCGGTATTTAGATAATCAAAACGTTCTCCGTCTGGGTCGGTACCACCGCTATTTACCAACTTTATTTCAGGATATTTAGCCTTGATAGCTTTGGTAAACTGCTTTAATCTTTCTATGTACTGTGGGCCCCAATTTTCATTACCCACACCAAGCATTTTTAAATTAAAAGGTTTTGGATGCCCCATTTGCGCTCTAACCTTACCCCATGGTGTATTTACATCTCCATTGGCAAATTCTATTAAATCTAAAGCGTCTTGTATATAAGGTTCTAGTTGGTCTAACGGTACTACCTCTGCTGTATTAAACTGGCATGCCATACCACAATTTAAAATTGGTAAAGCTTGTGCGCCAATATCTTCTGCTAATTGAAAATACTCATAAAAACCTAAGCCAAATGTTTGGTAATAATCTGGTGTTAAACGATGAGCAAATTCGGTATTCCAACGGTTAACTATTAATTCTCTTCCCTCTACCGGACCAATAGTTTTTTTCCATTGGTAACGGGTAGATAAATCATGCCCTTCAACAATACAACCACCAGGGAAACGTACAAAACCAGGTTTTAAGTCGGCCAGAAGCTGCACCATATCGGCTCTTAAACCACCTTTTCTTCCCTTCCAAGTGTCTGATGGGAATAAAGAAATCATATCTACATCTATAGTACCTTCACCGCTAAAAGTAACTCTAAATTTGCCTTTATTAGCAGTTGCAGTAGCGTTAAAACTTACTTCTTGTTTGTGCCAAGTATCACCAACTGAAGTTGGTATAATTTCTCCTTTACCGATAACCTCATTTTTCTCGTTCAATAACTCTAGCTGTAGCTTAATACCAGGTTTACCTTGGCGATAGAGGAAGGAAAAATCATACCTCAAACCAGCTTTAATCCCCATACCTCTAAAACCTTCATTCACCATGCTTTTAGGTTCTTTATTTACCAGAACTCTTAAAAACCGAGGATTAGAAGAATTTGCTTCGCCTCTGTTAAGTACCAGCATTTCTCCTTCAACTTTTTTGCCTTCTAAAGTCCATCCCATTAAAGGCTTATAAAACTCGAAAGAGCGATTTTTTATTAACTCTGCATAAATACCGCCATCTGCTCCCATATTAATATCCTCAAAAAAAACACCCCACATAGTAGGTTGTATTTCTGTTTTGATTTGGTTTGGCTGCACTTTAAATACAGTTTGAGCCATGGTGGTGAAACTTGACAGGGTTACTGCAAAAATTAATGGTATAGATTGTTTAATTTTCATGATTTATAATTTTGTGGTTTCTTTATTTAGCTGGTTTAACGCCTTCTGTGGTCATGATAACTCTTTTGATAGACCCATCTTTATTGTAGTATAAATTGTCTATACAAACCGAACGGTGAAAGCTTCCTGCATCGGCTGCTAAAGCCCCATTATGATAAATAAAATAGTCTTTTCCTTTAAAATTAATGATTGCCTGATGATTGGTATTACTGTTTCCGGCAATTTCATTAATGATGCCTTTAAACTCCCACGGTCCGTAGATGCTTCTACTCATGGCGTAAGCAATTTTCTCTGGAAACTCGTAGGCATAAGAGAGGTAATACCAGCCTTTTCTTTTATGTATCCAAGGGGCTTCAGTAAAATTAGGCACATCGATGGTTTTAATAGGACCATCCAATTCTATCATATTATCTTTTAATTTCACGTATCTACATTTGGTATTACCCCAAAAAAGATAAGCTTGCCCATCATCATCAATGATAACAGAGGGATCTATATCATCCCAACTTATCTTAATATCTGTAGTCATATCATTGGTAATTAGAGCTTTTCCTAAAGCATCTTTAAATGGCCCTGTTGGGCTATCAGAAACGGCAACACCTATAGCTTTACCATGTATAGTAGCATGAGAAATAGAAACAAACCAATAAAATTTACCATTTTTTTCTATCACTTGTGAGGCCCAAGCATCGTCTTTTGCCCAAGAAAAATCGGTAGTTTTTAAAGGTACTTCATGCTCTTTCCAGTTTACCATATCACTAGAAGAATAGCAAAGCCACTCATGCATTACATAGCGGTTTTCGCCTTTAGCAGCCACATCATGCCCGGTGTATAAATACACCTTATCTTGATAAACCAAAGCTGCGGGATCTGCTGTAAACTTATCTCTAATAATAGGATTACCAACCTTCACCAAGCTATCTTTAAGCTCTTGTTTATCAAAGCAAAAAGCATTGTTATTTAAAGCTAAAATAGCTACACCAATAACTATAGATTTTTTAAAATGAGTTATCATTATTTAATTATTTTAGGGCCAAAACCACAACACTATGAGCAGGTAAAACCACCTGAATTTGATTGCCTTTTAACTTAGCATCTTTAAAAACAGCGGGCTTAATTAAATCTGGATTTTGAAAACTATTAAAATCATTCAATTTTGCAGAGTTTACAATTCTTCCTGAAATGGTTTTATAGGCTTGATCTTGAATATTGATTTTTAATTCATGTGATTTTTTAGCATCTATATTTACCAATGTAATATGTGTAACTCCATTTTTATCTATTGATGCTGAAGCTGATAAAGCTGGTAATTTTTCCTCGCCTAAAACATATTCTTGCGTATTTATGCTTACAGGAATTAATGTGGCATCTTGATGAACCTTATACATTTCTAAAACGTGATAAGTAGGTGTTAAAATCATCTTCTCCTTTTCGGTTAGGATAACTGCTTGCAATACGTTAACAGTTTGTGCCAAATTAGCCATGCGCACTCTTTCAGCATGATTATTAAAGACGTTAAGGGTTACACCAGCTATCATGGCATCACGAATAGTATTTTGCTGGTATAAAAACCCTGGATTGGTTCCCGGCTCTACATTGTACCAACCGCCCCACTCATCTACAACTAAAGCAATTTTCTTATCAGGGTCATATTTATCCATAATAGCAGAATGCTTAGTTACCAGCTCTTCCATGTGTAAAGCGCTTTTCATGGTTGCAAAATATTGTTGCTCAGAAAATTGTGTGGCAGAGCCTTTTTTACTCCACGTTACATTGGCATAATGGTGCAAAGCGATACCTTCTATTAAGTTTCTTGGGATGTTTTTCATCAGTGTTTCGGTCCAATTGTAATCTCCGCCATTAGCGCCAGAAGCAATCCTGAAAATTTTAGAAGAATTATCCCAATCTGTCATGAAAGTTGCATACTTACGGTATTCATTTGCATAATAATCTGGTTTCATGTTACCACCGCAGCCCCAGGCTTCGTTACCAACTCCCCAAAATTTCACTTTCCAAGCGGTATCTCTACCGTTTGCTCTCCTTAATTTAGACATAGGGCTATCGCCATTAAAATTCACATACTGTACCCAGTCTGAAAGCTCTTGTACTGTGCCTGTTGCTAAATTACCTGCCAAATAGGGTTCGGTATTTAATAGCTCGCACATGTTTAAAAAATCATGCGTACCAAAGCTGTTATTTTCTGTTACACCGCCCCACCAAGTATTTACGATAGATGGACGGTCTTTTTTAGGGCCAATTCCATCTTTCCAATGGTAGGTATCTGCAAAACAACCTCCTGGCCATCTTAAATTTGGGATGTTTAAATTTTTTAGTGCTGTTATAATATCATTTCTTACCCCATTGGTATTTGGGATAACTTTATTTTCTTCTCCAATGTAAAAACCATCGTAAATACACCTGCCTAAATGCTCGGCAAAATGGCCATAGATGTGTTTACTGATTTTGGTTTTAGATTCTTTAGGCTTTAAAACAATTTCATTAGCCTGTTGCGCCCATGCAGAACCAGCAAATATTGTAGTTAGCGTAAAAAGTAATCTCAATGATTTGAATTTCATGAGTAAAAAGGTTTATAATTAGAATTTAGTTTATATGAGCTTACAAAAAAATACGTAAGACCTTATACAAATATAAGTGTCTTACGTACACGTAATTTACAAAAAATTATTTCTTTTTCATCCAAATGGAAGTACCACCTCCATTTAATCCCGTCATCACGATGGTTGATGTTTTCTTTTTCTCCCAATCTCTCTCTCTAGAAACGTGTAGTTTATCTATAAATAAACCACCAGCCCATCTCAGCTCTAACCATGGGGCAGTATAAGTCCATCTGTTGTTTGGGTCGCCGTTAATTCTACCATCGGCACCTAAAGTAGTTTGGAAAGCGTTGTTGTATTGCGGGTCTAGTTGCTCATTTGCATAACCCGGTACTACACTATAACCTTGTACAATTTGCTCATAATCACCAGCAATTTCAGCAGCTGTAACAGGTGTATTGGGTACATTCGCATATCGCTGCGGAGAAACAATTGGCCAGCCGTCTGGAGTCCAGAAAATTTTACGAACATGTAAAACCATAAAGGCTAAGTCAACACCTGGTCTACCCTGATGAGCCATAAAATAATTATCGCCATCTTTAAAAACAGAACAATGCGAAACACCAGCCCAACCACCATGATCCATAAATTTGTACGGAGCTAAAATCATTGGACCATTATCTGCTGCGTTATCTACGTTAACACCATTCCAATCTAAGAAAGGTCCGTTTGGACTGGTTGAGCGAAATACCCTAACATTGTATTTTGTAGCCAACCAATCATAAGCTACAAATAGATAATACATATTGGTTTGTGGGTTGAAGATAATTTCTGGCCCTTCTAAATTGCCATTAAATATGTTATTGGTTTTACCTCTTCTTACAATTCTAACACCTTTATCATTAGAAGCTAAAGCCAAACCTGTTTGAGGGTTCAGTTGCAGTTCAAACAAACCATCCCAAGCAGAACCATAAACCATCCAGTGCTGGCCGGTTGGTGTAACTACAACAGACGGATCTATAGCATTTGTACCAGGACCAGAATTGGTTGATGTAACAGCCAAACCTTTTTCTACCCAAGGCCCTTCTAATGATGATGAGGTAAGTAAACCAATAGCACTTGTTCTACCCTCTTTAGCAGCTAAAGAATAATACAATCTAAACTCTGAGCCTACTTTCATAATATAAGGAGCCCAAATACCATCTACTGGCTCTGCACCATTAGCTTTTATGTAACTTACCGCTTGAGAAGGTAATCCATTAATAGCCCACCCCACATATTTCCAATCTACCAAGTCTTTAGATTTACGTACCATGATACCCGCTTTTACTGGTGCACCATAAGCTACATCGGTATTGAAACTATAAAACCACTCTCCATCTTTAATAATAGAAGGATCATGCGCATTATAAGGCCCCCACTGGCGGTAAAATGATGGTGAAGCTATACTACTATAAGTATCAAGTATGTTATTGATGTTAAAAGGTTTTTCAGCAAAAATACCCGGATCAACTTCTGTTACAGTTTCTACATCTTTTTTGCAGCTCCCCAACATCAATATAATTGATGTTGAGAGCAGCATATTCTTAATGGTTTGGTTTATCATCTATTTTTCAATTTAGATTTCTGCTGTGGATTAATTTGCTGGATTACGTGAAAGATTTTTATTTGCTGCCAATTCTGATTCTGGAATAGGTAAATACTCGTTACCCGGTGTCCATGTATTAAAATCAGTATCACGAGCTTTTAACATGGCCAGCTTAGTTGGGTTATATAACCATCCCCATCTGATGATATCATTGATTCTTTGGCCCTCGATAGAAAACTCTAAAGCTCTTTCATGAAAAATTTGCTCACGCATTTGGTCTCTGTTCATCCCTGGTTTAACAGTAGCTAGGTTAGGTAATTTTGCTCTGTCACGTACTGTTTGAATTAAAGGATAAGCCTCTGAGGTTCTGTTTAATTCATTTAAAGCTTCAGCATACATTAATAAAATATCCGCATAACGTAAAACTCTGTAATTAATACCACCACCTTCAAAAGTTTCAAAAGGTACACCTAAACCATCGTAGGTGTATTTTCTAGGATAAATTCTATCTAATGGGTGCGGCCAATTTACGCCATAAGCCATAGTAGAATTATCAGCTGGTTCGTAAGATGCTATGGTAGCAAGTAAACGAGGGTCGCTTTTATTATCTACTGTTTTTTCTAGCTTAAACTCATCATAAATCCAACGGGTTGGTAAATAGTCAGAGAAGCCTTTACCATCCATACCATAAGTAATAGAAACTGCAGAAAACTGACGCCAGTTTGCAGTTGGCTCGCCTGTCCAGTTAGGAACAGAACCACCACTTGCGCTAAATTGTACTTCAAATAAAGATTCTGCGTTGTTTTCATTAACATCTCTAAAATTATCACGGTAGTTTGGCATTAAGCTGTAAACTCCCTGTAAAGGTGCAACAAAGAATTTAGCAAATTCATTAGCTGCTTTTTGCCAATCTTTTCTGTATAAATAAGATTTACCCAACATACCTGTTGCCGCTCCTTTAGTGGCTCTACCTTTTTGACCTCTATCTGGCCCATCAACTGCATCATAAGAAACGGGTAACATACTTGCTGCTGTGCCAAAATCACTAAAAATTTGGCTCCATATAGCATCTTCTGTTGCCGTTGCCGGGAAATAATCGTTTTGATCTTTTGGTGGTGTAGTAATTAAAGGAACTTCTTTAAATGTAGTAGCTAAATTATAATAAGCTAATCCTCTTAAGAAATATGCTTGTCCTAAAACTCTAGACTTAGAAGTCTCATCAATAACAGAAGCATCCATAGCGCCAACATTAGCAATAACTTGGTTAGCTCTGTAAACAACCATATAAAGATCTCTCCAAATCCATTGTACCGGTGCAGAGTTATTAGGGATGATGAACTTGCCTGTTTGCTCTAAATCTGGCCAAGGGCTATCGCCTCTAAAATCATCTCCTCTACTATCTGTAAGACCAGGAAAAGAACGTTGGTAAGTACCATCAGTAATTAAAGCATTATAAACTCCGGTGATGGCAGCAAATGCTTGGTCTTTAGTTTTCCAATAGCTTGCCGCGGTTGGACCATTAGGGTTGACCAAATCTAATTTTTTATCGCAGGCTGTTAGGAAAGCCAAACCTATTATATAGTATTTAAAATTTTTCATCTTTCTTGCTTTTAATATTTATACCATCAATTAAAAACCAACTTGTACACCAAGCATTATTGTTCTAGGTTTCGGGTAAGAACCGTTATCAAAACCAGGTTCAAAAACTCCGGCAGTAAAATCTGGGTTATAAGCTTTATACTTTTGGAAAGTGTATAAATTTTGCGCTGTAGCATATAATCTTGCATTAGACACACCTTTTATAAATGATTTAGGTAAAGTATAACCTAAAGAAATGGTATTGATTCTTACAAAAGTTCCGTCTTGTAACCAACCTTCACGATTAGAGTTTCTACCGTTTTGGTTAACATCGTTCCAATCTAATCTTGGGATATTAGTATTGGTATTGCTTGTTGTCCAACGGTTAAGCATATCTTCATGATAGTTAGCATCACCACCTGTATGCATTAAATCTCTATAAAGTCTGCTGTTGATTAAGAATTTTGCACTTCCTGATAAGAAAACAGTAAAATCAAATCTCTTGTAAGATGTTCCGATATTTAAGCCGTAAGTATAACGAGGAATACCATTACCTAAATACGTTCTATCATCTTCATTGATGATGCCATCATCATTTAAATCTTTAAATCTGATATCTCCAACTGTTGTTCCTGGAAATTGTGTAGCATGAGCATCAACCTCTGCTTGGGTTTGGAAAATTCCATCGGCCACCCAACCATAGTGTCTGCCAACCTCGCCACCAATTTCTGTGTAAGAGCCAACTCCTTCTCTAAACTGAACATCATTACCTAATGATAAAACTTTGTTTTTAATGGTAGTGAAATTAGCGGTGATATCGTATTTAAAATCGCCTGTCATTTTACGATAAGTTGCACTTAACTCTACCCCGGTATTTCTTAAGGCTCCGGCATTTACTGTTGGGAAACGATTGATAGAACCAACTGAAGCTGGAATTGGAATACCTACTAAAATATCAGAACTTTTACTGTTGTAGTACTCTGCTGATAAATCTAATTTTCCGCTAAATAAGGTTGCATCTATACCTATGTTTGATGTTTCTCTTTCTTCCCATTTAATGGTTTCTGACACTACGTTGGTTTGTAAGCCGCCAAGTACACGAACATCATTAAAAGTATAAACGATATTAGGGTTAACTGAAGCTAAGTATAAATAGTTACCTATGTTTTCATTTCCTAAACGACCCCAACTTGCTCTAATTTTTAAATCAGACACTAAAGATTTTGGAAGTTTAAAGAAAGATTCTTCACTAATTTTCCATCCTAAAGCTACAGAAGGGAAATTACCATAACGGTTTGCCTTAGCAAATCTTGATGAGCCGTCTCTTCTTAAAGTTGCCGTAATAAGGTATTTATCATCATAGTTATAGTTAAGTCTACCTAGGTAAGAAGCAATAGTGTGATATTCTTCAAATGCAGATGAGTTGCTTGTAGCTCCATTTGCCAAAGTAGGAAAATATGGTTTTACAAAACCTTCTGCGTAAGCAAATTTAGTTAAGGCTAAATCTCTTTGATACATTTGTCCTGCTAATAAAGCAATAGAGTGTTTGCCAAAAGTTTTATCGTAACTTAAAGTGTTTTCTATAAGTGTACTTCCGTATGTTCTAGAATTATCGGTTAGCCTAGCGGTAACATTAGGAAAGAAATAACCTAAGTTAAATGTTGGGATAAAACCATTATCACGAGCTATAACCCTATCATAACCAACATTAACTTTATATTTTAGGTTATGTCCATTATTTTTTAAAAGCTGTAACTCGCCGAAGATGGTACCAAACATCCTATCAACATCAGTTTTGTTAGAAACCAAACTGTTGTAACCAATACCGTTTAATGATATAGCATCTTCACGATCTTGAAGTGTACCGCCAAAACCACCATCAACAGTAGGATCATACAGTGCCATGGTTGGGATGGCAAAAACTAAGTCGTTAATTAATGGCGGACGAGCACCTAAAAGTACACCTTCATTACCTATTAAAGAGTTTTCATTAGAACGAGTATAGTTAAATGTTTGTCCGATTTTAAAAATCCCTTTTTCTGCCATGGTATTTACCCTAGCAGTATATCTTTTGTAAGTTGGACCATTACCTACGAAGGTTCCGTTATTATCAAAAAGGTCTAAAGAAACATTGTAAGTTGTATTATTACCACCGCCAGAAAAATTCACATAATGGTTTTGTCTGTTACCTGTTTTTAAACCTTCTTTTTGCCAATCTGTATCAATATTGGTAATGTATTTATTTGAGTTAGGATCATTTGCCGGCGCTAAAGGCTTACCAGCGTTAAATCTTGCTTCGTTGTTTAAAGCTTGATAGTTTGCCCTACCTGTTACAGGCATAATTTGCCAAACTTCATCAACACCGTAATAACCAGCGTATTCTACTTTTAAAGGAGAATTTTTCTTCCCTTGTTTAGTAGTGATGATAACAACCCCGTTTGCCGCTCTTGAACCATAAACAGCACCGGCAGAAGCATCTTTTAATACTTGAACGCTTTCTATATCATTAGGGTTAAAATCTCTAGGTACTCCGTTAATTGGCACTCCGTCTATAACATATAGCGGGTCTGAGTTTCCAAAAGTACTGATACCTCTAATTCTTACTTGCGGGAATGCTCCTGGCTGCCCATCGCTGTTAACAGCAACACCAGAAACACGACCTTGTAAAAGTTGCCCAACATCATTAGAAGAAACCTGAAGCATATCGCTGGTATTCACAATAGCAACAGAACCTGTGATATCGGCTCTTTTCTGCGTACCGTAACCTACAACCACAACTTCACTTAAAGTTTTAGAATCATCTACAAGTGTAACATCTACACTTTTTTGATTATTTACAACAACTTCTTGGCTAGAAAAACCAATAAAACTAAACACAAGTACGGTACCTGCATTAGGAATATTGATGGTATACCTACCATTAACATCAGTTGTGGTACCTGTTGTTGACCCTTTTATACGCACACTTACACCTGGCAAAGGCATACCTGCAGCATCAACAACTTTACCTGTAATAGCAATATCTGCTAAACTTTTCTTGTTTTTATAAATTACGTACTGGCTTTCTTTTACCTTTTCGTAATTAAGATCAAACGGACTTAATAATTGTAATAAAACTTGCTCAAGAGGGTTATTTTCTGTGATGATACTAGCTTTAACCAGTTTGTCTTTTAATAATTTGCTATCGTAATTGAAACGAACTTTATATTGTTCTTCCAAAGACTTTAACATGATTGATAATTGCTGCCCCTGCTCCCCAACAGGTTTAGTTGAATCTACTCTGTTACTACTACTTGCATAAGCGTAGGTTTTAGAATAGGCAATGGGTTGTGAGTAGCCGTTCTCTGCTATTTGCAACACCGTAAAAATTCCTAGTATAAAACTTCTCATTTTTTAGATTTATTGGTTATTGGATTAGTTATTTATAATTAAGTTGTTTCCTTGTTTTTGTATGGTGATATTGAAGGTTTTTTGAAGTATGGTGAATAATAAATTGATATTTTCTGTATCGGCAGTTCCTGTGAAAGTAAGATTGGCTAATTCTTCATTAACAAATTTTACTTTATAGCCATAATTATCTTCTAGTAGCTGAGCTATCTCTCCTAAACTGGTATCTTCAAAAACCAATTCTTTATTTACCCAAGCGCTAAATACTTTTGTTTTAACTACTTTTTTAATAAAGGCTTTATTGTTAGCAGAAAAATCTACTAGCTCGCCTGGTTTCATATCAACTTCTTGATTTTTTTCTTGGTGCAAGAATAGTTTAACCTTACCCGAGTTTAAGACTACTCTAGTTTTGCTAGCCCTAGCATTTACATTGAATTTGGTACCTAAAACTTGTACATCTAAATCATTGGTATGAACTATAAATTTTTGATGATTGGCTGTATGTGTAACTGAGAAGAAGGCCTCTCCTTCTAACCAAACTTCTCTTGGTGATTGCTCATCCCAATCATCAGCAAAAGAAACGGAAGAGTTAGCATTTAAAACCACGAAAGAGCCATCTGGCAATTGTATTTTTTGGTTTTCTGCATATTGGGTAGAAATATTAACTTTCTGATTAAGTAAAAACAATATGAGAGCTACTACTACACCAAAGCCTACAAATACAGCAGCTACTTTTTGCCAAGATTTAATAAAACTTAATTGATGAACTACTGCATTTTGCTTTGCTTTTTCTTTATCAAAAGCATCATTAGTAGCCTCTATTCTGCTCCATAAATCGTTCAGTTCATCCTGTATAGGTTCATCATCATCTTTAGCTAATTCTAGAATAATAGCCTTTGCTTGCTCTAGAATAAGTTGATTCTCTTCACTTTTTGCTGCCCAATTGATCCAAAACTGCCCATCTACAGTATCGGGGTTTTTAACCCAAGAAATAAATTTTGCGTCTAAAATTAGGTCTTCTAAAGTGATGTATGGAGCATTCATGTTCTAATAATTGGCTAATGGCTTTATTACTATTAGACATGAAGGATGATTTTTTACCAAAGAATTTTCGATTTTTTTTAAAAAAATATTAGAAGAACGTAAAAATAAGCAAAATGGTTAAGACCATTCATATACAGTAGTTTATAAAACGTGAGGAAAAATTCGGAAGTAGGTGTCCGACAGGTTTTGAGCTTAAAATGACAAGGTTAGGTTACTAAATCGTTACTGACTATAATCTAATCGATAACGATATAATATCTTATATTTCAGTCATTTGCACTTGTTTTCATATCCCCTTGTAACTCAATAAAATTTAATTTTAAACGTTAAACAATTGAGTTATGGAACAAGAGAAAAGATCCACGTTCAAGCTGCTTTTCTACCTGAAAAAGAATGAACCTAAGAAGAACGGGAACGTCCCTGTTATGGGGCGTATCACTATTGACGGAACACCAAAATCCTTTAGTACCAAACTGGACATCAACCCCAATAATTGGGATTTAAAGCACGGAAGGGTTTTGGGCAAAAGTGCCCAGGCGCTGAGCACCAATCTTAAATTGGATAATATACGGGTGCGTATCAATAATATTTACGATGATATGCTCAAAGATGAAGGCTTTGCAACTGCACAAAAAGTAAAGCTATCATTTTTGGGAGTTGGTGTTATGGATGATGCCATCCTTAAAGTATTCAAGGACCAGAATGAGAATTTTGAAAGAATGGTCAGCAAGGGCAAGCGTTCTCAAAACACCTTTAATAAATATAAGACTGTCTATAATCACCTTTCCGAATTTATCAAAGAACGCTATCACAGGGAGGATATGGCGTTTCGGGAACTTACCTCAGACTTTATCCGGGAGTTCGATTTCTTTCTGCGCATAGATAAGGAATGTATGCATAACACGGTTTGGGTTTATAGCATGCCGGTTATTGCATTGGCGGAACTGGCGATAAAAAAAGGCTTGATTAGACAAAACCCTTTTGAGGATTATGAAATCAGCATGGAGGAAACTGATCGCAGCTATCTTTTAAAAGAGGATGTAGAAAAGTTAATGCTTCTCAAACCGTCCAAATCCAAATACGAACTTGTAAAAGACCTCTTTATTTTCAGTTGCTTTACAGGGCTTTCCTATATTGATATTCAAAAGCTGAAATGGAGCAATATACAGTCCTTCTTTGATGGCCACCAATGGATCATTAGCAGAAGGAAAAAATCAGATGTTGCTTCAAACGTCCGCTTATTGGAAATTCCAAAACGTATTATTGAGAAATACAGGGGCGTTACCCGTAATGAGTATGTTTTTCCGGTTCCATCCAATGCTACTTGCAATAGTCATGTAAAGAAATTGATAGAGGAAGCGGAAATTGTTACAGAACAGAAAGTAACCTTCCATACTGCACGTCACACATTTGCTACCATGTTCCTCACTGAAGGTGTGCCACTTGAAAGCCTTAGCAAAATGATGGGGCATAAAAATATTTCCACCACACAGATTTATGCCAAGATCACAAGTCAGAAAATTAGTAAGGACATGGATTTAGTATCAAATAAATTCGCTGGAATGGAAGCAGCATTTATTGATATGGAAGAAGAGGTTGCTTCCTAATATTTATTGCTTTTAAAACTATAAGCAGGGTTAAATCCTGCTTTTTTTTTGTTTCAATAAACCAGGCATTCTTAATAAATTCTTTTTTAAATTTACTTGTAACAATCCTATAAACAACCAAACTATGTCCTTATGTAAACTATGTCTTGAACGCGAAGCAAACAAAAAGAATACGCACTATCTTACTGATGCAATAATCCGTACCTGTCTGAATTTGGACGGAACAAATGAACGTGAAAAAGGTCTGTACTTTGCCTTGGATAATACCAATCCGTTCATTGATTTCAATTTTCAGCGACTTGATGAATTAACTTTGGAAGCCACCATCGGAAGAAAACCTACAGATGAAGAAATTGAAAATGCCAAATCTATTCCATTTTCTGTTGATTATGTATTTTGTAGTGAGTGTGAAAAACTTTTTACCGAGATAGAAGCCTCTTTTATAGAGAAAATATTGCCTCGCTTCAGGCAGAGTGATCTTTCGGGCATTTCTGTGGTCACTGAAGAAGATGTCGTTACAATCAGAAATTTCTTTTACATACAGCTCTATAGGAGTGCTATCTGTGAAGATATCTTGAATTTTCCTTCGGATTTTTTAAAGAAGCTACGTTTAAATATATTAGAAAAAAACGGCGATACATCTATACCTCTTAGTATTACCTATCTACAAACTGTTGGAGGAAACGCTACTTACACAGAAAATTACATTGGATTTACTAATGATAAAAACCCGTTTATTGTCTTTATGAATGATTTCATTATACAGGTGTATGAGAATGAAGAAGCTGTCAAATTTCTTCCTTTTCATGGGCTAAATGAACAAGATAATTTTGCAGCTACCATAAACATCAATGAGCAAGTTTTTAATTTCAAAATATTTGACAATGCAAGAAGAAAGCTTTTCCTAAATAGTGTAATCGTAAATGAAAAGGTTAAGAAGACGATACAATACTATCGGGATATGTTCGATATGTTCTGGAGAAAGCTGTTCGGTGTCGATGCTCCGGTGCTCCAGAAAGAAAGGTACATACACGGCCTTATTAATGGTGATGAAAACAACTTGATTAAATATTCAAAACAAGAGGTTTTTGAGTTTACAGTAGCTTATATGGCTAAGCTTTTCAACGTCACCAAATAAATTATATATAACTTAATAAATAGCCGAGGTAATTAAGCCTCGGTTTTTTTTATGTCCATACTAAATCCTTAAAGCACATTTATTTGCTCCCTAAAAATCCATCGCTATAAAAGAGCTTTGACAGGATTTGTTGATAAACCATACAAAAAATCTTCCCTTCTACTGCTCAACTACATTTTCAGTATCATTTACGTGGCTTCCCAAGCCACGATACTTTGAAACAATAAAAGGTCTTTAAAAAATTCTGTTACAACTGAATGCAGATTTTGTAATCACACAGAACCGTTTCCTAATGCATTTCCTCCTGCTTCCACATTCATTTTATCCAAAGACCCGTATGCTTTTTTGTCCCATTTCAAGAGCAAAGGTATTTCCGTGTTCTTAACGCATCACAAAGGTCAGGCAAGTTTGGAAAATAATCTCCACCCGTTGGGTAGTATTTTTTTCCAAAACCTTGGTGCTGCTAAACACGAACCTTTTATGCTCATGAAACGAAACATAGCATACTCCGGCTCTTTAAACGAATAAAAAAAATGTCAGACAGAAAGATTAAAAACATTGGAAATGGTAATGAAACGAAACAGCACCTCCTCTCATTGCCGAATAAATCTAAAAAATAATAACTAAAAATTAAAGAATATGAACATCACAGGAAGACTGACAAGGGATGCGGAAGTACGCACAACGTCACAGGAAAAACAAGTAGTAAACTTTTCGATAGCAACCAACGACAGCTACCGTAACAAACAGGGCGAACGCATAGAGCAAACTACCTATTTCGATTGCTCATACTGGATAAGCCCCAATGTAGCGAAGATACTCACTAAAGGCACATTGGTAGAGCTGACAGGCAGGGTAAGTGCTAGGGCGTGGACAGGTAATGACGGAGAAGCACACGCAGGATTAAATTTCCATACCTCAAACATCAAACTGCACGGAGGTGGCAAGAAATCAGAAACCGCACAAACTACCACAGGAACGAGCAACAACAAGTCAGAGGACGACCTCCCATTTTAACAACGAATATTTCAAACATTTAAAATCATTTTATCATGGCACATAATATCAATTTCAACGAGAGAACAGGACGTTATTCATTCTTTAGCGTACAACAAAAAGCGTGGCACGGTTTAGGACAAATCGTGGAGCAATACCCAACAAGCGAGGAAGCTATCAAATATGCAGGGTTAGATTATGAAGTCGTAAAATCTCCACTGCTTACAAAAGGTTCGGGTATTATCGAAACCACCAATGGAATAGAGATAGGCAGTACTGAATTAGAAGTACCTAACTATTTCGCCAACATACGCACCGATAACAATGCAGTATTGGGAGTAGTTGGCAAGGATTACCACATTGTACAAAACCGTGAAGCCTTTAATTTCTTTGATGCCATTGTAGACGGTGGCGAGGGCATTCTGTACGAAACCGCAGGAGCATTAGGCAACGGAGAACGCATTTTCATCACAGCCAAACTGCCCGACTATATCCGTGTGGGTAATGGCGATGATGTTACGGAAAAGTACATTTTCTTAACCACTTCGCACGATGGTAGCGGAAGTATCACAGCCGCATTTACACCAATCCGTATTGTTTGCCAAAATACCTTAAACGCTTCATTACGAAGTATGACCAATGTAGTCCGTATCAAGCACACTTCGGGAGCGAAACAACGTATCGAGAACGCTCATAAGATTATGGGACTTGCGAACACATTGAGCGACCAATTAGAGGGGATTTTTAACGAATGGGCAAAAGTAAAGGTAACAGACCGTGAAGTTAAAAAGCTAATACAATTGGCACTTTGCCCGAATAAGGAAACGCTTGACCTTATCAAAAAAGGTGCAGAAGATGAAATTTCCACCGTGTTCAAAAACACCGTAGAGGATGCCTTTGCATACGCAATGATAAGCGACACCCAACAAATGGACACTACCAAAGGTACATTGTTCGGAGCGTATAATGCGGTTACTGGCTACTATCAGAACGTAAGAAAGTACAAAGATGATGAAGCCAAGTTACAGAGTATTGTACTGGGTGGAACTGCTCAACTCAAGTCACAGAAAGCATTTGAATTGTGTAATGGCTTTGCATTAGACGGAGCAGAAATCTTTAATCTTAATTAAATAACAACAGGCTACCGCTTTCATCGGTGGTAGCCCACTAAAATATTCATTATGGCAAATTGGTGCAGTAATACAGTTGTATTCGAGGGGAAACCCGAAACAATCACAGCAATACAGAAACTTTTTCAATTAATGAAGAAAGAGGAAGAAGAAACAGAAGAAGGACAATTACCCGAATTTATTTCTAAAGACAATGGCGGTTATTTCTTCAATATCTATTGGAACGAGGGCGATGAAGGACAATTTCAGTATGAAACAAAGTGGTCGCCTAATATAGAAATCATTCAAAAGATAGCGGAACATTACGATGTGAATTTTACACACGATTATGAAGAAATAGGCAATCTAGTATATGGCAGAGCAACATTTTTTGACAAGGTACTCACAGATATTTATTTAGAGGACGAGGATTTTGAGCAATACAATTTCAATGAAGAAACAGATACGTACCATTTCGAGGGGAAAACATTCGATAGCGATTGTGAGATACTAGAAACACTTTTAGAACGAAAACTATCATTGCTATGAAAATAACAGACTTGAACGGTTGTCTTATTGAGGTAACGAACCTCAGAGAAGCTATTGAAATAGCAAGGCAGTACAAAGAGTATCGCCACGAGGATAAAAGTTTCTCCGAGTTTGACAAACGGCAAAAAGCCTATTGGGCAGATATGCACGAGAAACTAGAAAAAGCAAAGGAAAAAACAACAACAATTAAAATTTCAGAACTATGAACGCAAATTTTTTCA
The DNA here is from genome assembly GCF_009674685.1 of Pedobacter puniceum. Taxonomy (GTDB): domain Bacteria; phylum Bacteroidota; class Bacteroidia; order Sphingobacteriales; family Sphingobacteriaceae; genus Pseudopedobacter; species Pseudopedobacter puniceum. The sequence continues at coordinate 1,311,695 of NZ_WKJI01000001.1, forward strand.
ATCAGATAGCACAGTTGGACTTTACAGGAATTTTACAACTAAACATAGCCAAAGGAGCAGAAAGCAACCTAATTGTATCAGTAATACTCAACAACGAGCAATGCGGAGATAACGCCAAAAACCTCATTCCCCCATTGACATTTAACGCTACACCACAGGAGTTTGACGAGGGATTTTTTCAGCAGATAAACACGCCTATACAAAAGGCTTCGGGCTTAATGGTGGATATGGAAGTATTTATGAAGCAATTGGAAGAAGCTAAAAAACAATCAGCAATGGAGAAAGAAAAAGCAGAGAAAGAGAAAAAAGATAAGGAAGCCAAAGACAAGAAGTATAAAGACGGTATGGCAAAGGCTGACGAACTGGAGAAAGATGGCAAATTCCGTGATGCGTGGATGAAAGTACCCGATATAACGGAGTTCCCCGAAAAAGCGGACGAAATCCGTAAACGCAAATCGGAATTATCGGAGAAGTTTTCAACGCCAAGCCTTTTCGGAGCAGAGTAAACCAATTGTTTAACACTTAAAACGAGCATCATGTTATTAGCAACGCAATTAGAGAGGGTATTTATACTCAACGATAAAGGACAGCAAATTAAACTGACCGACCCAGAACCCAAATGGAGCGTGGAAGCCGTGATGAATTTCTATGCAAATTCTTATCCGATACTGACCACTGCCAAAGTATCTGCCCCTGTTATCCGTGACGATACAGTACAGTACCGATTTGAGAGTGTAATGGGAACGAAAGGTTAAACCAAAAATCAAAAAAAATGAATTATGCAAGGCAACATCATATCGGGCATCATCAAAACCCCACAACAACCCAAACAGCGGACTTTGCACAAACAATTGGGCGAGTTCGCAGACTGGATGCAAAGACCAAAGAACGCAGACGAAATAAGAAAAGACAAACTGAAATCGATACCCATAGCGATGCTACCAATGGTTTTCTAAAATGCTCATTTCTGCCTAAACTGCAAGAAGCACAAACCGTACAGGCTTGTGGAAAACCCGAAAAGACGGAAAGCGATTTTTATCAGTCCCTTTCCAAATTGGCAGGGCATTACGGTATACAACCTATGCAGTCCAGGCAATACGGCTATCCCTACAATATCGCTTTGGCTTTGGATGATACAGAGGAACAGTTAAGAAAGAAGTTTCGTGACTGGGAAGAACTCCGTTTGATACAGGATAGTAAGAAAACCTATTTCGTAAGTGAAGAACGGTACAGTACAGGTGCAACCTTGTATTACATTCCCGTAGTGCCATTGCACCGACTATCCAAGCATCCCAATCGTAAGCAAGCCGTACAGCTATTACAATCCGTGTGTGCGTACCTATACCAAATTGCAGATGTTCCTTACTATCGGCAGGAAAACAGTTACTTGTATTGGATGTATGAAATGGTAACAGAGTGGATTGTAAGCGATGACGAGAATGAGGACACGACAACGTTTGTAAGCGAGATTAGGCAATTAGAACAGATAGGCGAACGTATGGAGCAGAAAATTTACAACAAGCACAATTTGACCCGATTTGCCCTCCGTTTAAACTCCTTTAAAATCAAAGATAGCTTTGACCAAGATTGTTACAAACTGGCAAGTGAAGCCTTTGTCTTGTATGAACAATTTCCGAATGCCAACATAAACCGCAATGCCCTGCCAAACGGAGAGGCAAGCGAAGAAGATATGGAAAATAGTATAGGGATGGAAAAGTATGTTTCCTTTTGTGCCGATGCTAAAGGCATTTTGTTTCAAACACTTTTCGACAGCGTGAACACCGAGTTGCAAGAATACGGACAAATGGAAGAACCTACCATTGTGAAAAGGTTTGATGGTAGTGATATTACTGCCAATACCCTTGAATTTGAAAACCGTGTTTTTGCCTTAATTGAGGAATTGATATACATACTGAATAACTTTTAGATACTCTAACATGAAAGATATAACACAAAACTTCGGAACGCTTTACCACCCTTTATCGGCTTTGGTTTTTTACCAAACCAAAGGGAATAATAAATACACCTATGTAGAACATTTTGATATGGACAAGAACGGTAATCCTATCAATGCCCATCCTTTGACAGAAAGAGAAGCTAAAGAATTGGCAAAAGCACTCAATACCAAAAAGGAAAAGAGCAAGGCATTTTTAAAATCTAACGGCATTCTGCCTACCAACGTCCTGCACATTAATCCGAGTGAAAACGGTACGGTGCTTTGGTACACCAAGCCACGAAAAGTAAAAATGTTCTTTACTGAAAGTCTTGAAATACCAAACGGTACGGCGAAAGTACCTGCAATGCTTTGGTATGCAAGCAAGCAGAGCCTTATTGTTTTCGCCCTTGAAAAAGACCACAGACCTACCGAGAATACCGTATTATTTCACGCACCATTTTTCAATATTTACGAGGACGGACACGTATGTATGGGAACTGTAGATATCAATATCAAAAATTCTGCTTCGGTTGAAGAATTTATGCAAGCGTGGGAAAGCTATTTTTTCAATAGCTATTTCAGCCACTTGGTAAACGAACACAACCCCATAACAGGGAATTGTGTAAGCCTTTGGAAAGACCTTATCAGCACAGGTAAAGCCTTTCCTAAAGAAGTATTGAAAAAAACAAACAAGACCATAAAAACGATATTGTAATGAACACAGAAATTTTAAAAGTCCATTTTACAGACAGCTATTTGATAAATCCAACCAACCCGATAACGGTAAACGTAATCGGGGCAGGTGGCACAGGCTCAAAAGTAATGACCGCTTTGCTTGAAATGAACCATAGCCTAATCGAGTTAGGACACGCAGGATTATTTGTACGTCTTTGGGATGACGATGTTATTACCCAAGCCAATTTAGGCAGACAGCGTTTCGCTGAATGCGAGGTCGGGTTGTACAAGTCCGTTGCCATTATCAACCGTATCAACCGTTGGGCAGGTACGAACTGGAAAGCCGAAGCAAGGAAATTTGAAAAAGACAGTAAGGAAAGGTTGCCCGGAAACGCAGGAGCAAGTATTTATATTTCTTGTGTGGACAGCGTACAAGCAAGGTTTGAGATTGCGGAAATATTAAATGGATTGAACAACGGCAAAGCCTATTCCAACCGCCTACGCTATTGGCTGGATTTTGGCAACAGCCAACATACAGGACAAGCTATACTATCTACAATAGGAACTATACAGCAACCCAAGTCCGAGAAATACGAAACGGTGGCAAGCCTGCCAATGGTTACGGATGAATTTGGCGAGTTGCTCAAACAATCGGAACTGGAAGACGATACACCAAGCTGTTCCCTTGCGGAAGCGTTGGAAAAGCAGGATTTGTTTATCAATTCATCTTTGGTGCAGATGGGTTGCTCCCTGTTATGGGGTTTGTTCCGTAACGGATTGACACCATACAGGGGATTCTTTCACAACCTGAAGGATTTCCGTACCCACCCTATAAAAGTCGCCTGATTGGAAAATCGGGCGGCAAAAAGACACTCCCTCACGATGGTCGGGACAGTCTTTTTGCATAAATCGGAGCAACCTCTTTGGCAAAATGGGATGCCTACCCACCATTCATTCCGGCACATTTTACCAAACAGGTTGCGATATTATTTGAGGGATATTTATTATCCCTTTCTCTGTTTTAGAGAACTTCTTTTCTTACCACATTGGCGACCTAAGAAAAGAAGCAAAAGAACGCCGCTCTTTAATGATGGGTTCTGATTTAGATCTATTAAAGCAATGTTTTATTTTATTAAATTTGGATTTAGTATATAAATTATTACACCAATAAGCTCACTCAATAATATTTTGTTTTCAATTAATATCCCAAACAAATTGCCCTATGATTGATAATATGCAAAACGCAGAAAAGAATGCTATTAATAAAATAAACGAAAACTATAACGAAATAAAATTCCAACTTGAAAATGCATACGGGTCAAGCCAATTTGATTTTCTACGAGAAGAAATCTGTTTATGTATTTTATATGGCTTAAATCAGGCTGCTATAACTCTAACAAATCATTTTTTTGAAAATTTTTTTAAAACAATGATTCAATTAAAATTAGGCTATGATAAGAATAACACTGATTTAGGAAGCATGTATAAAGATGTGATTGATGAATATGATGACAAAAACCTTGAAACTGTACTAAATGTTTGTTGTTCAAGCGGATTAATAACAAAAGAGCAAAAGAAAACTCTTAAAGAACTTAAGACGAAATACAGAAATCCATATTCACATGCAACAAAAAAAGAAATATTCGGAGAGGATAAATTAGTAGGATTTCAAGTAAACCCTAATCCTACATCTGGCGAATCTTCTTTCTCAGAAGTTAAAGAATATGAAACTAAATATAATCTTGGGGTACAGGGATTGTTCCAAGAATTGAAGGCAAGAAAAGAAGCGAAAGAGTATTTCATTCAGTTAGATTCAATTATTAGAGAAACTCTTGATAAATTTTACAAATAAAAATCTTACACCAATCTATAATGACACTGAATCTATTTGGAAAACTGGATGGCATAGAAGAAAATATATTGCATCGAAAATTTAAGCTTCTTCGTGATAATCCTGCTTTGGATGGCGAACGAAAGGTAGTGACAAGTTGGACAGAAAGCTTTGTAGACAGAGACAACAAAATTGTTAAGGAGTTTCAGACCACTTTCCACTCCAGTTTTTGGGAGTTCTATCTTCATAAGGTCTTCAAGGAGGCCGGTTTTGTCATTGACTTTAGCCAGGACAGACCTGATTTTATCATTAAGTCACCTATTGATCTGAATATTGAAGCGGTAGTATCAAATATTAGACAGGGAGGTAAGGGAGAAGAAAATAGAAACATGGACAATATTCTCAGTATGCTGGAACCTCCGCACCTACAGGAGAACTATAATGAATTTCTGGACGAGGCTATTGTCAGAAATTCAAATGCCATACTTTCAAAGAGTAAAAAATATGTAAACGAGTACGCAAATTGTGAATGGGTTGACCAGGAAACACCTTTTGTCATTGCCCTGAGTTCATACGGGCAAATAGATTATGGCAGGGAATATTATTACCCATTGCTCGCATTACTCTATGGACTGTATTTTATCCCCTCAAAAAATGGTTTTAGTACGGTAACGGAAATCACAAAACCCAATACAACATCAACCATTCCCGTAGGCCTGTTCAATGACAACTCATTTGAGCATATCTCTGCAGTAATATTTTCATGTACAACTACTCTGGGAAAGTTGACATCGCTTTCCATATCACAATCGTTATCCAGCTTGCAGCTTAATACTGTGCTGAATATCCGACAGGATTACGAGCTGCCAATATATAAAACACAGATGGTAGACCCGGATAATCCCGAAGAGCTCTCCGATGGCCTTTTTATTTTCCACAATCCGTTTGCTAAAAAGAAAATTTCAAAGGAAATCTTTGCAGCAACAAATATTCTCCAACTGACTTTTGAAGACAGGGTTCTTGCGGCAGAGGGAGAAAACCTGCCGATTGTTGCACGATTAAATATGCCTAAGTATCTATTTAACAAATTTATATCTATCGATGTCGACAAAAAATTTAATAGACGTTAGACCTAACAACATTATTTAAATGATAGAAACAGAAATATCAATAAACGTAAACAGGAAATCCGATATTACTATATTAGAGCAAACAATTATAGGGAACAAGTTCCAATTTCCGGTTTACATTCGGGAATATGAATTTAGCTATCAAATAGATTTTACAAGTGATTATGAGGAATGGGAATTAGACACCGCCATTCTCAATTCTTTTCCTGGATATGAATTTACTACTGACCTTGAAAAAGGACGTAAAGAAATACGAGTTCAGATTTCCCGATTCCAATCAGAATTATCAACTGATGGTTGGGGAAGAAGGATTGAAAACCCTTTAGATGAAACTAAATATCTTGTAAAGGAATCGGCAAATAAATCTGAAAAATTCAACCCTAAAATAAAAGTCCTGTTTGAAGATAAAGAGCAGTACTACTTTGTAAATATTGTGAATGGTATTAACAGCGCTACTGAAGAAAAAGGTTTTTTACTTCTGGATTGTTTTGAAACCGATGAAGCTAAAGAAGCAGCATTTTTTAAAGATAGATTGTATAAATCTCCTTTAGAAGCCTTTCATTCAGGATACTATAAGTTGTCTGAATTAGTAGGTAAGGATTTTAGCACTTACATTAAAAATAAAAATAAGGAAAATAGAAAAATTCAGAAACTACCACGAAAAATCATCAGGGATTTTATAAATGCTTGTAACGCTTCCGACGATAGCAGTATTGTGTATAATCTTGACGAAAATATTATTTTTGAAGAACGTAAAAACTGGAAAACTATATTTGAAACCGAAGGTCTTTCAAAATTCAAAGAATATTTGAACTCATCCAAACAACAATTGTGTGGTAAGAATTTTAAAATTAGGTCGTCTTGGAGTTTTAACTTACCAAATGTGACTATTGGTGTCAAATATTTTCCGCTACCTACAGAAGGTAATATGCACCCTACTCAAAAATACGAGCAGATAAGGTTTGTATTAAATGATGAAAAAATAGTCAGCATTTTATATGAATATTAGTCGGTTACAGGATGAAATGATTTAACGTCCTATCTAGCCTCATTCATAGCGGTTTCAATTACTCTTTTAAAATCATCCACATCACTACCAAATAGCAGATAACTTGAAAAACCAATATCCAAAAGAGATTTCCCAACTTTCTCATCATCTATATCACTATGGGCAATCAGTTTTATTGTAGGATATTCTGTTTTTAATTTGTGAAGCTGCACCAGCACATTTTGGTCGTAAAAATCCAAATCAATAATACAGATTTTGGGAAGTTTATTCAATGAAGACAAGTGAGATAGTCCATCCTCAATATTTTCTGACCGACATAGGACTTTCATTTCGGATGCAGCGAGATCTTTACAGATGCTATCGGTTATCGGGCTTTTATCATTAATAAAAGACAGGGAGATTGTTTTTTGTGCAGTACCAGTTTCCATATTATACCTTTTTTGTGTTGATGTAGCCCTGCACAAAAAGAAAGCGCAGGCAACTACACTTACCGCACATTGAGGTACTGGTATACCCGACAACGAATAAGCGAGCGCCCACGCCTATAGCGTGAGCGTTCCTACTTATCTGTCCCGTTGTCTAAAAATTACCAGTTTTCAATGTGGGACTTAAAGCAAAAACACTTTAAGTATTTCTATATTTTCGATGGTAAAGATACTAAACTCGTTCCTTTTCGACAGCATGTATGGCAAAAAAAGGTTGCAATCATTTTGGTTTAGCGGAAACGTAATTTCGCTCCAGTATGGTCAGAATATCGCTTTCCTTATAAATAATCTTACCGGCTATTTGTACGTACGGCAGTATGCTATCATCACGATATTGCTGTAAAGTCCGTTTGCTGACATGGAGCAGCTTGCACACATCTTCGCCCGAAAGGTATATTTCGCCGTTCATTACAGGACGATAGTTTTCCAATATATCTTCGATACGACTTCTTAGCTTAGTTATCATCTCCTGATAGGCAATGATTTCTTCGTTGTCATTCGTAAATAGATCCATTCTATATAGTGTTGTACGGCTGACCGGCTTTGAGCAAAGCCTGTACATCCGAGCGTTTATAATAATTTTTTCGGTTCAGTCGGGAGTATGGTAATAAACCTTTGTCCTTATACGTCTGCAAAGTCCGCTTGGTAATATTCATCATCAGGCACACTTCCTGGTTATCGAGCCATTGCTCTTCGTTGAAGATGGGCGTATATTTCTGCGTAGCATTTTCGGTCAGTTCCAAAAGTGCTTTCAGTTCATTCTTCATTCCGTCCAATGCGGATTTTTGTATTGCGATTACTTCCATTGTTTGCTCAATTTTGCTATGGAAGTCGAATTTATAAACGCTTATGACAGCGTTAGAAAATGTTGCAGGCTTTGGCTCTGAAAGGTAGTGTTTGGCTCCGCGATAAATTTCAGCATAGTTTATTTTGTAAATTTGAAAAATATAGGTTAATAATAAATCAATATGAATTTTTAAATGGCAGTTTTACAAAAAGGCAAATCAAACTATCCGTTTTGGGGAGCGTCAATAAATTTAATTACAGGACTTGACCCATTAGGGCTTCAGACAACGTCAGAGGCAACTTATGCAACGATGTTGCCCGGAATTTCTAACTTGACTAATCGGCTGCGTTACTACGGTTTTTATTGTTGGTTGTTAGATTTTTACTTTAAAACGGAGAAACAAGGAAATTCAAAAGAACAATACCGATTTATTCGTAGGGCTGAGTTGATGATTGCCATCATAATGCAAAGCCAGCGGAAGGGAGTTCAGCAAATTACTGGTAGTAACTTCGCATCAAACCTTCTCAGTACAGTTGAAGAAAATTATTTTGATTTAGCCGAGGGAGCTGATAAAGACGGTACCGACAAAAATGTGTATTGGAAATATCCGTCAGGTGCTTTCGGACAATATTATTACGGGGCTATGCAAGCTCTTTCATTGATTATTACTGCGGTTAATGATTTTGGCGATGTTGTTTACAATATCAGCCAACCACATCCAAGACAAAAAGTTTCAGGAAAACAATTGGCTGACGCTTTTGAAATGTCATTATCCGCTGAAATAAAAGAACTGTTCTACAACAACATAAAAAAAGGAAAGCTTTACCAATCGGATATTCCAGAACTAATCAAATATTTTGCGATTGAGACTATAGAAACTGAAAGCAGTGAATGGCAATTGTATATGGAAATGCTCCTTGACAAAGATGAGCCAAGCCAAGAAGTTGAAGAATTGGTGACTTTTCATAGAAGAGAAACCATTTTATCGCTAATAAAAACAGCGGTTCAAAACGATAATGACTATAATTGGTATAAATTTTTGCTCGAAAGCTATCATAAAAAATTAGGTTCAAGCACTCAACCCGAAACAGAAACCAATATGGGTTGGTATTGCTATCAACTCAATGAATATTGGCAATACAGTTGCGGAACAATATTTTGGGCAGTACTACAACATCTTTACGATTTTCAGCAAGACCAATATTTGCCGTCTTTTGTCGGGAAGTTTTCGGCTAGTATCACCAAAGAAATTTGTAAGGATTTTAACCAAACATTACAGCCAACATCATTGGTTGCAGAAATTCTGTCCGTTATTCCAGAAACAAACGACGAAGAGGAAACGAAAAAAGCAATCGACCAAACCAAAGACCCAATTCTTGCTGGTAAATACGGTTTCATCCTTTTACTTCAGCTATTCAAAAATAATAGAGAACAATTGCATCCTTTGAAAGAATTTATGAGTAGAAAGAGAACAGAAAGAGATGGAAATATGGTTGATGGAATCCTTACAGTTCATAAAGCAGAGAAAGAAACACTTAAAGATTTTGTTGAACAATTTATTTTACGCAAAATAATTTACAGACACACAATGGTTGCACTTAGAAAAATGGGTAATGGCTCACAATCCACGCATAAATTTTTTATAGAAGAACAATACATCCGTTTTATAGATATATTTCCACCAAGAAATACATCGCCGAGAATGAATGCTTTGCAAAACATAATGTTTGATTTGCAGGTAATCGATGAGGAAAAGGTTTTGTCTCCGCTTCACACAAAACTTTTGGTTGACTAATGGCATTAGAAAGAGAAAATATTTTGACTTTAATTGGAAGCAGAAGATATCATTCTTGTATTCTTACCACTTTCAGCTTTGACTTTTACTACTTTGAAATGAAAGCAATGAAATGGTTGCGTTCGTGTGGTGTGAGAAACATTAATGTTTTTATTGACGGCTACTATTATTCAGAGTTGATGAGCCAAGCCACTGGCGAAGAAATGCAACTTACTGCCGGTTATTCACTTTATCCTGTTTTTCAAAAATCAGTATTTCATCCAAAAATTTGGATGCTATTTGGCGATAAGGAGGGTTTGTTAATTGTTGGTTCGGGAAATCTTACCAATTCGGGAAATGGAAACAACGATGAAATTTGGGGAGCATATCATTTTGATATTCGTTCGACCGAGAACGCCCCAATATTTTCATCTGCTTGGAATTATTTATCGATGCTTTCATCAACAGTTAAAGGTCAGATGAATGAAAAGACCACAAGGTGGATAATTGAACATTCAAAATGGCTTAATGAATTACCAGCAGTAAAACCGTTTGAATTTTTAAATACTTCACAAAAAGAGAAAGTTGCTTTTTTATTCAATTCCGAAGCCTCTTCGATTTGGAATGAGCTATTAAAACATATTAGCAACGAAAAAATTGTTGAAATTACTACCATTTCTCCATTTTATGATAGCAAAGGAAAGGTACTGCAAGAGCTGAAAAATCTTTTCCCAAAAGCAGATATTAATGTTGTTTTAGAAGAAAGTGGTTTTATTCCATCGGCAATGGATTTGAGTAAAACATTTTCATTTTACGACTGGTGCAATGCTGGTATCAGTAGAGTTCAATATTCGAAATCTGATAATTCAAACTCTAAACTTCACGGAAAGATTATCCATTTTAAAACAAAAGATGGAAAAGAATTTTGCCTTTTCGGAAGTGCCAATATAACACCGGAGGGCTTGGCATTAGCAGGAAAAAATGCAAATGCAGAAGTTTCACTTCTTATACAATCTGAAAAAGGTGGCTTGCTTAATAAATTAGGCATAAAATTGAAAGTTGGCAACAAAAAACAACTTTCAGATTTTACTTCTACAGCTCATAAATCCATTTATGAAACGATAATCAAGAATAATAAATTTCAGGTTCAACTTCTTAGCGCAGAATTGATTTATGATGAGCTTACAATTCACTTAAATGGCAATTTCTCAGAACCGTTTAAATTTATGCTTTTTGATAAAGAGAACCGATATTTTCATTCCCAAACATTCTCGAAGTTTGAGCAAGAACTAAAAGTAAAACTCAATGCAGAATTAGGTAGTTTTCAGTACGTTCAATTGGCTAATATAGAGGATGAATTTGTATCAAACAAACTTTTGGTGTCTGATTATTTTCTTCTTGCCAAAACCCATCCAAATCCTAAAACTGAAGACATAGAAAGGATTTACAGCGAAATCCAAAATGGAGAACTAAGCAAAGTTCTCGACTTGTTGCATTATGCGATAATTGATGAAACGGAAAACGAAGAAAGTGCAAGTATTCTGAATAGCCGTAAAACTACAGATGCAAAAAGAGACGGAAACAACGAGCCCGAAAAGCTGTATGACCTTTCTTCTTACAAACCAATTGAGCATTCTGCGTATGAGAAAAGTCTTTTGCTTTCTTCTCTTTCGCTTCGGGTTTTAGATGTTTTAAAATTCATTCACTCCAAATCTCTATCCACAAACAGACAGATTGATATTAGCATTGATGAACAGGAAGAAAATTTAGGTAACATTGATGGAAATGAGGAAAACGAAGTGAAAACAGTTCGCAATCTTTCTTTTGCGTTGCTAAAATCTGAAAAAAGAAAATTGACAAGCTATTTTGATAATCTGTATTATAATCAGCAAGAGCTTCTTTATGGTAGCAATAGACCTCAAAACTATAAACCCACATTAACAGACTTAACCAAATATTTGATAACGCTTGAGCTAATGCTTGAATATGGAGGCAAGACAGAAAAATACGACGAGCAAGACAAGCAACATTTCTTTAGCTATCTTCCGTTTAGTAACAATTATGACAACAATAATGTGAAAGGTTGTTGTTTGAACTTAATAGGCGATTTTTTAATGTTGGCAAGAACAGGCTTTAAAGAATACGAATTTGATTATACAAAAAAGAAAGTTGAGGAATTAAAAGCCGATGCACTTGTAAACACGATTGTTTGCCTGATAAACAATTATTGGAAAGATGGCGAGATGCATTACTTTTTTTCAATGCTTCTAAACACGCTTCATTATTTAGGGTGGAAAAATATTGATGATTTTGAAAATAATTTTGATGATTTGCAAACTAAAATCAATCTTAGAATTTCTGACCTAAAACAGCGAACCAAAGGACTTGAACAAAATCTGATGGTGTTTTATTACAAAGTTTGTCCAGCATTTAAAAAAGTTATGAAGCAACTTGCAGAAAAAAACTTCGATACACTTGCAGTTCAAGGTCAAATTATTTACAAATCTCCGTGGGGTTACAGCTATGTTCAATCAGTAAATAAAATAAATGACTTCACGCTTGTTAGACCAGGCTTTATGTGGGATGATGTTAAAGAAGATTATATAAAACATAGCCCAGATGAAATATATTTGCCGTTAAGGCTCTCTTCTTTTATTTGTACGGATTTGTAGTCATAAAAAATCGGATAGCCCAAAAGGTTATCCGATTTGCTTTTAAATTTATGCTGTAATAATTATCTGCGTTGGGCAGGTTGTTCGGTTGTTACTTCAGGCTGTTGTTTTTCCTTTTTCTCACGAGAATAAACCCACAACGACAATAGCCCAAATATAATCAAGGCGTAAGCTAGCCATTTACCAATCTTTTCAATTAATTTAATGAAAACCGAACTTTCATAAGAGGAGAAGCCTTCTGCTCCCATAGGGCTACGCCTGTAAAACTTTCTCCGGTTAATCCAATAACGAAGTCCCAAGCCTGCAACCAAAAATATGATACCTATAACTAGTGATGCGACCATAACAAAAACACTTTATTTCCACTATTTGAATTTAAGAAAAATATTTTTTCAGCCTGTAAACGATTTGTACTTAATGCGGAAACGGCTTACCCATCGGATAAGCCATTTTTAATGAATTGAAATACTGCTCTTAATCGCTGCTGTTAAACTGGAAGCTCACTTGCTTTTCATTCCCGAAGCTGTCCGAAATCCAAACATCAAACGATTGCGATACGGAAGACGTTGAAGTGTAGTATAGACGAAACTGCTCCGTTGGTAGCTGGTACAGGTCATTGGGATGATACGGCGGTTCATTGTAGTATTGCAACGTTCCCTGCCCGTCAAATTGAAAGTAACGGAGGAAATACTGCGTATTGCTATAATTTCCTGTACGCTGTATGGTAATGCGTATTTCTACGGTCTGCCCATTGGCAATAGCTTCAGGCACTGGCATTACACTCACCTCGAAAGGAAAATTATTCTGTATTTCGAGGTCATCATCTTTGCTGCAAGATACCAACGTAACCGAAGCTGTGAGGATTGTCAGGAATACATATAGTGGCAGTAGCCCCGTTCTGAATTTATTGAATATTGCTATCATCGTTTTTACGTTTTAAAAGTTAAACCTTAATCCCACACCTGCCGACGGTCGGAACTGTTGTAAATCCGTACCCCAAAGGACTTTTGTACGCCCTTGCAGGACTAATACAAAACGGTCGGACAGGTACGTTTCAAAAGTGAGGCGACCGCCTGCTCCGTAGATAAAATTATCTTCGCTCAATATCTTTGCACCGTCGTACAGCATCGCTTCGCCCCGGTTAATGGTTTCGTAACCGACCACACCCGTTACGGCGAAATTCAGCGTGATGTTCTTACGGGCATCGCCCAACAAGAAGAAGCTGTAACCGCCCTCTGCGGAATAGGTTTCCTGCGGTATGCGGAGGTCTTTGTAGTCGTGGTACTGGTGGGTATATCCCAATGTCCAAAGCTGATAGTTGCCGTTCTTACCGTTTAAGGTCATTGCTGCGCTGATGTAGTAATCATTGCCAATCTTATCATCGAACAATACACCTGCACTTATTTCCAATCCTTTCTGCTTTGGCAGCATCCTTTGCGCCTGTGCAGCCGTGATGCCTATCAGGACAAGCAGCACGGTATAGATATACTTTTTCATATTCTTGCTTTAAAGGGTTATTAAAATTTCAGGTGCATATCGTCAATCAAACGGGCTTTGATTAAATCGGAATTTTCTACCTGCAATGTTTGATGCCTGCCGCCGTTCTTCTCGAAAATCTCAATCAACAACACCTTGTCATCGGCAATGGTAAACTGGTCCAACAGGAACACGTTTTGTTCGGTCGATTTTCCGGCAATACCGTCCAATGGCTTGTATGTTCTTAAAGGCGTTAAAGGGCGTTCCTGGACTACGGTACGTTTGGCTACTTTCTTATCCACCACTTTGAAATTGATAAAATCAATCTCGAAAGGCACATTGGTACGGTTTCTCAATTCGGTATGGAAATAGTATTTGCCGTTGTGTATGTAAATCCCTCTCAGGATAAACTGAATGCCGAAGCTCTTAGCCCCGATATGCTTTACAATGCGCTTGTCTTTCTTGTAAATGGTTTTCAGTAACAAGTCTGCCAGTGAGGGCGAATTGTTGCCCAGTTCCTCAAAAAGCACATCGTTTCCGTTGGCTTTATCCACCGCTTTTTGCATTGTGAGCAGGTCGTAGCTCAATGCCTCCGGGTAGGAACTGTAATACACGTTGAAGCTGTAAAAACGCCCGTCATTCGTGATAACTGAAAAATTAGTTTCCGGCTCAAAGTTCCTTACCGATGCTTTTACACGCAATACGTTTTCCGCATCTTCAGCCTTACCTGCAATCAGGTATTCGCTGCCCAAATCCACGTAACGAATGGCGGTCGGGAAAATCAGGTGCGACGTTTTATCGTAGGTAACTTCCATACGGTACGGTTCTATCTTGCCCAATGCAAGCGGTGCTTTTGCAGTGGCACTATCCTGTGCATAAGTTGTTACGGCAAAGCCGAGTATCAGGGCAATAGCCCAGAATATTTTTAAACGATTTTTCATTGTCTTTAATATTTAATTTTTAATGGTAATGAAGCGTGTTCCGTTGCCCGGAACAGGTTTCATTGTTTTATTTATTTGAGTTCAACATTATTTTTTAGATACAAGGAAGACCTGATAACCCGCTTTCAGCATAACCTTTGGCGTTCTCACTTTCTTGGCGAAATAGCCCGAAATACCCTGTACTACGCCACGGCTAAGGTCAGCCGCTACCTGCTGTCCGGCATTCTGCGTGAGCATTACGCTTGTTCCCCCGGTCTGGCTCATATTGCCCGCCATTTCGGTAAGGGCGTTCATTTCCGGCGAATACGGAACGTACAAGCCTTGCTGTCCGTCCAAATCGTAAATGGTAATATCTACCGGGATGATATTGCCCTCCAGTTCTACGGAGGTAACTTTTAATTGCAGCCTGCCATTCTGAAATTTAGCGTTAGCCGTTACAATCGTTCCTTTGGGGATGGTACGTTGCGGGGTTTTGGCAGGCTCTAACAAGCGTAAACGCACACCTGTTTCGCCAACTACCGTTTGGGCTTCGTGTACACAGGCTTTGATACTGTTTTTGGGCTGTACCACCTCTTCAGTAGAACCTGCGGTATAAAATCCCCTGTTTTTTGTTTGGCTCCAATCGGCTGCAAAGGCACTGTCCGACGGTTCACGGTACAAGGCTGATACAATGTTCTTTCTTGTTGGTGTGAACGATACAAATTGCTCTTTTTGGTTAGCACCCGCAGCCCCAGTAGTTGCACCGTTGGCAGGAGCAGCGTTTCCGGTATTGGCATTTTGCGGAAGATACTTTGCAGCCATTTCATAGGATTTCTCCATTAGTTTGAGTTGGTCGTCAACGGTGGCCACAGGTGGCACATCTTTTTCCGACAACTTTGCTTTAAGTTCGTCCACTTGCTTACGGAGTTCTATTGTTTCGACATTGTCATTATTATAAAATGAACCCAGTGTGCTTCGTGCATTACGGTAGCTGTTCAATGCAGAATTACCGTTTCGTCCCGAATTTCTGCCACCACCGCCAAATCCGTTGCTTTCTTCATCTTCTTCAGGTAAACTTTCTTCATTGTCAGCAGATGCACTGTCTTCAGTATTCCAATAGTCAGAAAGCGTGGTCAGTGCATTACGCTTTTCCTGTTCTTTGCGTTCGAGCATTTCCTGCTCATACGCTTTGCTTTTATCGTCGGGCATTCCTGCTCCGGTAGCCTGCGGCACGGCATCGTTCAGCCCAATATTTTCAACCGCCTTTTTATCTTTCGACGGTTTAAAGATGAGGTACATACAGCCGAGAAATACCACGCCCATCAAAAGGAATATGATTGGTTTTTTGAGCTTATCCTTATTACTCTTCTTATTATCCGGCAGATTTGATGCTGCGTTTGGATCTTCCCCCTCAACGAGAAAGCTGACCCTTTTTTCATTTTCTTTCATAAATCTGATTTTTTAAAATTGTTGATACACTATCCTGCAACCTTGCAGGATTTTTACTTTTTAGAACAGGGTTCTCGATATGCTCAATGACCATATCATTACCAGGCTTTGAAGTGTCGTACAGCACTTTGCCAACAACCGCTACAGTAAGCAGCAGGTAACCCACAAAGAAGTACAGCGTATATTTATGCTGTTTGCGTAAAGGCAATGCCCGCCAACGCTCATCTAGCTTGTCAAAGTACCTGTCCATATTTGCTCTTAATTTTTTCATAGCCTTACTATTTCTGTGTTACAGCTTGAAACGCTTAGGACTTTTACCCGCCTGTTGCTTTGGCGCATCGTTGACCAGTGCGACCGCTTCCGTTAATTTAGGTGCGGACATTACGGACAAGTTTGCCAGTTCCGATTTTTTGAGCAGTTGCCCAAAGCCGTCTTTCTTGGTTACTTCCATACGGCTCAATGAGAATTTGCCATTCAGGTACTTTACCCACATATTGCATTCTACACGGGGCTTGTCATCGCCCGACCATTGCAGGTAGCCTGTCAGCAGTAAATCCTGCTTTGGCAAAGTGTCTGCACCTTTTTGGCAGCTTTCGAGGTATTCGCTGATGCTGTCTTTCAGCTTTCCGGCATACGCACCTTGCGTATGGAAATATCCGTTGTATCCTTTATCGGTAAGGATTTTTGTGAACGTGCTTAAATCTGATAATGCTTCCATAAGATTGTTTTTTAGCGTTCGATAACCTCTATATCCTTATTTTCCACGACTGCAAATTTTTCAATATTGAAGCCCTGCGGATTGTTGTCGGAACGAACGGAGTTGACGAGATAGCAGGTAGTAATCAGGTTACGTCTGGTTACATTGCTTGACCGGATAATAAATTGTTTGGCATAGGTGCGCACTGCATACGGGTAGTTGTCGAAATTGCACACGACACTATCCACCTCAATGCGTTGCTGCACGTTCCCCGAAATGATACGGCTGTAATAGCCCTTTTCCGACAAGTCTTTGTAGTAATCAAAAGCACTTTTATCGGCAAGGTTAAATGCCCTGCTCATATTGCTTTCAATAGCGTTCTTGTCGGGCGCAAGCGTAAAGAACAGTTCGTGAAATCTCCTGACGTGTTCCCTTGCTTCAACCGGGCGGTTGATGCTCGCATCCTGCGACAAGGCAAGCATCAGGGATTTGCCGTTATCCAGTACATAGATTTTTTGGCGTTGTTCTTCTGCAAAGCGGTAGGAACGCCATACGGCGTAACCTACCACGCTAATGCAGAGAACCGCAAACACAATGGCATATAATCTTATCTGCCTAAAGCTGTTTTCGATATTTCTTAGCGTTTTAAATTCCATTTTTTAGAATGATTAATGTTTATTTATTCATCAGTTTACCGCCGATGTTTCCAACTGTTGAGCCTGCACCTGCTCCGGCGATGTTTCCGGCTTTCATTGCTGTAGAGTTTACATTGCGGGTAAAGTTTCCTGCGCCTCCGGCTTGGATTACCCAACCTGTTACTGTCGGGATAGTGAAGTACCCGATGATGCCGATAATCATAAAGATGATGTACACGGTATTGCTCGTATCAGGTATATAGGTGGGGTCGGCAAGCATTGCTATATCCCGTTCTAAAATGAGGGATTGTATTCTTGCCAACATTGAGCTGAACAAATCCGAAACGGGAAGCCACAGGTAAACGCTGACGTACCTCGTGAGCCATTGCGTGAGCGTGGACTGAAAGCCATCCCATACGGAAATAGCAAAGGCTATTGGTCCGAGTATGGAGAGGACTATCAGGAAAAACGTCCGTATGGTATCAATGACCAATGCTGCCGCCTGAAAGAGTATTTCCAGTAGATTGCGAAACCAATCCTTTATGGCTTTCTCTATCTTGTAGGCTTGCCTGTCCATATACATACCCGCCATCGTGCCAATGTCGGAGGGCGACCAACCCAGTTCGTCCAGTTTCTTATCAAACTCTTCGTCTGATACCATATAGGCGGTTTCGGGGTTCCTTACCATTGCCTCGTATTCCAACTTGTCTTTCTGCTGTTGCAGCTTGTTCAGGTCAAGCACCTGGTCTTCGAGTATTTGGTGGGTTCCTACCACCACCGGGCTTAGTACCGCATTGATGGTTCCCAATACGATGGTCGGGAAGAACATAATACAAAGCCCCAAAGCGAACGGGCGCAGCAAAGGGAACATATCAATAGGTTCGGCACGGCTTAAAGCCTGCCAAACCTTTAATGCCACATAGAACAATGCTCCCAATCCCGCCAAACCTTTAGCGACTGCCGCCATATCGCCTGCAAGCGGCATCATATCATGATAAAGCGACCGCAGGAGTTCGTGAAGATTATCCCATTCCATAGTTTACCAGTATTTTTGGTTAGCAGTTCCGTAGAGTTCAAGCACTCTTTGGGCATCGTTTTTCTTTTTCGCTCTTAGGTAGCTTACAGAAATGTTCTTGTTGGTGTAGTAGCGTACAAGACTGTGGTAATCCTTAACCTCTTTGTACACACGGTCAATCACATCCATACGCTCTTTGTCATTTAGCGAAAGGCTTGATGAGGTTATAATCTGCTTCAATTCTTTCAGCAGTTCAGTACTTTCATTGAGCAGTGCCGAATAACCGTTGCCGATAGCGGTCAGTTCCTGCGGTGTGAAATTTGGGTCGTTCATCATCTTACCGAAATTTTGCACATACATTTCGGAAACATCGCCCACCAACAAAACCGTTTGCTGCACCTTGCGGGCATCTTTCACAAGGTTGTTGATGGCTTTCAGCTTGTCGTAGTATTCCTTGCCCTGGTCATACACTTTTTTCACTTCGTTAAAGTTTTTTATCACGTTACTCACGGTGGAAGAAGTCTGCACGATTTCGTTTGCAGAGTTGATAATGCCCGAAGCCAAATTAGCGGGGTCGGTTACAACCCACTGGGCTTTTGCTGACGGTGCTACGGCAAGCATAAGTGCCGTACACACCAGATACAATACTTTTTTCATTGTTTCTGAATTTTTAAATTGTTAATGACTATTGATTTGAATTGTCCCGCCTTTGCATTGCGATATGCTTAATGGCGAGTTCCACATTGCCGTCCAGTTCAGCAGCAAGCTGCATCACTTCCATTTTCTCAGTTTCTTCGGTCGTGTAAGCGAGGTATTCCTCCAAACTAACTTCGGTGGCATAGACTGCCGAGTGCGTACCACCTAAGCCAATCCAAACCTCTTTGTAAAGGCGGCTTGCATCGTTGTTCATATTGATGGAAAGTACCTGCCCTTTCTCTTTGTCAGTAAGCCCCAACATCGCCTGTATGTCATCAAACTTGTTCATATACTTGCGTTGGTCAAGCAGGATTTTGCAGTCGGAGTTGTTGATGATACTTTCTTTCACAATGGGCGACTGGATAATATCATCGACCTCTTGCGTTACGACAATCGCTTCGCCGAAAAATTTGCGGACGGTTTTAAACAGGTACTTGATGTATTCCGCCATTCCCTCTTTGGCAATCGCTTTCCAGGCTTCTTCAATTAGGATGAGCTTGCGAATACCTTTCAATCGGCGCATCTTGTTGATGAACACCTCCATAATGATAATCGTGACTATGGGAAAGAGGATTTTGTGGTCTTTAATCGCATCAATTTCAAACACGATAAAGCGTTTGGAAAGCAGGTCTAACTGCTTGTTTGAGTTCAGCAGGTAATCGTATTCGCCACCCTTGTAATAGGGTTCGAGTACGTTCAGAAAGTTGGCAATGTCAAAGTCTTTTTCCCTTACCTGCTTTTCCTCCAATACCTTGCGGTAATCGCTCTTTACATACTCATAAAAACCGTTGAATGAGGGATAAACATCTTGGTGCTTGATACGCTCGATATAACCGCTTACCGCATTGGAAAGGGCAACTTCTTCAGAACGGGTTGGCGGTTCATCATCACGTTTCCATAAAGTCAGTATCAAAGTCTTGATACTTTCCCTTTTCTCAATATCAAAGACGCCGTCATCAGTATAGAAAGGATTAAAGGCAATCGGGTTGTCTTCGGTGTAAGTGAAGTAAACGCCGTCTTCGCCTTTGGTCTTTCCTTTGATGAGTTCGCATAAGCCCTGATAAGAGTTACCCGTATCTACCAACAGCACGTGTGCGCCCTGCTCGTAATACTGCCGTACCATATGGTTTGTGAAGAACGATTTACCACTGCCTGATGGCCCTAATATGAACTTGTTCCGGTTCGTGATGATACCCCGCTTCATAGGCAGGTCGGAAATATCCAGATGGATAGGTTTTCCGGTCAGGCGGTCAGCCATCTTGATACCGAACGGCGAGGGCGAATTGTGGTAGTTGGTTTCTTCCGTAAAGAAGCACAGCGCAGGCTCAATGAACGTGTAAAAACTTTCCTCACTGGGAAAGTCGCCTGCATTGCCCGGCATTCCTGCCCAGTACAAGGTAGCCACATCCGCAGTGTTGTGCCGGGGTTTACACTCCATCAGTGCCAACGCACTACCGCAATCGTTCTTTAGCTGTTTGAGTTCCGAAAGGTCTTCCGACCACGCCATAATGTTGAAGTGCGCACGTATAGAAGACAGCCCGAAGCTGCGCGCTTCGTTCAGGTACTTTTCTATCCACTCTTTGTTGATTTGGTTGGCACGGCTGTACCTTGCCAGTGAGTGCATATTACGGGCAGATTTCTCAAACTTTTGCAGGTTGTCTTCACTGTTATCCAAAAACAAATACTGGTTGTAGATGTGGTTGCAGCTCAACAGCAAACCCACGGGTGCGGCGAATGACAAACGGCAGTCGCTACGGTCGGTGGATAGCTTTTCAAAACGGGTATCTGCCGATACGGTTCCGGGCAGGTCGTCTGTGTCTGACAAGGTGTGCAGGCTTAACCTTTTGTTGCCAATGCGTACTTCTTCGTTTCCAAGTGCGATGTCCTGCATTGGTGTTCCGACTCCCCTCGATAGCGTGAGGTACTGCTCCAGTAATCCCTGTGTATCTTCCGTACCGATGATTTCATCTTCGGTCAGGCATTTCAGGCTTACAAAACCGCTATCGTTCACGATACGCTCAAATTGGGCGACCGCCTCCATAAAGCGATGTATCGTTTCCTTGTTCCTGATTTCCTTTGGTATCAGTTTGCCTTTGCAAAGCGAACTGAAGTTGCTTTGCATCCGCATTCTTTCCTTAGTGGTCTTCGTCAAGAACAGGTAACAATAATGGTTCAGGAACGGTCGCTCATTGAAATGGCGTTGATAAGACTTTGATAAAAAACTTTGGTCTTCTATTGACAGATCGGGCGCATAGCTTTCCTTGATGTACCAATCCTGTTTGTGAATGACCGTAAAATCAGGCAGGGTTTTAATCGCTTTGTGCCAGGCGGAATGTATCACTTCATATTCCGCAGAAGCTACCGTGAACAGTTCCGGCAGGCGCACTTCAAAGCAGGCGGTAATGTCCGCATCTTTGGAAAGGATGCAGTTGTTCTCTACTGCCAACAACGGAAATTTGTTTTCCAGTGTGGTGGTCTTTGCTACATTTCTCATACGGCATTCTGTTTAGGTGTGAATTTTAAATAGCGGTGTACAGGCTTGCGGCAGATGATGTAGCGGGGATGCCGTTTATTAGCTGCAATTTTCATCAGCCCGTGTTCACCGTACTTCCTGTTGAGTGAAAAGGTCTGCCATACAATGAGCGATGCACCGCCTGCTCCGAGGAATAGGCAGATGTAAGAGTTTACGCCTGCCATATACAGTATCATTACGAAGATTAGCGTACCGAGTAGTCCGCCAGCGAAGATGAAAAGGTATTGCGCTTTCAATCCTTTAAATTCTACCGTTCTTCCGATGCCTTTGTTGATATTGTAATTGTTCATAAGGCTAGGGATTAAAGGAAGAATGAACGCAGGATAGTAGCCGCTACAATCAAGAATATACACGCACCAAACCACGAAGCCGCAGTTTTCGATGTGTCAGGGTCACCCGAACTGAATTTGTTGTACACCTTAACGCCCCCGATGAGCCCAACAACTGCACCGATAGCGTAGATCAATTGAGTAGCGGGGTCGAAATAACTTGTTACCATTTGGGTGGCCTCGTTGATACCTGCAGAACCGTTTCCCTGTGCGAATGCACCAATTCCTGACAGCATTGTCACTGCTACCAGCAAAACTTTTTTTCTTTGTTTTTCCATAATTGAAACACATTAATTTGTTACTGTTTATCCCGCACCTTGCGAGCTTTCGGGACAAATGTCTTATGGAAAAAGAGGCGTTACCTTAAAGTGGCAGTCAGAGGAATTGTTTGGCTGCTAGTGGCGGTTGTAAAAGGTATTTTTATAACTTAGGCATCTATTTATTTTAATACGCTAACATTATGATTGATTTTGAAATAGCAGAAATTGAAGCTACTAATCAATTTGCCCAATTACTAAACCCAAGGGTAGATTTTGCAACACCATACGTATTCTATTACGATGAAACCAATAATATCAAAACATTCTATGTAAGAGAAAATGATTTCAATTATACGTTTACAGCTAATTTTGTTTTGGGAGGAGTTCTACATGAAGGAGCAGTACCGGATGTACAGCCATTGATAGATAGTTTTAAATTACAGAAGACAGCCAAGGAAGTAAAATTTAAACATATCGCATTTGGAGATTTTCTTGATTGTCTAAAATCCCAGAAGCTAAACCTCTTCTTTCGCTTTTTAAAAGAAAGCGATCTTTATGTCCATTATTCAAGTTTAAATATTTTGTACTGGTCTGTAGTTGATATTGTAGATTCTGCGATAATGAATTCTGACGCAGCTATGCAATTAAGACCTGGATTTGACAATCAAATGAAGAATGACCTTTACAAACTCTGTCGTCTTGAAATAGATGCCGTCGTTCAACTTTTTTATGCTTTCGAATATCCTAATGTTAAACCTGAGAAAATTGGTGATTTCATAGAAGCATTGAGTAATCTTTTCGAAGAATATCTTCCGTTACAAGAATTTCATTTTGGGTTGGAATCTTTACGGCAGATATTGAAAGAGTCTAAAAAGAAAGGTGAGCTAGCTTTTGTTATGGATGAAAAAGATCACGTACTGTTAGCAGATTTGACACACTTTTATCTCAGACCTATATATACCTTCAAGAATTCAACTCATATTTTTGACAACGAGGATTCTATCCGAGAAGCTTTGAACGATTACAGAATGCTAGATAAAGGTGTAGAGTTTAAAAACTATTCTTTTGTTGATTCTCAGGGCAGCCAATTGACACAACTATCTGATATTTTTATTGGTTTCATGGGTAAATATACCCAATACAGGAATACGCATACTATGGAAGAAATTAAAGCGGATATCGACTCTTTCTCAGCCTTACAGTTAGTAAATATGAAGTTATTTATTGATATCATTAATAAATCAGATCAAAAAAATCCTGCCTTTCTACACGCAACAGATAGTTATGAAGAGGTAATGAAATTTGGGGAGCTATGCGAAATTATTGCAGGAAAACAACCTTAATTAGTATTAGATAACCCAAAGACAGTATATAAATAAAGCCGAAGAATTACCTTCGGCTTTATAGAAATAAAAATCAAAGTTCTACAATCGGAAAAATTTGGAGATTTTCTGCCAAATAGAAGATTTTTGACTTTCTTGAGGTTCTTCTTTTGGAATATCCGGCATGTCAAAATACTCCGTCTTACGTTCTAAGTCATTTTCTCTACCTAGACGGATTTCCTTTTCTGTCCAATGACCAGCAAACTCAACGTTATTGTTTCTTATCCAATAATGAGACTGACATTCAAAATTCCAATTGCCTATAGACGGATAAAGCGTAATTGATTTGCCATTAAATGTCAACCTCCAATCAGTCGGAGACAATGGAGTTACCACTTCGTTACCGCAACCACATACACATTTATGTATTGCAGTGCAGTATTCGATTGAGACGTATAAAATACCTTCTTCAACCTTCTCGGGAATGAACTCAACGAACTTATGCTGTAACGACATCTTCATTAAAAATTTTAGATGTGCTAATAGCATATGAGCTATGATGCTCATTTTCCAAATCAACATAAATTCCAGATAGCTTCTTCCATTTCAGGATAGCAAAAATTGCATTCAATGCATTCAATTCCGCAATTTGAATATTAGTAGCATATTCATTATTATCGGAATCTTCTGAAAAAATACGAAGAGGTAAATGGTCATTTTTGTCACGGGTGGCAGAAGTAACTCTTACAGCACCCGTAAGCTTGTCATCAACGACATTCACACCCAAACCTACATCGGAAAACGGAATACCTGCGCTAGCCAAATAATCTGTTACCATCTTCCTGACAGCATTTTTATCAACACATATAAATACATAATCCATTTTATCTAACTCTAATAGATTCTCTTTCTTCACATAGTAGTCATGGACATAAATGTATTTGTGCATGTTAGAATACAACTTTTGATAATATGCAGCCTTTCTCGGATTTTCATCAAGGTCACTCATTGATGCAGCACCAGGCGAACGGAATGCATTGTGTTGGTCAAAGCTATCCCCATCAAAAAGATGGATTTCCTTTACCGGTGTTTTAGCCACCATATCCAAAATATATGCTCCAGTTCCTCCTAAACCAACAATTGCTATTTTCTGATTTTCCAATTTCGAATTAATAGCTTCTATGTTAGCGCGGCTTGAATTAGTATCAATGTATTGGAATACTGTTTCATTAGAGCTGTCTGCTATCAGCTTAAAAGTCTTTTCCGTAACTGACGGATACAAATATTTGGCGGGAGCGGAAATGATATCTACATACCTCTTGACCTTTTCGTAATAGTTAGGATATCCACCAGTAGGCTTATTAGAAAATGATCTATTTACGGTAATCTGATTGTTTAATACAGAATTACTGTTGCCATGTTGAATAGCGGTAATAAAGTTGCCGTCGATTTCACAGGGATTATCTCCTATAAAAAAAATAACATGGTTTTGAATATCATGTAATGTAGTTACCAATATACCGTATTGTAGATTTTTGTTTTGATCAACAAAGGGTATATGATGGATAAGTAAATATCCACCACGTACCTCGATCTCATAACCTTCGTCTCTTAGACGTTTAAGGTCGGGACTATGATTTATCAGTTGCTGTGACATCGAAGATCATTTTATTTTTGACACGAACAACTGAACCTTTAACCATAGTGCCTTCTGGTTTAGGTTCCCAACCTCTACTGTAAGTAACTGTATAACCTTTGTTTGGATTATTATCATATGATCCAAAGGCTAAAACAACCAATTGCTCAAAAGAAATGTTTATTTCTTTCCATATGTGCGGACGTGCATTGACAATGATGGTTACTTCAGTTGGTCTTGGCTTAGAAAAGAATCTCTCTTTACCCGGACGAGCTAAATCAACTACTTCATCATCGAATATTTGATCGTCTTGCCAGCCTTCCTTGATGTCAAGGAAGATATCATCTTCCGCAGGTATGTTGCCCAGCTCTCTGATTTGAACACCTCTGATATATTGCTTATACCAAGTAAAAGGCTTGTCGTTAATGAAAAACTGGAGTTTTTTCTTTACAAAGAAATATTCAGTTTCTGGCCGAGCCAGATTTACCTGCTTTTCATTTTCAATAAGCTCATCCTGATAAGGTTTACTAATTGATAAAAACAACTCGGTATCTAAAGGTATCCCAGCAAGTTGTTTTAATTCTGCCCCTGTTTTGTATTGGTCAAAAGTCTCATATTCTTTGCCTTCTATTACAAATTTTAGGGGTATTTTTGGGCTATGGGAATGCAAATCCCCTTGATGATTATCTAACTTCATCGTAAATTAAATTTTGATATTAACTAATAAATAATTGCTTATTGCCTATCATTTCAGCAATAAATAAGGGCTTGCCCTACGATAGTTTTAATCCTGATGCAATTGAAATTTTATACTATTAATACCAAGCCCTACTGCCTGAATTGCAATGACAGCAGGTTAAAATCACGAAAAGCTTGTTTATTACAAATAAAGGAAGTAGTTTTGAAGTGCAAAAACATTACTACCAAGAGCCTTGCAAGGGCTTTTGTTTCCTTTAAGGAATCAAGCCAGGTGATTTTCGCCTGGTTTTTTATTTTCTTACCTGCCTTTTTTCATTAAAATTTTGTGTCTGTTATTGATTTCGGATCGTTTCCGGGTTTAACAGTATCGCTATCTCTAATAGGTCCACCATTCGGGCGATGTATTCTAACTTCTCCTCCGCCATTTTTTGATGAAAATTGTTTTGCAAGTTGTTCAGCTTGCTTTTGAGTACTGACAATTGCTGATGCTTTCTTGCCGCCTTCCTTTTGGACGTTCCACCCGTCTTGTCCTTTTTTCTGTGTTACATGATAATTTGCCACAATTATAAATATTAAATTAAACTCTTGGTACAATTCGAGCTGCAGTTTTGATATCAACGGCTTGGACTCCAAGCGACTGTAGCATTTGTCGCATATCATTAAATACTGGTTTCTCACTATCAGGATCAGAAATTGTTAGTATTGCTGTAAACGGTACACCTGCAGCTGGTAGAGTTACACCATCTCTTGATAAGTACTCTACATCTAGTTTCCATTCTGTCGATGGTCCAACTCCTCGGGGGAAAGTTTTTTCATAAACTTTCACTGGACTCCATTTGAAAGAATGTTCAATCTGATCTTTCTCGTATAAACTTCCATCACCATCTTCAGGCGTGTAAATTGCATTCAACCTTCCTTTATAGTTACCATTATTTTGCAGTTGTCTTAAAGCTGCGTCGATATTTATTCTGACAAACTCAGAACCAAATCTGTAATCAAACCTTGGCGTACTTACAATGGTAAGTTTTGCATGCCCAAAGCATTTACCATCCCTTACTAAACTTGAAGGCCACGTAAATTTAAAACTCATCTTATGTCCACTTATAGCTCGGTTTGCAAATACTAATGTTATTGCAGACGAACTTCCGTTCAAAATATCTTCAGAACCGTCTGGCATACCAAATCCAACCAAGTGTTTGGAGACGTTTCTCAAATTTTTGTCGTTAAGGGACTCTGGTAATACAGCATGATGGATTCCCAGAGCGATTAGTGTTTCTCTTGAAACAATACCTTCAATTGAATGATCAAGACTTGCTAAAGTCTTTGCTACATTAGGAGCAGCATAGCTAGTTCCGCAACCATCGACAATGTTACTCGTAGGGTCTAGAGATAGAAGACCATGTCCTAAAATTGGATGACTAGTCCCGGATCCACCGATATGAGCAACATCAGGTTTAAGGCCTACTCGTAGTCCAGGTCCTCGACAGCTGTAATTACTTAGAGCGTAAGGAACAACACCGTCAAGATGTGGAGGATTTAAAGCTGAAACACTGATATTACGACAGCTTTCAGCTGGTTTTTTAATAGCATCATTTCTCGAAGAAGCTAATATTTTTAATGCATCAAAATGATCCGAAGGCCATTCTTTTCTAATATCTCTCGGATGGGTATTACCCGCCGAAATAACAAAAACGACATCATTTTCTTCCGCAATCTTGTCCAAAATTTGTGCAGGAATGCTATAACCTGTAGTTGATGCATGTTCTTCTATATTCAAGCTGAAATTAAATATTCGAACTCCAGTTCTAGCTTTTAATTCCTGAACAGCAGTTTCAAGTTCATTAAAAAATTCTAAAGGTTTTGAATAGTAGGAACTATATCTGTCAACACGAGGCAATATATCAAGATCTACAATTTTACAACCATCAACCTCCCTGCAAATAGCCTTTCCGTTTAATTGTTGACCAAAGATTGCTAATCCAGCTATAAAAGTACCGTGATTTTCGTCTTTATCCGTGCTGCTAATTAATCCCCAACGATCTTCTATCCAGTCACCATAAACGTCCGAAACACCACCGTCTACAACGCATATTTTCGGATATGAGCCTTTGTGATCAGGAGCAAGAACAGTAAAGTTTTTACCTTTGACCTGAGATTTGACAGTTGAGCTTTGTGTAATGATGGGAGGAAGAGTAACTTTTTTTACCAATGGATGATTTCCTAAATATTCTAACAATTGGTTATGTCTCTCCAAATCGAGGTCGATAGATTTTTTCTCTCCTGATTTGCCTGCTGTTGACGATGAATAAAGCTGTATTACCGGAGACGAATCTGTTTTCTCTAATTTTATACCAAACACAACAGATGAACCCTGACCGGTAGTAATTCTTGATACAAATAAGCCTGTGCCCAAAACGGTTAACCCGCCAAAAAAGCTATCAAACAAATCGAATTTGTATTTGCTTAGTAGATCCCAATCTTGTCTCGCTGGAGGAGCTTCAAATAATTCTACCATATACGAACCGCCAGTTTGAGGATTAGATAGCCATTTTACGGCTTCTTTGACAGAAAAATTCCTTTTGTCACTTGCGGTGTATGGACTAATTTCTTCAATTGCACCAACTTCACTTCTTAATCTTGAAGGATTAGGTTCATTTTTTCCATTCTTTTCTTTATATCTTGTTTCAGGCTCGGCCTGTCCAACTTTAGTATTTATTTTATCAATACTTTCAGGAGTCAGTTCGACAAATAATTCTCCCAAATCCCCAGCTCCAATTATAGGAGCAACATCCCTTTTGAAAACTTGGGAAGTTGGACGATGGCTTTTTGCTAATGCAGTTTGCTTTAATGTAACTTTCGCATAAGAAACCTTGGCGAAACTATTTACCAACTGCATACTCTTTATCTCACTAAGCTGATTTTGAATGTTATCCCTATGCTCAATGAATTCATTATCATTTCCAGCAAAAAAGTCTTTAGAACCACCGCCACCATTATTTTCTAATGCTTCAATAAAAGCATCGCTATTTAATACTATTTGAACAGGACTATTTGCCATAACTTATATTTTTTCAGAATCTTTAAATTTTGATAACTGTTTACTCAAAGTTGACGGAGTCATTCCGAACAATGATGCTAGATCTTTCTGTTTAAAAGAGTAAACCTTATCGTTTAATAACATATTGATAAAATCTTCATCACTGTGAACCATAACATTTCTCTTTTTTGCGTCCACCCTTCCAGAGTTAAGTACAGCAAATTGCTTCATTACTTCCACTATATTGCTTTCCCTTTCTAAAACAAAAGCTCTTTTTAGCCATTTAGAAAGCATTTCTGCATCAGCACCTGATGAGCCATCTAAGCACCATGCAAAAAACTTAATTTCACTTTCGTTAAATTCTAAAGGCGTAATAAAAGTCTTAAGTAATTGAATCATTACCTCAGGGGAAGGTTTGGGAATTTCAACCTGTATATCAAACCTTCTCCAAATAGCAGGATCAAGAAGACTTTCATGGTTAGTTACACCAATGGTAAAACCTTTTTCATGACGTGAATCCAAACTTTGCAACAAGGTATTCACCACTCTTTTTACTTCACCAACCTCCTGCGGATCGTTACGGAGTTTAGCAATTGCATCAAACTCATCAAGAAGTAGGATGCATTTATACCTATTAGCAAAAGTGAATAGATTGCCAATATTTCGAGATGTAGTTCCTAGATACGAAGACATAAGCCCTTCCAACCTTGCCAGTACTACAGGTAATCCAATTTGTTTTGCAATCCATTTTGCTAAATGTGTCTTACCAGTTCCTGGCGCACCGTAAATTAAGCAGGAGCTAGCTGGAGTAGCATTAATTTCTAAAAGTTGATCGAATTTGCTCCATTCATTTACAATTGAGTGAATAGCAAGCTGGATGTTATCATCAAACATTGGAGCTTTCTCTGGTAGATCATCAGGAAAAAAAATCTCTGCTAATGGTGTTGATGTCTCCTTATCTACAGGAATTGATGTCTTAGGAGTTATCTCTTCACCTTTTAAAACCACGAAAGATCTTTGGATTTTACTTGGGGACATCTCAAGCGAAGATTCAGAGGCAGTCAGTAAAGCCTCCAATGACTTAGCCTCTTTAGTAAATCCATCTTTTTCCAAGCTCTCTTTTAGTCTTCTAATTTGATGAGTGACAGCTTCATTCGGCATTGCCAATGCGGACCTGCTTAAAGCTTGTACTATACTGAAATATTTGAGCATTTGCTTATTGTTTCTTAATTTATAAATGCAAATATAGTAATAAATTTCCAAAACAAGATTTTAATTTCCCTTTTTTGATATAAATTTCCAAAAACAGACTTTAGTTTCCTTTTTTTCTTTATATCATCTTTAATAGCGTGAAAATGAGGATGTTTAAGGAAACATTAAAAATGTAAATCATTTTCAAATAGAAAAAGGGAGTTCGCTTACACAAACTCCCCAATGTCAAAATCACTCAAACCACTTTTCCGCAAAGTGGAAGAACTGTTGTCCGTTTCAGCCGAAAGTGTGCTGTCCAAAAGCTCGGCAATTTTTCGGGAAGCACCCTCAACGGAATTTTCCAGCAGGCAGAATAATTCAGTTCCCTGCAATTTTTGAACTATCGCAACCGCTGTTTCCTTTTGGGATTGTTCCAAATTTTCTTTTTGGAGCAATGCCTCTACGGAGCTTAGTTCGTCATAGGTAACCCCTTGGGCAAGACTGTCATCGCTACCGGATATTCCGTACCTGTTCCACTCTTCTTCCTCTTCCTCCAAATCAGGCATATTACTGAAAACTTTGTCCAGCTCTTCCTGCGGAATTTGAATACCTACGTTTTCATTTTCGTCGTATTCAATGTCTAAATTATCAGGGTTTATCTCTTGTTCCTCAATTTGGCTTTCATCGGCAGTGTTTGGCACTAAAAAGCTTCTTACAGGCTTGGGCTGACCCATAATATCGGGCAGGTTCGGGTTAACCTTTTCCTGCATTGGCTTATGCTTCGACCTTTTTTTAATGACAATCTTGTCTTGCAAAAGCAGGGCAATGACGATGAGCAGACAAATAATAATTAATATTTCCATAACCAGGTGCTTTAAAAAATAGGTTTAAACTTTTCGTTGAAATCATCGGTAATGGCTTTTTCAAATTGCTCAAAATGATGCTCCAAGATATTGTCGAGGTATGCATAAAGGGGTATCGCATCTTTACCGATTACCTGTACAATACGGGATAAGCGTTCGTGGTATTCCTGCCGGATATAAATGCTTTTATCGCCCCGCTTTGTCATCGAGTGCGTTTTCAAAAAATGTTCGCCGTAGCTGCCGTCAAGATTTTTCTTGGTGCGGTTACGTTCCCTTTGTACTGACTTGCTTGGAAGTAATTCTTCCTGTTTTGCTTCTTCTTTTACAGTTTCCTTTTCCGGTTCTTCCGGCAGTTCAGGTGGAAGCTGTAAACCCTCTTTTTTAACTCCGTTTACCATCAAGTTCATCATCAACTCTTCGTTGATGTCCGGCGTGGCTTTCCTTTTATTATCTTTTTCCATAAGGCTATAATTGAACGATTTTTAAAAATTCGTTGATGAACAGGTCTAACTGGCAGGCTTTCATTAAACGTTCATCAGGTGGCATTACGGTAGAACGGAAAACCGTTTTACTGTCGGCTTCGCTTTCTTTGCGAAAGCGGGTACTGTTCTTCACTTGGCTCTGCATCAGCCTTAATCCCAGCTGCTCAATAAGCTGATTGTACACGTCATATAAGGGAGTGCTTTCCCTGCCGTCCACCTGGTTCCAAAACAGGTTAATGGTCTGTATGGAAGTTTCGCCCTTTTTCATAATCACATCCTGTAAAAGCTGGGTAAAGATGAGCGTACTTTCCATTACCACACGGTCTGCGGTAATAGGCGTAAAAATATGGTGTATTCCTGCGAGTGCTTTCAGAATGCCGGGCGTGTTCACGGTTCCAGGCAGGTCAAAAAACACCACGTCGATCGGAACGGCGGAAGCCATTACAAATTCGTGAGCAGCATCCAGTACGCTATCTGCTTTATGCTGTGTAATGGGATAGGCTTTCTTGTTGATGGTGGTAAATTGCTTATATGCCATTTTTTTTAAAGCCTCATTTTCCATTACCATTGCCAAATCGCGGTTTTTCATTTTCATCAGGCTATGCTGCGGAAAATCCGCATCAAATACGGCTACGTTGTAGCCCAACCGATAGTGCATCGTACTTGCCACAAGCGTGGTAAATGTGCTTTTACCAACACCGCCTTTTTGTGAAGAAAAAGCGATAAACAGAGGTTTCTTTTTTGTGTCCATATTTTTAAAATTTAAAGTTTTCAAATTCCTGTTTTCAGGCTTGCAGGCGTCCCGGCAAGCCGTTCTGATTTCCTGCGTTCTTTCAGGATAGCTATCAGGGTTGCCTGCGTTCCTACCTACTTCCTTGCAGTACAGCAGCCTTGCAATCATTCCGGTAGTTTATCAGGAAGGCTTGCCGTCATTCTTTCATTCCGTCAATCAACCAACCATTCAGGCGAGCCGTATAGTTGGATAGCAAGTGTTCACGCTTTCCGGCAGTCGTGCAATCTTGCTTTCTTGCATTCCTGCAATCAGGCAGGCAGGATTGCCTGCGTTTCTGAATGCGTGCTATCTGCTATTCATGAAGCACGGGCTGCCTGTCTTCCTGCCATCATTCAAAGGCAAAGAACCAATCACTCTCTTTCGATTGTACGCCTGTGGCATTGTTTGGCGGTCAGAGGCACTGTTTGGCACTGTGGCACAGTGCAACGCTATCGGGAACAGGGCTTTACTTTGTATTGTGATTTTTATTAACGGATTTATGCAAAAGTCTTTTGACAAATTGGAGGGTAACGGGAACGGCATCTAGCCGCTTTTCCCTGTTACATTCAATCCGTCCCGCAGGGCGGATTTTTGTGTTCACCGGAACACGGCAAGTTGTGTTTTGAGGCACTCGAAACCGAGTTAGTGCCTCAAAACAACTTGCCCTGCTGGGAGCTTAAAAAACGTCTTCCGAAGTCAGCGTTTTGTGTGGATTTAAAAATGGATTAGTGATGAACGAGAACAATAACAAAAAACAGAATAAGGGCGGACGGAGAGCTAAGACCGACCCAAGCATCCATCGCCACGTTTTCCGCCTTACAGACGAAGAAAACGCCAAACTTTTATCGCTTTTTGAAGCATCGGGAATGCCCAATAAAGCAAAGTTTATTATTTCCCTGCTGTTTAGTAAGGAAATGAAATCGGTTAAAATTGACAAAGGAACAGTTGATTTTTATATGCGACTGACTTCTTTTCACAGCCAGTTTCGCTCCATAGGTGTAAACTATAACCAGATTGTAAAGCTGTTGTACAAGAATTTTTCGGAGAAAAAAGCCGCAGCGTTCCTGTACAAATTGGAAAAACAAACGGCTGAAATGGCGATGCTATGCCAAAAAATCATTCAGATAACCGAAGAATTTGAAGCAAAGAACCTGAAAAAATAGCAGTACAGATGATAGCAAAGATTGGCAGAAGCGGGAATTTATACGGTGCATTGGCGTACAATCAGCTCAAAGTAGAGAATGAAAACGGGAAAATTCTGTTCGCAAATAAGATAATCGAAACGCCAACTGGAGCATATACTGTTGCACAATTAGCACAATCTTTTGCACCTTACCTGATTGCCAACCGCAATACGGAAAAGCATACGTTGCATATTTCGCTCAATCCCGACCCGAAAGATAAGGTTAGCGATGACAGGTTTCGGCAAATGGCGGAAGAATATATGCGGGAAATGGGCTACGGCGAACAGCCTTTTGTGGTATTCAAACATACCGATATCGACCGCAGCCATATACACATTGTATCGGTTTGCGTGGACGAGCAGGGCAAAAAGATTTCGGACAAATTCGAGAAAATGCGGTCTATGAATGTGTGCCGTGAACTGGAAAGACAACACGGCTTGATACCCGCAACCGATAAAGAACACAAGCAGAACGACAAGATTTTCCGTCCGGTAGATTATCGGGCAGGCGATGTGAAAAGCCAAATCGCTTCGGTTGTCCGCCACCTACCGAATTATTATAAGTTTCAGACTTTGGGCGAATACAATGCCTTGCTTTCCCTGTTTAATGTTACCACCGAAAAAGTGGAGGGCGAATTGCAGGGAAAAATGCGGCAAGGCTTATTATATATTCCTTTAAACGAGAAAGGCGAAAGAGCCGGGCATCCGTTCAAGGCTTCGTTGTTTGGTAAAAATGCAGGGCTTCCGGCTTTGGAACTGCATTTTGCAAAATGCAAAGAGGATTTAAAAGACCACCCAAGTAAGCAGACCCTAAAAGCTGCAATTTCTATTGCTCTGAAATCCACAAATGATGAGCAGGCTTTTAAAAAGCAGTTGAGTGAACAGGGCATTAATGTAGTGGTCCGCCGGAACGATACAGGTCGTATTTATGGTATCACTTTCATAGACCACAATTCAAAGGCGGTTTGGAACGGTTCACGCTTAGCAAAGGAACTTTCTGCCAATACCTTTAATGATTATTGGAACAATAATATCAAACCGGAGATTAAAGAACCTGTCGTACAACTTCCAAAAACATCCACATCAAATGATGCAGATCTTCCTGCGGAAGAACCTCATCATTTGTTCGACTTCCTGAATACTACTGAAAAACACGAAGACGGTTTGATTGAGGCATTTGGCGGTTTGTTACCCGAAGCACAGGGCGATGATTACGAGGAACAGGATTTTGCTAACAAAATGAAGAAGAAAAAAAAAAGAAGACTGTAAGAGGTCAGATTTTGGAATTAAAAATCTGTTTTTAAAAAGATTTATTGAGCTGTCACTTTATAATTCTGAAAGAATTTGAGTTGTATTTAAGTAATTGCTTAAATAAACAAATTGACTATCTTTGTGCTATGGACAATAATTCTTGCATACGACAACAAGCAGACATTAAACAAATAAACCGCTGTAAAGACCGAGTTTCAGAACTCAACGGTTCTTTTGACTATTTATCGAACGGACTTGAATTAGCGGGAAACAATGTAAGACTGAAAATACTCTTTCTACTTTATGAAGAAAAACGACTTTGTGTTTGTGATATAAGTGATATTCTTGGTATGACAATTTCAGCGGTTTCACAACACTTGCGGAAACTCAAAGACAGAAAACTTATTGAAACCGAACGAGAAGCTCAAACTATTTTTCACTCACTGACTAAAGAGTATGAAAAAATGCTGAAACCATTTTTCAAAATACTTGACGAAAACAAAATATTAGAAACAATATGAAAACTGACAAAAAATTAATTGGTGCAGGACTTTTGACTACAATTGCAGCTTCTCTTTGTTGCATCACACCAGTATTGGCTCTTATTGCAGGAACAAGCGGTCTTGCTTCCACTTTTTCTTGGCTTGAACCTTTTCGACCCTATTTTATCGGGTTGACAATTTTGGTTCTTGGTTTTGCTTGGTATCAAAAGTTGAAACCCAAAAAGCAGATAGATTGCAATTGTGAGACAGAAGAAAAACCAAAATTCATTCAGTCAAAAATGTTTTTAGGAATTGTAACAGCATTTGCAATCGTAATGCTTGCCTTTCCATACTACTCAAGCATTTTCTACCCAAAGACAGAAAAGCAAATTATAGCGGTGGACAAATCCAATATTCAAAAAGTAGAATTTACGATTAGCGGAATGACTTGTGCAAGTTGTGGCGAACACGTAAATCACGAAGTAAATAAATTGACAGGAATAATAAGTTCAAACGCCTCATACGAAAAAGGAAACGCAATCGTGGAATTTGACAACTCAAAAACGAATATTTCTGAGGTCGAAAAAGCAATTAACTCAACAGGATATTCTGTAACCGACAAAAAATAAAACCAAATGGAAATCATATTGCAATCAACAATTACTTGCCCCAACTGCGGACACAAGAAAGAAGAAACAATGCCGACAGACGCTTGCCAATATTTCTACGAATGTGAAAAATGCAAACAAGTTCTTAAACCAAAACAAGGAGACTGTTGTGTTTATTGTAGTTACGGAAGTGTTCCTTGTCCACCAATTCAGCAGGACAAAAAATGTTGCTGACGGACAGAAAACAGAAGAGCAACTAAAAGTATTTTTTATTTGGATGCTTCATAAATGTTACGATACAAAAGGATCATAGAAGCTACAACTCTTATCACTTCGCCAAACACTGCCACGCACCGCCATTGACTGCCACATTCTTATAGCCGCTGTGTAGAGCCTTTAAATTCACGCCCGAACATTAAAACTAAAAAAGAATGCAGGGAGAAGACGATTTAAGAGGTTTAGCCAAAATAATGGCTTTTATGCGGGCAGTCAGTATTCTTTTGGTGCTGATGCACCTTTATTGGTTCTGCTACGGGTTCTTTTTAGAACGTGGTTGGACGTTGGAAATAATCAACAAGATATTAGGCAATTTCGACCGGACGGCGGGCTTGTTTTCACATACCCTTTATACCAAGGCGTTCGCTTTGGTTTTGCTTGCTTTGAGTTGTTTGGGAACGAAAGGCGTAAAGAATGAGAAGATAACCTGGGCTAAAATCTACGTGGCTTTGGGCGTTGGTTTTGTGCTGTTCTTTCTGAACACGCCGTTGTTAAAGCTATCTCCGGTAATAGGCACATTTCTGTATATCCTTACTATCTCGTTAGGTTATATTGCTTTGCTGATGGCGGGCGTATGGATGAGCCGCTTGCTTCGTACCAACTTAATGGACGATGTTTTCAACAACGAGAACGAGAGCTTTCAACAGGAAACAAAGCTGATGGAAAATGAATATTCCGTTAACCTGCCCACCAAATTTTACTACAAAGGCAAATGGAACAACGGTTGGATAAACATTGTAAATCCTTTCAGGGCATCAATCGTGTTGGGTACTCCGGGTTCCGGTAAATCTTATGCCATCGTAAACAACTACATCAAGCAGCAGATTGAGAAAGGCTTTAGTATGTATATATATGATTTTAAATTTGACGACCTTTCCACCATTGCCTACAATCATTTATTGAAGCATCGGGATAAGTACAAAGTTCAACCAAAATTCTATGTGATAAATTTCGATGACCCACGCAAGAGCCATAGGTGCAATCCACTCAATCCCGATTTTATGACAGACATTTCCGACGCTTACGAAGCGGCTTACACCATAATGCTGAACCTCAACCGTAGCTGGATACAGAAGCAAGGGGATTTTTTCGTGGAAAGCCCAATTATCCTATTGGCTGCCATTATTTGGTATCTGAAAATCTATGAGGATGGTAAGTATTGTACATTCCCGCACGCCATTGAATTGCTGAATAAAAAGTATTCGGACGTATTTACCATTCTGACCTCATATTCCGATTTGGAAAACTATCTTTCTCCGTTTATGGATGCCTGGCAAGGTGGCGCACAAGACCAATTGCAGGGACAGATTGCATCGGCAAAAATCCCTTTGTCAAGAATGATTAGCCCGCAGTTGTATTGGGTTATGACTGGCGATGACTTTACGCTCGACATCAATAACCCAAAAGAGCCTAAAATTTTGTGCGTGGGTAATAATCCCGACCGCCAAAATATCTACTCCGCAGCATTGGGTTTGTACAATTCCCGTATTGTTAAGCTCATCAACAAAAAAGGGCAATTAAAGAGTTCAGTAATCATAGATGAGCTGCCCACAATTTATTTTAGGGGACTGGATAATCTTATCGCAACAGCGAGAAGTAATAAGGTGGCTGTATGTTTGGGCTTTCAGGATTTTTCGCAATTAACAAGGGATTATGGCGACAAGGAAAGTAAGGTAATTCAAAATACCGTTGGTAATATTTTCTCCGGGCAGGTAGTTGGCGAAACGGCAAAGAGCCTTTCGGAACGTTTCGGAAAAGTATTGCAGAAACGCCAAAGTATGACGATTAACAGGAATGATAAATCTACCTCTATCTCCACACAGTTAGACAGCCTTATTCCGGCTTCTAAAATCTCAACACTTACACAAGGTATGTTTGTCGGTTCGGTATCAGATAATTTTGATGAACGTATTGAGCAAAAAATCTTTCACGCTGAAATTGTAGTGGACAATGAAAAAGTTGCCGCAGAAACTAAAGTATATCAGAAGATACCGGAAATCCTATCCTTTGTTAATGAACAGGGAGAAGATAAAATGAAACAGGAAATTGAAAGCAATTACCGTCAGATAAAATCAGACATCCTGCATATTGTGGAAAGCGAAATAGAACGGATCAAGAACGACCCGAACTTGCAGCATTAAGTGCAAGAGGGATAATTTTCTCAAATTGCTTGTGTATTTAGAAATAATATCGTAATATTGCGATATTAAAATATCGAAACAATGGGAGCAAGCAAAACAGACCATTTTACAGATCAGCAAAACCAAATTGCGATTATCGCAAAAGCGTTGGGGCATCCGGCAAGAATAGCCATTATAGAGTATCTCCTAAAAGTGAATGCCTGTATATGCAGCGATATAGTTGATGAACTTCCCTTGGCACAGCCTACCGTTTCGCAGCATTTGAAAGAATTAAAAAACGCAGGATTGATAAAGGGAAATATTGAAGGTAATTCTATTTGCTACTGCATCAATGAAAAAACCTTTGATTTACTGAAAGAATATTTTTCAAAAATCATCTTTACCGTAACCAATCAAAAATGTTGCTAATCGTATGGAAATCGCATTTATCATTTCAATAGTATTGCTCATAGCTTATTCTTTTCTTGCATTGTTTGACGGTGTATTTCTGCATCTGTACAAATACCGTTTGTACGAACATAAGGAAAGTAAATTTGAACATCTTACGCATACCGTAAGAGCAATTCTGTTTACAGGTATTCTCGTTTCATTATTCATCAACATAGAAAATAATAGCTTATTTTTATTTGGTGCAGCGTTGGTAGTAGCTGATATTATCACATTGATTGTTGATGCTTATTTAGAAAAAGACAGCCGTAAATTTATTGGAGGTTTGCCACGTTGGGAATACATTTTACACCTGTTGGTAAACGGTTTTCATTTCGCAAGTATAGCGGTATTTTTAGTCATTAAAATAAACCTTGACAGCAACGGAATTACATTAGCTAATAATTTTCAGCAGATAGAGAGCTTTCATACATTTAGAACTATAGCTATAAACCTTTTACCCGGAGCAGTGCTTATAAGCCTGTTACATATTTTGGTTTATTTCCCAAAATTCAATTTCTATTTTAATAAGTTGAACTTTAAATGTTGCTAAAAATTTGCTTATAATAATCGCAATATTACTATATAACAATAATACAAAAACAATGAAACTATCAGAAATTAAAGAAATCCTACCAACATTAGAGAATGTTGAATTTCAATTAGAGAACGGAACATTTGTACCGGAACATTTCCACGTTACCGAAGTGGGACAAATCAATAAAAATTTTATTGATTGTGGCGGAACCATCAAAAATGAAAAAGTTGTCAATTTCCAATTATGGAATGCTAACGATTTTGAACATAGACTAAAGCCAACCAAACTATTAAATATCATCAAATTATCCGAAGAAAAATTAGGTATTGAAGATGCTGAAATCGAAGTAGAATACCAAAGTGATACTATCGGAAAATATGATTTGGATTTCAACGGAAAAACATTCGTACTAAAAAGTAAAACAACGGCTTGCTTGGCAAATGATGCCTGTGGCATTCCTGCCGAAAAACAAAAAATAAAATTATCGGCGTTGAATAATGCGTGTACACCTAATTCAGGATGTTGTTAAACCCTATAAATCAATCAAAATGTATAAGAATTTAGTTGAAACAATAAACAATGTTACTACTTTTCAAAATATCAGTGAGGAACGAAAAAACACATTACAACCGCTGATAGATTTTGTACAGCAAAAAGTAATCAATAGACAGGAAATAAATATCAATTTTATTTGTACCCACAATTCCCGAAGAAGCCATTTATCGCAGGTTTGGGCACAGGTGGCATCAGCACACTATGCTATCCTCAATGTACATTGTTATTCAGGCGGTACAGAGGAAACAGCATTATTCCCGAAAGTGGCAGAAACATTGAACCATCAGGGTTTTAACATTTTCAAAATAGCAGATACCAACAATCCTGTATATGCCATAAAATACAGCGATAATTCTTTGCCAATTATCGGCTTTTCAAAAAAATACGATAGCCCGTTCAATCCTGTATCAGCATTTGCAGCTATTATGACCTGTTCACAGGCAGATGGCGGATGCCCTTTTATTGCAGGTGCTGAAAAAAGAATACCTATCACATTTGAAGACCCTAAAATTTCAGACAATACGCCGGGGCAAACAAATGCATATGCAGAAAGAAGTTTGCAGATAGCAACCGAAATGTTTTATGTCTTTTCAAAAATCAGCCAATAACCAATGCAACCAAAACTAAAATTTCTTGACCGTTACCTAACCTTATGGATATTCCTTGCAATGGCAGTAGGCATAGGATTGGGATATTTCTTTCCGGGTATATCAAAAATTACGGATGTCCTATCCGTAGGCACTACAAACATTCCTTTGGCAATAGGTCTGATACTAATGATGTACCCGCCATTGGCAAAAGTGGATTATTCATTATTGCCTATGGCATTTAAGGATAAAAAAGTAATCGGTATATCCTTATTGCTGAATTGGGTTATCGGTACAGTGCTGATGTTCGGATTAGCTGTTTTGTTTTTACGGAATGAACCCGATTATATGACAGGGTTGATACTGATAGGTTTGGCAAGATGTATCGCAATGGTAATCGTTTGGAGTGACTTAGCTAAAGCAAACAGAGAATATACAGCTATGTTAGTTGCATTAAACAGCATCTTCCAGATATTTACTTACAGCTTTTTAGTTTGGTTATTCATCAACATATTACCTGCAAAATTGGGGTTAGCCAATTTCAATGTAAGCGTATCAATGAAAGATGTTACCGAAAGTGTATTAATATATTTAGGCATTCCATTCTTGGCAGGTTTTCTAAGTCGTTACTTCCTTGTAAAATTAAAAGGTATAGAATGGTATAACAGAAAATTTGTACCCCGAATATCGCCCATTACATTGTATGCTTTACTGTTTACGATAGTATTAATGTTCAGTTTGAAAGGCGATAAAATATTGGAGTTGCCAATGGACGTGGTAAAAATGGCTATACCCTTAATCATCTATTTTGTACTGATGTTTTTTGTGAGCTTCTTTATCAATAAATCCCTTAAAGTTCCTTACGACAAAAACGCATCCATCGCATTTACAGCCACAGGAAACAATTTTGAATTGGCAATAGCCGTAGCCATAGCGGTTTTCGGTATTCATTCACCACAGGCATTTGTGGGCGTTATCGGTCCACTTGTGGAAGTTCCGGTACTCATATTATTGGTCAGGGCAAGCTTGTGGTTGAAGAAGAAATATTATAAATAAAAATACTTATAAGGCATAAATCACGAATAGATATTTGAAAACTAATTTTTAATATCTTAGCAAAATGAAATTTATATCTTTAATATTAGCCGTCTATGTAATGCTGTTATCAGCAGTACCGACTTTTATTGAAGATAAATGTATGCAGGAGCAGACAACCGAGCAAAGACAAAACGGACAGGAAGACCAAGATTGCAATAAAGGTTGTTGTTCGCCATTTTTTAGCTGTAACACCTGTACAGGATTTGTTTTAACTACTTTTCATTTTTCGGCTACACATTCAGTAAAAGAACCGCAAAGAAAATTAGGGACAATGCCAACACCGCCTGTTTCTGATTTTCCCTTTTCCGTTTGGCATCCCCCACAGCTTGTTTAATATGTAGTGCTTTCAGCACAGTTTATTACCTGCGGTGCATAGCACCGCTATCATTCATTTATTCATATTAAGCATTATTTTTTCAATGAAAAAAATATTCATTGTGTCATTATTTATGACATTCAACCTTTGTGTATATGCACAAAATACGTTCAAAGCTGTAATAAAAGACAGTGAAAAAAAAGAGCTTTTAATGGGCGTAACCGCACAGGTTACAGGAACTACAATCGCAACAACTTCAGACGAAAACGGACAAATCATATTAACAGGTATTCCAAACGGTTTACAGGAAATTCAATTTAGTTATATTGGTTTTGCCCAACGTACCGACAGCTTTAATTTTCCGTTAGCAGATACAACCCCGATTGAGATTTTACTTTATGAAAGTTCAACGGAGTTAGACGGTATTGTTATTTCATCAACAAGAAGTACAAGAACTATACAAAATATCCCTACACGCATTGAGTTTATAGGAAGTGAGGAGTTAGACGAAAAAGGCAATATGAAAGCAGGGGATATTCGTATGCTTTTGAGTGAGAGTACAGGTATTCACGTACAAACCACATCGCCCACAAGTGCCAACGCAAGTATTCGTATTCAAGGGCTTGACGGACGATATACGCAAATTTTAAAAGAC
Source organism: Pedobacter puniceum (assembly GCF_009674685.1). GTDB lineage: Bacteria > Bacteroidota > Bacteroidia > Sphingobacteriales > Sphingobacteriaceae > Pseudopedobacter > Pseudopedobacter puniceum. The sequence goes on from NZ_WKJI01000001.1 coordinate 1,354,122, forward strand.
GGTTTTCCTATTTATTCGGGTGCTTCAAGTGGGTTAGGCTTGTTGCAAATTCCACCGCTTGACTTAAAGCAGGTTGAAGTTATTAAGGGTTCAACATCTACGCTGTACGGTGGTGGAGCAATAGCAGGTTTGGTAAACCTGATTTCCAAGACACCAACGGAAGAAAGGGATTTGCGTTTTCATTTAAACGGAACATCGGGCAGAGGTTTAGACATCAACGGTTTTTACGGACAGAAGTTTAAGAAAATCGGAACAACAATATTTGCTTCGCATAATCGTAATGGAGCTTACGACCCTGCACAAATCGGGCTTTCTGCCATTCCTAAATTTGAAAGGTATGTACTGAACCCTAAATTATTTGTTTACTTCAATGATAAAACAAAAATGAACTTTGGTATTAACACCACCATTGAAAACCGTTTGGGTGGCGATATGCTTTACATCAAAGGCAAAGGCGATAACACACACCAATATTTTGAAGAAAACAAAACACAACGCTATTCTACCCAATTTGTTTTTGACCATACTGTAAACGAAAACAGTTTTGTACAGATAAAGAACAGCGTAAGTTATTTTAACCGCAATACAGCTATTCCCAATTACGAGTTTGAGGGAACACAAACAGCCACTTTTACGGAAGCAAGCTATACCCACAGCAAAGAAAAATCAGAATGGGTAACAGGCGTTAATGTTTGGACGGACAATTTTAAAGAAAAGCAGATTACCGCATTTCCTTTGAGAGATTACAACCAAACCACATTCGGGGCTTTCGTTCAAAATTCTTTTAAGGCTACGGATTGGCTTCAATTAGAGACAGGTTTAAGAACAGATTACGTGATAGATTATGGAGCTGTTTTTTTGCCAAGAGTATCGGCATTGTTTAAGATTGCAAACGGATTGACTTCACGTATCGGGGGCGGATTTGGCTACAAAACACCAACCATTTTTACCGAAGAAAGCGAACGCATACAATATCAAAACGTAATGCCTATTGATGATAATACCAATAAATTAGAAAAGAGCTACGGAGCAAATGCTGACATCAACTACCGCATTAATATGGGCGATGATTGGACTTTTAGCATAAACCATTTATTCTTTTACACCTATTTGGATAATCCTTTGTTGCTTCAAAATACATCTGCAAACGTTTATCAGTTCATCAACTCATCGGGCTACATTCATACCAAAGGAACGGAAACCAATATCAAAATCGGCTATGACGATTTGAAACTGTTTTTGGGCTATACCTTTACCGATACCCGATTGATTGAAAATGGAACAAACACCGAAAATCCATTAACCCCAAAACACCGTGTTAATTCTGTATTGATGTATGAAATAGAAGATAAATGGAAGATTGGCTTGGAAGCCTATTATTTCAGTCCGCAAAAGCTAAATGACGGAACAATAGGAAAAGAGTATTGGATGTGTGGCTTTATGGCTGAAAAGATTTGGGAAAGGTTTTCTTTGTATATCAACTTTGAAAATTTCTTTGATACAAGACAGACACGTTTTGACAACATTTATACAGGAACGATAACCAATCCTGTTTTTAAAGACATCTATGCACCATTAGACGGATTTGTAATTAACGGAGGAATAAAATTTAGACTATAAAACAAGTGAAAATAATCATTAAATAAACTTGACAATGGAACATAAACATATATACGACAAAGACGGTAAACAGCTTTGTTGTACACAAGAAGAAAAAATATACACCAATGCAGGTGCAAAAGAGATGATAGATGATACCTGTTGTTCAGTTGAAAAAAAGGATAACACCATCAAACACAGCAGGGAAATTAGTAAAAACAGCACTATTAAAATGTTTTTGCCAAGCATTATTTCATTAATACTGTTACTCATAGCCATTTACTTTGATAATGTCCTGAAACCCGAATGGTTTACAGGTTGGATAAGGATTGTTTGGTATGCCGTAGCCTATATGCCTGTTGGTTTACCTGTAATAAAAGAAGCGTTTGAAAGCAACGGTAAAGGAGAGATATTTTCAGAATTTTTATTGATGAGTATTGCTACAATCGGGGCTTTTACCATTGGCGAATATCCAGAGGGTGTTGCGGTAATGCTGTTTTATACCGTTGGCGAAGTCTTTCAAACATTGGCAGTAAAGAGAGCTAAAACAAACATCAAATCTTTGCTTGACCAACGACCTGATGAAGTTACAATTTTACAAGATAATCAGCCAAAAGTTGTAAAAGCGGAAACGGTTGCTATTGGCGAGATTATACAATTAAAGTCGGGCGAAAAATTAGGATTGGACGGAGAATTATTATCCGAAAAAGCATCTTTCAACACATCTGCACTCACAGGAGAGAGCAAACCAGATACTAAATCAAAAGGAGAAACCGTATTAGCAGGAATGATAAACCTGAACACCGTTTCACAGGTAAGAGTGACCACAGCATATACAGATAGTAAGTTGAGCAAGATTTTAGAATTGGTACAAAATGCCACTTCTCAAAAAGCACCCACAGAGTTATTCATCAGGAAGTTTGCAAAAATTTATACACCTATCGTAGTGCTGTTAGCCGTTGCCATTTGTGTACTGCCTTACTTTTTCGTTGCCGATTATCAGTTTTCGGATTGGTTGTACAGGGCATTGGTATTTTTGGTTATATCGTGTCCTTGTGCATTAGTGATAAGTATTCCGTTAGGCTATTTTGGTGGAATTGGTGCAGCGAGCAAAAACGGAATACTGTTTAAAGGAGGCAATTTTTTAGATGCACTTGCCAATATCCAAAACGTGGTAATGGACAAGACAGGTACAATGACAGAGGGTGTTTTTAAAGTGCAAGAAGTTGTTTTTGATGCAGCATTTAATCAGGCTGAAACTCTGCAAATGGTCAACGCTTTGGAAAGCCACAGCACGCACCCCGTAGCAACTGCCATTCAAGAATATGTTGGTGCTGTAAACCATAATATCCCATTGCAAAATGTAGAAGAAATAGCAGGACACGGATTAAAAGCCAGTGTAAACGGAAAAGAACTCTTGGTAGGAAATTTTAAGCTGATGAATAAATTTTCTATCGCTTACGGCATTGACCCGAATAGTATTGTTTACACCGTAATTGCAGTGGCTTATGATAAAAAATTTGTAGGCTATATCACTATTGCAGACACCATAAAAGAAGATGCCCAAATTACGATTGAAAAACTAAAATCACTCAATGTAAAAACTACAATGTTGAGTGGCGATAAAGCTACGGTAGTAAAATTTGTTGCAGAAAAATTGGGTATCAATAATGCGTTTGGCGATTTATTACCCGAAGACAAAGTAAACAAAGTCAAAGAGATAAAAGCCAAAAATGAAAGCGTTGCCTTTGTCGGGGACGGTGTGAATGATGCACCTGTTGTAGCATTAAGTGATGTGGGTATTGCAATGGGTGGTTTGGGAAGCGATGCTACTATTGAAACCGCCGATGTAGTAATACAAGACGATAAGCCGAGTAAAATACCAATGGCAATCAATATCGGTAAACAGACAAAGAAAATAGTTTGGCAAAATATCGCTTTAGCATTTGGAGTGAAAGCCATTGTATTGATACTTGGTGCAGGTGGATTAGCCACAATGTGGGAAGCCGTATTTGCTGATGTAGGTGTGGCATTATTGGCTATATTGAATGCAGTAAGAATACAACGAATGAAGTTTTAAACAACGTTCAGTTCAACTTAAATCGTAAATTTGTGCATTAGTTTGATATGAATATAAATGTGAGTAAGGAATGAATATACTCTTTATAAAAAATATGGTTTGCAACCGCTGTATTATGGTGGTACAAAATGAATTGGACAAGTTGGGTTTAAACGTAAAGAACATAAAACTTGGAGAAGTAGTACTTAGCAAAGAACCTACAGCCGAAGAAAAAAATAAATTGGATAAAGCCTTAGTTTTATTAGGGTTTGAACTCATTGATGATAAGAAAAGTAGAATTATCGAAAAAATAAAGAATATAATTATTGAGTTGGTTCATCATCAAAACAACGATGCCAAAACCAATCTTTCAGATGTGTTAAGCAGTCAATTACACCACGATTATAATTATTTATCCAACCTGTTTTCGGAGATAGAGGGTACTACCATTGAAAAATACTTTATAGCCCAAAAAAATAGAAAAGGTAAAAGAGCTATTGGTATATGATGAACTGTCTTTGAGTGAAATTGCTTTTCGTCTGAACTATTCGAGTGTAGCTTATTTAAGCAACCAATTCAAAAAAGTAACAGGACTGACACCGAGCTATTTCAAGCAAATACGGGATGATAAAAGAAAACCTTTGGATAAGGTCTAAGTAAATCTTACAAATCCATTCCATAATTCCACAATAATTCCCATCCATATTATCGCCAATTTTGTATTGTTAATTAAAGCAAGCGAAAATGGCAACAAATAAAAATAAAGAAATCATCTATCTTCCGTTGGAAGATGTAGAAAGCGAGCATTGTGCATTAATCGTTGAAAAAGGATTGGCACAGGTAAAAGGCATAGAAACCCACAAAGTAGAACTGAATAACCGCAGGGCAGCCATTACAGTAAATAATACAGAAGTTGTAGGCGAAGCGGTAAAAGTAATTAAAGATTTGGGTTATGGCGTTTCTACTGTAAAAAACACCTTTCCTGTTTTGGGTATGACCTGTGCTTCTTGTGCGGGCAGTGCTGAAAGCATCGTTAAATACGAACCAGGTGTAGTAAACGCTTCTGTAAACTTTGCCACGGGAAATCTTACCGTTGAGTATCTTCCCAATATGACCGATGCTGCCAAACTGAAAAAAGCAGTTCAGTCCATCGGTTACGATTTGTTGATTGAAGATGAAACCAATCAGCAGGAAACATTAGAAGCCATCCACACTCAAAAATTTCAAAAACTAAAAACTAAAACCATTTGGGCGGTTATACTTTCTCTTCCGGTAGTAGTGATAGGAATGTTTTTTATGGATATGCCTTATGCCAACGAAATTATGTGGTCATTTTCTACACCTGTTGTATTGTGGTTGGGCAGGGATTTTTTTATCAATGCATGGAAGCAGACAAAACACCGTTCAGCCAATATGGATACATTGGTAGCATTGAGTACAGGTATCGCCTATCTGTTCAGTGTATTCAATATGTTGTTTGCCGACTTTTGGCATCAAAGAGGATTACACGCCCACGTATATTTTGAAGCAGCGGCGGTTATTATTGCATTCATCCTGTTAGGGAAACTGTTGGAAGAAAAAGCCAAAGGCAATACCTCTTCAGCTATTAAAAAGTTAATGGGGTTGCAGCCGAAAACTGTCATCGTGATACAAGCGGATGGAACAGAAAAACAGACCGCTATTGAAGAAGTAAATGCAGACGATGTTATTCTTGTAAAGCCGGGCGAAAAAATTGCGGTGGACGGTATGGTAACTTCGGGTAGTTCCTACGTTGATGAAAGTATGTTGAGCGGAGAACCTGTACCTGTATTGAAAAACGAAAACGAAAAAGTATTTGCAGGAACTATTAACCAAAAAGGAAGTTTCCAGTTTAAAGCGGTTAAAGTAGGAAAAGAAACAATGCTTGCCCATATCATCAAAATGGTGCAGGACGCACAAGGAAGCAAAGCACCTGTACAGAAATTGGTAGATAAGATTGCTGGTATCTTTGTTCCGGTTGTGATAGGGATTGCCATTCTCACATTTATCCTATGGTTTGTTTTAGGAGGCGATAACGGAATTGTTCAGGGGCTATTGGCAGCCGTTACGGTATTGGTTATTGCCTGTCCTTGTGCTTTGGGATTGGCTACACCTACGGCTATAATGGTTGGCGTTGGCAAAGGTGCTGAAAAAGGTATTTTGATAAAAGATGCCGAAAGTTTGGAATTAGCGAAAAAAGTTGATGCCATTATTTTAGATAAAACAGGAACAATTACAGAGGGAAAACCAGAGGTAACAGGCGTTCAATGGCTGAATAATGATGATGCGACCAAAGACATTTTATTAAGCATCGAAAAACAATCGGAACACCCATTGGCAGAAGCGGTGGTAAAACACTTAGATGGAGCAACAACCACAACTTTAACACAATTTGACAGTATCACAGGTAAAGGAGCAAAAGCCAATCATAATAACGAAACCTATTTTGTAGGCAATAAAAAACTATTGGCAGAAAACAATATCAGTATTGCGGAACAATTACAAAATCAAGCCGATGAATGGGGCAAACAATCGAAAACTGTTATTTGGTTTGCCGACAGCAAACAGGCACTTTCCGTATTAGCCATATCAGACAAGATTAAAGAAACATCTGTACAGGCTATCAAAGAAATGCAGGATATGGGCATCGACCTGTATATGCTAACCGGAGATAATGAAGCTACTGCCAAAGCCATTGCAGAGCAAACAGGCATTAAGCATTACAAAGCAGAAGTATTGCCACAGCACAAAGCCGATTTTGTAAAAGAGTTACAAAGTAAAGGTAAAGTAGTGGCAATGGTTGGGGACGGTATCAATGACAGTACCGCTTTGGCAACAGCCGATGTGAGTATAGCAATGGGCAAAGGTTCGGACATTGCAATGGACGTCGCCAAAATGACCATCATTTCATCAGACCTGACTAAAATACCGCAGGCAATAAAATTGTCAAAACAAACCGTAGCCACCATTAAGCAAAATCTGTTTTGGGCATTTATTTATAATTTAATAGGTATTCCCATTGCGGCAGGTATTCTCTATCCGATAAACGGTTTCCTATTAAACCCGATGATTGCAGGTGCAGCAATGGCATTGAGTAGCGTGAGCGTAGTAACTAACAGCCTGCGGTTGAAATGGAAAAAGTAAAACAGTAAATCTCACAAATCAAATAAGAAATTCCGCAATAATACAGAATGGTATCGTACCGAAATTTGTATCAATAAATAACATTCTAAAAAAGTAAAAAAATGGAAAATAAAAATCTTCAATTCAAAACAAATATTAATTGTGGCGGATGTGTAGCATCTGTAAAACCGCATTTAGACAATGCTGATGGCATTTGCCATTGGGAAGTGGACACAACTAATAAAGACAAGGTATTGACCGTAAAATCGACGGGAATTACAGAGGAACAAGTTATCGAAACGATACAAAAAGCAGGTTTTAAAATAGAGCCTCTGACTATAAAATAACTTTCTATTTGGGATGCCTATCTAATTATTTTCATTTGAAATATTTGAAGGTAGTAATTAAATAGGTATCCCTTTCAAGGGAACGGAAATCGCTAAAAAACTTATAGAGTGCAGTATATAATTTAGGTTGAAGATTTAAGAAAGTGCAAAATATAGCAGTTAAAAGAAATAATTTCATAATTTTGTAGTGTTGAAAAATTTGAGTAAACATATCAGCTTTGTCATCTTATTGTGTTTGGGCTTTTTCCTAATGCCAAGCATAAGCTATGCTTGTGCAAAAAAAACAGCTAAGACAGAACAAAAAAGTTGCTCAAAAGAAAAATCTGAAAAATCTCAACATAAAGACAGTTGCAAGGACAAGTCCTGTAAAAAATGTAAGGATGGTCACGACTGCGACGGCAATTGTAAACACGGCTCTTGTGGATGTAGTACTTCTTCATCTTCTGTTAGTTTACAAATACCAATAGATTTAAAAATAACAACCCCTTTTGCCGAAACTAAAAAGCAAAAATTCGGGTTTAAACAAGCCAACTATTCTTCGGGCTACTCTTCCATTTGGCAACCGCCTAAAATAAGCTAAAACGGTGGCTTGTTAGCCACAGGTATGTCTTGTCGAAAGCTATTTAGTTTTCGCACAATCTTTGTTTATCTTACTAAATTAAAAATTTTCAAAATGAAATCATTATCAAAAATAGTGATGGTAATTGGCGTATTACTATCATCAGTAAACAGTTTCGCACAAATCAAGAATGCGAAAACAGAAACCGTAAAAATTTACGGCAATTGCGGTATGTGTAAAGCCACTATCGAAAAAGCAGGAAACGTGAATAAGGTAGCCAGTGTAGAATGGAATAAAGATACCAAAATGGCTACGCTCAACTATGATGATAAAAAAACAAATCAGGATGAAATATTGAAACGAATTGCTTTGGCTGGTTACGATAGCGAAAAATTTTTAGCACCTGATGATGTTTATGCTAAACTTCCTGGATGTTGCCAGTACAGCAGAGAATTAAAGCCAGTCGCAAAATCTAATGATGCGGGTATGCATATGAAAAATGAACACGCCAACCATAACCAAAGCGATATGGCTAAAAAAAATACCGCTGAAACGCAAAATGCAACACAACTTAAAGCCGTTTTCGACAATTATTTTTCAGTGAAAGATGCTTTGGTAAAAACTGATGCAGGTACTTCATCGGCAAAAGCTGCCGAATTGGCAAAAGCTATCAAAGCGGTAGAAATGGCAAAACTTTCTACTGACGAACATACAACTTGGATGAAAGTAATGAAAGACTTGACAGTAAATGCCGAAAAAATTTCCACTTCTAAAGATGTTGCAAAACAAAGAGAAACATTCGCTTTGCTTTCCAAGAATATGTACGAATTAGCTAAGGCATCAAAACAAGAAACACCTGTTTACTATCAGCATTGCCCAATGTATAACAATGGTAAAGGTGCAAATTGGTTAAGCAAAGAAGAAGCAGTTAAAAATCCATATTACGGTTCTCAAATGCTTACTTGTGGCAGTGTACAAGAAACTATTAAATAACAAATAAAAAGCAATTGTTATGGAAAGTATGAAAAACCAACACGGAATGCAACATACCCACAAGAGTGAAGAAAATAATTCCAATCATTCTTTGGCAATGTACAAACGCTTTGCTGTAATGGCTGTTGCAATGTTTGTAGCTATGTATTTTATTATGTATGCTATGATTGACGGATTGAATAATCTTATCCCAAACATCAACAATTTATATATGACGCTGCTAATGGTTTCAGCAATGTTGATTATTGAATTATTGATAATGAAAGGAATGTATCAAAACAAAAAAATCAATTGGGCTGTAATTACAGTTTCTCTTGCGATTGGTATCTTCTCGTGGTTTGGCATTAGGGAGCAAATAAATGTGGGCGATAAGCAATTTGTAAAAGGGATGATACCGCATCACGCAGCAGCGGTATTAATGTCCGAAAAAGCTAAGCTTACCGATCCCGAATTAATTGAGCTACAAAAAAACATACTCGAAACACAAGCAAAGGAAATCGAATTTATGAAGCGAAAGCTGAAAGAATTTGAAAACAAGTAAACAACAAAAATTTCTTTAATAACATTAAATAGCATTAAAATGAAAAATATATTTTTCTCCATCATCGCATTGGCAACGGTTGCAACAATAACAGTTTCGTGCAATCAGTCTTCCAATAAAAATAGCACCCAACAGGCTAATGATAGCACCGGAGTATCAGAAACTAAGGATTTATCATCAGCGGTACAAAATGATACTGTAGCTACTGTTACTTCAACAGATATGTCTTCTCAGAAAGAGGAAAAGTCCACTGTAAAGGAACAAGCACAAAACTTTACAATCACACCGATAATTAAGGATTATTTGGCTTTGAAAAATGCACTCGTTGCTGATAATGATAAAGCAGCTGCAAATGCTGGAAAACAACTTTTTGCTACTTTAAAGAAGGTGGATATGAAAACCATACCTGCCAGCAAGCATAAGGAGTTTATGGATGTTTTCGAAAATGCTAAGGAAAATGCAGAACACATTGGCGACAATGCTGGTAAAATAGACCACCAGAGAGAGCATTTAGCATCGTTAAGTAAAGACGTTTCCGACCTTATCGCATTGTTTGGAACAACTCAAAAATTATATCAGGACTATTGCCCAATGTACAATGATGGCAAAGGTGCAGTTTGGATTAGCGAAGCTAAAGCAATAAAAAATCCGTATTACGGTAGTCAGATGCTTACCTGCGGTTCTGTAAAAAAAGAATTTTAAAATGAACAGAGTATTAAAGATAATATTAGCAATAGTGCTGTTTATTTTTATTGCAATTCAATTTTATCAGCCTGCCCTTAATGTAGATAAAGGGCAGGTTTACACAACAGATTTTACCCAATTCTATAAAATGCCTGTTCAAGTAAAAGCGATGTTTCAAACCTCTTGCTACGATTGCCATAGCAACAATACCAACTATGTTTGGTACGATTACATACAGCCCGCAAGAGCATTGGTAGAGAGCCATATCAAAAACGCAAAAGAAGATTTGAATTTCAATGAATGGGGTACATACTCAAATAGGAAACAAGAAAGATTATTAAACTCAATCAAAGAACAAATAGAAACGAAGCAAATGCCCCTGTCCTCATATACACTGATGCACAAAGATGCAAAACTGAATGACGAGCAAATCAAAACATTAACCGACTGGCTAAAAGAACAGGAATAAGTTTCATTAATAAAATATCAAAATGAATATACCCATAAATAGTAAAAGGAGATTGTTGCAAGCGGTATTTATACTGCTGTGTTCGCAATCCGTTTTTGCACAAAAAGTAGTGAGATATGAGCTGTATGTAAAAGATACGCTTGTAAACTATGCAGGCAAAGAAAAAAGAGCTATTGCCGTAAATGGACAAATACCAATGCCTACACTTACTTTCACAGAAGGCGATACAGCCGAAATAGTAGTCCATAACCAATTAAAAGAAAGTACCTCGCTCCATTGGCACGGTGTGTTCCTACCTAATAAAGAAGATGGTGTGCCGTGGCTGACACAAAAACCTATTAAGGCAGGTACAACTTATACCTATCGTTTTCCGATTATCCAACACGGAACGCATTGGTATCATTCCCATTCAGGTTTGCAGGAGCAAATTGGAATGTATGGCAGTTTTGTAATGAAAAAACGTAATGACGATAAAACCTTTAGAAAAGGAATTGATGATTTGCCGACCGTACCCATCATTTTAAGCGAATGGACAAACCTAAATCCCGATAACATTAACCGCATGTTGCATAATGCCAATGATTGGGCTGCGATAAAAAAGAACGCTACACAGTCCTACGCGGAAGCAATCAGGGAGGGGCATTTCAAAACCAAATTGACCAACGAATGGAAACGGATGTTGGCAATGGACGTAAGCGATGTGTATTATGACAAAATATTAATCAACGGAAATCATACTACCGATTTAAAAACAGTTGATGGCAAAACACTAAAAGCGGGAGATAAAGTAAGATTAAGAGTGTCAAACGGCGGAGCATCATCCTATTTTTGGTTACGATATGCAGGCGGTAAAATTACAGTAGTAGCCAATGATGGGAATGATGTAGAGCCAGTAGAAGTAGATAGATTAATCATTGCGGTTTCCGAAACTTATGATATAGTGGTAACAATTCCTGACGATGGAGTTGCCTACGAGTTTTTAGCCACAACCGAAGACCGAACACAATCGGCAAGCTATTTTGTAGGCAATGGCGTCAAACAGTTAATATCGCCGCTCCCAAGATTGAAATATTTTGAGGGGATGAAGATGATGAACGATATGATGAAGATGAACGGCGATTTGGATGATATGGGTATGAAAATGAGCCTGAACCAAATGGATATGAATGTGGTAATGTATCCCGAAATTACTGGAGAGGCTAAACCTAAAGAAGACCATAGCGGGCACAATATGAATATGGATAATGACCCCAACCGTTACAATGCAAATGCTTTGGGAGAAATAAAAACACTGAATTATGCAATGTTACAATCTCCTTACAATACAGAACTTCCTAAGGATGCTCCGGTCAAAGAATTGAAGTTTACCCTTACGGGAAATATGAACCGATATGTATGGAGTATGGATAATAAAATACTTTCTGAAACCGATAAAATACCCGTAAAAAAAGGAGAAATTTTACGAATTACCATATATAACAACTCAATGATGCGCCACCCGATGCACCTGCACGGTTTCGATTTCAGGGTAATCAACGGTAAAGGCGAAAAATCACCACTCAAAAATGTTTTGGATATTATGCCGATGGAAACAGATACTATTGAGTTTTTAGCTAATGAAGAAGGAGATTGGTTTTTCCACTGCCACATCCTTTATCATATGATGTCGGGGATGAATAGGGTATTTGCTGTTGACGATTATCAAAATCCATATTTGCCCAACAAAAAACAAGCCTACAATAAATTGCAGAGAGAAAGCAATATGCCGCACTTTATGGCACAGAATGATTTTGCAACCAATGGAAACGATGGCGAAGCAATGTTTCAAAATGCAAGATGGAGTTTAGGTACAGAATGGCGTTTAGGCTACAATGATATGCACGGTTACGAAGTGGAAACGCATTTGGGAAGATATATCGGTAAAATGCAATGGTTTATGCCGTTTATAGGCTTTGACTGGCGCTACCGAAGAATGGGAATAGACGAACAAGAGAAGAACCTGTTCGGGCAAAAGAATGAAAAAGATACACGTAGAGCTTTAAGTTTAGGTTTTATGTACACTTTGCCAATGCTGGTTAATTTTCAGGCAGAAGTATATCACGATGGAATTGTACGATTGTCGTTGATGCGTGAGGATATTCCTATCTCAAAAAGATTAAGAGGTGGTTTTATGGTCAACACCGATAAGGAATTTATGGGAGAGCTTAGGTATATTATCAATAAAAATATAAATCTCCGTACCCATTATGATAGCGATATGGGTTTTGGAGCCGGGCTTGCGTTGACATATTAAAGGGTATTAGCTGGATGATGCCTAAATCTGACAGATTTAGGCATCTCTATTAGTAAACCAAATTTTAAGACTTCAAAATGAACAAATTTTATACAGAAACACTTTATAAGCTGGAAACAGAAATCGACGAATTAGAAATTGAAGCTGATTGCCCAATCCAAAGGATAGAAACCGTTATACATATAATTGTTGAATACTTATCAGAATTAAAAAGGTACGTTCTGAAACGAGGCTTTAAAAACACAGAAGAAGAAATCCAATTTTTCAAACATCAGAAGCCTGCCATTGTTTCAAAACTAATTTATTACAATGCTATTTATAAAATAGAAAGCAAAAAGCCAAATGAAAAAAAATCTGCAAGAAAATACTTCAATACCGAATTGAAGAAACTCAAAAGATTTTTTGACAATAATCTTGAATTTTATAAATATTACCGCACCAACAATACCTTTATTGATGACCAACTATTTGTGCGGGGAAAGTATGACATTAAGCTAAATTTAGATACCATTTATTTTGAAACGGACCATTCCTTTTCTACCATTGCCGATTACAAAGTAGCTAAGATACTGGCGAACGATTTAATTCAAGTCTATCTCGAAGACCAGCTAAATAATAAACAATATAAAAAAGTAAATAATAAATCTCTTTTGAGCTGGACAGCAAGCAAAACAGCGTTAACCGAATTGATTTATGCACTCCATTCGCAGGGCGCATTTGGCAACACAGATATAATATCCATCACTAAAACATTTGAAAGTACATTTAATATTAATTTAGGCGATTTCTATCATACATTTATGGAACTTAAAGCAAGAAAAATAAACCGTACCAAATTTCTTGACAGCCTAAAAGAAAGCCTGCTTAAAAAAATGGACGAAGAGGACGAAATGTAATAAGCATTCTTATAAGACCCCACGAGGCAAATGAATACCTTTTGTCCGTACAATATTCTCCGAATTGTTTGCCGTTTGCTTTTGTTTCTCGACCTGCTCCGCTGGTTCTTCTTTCGTTTCCGGAGTAATAGACAACTGTATCTTCCGTTCAACGGCAGCCAGTTCCGTTTTGAGTTCACTCAATCGGTTTTCTTTAGACCACGAACCGTTTACCACTTCCTGAAGAACAGGTAAATCTTTTTGTATTTCCGCTATTTTCTTTTTTTCCTGTTCGATATAGCCGGGCAATTTCTCCAGTGCATTAAGGAAGTTCGTAGCAGCCAGCTTTTCATCTTTGGCGATGATACCGTTGTTATAGGTGTATTTGATATTGCCCTCGCCCTGCACCAAAAAACGGTTAACCCGTATATCCACGCCCTCTTTTTCGGACATTTCGGTTTTTACCAAGAGCTGAAACCCGTAAAGGCTTCCTATTTCTTCATAATCTCCGCCTGTACGGGCTTTGTCCGAAAGGTGGTTGAGCTTTGCACCGATTAGTTTTATATCCACATTGGGCGGTAACCCGTCCAACCGTACAGGATTTGCGATTGTGCCATCCGAATGTTTTTGTATGCGTTGCTGTAAGTTTTCCCAGTCAAGGCTCATTCGGTTCAAGCGTGATTGCGTACTATCCAGCAATTCCGTAAAATCTTCCAGCTTATATTTGGCACTGAATTTAGAACGGTTGAACGCCTGTTTTTCACTTTCCAATCCGGCAATCTGTTTTTCTAATTTGGCTTTATCCAAAAGGTCAGTATTTCCCGAAAGGATAGCCACATATTCCGAAAAGTTCATTCCCGATTTTTCGTCCATACTGCCCTCGTCAATGGTACGTTTGCCGAGGTTATTGTTTTTCAATTGGTCTATAAAAAGTTGTTTGTTGTACAACAGGTTGAACTTGTAGCTATCTAATGATTTTTCTACGGCATAGATAATCACATCTACTTTGTTCTCTGCAAAGAACTTGGCAATTTCATTGCCTTTACGAACAGCTCTGCCATCCCTTTGAGCAAGGTCACTTGGTCGCCACGGTGTGTCCAGGTGATGAACCGCAACAGCTCTTTTCTGTGCATTGACACCTGTACCCAACATACTTGTAGAACCGAACAGCACACGGATTTTGCCCTCGTTCATTCCTTTGATAAGTTCCTTGCGTTGCTTATCATTTTTAGCCTCCTGTATAAACCGTACTTCGTGTGCAGGGATGCCGTGGTCTTCCACGAGCTTGCGTTTGATTTCGGAGTACACATTCCATTCGCCCGACTTGTAGGTTCCCAAATCGGAGAAAACGAACTGTGTTCCTTTCTGTGCGTTGTATTGGTTGTAATATTTGGCAATGTTTGCCGCACAATGCGAAGCCTTATTATCGGGGTGGTCATCATACGCACCGCTTACCATACGCATATCGAGCGACATCTTACGGGCGTAGTCCGTAGCGATGAGCATTTTTGCTTTTTCTTCGCTTTGACTTAGCGGAGGTCTGCCCAACAGTTCTGCATTTCCTGTTTTAGCAAACTCCATTAGCTTTTTAATAAAATCTTCCTGGTCGGGAGTAGGCGGTATATTATACAACACCTCGTTCTTGTTAGGGCGGTCAATGCCAATATCTTTTGCCGTTCGGTAATCCGTGATTTCCGAGTAGAATTGGGCAAGCTCCGGTACTTTGATAAAGTAGCGGAAACGTTCTTTTGCCACGATATTATTAGCAACCGAAAACTCGTAATCGGTCGTTTTTCTTGCATAAATAGCTGCCCAGGCATCAAAAGAGTGAATACCTTGTTTTTCCAATGCTCTTGGTCGCAAGTATTTGAACAATAGGTATAATTCGGTAAGCGAATTACTGATAGTTGTTCCCGAAAGGAAAGTTGCTCCCATATCCGCATTAATGCGTTCCTGAATGGTACGGATAGCAAAAAGTAGGTTCAATGCCTTTTGGCTGCCGTCCACATTGCCTAATCCGGCAACCCTTGTATGCCGTGTATTGAACATCAGGTTTTTGAATTGGTGGCTTTCGTCCACAAACAAATGGTCAATGCCCATCATCTTAAAATCCACTACATCATCTTTGCGGTTTTCAATATCGTGTTGCAGGGTTTTGAGCTTCACTTCGAGGTTCTCTTTCCGCTTAATTACTCCGGCAAGCATTCCCCTTGTAACTTCCTTGCCTTGCGATTGCAGGGCATCGAGGTTACGCTCTACGCTGTCCAATTCGATTTCGAGTATTTCCTTTTGAATTTCGGGCGACTGCGGTATCATACCAAATTGGTCGTGTGTGAGGATTACACAATCCCAATCGTTGTTTTTAATATCCCCGAAAATTCGCAAGCGTTTTTGGGGCGTAAAATCTTCTTTGCCCGGAAACAGGATTTTAGCGTGTGGATAGGCAGTGCGGTAGGCTTCGGCAATTTCGTGAACATTGCTTTTCAGCCCGATAATCATCGGTTTGTGTGCCAATCCCAAACGTTTCATTTCCTGTGCTGCGGTACACATCACAAGGGTTTTTCCTGCACCTACTTCGTGGTCACAAATTGCCCCGTTGTTCAGCTTTATCATCCAAACGGTGTCCTTTTGGCTTGAATACAGGTCTTCAATGCCCAATGCCTTACGGTCTAATCCCGGAAAGTCCTGATGCGTTCCGTCATAATTTGGTCGGACAAAGCAGTTAAACGTATCGTTGTATTGGTCGGTCAGCCTGTTTTTAAACTCATCGTTTTGAGCGTGGAGCCATTCGGTAAAGGCGGTACGGATTTCGTCAATCTTGGTGTTCGCCATTTGTATGGCTTCCATATCCCGTACTTTGGCCTCTTGGTCGCCAACCTTAATTTTCTTGGTAATATCAGGCGTGGTATTGACAAGGGCGTGTTTGAGCAGGGCAATCCCGTCAAACGTTCTACTTTCAGCTTTGACAGCGTATTTTTCCCATATATGCAAATTCTTACGGTCGCACTTTACTGAAAAGTCATCGGAGCTTTCAGAGTAATGAACCAGTACGTCCGTATCAAAAAGATGTGAAGCAAAACGGGCATAAATGCCTGTGGGTATCCAGCGTTCTCCCAAATTAAAATCGAGTTCCTCAAATTCGATACGCCTTGGTCGGGCTTCTTCTATGACTGTAAGGCTTGCTTTGGCTTCGGCATCATCGGGATTGCGTTCGAGATACGCTTTGACCTCTTGGGCTTTCTCTACTACATTCCCTGCAATCCAGCGTTCGGATATTTCATATTCCTTTTGCAGAGGATTGTAGTAAATACGACCGTGCAATGCTTCTTTCAAAGCATCGTCCGTCATACCGCTGATTTCGGACATATACTCCAAATCCACGCTTCCGTATTTGTTCAGCGAAGCCGCTAACGCTTCTTCGGGATTGTCCGTTGCTATTGTTAAGGTGGAGAAACTTACAGGACGGCTGAATATATCCGCCTTGTGGGTTACGCCACCAACGACACGCTCCAAATAAGGGATTTCCTTGCCGGAGCTATCCGTTTTGATGAGCTTGATATTATCTGCACTGTTGAGATTGCCGTACTTTTTGACAAACGCATCATAAAGGCGGTTAAGGTTTTCCCGTTCTTCCTTGTGTTCGGTCTGAAACTTTGCCTCTTTATTGTAAAGCTCTTGGTAAACATCACGTACAGCAATGTACGCTTCGGCTCTTGCTTTCTGTAAGGTCGGTAAAGCTAAAGGGTGGAAAACTGCCGTACCGTCTGATGTATCTACATCTTGCAGATGACCGACCCAACCATTATCCACAACAAGACAATCGTTACGGTGGTACGATTGCAGTTCGCCACTATAAGGAGCAGGTTCGGGAATAGTATTGGGAACGGCTGGTTGAGCAGCTTGGCCATTCCCGTTTATTCCCGAAAACAGGTCGCCGATGGCTTCTTGTTTTTTACCGTTGGTTGATGTGCTTCCGTTGGTAGTTCTATTGGTAATCGGAGGCGTATAAGGTTGCTGCATCGCACTGAACAAGTCGGTCTGGCGATTTATTGCACCTCTTCTTTTGTTGGTGCTTTGCCTTTTAACTTGTGTCGTTCTTTTGGGTGGAGCAGCAACCATTACAGGCTCGTCCACATTTTCAAACAAGTCGAAAATGCTTAGTTGCTTTAATTCCTGCGGACTTTCCCGATTGATTATAGGAACAGATAAAGGTTGTATTTCCGGCTGAATGGTTACAGGTTCGATAACGGGAGGTGTTATTGGAGTTTGTGTAACAAGTTCATCGTTCCTTTCGCCTTTGTACAAACCTAAATTCAGGTGCTTTCCAAAATCTTCGGAAAGCATTTGTTTTAAATCTTTGGCAATTCCCTCTACGCCTCCTTTATGCGTATAGATTAGTGCAGGTTGTCCGTAAGGGTCAGTATCTAATTTCTGGTCGGTATAAACAATTCTTGTGCTGTCCAGAAATAGCGTATTACCAGGCGTATTGTATTCCGTTTGCTTGCTTTGGCAAAACAGTTCTTCTACTTCGGTCAGGTTTTGTTTTGCCGTATTCTTTTGCAGGATAATCAAATCACTACCGACTTCGGTACCGGCATATTCTGTAAACAGGTTGTTGGGTAAGCGGACAACTGAAACCAGATTATTATCCTGCATCAACGCCCTGCGTATCGGCTCGTTCTTCGGGCTGTTTAAAATGCCCTGTGAAGTAATGTAAGCCAATAAACCGCCCTCACGGAGCATATCAGCACCTTTCAGAAAGAAGTAATTGTGTATGCTTCGGGCAGCCTGTACTTTTGCCGTGTCTTTGCTTCGGGAATAGGAAAGGTCAAAAACGGAAGTATCTCCAAACGGTATGTTGCTGGCGATTACATCATAGCTGTTTTGTTCCTTTTCGGGAATTTCCTCAAAGCCACTTACACGGATATTGCTTTCGGGATAAAGCTGCTTTAAAATCTTGCCTGTGAGCAAATCCTTTTCATAGGCGGTAACACTGGCTTTTTGATTTTCTGAAAAGGATTGTACGAATGAGCCGATACCTGCGGAGGGTTCGAGAAATTTATCAATGTTCAGACCGCTATCACGCAAGGTTGCGGAAATAGTATCTATGACCTGTGGCGGTGTATAAAAAGCCGTCAGTACAGAGCTTTTCATACTGTCCACATACCTGCGGTATTGCTTTTCGTCTTCGGAATTTTCTTTGAGTAGCTGATGTAGTTCCTGCGTAATCGGGAAAAGGTCGTGTTCCGTTTTTCTCCAATTATTGATGTCTATTTCATTTGCTATGGGGTTCAGAACGAATTTAAGACCGCCAAAGCCGCTGTATTGCATCATTAGCAGTCTTTCGCCTACGGTGGCTTGTCGTTTCTCCTTTTCTAGTTTAAAAGCAATTCGTAGGGCATCAATATTCTGTTGGAGATGTTGCTTCTTACTGAAGCCCATTTTCGGCTATCCATATGGCGATGGTTCCCGTTATTTCGCTATAGAGCAGGTCGTACTCTGTTTTATAAGCGAAATCATCCGTTAGTTTGTAGCCGGAGAAAATAGGCTCACAAACAGTGAACATTTTTAGGGCAAACGGTCGCAGTTCCTCGTCCGCCATTATGGTATCGAACTCATTGCAGACTACCTGAAATACTGTATCGAATTTGGAGAAGTGCAAGCCCTCAAAAAGAATGTAATTGGCTATATCGTTGCATTGCTCAACTGCATTTCCCGAACTAAAAGCACCCTCGTAGGCATCGGCAGCCCACGATGAACGTTGCTCAATAAATTTTTGGTCGTTTGCTTTTTCGGGAAAGCTGGCGTTTAATAATTCTTGCAGCCGTAACCTGAAGTACGATAGGTCTTTTTGTTGTGTAGCCATACTATAATTTTGTTTATAATTTTACTTGAAGCTTAAAATTATAACAGTAGATAAGAGCCTTTAAAAACGTGGCAGGCTTTGGCTTTGAGAGGTAGGATTTGGCTTAAACATAATAGACGAAGCAACCGAATACAGATTGGTTTTGACTAAATTTGACGATAAACAATACGGTGAAGAATATGGCTAAAAAGGATTTTGAGAATAAGAAACCAAACAACATTGCAGAATATATAAACCTGGCAAATGAAATATCTGACTACCAGAGCAGATTGAAAGCAATAGGCTTCCTTTCAAAGCATAGGTGCTTTGAAAGGAAAAAGGAATTGTATCGTTTGATGAAAACGGATAGAATATTTGAAGTTAAGGAGGAAGCCTTTAGAGCATTGCAAAATTTTGGCGAAGATGTTAAATTGACCAAAAAAAGAAAGGAAAGCCAGTTAAAACTATAAATGACAAACTTTCGATTTTGCACAATTCGTTTAATGGCGACCCTTATACATTAACAGATTTAAAAATAAAATTTAAAGATTTATATCCCTGATAGATGCAATTAAAATAATCTGAAACTTTGCAATCCGATTGCACAAATTATTTTTCTATATTTGTATTCTAATGAAATGGTTTCTCACGATATGTTCTTTTTACCTGATGGTACTTGCAGCATTGCCTTGTAGCGATGCAAGCAATCTGTGTGAAGATACCGCTCCTAAAATTGAAACCGCCCAAACTCACGACCACAACCAGGATAGCAACGATAAATGTAGTCCTTTTTGCTATTGTAATTGCTGTAGCATAAGTATTGCTACTTACCATTTCAAAACTTTTGAAATCGAGCGCCCTAGACCCGCTTTTATCGATAAAAAAATTACACTTCGTGATTTTACTTTGATTTCCTTCTACTCGGGGAGTATCTGGCATCCGCCCAAGTTTACTGTTTAATTTTTGCAGATTTTCTTAATGCTATTGAAAGCTTATTGCAAGCCTCGTTAAGCCGTATGCCTTTTATTGTTTTTACGGTATTTTCAACGCATTTGCGGGTGTTTTATGTGTTGTCTTTAAACATTTGTTTATAGAATAATTACAGACATTATTCACTTCATTCAATAGTTATTGGATTATCTGTTGGCTTCTGATTACAAGAAGCAAGAATTTATTTGTCAAAAATTTAAACAGATATACGTGTTAGATAACATCATAAAATTCAGTATCAAGAACAAGCTTGTCGTTGGTATAATGACCTTGTTGCTCATCATTTGGGGAGTGTGGAGTGCCACAAAACTTCCCATTGATGCCGTACCCGATATAACTAATAATCAGGTACAAATTATTACCGTTTGTCCTACATTGGCAGGGCAGGAAGTGGAACAGTTGGTTACATTTCCCATAGAACAAAGTATTGCAAACCTTCCCGATTTGGAAGAAACCCGAAGCATTTCAAGGTTCGGGCTTTCGGTCATTACTGTGGTGTTTAATGATGATGTGGACATTTATTTTGCCCGACAACTTGTCAATGAAAAATTGAAAGAAGCCGAACAAAACATTCCACAAGGAATAGGAACGCCCGAACTAGCACCAGTAAGCACAGGACTGGGCGAAGTTTATCAATACATTTTACACCCGAAAAAAGGGAGCGAAAACAAATACAACGCCAAAGACCTGCGAACTATGCAGGATTGGATTGTTGCCCGTCAACTAAGGGGAACACCGGGTATTGCCGAAGTGAACAGTTTTGGTGGCGAACTAAAACAATACGAAGTAGCCGTAAACCCAAATCGTTTAAAGTCACTGGGTATAAGTGTTACGGATATTTTCAACGCTCTTGAAAAAAATAATCAAAATACTGGTGGAGCATACATTGACAAAAAGCCAAATGCTTATTTTATACGAGGTATTGGTTTTGTTACGTCATTAGAAGATATTAGAAACATAGCGGTAAAAAACGTTACTGGGAGCGTGCCTATTTTCATAAAAGATGTTGCTAAAGTTCAGTTTGGAGAGGCGGTTCGCTATGGAGCAATGACTTACAATGGAGAAGTTGATGCTGTTGGTGGTGTGGTAATGATGCTCAAAGGCGAAAACAGTAACGAAGTAGTAAATCGCATCAAAGAAAAGTTACCCATTATTCAAAAATCACTACCTGATGATGTGGTGATTGAGCCTTATTTGGACCGAACCGATTTGGTTGGCAGAGCTATTAGTACCGTTCAAAAGAATTTGATTGAGGGCGCATTGATAGTTATTTTCGTATTGGTGCTGTTTTTAGGCAATTTACGAGCGGGATTGATTGTTGCTTCTGCCATCCCTTTGTCGATGCTATTTGCATTGGGAATGATGAAAGTCTTCGGGGTAAGTGCCAACCTTATGAGCCTGGGTGCGATAGATTTTGGACTGATTGTAGATGGTGCTGTTATAGTTGTGGAAGCAACCTTGCATCATTTAGGTTTAAGAAAATCGACACAAAGGTTATCGCAACAGGAAATGGATAGCGAAGTATTTACGTCCGCTTCCAAAATCCGTACTAGTGCAGCGTTTGGAGAAATCATTATCCTAATCGTTTACATTCCGATACTTACCTTATCAGGTGTTGAAGGCAAAATGTTTACGCCAATGGCTCAAACAGTCGGTTTTGCAATTTTCGGAGCATTGATTTTATCCTTAACCTATATTCCGATGATGTGTGCTTTGTTCCTGTCTAAAAAGCCATCGCACAAAGAAACTATTTCGGATAAAATGATGAATTGGCTACAAAGAAAATATCAACCGTTATTGGAAAAAGCCATCGATATAAAATATTGGTTAGTGGGTATTACAGTTGCCGTATTTGCTTTTAGTCTTTTCTTATTTAGTCGAATGGGTGGTGAATTCATACCACAATTGCAGGAAGGAGATTTTGCATTCCACTGCATTTTGCCACAAGGCAGTTCATTGAGCCAAAGTATTGAAACTTCTATGCAAGCTTCAAGAATTATTAAAGAGTTTGATGAAGTAAAAATGGTTGTTGGCAAGACCGGTGCAGCAGAAGTTCCAACTGACCCAATGCCTCCCGAAGCTACCGATATGATGATATTACTCAAACCTCAAAGCGAATGGGAAAGCGGTAGAAGTTATGATGAATTAGCAGACGCCATCAGCGAAAAACTAGAAGCGATACCTGGTGTGTTTTTTGAAAAGAACCAGCCGATACAAATGCGTTTCAATGAATTGATGACTGGTATCAGGCAAGATGTTGCAGTGAAAATATTTGGAGAAAATTTAGATACACTGGCTTTGAATGCTGATAAAGTAAGCAAGGTCATTCAAACAGTACAAGGGGCCACTGCTCCGCAAGTAGAACGAGTAAGCGGATTGCCTCAAATCAATGTAGAGTACGACCGAACACGGCTCGCCAATTATGGAATAAATATAGAAGAGGTTAACAATGTACTAAGCACTGCATTTGCGGGAAAAAAAGCTGGGTTGGTTTATGAAAATGAAAGGCGATTTGACTTAGTTGTACGGTTGGACAGTATATATAGAACCGACATAGAGGATGTAAATAACCTGATGATACCAACTTCAACTGGCAATCAAATTCCATTATCGCAAGTAGCAAGGATTGATTATAAATTAGGACCAGCACAGATAAGCCGTGATGATGGTAAACGCAGAATTGTAATTGGGTTTAACGTTGCAGGCAGGGATGTGCAAAGTGTGGTAGAAGAAATTCAACAAAAATTAAATACACAAGTAAAATTACCGCCGGGTTATTATTTCACCTATGGCGGCCAGTTTGAAAATTTACAGGAAGCCAGCAACCGATTAATGATTGCCGTTCCCGTTTCGTTGTTGTTGATTTTCGTATTGCTCTATTTTACTTTCCGTTCCTTCAAGCAGGCAGGTTTAATATTTACCGCAATTCCAATGAGTGCCATTGGTGGTATATTGGCTTTATTGCTTCGTGGTATGCCTTTCAGCATTAGTGCAGGGATTGGTTTTATCGCATTGTTTGGTGTTGCCGTACTCAATGGAATTGTATTGATAGGGACTTTCAACCAACTGGAAAAAGAAGGAATGAAAGATGTCTTTAAAAGAGTAATTGAAGGAACTAAAATCCGTTTGCGACCGGTTTTGATGACGGCAACCGTTGCAAGTTTAGGATTTTTGCCAATGGCATTGAGCAGCAGTGCAGGTGCAGAAGTTCAAAAGCCTTTAGCAACCGTAGTTATTGGAGGACTGGTTACAGCAACTTTCCTGACGCTGTTTGTACTACCGTTGCTCTACATCATTTTTAATTCAAAAATTAATTTAAAAAGAAAATCGCAAGTGAAACCAATTGCAACCATCATTGTATTGCTGCTATCATTGGCAGGCTTTACAGCAAATGCGCAAACACAAAATCTATCAAGTGTTGATGATGCGATAAATATTGCACTTCAAAATAATAAAACCATAAAAGCTTCAGATTTAGAAATTGATGCCAGCAAAGCTTTGAAAAAGACAGCCGGAGAATTACCTAAATTAGATTTTAATGCACAATTGGGACAATACAATAGTATGAAATTCGACCAGTCTTTTCAGATGTCGCAAACCATTCCTTTTCCTTCACTATTCGGAGCAAAAAAAGAATTGATTAATGCTGAAATAAAAGGCAAAGAATTGCAGAAAAACTTGAGTGTTTTAGAATTGAAAAATCAGGTGCGTACATATTATTATCAAATTTTATACTTGCAACACAATCAAAAACAATTGCAAGAACTAGACAGTTTGTACAATAATTTCATAAGTATTGCAGAGCTTCGTTATAAAACTGGCGACACCAAAAAAGTGGACATCAGCACAGCGGAAGCTAAGAAAGGCGAAATCAATTTATTGCTAAAACAAAATGGAGTGTTCTTATCCAATGCCGTTGCCAATCTGAAAACATTGATGAACACAAAAGACGATTTTACCATTGCAGAAAACGGAATATTTCAACCTTTGCAAATTTCTAATTTATTGGATAATGATGCAGTAGCCAATCACCCTGCTATTCAATCCTTATATCAGGATGCGGTTATTGCAGAACAGACCAAAAAGGTAGAACGTTCGAAAGGTTTACCCGATTTTACGATTGGCTACGTCAATCAGTCTTTAATTGGTTTTCAAAATGTGAATGGAACAGAGAAATTTTTCAATGGTGGAAACCGGTTTAATTCTGTAAATATCGGTATTGCAATACCAATTACTTACGGTGCTACCAAAGCCAGGATTAAATCTTTGGATTACAGGAAACAAGCCGCTGAAGCCAATGCTCAACAGCAACAGAAAACATTGACAACGCAAATGCAGAATGCTTTGCAACAATATCAGCAAGATATGCAGCAATACAATTATTTTCAGCAGGAAGCTTTACCTAATGCTAAGGACATTGTATCGGCAGCACAATTGGGTTACAAAACGGGCGACATCGGTTATGTAGAATATCTTTTTGCCTTGCAAACCGCAACCGATATTCAGTTGAATTACCTCAAAAGTATTCAGCAGGTAAACCAGTCTGTAATCAATATTTATTCATTCATCAATCAATAAGTACAAATGAAATTTAATATAAATAAAATCACGTTGATAGCAGCGATAGCTGTTTTAATGTTAACTTTTTCTGCCTGCAAAAATGATAAGCCAGCCGAAGATAAATCTGCCGAAACCAAAACTGCAGGGAAAGAAGAAGCCGCCCACGAAGATGAAACAGCAGCCATTGCCACACTTACCGAAGAACAAATAAAAACAGTAGGCATCCAATTAGGCGCAATAGAACACAAGGAATTGACAGCGACCATCAAAGCAAATGGAAATTTGAAAGTTCCTAATAACAACAAAGCCAACGCCACTTCTTTGTACGGAGGTGTGATAAAATCGCTGAAAGTTCAAATCGGAGATTATGTAAGAAAAGGTCAGGTAATTGCTACTATTGCCAATCCGCAGTTTATACAATTGCAGGAAGAATATCTTACCATTGGAAGTAAAATTACTTTTGCCGAGCAAGAAGTGCAACGCCAACAGGAACTGAATGCAGGCAATGCCGGCGCTTTGAAAAATTTGCAAAACTCAACTGCCGAGCTCAAAGCGCTTCGCACACGAAAAGCATCATTGCAACAGCAAATACAGCTTATGGGCATTAATCCAAATTCAATCTCAAACAGCAATTTGAAATCGGCATTGTTGGTTACAAGCCCATTGAACGGAACGATAAGTAATTTGTATGCCACAATAGGCAGTTATGTTGATGCTTCTTCGCCAGTTGCCGAAATTGTTGACAACACTTCATTGCATTTGGATTTACAGGTTTTTGAAAAAGATTTGCCACAGGTAAAAGTAGGACAAACCATTCATTTTACTTTAACCAATAATCCTACAACAGAGTATGATGCTACGGTTTTCAGCATCGGTTCATCCTTTGAAAATGAGAGCAAAACCATTGCCGTTCACTGCCGTGTAAATGGCAATAAAAGCGGTTTAATTGATGGAATGAACATCACAGGAATTGTAAGCCTCAATAACGTAACAACGCCTTCTGTACCTAACGATGCGATTGTAAATGCCGATGGCAAATATTACATTTTTGTACAAACAGATAAAGAAGTAGAAGTGCATCACGAAGAAGGCGAAAAAGAGGGCGAAGAAAAAGACCATAAAGAAGATAAAACCGCCAAAAATTTTGAAAAAGTAGAAGTGCTGAAAGGCGTATCTGATATGGGTTATACCGCAGTAACATTTTTAAATCAAATTCCTGCCGATGCAAAAATTGTAGTAAAAGGAGCATTTTTCGTAAATGCAAAATTGAGCAATGCAGGTGGTCACGAACATTAAAAATTGAACGATATGATTTGGTTGAAATTTTATTTGCCATTGTATTTGGTGTTGTATATGATGGTAGCTTTTGTGCTACCATCATATCGCACTTACAAGCAAACAGGCATCAACCCCGTAAAATTTGGCAAAACGGATAATGCACACGACTATATCGGATTTGTGATGAAAATATTGATAGCATTGCTTTTCGTAGCTGTTTTCATTTATTCATTCAGTGATAATGTTTATCAATATTTAGTGCCGATTTCTTATTTAATGAAAGATTTATTTTTAATAATCGGATTAATTCTGATACACCTTTCATTACTATGGATTTCGGTGGCCCAATATCAAATGAGTTACAGTTGGCGAATTGGTATTGATGAAAGCAATAAAACCGAATTAATCACAAAAGGACTGTTTTCCTATAGCCGGAACCCAATTTTCTTAGGAATGATAATCAGTGTTGGGGGAATATTTTTTATACTGCCCAATGCACTTACATTTTTTCTGATGCTTTCAACTTATATCGTTATCCAAATTCAGATAAGACAGGAAGAAGAATTTTTGAAAAAACAACACGGAGAACAATATTTAATTTATAAAAAAACAACTAAAAGGCTATTCTAATGGAACACAAACATAAATACGATGCACAAGGCAAACAGCTTTGTTGCACAGCACAAGAAGAAAAAATATATACCGATGCCAATGCTAAAAAATTATTAGAAAAGCATCACGACGACGATGGACATAATCACGAACACAGTGACGATGACGGTCATAACCACGGGAGTACGGACAAATCTACGTTTCAAATGTTTTTACCAGCCATTATCAGCTTTGTATTGCTGATGATAGCCATTGCTTTTGACAATTGGTTTCCACAATCCTGGTTCACAGGTTGGGTTAGAGTTATTTGGTACATTGTTGCCTATGCACCGGTTGGATTTCCTGTAATCAAGGAAGCATTTGAAAGCATTCGCAAAAGCGATGTATTTTCAGAATTTTTATTGATGAGTATTGCCACCATTGGAGCTTTTGCGATTGGCGAATATCCCGAAGGTGTAGCCGTAATGTTGTTTTATGCCGTTGGCGAAGTATTCCAGACTTTAGCCGTGACAAGAGCCAAAGCCAACATCAAAACTTTGCTCGACCAAAGACCTGATGAAGTAACGATTTTAGAAAACAACCAATCCAAAACTGTAAAAGCAGAAAGTGTAAACATCGGTACTATCATTCAATTAAAACCCGGAGAAAAATTAGGATTGGACGGAGAATTATTGTCCGAAACCGCTTCATTCAACACAGCAGCATTGACCGGAGAAAGCAAGCCTGACACCAAAACAAAAGGCGAAACTGTATTGGCGGGAATGATAAATTTAAATACAGTAGCACAAGTAAAAGTAACGACTGCTTATACTGATAGCAAACTTTCTAAAATTTTAGAATTGGTACAAAACGCCACAGCACAAAAAGCACCGACAGAATTATTCATTCGGAAATTCGCGAAAATCTATACACCGATTGTTGTTTTATTGGCAGTGCTTATTACCATTGTTCCTTACTTTTTTGTTGATAATTATGTGTTCAGTCAATGGTTGTATAGAGCATTGGTGTTTTTGGTTATTTCTTGTCCTTGTGCTTTGGTTATCAGCATTCCTTTAGGGTATTTTGGTGGAATTGGTGCAGCTTCTAAAAATGGAATTTTATTTAAAGGAAGCAACTTTTTAGATGTACTTGCAGCTATTAAAAATGTAGTAATGGATAAAACCGGTACGATGACAGAAGGCGTTTTCAAAGTACAGGAAGTGATTTTAAAACCAGAATTCAATAAAGACGAAATTCTGAAATTGGTAAATGCATTAGAAAGTCAAAGCACACATCCCGTTGCAACTGCCATTCATCAGTATGTAGGCGAAATTGATAATTCCATAAAATTAGAAAACACAGAAGAAATAGCAGGTCACGGTTTGAAAGCTACCGTAAACGAAAAAGAATTATTGGTAGGTAATTTCAAATTGATGGATAAGTTCAGTATCAGTTATGATTTAGACCCAAGCACAATCGTGTACACGCTAATAGCCATTGCTTACAATGGTAAATTTGCAGGCTACATCACCATTGCCGACAGCATCAAAGAAGATGCACAGCTAACCATTGATAAATTAAAAGCATTAGGTGTAAAAACTACAATGCTAAGCGGAGATAAAAACACCGTGGTAAAATTTGTTGCTGATAAATTAGGAATTAATAATGCCTTTGGCGATTTATTGCCGGAAGACAAAGTAAACAAGGTAAGAGAAATCAAAGTGAAAAGCGAAACCGTAGCATTTGTGGGCGATGGTGTGAACGATGCTCCTGTTGTAGCATTGAGTGATGTAGGTATTGCGATGGGTGGTTTGGGAAGCGATGCCACTATTGAAACTGCCGATGTGGTTATTCAGGATGATAAACCAAGCAAAATCCCGATGGCAATTAATATCGGAAAACAGACCAAGAAAATAGTTTGGCAGAATATCATTTTAGCATTTGTGGTAAAAGGGATTGTGCTCATTTTAGGAGCAGGTGGTTTAGCCACTATGTGGGAAGCCGTTTTTGCAGACGTAGGGGTAGCATTATTGGCAATTTTAAACGCTGTACGAATACAACGGATGAAATTTGATTAAGTAATATAAAACTTCGGAAAACTTCAGAAGGATTTGCTTATTGTTTGTTCAGGATTTGAAGCATTCTACCCACTTCAATATCCATTCTCGAAAAGGCAAACCATTTTTTGCCCAGGTCTTTTAGTGAAGCCCCGATATGATACAGCTCCGTTTGGTCTATTATTAAAAAGCGGTCGTGAGCATCGGAAAAAATCTCTATTTCAATGGGAGGATATTGGCTGTTATACCGTTGCACATCCAGCCTTAGCTGATTGCTGATGCTTTTGGTATAGATGGTGGCAGTTACATGGGCATTACGTTTTCCTAATAAGGTTAAAACTGTATCATCCACGTAATTATCCAGCAGTATAATGGAGATTTTTGCACTTCGCACAATATCAGACACAAAGGCGTAGGCATCAAAAACCTGCCCGTTGTAAAAGATACCTTTTTCGCTGTGGAGCTTATCGCTTTCCAAAGCCTTAAAAAGCTCTTCAAATTTTTGGTCTGCTTCTAATTGCTTTAATTCAATATTATCCAAACGATGAAACAAAGCGGCATTGCTGATAAGCATTCTACGCATTTCCACAAAGGCTTCCATAATTCCAACACTGACTTTAACCGCTATATCTGAACGGAGTATAGCAGAAGCCATTGCGACCCCTTGTTCGGTAAAAACATAGGGCAGATAACGTCTTCCGCCGTAGTTCAAACTTGAGGTTCCAATTTGGAACCTCAAGTTTTCAACTTCCTCTTCGGTCAGTTGAAAGCAAAAAGAAACGGGAAACCTTTCAATATTTCTTTTTACGGCTTTATTGAGGTTCTTTGTTTCTACCTGATATAAGGAAGCGAGGTCGCTATCCAGCATCACTTGCTTGCCACGTATGGTATATATAAGGTTCCTGATTTCCATCGGGCTAATGGTAGGTTTATTTTCCATTACTTTTGTAGCTTTTATTTTTAGCAAATTCAAAAGAGGTTGTACAATCCTCTTTCAATACAATATACGCATCGAATTTCTTACCTGCCTTGCTTTTCATTCCTTTGATGAGTGAAGTTTTCTTTTTATTGACAAGGCTTTCAATATCGGCTATGCCGATTTGTACGCCACACACATTACGGAACTGTACCCAATTACAAGCCTCATCTGGACATTTCACAATTTTATCACGGATAATGAGTTGTTGGCTTGTGCATTTCGGGCAAACCAATTTAGGCAGGTTGTTTTGGGCAATGGAAGTTTGCAACAATTCATTGGTAATAGAGAAAGCATAAGTTTCCATTTCTTTTTGAAAAGTTCCTGCATCCACTTCGTTGTTTTCGATTTTCTGCAATGCGAGTTCCCATTCGGCGGTCATTGCCACGTCTGCAATTTTGCGGTCTTTGACCAATTCATATACCTGCAATCCCTTTTCAGTCGGTATTAAGGATTTTTTTTCTCTTTGGATATAATTACGGGTAAACAAGGTTTCGATTATTGCGGCTCTTGTAGCCGGAGTGCCGATACCTATATTTTGTAAAGCCTTGCGTTCCTCTTCATTTGCGATTTCCTTTCCTACACTTTCCATGGCCGACAAAAGCCCCGCTTCGGTATAAAGCACCGGCGGCTTGGTTTTCTTTTCGAGAACGGAGGCTTCTTTTATTTTGAGTTCATCGCCTTTTTTCAGTTCGGGTAAATCCTGTACAGGTTCGGTATCATCATCAGAGAAACTGCCTTTAATGGAACGCCAGCCAGCTTCTATAATCTTACAGCCTTTTGCGGTAAAATCGTAATGCAATACCTGTAAACCTACATCCGTTATCTCCTTAATACAGGCTTGTGAAAGAGCTTCGAGCAACCGAAA
This sequence comes from Pedobacter puniceum, assembly GCF_009674685.1. Lineage (GTDB taxonomy): Bacteria > Bacteroidota > Bacteroidia > Sphingobacteriales > Sphingobacteriaceae > Pseudopedobacter > Pseudopedobacter puniceum. The sequence goes on from NZ_WKJI01000001.1 coordinate 1,384,847, forward strand.
GGCAATCATATCATAAACGGCATTTTCCTTTGCGTTCAATGCTGACGGGATTTTGTCTGTAACCAATAATCCGTGGTGGTCGGTAACACGCAAATCATTCACGATACGTTTATTGAAACGTCCCCATTTCATTTTTGATATGGCTTGCTTGCAAGTTTCCCTATCCTGCAAGGCCCTCACGAGGTTGGGAATTTCTGCCCACATATCTTCAGGAATGTATTTGCTTCCGGTACGTGGGTAAGTGATAAACTTCTTTTCGTAAAGGCTTTGGGCAATGTTGAGCGTTTCTTCGGCAGAAAGGTTCAATTTTTTATTGGCTTCCTTTTGCAATCCGGTAAGGTCTAACAATAAAGGGGGTTGTTCTGTAACGCTTTTGGTTTCTACTGATGTAATTGTTGCCGTTTCGCTTCGCTGAATGGCTTTCAACGCATCATCGGCAAGTTTTTGGTCTTCCCATTTGGTTTTGGAAAGGCTTTTAAAATCTATCAACTCTTTATCATGCGATAACTGTATCTGCCAATATTTCTTTACCGAGAAATTCTTGTTTTCCAAATACCTTTTGCATATCAAAGCCAATGTAGGCGTTTGCACTCTTCCGAGCGAATAGATGCCATTTCCTGCGGCAATACTCAACGCCTGTGTAGCATTTATGCCCACAAGCCAATCGGCTCGGCTTCTGCTTTGTGCCGCCTGATGCAATCCGTCAAATGCTGCCCCGTCTTTTAGATTGTCAAAGCCTTGCTTGATGGCTTTTTCAGTAAGCGAACTTATCCAAAGGCGCTCAAAGGGCTTATTGCATTTCAGGTATTCGTAAATGTACCTGAAAATGAGTTCGCCCTCACGCCCTGCATCGGTTGCAACGATAATGCTGCTACTTTGCTTAAATAGCTGTTCAATAACTTTCAGTTGCTTTAATGCACCTGTATCAGCGGTATAACCTTTTTCTTTTTTTACTTTCCGGACGGTCAGCAAAAAAGGGTTGGGGAGTATTGGCAAAGCAGCTTTGTCAAACCCTGAAATTCCGTAATCTTCGGGCATTCCCAATCCTATTAAATGACCGAATGCCCATGTAACAAAATAGCCATTACCTGTCAGGTAACCTTCCTTTTTATCAGATGCTCCTACAAGTCCAGCTATTTCCCTCGCTACGCTTGGTTTTTCTGCAATGATTGTTTTCATACTTGATTACCTTTTTACGCCTTTGGATTTTGCAGGAGCTTTCGGCTTTTCCTGTTGTTCCTGCTGTTGTTTGTTTTTCGGTCTTTGCTGTCCCGACTTCAAAGGCTCATTGATGTTTTTAGTTGCTTCGTTGGTCTTGCCCTCCGAATTGACGGCAGTTTGCGTTTTATGGGCTTCGGTGGGTTTTACCCTTTCTTTATATTGATTAGGAAACTCAAAGTCTGTTTTTCCGGTATCTTTGTTGAAAGTGATATAGCCATTGTACGTTTGTCCTTTCTTATCAACCAGCCCTGCCATATAAACGGTTTGTCCGGCTTTGAAATCCTTATGCTGCTCATCGGTCAGTTCTTTACCTCTGAATGTTTTTGGAGCTTCCTGCGGCTGGTTTTGCTGATTGTTTTGTTGATTGTTTTGGGTTTGACCGTTGTTTTGGATTTGCCTGTTGGAGTTATTGCGGTCAAAAAGGAACTCTACATAACGCTTATCAGCATTGAGCTGTACCGTTGCCGAGAACTCCGTTCCTTTCGTGGAAATCATAGCGTCTAACTTTAGCGGTTTACCCTCCATTAGAGTTTGCTTCTGCTCATCATTCAGCTTTACGCCTTTAATTTCATCGGGAATTTTTATGAAATCCGTCCGTAAGGCTATCACATCATTGGTTAGCCTATCTATGCTGATAATGGACGGCATCAGTTCGCCAGTTTTAGAATTGATCAGGTTAACCACACGCCCCATATTACCCGTTTCGAGCAGGTTCTTTTTGTCTTCATCGGTAAACTTGTGTCCGAAAAACTCAAAATGTAGGTTGGGTTCTTTTTTGATACCGTGTATTGCTACGATAACATTTCCATCTTCGGCTTGCTGTAAAGACAATCGGGCATCTGTACGAAGAACAGAACCTCCGAAATTAACGCCTATCGGCAAAAGTTCATTGGTTTTATAACCTCGTAACAAAGGGTCAAGCAGGTTTCTTTTTTCAAGGTATTCCTTGCTTAATCCGAGGTTTTTCATTGTGTCCCAATCAATCTGCTCCGGTTTGTAGCGGTACTCGCTGGCTTCCGGTGTTGTTTGTGTTGTTGCCATATTTTTTTGATTTTCTTGTTTCTTATCCTGTTGCGGTTCTGTTTTTACTTCGTGTTCTTTCATCACTTTTTCACCTTCGGGAGTAGGCTTATCTACCTGCTTTTGCATTTCCTGTGCTTTTTCAATTGCAATAGGTGCAGGCACTTTGAAGAATGAAAAATTGGTAGGGTTCTTTAACTGGCTGAAAAAATTAGAGAAGAAGTTGGAAAAGAAATCGCCGCTTTTATCCACCCGCATAAACTGGTTTTGGTTTTTCTTGGTGGGGTCAACGGTTTCCATTTTCCCATTCTCGTCAATACTCTTTACGGCTTGGATTTTCATTTTTTCTTTATCCAGCACCAATAATATGTCCGATAACTGTTCGGGCATTTCCTGTTTCTTTGTGGTTTCTTCGCTCATATTCTGAAAATTTTAAAAGTTCACTGCCGAATGTAAAATAAGCGTTGGCGGTATTGCTCAATTTGGCACTCAAAGGCAGTCTTTGGCGTTCATTGGCGTTCATTTTGAGGGCGGGTTAAAGCTCTCTCTAATGAACTGATGTACATCAGATAGCTTGTAATACAATTTCCCGCTTATGGTATAATACGGTAACTTCCCGATGGAGCGATACCGTTGCAGGGAACGGTTACTGATTTTTAGCATTTGTAGTAAATCCTGGTTATCCAGCAATTCCTCGCCATCTATGCTATTGCGTTTCTTTTGCAACTCATTTATATTGTCGCCCAGCATATCAAGACGGCCCATCAGGCGTTCCATCCACGCTAAAAATTCCATTCTGTCAATATTCATAGGGATATACTTTTAGGGGGTCATACCTATTTTTTATCTGTCTTTAGCTTTCTGCCTTTTTCGATATAGCTTTTCCCTTTTGCCATAAGCTCCTGCACAAACTCATCACTGCTCTGTATCGCATTGGCATTGAGCATATCCTTAATTGCTCCTATGGTGTAGAAATATTGACCGTAGATTTTTGAATAAGCAATCTCGCCTTTGGTGCGCATACGCCATAAGGTCTTTTCGCTGATGTGCAGGTATTGGCATACCTCGTGGTTATTGAGCCACAGGTCATCATAGTTGGTGTCGTCCAATCTTTTCAGGTAATCGGCAATGGCATTAATACGGCTGTTTAGCTGTTGCCACGCTTCTTCTTCAATGGTTATTATTTTCATTGCACAGCTTTTTAAAGTTCACTATGCAAAATTGTTAAAGGTGGCAGTGTTTGTCTGCCAAGCCTTGCCAATTGGTTTGGCGGTTTTTTGAAAATTTTTACAATTAGGGAAAATCGCTGTTTAATAAGGGTTTGGAGGCATTGGGGATATTTTGTAATGCAGTTTTGCCAACATTTGCCAATTGGCAGATATGGGCAAAGAAAAAGCAGTACATTTTGTGTACTGCTCTGAACATACCGTTTTAACTTAGCTAAAGGTCTTTATCCATATATTCTTCGAGTGATATTTTGAGATGGTCTAAAAATGCCGTCCGGGAACCTGCCCTTGTTTTCATTCGGTGGAAAGAGTGATGTATATCGTTTAAGGGAGTTCGGAATAGGACTTGAAAAATCAAAGCTAATTTTCGGATGCCTATTTTTCCGTGTGCAATGGAATTTGAAGCATAAAGTGCATATATCAGTTCGATAAGAGCATTTTGAGAATTTGTCCACGAAATATCTTTGTGTGTATCTCCGTTTATTAAAACGGTATCGGGATTTTTTTCGGGATTTATTTTGGTAAGCAAAAAAGTATAAAGTAATTCATTCGCTATAATATGGGCTATTTTGTTATCATAATATGTAGAAAAACTAAGGTCAATTTCAAATACGCCACTCTTTAATCCATCGTGGTAATTGACTTTTCCGAGCCTGAAATAACTATGGTCACGGTCTATCCTGCCAGTCCGATAATACCTGTAAAAATCCTCATTGCAAATACTTTCTTTGTATTCTGATTTGAGGGTTTTTAATAGGTTCTCAAAATAGCTTTGATGTATTTTGCCATTGCTAACGGGGCAGGTAGTTTCGATACGGAAGACTTTGTTATAGTAAATGAGCTTTCCTAAGATTTGTGGTTTGATGTTCTTGAAAAAGTCAATTTCTTGCTGCTCATTTGTAAATCCATCCTGTAAAACTTTTGCTTTTATGTTACACAGCATTTCATTTAGAAACAAGGTCATTTGGTAAGCCTCTTCCGTTGTTTGCATCATTTGGGAAGAAAGTTTATCTTCTTGATGTCTGATTTGCGTTAATAATTTACTCAACACGATTTCCATAGCATAGTCTTTTAGAGGTTCTCACTATTTGTTTCGGAGTTGCAACTGTTGTTGATATGCCAAAATTTGGGAATAATATTGAAACCAATATCACAGGCTCCCCACAGTGTGGGTTTTTTTTTCAAAGATTTTTCTATTCGCACGAATGATAAAAGGGTAAAGCACCAATGTACTTTACCCTTTTATTTTTTATATTTGCAGTATTGATTTACAAGGTAATCGAATGAAAGCAAGTGCAGTAAGCACCATTACTAAATCGTTACCGATAGAGTTTCCCTCTCTTGTAAACTACTATTTATTAGCCACTTTGGGCTATATTAATCTTTTTTTTTAAAAAATCTTTAAAAGCCCTTTAAATAGTATTTTAAGGTAGGTAAATAAAGACTAACATTGCAGCGCCAGCCATTTGATTTTTTAAAATTTGGATGGCATTAAATGTGGTGTTGTAAATGGTACGTATAGAAACAGACATGATAGCGGCTACTTCTGCCGGACTTAAGTTATTATAGTAAAGCAAGAAGATAACCTCTTTTTGTTTATGGCTTAAGCTTTTTAAAGCATCAATAAGTTTCTTCTTATTCTCGGTATCTAGCTCTTTTAAAACTAGTACATCTTCATTAGAAGGCGATAATCCAAAATCATGCTCGTTTAAATTTTCTTCTTGTGTAAACTTGGCTGTTTTACTATGTTCTCTTAAAACTTTGTTTCTTAAAGATTTTACTAAATAATTTTTAACAGAAGCTGGCGCAGAAAGATTCTCTTTATTTTTCCAAAGAGATGTAAATAAATCATGAATGGCGTCTTTAACCAATTCTTTATCGGTACTAATTTTACAGCCGTACCTAAATAATAATGCCGAGTATGTTTTATAGAAATATGCATAAGCCAACTTATCTCCTTCCTTGAATTTTATCCAAAGAACAAGTTCATTATCTACCTCTACAGATTCAAATCTTCCTTCTACCTTCATTTAGTAAACCGAAAAAACAAATACTTATATAAAAAGGCTGAAAATAAAATACGAATGGTACGCTTCAGCTATAATTGGTTATTCAATTATAAGCAAAATATTTTTAAAATGTTAAATACACACTTATTTATTTTTTTATTTTTTTTTGAGATTAAAATATTGTCCGGAAGATGCGCCTTAGTACATCTTTCGGAAGAAAAATCATATTACTGTATAAATAACTTTCTAACTTCGATAAAATCGTTAGCCTTTATTTGTAATAAATAGTTACCTGGGGCTAGTTGTTTATCAAAGTTTATTTGATAATTACCTGTAGAATTTTTGTTAAAGGACTGTTTTAAAACCACACTTCCTGTTAAACTAGTTAAGGTTAATTCTACTTGATGGTAAGAAATGTCTTTAAGCGTGATATTAATTTTTTCTGTTACTGGGTTAGGATAAACATGAACTTTTACATCATCATATAAAGAAAAATTAACCACTTTAATACCTTTCTCTGATGATAATCCATTAAAATCGTATTGTATAAGTTTGTAATAGTTTAGGCCGTTAAGCGGATTTTTATCTGTAAAATTATAATCGCTTCTAGCATGAGTATTACCTTTTCCATCAATAAAACCTATGCTAGTGAAATGGATACCATCAGCAGATCTTAGAATTTCGAACTTCTGGTTGTTTTGTTCTGAAGAAGTTGCCCAGCTTAATATAGTCGTGTTACTTTGAGCTTTTGCGTTAAAGCTGATTAACTCGATAGGTAAAGTCATGCTAGCATCGCCTTCTAAACTGATGTAATCATACATGATATGGTTACCATAACTAGATGTTGAAGGCATTAATAAGGTAATAGTATTTGCCCCTACCCTAAGTTTATTCATAGGAATATCTACCACTTGTATGGAGTATTTAGCATGGTTAGACTGTCTTAAAAAAGCATTACCACCACCCAAAGGAGGGTAAAAATTAATAGGTGTTGAGGATTCGTTATTTACATAAATCCATTGTTGTGCATGGTCTGAGCTGGCATAAGCAATGGTTAATTTGGCATTCCCTGTTGTTGGGATACCACTTGGTAAATTAAAATTTAAACGCCATTTCCATGATGATTCTACCGTACCATCGGCCTTAAAATAAGGCGAATGTACATAAGGCAGAGCTGTTGACCAGTTTTTGCTGGCTACATTATACTCTATAGGATTACTAAATGTTACTCTAAATTTATCTTGTACATAGCCTTCTGAATAATCAAAATCTCCAAATTTATATTCTGCAGCGGTACGGTCTGGCACACCTATTTCCCAAATTAAACTTCCATTTGTTCTAGGTATTGTCCAAACGATATTACCTAAATTTGTTGTGTTATTAGCCGTTACGGTGATATTAGCTACTGAAAATTCTCCGGTAACACCATTACTAAAAGCAAATAAGGTATAAGTTCCGGGTCTTACATGTTTAATATCAAAATTACCAGAGGCATCGGTTTTAACCCAATATTGGTAATTTTCTTCTTCAAATTGCCATTGTCCGTTTGAGTCGTCACTTAATTGGGTTACTCCTATCCAAGCATTAGCACCAGTAATTTGTGGTTTATAGGGGTCATTAATAGAGAAATTACCTATTATATTTCCTCTTTGGTTTGCCAAAGGATATTGCGGGGTATTGGTAAGCCAAGCATATGGCCATTGTGCTTTTTCAATGGCAGCTCTTGCTTTAGCATCTGCCCAGTTTAGCTCGGCAGTAGATTTATTAGAAGTATACAACAAATAAGGCCCATAGATTTTAGACCAAGCTTCGCCTTGTTTTATCACAAAACCTTTAGAGTTATAATGTACCCCGTTCATACAAATATGGATAATACCAGCAGCGGCATTTAAATCGTGATGGGTTGGACCGCTGTTAAAATACTCGTGACTACCAAATACAGCCCAGCTACCAATGTTATTAACATCGCTACCAAAACCATAAGCGGGTAATTCTATCAATGGCTCGCTATACTGATATTTACCATCGTATTTACCTGCTCTAACGCCAGCGTTTATTTTTATAATTTCTGCAATACCTGTTGGTGTTGCCGTAGCATAATCGGCAACAGAAGGCATTTTCCATTTCTTTACATCATTAACAAAAATGTTTTCTGCTAAATAATCTGTCCCGTTATTGGCAATCCACATCACTTGTCGCCACGAGCCTAAATCAAAATCCGGATAGCTAGCTTTATGTTCTAGAATAGAATACGTATATAAACCGCTATCGTTCTTTTTAAGTACGTAATGTATATCGGCATCACAAGGGGTAACATTGCTACCAGGAGTGTATGGTCTTTTAAAGGATACATCAATATAATCTGCAGTTTCTTCTTTTACAGAAAAAGTAGCTCCAAATATAGTTTCAAAACCTTTGGAAGAAGTAAAATCATAATAAGCACTTATTTTATTTCCTGTTTGCGCTATGGTTTCTACGCCATTTACTTTCATAGATAAGATATTGCTTGTTCTCTTATCTATTTTAGCCTCCACAATACCATTATTTAAAATGATGTAACTGGTATATTCTCTTAAAAGACTGTTTGGATTTTGAGGGATGGTAGCTGTTGTTCTAGTACCATCAAAAGTTACAGATAAAGTTTTCCCTGCAGGAAAAGTTATTTTACCATTGGTAATATGGGTTTGTAAAGCAGCAACTTTATCTCCGGTAACAATTAATCGGCCTATGCCGCTAATAAAGATAGAACCATTGGCACCAATGTTAACATTACCTGTAACATCTACCGTACCGTCGTTAATATTTAAAATACCTATTGGGTTTGCTGTACCCGTAGCAACTTCTAAATTAGTACCTACATAAATGGTACCGCCTGTTACATTTGCAGTAGCATTTCCTCCAACGCCGTTTCCTACATAGAAAATATACCTACTATACATAGCACCACCATTTACTTGTAAAGTAGCTGTGGCCTCTTTACCCAAGAAAACATTATTTCTAATATTAAAGCTAGCAGGTGCATTTAAAGTAATATTGCCATTTAAATAAGAACTATTCCATGGAATAAGATTTCCATTTATGGTAATATTAGCACTAGCAGTAGTATTAAAATAGTTTGGTCTGTAACTTACATTGCTTGCGTTACCACCACTTTGTATTGGGTTATTTGGATTTCCTGCACCAATAACCATGGTATGAGCTTGCATATCTGCAAAGTTGATGGCTGTATTAGACCAGTTATTAGCGTTATAAAAATCGGTACTGGTGCCACCAACCCAATTGTATGTAATTTGCGCAAACAGCTTAACGTTAATAAACAAGAAAATGAATGTGTAAAATAGTGTAGTTTTTGTAAAGTTTAATTTCATAAATGGTTATTGGTTAAATTTTATAAACCATTTTAAAATATAACACACCGAGTTCTTAAGTATAGAGATACTAAGTTTTAGTGTTTAGGTTTTTGGTTTATAAAGGCTTATCTAATGTAAAAACTACATTTTTCAACCGCATCCTGCCCCATCATGATGAAAGAGAAAGAATTATAAAGAAGGCCTAAGGGTTACATAAAATGGAACAGCATGATGTTCTTGCTTATTGGTTTTAATCATTTCGGCGGTTAAATTTCCCATCAATTTAAAATCTGTAGATATGGTGGTAATACCATTTAACAAGAGTTTTTTTAGAGGTGTTTCATTGTAGGATATTAAACCTACATCTTTACCTAATACTAAATCTAAAGAAATGATATTCTCTATTAAAGTAACCAAATCATCCTCCATTAAATTGATATAAACTTCGCCAGCATTTATAGGCTCTTGTTTTATATCGCTAACAATAACATGATTAAAAGCATATTGCTGACAAAATCTTATAAAGCCATGAACTATTTCTTTTGGGAAGTAACTCTTTTTAGGAAATAATAATTTAATAGTATTGTATTTACTTAATTGCTCATTTAACTCGGTTAAAGCATTATAAATATCCTTCTCAAAATTCTCATAAACAGCACCATAAGAGCCTTCTACGCCATATACCTTCTTATCCAGTAAAATCAATTTCTCTTTAGGTAACTGATTGATGATTTCATAAGCATTCTCGCCACCTTCTAAAAAATGGGGAGCTATTACGAAATGAGAATAATCTGTTCTTCTGTTTAGGATGAGCTTTTTAAAGATGGTAAAATCATTATTATAGATATAAAAATCTACGGCAGCATCTGGACCTAAAGCGGCTACAAATGCATCGTAAATCATTTTCTTATGTACCGAAAGCTTATTAAAAAGCAAAAATACCTTTATTTTCTTTTTAAAATTTGTATTACCAACATAATAACCTCTACCAGGAACAGATACTATGACGCCCAACTTTTTCAGGTATTTATAACCTCTTTCTGTGGTATCTCTTGATATTTCTAAGACATAACTCAACTCATTAATAGAAGGCAAAACATCATCTTTTTTTAGATGGTTGTTTTCTATAGCTGAAATGATAGCGTTGCTTAACTGTAAGTATTTTGGCGTTGCAGAGTATTCATCTACTTGAAGAAATTTATATAAATCGGTTGGTTTCATACTTATTCTACCGTTTTAACATTCAACAACTTTTGTAATTCTTCTTCGGTGATGTTTAAAATAGAGCCATGCCTAATACCTTTAGGCAAATTTATTTTGTATGATATGTCTTCCCAGTTTTCTAAATCTTTAGAGATTAAGGCTCCGTACTGTTTTAAGGTATATTTATCGAAATAAACTATCCAATTACCTTGGTGCTTAAAAGCTGTTGGCCCTTCTGCCCAATAATTGCCAGTAAAAGGTTTACTAGCCGCACTGTAAGGACCGGTTATTTTCTTACTGTAAGCGATTTTTAAATTCTTTTGAACAGGCTCTCTAGTTTCATCCTTCAGAAACATAACGTAACGCTTTCCATCTTTTACTATAGAAGCATCAATAACATTAAAACCGGGCTCGTACAATAAACGCGTTGGGCTAAAGGTTTTAAAGTCTTTGGTTAAGGTATAATACATGCGATGATTATAACCACTTTCTTTTTCTGAGGCTGTTTCTAAAAACTTACCTTTTATTGTTGTTGCCCAATAAATCATGTATTGCTTTTTCTTGGCATCGTAAGTAATTTCTGGTGCCCAACAGTTTCTAGCGCCTTCTTCATGCGCCATAACCGGAATAGCTATTTGCGGAGACCAATGAATTAAATCTGTTGATGATGCATAACCAATGGTTTTATCTGTCCAACTAACTGTCCACACCATATGAAACTTACCATCTGCCCCTCTAATGATGCATGGGTCTCGCATTAATTTATCTTTAGATACTTCTGGTTTCAGAAAAGATTCATCGTTTTTTAAGGCTTGCCAAGTTAAACCATCTCGGCTGTAAGCCAAATGCAAACCATCTTGTCCGTTGTTTTTAAAGTAGGAGAATAAATAAACCGTATTCTTTTCTTGCGCTTGAATAGCCAATGAAAGAAGAAGCATCAATAAAATAAGAATCCTTTTCATATGCTTAATCAAGATGAAAAACCTGTTTTAAAGGAATACTTACCGGAGAATTATCCGGATTGGTTTCCATAATATCTGCCATGTAAGCCCACCATTTTTGTACTATTGCAGTTGAGCCTAAATCTTGCGATGATGAACCCGATTGTTGTTGTACAGCAAATAGCGTATTAGTGGCTTCTTCTAAAAATATCGAGTAATCACTTATCCCGTTATCTTTTAAGAGCTGAGCTAATTCTGGCCAAATCTCATCATGTCTTTTCTTATACTCTGCTTCGCAGCCAGGTTTTAATTTCATTGCAAATGCTATTTTCATATGATTTAGCTAAGCTTAATTTTTATTGAATAACTACCTCAAAAGCGCCACTGGCTTCTAGCATAACATAGTTTTTGCTGTTATCATACTTCCAGCTGCTTAGTGGTAATTCTTGATTATTGACTTTAACTGATGTTGGTTTTTGTTTAAAACCATAAACCTGTAATTGAAATTGCTGAGCTATTGGCTGATAATCGCCTACAGGCTTAGCTACAATAATTTTTACAGCATCTTTTAACTCTTCTGAAGTGATTTTGGTTGTAGCAAATTTTCCTTTTTGATAGTCTAAAGTTTTACCATCATCCTCATACAAATTAAATTCTGATTTCCCTGATGGATAAACCGCTAGCGTGATATTTTTAACAGCTTGCTCATCGGTATATTTCATATCTTGTTGCATAGGGATAATGCCTCCACCTCTTACAAAAAGCGGAATGGTATCTAAAGGAGCAACCACGTGTATGTACTGAGAACCAGAAATTTTCTTACCTGTCCAGTAGTTATACCAATTGCCTTTCGGCAGATATAAAGAGCGTGTTTTGGCAGCTTTAATAGTTATCGGGCAAACCATTAAATTATCCCCAAGAAGATATTGATCATCTATGTTATAAGTATTAACATCATCCTGATGGTTTAATACCAAAGCCCTCATCATAGGGATACCCGTTTGATGATTTTGATACATACTTGCGTACAGATAGGGCAATAAACGGTAGCGTAACTTATCGTAATTTCTAAAATTACGAAGTGCATCTTCGCCATAGTTCCAAGGTTCTTTATAACCCGGATGATCCATCCCAAAAACCAAAGCAACCGGACTTAACATCCCAAATTGTACCCATCTGATATACAATTCTGGATCTGCAGGGTGCTCAAAACCACCCATGCAATGTGCCCAATTACTCACTCCGGATAAACCGATATTTAAACCCGCTTTAATAACCGGAGCAAAATATTGCCACTCGCTAGGCCAATCTCCAGCAAAAATAAATGGATAGCGCTGTATGCCTGCATAACCTTCGCGGGTTTGGTTTAGGCCTCTTATTTTGTTTAACTCTTGAAACTTCTCGTAAGGAGCTTTTGCATAAGCTATAGGGAAAATGTTGTGTAAGCGTTCTGCTTCTTGCCCTGTTGGGCCAACCTTATCACTTTCGTTTGCTTTATGACCAAAGGCACTTCCCTCATCTGTTTTAAGAAACATGGCACCTTGTTTGGCTACACGCATAACGCCGTTTTCCCACCACCAATCGACAGCTTTTTTATCAAAAAAGTTTACAAATTCGCCCGGCTTACCATCTTCTGGATAGGTAAAACCTTTTTTACGGGCTTGGTCTAAAAGGTTTAGTTTTTTAGCATTATCAAAACGCGGGCGTAGGTGTAAACCCACCATTTTATAATCCATCGCATAAATGCTATCAAACATGGCTTTAGGATTCTTGAAGGTCTCTCTCCACTCGAAAGTGGTAGCACCCTTACCACCATTTTCGCCAAATAAACGCCAGGTTGAATCTAACCAAATGATATCTGCAGGTATATTTTGCTGACGAAGTTTTTGTGCCAAAGCTATTACATATTGGGTGCTTGTCATTTCTTCATGCCCCCAAGTACCACCGCTATAAGTACCTACATGTAAGCCCAAAGCAAATTTAGGCATCAACGGTGCTTTACCTGTTATGCTGGTATAATCCTGAATTAAAGAAGGGAAACTAGGGCCATAGATGAAGTAATAATCTAACTCACCATTTTCTGGGGCAAAGCTGTATTGATTTGGATTGCTAGCACCCATATCCCAATTAGAAGCATAGGAAGTATGTAAATAAATACCATAACCTTTGGTACTCATGAAAAAAGTAACCGGGCAGTAATTGGCTTCTAAAACATTATAAGCACCAACTTCATGCGGTAAACCTTCGCCTCTACCCACATTTAACCTTAGCTTTTTACCCTTGCGGTCTAAAAAATCCATTCTTTCGCCAAAACCAAAAAAATGCTCGTTAGCTTGCATGGTTTTGGTAATGGTTTTTGCTTCGCCTTTTATTTGCGCTGGTAAAGCATCTTCATTAATAAGTAAACCTTTATGGTTATAAACTTTGATTAAAAATGGAGATTTCTGAATTTCTAGCTTTAAACTATCAGAATTAATGGTGATTTTGTTTTGATTTTCTACATGGTTAAACTGTACTGTAGACCAATTGTAATTATTAACCATGTAATTTTCTTGAGCTGCAAAAGCGCCATTAGCACTGTATCTTACTCTGAAAATTTTAGGCGAACAAAACTCTATTTTAATAGTAGCGCCGTTTTGTTGAAAGGTAAACTCGTTTCCCTTTTTTATAATAGTTTCTATTGCTCTCTCCTGAGACAGTACCGAAGTACTGCCCAGAAAGAAAACACTTAGAAAAATGATTAGAAAATTCTTTTTAATCAGCATTATTTACCTCCAAGTTTATACATCTCGGCACCAGCCAAAAGAAAACATCCTAAGCCATAATCTTCAAAATCAGGCATGCTGGTATAGGTTACCGGCTGCCCATCTTTAGGCTCTTTGCCTGTACCTTGTACATATCCTAAAAATCCGTTTGGATGTACTGCTTTGGTTACCATGGCATTCCATGCTTTATTGATAACCGGTAAATAAGTTGCTTTGTCTAACAAACCGTTATTAATGCCATAGGCCATTCCGTAAACAAAAAGGGCTGTACCTGTAGTTTCTGGACCACCAAAATTATTTGGATCATTTAAACTCACATTCCAAAAACCATCTTCTCTTTGCAAAGGCACTAAGGCTTTCATCATTTCTAAATAAGTCTTTAGGTATTCTTCACGATGAGGGCCATCTTTAGGCATAATATCTAAAACCCTAACCAAAGCTGCTACTACCCATCCGTTACCACGACTCCAATAGCAATCATCGCCATTAGGCTCTTTATAAGGCGGAACAAAATCTTTATCTCTCCACCATAAACCTTCTTTAGCATTATACAAACCGCCACCTTCTACTTCTTTGGTGTGCATGTACATTTTATACATATACTCGAAATAAGCTGGATTTTTCTCTAAAACACCTAGTTTAGCAAATACTGGCATTGCCATTTGAATAGCATCAATCCATGTCCAATCGTTTACTTTACCAGATGCCATCATTAAATCCATAGAGGCTTTAATATCTTTAATGCGCTCAGGTTTTTTATCGATATAATACAAATCAATATAAGTTTGACCGCATGCTTGATCATCCCCATTACGGGTTTTAATACCGTTTCTTAATCCCCATTTATGTTTTTCGCCCCATTCTACTGCATAATCATAATATTTTGGATTTTTATCTATCTGATAAAGCGCCATTAAACCTTCATAATAAACCGCTCTAGTCCAGATATTACTTGGTCTTAAAACATTGGTAAAAATAGGCTTGTATGGGTCTGGCCATTTGTTCATGAAGTAAGCATTTGTAGAACGCATTACTTTTAGGATTTCTTCTTTTTGAGCTTTTCTTTGCTTTTGTGCAGCACAAGAAGAAAACACCATAACAGCCAAGCCGAGGATAAAAATTTTTAATAGGGATTTAGACATGATTGTATATTTTATAATCGTTAATTATTGATTTGCACAAAAAATCATCAACTTTTAGTCTTTAAGAATAAAGGCCAATAAAATTTAGCGACAAAATTGTATAACTGGTTTTCTCTGCGATGTTAAGGAAATATAAAATGGACAGCAACCTGCTGTGTCCTGTTTGATGGTAAAAAAACTCGTTTTAAACCATAAAAACCTTGATAATTAAATTTCAAGGTTTTTATGATAGGTGTTTAAGGTTATTTTTTGGGAAAGGAACGAAAATTAATTTATGATAACATCCTACAAAAAAATAAAAATTATTTGATTTTCGGTTTTAGCTCATCAGGGCTGTCTTTGGTGTAGGTATCAAAAACTTGTTTAGAGCTTGTTTTAAAAATATCTTCTATTAAATGGATATCTAACTCATGTTCGGGTTTAAAATCAGCAGATTGCATATAACGTTGTAAGCTATAAAAAAGCTGACGAGCCGCAGGCTGATTAATACCAGTTTGTGGTGATAAATTTGCACTAGACACTATGATTTTACCATTTCCTACTTTGGCTTCAAAAAGCATGGCTAATCTTCTATTCATAAACCAAGTATCAATGGGTTGAATAAGAGGTTTAAAATTAACAGGAAAATCTTCCAAATGCATTACTTGTGTTTTATTCACAATTTCCCACCATTGTATATCACTATGATAATCTGTTGGAAAATGATGATAAGCTGGATGCTTTGGATTAAGCAAAATTCCTAACGTATGAGGCGGACGCATTTTAAACCACGATGTATTCCAAAAAACTGGAGTAAAATTTTGGATAACTTCTTTACCTTTTATAATACTTCCTGAAGCATTTAAGAAAACATTACCGCCTTGATGCAATACTTTCTTAGCCTGCTCATCTAATACCGTTGTATAATAAAAACTAGGTTTTGTAGTAGGTAATGCACTTGGATAAACCCAAATATTCCAATTATTACTAAAACTAGTTGCTTCTATACTTATCTCGTAAGTGAGCTTGGTAGCTTGAGTAATTGATTTTAATGGAAAACTAATTTTTCCGAGATGATTAAAACCGTAATTTATTTGTTGATTATTGAGCCTTTGGGTAAAGATAACTTCCCCATCATCTGTTTTAAGGGTTACTAAGACAGTTTGATTGATTAAGGGCTTTTCTCCATAATGTGATACATCTACCGTAGCGTTAAATACCTCATCGTGATGATAAATAAATTTAGGTACTTGAGTGAGTGCTACTGTTGTATTACAAAAGCGAGTAAAATCTTTAGCGCTGGCATAACCTTTTTCTTCCCAAAAAGCATTTAAAACGCCAACAAGTGCTGTGCCTTGTCCAGAATAATCATTTAATCCTAAAAGTTGAAAGCCTGAATAGCCTGGTGTTCTTAAAGCCTTTTCAATCTCGTTTTTATAACAAAGTAATTGCAGTTTTCCAGAAGCCATCAAAAAATCATTTGCTTGGTTTAGCATATGATGGTCTGCCAAATCTTCTTTAAACAACTCTAGGTTTTTAGCTTGGAAAGCACCCCTATATTTTGGTATTTCTGTAAAATCTGGAAAAACACAATACTGCCCCATTTCATGTGCCACAAAAGGTACTTTAAACTGCGTAATTTGCTTTTCGTAAGTACTTTCACTTTCAGGTAACTTATTCCAAGCTAAGCCTCTTGCTCCTGCCCTAACCATAAACTCATTATTAGGTATTACAGGCCAGCTACCACCTACAGAAGCACCTGTATAAAGTTTTCTGGCATCTTTAGCCTTCCAATATTCATTAAATTTAGTAAGGTATTCTACCTGTTTGCCACTAGGCTCGTTACCATAAGCCATCATACAAAATGAAGCGTAATTACCGTAAAAATCATCCATACGGTTGGTTTCATCATAAATGTATTGGTCTATAGGTTTACCATTTCCTAAAGAACTACCGTGGTTTGCCCAACTTGGCCCTTCTGGTTGTAGGTAAAAACCCATTTTATCTGCTGCTTTAAAAGCGGCTTCTGGCGGACAATAAGAATGAAAACGCATATGGTTTAAACCAAATGATTTACAAATCTTAAAGACTTTTATCCATGCTTCTTCATCCATTGGGGCATATCCCGTTAAGGGAAAAACACAATTTTCTGCTGTACCACGTAGAAAAACTGGTCGGTTATTGATATAAAAATCTTTTCCTCTGGTTTCAAACTTGCGCATACCAAAAGTTACTGTTTTGGTATCCTGTTCATTTTTAAAAAGAGTATTCACTTTTAACTCATATAAAGCCGGATTAAATTCATCCCACCATAAAAAATCATCGCCCATAGGCAACTCTATGCTTACAGTATCTTGATTTTTCTTGAGATTATAGCTAATTGATAAAACGCTCTTTTGCTTTGGTTGGGTACTATTAAAACTGTTGGCTTCTAAATGAATAGTACCTTTTTGTTTAAAATTATCTGCATTTAAAGCCACCTTCACTATTGCCATTTTTTTATCTGGCTGTGGATAAACTTGAACATTAGTGATAGAAACTAAATCTTTTGCTTGAAGCTCTATTTTACCTACAACGCCATTCCAGTTACCTTGTGTATGGTCTGTAATACTATGAGAATCTGGGCCAACGTTAATTTCTTTAACCCTATTATCAATACGTAAGGTAATGGTATGTTTGCCGGGTTTTAATGGCTTTTCTAAAGTATAAACATGAGGTGCTACTAAGCTATTTTGCATTCCTATTTGCTTATCATCCACAAATAAAACGGTTTCTGTGTGGGCTCTTTCTAAAAAAAGACTTATTCTTTTATGCTTCCATTTTTCTGGTACAATTACCTCTTTTTGATACCAAACGGCACCTAAATAATGTTTTTTAGGTGTTAGCCAAAAAGGAATTTTAATATTATTTGGCTGCCTATATTTTGCTAATCGCGGATGAAAATAAAAAGAACTATCGTAAATACTGCCTGTCCATTTGGTAGTTAAAGTAATTGGATTACCTATATTTTGCTCATTTAAAGAACCTGGTAGTTGTAGCTCTTTATTGAATTTTTGAAGATACCATTTTTCATTTTCGCCTTTATCATTGGGATCTAAACGGTATTTCCACTGACCGGCTAAAGAAACAACTTTTTCATTTTCTGGTCCATTAAAACTTAAAGAAAGTAAGCCAGCAACAATAAAAAAGAAAAATAAAGAATTGAATTTAGCACTCATAGTTCATGATTAAGGCTTCTTTTTATCTAACAATTCAAAAGGAATAACACCTGTATCTTGTGCCCATTCTTGATACAAAACAGCCATTTCTTTTACTTTATCAGAAAATTGTGAAGCAAGGTTTTGCTGCTCAGCCCGGTCTTTAGATAAATCATACAATTCCCATTGGTTTGCAGGGTAGTTAGATACCAATTTCCATGAGCCAACTCTAACAGCCCTGTTACCTTCATGCTCAAAAAACAAAGCTTTATGCCCTTCCCATTTCTTTTTCTGAAAAACAGGAACTAAACTTTTGCCACTTGTAGGTACAATCTTATTACCCCGATAGCTTTCGGGATAATTTACTCTGGCTAAAGCCAAACAGGTACTCATTATATCTATAATATGTGCTGGCTGATGGTTAATTTGAGGTTTTATCCATTTTGGACCGTAAGCTATAAAAGGTGTTGCTGTACCACCCTCGTACTCCCAATGTTTAAAAGAACGAAAGGGTGTGTTGCTTACATGAGCACCCCAAAAACCATAAGCTGTAAACGATGAAGGATTTGATGCTGGCATTTTAGATGCTTCAATAATTTGAGGTGTAAAACCATTAGCATTGATATTTTCATGACTTGCACCATTATCAGATAGGAACATAAAAACGGTATTCTCATCTTCCCCTATTTCTTTTAGCTCGGCTTTAAGCTT
Organism: Pedobacter puniceum; assembly: GCF_009674685.1. Classification (GTDB taxonomy): domain Bacteria; phylum Bacteroidota; class Bacteroidia; order Sphingobacteriales; family Sphingobacteriaceae; genus Pseudopedobacter; species Pseudopedobacter puniceum. The sequence goes on from NZ_WKJI01000001.1 coordinate 1,403,611, forward strand.
ACCAATATTTTTATCCATACGATAAATCATAGCTGCATAAACAGCCATTTTATCATCCCAATCTTCTTTTTCTTTTTGCGATAAGCTATTCCAATCTGGTAAATTAGTATCTCTAGGAGATAGTTTTTGGTTAGCCGAGATGATACCCAATTGTTTCTGCTTTTGAAAACGCTGTTCTCTTAAAACATCCCAACCTTGCATAAACTTACCTTTAAATAAAGCTATATCTTCTGGTAAGGCATGTAAAGGCCAATGCGGCGCTTGATAAGCTAGGTATAAAAAGAAAGGTTGTTTAGGGTCTTTTCTTTCTTTGATAAATTTAATGGCAAAATCTGTATAAGCATTGGTAGAATAATAACCCTCGGGAGTTTGATACTGGTCTTCGCTTAAAGCTATGGTAAGTTTTTGGTTTGGACGATAAGGTCTGTTCTCGAAATAGCTATTAGCACCATCAATTAAACCAAAATATTTATCGAAACCTCTTTTAGTGGGCCAATTTTCTTTTGCTTGCCCAATATGCCATTTACCAGCCATAAAAGTTGCATAACCATTGGTTTTTAAAGCCTCGGCTATGGTAACACAGTTTCTGTTTAAATAACCTTGATAAGCTGGCTGAGGTCTGGTATTCACCATATCACCTACACCTGCTTGATGCTGATATAATCCTGTCATTAAAGAAGCCCGAGTTGGACAGCAACGAGAAGCGTTATAAAAATTTGTCATTTTTAAACCTTCCTTAGCCATTTCATCTAAAACCGGAGTTTCTATTTCTGAGCCAAAACTGCCCAAATCAGAAAAACCCATATCATCAGCCAAAATTAAAATGATATTGGGGCGTTTCTGAGCTTTAATTTGTTGAGCAAACACCTCGCTTACAGCTATTAAACTAAAAAATAATAGAGACAAAAATCTATTCATGACGATAAGAGGTTTACGATATGGATACCCTAATTTAGTTTATCATTTTAGGTATTTAGCTAAATTTAAACCTTTAGTAGTTTTAATACCATCTGCTACTTTTTTAGCGTTAAACTTTGCGCCTTCTTCTATGGTGTGGGTATTATCTTTTGGCCCAAAATAAAGTTGATTTACTTTACCAGTACCTAGGGCATCATATTCATGGGCGATAAGCTTATTTAAATCAATAAAAAAAGCATTTTCTTGTTCTGCCGCAGCTTTTGCCCAAAGCGCATACTCGGCCCGGTTTACCTTAGCATCTTTCCATGCATTTCTGGGTACTAAAGAGCAAACAATAGGAATAGCACCTTTGGCTTTTGTTTCTTTTATAAATTGCCTGATATACCAACCATAAGTGTAAACCACTTCTTGTTTTTTTAAGATAGGATTATAAATTTCTTTACTCTCATCACCATTCCCGCGGATGGTTCCTCTGGCTCTAGCGGTATCATCTAAAGGGCTGCTATCATTATGCCCAAACTGCATGATAACATAATCTCCAGGTTTTAACTTTACCAAAACGCTATCCCACAAACCTTTAGACCTAAAAGTTCTGGAACTTGTGCCGCCAAGCGCATGGTTTTCTATGTTGATTTTATTGCTATCAAAAAAATCGGGAAGGAAATGACCCCAACCCCATAAACCACCAGCACCATTATCTCTACCATTTTTTACGGTAGAATCGCCAATGAGAAATAAAGTAGGTTTATCTGCTTTTTTAAGCGCTAAACATGAAACAGCTAGTACTAAGACAAGAAGTAATAAGATTTTATATTTTTTGAACATGATTATTTAATTAAGAATTTTTTCAATCTCTTTTCTGATGATGCTTTAATACCTTCTACAATAGATAGCGCATTAATTCTTGCACCTTCTTTATTGGTATGGGTATGATCGCCTGCAAAGAAATCTTTCACTTTATCTGGCCCTAAAGCATCATATTTATCAGCAGTTATAGCATTTAAATCAATAAAAGTAACATCTTCTTCTTGCGCTACTGTTTTTGCCCATAAACCAAAATCCTTATCTACACGTTTCACTTTTCCATTAGCCCATTGGTTACGTGGTATCATAGATAAAACAATAGGAATAGCACCTTTAGCTTTACTTTCTGTGATGAACTTTCTGAGGTAATAACCATGCGTATGAACGGTTTCTACAGTTCCGTCTTTCCAGGTAAGGTTAACGGTCTCTTCGCCAGTGCCACGTAAAACACCACGATAACCTGCTTTAGAAGTATCGGGTTTACTACCATCATTATGTCCAAATTGCATTAAAACATAATCTCCTGGCTGTAAACTATTTACAACTTTCTCCCAACGTTGTTCTTTAACAAAAGTACGGGTGCTTCTGCCTGCCATAGCGTGGTTTTTAATAGTTACTTTGGTAGAATCAAAAAAAGTTGGTAAAAGACTACCCCAACCCCACTGGGCTTTATCATTATTTCTTACGGTAGAATCGCCAATTAAATAAATGGTTGGCTTATCTTGAGGTTTAAAAGCAATTAAAATGGCAAAAAAACTGGCTAATAAAAAAGCAAACTTTTTCATCTTCATACGTTAAGGTTTATTTAGGTTTAAGTTGAGGTAAACAGGTGCGTTTCTATCACAAGTGATGATGCCGTTTTCGTATTTTAACTCGGCAACTTGTATGCTGCTTCTTCTTTGTTCATAAGTATCTTTCCCTTTATTTTCTGGGGTTTTGCCTGGGTGAGTAAAGTAAAAAACATAAGCTTTATCACCTCTTACTACAACATCGGGGTGACCACCTATAACGCCATCATCTACACCTGTACCAGGCTTTTCTAGTATGTTTTCTGCTTGTTTTTTCCAGTTGAGTAAATCTGTTGAAGCGTAAATTCCTAACCCACGCCACATATCTACCACCATCCAATATTTATTTTTCCATTTAAAAACTTTAGGTCCCTCGCCACGGGTGGCAAGTGCTTTGCCTTTATCTGTCCAGTTGTATAAATCCTTACTATCTGCATAATAAACAGATTTACCATCGTTTTCATTATTATACCACATACGCCATCCGCCTTCAGGCAAAGGAAAAACACAGGCATCAATAACTTTATCTTTAGCAAGTTGAAGCTTACTTTCAAATTTCCAATCTAGCAAATTGGTACTGGTAAGGTGAAGTATATATCTTGGATGTTGCCAATCTTTAAAAATACCGGGCACATAGGTTAAATACATATGGTAAAGCCCTTGATGTTCTATAACCTCTGGTGCCCAATGGGTATAATCAGCATCTCTATAATTGATATTAGCAGTATCTAAATAGTTCCATTTAGCACCGTTTACAGATTCTGCAATACCTATTCTGGTACCATGTACCCAAGTTACTCCGTCTAAATTTGAAGCATTTGCTCTTCTGTTGGTGTAAAACATAAGCCATTTTTGGGTGTTTTTATTAAAGATAAGCACCGGATCTGCAGCACCGTCAAAAATAGGGTCTCTAAAAAGTGGTTTATCTGCCTGTTTTAATTTGTTTTTTTGAACAAAACAGGATGAGAAACTTAGTATAATTATTAAAAAGCTTAAATAACGAACCATTAATATGAGATTAGTTTAGAGTCAATAATTTTAAAATCTGGTTTGTTATTGTCTACTGTTTTAATATCCTTGAAGACGATTTGCTCACCATTTTTAATTCTGATAATGGTTTGAGCTGGTAAGTTCAAATCTTCAAAAAGGATATTTCTTGTATAATGCTTTTCGTCTTCAAAACCATTAATATCAATTAAAACTTTTCCTATTTCTGCTTTCGATAAATCTAGGTTTGAGAACTCCATATCGCTAAACTGAGCTAAAACTGGAGCTGCCTCACCATCATTATTATAATTAACTGCGGTATATAAAGTTATTTTAAGTAACTCACAATCTTTAACAATTACATTTTTTACATAACCACCTCGATCTTTAGTAGCTTTTATTTGTAAACCGTGGTTTAAGTTTCCAATTTTACAATCCTGAATAAAAACATCGCTCACTCCACCAGACATCTCACTGCCTATAGCTAAAGAATGCCCTTTAATGAAATTACAATCGGTAATGCGAATATTTTTTGTTGGCCTACCTACATAATAGCCTTCCGGATTTTTACCTGATTTAATTGCAATACAATCATCTCCAGTAGAAAAATCACAATTAAAAATATAAGAATCAGTAGAGGAATCAGGGTCTACACCATCGCCATTTCTTGCTGTACTTATAATATTCAAATCATGTAAGGTAATTTGATTACTATAGATATAGTGTATTGTCCAACAAGGAGCATTCTCTATTTTCAAACCCTGAATATTGATGTTTTGACCATTCATGATACAAATTAACCTTCCTCTGCTTCTTAAACCATTTGCATCTATCATGGCTTTACCCAAAGGAGAACCACCTCCGCTAATGGTGCCCTCACCAGCGATACTTAAATTACGTACATGATATATTTCTTTTCTATCTAACTTACCTGCATTAATTAAGCTAGCAAAGGTTTCCATTTCCCAACCTTCAAATCGGTTGAGGATAAATGGTTTATAATCATTAATTTCCTTAGTACCTTTTAAGACACCTCCTTTAGCGATGTATAATGTCATATCACTTTTAAGATATAGAGCCCCACTTAGAAATTCACCTGCGGGGATATAAACAGTACCGCCTTTTGAACAAGCATTAATGGCCTTTTGTATGGCTAATGTATTTTTTGTTTTTCCATCGCCAATTGCTCCAAAATCTAAAACATTATAGGTTCTACCTTTTTTTAATGTTTTACAAGTTATTTGATTGCTGGCTGATGACAAACTACCATCAACATTTTTAGCCAAAATATAAAAGGTATGCTTACTATCCGGACTTAAATTCTTAATGGTATAATTTGTTTTTGATGATTCGCCAATCAATTTTCCGTCCATGTAAATACCATAACTTTTAGTGCTTTGATAGTCAATAGGTTTATCCCATAAAAGAGTTATTGTAGTGGAAGTTATACTTGCTTGTGGTGCAAATAGATTTCTAACTGCTGAATTTGAAGCAAAGGAAGAATTTATAAAGCAAAATAAAATAAAGGATAAGCTAATTCGTCTAAGTATCATAGAATAAAAAAGTTAATGATTTTAATTTTTTAGTTTAATAAAAGGTTTAGGCGCTGGTTTCATCCCTTTACCCATATAAAAGCCTGTGTGAGGTGGTTGGTTATAGCCAACATTTTGCCAAGCAATGCTTAAACGGTAATGCGGGTCATGCATTAGGGTATATTGTCTTATAGAGGTAGGGATAGTTGTGGTATAGATGCGTAGTTCTTTATTATCAGCGCTACGAAGGATGAGTTCTTCTCGCCAATCGCCTAAAATATCAGCAGATAATGAGGGGGTAGATTTTGTACCATTGTTAGACACAGCACCATCGGCAGTGAAAATTCTGCCTTTGCCATATTTCTCTATATAATTTCCATTAAGGAGTTCTCTGCTTAAATCGCCATCCCAATAAATTAAAAAATTAGTTGAGCGAGGTGCCAAACCTATTTTTTCTCCTTTTATCGTATATAAATCTGGAGAACCAGACCACCACATTTGAGCACCTACTCTTGTGGTATCAATATTTGCAGCTACGCCTCTACCAATATCCTCGTTATCAGCAGATTTAAATAAAATTTTACCTGTAGCAGCTTCATAAAGGGCAACACCAGGACCAGTAGTACCTTCTTCTATTTCATGTACACCAAATACCTCTAAGCCGGGATGATCAGGATCTAAATCGCTTACATGAAGGGCGTCTCCGTGTCTTAAACCTGTTGAGTATAAACCTTTACCGTTATCATCAACCACCATAGCGCCAAAAACAATCTCATCTTTCCCGTCTTGGTCTACATCAGCAACAGATAAATTATGATTTCCCATCCCTGAGAAAGGATTTTTACCATCTTTAGAATCAAACACCCACCTAGAGCTTAGTTTTCCTTCTCTAAAATCAAAAGCGGCTAAAACGGTTCTGCCATAATAGCCTCTACCCATTACCAAACTTGGGCGCTGTCCATCTAAATATGCTACACAAGCAGTAAATCTGTCTACTCTATTTCCCGTCCTATCATTACCGCCATTTCCACCAACACCACCCCAGGCACCAATATCTCCTCTTGAAGGAATATAATCTACTGTAGCTAAGGCTTCGCCTGTTTTACCACTAAATATGGTTAAAAACTCAGGACCTGATAAAATTTTACCATAAGTAGGCGCTCTTTTATTTAAGGTGTCTCGCCAATCTGCCTGAGCATCGCCAATAACTTTTCCTTTCCCATCTGTAGTGCCATCTGCTGTTTTACAAGCAAATTCGGCTATGCCATCACCATCTAAATCATATACCATAAACTGGGTGTAATGAGCGCCTTCTCTGATGTTTTTTCCGAGATTAATTTCCCAAAGAAAAGTACCATCAGACTTATATGCTTGAAAGATGGGGGGATCTGTTAAACCTGCCGAGCTATTATCTCTGCCCCTACCAGATTGATGTAAAATAAAATCATATTGGCCATCGCCATCTAAATCTCCAACAGATAAATCATTAGGAACGTAACCCGTGATATTTTTTAAAGGGATAGACAAATAAGGTTTTTCTTCGGCGTTAGCGGCAATGGTAAATTCGCCTTTTTCTGTTTGTTCTTTTTTGTTAATAATACTTTTAACAAACCATGTATTTACTTTGGTTTCTTTAGCTGTAGAATCTATAATACAAGTAGCGCCTGTTATAGGTTTAGCATTTATTTTAACAGGCTGTTCATCACCAGATTTTCTGTAAACATTAAAAGCTACATCAGGCGCATCGGTACCTAAAACACGCCAACTCACAAAATAATGATGATTACCCTTATAAATAGCCACTACACCGCGGTCTAGTGCCTCCATTTGCCTTTGTGCAAACAAGAAATTTATGGTAGCAAAAAGAAATACATGCAGTAAAAAATATTTTTTTAGACGTATAGTCATGTAGTTTTTTTATAAAGTATAATTGGTAGCTCCAAAATATAAATTTAAAAGGATGCAGGCATCATGCACCATCCTGAAAAGCTCTTATTAATTATTTACTTATCAGGATGAAACAGGATGATTAATCTCTTGATTATTGACAATTTGCTTCAACCAATTGTTAAATTTCTCATGTTTATAAAAACACCAAAATACTTCCTCATTCTAGTATTGAGTTTATTTTATGCACAAAGCTTTGCCGCTAAATATTATGTTGCACCCAATGGTAGTGATACCAATACAGGAACGATAAACTCGCCTTTTTTAAGTATCCAAAGATCACAAGATGCTGTAAGCGCTGGTGATACGGTATATGTACGTGGCGGGACTTACATGATGACGGAAAGCCAAATTGCTTTAAAATCTAGCATTTTTGCTTATGTAACTTACCTTAATAAAAGCGGAACAGCTGGAAAAATGATTAAATATTGGGCCTACCCCGGAGAGAAACCCGTATTTAATTACAGCAATGTTAAACCTGCAAATTACCGGGTACATGCCTTTGAAGTTGTTGGCTCTTATATCCATTTAAAAGGTTTAGAAGTTGTGGGTGTACAGGTTACTATTCTTACCCATACTCAATCTATTTGTTTTGAAAACCAAGGGAGTTATAACATTTATGAACAGCTAAGTATGCATGACGGACAAGCTATTGGCTTTTACTTAACCAAAGGTTCTAATAACTTAATTTTAAACTGCGATGCTTATAATAATCATGATAATGTATCAGGAAATAAATTAGGCGGTAATACTGATGGTTTTGGTAATCATCCATCATCTGCAGCGCACACAAATAATATTTTTAGAGGTTGCCGAGCTTGGTTTAATAGTGATGATGGTTATGATTGTATTAGTGCCGAAGCGCCTACTGTATTTGAAAACTGCTGGGCCTTTTATAATGGATATTCAACAAATTTCACCAGCTTAGGCGATGGAAATGGCTTTAAAGTTGGTGGTTATGGTTCTTCTCCACTTAGTAATTTACCAGCCATAATCCCCAGAAACACTACAAAATCTTGTTTAGCTGTTAAAAATAAAGCTAATGGCTTTTATGCTAACCACCACTTGGCTGGTAATTATTGGTACAACAATACCGCTTATCAAAATGGTAATAATTACAATATGCTTAATAGAAAAGCTGCTAATAGTACCGATTATTTGACTGATGTACCTGGCTATGACCATGTGATGAAAAACAATTTGGGTTTTGCGGCTAGAAGCAGTGAGACTACACAGATAGATGCACCAAAGTGCGATTTAACTTTTAACTATTTCACTTTGCCTGTTACCGTTAGTAGTAGTGATTTTGTAAGTTTAGACCTAGCACAACTAACCCAACCGAGAAAAGAAAACGGCGATTTACCCGATATTAATTTTATGAAATTAGTTTCTGGAAGCGATTTAATTGATGTTGGTATTGATATTGGGATTGCTTTTGAAGGTGCTAAACCAGATTTAGGCTATAGAGAGTTTAAATCTATTACCACCGGAATAGAAAAATACCCTACTTATAAAGGCTTTAAATTATATCCAAACCCAAGTCAGGATTCGTTAAACATAACTTTACCCAACCAAAGTGAAACTGTTGTTTTAAAGGTTTTTAGTATGGATGGTAAATGTGTAAAAGAGGAGACTTTAACTATCAAAGAGCATATACGAATAGATATTTCTAAACTAGCTCAGGGTTCTTACATCTTAAACCTAAGTTTAAAAAAGAACAATGCCACTTTAGTTAGTACAAAGTTTATCAAGAACTTATAATTTAAAATAGTGAAGGTTTTATTAAAACATCTTTTTAAAACCTTCACTTCTAACTTTCCAAGTACCGTCTTTTGGAAAGCCTATATTTGGCGTTTCGTGGCCATCCCAACCGGCGCACATCAAAGCTATTGCTGTTAATAAACCTCCGTTTCCGGGAAGATAAATTCTTAATCTATCATCTTGATAATTATGACCATTTACCAAATAAGTATTGGTCTTTATAGGCATCAATAAAGCATCTATAGCTTTATTTGGCATACCTAAGCGGGTTGCTGTCATGGCAGTCATCGGAAAATCCCAACCCCAGGTATCATTCCAAGTCCAGTCTTTTAGGATAAGCTCAAAAGTATTTTTCATGATGCTTGTATCCACCATACCTGTTTGTGGCAACATTCCAAAAGCACCTAAAACAGAAGGATGATCGGTTTTATATTTTGGGTTGGTATAAGAATCTATTGCACTTTCTGTAGCTAGATAAACATGGTTTTGAACGGGTAGAGGCGCTAGGTTATTCATCACCATATTCCACTTTTCATTTTCGGGTAAGCCTAAGCGTTTCCTCCAAGTTTGAGCAGTTTGTAAAGCCCATTTCCAATAACAAAGTTCATAGGTAGGATTAAAAGTTTCCTCGGCTTTAAAACGTTCTTGTGCGGGTATCAAAACCGGGCCTAAATCGTACTTTTTTGTTTTGGGATTTAGATGTGCAAAAGAAGCCATAAAATCTGCGGTAGCAAACACTAAATCTTTATAACGATGTAAGATGCTATCACTAGGTTTATCTCTGTACAATAACTCGATAAAAGTAATGGGATGCGGCTGTTGCCAAATTAACATAGCACCAACACTAGAAGGCACCTCGGCACCTTCATTATCTGTCATTTTTTGCCACCTCACACCATCAAAACCTTGCCTTGTGGCGATAGCTTTTGCAGTGTCTTTTACTTTGAAATACCAATCGGTACTTTTTCTTAAAATATCTGCCCTTCCCCACAAAGCAAAATGTACCGCATGCCACCAGTGCATTTCTAGATGGGGTTTTCCAAACCAACTATTATAAGTTAGGCCAGTTTCTTGTGGTGGATAATTACCAGCACATTGTATTTTAGTAAGGTATTGAGATAAAATAACTCTTCTCTCCAATTCTTTGGCTCTGATATCGGTACTGCCAGAAAAATCTACTGTGGCACCACTTTGCCAAAAGTTTTCCCAAGCGTATAAGTTGCTTTTCTTTAACTCTTGAAAAGCTATGGGTTTAAAATCATTTGTTTGAGAAAATCTTACAGAAAGCTCAAATGAAGCTATTGATGTAGCCGGACTTAAAACAAATTCATGCTTATTTTGCTCTTTCAATTGTGCTTTACCGCTCCAATCTAAACTTGTAAAATAGCTACTTCCTTGTAATTGATGCTTGATAGAAGATGTAGAAATAGTTTTCTTAACTATTTGAGTTTGATGTTTTTCTGCCTCACCGTAATAATTGCCAACATCTATCCATTCACCATTTGGATATGGAAATTTCAATCTTACTTTTAACCGCCCTTTAGTAATTAAAGCAGATTGAACACTCACCAAAACACCATCTTCATTTTGGTTAGCAATGGTTTTAACCTGCACTTTTTCCCCATCAACTTCATATAAAGAGCTAATGGTTCCTGTATACATGTTTAATTCCTGATGGATACTTTTTATAGCAGAAATACCGAGTTCTTTACCTAATTTATCATAAAATACAAAGCCTAAATTACCTAGTTGTAAACGGTGTTTATTTTGTCTAAACCAATCAGATGCTTGTTTAGCTTTCGCCGATGTATTGTTTTGAACAGCATAAGTAACCGTTCTACCATATTGCTGATAGGCTTTAAAACTATCTTCTAATTGATGACCCGCTGTATTTTTAAAACTATCCCATGCCCATTCTGCCTGTGTACCAAGTGGCACACCTTCAGCATAAAAATCCGGAAAAGTTTGTAAGCCGGTAACATCAACCGTCATCGCAAATTTGCCATTACCAACAGTTAAAGAAGCTAAAGCGTCTGCATGTTCTATTTTTACGGTATGACGCTCTACCAGAGCTTTACGATCTATTTTTTGTGCATACAGAGCAGAACCACAAAACAAGAGAACAGTTATATAAAAGAATTTCATCATTTAAAAATCTACTTTGATAGATTTTTCGACTTTTACTTTTGAGTTATCTTTTGCTTTAATGATGATGTTTTTAAGTATCCAATCTTTAGCATAAGTTACAGCACCAGCCATTTCAACTTCCAAATTAATATTGGTGAAAGTAAAGTTCTCTACCGGCGAGCCTTCTAAACCCGCAACATTAAACGCTCTTTTAATACCCACACCTTGTACATTGCTAACATGGATATTCCTGAAAACCGGGATGCCTTTTTCAGCAGGCTCTACCCTATTTAGCATTTTTTGCCAATGTACAGGCACTTCTTCATACTTGTATTCTTTTGGTAAGGTAGAATAGCTGTAAGTAGGATTCCAATTTTTACCAATTTGGAAGGCAACGGTTACGCTATCCATTTTTAAGTTTTTGAGGTAGATGTTTTCTACACCACCACCACGTGTTAAAGCAGATTTGATGCTTACCCCATTTGAAGTACCTAAGCCAGTTAAATTTTTGGCTAAGATATTTCTAATCATCCCTGAGGTTTCGCTACCAAAAGTGATTAAGCCTGCACCACGCCTTGCAATATTATTTTGGATAACCACATATTCTGTTGGGCGATTTACCCTTAAACCATCCCAATCTCTACCGGCTTTTAAGCAAAAATTATCATCATTACAGTCGATATCACAATTTTGTACCAATACCCACGATGAAGAATCAATATCAACACCATCTGTACTTGGGCCTTTACCTTTGGTATTATTTCTAATGATTAAACCATCAACCGTTACATAAGTACTGTATAAAACTTGTACACTCCAAAAGCCGGCTTCAAGAATTTTAAAGCTTTTCAATTCTATATTTTGGCTGCTTTGCACCAATACGGTTCTTGGTCTTTTAGCATCGTAATCTACAATCCATCGTAAACCTTTAGGTTCATAGGCTTTACGCATGCTCCAATATAAATCCCAAAAAACTTTTCCTCTTCCGTTAATAACACCGTTACCCGTAATAGCAGCATTTTTTTGCTCTATAATATTTACCAGAGCTGCTGGCCATTTCATCTCCATACCTGCAATACGAGTATCAATTAAAGGGTAATCTTCTATATTTTGGCTACCTATAAGTTCTACATCGGCATCAATCATCAATTTAACACCACTTTTAACAAATAGAGAACCTGTAAGGTATTTACCAGGTAATAATTTAACCACACCGCCACCTGCTTTTTCGCAAGCATCTATAGCTTGTTGTATAGCTTTGGTACTTAAAAAAGTTGTATCGGCTTTTGCACCATAAGTATTGGCTATAAACTCTTGTTTCTTAAATTTTAATTTAGGAGAACCTACTTTTTTTACCCAAGACGGGTCTTTTTCTCCGGCTAAAGCCAAAAAACTTAAAGATAAAAAAGCTAGTAACGTATATATTTTGATGATATTGATTTTCATTATTAAAGTTTAAATTCTGCTATTAATCTGTTAAAATATTCACCTTAGGCATCACAAAATTGTTTGGCTTGTCTGATGGTTCTAAACCGAAAAAGAAGTATAAAGTACGTTTTTGTTCACCTGCAAATTCATTCATTTCTCCGGCTGGGCCGTACATCTGCGGACGAGGTGTAATTCTTAAACCCAATTTACTTCCCACGGCTGGTATACCTTCTAGAAAAGAAATATCGCCAACAGGCAAAGCTGGATGTGGCTGAATGCCAGATAAACCATAAAAATCAAACAACCTTACAAACAAATCTTCTTGTGGCGTAGCAATGGTAAATTTCCCCTCTACGGTATTCATCTGCAACCAAGTGATATTTGAGTAATAACCTTTAAACTCCGGAAAAACCCACGGAGCAGAACCTGTTTGGGTATTGTTATTAAAATTCTCCCATGTATTATAGGTAACACCTTGTAAACGGTTTTTCCAAACCCTAAAAGGCCCTTTGCCTAAAAATTTAGCTCCTAAAACATAATTTTCAGGGTAATTGAAGCTGATACCCGCAAAAGGATACTTTCCGTTTAAAGCAAAACTATAATCCATTTGTAGCCAACCACTTGGGTACATCGTATATGTTACGGTTTTCATATCGCCGGTATATTGTACTTCTATTATGGCTTTATCTCCTTCTTCGCGGTATGCTATTTTAGCGAAAGTAGCATTACCACTTACTAAAACTGGCCCATTTCCAAAAGATATAGCTGCGCTTTTATCATTGGCCAATCCTATCAATCTACCTGTGTTTTTACAAAAGCTTACGCTGATTTCGCCACCTTTTAAAGTAATTAAGCTATCTTTTTCTGTAACTGTTGCTTTTGCGCTTAACTTAGTTTTTAACAGCGGATTAATAAGGTTTTCATTGGTTTGGATTTTCCATACCCAACGGTAAATTTCCTCGCCATGTTGGTCTTTTGCAGTAAGGGCTAAAGCCTGATAGCTTTTCCAATCGGCCGGTAAAGGAATTTGGAAGCTACCTTTTTCAAATGGTTCTAAGTTTGGCGCTATGGCAGTACCACTTTTTAAAACTTTATAACCTGCTGTTTTATCTTCCGGAAGGTTAAAATTTAACAATTCCCAGCTTAGTTTGCAGGTATTTAAGTTGGTGAAATTGTATCGGTTTTCTACCTCAATTTTACCATCAAAATTGGTTGGGAGTTTTTGAAGCACTATTTTAAAAGGCGAGTATATTTCTTTGATAGCATTGTAACTCCCCTCTTTTTCGCGGTGTGGCCCCAATAAACCATCCGGGGCATTTACGCCATTGGCATCTAACATCCCATTTCTATCGGTACGTACAATGGCTTCATCGGCGAAAGCCCAAATAAAACCGCCCGCACCTTTTTTGGCGTTCCAGTGTAAATCCCACATATCAGACAAACCGGCAGCACCAGCACCATCATCTTGTGCATGCATAAATTCTGTTGGCATGTAAATGTTGGTATCGGCAAGTATTTTTTGAGTACTGTTATAATCTTCATAATGGTTACAATCTATACCATTAATGGCATTACCAGGCCTATGGTGGCCATGAATAACCGTACGTTTTGATAAATCATACTTAGCATAATCATCAATCAAACTAAAGTTATGACCACCTTCATTTCCATTGCTCCAAAATAAAATAGATGGATGATTAGCATCTCTTATCACCATTTCTTTTACCAAAGGCTCGCCAGCTTTTGTACTGTATGCTTTTTGCCAACCTGCTAATTCATCTAAAACATATAAACCTAAGGAATCACAATAGTTTAAGAAAGCTTTATCTGGCGGATAGTGCGAGCATCTTACAGCATTCATATTCATACCTTTGATTAGTTTCACATCTTCTAAATCTAATCTGGCATTTACACTTCTACCCGTTTCTGGCCACCAAACATGCCTGTTAACACCTTTTAACTTGATTTTCTTACCATTAACATAAATACCATCTTGCTTTCTTACCTCAATAGTTCTGAAACCAAACCTATCTTGTGTTTGATGAATGGTTTTACCTGCTTGGCGTATATAGGTTTTCACCTGATAAAGGTGTGGTGTTTCTGCTGTCCATAAAGCCGGATTTTTAACTGTTGTTTTTAGTGTAACAACAGAATCTGCTTGCTTATTAATTTGCTTTGCAGAACCTATGGTATGGCCTTTTAAATCGCTAATTTCTGCAACTATTTCTGCACCTTTTACAGGATTTTTAAGGTGTACATTCATAGCAAAACTACCATCCGCTTTAGCGTCTATAGCTGTCCAATCTATATGTTGCTTTGGCGATGCAGCTAAGTAAACCGGACGATAAATACCTCCAAAAATCCAATAATCTGCTAAACGCTCTGCATTGTTTACAGAGTTATCTGCAGACATTTTACTTACCGTAACTTCTAATAAATTAGCTTGACCATATTTTAGCTTATCGCTGATATTATATTTAAATCTATAAAAAGAACCTTGATGAATTGCCCCGGCAGATTTACCATTAACCTTCACTTCAGTATCTGTCATAGAGCCTTCAAAAACGATGTAAACATCTTTCCCTTTCCATGCTGCTGGTACAGTAAACTGATGCTTATACAAGCCCTTTTCATCGGCAAAACGAAAGTTTTTACCGTATGTAACATAATCTCTTCCGTAATTATATTCGCCAAAACCTTGTTGCTCCCAATGACCTGGAACGTTAATTTTTGTCCAAAAACCTGCTTTTCTACCTCCGGTACACCAAAAATCCCAAGCTACAGTTTGCTCATTATCTTTACCAGACAAGTATTGGATTTGCGTTTGCATTTGTGCAAAGCTTTGTAAAGCGCAAAAGGTTAAAAAGCATAAAAATAAGTTCTTCATCTTGATGAAATGTTAGGGCTTAAAATGAGTTAAAGGAATTAAAGAAACCTGACTGGTTAAACCAGAAGGCTTTGGTTGCCAATTTTTAGCAGTAAATAAACCATCGGCACCGCGGTTTTCTGGCAACCTTGATGACATATTGATATTGTAGAATATCTTATAATTCTGGTTGGTTTTATCCATCCATGATGCTCTGTTTGCCATACCATTAGCCACCTGAATTTCTAAAACATTCTTTTTCTGGATTTTAGCCGATGGAATTTCTAACTTATAATCTGGACCTATTAAAGTAGCCAATAACTCGCCGTTAAGGGTAACTTTAGCGCTTTGCTCTACCTTGCCTAAGTCTAGCAAATAAAAATCGGCTTTAGCTTTTGGCTGTTTAAATGAAGTGGTATAAGCGGCTGTTCCAGAGAATTTTTCGTAATCTGCACCGTTTACGGTCCAAGATTTTAATTCTTTTAAAACTAAAGGCTGAGGTAAAACAGGTCCGCCTTTAATGAACGTTACTTTCCACTCGTTACCTAGCGGGATAGCTTTTCCTGCTGCTTTAGCATAAGGATAGCTAGTTTCATTAATCTCATTATCAAAAGTTTGTAGGATGCAGCTTTCGCCTTTCTTCAACTGTAAATAAACTTGTGTGTTTTTATTATCCTGACGGATAGCTGCGTAACCTTTCTCGCCAGTCATCGGGTTAAATAATGCTACGCTATTGGCTTTGGTATTGATATTTACCCAAGTATCTACAGCTGCTGCACTTTCATTTAAAATGAAATAATATTTACCACCTTCGTAAGACCTACGTATGGTTGATAAACCTTGAGCCTTCATGGTTTCTGCTTTTATCTGCGCAGCATCCATTAAAGCAGGTATTTCATCGCTTATTATAATGCTTCCTTTACCCACCAAGGCTCTCTTAAATTTACCGTTTTGCTGAAATTGAAGTAAACCCAAAGCATCTTTAAAAGCCTTTTGTCTTTCTGCTAAGTTTGCTAAGCCCGGAACATCTTGTGGTAAGCTTTTGTAAAATGTAATATTAGCGCCAGCATCGGCAAGTTTTAACAATTGCTGAATGGTTTCTAAAGGCATAAACTCGGCAGCAGGCACTAAAATAGTTTTATAGCTTACATCGGCCGTTTTAATTTGGTTGTTAGCAACGCTTGTAGCTAATATTTGCTTATCTGAAATATAATCAAAGGCATAACCGCTTTTATTTAAGCTGGTAGCAACATGTTCAAAAGGTGTATTTTTAAAGCCATGTTCTATACCATCATAATGTCTGATGATAGCCTTTTCTCTTTCTGCATAAGAATCTGCCATAGGCAAATACAAGAGAATATCATTATCTGCTTTTCCTTTTTGTAAGAAAGATTGAGAACGAGCCACATAGTTGTTTAAAGCCGAAAAATCATCCCAAAAACTATTGTTTGGCGTAAAATGAACAGCTGCATAAAATATCCACCCCGGCCAAGCAGCATCTTTTGGAGTATAATTAGCACCATGATAAAAATTATGGTTGATACCACCAAGTAGAAATACATCTAAAGCTTTTTTAACATCGCTAAGACTAGACAAGAAATGGTCGTTTTCCCATGTTGCCGCTTCTGATGAGGATAATAATTTACCCGTTACATGTGCCGCAGATGAAGCAAATTTTACTCTTAAAATATCTGTTCCTTCTGCTTCAGGGATATCTGTTGCAGCATATAAATCTAAAATATTAGCTGGCGAACCATGTGCTTGATTACGGATAAGTTTACCTTTTCCTTGCGCCCATTTATGCCAAGCTTCTGTATAATTTTCTAGCAAAAGATCTGATATGGTTTGACGATAATCTATCAAAACTCTGGTTGCTTGCAGTTTATCATCTGTAGCACCAAAAAGAGCTGGAAGAAAATTCCTTAAATCATAACCTCTTCTGGTTTTAAACTCGGTAAGGAAATCTGGTGTCCAACTGGCTTCGCCAAAAGCATCATCAACCTCGTAAGAATCATTAAAAAATGCTCTCAGATAAGATAAATCATAACCGTTAAAGGCTTTATCAAAATAGCTTAAATAATTATTGGTTGCTTTTAAAGAAAAATGGTCTATGGCATAACCCTCGCCTCCGGGGCCGGCTCTTTCAACCATTTTACCATGTAAACCTTGGAAAAGTGCATATAAAGTCCAGTTGCCTTTACCTTTTGGAGCCGTCCAGTTTAATTGCCCTTGTTGGTCTAGCTTATCGGTTAAATCTAAAATTTCTCCCTTGGTAGAGTAACCCATTAAAGCTTGAGCTTTAAGTTTTTTAGGATACCTCACCTGATCAAAAGCATGTAATTGCAGGTTTTCATTAGCCGTAATAGGTTCTTTTATTTTATCGATACTGATTTTCTCTCCCACAATTCTTAAAACAGTTTTTTGGTCGAAAAAAACAGGTGTATTTAATTTTTCGCCCTCTTTTAGGTTATAAGTTTGATGAGCAAAATATTTACTAGCGTCTTCATCTTTAACCCAAGGACCGCCAAATGGCCAGCCAGATGCTTGAGCCATATCTATACCTAAATCTAGCTTTTTGGCTGTTTTTAAGGTATAAGTTAGCATATCCATCCATTTTGGTGATGTGAAATTGATAAACTTACTTTCTTGTCCTTTTACGCCATAAATTGGAGTAATTTCTAAACCACCTAAACCAGCTTTTTGGTATTGATTTAACATCCACGAAAGGTTGGCTGTATCTACAGCGCTACCCTCCCACCACCATCTTGTCCATGGTTTTGTTTGTTGGGTAATTTGTGGCCATGTTGGTTGGTTCTGCGCAAATAATGGAGATAATGCGCCACTAAAAAATAAGGCTAAAGCAATTTTCTTGTATGTTTTTTTCATAATCTAGTAATCGAAGCAGTTAAAACAGCGATATAAAAACGCTAAAGGTTTCATCATCAAGCTTGTGGCTTTACAAGCTTATTTAATGCTTTGATAATTGGTTAAAATCTATTTTTCTAAAATAGGCTATTTAAAACATTTACCTATCCTGTTGTGTCCTGAAAAAAGAAATATTAGTTATTACACTAATTAGTTTCTGGCATTAAACCATAAGCTTTAGGATGCTCTTTTAGGCTTATTAAAACCCTATCAAACATAATTTCTGGGTCTAAGGCCATTATTTCTAATCGGTGTTTACCAGGTTTTAAATCATCAAAAACAAAAGTTTTAACAGCATTGTTACGCAATACATTTTCTTTCCACTCGGTACTTCTTCCTTGCACCTCAAAATTTTTAATTTGCCATGCGCCACCATCAATTCTAACAGCATATTTTAAACTAAACAGATTATTTAATGGATGCGTGGGGATGGTAAAAACATCAACTTTGGCTTTCGCCGATGTGGTATTCATAAAATTGTAAGATAAAATCATACTGTCTTGGGCAGTAACTAAATGATGGTAAAAATTACTTTTGATAACGCTACCCGCATAACCTAAACCATCTATTTTCTCCCATTTAAAGCTGTTGGTTTCTCTTTTAGAAGTATAATTTACCGCGTAGATAGAAATAAACCCATTTTGCTCAGTAAAAGTATCTTTTACTTTAGGTTGTGGATGACAAACTAATTGAAGCGTTTTTACACCCAAATTGGTTTGCAGTTTTAGATATGCTACTTGTCTTTCTTGCTTTAACTGTGCAACATCTGGCTTAAACCAAATTCTTATTTCTTTAGTTGATGATGAAAGGTTTCCTGTAGCTTGAGATACCTTAAGCCACTTTGGGATTTCTAAAAATTGCCATGATAAAGTGACAGCCTGTTTCAAGAAGATATCTAAGAAAGTAGAATCTGATGCTTTACTATATAGAATAGGAAAACTTATGGTATCGGCTTGATGGGTTGGTGCTGTACCTTCAACATGAAGCCCCCACGCTTCTGAACTTGTTGTGTTAAGTGTAGTTTTTGATTTTGGCAAATCAAAAACTGGTAAACCGCGTGGTTGCGCATGCATCATGCCTTTCCATTTACCTGCGCTTAAAGAATCGTTATAAAATTTGGTGAGTTGGTGGATGTTATTAAAAGCTTTAGCAACAGAATCTTGATAAGATATAGCACTTAATCTGCCTTGTTGTTGATATAAAACGGCTTTATCATGATATAAGAATTTCTTATTCATTTCTGATGCAGCTAAAACCGGGTAGCTAATCAATTGGAAATAGGCGTCTTGAAGATGAGCAGGGATGTTTTTTTTAAGCTGCAAAACATCATGTACCAATTGCTGATATTGCTTTATTCTTTTTTGTCCTTCATCGCCATAAGCAAAATGATTGTATGCTGTTAGCTGAGTTGGCGTTGTGGGTTCTGTTTGGCTCCAGCCCATATATTCTGGCTTACGCTCAAAAGCCAATTGATAATATTTTTGTAGGATAGGATTTAGCTTTAGGGCAACATTGGCATTAAAAATCTGCTGGTACCATTGTTTTAAATGATTTTGTACATAAACTTGCTGATGAAATGGTGTAATATCATAAGCCATATCTAAAAACAATTGTGTTTGATACTCGGCCGGTTTAATATCGCCAACATTTAATATCCAAATACTTTTAGCTTCATTACGGTAAGCTTTAAGCATTTCTTGATGAATTAAAGCAGGCGGAGTTGTACATAACCACAGATAATCATGCGGCCTACCCCAATAAGAAACATGATAGTAAACACCAGCACCACCTTTTCTCTTATTTTCATCAGGATTACCTAGTCTTCTGATGTATCCGTAATTATCATCTGGCCAAACTAGGTTTACGTCATCCGGGACAGGCAAACCCTCATCATAAATATCTAAAACCTCTTTATAAAGTGTTAAAGCTTGCGGAATAGCTTTTATATCTTTTTTTAAAGTATTTTTAAGCATATTCCTTTGAGCGGTAAATACATCACCTAAAACCTTAATGGCTTCTTTGTTATTCTTAATGCCCTCCATCCCACTATCATGTACGCCTCTTATTCCAAGGCTATAAATTGCGTTAATAGAAGTTGTTTCCTTAATTCTTTTTTGCCAATAATCATTAATATTAAATGAATTATCAACATAATTAAAAGCACCCATGGCGTTTTTATCCCATTCGTCTACATTATTTCTGAGCATGGGTTCTGCATGTGAAGAGCCAATGATTATTTCATATTGCTTAGCAATTTTTAAATTCTCAGGAATACTAAAAAAAGCTTTTGTTCCCGGATGCATGGCTGGCCAAATGGTATTTGCTTTAAGGCGTAGCAAAAGCTCGAAAATTTTAGCGTAGCTATTAGGTCCAATATTTTTTAAATTTTTATCGATGTTTTGCGCTGCCCAAGGCCTTAAGCCCCAGTCTTCATCGTTTAAGAAAATACCTCGGTATTTTACAGACGGCGTTTTAGAAATGGTATCCTTTATAGAAACACTTAATTGCTTTTTCTTTTGCGGGGTAACATCTGCCCAGTAATACCAAGGATGAATGCCTATCTTTTCAGAAATATGAAAAACACCATAAGCTAAACCTCTTGCATCGCTGCCGGTAATGATGAGTGCATCTTTAATTTTAGATGTTGGATTTTTTAACCTTTTGATGGCAAATATTTCAAACTGATTTTCGATTTCTTGGGGATAATAATTTCTAAAGGCTTTAGCCTGAGCGTTTTTAACCTGGCCCAAAAGGATAACATTTCCTTTAGCCTGTTTGAGATGCTTATAAATGGGAGGTTTATAACCACATACTGCTTCTATATCTTTAGCTAATAGGTTTGCCACAACAGCATCTAAAGTTGAATCTTTAGAATTACAAACTATACTTACTTGATTTTTAACACTATATAAATCAAAATCTTGTGCTTTGATATAAAAACATAACACTGTAAGAATAAGAGATAAGAAATATTTTTTTGCCATATAGAAGTTGTAAATCATCATTTAAAAAAATAAAGGCCGCTTTAACAAAAACGACCTTTATTGGTGGCGGGAGCCACTCTTATTAAACCAATTTTAAATTATGCAAACGAGATAATATTGAATTGCATAAGGAAACCCAAAACTAGCTTAATGAAACATCCTCTGCAACCTGTTGTGTCCTGTATTAATCTAGTTTGAAAGGTAAATACCAATTATTAGGATCCAATAACTTATTTCTTACTGCTGTAGCATTAGGATTACCTTCTCTTAATAATTTGTTATATATTCTATCAGCAAGGAAAGCTGGCTCACCTCTTCTTCTGGCAATACGCATTAAATCTGCCCAACGGTTTCCTTCAAAGGCGGTTTCTAAACCTGCTTCTGTAATTAAATCGTTTTCTATGGTTAAGGTACTATCACCAACTACGGTTCTTGCAGGTAAATTAGCTCTGTTTCTTAAACCGTTATGTCTATGCCAATTAGCTCTAAAGAAAGGAAAATCGCCAAATCTTGCATCAAAATCATAAGGTGCAACATCAAAAGTTTGCTGAATATTGGTTACATCTCTACCAGAAACACCCGGATTTGGATCGTAAACGTTATTGATACCTGTATTTAAAAAGGCACCTGCAAGTTTATGTCTGTTATCGCGGTTTGCAGCTTCTGCAAAACGTAAATGTAAAGTTGCTGCTCTGTATAAAAACCAGTTACCTTCCTTTTCAAATAAAACCTTAGGTGTTAAAGTTCTATCATCTAAATAATAATATAGATATTTCATGATAACTGGACGAGTTGGATTATCTTGAATAGAAAGTATTTTACGAGCATCGTAAGGAATACCATTTCTTTGAGTTTCTGAGTTCCAGTAGTGAATACCTTGTGCAGATGGCTTTAAAAGATATTTTCCACCGGCTACAGAAAACAACTCGATAAATGGATTTTCTGGCTGAAAGTTTTTACTAAAAGGTAATGCCCATATCCACTCTTGGTTCCATAACTCGTCTCTGTTTCTTGCAAAAATAGATTTCCAACCTTGGGTAACGCTGTTAATTAAAGCGGTAGCGTCTTGCTCTCTGAAACGAATATAGCCTACAGAAATATCATTATTAGTAGCTACTTCAGCAAATCTAACTTTATAAACATTATATCTATCGTTATCATTACCAGTGTTTTCAAAACTCGTCATTACGGCTTTATATGCTGTTGCAGCTGCTCTGTAATTACCTTTCCACAGGTTTAAATCGCCAATTAAACATTGTTTATTGATGAAAAATTTAGCGGTTGAATATCCATCAACAGTAGTAATTAAAGAAGCATTATTAGCATAGGTATTTTTGTAAGGTAAGCCCTCTACAAAAGGAATAAGGATATCTAATAACTGATCGAAATTTACTCGTGGAAACTTATTGGTATCTTTTATATCACTTAAATCTTCTAAAGGATCTGTAATATAAGGGATAGTACCAAAATGGATTCCTAATTGCAAATACACCCATGATCTTACACATGCAACATCAGAATAACGCTGGTTGTATTGGTCTTGGGTAAATTTATTCTCCCTTAACATGATATCAAAATTGGCCAAGACATCATTACAATTTATGATAACTTCATAAAATGGCTTAGGGCTAATGTAAGGGTTAGAAGCGCTTACTTCGTGGTTGTTTATTTCTCTTAAGAAAGGATCTGAGTTTTCAGTAACCGTCATATAATCAGCCCTTAGCTCGTTTAAAATAACATACTGCTTGGCTAAATTCATCATTTTACCATAAACACCTAGTACGGCAGCATCGGCATCAAATACGTTCCTGTAATATTGCTCTTTAACTAATCTATCTTGTGGTTCTACTTCTAAAAATTTATTACAAGACACAGTGGTTAGCGCCAACATAGCCATTGCCGCATAGCTTAACCATTTTCTTTTATTGATTTTTAATTTCATCATTTCTATGCTAAAAATTCTTAAGTGGTTATAGTCCTAATTTGAAACCTAATTGGAAAGTTCTTACTTGTGGTACTAAACCAATATCAACACCTTGAGCAAATAATGCCGAGTTAGCACTAAATTCTGGATCAAAACCTAAGTAGTTAGATACAGTAAACAAGTTATTGGCTGTTACATAAACTTTTGCTCCTTTAAAGATTTTACTTTTTACCGGTACATCGTAAGCTAAGGCTAGGGTTCTTAATCTTAAGTAAGAGCCGTCTTCTATCCAACGGTCAGAAAATTGTGCATTACCCATTGGGTCTCCCCAGTTTGCTCTTGGTGTATTGGTAATTTGGCCATCCGCTCTCCATCTGTTTAAAGCTACCTGAGTTTGGTTTTCATAACCAGACATTTTTTCTAAAGTATTTCTGGTACCGTTATAAACATCATTACCAATAGAGAAGTTAAAGAAGGCGTTTAAAGAGAATCTTTTATATGTTAAAACGCTGTTAAACATCCCTACAAAATCTGGATTTGGGTTGCCAATAACTTGTCTGTCTAAATCATCAATCACATTGTCATTATTGGTATCAACAAAACGAACATCACCACCTTGGTAAGGCACTAAAGAAGCATTAGGTAATCTTCTTAATAATCCAGATGCGGCAGCATCTGCTTGAGTAGCAAAAATTCCGTTGCTTTTTAAACCATAAAACAAATTAGCATCTTGACCTTCTTTGGTGATAAAAGTAGCACCACCGAAATTGGTCACAAACTCTCCAGATGGCAAAGAAGTAATTTGGTTTTTATATCTAGAAATGCTTAAGCCTAAATCTAATTTTAGTTTAGATTTACCAATTACTCTGCTATTTGCAGTAACCTCAAAACCATTGGTTTTCATGGCTGCATTGTTGTTGATAGCAAAATCAAAACCAGTGAAAGCGTTTAAACCTTCAAATACAATCATGTTTGTGGTTTGGTTGTTATAGTAATCAAAAGTAAAGCTTAGTTTTTCTTTCAATAAAGCTACATCAAGCCCTATATTGGCTTTTTTAACGGTTTCCCATTGTAAGGCAGAGTTACCAATATTACCTCTTACTAAGCCTTGTACACCAATTAAGTTTTGAGATACATAGTATGATCTTGCAGCGTAATTACCAATATCATCATTACCGGTAATGCCATAAGAGGCTCTTAGTTTTAAGAAGTTTATAAATTTATTATTGGCCATAAAATTCTCTGAAGAAATTAGCCATGCTGCACCAACAGAAGGCATAAAGGCAAACTTATGCTGGCCAATTTTTATAGCACCATTATCGGCATCTTTTCCAAATCTGCTAGAACCATCTAAGGCAAGGTTTACAGAAAGGAAGTATTTATTCATTAAACCGTAATTATTGGCCATATAAAGGTTCATCCAATTCCAGCTTCCAAGAGTACCTCCTAT
The DNA here is from genome assembly GCF_009674685.1 of Pedobacter puniceum. Lineage (GTDB taxonomy): Bacteria > Bacteroidota > Bacteroidia > Sphingobacteriales > Sphingobacteriaceae > Pseudopedobacter > Pseudopedobacter puniceum. Next base: position 1,428,052 of record NZ_WKJI01000001.1, read on the forward strand.
TTGTCTTAAAGTGGTACTACCAGCGCCAACGCTTAAGAAATCATCTGTTGCCGAGTTGAAACCTAAGCCTAAATCACTTTCAGAATCATTAGTTTGGGTACGTAAACCCAATCTTGAGCTAAAACTGTGCTTATTGGCTACTGTTTTTTTGTAATCTAAATAGGTATCGTTAAAAACGCTAAACAATCTAGAAATTTCGCTTCCAGAACGGTTTAAAGCAATTGCTGTTCTTAAAGTATCACTAGTAACACCTAGTTGTGGTAAGAAAAAGTTCTCTCTACCTTTATCAAAAGTAATAGCTGATATGGTTGCCAAATTAAGGTTCTTATTTAGCTTATAGTTGAACTGCAGATTACCAAAAAAGCGATAGTTTCTATTGATACCCACTGTATTATCAGAAACTAAAACAGCTGGATTACTTACATTAAAAATATCAGTATTGGCAAAATTAGGAGACTGTGTACCATCGGCAGCAAAAACATTAGAACCTAAAAAAGGTGCTTTTGTTAAACCTAAATAAAGCGGACTGGTAGTATTAAAATTATTTCCTTGATCTCTTAAATTTTGTTGATTGTAGTAAAAAGATAAATTAGCCTGCATGGTTAATTTTGGCGTTAAGTTTAAATCGCCGTTTAACCTCATGTTGTATTTAGAAAAATCGGTATTTTCTACAATCCCACCATTATTTACATAACCTAAAGACAAAGAGTATTTAGCAATGTTATCTCCACCTGTTACTTTCATGTAATAGTTTTGATTATAGCTATCTCTTAATACCCTATCTTGCCAATTAGTATTGTTATTATAAGTATAAAAGTTTGCATTTTCAGGGTTATCGTTCATGAAAGGCTGGCTTTGTATTTGCGTTTGACTTAAACCTCTTGTTTGAAGAAGCTGAGTTAAGTAAGAGCGATATTGACCAGCATTTAATAAAGGTATATTTTGTGGCTGCTGATTAAAGCCTCCATAAACAGCAAAATCCATTTTTGTGGTTAACTCTTTAGTGTGAGTGGTGTTTATCAATACCACGCCATTTGCACCTTTTGTACCGTATAAAGAAGAACCATCTTTAATGATGCTGATATCTTCAATATCCTTAACATCTATATTTGCTAAAGCGTTATTAAAGAAGTTACCCATCATTTCTGAGCTATAATCTTCTGTATCATAAATAGCACCATCAACAATTATTAATGGCTTATTTGTAGCATATAAAGAGTTAAAGCCTCTTAACCATAAAGTAACATCACTATTTGATGTACCAGAACGACGGATAGCGTTTACACCCGCTAACCTACTTTGTAAGAGTGTACCAGGTGTTTCTGATGCTGCTTCCCACTGTGTTTTTTCAACGCTTAAAGATTTTGTTGCAAAAGTAACATGACTCTCTGGCGTTAAACCAACTGACGTGTTAACTTCTTCATAAAAAGAGGTATAACCAGATTCATAAAGGAAAATATCTACTTCTGGTTTGCCTTTTAAAGCAACTTCTTTAGTTTGATAACCGCTACCACTAATAAGAATAGTAGAGTTTGGATAACGTACAGATAAAGTAAATCTACCTTTATCATCAGTAATATTAGCTGAGAAATTTGGCTGAGAAACGTTTATACCAGCTAAAGGCATCCCTGTTATAGCATCTTTAACTACACCTTTTATTTTAAGTGCTTTCACACTTTTAATAGTTTTGGTAGTAACACTATCTTTTTGTTGAGCAATAACGTTAAAGCTTAAGACACTTAAAGTAAATAAGCAGCTATAAGTTAGTATATGTTTAGGTTTTATTTGCATCTTAATAATTCTATATTTTAACAATTATTACTTTATGGTTGGAACTAGCCTTAAATAATCAAGGGTTACTGTATTATTTCCGTTGGTAGTTACAGCAGCACCTATTAAAGCAAGCGGAATATTACCTGTACTTGTAAGTGTAAAATCACCTATATAAACCTCAGAATAATCATTAACATTAACATTGATGTATGGAAAAGTAGTAATGGTATTTACCACTACACCAGCAGTATTTCTTACACCCCCTACTCTTAATCTTTGTTGGAAAACGTTGGTTTGGATATCATTAATGGCTCTCCAGAAAACCCTATAAGTGGTGCTATATAATAATGGTGTTTGATAACCTACCTCAAATAAAGAAACACCATGATTTTGCACCATTAAATCATTAAATAAAATACCTTGTGGATCTCTTTTAGCTCTGTAATAGGTGTTACCTCTTCTATCACCAGGGATAAATTGTCTTGGGTTTTCACCTTCAATTTTTGTGGGTACTAAACGATGTCTAAGCTCAACATTCATATTGCTCACAATATGAATAAGGCCGTTACTTGTCTTTATAGTTTCTACAATATTATTTTTGTTAACTGGCACTTTAACACCAAACTTTGAAATTAAGGTATCGGGTAAACTACTAACTCTTAACTCTCCAGGGAATACTAAATCTCTAATAGCATATTGCGTAGCTATATTGGTATTGGTATCTACAGATGGGCGTAAAAAATAAGGTAATAACTTATTTACTTCTGAGGTTAGTGCTGCATCTTGCATCAAAAACATGGTATATTTTACCTCTTCATTTCTGATGTTATAAGTCTCACGTGTAAACTCATTATCTACAGTAGGGTTACCAGTATTAGCAGGCCCGTTTGGATAAATATTTAGTGTATCTAAAGAAGTTATAAAAGCCGCTTGGCGGTAATTGGTCTTATTAGTTCTTAAATATTCCCAAATACTACTTCTTGGAGTTAAAGCACCATTAATTACATGATAGATACCATTAGCTGCAAATTTATTAGCTGTAGTTATTTGAATCTCGTCTATTTCATTTTGTAAGAAAACAAGATTTTTACCACTAAACATTTTCAGTTTCACAGAATCAGAAGCCATATCTGTACGGTATGCAGAGATAGCTATATGGTTACCAATAAAAGCTTTAAGCCTTGTTGTATCTTCTATTAAAGACGGACTTAAAGTTGCTATTATATTATTATTAGGCGCAAAAACAGTATAGGTTTTAGATGCTGATATTACTTTATCATAACCGGTTTTTACCAATAACTTGTTAAACTCTGATACTTCATTGTTTTCTGAAAGCTGCTCAAAAAGATTATCATTAACAATCTCATCGGTTACAGCTACATGCTCGTCCCATTTATCATTACATCCGTATATTGCTAAGGATAGCAAGGCTGCAGATAATATTGTATTTATATGTTTGCGAATATTCATCCTTTATGGATTATTTATAAAACTTTAACTATCAGCTATTATGAAATGATAATAGCCGATAGTATTCATTGGTTAATTAATAAACTATCTCCCCGTTAGGTCCAAACTTTGGTGTTAACTGGTTTTGGTCTACAGGTATAAAATGTATCATATCTATGGTTGCAGAGCTTGCATTACAATTGGTTAAAGCATCTAATCTTAAGATATGTCTATCTGTAGTTTGGATATCCATAGTACCTAATAAACGACAGTTCCAGTTAAGGTTGTTGAAGGTAATTGGGTTCTTATAACCTTGTGCCTCTAACTCCTCGGCAGATGGGTCTGTTGCCAAACCACCTGGATCTGTTTTAGTTCTGATTCTATACTCTCCAAAACTTACTGTTCTTGAGAATGGTACACCGTCTAAAGAAGCACTAGCCGTATTTTGACAGTTACCACTACCACGTATCGCTCTAAAAGAAATCCATACTTTATAGCGTCCTCTGATGATAACAGGCGTTCTAAACTCTACCCATTGTGCAACAGCTGTTCTTAAGCTTATTGAAAAATAATCTGAGAAATAAGCTCCTGCAAAGCTCCCTGTATTAGCTACGCTATAAGTAAATGCAGGATTTAAATTACCACCCCATTTAATATCTCTTAATGTATTTAGATTAAAAACTTGAGACTTGCCAGGCACTCTAAAAATAGAAGGTAACTGGCGTAACTCTGGCTGGTCTGCAATATCAAAAAATACAGCTGTTGGTACTCTTTTCTTGATAGAGAAATCACCATTAACAAAATGTAAAACACCATTTGTGGTAGATACATCACTTAACTCACGGTTAGCACTTACACCTTTCTCTAATACACCACCAAAAATATCTTCGTTAAATAAAATAGTATCCTTAGATAATTTAACACTGATAATTTCTAAAGGAGCTTTTGTTTCATGTGAAGGAGCAGAAACAATATCTGCCATATATTTTAAACCTGGTAAAACCTTGTAAGCAATGTAAAGATTTAAGCTATCTGTTAAACTTGCTGGATTACCGTTTCTTGAATACTTGTTTTTTAAATCGGTAAATGAATTTATACCAGATTTCCTATAAACATCATTAGTAACAGCTAAAACAGAAACATAACTTGGCACACCATTATTTACAGTTAAAGCCGCATTTAACTTCACATCCCAACCTGTAGCAACCAGGGCTTCATTAAATATAGATAGCTCTGGTTTAGATGCGATTTCTTGTGCTAGCGTTCTAACAGATTTTTGTAAAACGCGGTCTAAACAATGGATAATACCATTACCTACTTTTACATTACTTCTAGTGATACGAGCCGTTTTATTGATGATAATGCTGGTTACACCACCTTCATTGCTTGCTCCAGTAGTTAAATATTGCCCAAGCGCTGTTGGCTTTTTTATTTTACCATCTGTAAAAGAAGTAGTGGAGATGGTATCTTGGATGATGTGCAATTTTACAACATCTTTTAAAACATCTAAGTCTACCTGTTCTAGACTTGTTTTACCTTGTTCTTCTAAAAACAATTTAAAAGCATCATTATTTGGCGCAAAAACGGTGTAAGTACCATAAGCAGCTAAATAAGAAGCATTACCGGTTAATTTTAAAGCTTTCTGAAACTCAGAAAACTGAGAGGCCTCCTGCTCAAAAAAACCAGTTATATTTACACTCTCATCTGTAGTTTGTGTAAATAATTCTTTTTTACAAGCGGAAATACTTGCTACTAATAATAGAATTACAGCTATTATAGGTAAGCGGTTGAGTTTAAATAACTTTTCCATATTCTATTTAATTAGATTTATTTATAAAAAGGATTTTGTACCAAGGCTTTATTAGTTCTTAACTCGGTAAAGTTTATTGGTAAATAATGACTATTAAAATCTCTGTATTTAGAAATAATTGATTGTTGTTTATCAACTGGTGCACTATTAGTAACCATTTCTATAATTAAGTCTAAGCGCTGGTAATTATTTCTTTTTGCATTTCTTAAAACATCAAACCATCTTTTTCCTTCAAAAGCAAACTCTCTTGCTCTTTCTTGTAAAATATAATCTGTTACACCTATTTTATCAGAATTTGGATCTGCAAAGGTTTTACCTGTTTGTGCTAAAGCGCTAGCTCTTGTTCTAATAGCTTCTACATAAGTAATTGCTCTTGCACCATCTCCTATTTCATTAAGTGCTTCTGCCTTCATGAGCAGGATATCTGCATATCTGTATGCAAACCAGTGGGTAAATGATTGCTCTAGTGTTTTCCTATTGGTTCTATCTTCACCTAAATATTTATAAATGGTATTATCACTAGCTATTAAAGAAGCGCCATTACCCCTGATATCAAATTTGGTATCATCAGTAAAATTGATTTGATAGATTTGTTCCATTACTCGTGGTGTAGCAATAAATCTCGGACGTTGGAAAAACATCACATAAAATGTATTTAATTGCTGTAAATCAAACTGGAACTCGAAAATACCTTCAGATGAATTACCATTAGCATAAAGAGTACTAAACCAAGCGTTATTACCTGGTACAAGAGAGAATCTGCCAGAATTTTCTATTTTCTCACAAGCCTCTATACATTTGTTATAATCTTCTAACCAAAGATAAAGCTCGGCCTGCATGGCATTAATGGTGTATTTAGTGATACGACCTTTATCTGCCGCTACGCTACCATGTGAGGTTTTAGCTTTGGCTTCTGCCTCAAGCAAATCTTTTTCTATTTGTTGAAAAACTTGTAATTGGGTAGATTTTGGTATCTGAAAATCATCAGCATCACTTTTTGTAGCCGTTAATTTTAAAGGCACATCGCCCCAAGTTTTAGCAAGTGTTAAGTATAAAAATGCTCTTAAACCTAGTGCTTCTGCTACATAACTATTAAGTTCTGTTTGTGTTAAAGTTGGGTCTCTTTGTAAAACCGCCGGAGCCAACTCTATTACATTATTACAATAATTAATAATTCTGTAGAAAGGTCTCCAGTTTGTTAAACTGTTAGTTTCTAAAATATTTACGTTGGTAACATCAATCTCATCAATACTAGCAAAAGGGCCTGGTGTAACCATATCACCTCTTAGCTCGCCATACATAAATAATAGTTCTGCTAGGGGAATATCTCTGTTTCCCGGAGGAGAGGTTAATAAAGAACTGTAACAGCCTATTACAGCAGACTGTACTTGCTCTTTGGTTTGCCAAAACTCGCTACCAACGATACCATCTTGTGGTTTTAACTCTAACCATTTGTTACAAGAAGTAAAGCTTCCTAAAAACAAGGTTAATAAAAGCGTGATATAAATTTTTCTAAATTTCATAATGTAATTCTTTTCAATTAAAACCTAGTTGATAAGCCGAAAGTAAAACGCTTAGTAGGCGGAGTTCTTGAATTATCAAGCGCAATACCGAATACTCCACGTTGCATGTTTACCTCTGGGTCTTGACCCCTGTAATTGGTTAAAGTGAAGATGTTTTCACCGGTTAAGAATACCCTAACATCAGCCAGTTTAAGTTTCTTTAACATGTCTTTTCCTAAGCTATAGCTTAAGGTTGCAGTTCTGAAACGTACAAAAGATGCATCTTCTACATATCTGTCTGAACCTAACCAGTTATAACCAGATGCAAATAATGCTCTTGGGATATCAGTAACATCTCCTGGATTTCTCCATCTTCTTAATACAGCTGTACTTTGGTTGCTATATCCGGTAAGGTTAGTGGTAAACATATCGGTTTGGTTAATTACCTCATAACCTATTCTGTAACTAAAGAACATGGATAATCTGATACGATTTTTGTAATTAAAAGACGGCCCAAAACCTCCGGTAAACTTAGGGTTACTATTACCTAGGTATACAATATCTCTAGAATCTATATTACCATCTTTATTAATGTCTTCATACATTGCATCTCCAGCTTGGAAAACATAATCAGTTCTTGGATAGTTAAAGCGCATGTAAATAGGCTGACCATCAGGACCAAAAATTTGATTCCCATCAGCATCTCTAGCAATAGTTGCGTCTTGGTCTTTATATACACCTTTGTATTTGTATCCGTAAAAAGAACCGTAAGGGTTATTTACTCTTAAGAATCGCTTATAACTACCATTTCTATCAGCAAAACCTTCTTCTGCCGGGAAAAATTCTGATATCTCACGTATAATATTTACGTTTCTGGCAACGTTGAAACCAAAATCTATAGTTAAATTTTTTGATTTGTATGGTGTAGCATTAATACCAACTTCCCAACCTTGGTTATCTAATTTACCATAGTTTAAGTCGATATCATTAAAACCAGAAACTGAAGAAATTTGTAAGTTTTCAAATAATAAATCGGTTGATCTGTTTCTATATAAGTCAACATCAACTTTTAATTTTCTGTTGAACATTTCTAGGTTGAAACCAAGATTGGTACCCGCAACAGTTTCCCATTTTAAATTGGTAAGCTCTATGTTAGCCGGATAAACACCAGATAAACCTAAGTAGTTAGATTGGAAATTGTTATAGAAATTATAGAACAAGTAATCTGTTCTTGGTACTCTTCCAGACTCACCGTAACTAGCTCTAATACTTAAATCATCAATAAATTTAAACTTCTGCATAAATTTCTCTGCAGACATTCTCCAACGTGTTGATATAGATGGGAAATATCCAAATCTATTATTAGGACCAAATTTTGAGCTACCATCTGCTCTAATACCTACGTTAATGATGTATCTATCATCATATTTATATTGTGTACTTAATAAAGTACCAATACTTCTAGATTCTCCGATACTGGTTAATAATCTCAACTCGGTATTTTGAGTTCTTGATGGTACAGATGGATCTGTTAATAAAGAAGATGCTGTGTTAGAGGTTAAGGCCTCATGAAAAACGCCTCTATAATCATCTGTTTGAATAGAAAGAATACTTTGCCACTCGTGTTTATCACCAATAAATGGTTTATAAATAAAGTTAGCTTTAGATTGAACTCTAAACTGATCTAAATCAGAATCTCCTGCTCTGTTTACAACAGTTTCTGTATATGGTCTTCCTGTTGCATTTTGAGGTAAAAAGTTATTGATTTTACTGTTATTGATATCAAACATCACAGAAAAATCAGAGAAAAGTACTTTAGGAATGATATCGTACTTTAAGTTAAAAATAGGTGTTATCCTCTCTCCTCTTTGTCTGTTATAAGCAAACTCTGCCATAGCTACAGGGTTATAAGTACCACTGTAAGCCCCTTGAATATTTCTTGCTGGTGAGAAAAAGTTTGGTGTTAAGTTTCCAAATTCATCATACTCATAAATGCTCATGTTTGGCATTTTGGTATTGGCAACACTTCTCAATCCGTCTACATTATCACGGTCTCCGTTAACATAATTTCTATCTGTTACAGAGTGTGTATAGGCAATATCAGTTCTAAATCTTATTCTATCAGATACGGTATAATCTAAGTTTAAACGGGCAGAAATCCTATCTAAACCTGTGCCTTTAGTTACCCCAATTTGGTCTAAATATCCTACTGAGGTATAGTATCTGGCTTTCTCGCCACCACCTTGTAGAGATAAAGTATGATCGCCAGATAAACCTGTCTGTGTAATTGCATCTATCCAATCTGTATTATTGCTATAGTTTTTATACCAATATACATCACTTGGATCGTACTGAAATTCTTTAACCGTTAAGGTGTTAAGAGGTGTACCATTTCTATTCATCACCATTTCTGGGATTAATTGAGAATACTGGTCACCATTTAAAAGCGGAATACCTGTTGGTACTGTTGCCATAGAGCCTCTAAAAGAATAATTAATGGTTGGTTTACCAATAGCACCTCTTTTGGTGGTAATTAATAAAACCCCGTTTGAAGCTCTTGCACCCCATACAGCAGTTGCGGCAGCATCTTTTAAAATGGTTATAGTTTCTATATCTGCCGGAGCAATATTTAGCAACTGAGCATAACCATCTTGATCTGCGGTACCAAAATTAAAATCTGATGGTACTGTGGTTTCGTATGGTAAACCGTCTACAACGATTAAAGGATCTGCAGTACCGCTGATAGAAGAAGTACCTCTAATTCTGATAGCCATACCAGAACCTGGGTCTCCGGAGTTTGAAGCGATATCCACACCCGCTATTCTACCTTGTAAGGCTTCATCAATAGATGTAGATTGCATTTCTTGCAAAGATCTTGCGTTAATAGTAACACTAGAAGTTGTTAAATCACGCTCATCAATAGACATTAAACCAGAGTTACCAGATTTTGCTGCACTTACTGTTACACCTTCTAACTCGTTAAAATTTGACTCTAAAGAAAAGTTGATATTTGTTCTTCCGTTAACTGCTACTGATTGAGATTTATAACCCAAATAAGATACTGAGATTGTATGTTTTGGGTCTTTCATTTTTAAAGCAAAATTTCCGTTTAAATCTGTAACAACGCCCGTAACAGTACGCTTATCTTTATCTTGCTCTACAACAGATGCCCCAATAACTGGCTGCTTATCTGTTCTATCTATTACCCTTCCTCTTACAATAAACGTAGTAGAAGCGGCTGGACTTTGAGCCATAAGCGCTTGCGTACTAAACACACAAACAATTATTGCTACTGTCCTTAAAAAATAACTATTTATTATATTTCTCATTTCTATCTATAATCAAGATAATTATCAACTAAATGAATTAAAGCTCTGTCTGCAAGGTTATTACTTGGCCCATTGATGACCCTTGCCGTACGGTTGTTGTTTTGACCAGAAAAAGAAAGATTATTTAACTGATTATTGATTCTTACGGTTACAACCTCATCGTTTACGTTTTTGTAAAGGGTTTCTGTAGAAGTTATATTTTGGTTACCATCTGGTGCTACCGTATTTCTAACCAGAATATGGTATCTGATAAAGGAAGATACTTTTTCTATATCAACACCAGTTGCAGGCGTTACACTAGCTGGTAATAAGCCTGCTGTAACAGCCGCGGCTATGGCAGCATTATTTGGTACTAATAAAGTATAAGAAGTACCCAACGCTACTCCGTTAATAACACCTGTGGTACGGTTGTATAATGGAGAGTTATTTAAGTAATCAAAAAATCTTTTAAATTCTGAAGTTGTAGGGGCTGCTAAAGCTGCTAATTCTAAACCTATGGCTCTTTCGCTAAACTCTAGTAAATTATCTGTATAATAAACTCTACCGTTTCTAGTATCTTCAAAACCAGTAATGTTTACCACATTACCTAAATCTTCATTACCTGCAGCAAATACAGTATTATTATTCCACTTAATGTATTCACCTGGGATATCTCTGTCTCCGGTTCTAATAATTCCAGAACCTGATAAGTTATTTAACTCGTTATTAGGTGTAGCAACAATATGATTATATAATATTCTTTGTAATCTTGTTCTTGCCGCCGGACCAGAAACCCTTGCTCCTGTTGTAGGCGATACATAAACCCACTCGTTTCTGGTACCGTCAAAATCAAATCCTTTTGCTTTTAGAACCTGATCAGACATCATGAATAATGTAAATCTTATTCTTAAGTTGTTGATGATTCTTTTATACTCTTCGTTAAGAGCTCTTGTCATTAAAGTATAAGCCGGATTCAAATATGGAGCACTGTAAACAGAGTAAAAAGTATTAGCTTCTTGTACTTTGTTTGTACCATAGAAAATACCATTACTCAATACTTTTTTATCTACAATATTGGTGTTAGGATTAAATCTGGCTTCTTCTTCTAAAAGATTGATACTTGCATTAAACTTACTTGGCCATACTGTATTTTGCCACATGTGGGCGTTAATCAAGTCTGTTAAAATATAGGTTGGAAGCGCATCTAAAGATGAATAATGCTCTAAAACAACATTATTGATAAAATCTTGTAAAACCGCATTGGTAGGTACAAATATGCTATATCCATCTGCCTGTCCATCATTATCCATAGCTTTAAGGAAGTTCTCATTATTAGGTGAAAATGCTAATGCCGGATTATAAACTTTTATAAAAACATCTTCTGTACTTCCAGTTAAAATTCTGTATCTCCTTGTTGCTAGTTCGTTTCTTTGATAGGTTACTAAATATTTATCTAATATAGATTTGAATAGGCTATACTCTGGCTTACTTGCTAAGTATTGATCTATACTTGGTAAAGGAACATTTACAGAGGTTACTTCATGTATGATACCGTTTTCGGCAATAATATCGGCTGTTTTAACAGAACCAGCACCTACATTAAAACCTGTATATGTTTGGTTTGGATAGAAATAATTATAATCTGCAGCTGTTAAGCCCGCAGCGGTCATGTATTTTTCGTGAAAATAGGGAAGATACTTATTGTTGTTATCACCATCCACATAGTAAGGTGTACCTGTACCACCTACTGTATTATTTCTATTAGAAGAAAACACAACCCTTTCTTGCCCATTAACAATTTCTTTATAAAAACCGTCGTAGTAAGCTGTTCTTCTCTTGTAAGCCGCATTTGGCACCCAACCGATATTTGATTGATAATCAGAAATTCTATCAGTTTTAAAAGCATTAAATACCAAAGCATATTTTACAATTTTCTCTGCCAACTCTTTAGAAACAGCATCTGCATTAGCGATACCATTTTCTTGAAAAAATAGTTGGAAAGCTTCATCGTTAGGTGCAAAAATTGTCCAGTAACCTGCTTTGGATAAAATATCTTTGTAAGATGCTTTATCAATAAGTTTGGTAAAACTGGTAAAATTACCTCTAGCAACTAATTGCTGGTAGATAGGATCTGCTAAGGAATCCGGTCTTCCATAGTACTCGTCAAATTTATCTTTTTGGCAGCCTAACAATATTAAATTGGCGGCAACAACCAAAAGGATAACACGTTTAATTGATGTTAACATAATCGGGTATATCTAAAAAAATATAAAGTGGATTCTTGTAAAAAAGAATTATAAAAGGTTTACAAACCAATACTTAGTGTATCATACATTAAAATGTTTTAAATAATGTACACTTAAATAAGGCTTACTTTGGCTAAAGTAAAGTTTCATCATGTTTGGCTTTTTTTAGGTTACTATTTGGTTTTTATAACAGTATCATAGCTACTGCTATTGGTTATCATCTAAGGTAGATGAATAAAAAAACACCCGCAACCTGTAGTATCCTGCAAGACAGGCAAACGAATTAAAAAACATGATTATTAGATAAAAATAACCCTTTAATTACCGTCTGGCCTAACTAAATCATTCCTCAAGCTTAAAGGCCAATTCCAGCTATCGGGATGATCTGGTTTGCTAGGATGGTAATTTTTAAAATTCCTGATATACTTCTTTAAGTTTATATCTTGTTTCTTAATTGCTTGAACAATGATTTTGGCAATCTGAAAAGCACCGTAAGTACTAAAGTGTGTATTATCTGCAATGGCTTGGGTTTGCCCTGGATAAGTATTTGCAGCATAGTGTACCAAAGCCTTTTTTGATTGTTCTTCTCCTAATGCTTCGTACAATATTTTTGTTTCTTTATTAAGATCTATCAAAGGGACATTTAAATCTCCAGCTACTTTTCTGGCTGCGTTAGGAAAATCACCTAAAGTTTCTACCACTTTACCTTCTTTATTAAAAGCCCTCCTACTGGTAGAAGTAACAATAATAGGTATGGCATTTTTACTTCGGGCACTGTTTACAAATAACTTCAAACGTTCTGTATAAGATTTATAAGCACCATCATCAATACCTTTATCTTTTTGGTCATTATGTCCAAACTCTATAAATAGATAATCTCCGGGTTTAATAACACTTAAAACTTTTTCTAAACGTTTTGAGCCTAAAAAACTTCCTAAAGTTAAGCCAGACTCGGCATGGTTAGCAATAGCAACACCGGGTTTAAAGAAGTAAGGTATCATCTGCCCCCAGGAAGCCCAAGGCTCGGTATCTTGATTAACCACCGTTGAATTTCCTGCCAAGTAAACAGTTATTTGATCATCAACCGGAGTGATTTCTAAAGCGGCTAAATAGGTTTTACCGTTAAACTCGAGGGTTAATTTATCATCCCAATCTAATTTAGTAAGCTCTCTTTCTTTTAAAGCTACTTTTTTGTCTGGCGTTATGTTTCTGTCTTTGATGTTTACAATAAAGCTTTCATACTTATATTTCCCTTTCGGGATTTTAACATCTTTTAGCATCAGCCTTCTAGACTCTGCTTTTACGGTACTAAGTGCATCACCATGAGGGTTTGCTAAAAGCACTTTTACTTCATAGTTACCTTCTGGTAAATTTACCGAGAAATAAAAAACTTTGTCTGATGAAACTATATCATAATTACCCTTTTTTACCTCGCTAAAAACAGGCTGAGTTTCTAAATCAAAACCAAAAACTGATGCTTTGGTATATTCATCGCCTTGTTTAACATTTTTATAGTCTGCACCTAAATCGGCTTTGCCAAAATCAAATTTATAACTAGGTCTGGCGGCTGGCTGTGCCTGTAAATTCACTGAAATGGCAATAGCTAAAAGTAAAGAACTTAGAATCCTCATATTTTTGTTAGGGTGTATAATTGGTTGCTTTGGGTTTTAAAATTTAGTTGATGATAGGTTTTATTGTTGATGATAATTTGCTTACTAAACTGGCCTGTTTCCTTTAGTTTTAAGGGAACCAAACTTAAAACATTGCAATCTTCGCCTTTGCGAGATAATATTTCTGCTTTTACCAATTCCTTTTGTTGCCAAGACATATTGATAACAAAATTTCCTCTGGCCACAAGCCCTTTTACTTCTCCAACAGGCCAAGCATTTGGTAAGGCAGGCAGTAATTGCACATATTGTAAATGACTTTGCAAAAGCATCTCGGTTATGCCAGAGGTTGCCCCAAAATTTCCATCTATTTGGAATGGCGGATGTGTATCAAAAAGATTATTAAGGGTTGAGTTTTTTAATAGCTCTTGATAAAGTAAATAAGCATGATCTCCGTCTAGCAACCTTGCCCAAAAATTTATTTTCCAAGCTTTACTCCATCCTGTCCCACCATCTCCTCTTACATTTAAAGTTTGTTTTGCAGCATCGGCATATTTACTTGCTAATAAAGGAGATATTTGCCTACCGGGATGCAATCCAAACAAATGTGAAACATGTCTGTGTTGAGGGTCTTCATCCTCCCAATCGCCGTACCACTCCATTAAATTACCCTTTTTACCAATTTGTAATGGATGTAGAAGAGCTTTCTTTTGCTCTAGTCTTTTAATAAGCTCTTCATCAGTCTTTAAAACTTTTGCAGCATCAATAACATTGGTAAATAAATCCCAAATGATTTGTATATCCATTGCTGATGCAATAGTTACTGCCCCTTTATAACCAGCTGGATGCAGGTAAACATTTTCTGGTGATGTTGAGGGCGCTGTTACTAACTCTCCTTTATACTCTACCAGCCAATCCTCACAAAAAGCAGCTGCTGTTTTCATTAATGGATAAGCCACACTTTTTAAGTATTCTTTATCTTTGGTGAACTGATAATGCTCAAATAGATGCTGTGATAACCAGGGGCTACCTAATGACCAGTTGGCCCATTTAGGGTCGCCACCACCTTCACCTACCGGATTAGTTTGAGCCCATAAATCAGAATTATGGTGTAGCACCCAGCCTTTCATTTTATAATAATTTTGCGCTGTTGCTGTTCCGTTTTTTGCCATTAAGCCAATATGATTTATTAATGGCTTTGTAAGTTCAGACAGGTTAGTTATTTCTGCAGGCCAATAATTCATTTGCAGATTGATATTGGTAGTGTAATTACTGCGCCATGATGGTCTTAATAAATGATTCCAAATTCCCTGCAAATTTGCAGGCGGACTGCCAGCTCTAGAGCTAGAAATTAATAGGTATCTACCAAACTGATAATATAAAATCTCTAATCCTATATCTTTCTTTCCGCTTTTATAAAGCGCTAAGCGTTGTTTGGTATCAAAATCAGGCTGAGATTCTCCTTTTAGTGATAAGGACAACCTATTAAAATAAGATTGATAATCTTGCTGATGCACTTTTAGCAAAGTTTGGTAGCTTTTTTTTGCCACTCTATGAATATCATTAGTTACAGCTTGTTTTTCATCTTTACCATCTTTATCTGGGCATTTATCTATCCCGTTAAAAGAGGTTTGTGCTGCTATGATTAGAACTACTTCTGTAGCATTTTTAAAAGTAAGTGTACTATCTTTAGAGCTGATTATACCATCGTTTTTTAGGATTTTAACTCGCCACTCAAAACGCATTCCTTTACAAGCATCATCATCATTAAAAACTATTGGTTTAAGATTTCTGCGTTCATCACTTTCTATTCTTGCTTTACCTTGTAATACCAATTCGTTTTGTTTATTAACAAAGCTTTTATGTTGTAACAGATGAGAATTAGATACACTAAAATTCAGCATTTTAGCTTTATCACTATGTATACGTAAAACCATCACTTGGTCTGGAAAAGAAGAAAACATTTCTCTTGTATAGGTAACTCCATCAAGCTGAAAAGTTGTGGTGGCTAGTGCTTTCTCTATATTTAAAGTTCGTTTATAGTTTTTTACTTCTTTATTTATTTCTTGATGGATGAGTATATCGCCCAAAGGCTGATACATATTGGTATTTGGCCCCTGCATTTTCTTCAATAAAGAAATTGCTTTTGGCACACTATCGGCAAACAAAGCTGAACGTACTTGTGCTAAATAAGGAAAAGCGTTGGGGTTAGGATTTAAATCTACCGGACCACCTGTCCAAAGTGTGGCTTCATTTAATTGTATCAATTCTTTAGATGGATGCCCAAATATCATAGCTCCTAATCTACCATTACCAATAGGCAGAGCTTCATTCCAATCTTTTGCTGGCTCTTTATACCAAAGTTCTAACTTTTCTTTTTCTATAATCTGGGCTTCACTATCACATAAAACAAACAGGATAGCTACCGTTAGCAAATAACGTACAAGATTTTTCATTTGTTGGTTATAATTGGTGTTTGAAAGATAAAAGATAATATTATTTACAGCATCCTGTAGCATCTTGTACAAAATAAAGTTCAGGACACCGCAGGTTGCGCTTCTTTATAGGTATCTATAGTTTAGCAAATATCAATCTAGAAAAACATCATTCATTTTAGCCAATAATACCTTTTAATAATTCTTTACATCTGTATCTATTCGGCTTGGTTTATTTTTTCTGAATTGATTATAACCTTTTGTTAACCAAATTATTTCACTATGAAAATTAAACTCTATTCGCCGCTTTGCAGGTATTTGCAAGGTGTTTTCCTACTCTTTATCCTTATTACTTTAAGCCTCAAAACATTTGCCCAACAGAGTATTAGTGGCCAAGTAAAAGATAATGCCGGCTTAGGTATTCCTGGTGTTTATATATCTGTTAAAAACGGAAAAAACACAACACTAACGGATATTGATGGAAACTTTAAGATTTCTGCTAATGCAGGTGAAACATTGGTTGTAAAATCATTAGGATATACAACCAAAGAAATTTTAGTTACACAAGCTACTAGCAGCTTACAAATTCAGCTAGAAACCAATACCGAAAAATTAACTGAAGTGGTAGTTGTAGGTTATGGTACAGTAACTAAAAAAGAAGCTACCGGAGCTATTGCCCAAGTATCATCCAAACAAATTGAAGAAGTACCGGTACAAAATGCCATACAAGCTTTACAAGGAAGAGCAGCTGGTGTTGATGTAACTTCTAATGCCAGACCCGGAGAATTGGGAAGTATAAGAGTAAGGGGTAACAGATCTTTATTGGCTGGAAACGACCCTTTATATGTTGTTGATGGAATACCGCTTACCGCAGGTGGGATAGACGCTATAAATCCACATGATATTGAAACTATTGATGTTTTAAAAGATGCTGCCTCTACCGCCATATTTGGTTCTAGGGGTGCTAACGGCGTAGTAATGATTACCACAAAAAAAGGTAAAAGTGGTACAGCAAAAATTAATTACAATGTCATAACCAATTTTGATAACATCAATTACCTAGATGAAAATTTTACTGCCGGAGAATATGCAGAATATAGAAGAGATGCTTACCGAGCCTTATCAAACAACCCTAGTTCTGGCTACTCTACCCCTTACCCAAACCCAGTAGAAGATAAACGTATTTTAGGGAACGACCCTAATGCTTGGGAAAACATTGCAAGAGGTTATACTTGGCTAGACAAGGAAAACCTGATTGCACAAACAAGACCTACAACAGCCGCAGAGCAAGCCTTGTGGGGTGTAACCCAAGTACCTATCTATAATGGCGATTTAATTCCTACTACCAATTGGACAGATTATGTAAGCGGAACGGGTATCACCCAAGACCATACTTTAAGCCTAAGTATGGGTTCAGAAAAAATGAATGCTTATGTTTCTGGCGGGTATTTAGACCAAGTTGGCACCAATAACGGACAAGATTATAAAAGATATAACCTTAAAACTAGTTTTGATTTAAAACCTACTACATGGTTTATTTTAGGAGGTTCTATCACAGGAACATGGAGCGTACAAAACTTTGGTTTTATGGGTACTGGTAGCAGAGGCGCAAACGGTATTTATGCTGCTGCACTTGGTATGTTGCCTTTTGCTGTTCCATACGATGCTAATGGGCAATTTATTTACAATCCAGGAGCAGACATCAACATCGTAAACCCTATACAAGAAGATAAATTTGTGATTAACGAAAGAACAAGTTTAAGAGCTTTAGGTAGCCTATATGCCGAGCTAAATTTCTTAAAAGATTTCAAATACAGAATCAACTTCGGACCAGATTTTAGAAACTTCAGAAACGGACAGTTTCAAGACAAGCAATCTCTATTACGAGGTGGAGGTGCCCCTACATCTACCAATTTTGCAAGATTAAGCCAAAACCAAGCTTTTGCATGGACATTAGACAATCTTATTTATTATGATAAAACCATCAACAAGCAACATAAAATAGGCTTAACCTTATTACAAAGTTCTACTTTTAACCGTATTGAGGGCTCTGATATGTCTGCCATAGATTTACCTTATAACAGTCAGTTATGGTATAATTTAGGTTCAACATCGCAAGGGAAATTACAAGGCTGGGGCTCTAATTACAGCAAATACACCTTATCATCTTACATGGCAAGGGTTAATTATTCCTTATCAGATAAATATATCTTAACGGCTTCTGCCAGATGGGATGGCTCATCTGTTTTAGCCGAAGGTAATAAATGGGATTTCTTCCCCTCAGCATCTGTTGCATGGCGAATGGAGCAAGAAAATTTCATCAAAAACATCAATTGGATATCGCAATTAAAACCTCGTTTAGGTATCGGGGTAACCGGAAACTCTTCTGTTGACCCCTACTCTACAGCCGGAGCCATTATTTTAATGCCAATTGTTTTTGGCACTCAAGTTTCTACGGGTTATATCCCATCAGACCCTAAAGCGGCTAACCCAGGCACTTTGCCAAATAGAGAGTTAAGTTGGGAAAAAACCACATCAGTAAACTTGGGTATTGATTTTGGATTTTTAAGAGATCGGATATCAGGAAGTATAGATTTTTATAGAACCACTACTAACGATTTACTATTTAACCGCCCCGTAAATTTAGTAACAGGCTTTACTTCTATTTTCTTTAACACCGGCCAAACCCGTGGTAAAGGTTTAGATTTTAGTGTAAATACTGTAAATATTGATAGCAAAGATTTTAGATGGAACACTACGCTTAACCTTTCATTAAATAATGCAGAAGTTGTTGAAACCGCTTTTGGTAAAGTTAATGATGTAGGGCAAAACCTTTTTATTGGTGAAAATCCATACATTTTTTATGATTACAAAAAGATAGGAATTTGGCAAACTTCTGATGCCGATGAACTTGCAAAATTTAATGCCAATGGTTCTAATTTTAAGCCAGGCGATATACGTGTTGAAGACGTTAATGGTGATTATAAAATTGATGCGATTAATGACAGACAAATTCTAGGTAACCGTTTTGGAACTTGGAATGGAGGTATCACCAATACACTAGCTTACAAAAATTGGAATTTATCTTTCTTTGTTATTGCCCGTGGTGGCTTTTTAATTGAGGGTGGCGCATCTGATTTGCAAGGGCGTTATAACTCTAGAAAAGTTAATTATTGGACACCAGACAACCCAAGTAATGAATACCCTAGAGCCGATTTTGGTAACGGAGGGCAGCCTCTTTTCTATTCTGCTATGAATTATCAGGATGGTACTTTTGTTAAAGTTCGTAATATCTCTTTAGGCTATAATCTTCCTAAAAAAGCTATTCAGCCTTTAAAAATGAGCAATCTAAACATCTATGCTCAAGTATTAAATCCATTCTTATATACTAAAAACGGGTTTATAGACCCTGATATTTTCAGTTCTATCAGTTCTAGAACTTTTGTATTAGGTCTTAATGCTTCATTTTAAAAACATCATCATGAAAAAGATAAAAAACTTAATTATAGCAGGGCTGGCAAGTACAGTTTTAGCTATGCCTGCTTGCAAAAAATTTATAGACGAAGAATTGGTTGCTACCTTAACCAATGATTATTATAACACACCAGACGGAATTGAAAAACTTGTTACCGGTATGTATGATGGTTTAAGATTCCATTTTAACTATGAATGGGCTTATACTACTACCAATTATGGTGTAGATGAGTTTACCAATGGTGGAGGTTTAGACCGAGTTTATATGAACACCTATTCTAGCGTTTTTGACCCCAGGGTAGAAGATATTAATGCTGTTTGGAATAATATGTATGCAAACATCAATACTGCAAATACAGGTATCAGTAAAATTCCGCAGGTTTTTCCGCAAGGTGGTACATTAGCTAATACGCGTTTAGGCGAGTGTTATTTCATGAGGGCTTTTGATTATTTTAAACTGGTAAAGCAATTTGGTGGTGTACCTTTAAAATTAACACCAACAGAGGGCTTACTTACCGAGTTTTCTAGAGCTAGTGCAGAAGAAGTTTATGCGCAGATTATTACAGATTTTAGAAAAGCTATTGATTTATTACCGCCAACAGCTGCACAAACGGGCAGAATTACCAAAGCTGCAGCACAACACTGTTTGGCCAAGACTTATTTGTATAGAGCGAGTGAATTAAATGCTGCTTTTAGTAAAACTACAGATTTAGACAGCGCCATATTTTATGGCAAACAGGTTATAGAAGCTTCTACCCATCGTTTAGCTACAAATTTTGCAGATATTTTTAGATACACCAAAGTAAATGATGTAAATGAAACTAATCCGGAGATTATTTTAGCTGCCCAATTTGATAATAATGATGCCTTAGCCGGTAGGTACGGAAATCAAACACACCTACATTTTTTATCGGTTTACCAAAACCTGCCGGGTATGACAAGAGATTTAATTAATGGTAGAGAGTTTCAGCGATTAAGACCTACCAATTATGCGTTAGATATTTATGATAGAACCAACGATTCTAGGTTTTACAAAAGTTTTAAAACTTCTTACTTAGCTAATAATGCTAACACTTTACCAAGCTGGAGTGCCGCAAACGCCCCTACTCCGGCACAAGTTGGCCAAAGAAAGTTCTTAGTTGGCGATACATCTATTATTTACATTGTTAATGCAGCAAACGACACAAGGTTTACACTGCAAACCATTAACCGCTCTGCTCCATCTTTATATGTAAGATATTATTTAGATAATGGGGTAGTAAAAACCAATTGGAGCTTAAGTCAGTACCCAAGTTTATCAAAATATTTAGACCCTTTTAGAACATCAGTTGCTAGCCAGTTAGGTACTAGAGATGGTATTATAGCCAGAATTGCCGAAACCTATTTAATTGTAGCAGAAGCGTATGGCAGAAAAGAAGATTATGCAAATGCTGTCATCTATATCAATAGGGTAAGAGAAAGAGCCGGCTACGATACTAATGAAACACGTAGCCCAGTTTATTTTAGAGCGCAAAACTTGCCAAATACGGCAGCTGGTTCTACCAAAAATGCGATGCTAATTACAGAAAATGCCTTTGTACCAGGTACTACCGAGGCTGCCAAAGAGCTATATATTTCAGGTGTTAATACCAAGAAAGATGGTTTTGTACATTTCATGTTAAATGAAAGATCAAGAGAATTGATGGGCGAATTTCATCGTTGGGAAGATTTATCTAGAACCAGAACATTGGTGAGCAGAGGTAAGGCTTTTAACCCAGAAGCAGCACCAAACCTAAGCGATAAGTTTTTATTGAGACCAATTCCTCAATCTTTCTTAGATGTTAACGAGAAAGATGGCAGACCCTTAACGCCAGAAGAAAAACAACAACAACAAAATCCGGGTTGGTAATTATCAAAAACCTAGCAAACAAGAAAGGGATTCTCTCTAATCAGAGAATCCCTTTCCTTTTATAATTAAAAGACATTTTTTACAGCTTAATTTCTAAAATAAAACCGCCTTTAGGCTTTATTTTAATATCATAAAACTTGCTAAACTTTAGTTGTTTCTCCTCAAATAAAGAAGTAGATCCATCTGTTATCAAACGCATATTTTTTCCTTTTATGAAAGATAAATCTATGGTTTTAAGCAAATCATCATCACCAGCATTTAAACCGGCAATTAGCCATTTATCTTTTACTTTTCTAGCCATAACAACAAACTTACCCGGATAACCATCTATAAACTTAGTATCTATAAAAGTTGCTGGTAAGCTTTTTAGAAAATCTATTACATAGCTTGGCATTTGTGCCATCCCCTTTGGTGTTTCTGCTAAATGCTGTATACCCGATTGAAAAACAACCGTTGTAGCCAATTCAAATGCGCTTGTTGTAACGCGTTTTATATTTGGTATTTTGTATAAGCTCATGGGTGTAAAGTCCATAGGATCAAATAGATTACGGGTAAACGGAATGGTAGTAGCATGGTAAGGCTCTTCGTTAGCATTTACTTGTTCAAAAGTGATAAATTCCATCCCTTTAATAGATTCCATGGTCATTAAATTAGGCCAAGTACGTTGCCATCCTCGGGGTAAAGTTGCGCCATGACAGTTTACGCTTAAGCCATAATCGGCAGCATCAGCAAAAATATCAAAGTAATATTTTATCATAGATTGTCCATCACCACCAAAAAAATCAACCTTTACTCCTTTTATACCCATTTGTTGAAGTCGGCTAAACTCGGCTCGCCTTACTTCTCTATTTAACAATTTATCTTTAGGAGAGTATTTTACGGTATTCCAGTCTCCGGCAGAATTGTACCATAAAATAAGTCCTACATCTTTGGTTTTAGCATAAGCAGCAAGTTCAGCAATTTTATCGTATCCAATTTTTCTATCCCAATCAGCATCAATTAAACAATAAGCCCATTTCATTGCTGAAGCATAATCAATAAACTGCTTTTGGACATGGTAAACGGTAGAATCATCTTTAAGTAAAACCCAACTCCAAGATGCTACGCCGGGCTTAACAAAATCAAAATTCTTTTTAACAGCTGGCTTTGCTAAATCTGTCCCTAAGGATGACTCTACTAAGTTTTTTAAACTCCCTAAACTAATAATTCGCCAAGGTGTAGTTAAGGGTAAGCTACTGATTGGGTAAACATTTTTGCCCGTAAATTTCTCTCTTTCATCGGGAAAAGTAACGCTATAATTGCCTTGCGGCGATAAATGACTTAAACGAGTTGCGCAATAATTAGTATCTAACCCAGCTTCTGTAACAGAAAACCAGTACTTTTTATATTTAAACAAAGCAGGATAAACCCAACCTGTACCTAAAGTAGAAGGTGTTGCTACTGGTATTTCTTTTTGATAGTACTCTTCATAAGAAGGATTGGTTTTCTCCCATCCAGTTTTAGCCACAGACATAGGTTGCAACCAAGCTTTAGCATCATTAAAGAAATTAAAAGAGCTTGATTCTTGAAGTACAGCCACCGTTTTAAAACCTTGAATTTGAGGGATATGATATTGGAAGGCTACACCATCATTAGATAATCTAAATACAACTTCTAAAGCTACTTGTTGTTTATTTGTAAACGTAAATATTTTCTCGTTTGCCTGATAAACATTGTGTTCTCTTTTACCATTTAGTAATTGATATTGCTCTTTTACTGCTTTAACAGCAGAAACCTTTGATAATATTAACCCTTCGGTTAGATTAGCTTCTTTTAAAACCAACCCTAAAGACGATGCTTCAAGTAATTGTTCTCCATTTTTAAAAACCTTGTAATATGCTTGTCCATGCTCTAAATAAACTTTTATAGCTATAGTTTTATCAGGACTTTCCAAATCATAATTCTGAGCATATAAGCCTACAGAAAATATCATCAATAAACTAAAAAACACATTCCTCATACTTAAAATTTAAAAGGTTCTTGTTTAAGAAAAATTCGATAATCTTTTACCATACCGTTTTGGCTTTTATCAGATCTTGGAAGGTATCTTAAGCTATTAACTTCTACTAACTCTCCTAAATCTATCACAATTTGGTGCGGATGTTTGGGTTTTACGCCAACGGACTGTGTTTGCCAAAAGGTAGATTCTTGCTGGTCGTAAACTTTATCTGCTGCATGGTTAGCCGCAGTAATTTCTTCAGAATCTGCATAAATTACCTTCCATTTTAGGGTTGATAAAGGTTGTCCATCTGCACCTGTAAGTTCTAACTCGGCAATAGAGCTTAAAACATCTTTTTCTTGTTGCGCATTTAAAGCCTCAAAACATAGGTGTCTGGCTTTTATAGTTTTCTCAAACTTTACTTCTTTCCAGCCTGTACCGGCTGTAAAACTTCCAACGGCAATAGGTTTTTCTGCTGCTAAATCTAAATTTTGGTTTTTCTTACGATGAAGCAAAGACTCATCGGGGTTTAGTTGGTCTAAAATAGCTTCTTTTAAACCCGCCAATTTGGTTTCTTTAGGACTATCAACATCTAAAATAATAACTTCGTTTTTACCCTTTTTAAGCCAGGCACCGGGTATAAATAACGTTTGTTGCGGACCAATTTTCCAAAACCTGCCCATATTGTATCCGTTTACCCAAAGCATACCTTTTCCCCAAGTACTTACATCTAAAAAGGTATCTCCTACTTTATCTATTACAAAATATCCTTTATACCACCCAGGAGTTTGAATTTGTTGCGTTTTAAAATTAGCCTTGGTTTGAAATTCATAATCTACCGGAAAATTATAAACCGTCCAATTGGTAAGTATCTTTTTATCATTTCCATGGATGATTTCTACCTTTTCTGTGATGCCTTTTCTATCTATAATAGCTTTACCATAATTTACTCTTCCGGTAGCTTCAACTAAAATATCTAATCTGGTAGTTTTGGATAATGCTGGTATTTCTAAGGTATTATCGCCTCTTCTTCTGTCTAATCTGCCAATAGATTTTCCGTCAATAAACACATTAGCCCAATCATGCAACTCGGTAATTAAAAGTTTTTGCTTGTGAGCTGATGGCTTTAAATAAGTTCTGTATAAAATACGGCCCCAACCTTGGTTAAACATTTCCATAGGTTTTATTTCTTTTGATGGGATGCCTTTGGGAAGATTATCAAAAATTGAAGCTGCTTGGTTTAACTTAAATTCAGGAATTTCTATAATGGGCATAGCTGGCGGAATTTCGCCTAAAGTCTCGCCTTCCTGAAGGTAATTTTTTAATAAATTTCTTACAGCATAAAACTTCTCTGTGGTATTTCCTTGTTCGCCGATAGGCGCATTATAATCGTAAGAAGTTGCCATGGCAGAATAAGGCGGAGCGTTTGCGCCTCCCCACTGACCAAAAGAAGTTCCACCGTGTGCCATGTATAAGCTAAAAGATATTTTTCTATCTAACATATCTTTTAAACTACCTATAAATGAAGCTACTGAGCGTGTTTCATGCGGGCGACCCCAGTGGTCAAACCAACCCGACCAATACTCGCTACACATTAAAGGCGAGTTTGGATATTTCTCTTGAAAAGTTTTAAACTGTTTATCAATATCAGAACCTGCACCAAAATTTAAGGTGGTGGCTACGCCGTCTAACTCGTACTTACTAAAATTTGAAGACCAATCGCATCTAAATAGTTGAACTTTATCAAAACCTGCTGTTCTTAACTCGTCTCTTACAGCTTCCATATAAGGTTGCTCGTTCCCAAAGGCAGCAAATTCATTTTCTACCTGCACCATAATAATGTTTCCACCATTTTGGATTTGTAAAGGAGCCAACTGCTTAGCTACTTCTTTTAAATATTTAGCGGTTCTTTGCATAAAGAAAGCATCTTTTGCAGTGCGTACTTGTATGTCTTGCTTTTTTAAAAGCCACCAAGGTAGGCCGCCCATATCCCACTCGGCACAAGCATAAGGGCCTGGCCTAACAATGCAATACATCCCATTATCTTGAACCAACTTCACAAAAGCTGCAACATCTTTTTGTCCGCTAAAATCAAAAACATCTTGCTCTTGCTCATGTAAATTCCAAAACAGGTAAATACAAATGGTATTCATACCCATGGCTTTACAAAGCTTAATCCGCTGATCCCAATACTCTCTAGGGATTCTTGGAAAATGCAATTCGCCAGCCCTTATTACATAAGGTTTTCCGTTAAGCAAGAAACTTTTATCGCCTGCAATAAAGGTTTGGTTTTGAGAAGTTTGAGCAAAACCAGAAAAGGATAAAAAAACTAAATATAAGCCTATTAAAACGGCACTTATTTTCTTCATGTTCTTGATAAGCTATTATTTTAAATCTACTTGGATAATCTTCACCATTTGAGCCGGCTTATGCTCGGTTTTTTCACCATCGCCCTGCCCGGTTTGCTGCACAAATAGCTGAAGTTTATTTTTTCTTTGCCATAAGGAGGTATCATAAGAAGGTTCCCATTGTTCCTGACTTTCGGCTGAGACATCTTTCACTTGCCATATTCCTTTTTCTATGTCTTTGGTGGTGGCTACAGAAATTTTGCTACCTCTTTCTTCATCTCTAAAAACCAAAGCTATTTGCTTTTTATTCACTACAATCTGAGGTCTGGAAATAGGAATTCTTTTAGTACCTACACCGCTTAAAGTAAAAGGTATTTTCCTTTCTGCTACCTGCTTTATCAGCCATTTTTCACCATTGTAATAGATAATTTGGTATTGCGGAATATTAGAATTTACCGAACGCCAATAGCTGGCGATGTAAGGCATACCGCTTGGACTGGTTGTCATAGATGTGGAGTTTATCAACTCACTTTTTTGCGGTATCAACACAATGGGTGCGGTGTTTTCTATGTTCATAGGGGTAGGATATGCTTTACCTGTTTCAGAAATCCAGGTTTTACCCTCGTCTAAAGATTTCGCATAACTCATATCATGATTGGTAGCTACATCACTTTGCTCTCGCCATACCCAACTGATGTGGAATACCCCACTTTTATCAATACATGCTTGCCAATAGGCATTTCTTTTTCCTTGTCCATCAATTAAATTATCATGAACACGTTCCCATTTTTTTGTTTTGGTATAGTATCGGTTTAAAACCAAATTACCTTTCCCAGAAGCGCCCTCACGGTAAAGAAAAAGTAAATCGCCATTTTTTAAAGCATAAAACTCGGGGTAAGTAGCTTTTTGCTCATTACGGCCAATCATAACCATTTCTGCTCCAAGTTCTAAAGCGCCTGGCGCTATGCTTCTAGCATATCTTAATTTACTAGCGTGTTGATCCCAAGAGACATGTAAGTAACCATCCCCATCTATCATGATACTGATACTGTTATGTGCATCTTTTATGTTTCCACGATATTGGCTTTGCCTAACTTCCCATTTGTTGGTATGAAGTTTACGTTTAGCTAAAACCAGATAACCAGCATCATTATAATAAGAAGTGTATTGCCAATTTTTATGACTGATAACCGAGTTCTTTCTGAATACAACGGTATTTACGCTATTACCTGCCCAGCCTAAACCAACATCAGAAACCTGAGCCGTTGCTAGTTTGCAGCAAACGGTAAATAAAATGATAAGCTTTTTTAGCTTCATATAATTTAAAAGATTACCATCAAATTATTAGAATGCTAATATTTTAGGTAAGTAAGTTTTAATGAGATGAACCTATTAATTGGATGTTCTAATATGAATAAAATTAGTTAAAAAAGCATCCTGCCTTGTCCTGCTTATTAAAATTACAAAACCAGATCAAACAACTTAACCTCTTCAAAATAACGTTTTAAGGCATCGTTTAAACTAGGTAATAAAGAACCATTTTTACTTGCAAGAACACTATAAAGAGGTCTTTTAGCTTTTAAGTTTATCTCTTCAATAGGTTTGGCTATAATTAAAGACTCATCTAAACCTTGGTGTTTAGCTACTAGAAGTGCAAATTCTACGAAGCTGAGCGCTCCTGTATTGGCAAGATGCCAAATTCCGCTTTCGTTATCTATCAATAAATCTAAACTGATGTTAACTAAATTTGGTACATAAGTTGGCGAAATCACAACATCATTTGGCGCAATAAAAGGCAAACCCACTTTTAAACAATTGATAACTTGATGAATATAGTTGTACTCATCCCAAGGGCCAAAAAATGTGCTGCTTCTTATAATTAATCCATTTGGGTGATGTTTGAGCACCTTTTCTTCTCCCCTAAATTTACTTTTGCCGTAAATGTTTAAAGGGTTTGGCTCATCATCTTCTGTGTAGGGATAATTTTTAGCACCATCAAAAACCAAATCTGAAGAAAATGTTAACAGCTTTACGCGATGCTTCTCGCAGAGGATAGCTAAATTTCTACATCCGATAGTATTAGTGTTATAGCATTCTTCTTGCTGTTCCTCAGCATCATCAACCCTTACAAAACCTGTGGTATTGATGATGGCCCAAGGCTGTTCTTTTAAGATGATTTGCTCTATTTGTAATGGGTTAAGAATATCTACATCAGCCCTACTTAAAAGCTTAAAATGTAAATCTCTTTTGGTACAAATTTTAGCGAAGGCATTGCCTAAAGTGCCGCTTTTACCCAATACCAAAATAGGTTTGCAATCAAATTTACTGGCTAATTCTTTTGGTAGTTCTCCATACAATACTCGGTAGTGTTTTTCCCACCAACCACCACCACAAAGAACAGGGTGAGTAAAATCTTCTTTTTTAGCTAAGGCTTTAACCATAGCCACCAAAGCTGTTTTTCTTAATATTCCAGCTCTTATATCAAACACGCCTGATTCGTAATTTCCATTTGGCTGTGTTAAAAGTTTATCCCAACCAAATGCACCTAATAGTGCCCAAATGGTTATCGCTTTTATATCAATACCTTCATTTTCTAATTGTTGAGCTTCTTGATGAACGTAATTTAACCAACGCATTTGCTCTTCTCGGGTACAATGTAAATGTACTTCGGTTAGGGCTAAAGGAATTTCATATCTGCGCCAAGCCTCTTTTAACAATTTATAAGGACCTAAAATTTTCACTTTTGATGATCTTACGGCTTCAATATCCGCATACTGATGTTTGCCATTACCGCCATGTGTATGTTTAGGATAAGTATCCAAATCTTCATCTATAAAACGTTCTGAAGTGATGTAATAATTAAAACCTAAAACATCAGGCACACAGGTATGCTTTTCAAAAAAAGCGATTTCTGCTGGTGTAATACCATTTTCTATCAAATAAACATATAACGGATGTTGTTGATTAACCCTGCCGCATAATAAATCTAAACCCAGCCACCTACGCTTATTTTCTAATTCGGCCTGGTAGCCTAATAAAGCCGTAGCATGTGTTTTACCCAAATCTTCTGTATGTACCAACTTGGCCTTAGGATTTACCGTTCTTATAGCTTGCATAGCCAAAACAGTTGCTTTACATTCTTGAAATAAGATTTTTAGAAAACTATAATCATTACTTTCATGCGGCCACCATAAACCGTATAAACCACAAAATCTAGCAGTGGTTAAAGGCTCATTTATGGGGGTATAATGGTTTATCCAAGGGAAAGCCGTTGCAACTTCTTTGGCATATTTGGCTAAGCCTGCAGAGAAAGAATCATTTAAAATATCAACATATAAAGGGCCACTTCCGTGATGTACTAAGCCTGCAATAACTTCAATATTTTGCTCTTTTAGATATAAAAGTTTTTCTCGGGTTTTATGCCAATTTATAACTGTATTTAGCTGGGGCTGATGTTTTTCCCATAAAACCGGGTAACGAATGCTGGTCAAACCCAATGCTGCAATATCTTCTAAATCAGTTGTTCTATCATCATGCCCAGCATCATCTAGCTGACTAAAATATTGGTATCCAACCCTATTAATGGTACATTCTAAACCTCCCCAAATCTCCATATTATTTAATTAAAGTTTCGGTAACTTCAGCTTCCTTTTTTAGGATATTTTTAAACGTAGCCAAAGCTTGCGCCACTACCTGATCCATATTATAATACTTATAAGTAGCTAAACGCCCCACGAAATAAGTATTCTCTAATTGGTTAGCTAAAGCTTGATATTTGGCATATAAAGCCGCATTATCTTCTTTAGGAATAGGATAATAAGGGTCTCCTTCTGCCTGAGGAAACTCGTACACGACTGATGTTTTATGGTGCTTTTGCCCACTGATGTACTTAAACTCAGAAATACGTGTAAAAGCATAATCGTTTGGATAGTTTACAGTTCCGGTTTCTTGAAACTTTTCTTGGCCATGCGTTTCAAACTTAAATGCTAAAGAGCGGTAAGGTAGTTTACCATAACAATAATCAAAATACTCATCTACAGGGCCTGTAAAAATGAGTTTCTTATAGTTAATCTCACCTATTATCTCCTTATAATCTGTATTTAACATGATTTTTATGTTCGGATGATTTAACATTTGCTCGAACATTTTGGTATAACCATGTAGCGGCATAGCCTGATAGGTATCGGTAAAATACCTATCATCTTTATTGGTTCTGGTAGGTACTCTGGCTGTTACCGAGGCGTTAAGTTCTGATGGGTCCATTGCCCATTGTTTACGGGTATAACCTCTAAAAAATTTCTCGTAAAGCTCTCTCCCTACTTTGGCAACCACCACATCTTCAGAGGTTTTTACTTGTTTTACATCCTCGGCCCTTGAGGCAAAAAAATCTTCTAACTCATCAGAATTAAGGTTTAAACCATACATGTTATTGATGGTGGTAAGATTTATTGGAATAGGAAGCATTTGCCCATCTACACTAGCCAAAACGCGATGTTGGTAATTACGCCACTCGGTAAATTCAGAAAGGTAATCAAACACATCTTTACTATTGGTATGAAAAATATGAGGCCCATATTTATGAACCAATATACCTGCTTCATCATAATGGTCGTAAGCATTGCCACCAATATGATTTCTTTTATCAATCAACAAAACTTTTTTATCAGCTACACGAGCCAAACGCTCGGCCAGTACGCTTCCTGCGAAACCAGCGCCAACAATTAAATAATCAAACATAGGTTTTCTTTAAAATTAGCTGGCTATAGATATATTTTGTTTACTGTTAAGGGTTTTTAACATCAATTCTTGCATATTTTGGCAAGTATTATCCCAAGAGTTATCTGCTAAAAAAGCGTCTACTTTTGCTAACCATTCTGATTTATCTTTTTGACTGAGCTCTATTGAAATAGCCTCAATAAATTCGGCATTGTAATTAGCTATATTTACAAAGTTTTTAACACCATAAGGTTTAACCACATCTCTAATAGCCGATGATACTACTGGTACGCCTGCTGCTAAATACTCTGGAGTTTTGGTTGGGCTGATAAATCTGGTAGACTCGTTCAACAAAAACGGAATTAAAGCTACATCCCATCCAGAAAGATAAGCTGGTAGTTCGGCATAGCTTTTTTGCCCCAAATAATGAATGTTTTTGTTTTTTGGTAAAGTTGCAGGGTCTATTTTAACTACTGGGCCTATCAAAACAATTTGCCAATCTGGTTTTTCTGTTGCGATGGCTTCAATAAGCTCAATATCAAAACGTTCATCTATTACGCCATAAAAACCAATTTTCGGACCTAGGATTTGTTGTTGGTCGGCCGGAATTGTTTTAATAGTTCTGGCTTTTTGAAAATGCTCTTTTTCTATACTGCTTGGGAAAGGATGAATATTAGCGTGTAAATGCTTTTTAGCCTCGTACAAAGAATGGCCTCCGGTAAAAATAATATCAGCTCTTTGAATAAGCCTTTTCTCTAAAATTTTTAACTCTTTTGGCGCAAACTTAAAAGCCGATAATTCATCCATACAATCGTATATGGTGAGCTTAGGTCTAAATTTATCTGTAAAAGCCAATGCCATTGGGGTGTAGTACCAAAAAGCAAAATCTTCTAAATCTTTTTGCGATAAGAAATTACTCAAAAAGCTAGTTAATAAATTATTTATATCATCTTCTTCTAAACCGGCAGGCAAGTGTGGTGTGCAAACCCATAAACCAGGCAGTTTATTTTCAACAGAGAAATAAGGTTCTTCGGCATCAAAAAATGGTTCTTCTATAAAATAGGTTTTCATTTGTTTAGCAAACCTGCTTAATAAATGTTGTGGTCTTTGAAATACAAAATCCCATCTTAAGTGAGAGAAGCATAACAAGTTTTTCGGTAGTGATTTAGTGATGTTTTTCATAATAATTAGCTGTCATATGTTGGTAGATAATGGTAGGCTAAGAATAAGAATTATAGAATTTTATCTAAGCCATACAGCTGATAAAGTTAAGATCAGCTGTATGGTAAAATTCAAAGTTTATGCCGCTAACAAAAGAGAAATTTTCATTAAGCACTTAATATTAAACTAAAAGAAATGTAATTAATCTACACCAAAACCACTGCTTTACCTTATTTTTAAGACTAATTTTATGAGGCTTTTGGATTCATGACCTAAAAATTTAACGTATAAATACGTTATTAAATTGAGCATTTAATTCTGATTTAAGTATTTATCCTGGTTAAGTTTACCAATAAAATAGTATAATTTTAGCTACAATTAAAGGCCAACGCTATACAGTTAGGCTATTTATAATGATTAGAATTTAATAAGCCAGCAGTAACATCTAGTGCCCCTGTTTTAAAATCAATGATACCGTTTTTCTCATCTTCTATATTAGTTGCTTGGGTGTAAACATCACCAGCAATTTCTCTTTTTCTTAATTCTGTCTTAAATTGTTTGATGTATGCTTCCCTTTGTTCGGCATCTTGCGGCCCTCCGTAATCTGCAAAGCCAAAACCACCCCATTCGCTTACTAATAAGGGCACCTGTTTGCGGTAGAAAAACGGATCGCCTACTACCAAAGGTAAAACTGCCACATGGTCTATCTGCCCTGAGATTAAACTGTCTAGCATTTCTTTCCACCTTTTAAGTTCTGCAGTATATAAATGAGCTGTTAATAAATCGCTTTTTAAACGGCCCTGATGAGAGATATGCTGCCAGCCATCATTATCAACAACTAAAAATTGTGGATGCTCTATCTGCATAAAATGATACCTATCCATAATGTAATTACGTGTTTCTATATTACTAGCAATGTCTTGTGCTCCCCAATCCTCGTTATATAAACTCCATATCACCACCGATGGATGCGTTTCTATCAAAGCCAACATCCGATGTAGTTCTTCTTTATGATTCATACGACTTTTATGGCTAGAGCTATGCGGGCTAGGTACTTCTACCCAAAGTAAAAGACCAATTTTATCTGCAATTTTATAGATACGAGGGTCTACACCTGCAATATGAATTCTCACCAAATTGCAACCCAGTTCTTTCATAGCGTACATATGTCTTTTTATTTCTTCATATGTAGCAGTACCGGGTTGATAAAGTATGCCGTCTAAATAAATTCTTTGGTTATTGAGGTAAACATAAGCTCCACGAGCTTCTATTTTCCTTAATCCGAAATGTGTTTCTATCTCTGCGGTATAACCATTAGCATCAACCAATTGCGCAACCAATCTATACAAATGTGGGGTTTCTGGCGACCAGTAAATAGCATCAGGAATTCCCATAACTAATCTTTGCTGTTTTTCTCCTGCGCTTAAACGTAAAGGAAACTCATCTACAGCAATTGGCTCATCACTTTCTTGCTTTTTATGATAAACTTTTAGTTTAATGGTATATAAACCTGGGTCGTGTATACGAGTAGTAAAATTAAACCTTACCAAATTATCTTCAACAACACTTACTACCCCTACTCTAGAGCGTAACCTGTTTCTTTCTACCGTTTCTAGCCATATACTTCTAACCGCCCCAGTATAAGTTTGGTACCAAATGCCGCCTCTTTTGTAAACATGAGATTCTTGTTTCCCTCGGGGGATATCTGCATCCATACTAACCGCAATTCTTACCGTGATACGGTTATTAGCTTGTAAAAGCATCTCATCTAATTCATAAGAAAAAGAGGTGTATTCTCCATAATGAATATCCTCACCATCAATGGTTTTTAAATGATGACCATTTAACCAAACTTGAGTTTCATAACCACAAGCACCAAAAGTTAATTGTAATTGCGATGATGGATGAACATCTTCTTTAGGTATTACAGGTTTAGGAAAACTTCTTTCGTACCAAACTACATATTTATCATACCAGCCAACATCAGACTGTAAACCATTTTTAATATGCTCTTCTACGCTTCCGGGCCATTGGGCAGTATATTTATAATCATGATTCACATACCAACTTTCTTGTAAACCTACATTCTCTGGATCTACAGAAAATTTCCACTCGCCGTCTAATAAAATAAAATGATTAGGGCGTATAACTGCTCTCGGCAAAGGACTGATAAAGTTTTCATCTAAGGAGTTTTCATCTTTACTTTTTGATAGCCCATAATTAGGATGTATAGGTGTTATTTTAATCATGATGTTTATGTTTTTCAAATGAAGATTATACCTTAAAATGCTCAATACGTATGCCATACCTAAAAACAGCACAAAAACTATTATGCCACCGATTGCATAAATCACCTCACATTTTCTATTTTTGAGACTCTTGAATATCTTTTAAACATCAATTATGGCATTAGAAAAGACCTGGCGCTGGTTTGGAGCTAAAGATTCTATACAACTATCAGATTTAAAGCAGTTTGGTGTAGAAGGTATTGTAACCGCCTTACACCATATTAAAGCTGGCGCAGTTTGGCCTATAGATGAAATTTTAAAAGTTAAGCAGGAAATAGAAAGCCATGGTATGCATTGGAGCGTAGTAGAAAGCCTTCCTGTTTCAGAAGAAATTAAAATTTGTAGCCCCAAAAGAGCAGAACTGATAGCAAACTATAAAACCTCTTTAAGAAATTTAGCGGCATGTGGTATAGATACAGTTTGCTATAATTTTATGCCGGTATTAGATTGGGCTCGTACCAGCTTGCATTATACACATGAAAGCGGAGCAGAATCTATGCTATACAACCATGAAACTTTTGCAGCTTTTGATATTTTTATCCTTGCAAGACCAAATGCCGCTCAAGATTACACTACTGAAGTTGTTGAGAAAGCAAAAACTATTTTTGATGGGATGAGTGAGGATGAACAAAACACCCTTGCCTTTAACATTATTGTGGTAACCCAAGGCTTTATAAATGGTACTGTTGATAATGCTGCTACTTTTAAACAAGACTTCTTATATTATTTAAGTAGATATGAACATATTGATAAAGCTGTTTTAAGAGACCATTTATCATTGTTTTTGGAAGATGTTTTACCAGTAGCAGAAGAATGTGGTATTAACTTATGTATACACCCAGACGATCCTCCTTTCCCCTTATTAGGTTTACCCAGAATTGCCAGTACAGAAGAAGATTTTGAATGGTTATTTAATCAACATCCATCTTTAAACAATGGCTTAACTTATTGCAGTGGTTCTTTATCTGCAAGAGAAGATAATGATTTGCTTGCAATTGCAAAACGTTTTGCAGAACGCATACATTTTGTACATCTCAGAAATATCAAAAAATTGGATGAAAGAAGCTTTTATGAATCGGCACATTTAGATGGTGTGGTTGATATGTATAGCGTTTTAAAAGTTTTATTAGAAGAACAAAGAAGAAGAATTGCAGAAGGCAGAAAGGATACCCGTATGCCTTTTAGACCAGACCACGGCTTAAAAATATTAGATGATTTTAATAAAAAAAGTAATCCAGGTTATCCATTAATTGGGCGTATGAAAGGCTTGTGTGAAATTACAGGATTAGAAATGGGAATTGAAAAGGGTTTAGAAGTATGGAGTTATAAGTTGAAAGTTAAAAGTACTTGTTCAACTAACTAACTAACTACTCACTACTAAGCGCTAAAACACCATCTTTTAAACCTTTACCACTAACTAAAAGCTCTATTTTACCAGCTTTTTTTACTGATTGTACTAACACCACCAATTTACCACTAAACAGTTTCATAGTGGATAAGTTAAACTGCTCTAATGAAGTAGCATCTCCATTGCAAGCGGCCTTAAAAACACCCTCTCCTTTTACTTTAAAATTTAGTTGATTGCTAGCTGTAGGACAAGGGTTTCCATCCTTATCAACTACAGAAACGGTTACAAAAGCTATATCATCGCCATCGGCAGTGATACTTTTACGATCAGGTTCTAGTATAAGACTATGAGGTTTACCCGCTGTTACCATTGTTTTTTCTGCTGCTACCTTTCCATCATCATCATAAGCTACAACTTTTACGGTACCCGGTTCGTACTTCACATTCATCCACATTAAGCGGTATTGATGTTGCAAACTACTGTTATTTTTACGCTGTACGCCCATACTTTTGCCATTAATAAAAAGCTCGGCACTTTTAAAATTGGTATACACAAAAATTGGTATGGTTTGTCCTTCTCTACCTTCCCAATTCCAATGTGGCAGAATGTGTAAAGTAGTATCGTGGGTATTCCACTTGCTGCGGTATAAATAATAGCGGTCTTTAGGTAAACCCGCTAAATCACAAATACCAAAATAAGAACTTCTTGATGGCCACTTATCATCATAAGGTGTTGGCTCTCCTAAATAATCAAAACCAGTCCATACAAACTGCCCAATTACCCATGGTTTGGTATCCTCTAAAATAAAATCATCTTCTGGTAAATTAGACCAACGGCAATATTCTAAATCGTAAGAAGAGCATTGGTAATCATCATGTTGCTTATCACTAGCTTTAACAACCGGAAATTTATAAACCCCTCTTGAACTTACGGTAGAACCAGTCTCAGAACCTAAAATTAAACGTTGTGGAAAAGCTTTATAAGCATCTTCATACAAATGTGTACGGTAATTTAAGCCCGGAATATCCATAACAGCACCAAAACCACTAGCCATAGTGGCTTTCACCTGATCCATACCTACCGTAACCGGACGAGTAGGGTCTTCTCTATGAAAAATATCTTGCAACCATTTGGCAAGTTTAGCTCCATCAGAACCAAATTGGTCTGGTACCTCGTTTCCAGAACTCCACATCACAATACTAGGGTGATTTCTGGTAGCCCTTACCAAATTTAAAATATCCTTTTCAGCATCAGTTTTAAAAAAACGATGGTAACCATTTGCTACTTTTGCTTTAGCCCATTCATCAAAACTTTCTGCTAAAAACATAAAGCCCATCTCATCACAAAGCTCTAGCTGCTCTCTGGAAGGCATATTATGTGAACTTCTAATGGCATCGCAACCCATATCTTTCAATATTCTTAACTGCCTGCGCATGGCAGCAATATTTACAGCAGCACCTAAAGGGCCTAAATCGTGGTGTAAACAAACTCCTTTAAACTTACGTACTTGGCCATTTAAGCTAAAGCCTTTATTAGGGTCAAAAGCAATACTTCTAACACCAAATTTAGTATGCAACTCATCTTTTAAAACACCATTAGCATATAGTTTACAAACAGCTGTGTATAAATAAGGTTGCTCTGGGCTCCATAATTGAGGCTGTTTTAGTAATAAATTTTGGTCAAACTCTTTTGCAAAAGTTTCATTGGTAATTTTTGTTATTATGGTATCGCCTTTAGCGTTAAGGATAATGGTTTTTAACGTTAGGTTTTCACCATTAACTTTGGTTTTGATATTCACTTTTGCCTCGTTATCAGTAATCATTGGCGTGGTGATAAAAGTTCCCCATTGCTCTATGTTAGCGTCCTCTTTGATGATGATTTTTACATTTCGGTACAAGCCTGCTCCAGGGTACCATCTCGATGATTTTTCTCGGTTGGTTAAATGTACTGCTAAAAGATTAGCACCTTGTTGTACCTGCTTACTGATATCGAAATAAAAATAATTATAGCCATAGTTCCACTCGCCCACTTTTTCACCGTTGATATAAACTTTTGGCTCGCTCATGGCCCCTTCAAAAAGGATTAAAACTTTTTGATTTTTGTTTAGAGTAGGTAAATTAAAGTTATTTCTGTACCAAGCCTCGCCAACATGAGGTAAAGCACCTGTTCTACCTGTTTTCTCACTTGCTGTTTTCTCACCATTTTGCACAATAGCCACCACTTGCTTATCTACCTCTTTATCAAAAGGGTTGTTTATGGCCCAATCATGGGGGATATTGACTTTCTCCCATTTTGCATCATTAAAACTTTTCTCATAAGCTTGAGCATGAACTCCTCTAGAAAATTTCCATCCCGTTTTTAAAACAAATTCCTGTCTAGATTGGGCAAAAGAAAAACTGGCGAAGCAACAAAATAAGTATAGCAGTAACTTATATTTCATGTTATAAGAATTTATAATGGTGAATGGATTTCAAAATTAGAACTATTAAACTAAAAACCATGCTGTACCATACTGCTCTAAAAACATCAGCTAGTTAATATTAAAAAACAAAAAAGCCTTGGATTTAAACCCAAGGCCAACAAACAACACATTTTCAAAACATCATGATTCAAAAACCAGTTCACCAAAATAGGCTGGCAAATGAAAATTAGGCTCATGGTTTTCTACTTTGTTCCAACAGAAAAAATGAGGATATGCTAAATCATCTCCACATTTATAAAAATTGGCTTTACAATGTTTACCTTTTAAAGTTTTTAATTGATGATGGCTAAAAGCTTGTAATGGTAATAAAACCGTAAGCTCCCAGCTGTATGGAAGTTTACCATTTTGATCTTGCTTAAAACTTTTATGCATCCTTATTTTGCGAATATCAGCAGCTAAAATAAACTCTCTTTTATGTTTACTTATACCAAACTGGGCTAAACAAGCTCCGTTAGCGTTAAACTCGAAATTATAATAACCACTATCATCAAAAGCTATAAAAAACTCTACACAACTGTCACTATAAACAGGTTCGTTGGGGTTAATATACCTTGCCAAATAATCATTCTCTTGCACTTCGTATTTTAAAGCCAACATATCAGCAGTATAAAGTGTTGCCACAGTACACACACCTTTATAATTGGGGTTTGGCCAAACGGTATCGGCTATTTGATGCTTTGTTTGCTGATCTAGTGCCGCAGATACAAGCTGTATATCACTTAAAAAATTAAGTTCTTTTACTTCTGATATGACAATTTTTTTAGCCATTACAAACCTTTCTCTTGTTTGGTTAAATCATCCGTATTGGTACTCTGTTTTTTACGCTGTACCGGACCTTGGAATTCTTGAAATTTCTCTGGTAAAAAAGGATGGAAATAGTACAAACCACTCTCTCCAAAGTATCTTAAATGAACATTTAAACGCTGTTTAAATAGTGTATAATCTTTAGCATCTGGTTTAACCCATGCTGCTTCTGCCAAAGCTGTAATTCTTGGAAAAAGCATATAATCTAAATGATTTTCTGTAGAGATAGACTCTGTCCAGATGTTAGCCTGTATACCCTGTACTAGTTTTGCAGCGCCTTCTAAACTTAAAATATCCTGATTAGGGAATTGATAAACCTGCTCTATGGTAACAAATTTACCATCCCACTTACGCCCTATTTGATGTTTTTCATCCTGCACAAAATCAAAATACAAAGGCAAACGCGGACATAATACCGTTTTAAATCCTTTTACTAAAGCTTGCTTTAGAACTTCGGGCTTGTCATGTCGCCACCAAAAAACGGTAGTTTGTGCAACTGGTAATTTAGAATCTACCACCTCATCCCAAGCTAAAATTTCATTATCCATTTTCAAGATGCTATCTCCCATCCTGTACAAGAAATGATGTTCTACTTCTTTTAAGGATGTGAAATTCTTCTCCTTCATCAGTTTTTGAACATCTGCATCAACATTCCAATGTTGGTTTCCAAAATGTACTTCATCAGCACCGATATGTATTTTCTGAGAAGGGAACAGCACATTAACCTCTTTTAAAATATCAGTTAAATATTGGTAAGTGCCTTCTTTAGCAGGATTAAAGGTAAATTCTGGATATTTTGGAGAACCACCACCGCTAAACTGCGGATAAGCTAAATTAGCCGCTGTAGCATGGCCCGGCATATCTATTTCTGGAATAACCTCTATAAACCTATTGGCTGCATAAGCTATAATTTCCTTAATATCTTCTTGAGTGTAGTATTGAGCTTTAGCATTTGCATTACTGTAACTGCCCACACCACCTACTGTTGTTAAACGCGGATATTTCTTAATCTCTATACGCCAGCCCGGTTGATCTGTTAAATGCCAGTGAAACTTGTTAAGCTTATAAAAAGCCATCCAATCTAAAATTTGTTTCACCTTTTCTTTACCAAAGAAATGTCTTGATTCATCTAGCATTAAACCTCGCCACTCGAAAAAAGCTTTATCTGTAATATTCCAACAAGTAAGTGTGTAAGTGCCGTTGGCGTTTTTAGATTGCTTTAATACTTGTAATAAGCTAGCAGCACCTCTAAACAAACCCTCTTCTGTAGCAGCGGTAACTTCTACCTTTTGGAAAGTCATTTTTATTTGATAAAAATGGTTTTCTTTACTTTTAAGTGGAACTAGCTTAAAGCTGATGACATTGTTAAGTGCAGTTTTTTTTATCCCTAAACTTAATCCTGTAGCATTTAAAACCTCATTTTGGAAGTAGTAAGCTGCCTGTGCATTACTTTTCTCATCAGTTTGTATGGCTGTGGCCTGATGAACTAAAAAAGAAGCCGCTACTTTTTCATAAGAAAAAGGTTTTGGAATAATTGCCAAATCATGATCTTGAGCTTGACTAGCTAAGCTAAAGCTGATGAATAAAATGAAGATAAAATGTTTAATAAGTTGATGCATGATACCTAGATTTTATTTAACCGTAAAAACTGCACTTTGTCTAATATCTTCTGAAGAAGAAC
Source organism: Pedobacter puniceum (assembly GCF_009674685.1). GTDB lineage: Bacteria > Bacteroidota > Bacteroidia > Sphingobacteriales > Sphingobacteriaceae > Pseudopedobacter > Pseudopedobacter puniceum. The sequence goes on from NZ_WKJI01000001.1 coordinate 1,468,350, forward strand.
CCAACATAACTTTAAAATCTCCGGGCTCTACAACACGTTTCATATCTCTATTCCAAAGCATTAAATCATCAGAAACAAGTTTAAAAACCAGTTTTTTGGTTTCACCAGGGTTAAGACATATACGTTGAAAGCCTCTTAAATTTTTCTCGTATGTGGTAACTGTACTTAATAAATCTCGGGTGTATAATTGTACAACTTCATCTCCTGCTAATGCACCTGTATTGGTAACATCAACACTTACCATAACTTCATCTTTATCAGCCAATTGATTGTCAATTTTAATATTGCTGTATTTAAAAGTAGTATAGCTTAAGCCAAAACCAAAAGGATATAATAAGCCTTTTACTCTGGCAGATTCACCTTCATCTGTTTGTGCGTAAGGTTTAGTTGGAAAATTAAGCGGCAGTTGCCCTACAGATTTTGGAAAAGTTAAAGTTAATTTCCCTCCCGGATTATAGTCGCCAAACAAAACATCGGCAACAGCCAAACCACCTTTTACTCCTGGGTAACCAGCATAAACAATAGCAGGCGCATAACGGTCTAGCCAATTGATAGTCATGGGTTGCGAACCTGTTAAAACCACCACATAAGGTTTCCCGGTGGCATGAATAGCTTTGGCTAAAGCCATTTGATGGCCAGGTAAATCTAAAGAAGTACGACTTTTATTTTCACCGGCGGTTTTGGTATTTCCGCCCAATACTAAAATGGTTAATTCTGATTTTTGAGCCTGTTTAACAGCAAAATCTATAGCTGCTTGTTCTTCAGCATTTGGTGCTTCTGGGAAAATTTCGCTCTCTGGCCAGTTTTTATCAATTAAAGCACTACCCTCGGCATATAAAACTTTGGCTTTACCTATTTTATTTTGGATACCTTCTAAAATGGTAACACTTGCCGATTTTAGAGGGCCATAATGCGTATGCGCATAATCATTATCTTTTGCGTTTGGACCAATAACTGCTACAGAGGTTAATTTCTTTGAAAGTGGCAAAGCATTATTGCTGTTTTTTAAAAGTACCAAACTTTCTTTTGAAGCCTGTAAAGCAATATTTTGATGGCTAAGGTTGTTTACCAATTTTGCACTTTCTTCGGCATTTTTAACGTAAGGCTCATCAAACAAACCTAATTTAAATTTAACTCTTAAAACATCTTTCACACGACTATTGATGGTATCCATCGGGATTCTGCCCTCTTTCACCAATTCTCTTAATGAATAAATGATGCTATCCGGCGTTCTAAAAGTTGTTCTTACATTCATACCAGCCATAAAAGCCTGATAAACGGCCTCTTTCAAATTGGCTGCTACATGGTGTTTATTATATAGATATTCAAGAGCATCGCTATCACTCACTACATAACCGGTAAAACCCATATCGGTTCTTAACCTATCTATTAACCAATATTTACTTCCAGAAACTGGGATGCCGTTATAATCGTTATAAGAACTCATAACGCCCATGATATTGGCTTCTTTGATTACTTTTCTGAAAGGATAAAGCAAAATATCTTCAACTTCGCGAGGAGAAACCTGTGGGTCTGTACGAGCTAAACCTTCCCTAGCTCCTTTATTTGCACTATAAACTGCAAAATGTTTTGGTGTTGATGCCGCACCGGCAGCTTGTATACCTTTTGCCATCTCTACACCTAACCGAGCGGTTAAATATGGGTCTTCGCCATAAACCTCTTCTAAACGTCCCCAGCGTTGGTCGCGGGCAACATCTAAAATAGGTGCATAAACATTGGTATAACCTAAGGCTCTGGCTTCTTTACCAGTAATAACGCCCATTTGGTGTACTAAAGAAGGGTTCCAAGTCATACCCATATTGAGCTGTGTAGGAAAACCTGTAGCTTCATATGCCTCTATACCACGGATGCCTTCATTGGTAAAATCTACCGGAATACCTAAACGAGTTTGCTCTATAAAAAAGCGTTGTGTCTCGTTCATAGCCCATACATGGCGTTTAATATCGGTAACTAAATCTAGTTTGGTTTCTACTTTAGTCCAATTTAAAAAGCCGTTTAAATGTTCGTCAATATTGGCAATGCCATCTTTCCAAATCTCGTTTTTCCAATTGGCGGTAGGTAAAGAATCTTTTAATATTCTTTTCCAGCCGTATAAAGTAGCCATCTGATTGGTTTTTTCGTTCAGGTTCATCTGCGAAAGCAAATCGTTAACACGTTCATCAATAGAGCGTGTTTTGTCTTCGTAGATGTCTTTTTTACCGTTTTTATTAAGGTCTATCCAATCTTTTTTATAAATCTTGTATGGATTAGTGAAAGACACCGAAACCGTTAATACTACTAATAATGCTGGAAAAAGCTTTTTGTTCATAATTGAATATCTTCAAATATAATCCAAACTTATTAAATTTTTTAAAAAGAATGGTATTTATTTTTTTAATTGTTGATAACGTAAAAGCGCCTCTAAGAAATAATAATCGGCATAAATTAAAGGAACATCTACTTCTGATTTATGCGGAATACTACCTACAGAATGTTTTAAGATAAAGCCTAAATTACCACCTTCTTGCGCTAAATAAGGTTTGTTAGATAAAGATTTAAGCATTTCTTCTGCTGCTTTAAAGTAGACTTTACCTTTTGATTTACTGAAGGTGCTTAGCTCAAACAAAGCAGAAGTTACCAAGGCACCCGCAGAGGCATCTCTTGGGATATAATCTAAGTTTTTATACTCTGGATACATCCATTGTGGTGTATAACCTGCTTGGTTGGCGTTAAAATCCCAATAAGGAATTTTATCTTTTGGTAAGTTTGGATGATTGATAAAGAAATCCGCAGCTTTTTCTGCAATGGCTAAAAATTCTGGATTTTGTGTTTCGCGGTACATCATGGTGAAGCCATAAATAGCCCAACCCTGCCCTCTAGACCATGTAGAATTATCGGCATAGCCTTGGTTAGTTTGTTGATGTAAAACTTTACCTGTTTTCTCATCATAATCTACCACATGGTAAGTACTATAATCATCTCTGAAATGATTTTGCATGGTTTTAGTAGCATGGCTGATGGCTACATTTTTATATTTAGGGTTACCTGTAATTTTAGAAACATAGCAAAGCATCTCTAAATTCATCATATTATCTATGATTACTGGATACTGCCACATGGTTTTCTTATCCCAAGACATTTTAGGGTTCCATGATTTGATAAGCCCTACTTTTTCATCGTAACGGGTTAAAGCAGACTCGGCAGATTGAATTAAAATATCCTGATATTCTTTAATTTTTTGAGGGTCTTTTTCTAAGCGAATAGCATTGCCATAAGAACAATACATCACAAAACCTACATCATGATGCTGGGTTAAAAACTTACCGGCTTCTAAAGCTTCTGTCCATTGTTTGGCTGCCGCCTTCCATTCTGGCTTTTTGGTGTACTCATAAATATACCACAAACCGCCTGGGAAAAAGCCTCCTGTCCAATCCCAAACATCAGTAGACTTCATCGTACCATCTGGGTAAATAGACCTTGGAAAAGCTGTTAAATCTTTTGATTCATTTAACAAGGTTTTATATTGTTTTTCTGATACCTCAAAATCTTTTTTGATAAGATTTTGAGTGCTGCATGATATCATGAGCAAAGAAAGACTACCTGTTATAATGGTATTTTTTGTTGTTGAGATAAATGAACTTCTTTTCTTCATCATTACTGTACGGCTATTTCTTGGAGTGTATGATAGCAGGGCTAACCAATTTCTTGATTAGCCTTTACTACTTCTACTAAACCAAACTATTTCTAAATTTTATTTTTTGAGTTTAAAAGGGTATTAAGGATTTATGGTAAGTTCTAGTTCTTTTACAACTTTACTTTCGCCGTAAATATTAACATTAGAACCTACGAAAGTAACTTTGTAAGTACCGGCTTGCTTGTATATGAAGGTATAACTATCTAAACGGCTGCTCATGTTTTTTAAAGCGGTACCAACATCAGGTTTAACCTTAGTAAGATTTAAGGCATTAGAAACCGCCCATACCTGATTGCTTAAAACAGTTGTACCACCACCTGCGTATTTTAAAATTTTATCTGAACCAAAAACCCATGCTACAGGGGAAGTTCCAAATTTTACTGATGTCCAGCCAGCAGTACCAATATCTGCAACGGTTAACAATTGCCCGTCAGTAGTGGTCATCTTAATATCAAACTTATTTACCCACCAACGTGGCTGTGTAAAACCTGTTATTGCGTTATATTTGAAAGCAAAGTATACAGGCTTAGTTTTATCGATAGTAAACCCTAAACTACTTAATGTTAACAAGTTAACCACACCAGAAGAAACATAAGTAGCATCGCCAGTTTGAAGGCCAGACAAGGTAAAAGCTGAGGTTATATCAACCCAATCTGCAGATTCGTTGATATTAGCTTCTGTATACTGACCATTAAATTTTTGAGAGGCAAAAACCTTTAATGATTGAGGCTGCTGAGCATCAGAGCCATACCTTCTATTGGTTGCAAACTCTAAAGTGATGTTTTCACTTTCTGCATTAGTTCTATCTTTATAAGCATATTTACTTCCTTCTAAACCAGAATAGAATATCAATTGCTCTGGGTTGCCAGAAAGTATGAACTTTACTGTATCTCCTACTTTATAGCTTGTTTTCTCTGTTCTTACAGAAAAATTTAGCTCTGCTACTTCCTTTTTGTTACATGCAGAAAGCAACATCAACAAAAGGGGTACTATAAATATCTTTTTCATCATGACGTTTAAAAATTAAATATTACCATCCTTGATTTTGTACCATTCCATTATTTAAAGAAAGCTCTAACACCGGAATAGGCAATAAATTATGTCGTGGTGCAACATTACTTCCTGCCAAAGCTGCAAACCTAAAATTGGTAGGCGCTGTATTTTGGATATCTCTAGCTAACTGATTCATCTCTGAAGTAAAAATATCCCATCTGATTAAATCAAACTTTCTTAAACCTTCAAATGCTAGCTCTAAGAATCTCTCTTCTCTAATTAATCTACGTAACTCTTCTTTACTTGTTGCTAAAGCCGTTACATCAGTAGCCCCTGCCCTATCTCTTACTTCTTTTAGTGCCGATGTGGCAACGCTGGTTGGCCCGTTAACCTCGTTTTCTGCTTCTGCTAACATGAGTAAAACATCAGCATAACGCAGTAAAGGATAGTTCATTGGGGTATAATTCTTATTTTTAGGTTTTACAACTTCATAAACCCTTCTGTATTTACCGCAGTTTCTGTTATAAAGTTGTGAGCTTGTCCAAAAAGTAGAATCTCTTACCACTTGTAAATTGTTTACGGTATTATATACATATTGATATGAAGCAATTGTCCAGTCTCTTCTGGTGTCTGTAGCACCATAGCGACTGTAAAGTTTTGGTGTTGCATTTATAAAGCCATAACCATAACCAAAAGCTTCATCGTTGCATTGTAAACCTAGAGTATTACCCACGCGGCCTGCCTCAAAGTCTCCGCCTCGGTTACCAAAAAATTCTACTTCCCAAATAGACTCGCCAATATCATATTTATCAGCAGCATAATTGATGAATATTTGTTTAAAGTCTGGATTTAAGCGATGTTCTTTGGGACCATTATCTGGATAAACAATTTTTCTAGCCCATTTTAAAGCCTCGGCATATTTGCTTACATCATTTAAAGGAGCACCAGCCATTTTTAGATAAACTCTGGCTAAAATACCTCTCACAGCAGATTTTGAAACTCTACCACCAGCACCTATTTGCGTAGCAGTTTTCACTAAACCTTCTGCTTCTTCCATTTCTTTCACTATAAAATCATAAACCTCTCTTTGCGGAGTTCTTTTGATATTTACATCATTTACAGAAGATGTTGGTACGGTTTTCAAAGGTACATCGCCCCAATTACTTACTAATAAAAAGTGATAATAAGCTCTTAAAAATTTAGCTTCGCCTTTTGCCGCAGCTTTATTAGCCTCTGGCATTTGTACTTGATCAATTCTACTTAAAAACACGTTAGCTCTTTCTATACCTTCGTAAAGAAATCTCCATAAATTACTTACTGTACTTGTAGATGCATCAAAATTATAAACGGCTGTACCAATGGTAAAGGCGCTTCTAGAATAAAAACCATCATCGGCAACGTTTAAGTCTAGTAGTAAAGCACCACCATAAACTTCTTCTTTACCCATGATATCATAAATACCTGCAAGACCAATATTTACATCGGTTTCATTATTGTAATAGTTCTCTTTTACAATGAAAGTTGGATCTTTCTCTAAGAATTTCTCGCATCCGGTTTGCCCTAACAATAGCATAGATGCAAAGCCGAGCAATGCTGTCTTTTTTATGATAGTTATTGAGCTTAGTGCTTTCAAATAAGACTGAGCTTTTATTGTGGTGTTTTTATTTTGAGTTTTCATAAAAATCAGATTATAAGGAAACATTAAAACCAAATACTATTGTTTTAGGACGAGGGTATGATGAATAATCAAAACCTGGTGTTAGTGGCGAATAGTAAACTGCAACCTCTGGATCAAATCCGGTATAATTGGTGAAAGTGAGTAAGTTTTGTGCCGAAGCATAAACTTTTGCAGATTTCACTTTTAAACGTTTTAATACGGCTGGAGGAATATTATAACCTAAAGCAACGGTTTTTAATCTTAAATAAGAACCATCCTCAACAATACGACTAGAGTATGCATTTGGCCCTTGTCCGTTTACCCTAAACATAGTGGTATTAGTGTTTTCCGGTGTCCATCGGTTTGAGAAAGTAGCATATTGATTTAAGCCTGGTCTGTTACCTGCTTCAAATAACAATCTGTTTGCGTTTAAGATATCATTACCATAAGACCATTGGAAAAACACATTTAAATCGAAGTTTTTATATCTAAGGTTATTGGTAATACCACCTTGATGGATAGGATAACCTCTACCAATTACGGTTCTGTCTAAATCATTCACCACACCATCAGCATTTAAATCTCTGTATTTGATATCACCTGGCTTGATAGAAGCTCTTGTATTACCATTAGTGGTTACATTGTCTTTTAACTGATAAGCTCCGCTTGGTAATAAGTCAAAATCATCGTAGCCATACACACCTTCCCAGATGTAACCATACATTTGCCCCAATGGCTGTCCTAGTTTGGTGATGTATGCCGGTATCTCTCTAAAGTTTTGATCCCAAGGAACTGTACGTATTAAACTTTCTTGATTTTGTGTAAGCTCTAATACTTTATTTTTATTGAAAGCAATGTTTATAGAGGTACTCCAATCAAAATCTTTAGTATCTATATTTTGGCTTAAAATGCTTAATTCTAAACCTTGGTTAGATGTTTTACCGATATTTTTAAATGCAGAACTATATCCGCTAGAATATGGTAATAAAGCGTTCAATAATAAATCAGAAGTTACTTTTTTATAGTAATCTGCAGTAAACGTAATACGTTGTTTTAAAAATCCTACATCAAACCCAATATTGGTTTGGGCAGTTGATTCCCATTTTAATTGAGGATTAGCTATAGAACTTAAATAAATACCTTGTACCAAATTATTATTGAAAGGATAATAACCATTGCTAGTAGGTCCTGTATTATCAAAATTTATTTCAGCATAAGTGGCGTATTCGCTTACGCGATTATTACCGGTTACACCATAACCTAACCTAAATTTAGCATCAGAAAAAATGGTTTGGTTTTTCATGAAGTCCTCGTTAATCACTCGCCATGCAAATGCTGCAGAAGGAAAATAACCCCACTGGCTACCCTTTCTAAATTTAGAAGAACCATCGGCCCTAAAAGATGCTGTTAATAGATATTTACTCTTGTAATTATAATTAATTCTTGATAGGTAAGACATTAAAGACCACTCGGTATTTAAAGCTGTTACCGGCTGTTGTGTACCTTGACTTAAACCTGCTAAGCCTAAAATCTCGTTTGGTAATTGCGTAGCTCTTAAACCATATCTTCTAAAAGTATTCTCTTGGAAAGTAAGACCTCCAACAAGATTAATGGTATGGTTCTTATTTATTTTTTTATTGTAGGTGATGATATTCTCATTTAACCAAGTATTGTTATCGGTATAAGTAACAGAACCGTTTACCTTATCTGTACTACCAAAATAGCCATATCTGGTTAAAGAGTTATTAAAGCTTTCTTGTCTTAAAGCCGAATTATTTACCCCCCCAGAGATTTTAATTTTAAGATCTTTAGTAAAAGCATATTCCAAGAAACCATTGGCTACTAAACGATTGTTAAAAGTTTGTCTTAATTCGTTTCTTGCAGAAAGAATGGGGTTAATACGATAATCATTTAAAGGATTATCAATCTCTGGATCCAATAATAAATCATCCAACTCTACCCCTGTAGCGGTTACCGGACGATAGCCCCAAACGCTATACATCAGATAATTCATTGCAGAGAAATTTTGCTCTGGTGTAGCTGGGTTAGAACCAAAAGTTTTAGTACCAGAATATAAAATGTTAGTACCTGCTTTTAACTTATCATTAAAAGTTTGGTCTAATGTAAACCTCCCTTGTTTACGGTTAAAACCAGAGTTAATAATAACCCCTTTTTGATCAAACAAATTACCAGAAACAGAATATTTAGTATTTTTTGTTCCTCCTCTTATAGATAATGAATGATCTTGCATAGGCGAACTTTGGAAAAGTTTATCTTGCCAATCTGTACCTTCTGCATTTCTGTAATCTTCTAAAGTTTTACCATCTCTAAAGTAATTAAGCAGGATTCCTGTTGGGTCTCTTTCTGCTTGTAATTTTACAAATTCATAAGGCCCCATTAAATCAATAGAATTAATCACTTGCTGAGAGCCTAAATAACCTTGATAATTAATTGAAGGCGGCCCCTCTTTACCTCTTTTGGTTGTAATTAAAATTACACCATTTGCACCTCTAGCACCATAAATAGCTGTTGCAGAAGCATCTTTTAAAACCTCAATAGATTCTACTTCGGCCGGGTTTAAAGTACCGCTATTTGCATCTTCAGTAGGGAAACCATCTATCACATATAAAGGAGAATTATCTTGTGTTAAAGAGTTGGCACCTCTTACTACTATATTAACTCCAGAACCTGGCTTACCACTTTCAGAACTTACTTGCACCCCTGCTATCCTACCAGCTAAAGCTTCTATAGCAGAACCAACAGGCGCCTTCTGTACATCGTTCATGTTAACAGAAGAAACAGAGCCTGTTAAATCTTTTCTTTGTACCTCGCCGTAACCAATTACTACAACCTCACTTAAAGCTTTGTTATCCATTCTTAAAGCAATGTCTATAACGGTCTTAGTTCCTACCACAACTTCCTGTGAAGAATAGCCCAAGTAACGAAACTCTAAAACTGTATTTGCTGTTGTAGGTACTTTTATACTGTATTTACCATTAATATCAGTAACTGCCCCCATGGTACTGCCCTTAATAGCTACACTTACACCAACTAATGCATCTCCTAAACCAGCATCGGTAACTTTACCAGTTATTTGTCTGGTTTGTTGTGCTTGTAAGCTTACAAGCGGAATCATTAATAAGATTAATAAAGAAATCTTCCGAATCATATATTCTAAGTTTATAATTTAGTTCTGCTTCATTACATCATCAGTTTTTAACTGATTTTGTAAACCTGCTCTTCAAAATTGAGAATAGCACCATAAAAAACAGGGGTAAAATTTAGTTTGAATGAGGGTAATAATTCTTTAAATATTAGAAATAGCTAGTGATTAAGCTATTTCTAATATAATTTTTTTCATCAAATCATTTATCATGATTGATGCTGATTGCAATTTATTTTTTAACAAATTTAGTTTCTGCATTTAGGCCATTAGCTAGAACTCTGGCAATGTAAACGCCAGCTTGAATAGCTGGTAGAGCTTTACTAATAGTGTTATTACCTTCTTGCAAGCTTACTTGCTCTTCAAAAATCTTTTTGCCGCTCATATCGTAAACAGCTATTTTTCCTGACGCATAAGACGTAGCATAAATGTGTGCATTTAAAACACTTTCTTCACTTACAGAAACTTTAAAGTTTTGATTGTTAAATGCTGATTTAACCGCTACTAATTGATTAAAAATTGTTTCTGTACCATCAAAATCAACTTGTTTTAATTGATAATAGTTATTACCGTTAAGGGGGTTATTATCATTAAAGATATAGTTTTGTACAGTTTCTGAATTTCCTTTACCATTAATGCGAGAAATAAATTTAAAATTTTTGTCTTCTCCGGCTCTTAAAAGCTCAAAATGAGAATTATTTTGCTCTGATGCTGTTTTCCAATTTAAACGAATACCACTGGCTGTGTTTTCTCCTGTGAAAGAGGTTAGAGAAACTGGAAGAGTTGGGTCTGTTTCAACTTGATAAGTGATTACTATATTAGAGATCCCAACTTTTTCAGCTCCTGCTGTTCCAGAACCAGATGCATAAGCAAAAGATATTGCATTTATCGCTGTTTGACTATATGTTGTACCAACTTTAGGAAATTCTTGAGTATATTTTACACCATCAACATAAATATGATAAGTATTTGAGTTAAGAGATACAGAAGATGCAGGAGTACCATAAGAATAATTTATGCTACCTGAAGTACTATTCACAAATATTTCAACTTTCTGTGATTGAGAAGCTTTAATTAATGAAGTACTAGGAGTGGTAGTAGTGTTAGCACTTCCATCTGCACTTCTAAACTGAGTTATTAAATTACCACTTTTTACAATTCTAAAAGAAGCAAAAATATCAGCAAGGGGAGTCGAAGTTAAAGAATTAGTATTAACCAAATTTGTAGCTCCGCTTACTGAAGAATTACCAAAAGCTATCATAAATTCTTTTAAACCTGTATAAAGAGATAAATCTAAATCAAAAGAAAATTTAACTATACCTGTTGCATTTTGAATATTAAAAACTGTAGCTTTAGCTAAACCTGACATAGAATTTTTGATAGTTAATTTACTACTAGCTAAAGTAAATTCGGCATCTGTTTGATAAGATATCGCTCTTAATTTATATGCACTTTTTACAAATGGAAAAAATTGTCCTTGTACACTTGTTGAAGTGGATAAAGGAGACTCATACCATTTCGAATTAACACCATTGACTGTTGCCGTGGTATCTAAATTAACATTAATTGTTCTGTTAAAAGGAGAAAATTGCCCTTTCACAAAACTTGCGCTTAATAATAAGCCTAACACTAAAAGTAGTTTTCTTTTCATAATTTTAATTTGTTTGGTTTTATATTTTTATAATTTTTTGTGTGATTTTCTTTTGATTTTCAGAGACTTGAAGTACATAAACCCCGGCAGATAAATAGGATATATCTAACATCAATTCCTGAGTAGCATTTACCAAATGACTCTGTTTGTAAAATTCTTTTCCTAGCAAATCCAGAATTTGAACCTCTATTTGTTTAGAAAAATAAGCAGGATAACGAATATTGATTTCTCTCTGGCTAGGGTTTGGATATATGGTAATTATTTCAATTTCTTGTTGAGGTACATCTACCAAAATCACCTTTTCGTAACTAATTGTCCCATCCAAATCTGTTAACAACAACTTATAATAAAGCTGTGGGTAATTACTCGGGTAGTTTTTGTCTACATAGCTGTAATTGTTTATAGATACAGCATTATTAGCAGCTTTTACCGTAGTAATTTCCTCAAAATCAACACCATTTGTACTTCTATAAAGAGTATAAACATCTGTATTATGTTCTGATAAGCTTTGCCATGTTAAGGCTATACCTTCCCGTTTTAAAGTCCCTTCAAAACCATGCATTTCTACAGGTAGGGTAACATCTTTAACCAATTTTAAAGTAGCAGAAAAACCATCTTTTAAAGTAAAACCTGCATTTAATCCGTTGGTTACTTGTGTAATGTTAGCATTATTGGTATTGGTTACTACTCGCCATTTTCCTGAAAGAGATACGGTTATTAAACTGGCAGATGAAACCCAATCACTATCTACATTGGCTACCGCATTTAAATCTGGATTAGCGATTTTAACAATTAAAGTGTCTCCCACTTCCCGTAGCGTTAGCAAAGCCCTTCCTGATATCCCTTTCAAATAACCTATGTTAATATTAGGCTGTGCTAAATAACAAGCATAAGCTCTTATCTGGGCCGGTAAATAATGTACAGCATGAACAGAATCTGTTTGTTTTAATACCTGATAAACTTCTCCGTTCCTAATTTTTTGTGCCAAGGCACTCATATCTTGAGGTGTAATACTTGGCACTACAGTATAATGGTATTTCGCTGCCGATGGCCTTGTACCATGTAATAACCAAGCTTTACTAGCATTAGCGGTTGAAGTAGTACTGGTATTATTAGTAATATGCTGCGGCGTAGATTGTTGCCCTCTAAAAACTTGTATATTTCCATTTCCTACCGGGATGTAGTAACCTGTAGTTTGCCCATTTACCAACCACACCGGATTAGTTGCCGTAGAAAGCTCTCCACTATAAGTAGCACTTGTTGGTGTTAAAGAGTTTAAATAAATAGATGGATTTGAACTGGCATTAATGCCTTGAAAAAGCGTAGTAATTACTTGATTGGTGGTATTGGTAGCGCTGATATTTGAGCCCAAACAAACCATCAAAGAATCAAAAGTAAAAACAGATTTTCTAAACCTTAGGTTATTAGCATTATATTTAGAACCTCCGTCTTCGATAAAATTCATTCCAAATACACCATAATTACCATCTGCTAAAGCACCTGCAAAATCATCTGCTTGATATTCTGATGCAGTACCACTTATAAGAGGCTTTAAATCATCATAAGCTAAACGCAAACTGGTTGTACCAGGCATCATGTTCCAATCCCAACCAGCACCACCAGCTATATAACCTGATGCTGCCAAACTACCATCGTATAAAACTTCTAAAGAACCGTAACTTTGGTAACGACCGTATCGGTTGGCTTCTGTATAAATTTCTGAACCAAACATAATATTGGTAAAACCCCGCATAGCTGCTACCCAATTTCCTTTCCTCATCACACCGGTTTGACCATAATTAAATTGGTGATAGCCATCTAAATTGATATTAGCGACACTGTATCTGTTGGTTTGGAAGATATAATTGTAAAACTTAGCCATCTCTGGCTCAAAACTACTTCCTACCAAATCTCCGCCAACGGTAATCAACCTTTCAAACGCAGTAACATTTACAGGAACATTAGACGGGAAAGGTCCTCTTCCAGAGGCTGCATGCGGATATATTGCTCCTTTTGAAGTTTCTAAAAACAAACTCTTCATGAAGAAACACATGTTTTGATAAGCCGCCTGACTAATTTTAAAAGGTGTAGCTCTAAGCTCAAATGCTCTGGCTATCCAAGTAGCATAAGCATAAGCATAGCTAATGTGTTGAGAATTATGGTGGAAGAATGTACCATCTGGCTTTATACCATCTAAAGCACCCTGGCTAATTTCTACTGCATAAGCAAGAAAACCAGAAAAACCTCTTAAATCTCTGGCAATTTCATCATTAGTTGCTCCTAGTAAAGCTAATTCTACCAAGAAATTAGATTTTACATGTACAAAATCTGTGTTTTGCCCAGGTATTTGATTAGTAGCGTATATCTTGTTAAACTCATTAGACCATTTTAACATTTTTAAGACTTCCGCTTTTAGTGTAGCATCTTGTATATAAGGATATGCCTCTAGAAAGCCTATTGGGAAATTACGTGACGCGGTATAATCATTATAAGGCATTATATTTCTGGCTCCTTCTGCTAAACCTTGCTCAAAAACCAAATAAGCCAACAAGCTTTGCAACTGATTATACGCTGTAACATCACTACTTACTGCATGAGCTCTAGCTAAAGCACCACAATGGGTAGAAATGGCTAATAAAGTAGCCTCATCAAACACATTAACACCTACACCTTTTAAAGAACCATCGGTATTGGTTGTGATAGATAAACTGCTTACGTAATCCTTTGCTGCTTGTAATACAGTGGCTGTTGGTGCTGCAAGTGTTCTATTATAAGTGGTTCTAATGCTTTGAATGGCAGAAATTTCTGCTTGAGTAGCAGCAGTAATATTTTGCTGTGGCTGATTTAACCAATTTGCCAAAGCCGAAGTATATGGCGAAGTAACCACAAAATGCTGACGGTCTAATATTAAATGCGGACCTGGTATTCTTTGCTCTGCGTTACCTACGAAAAGCATTTCATCAAGATAAAGCGTGTTTAAGGTACCTGATGCAGGACGATAAACCAACTCCATCCTATTTAAAGTAAAGGAAGAAGACTCGTTACCATTGTTGTAATCGTACCTATAACTTCTGTGGTATTCCCTCCACCCAGCATAGTTTAACAACATACGGCCTTGCCTTCTTAAGACACCGCCAGTATCGTAAAATCTAAAAAGTAAAGTATCATTGCTTTTTCTTGAGCTGTAAATTAAAAACTGGGCAGCACTTGCATAATAATCTCCTATTTCTGATGATGGAATATTTAAGCTATTTGCCGTCAAAACCGAGCCACTTTGAGGTGTCCATTTCAAAGCTTTTGTTCCGCCTTTCACATGCTCCTCGCTTAAAACAATTTGTCCGTTACTTGCCGTCCAATTACTAGGTATACTTGTATTAAAGTCTACAAAGCGTTGCTGTGCAAATACAGAAATGTTTGAACCCAGAATAAGCAGCAGTAAAAGTCTCTTCATAAAAATATCTTCAAATAATTGGTTTTAGCTTGGTTAGCTGTTATCCGAATTTGATGAAGTTTTAGTTTTTATGAGGGATAATAATTGGTTTGTTGAGGGGTAAATATTGGTTTATGAGGTTTTAAGGCAGATTTAGATGGTTTTTGGTTTTATATCTTGAGATTTAATTTTTTGAAAAAGTACAACCTATATTATAGTTTCTAAAAATTGCTTAGCTGTAAGAATAGGTAATTTTGAACTCTTAAAATCTTTAAGATTTCTAGTAATAATCAAATCCTGTTCATTTCCAATTGCGGTAAAGTACTGAATAGCGTCTTCAAAATCAATAAAAGTATCATCATTCAAAGCCATATCAATAATTTTATCATCAAACGGTAAAACGTGAAGAACTAACCTTAATTTTCTTAAAACCGATTTTGCTTTTTGAACACCTAACTGCTTTAATAATACATAGCTCGTATCCGCAAAAGTTAAAGATGAAACAGAAAGCTTAACTTGCTTTTTATCGGCCAAAGAGAATAATATTTCTGCTTCTTTGAAAAAAGGTTCCCTTCGTGATAATAAATCTATCACAATATTGGTGTCAACAAAAAGCTTTTTCATTTATACTTTTTGTCTAAGTAATCACGATAATCTTTCTTATAATCAAATTCTTCGGGCAGGTCAATAACACCACACAAGCTTTCTATGAATGGGGTTATGGTTATGTGTTTTTCCTCCTGAAACTTCTCTTTTGTAACGCTATCTAGATAAGATTCAATCATTTTTGAAAGACTCATATTATGACTTCGAGCATAGATTT
This sequence comes from Pedobacter puniceum, assembly GCF_009674685.1. Classification (GTDB taxonomy): domain Bacteria; phylum Bacteroidota; class Bacteroidia; order Sphingobacteriales; family Sphingobacteriaceae; genus Pseudopedobacter; species Pseudopedobacter puniceum. The sequence goes on from NZ_WKJI01000001.1 coordinate 1,483,761, forward strand.
TGGCTCTTTCTATAACATTTTCATTAAGTCTTAATGTTAATTTAGCTTCCATAGCAAAGTGTTTATACGTACAAATACAAAAAAATTACACGTCAAAACTATATTTTCTGTTTTACTATAAATTTAAATAGCCCATAGTTAAACCTTGGGCTATAAATGATATAATGATTTTTAATCATTTAATTATAATCAGCAAATCACTCTAGAGATTATTCTAGTATCCCTAAAAAGCCAGAAGAACTTCTTTACTAGAACCTACATAAGGTTTCTGAGGCATGTCTACTGCTATGTCTATCTTTTTGCCAGATTTAATATCGCTTATACTAAATTTGATTTGCTTTTCCTGCTGTAAAGGATCTGCAACGTATAAAGTCTTTTTACCTTTTATATTTTTAATCATGAAAACACAAGGTTTATCAGTTTTTATACTCAGCTCATCTGTTTTAACTTCTGTAGCCTCGTGTAAAACGGCCTGTAATATTTTTAAACCTTTGTGATAAACCACTTGCTGAATAGCCGTATTGCTGATGGTTTGTATCTGCTCTGGGTTAAAGCTTTTCACATCTTTTACTGCTGGTAAAACTACATAATTATAACTTGCAGCTCGTGGTTTGCTGCCATGGTTTATCCATAATTTAAATACATGACCGCTTATTTCGTTTTTAGGTTGTGAGTTATTGATTTTCTGCCATGTACCAGTTTGCTTTTGAGAACTAAGCTTTACATTTGCTCCACTTGGAAAATAATAAGCAATGCCATCATGTAGTACCCAACTATTATTATTTAAAGCGTATTCATTTAACTCATCTTTCTTTTGCGCTTTACCTACAGAAAGCTGAATATTGCCATTTAACCAAGCTTGGTTTAGCGTAGTAGTAACAGGTAAAGCACTGGTAGATTGTATATCTGCACCTAAACAAACAATTTCCTGATCAAAGAAAAACCATGCTTTTTTTGCGGTAACACCATCGTAATTTAAATGGTAAGCTGTAGCACCATAAACACCATCAGAAACGCCTCCTGCATAGGTATTTACTGCAAACTCTCCCCATTGTTTTTCTAACAAAACATCTTCAGGATTATCTACACTGGTTGTTCCAGGGATTTTATCCCACTCCCACAAAGGCATAATATCAAAATACTCTGGGCCTCTTACTTGTATATTAGTTGCTCCATCAGAAAGGTAGCGGCCATATAGATTTTCCTTATTTCCGCTTTCCGACCTTTTAGTACGATTACTTGCAATACGCACATGAAAAGCGTATTGAGGACGTACATGTTGAGTATAATCGCCTTTCCAATAATGTTGATGAAAAGGTTTAAGTTCATAATCTGGTGCCGCTAAGCTATCTACCCTTTGTCTGATGTTTTCCCACTCTTCTTCTCTTGTAGCATCAATTGATTTTACCGTTTGGATACGATACTTTTCAGAAGTTTTCTTGAGATTACCTTTTCTAGTAATACCTCTACCCTCTACATTAAAATCTATATATCTAGACCTAAAAGCATTGATAAAGGTTTGTCTGTAAAATTTAGAAAAAACCTCCAACTTCTCTACACTTAACGCATAAGGAGTTGCCTTTACGTAATTAGCAATTTTAGTTACCCCACCAATAAACACATTACCATAGCCAGAAATATACAATTGAGGTCCGTGTTGCAGGTAAGAATAATCATGTTGTAAGCCTTCTTCTGCTTCAGTTAAAACCACAGGTTCAAACAATTGGTCTAGGGATGACTTTAGTAAATCTTTATCTTCAGTAAGCAATGCTCTATAAAAATAATGCATGGCTATATCTGTTTTATTAGCTCCGGTTTTATCCTCAACAACACCTCTTTTCATTCGCTCTATAAGCCTTTTCTCAAATTCTTCTGGTAAATAGCTTTCACTAAACTTGAGCAAAATCAAAGATGCACCTATTCTTTGCGGTACGCTAATTTCATTATGCCACCAATTATCACTTTTAGGGTCTTTAGCATACCAATATTCATAAGCTTTGATGATAGCATCTAAAAAAGCTTTATTATTATAGTAAGAGCCACCTTTGTTAACGTAGGCTTGTATAAGTAAATGTATTTTTTCAAGATGATTTACAGGTGCCCAGTTAGAAATATCTCTAGCTTGATAATTGATATTGCTCCAGCTACCATCGGGCTGTAAAGCGTCTAAAGCAGCCTTTGCAGGAGCATCTGCTTTAGCCAAAGACTTACTCTCATCGTCAAAAATCCTTTTCATTATGGTGCCAAAAGGATAAGTTGCTTGTGCCTTTACCATAAAAGGTAAAAAACTGATAAAAATTAGGGTAATGAATACTTTTTTCATCTTTATTAATTAAGGATATTTAATCTCCATCTCTCTTCCAACCACTTCCATACGGTGCTTTTTTATTTGATTATCATCGCCATAATCACTTACCCAATGTGGTTGTTGCATTTTTTGCTCCCAGTTTTGGAGCTTCTTTTCTAATTGTTTTACTTTTTGCGGATAGGTATTCGCTAAGTTATTTTGTTCGCTTATATCATCCTTTAAATTGAATAAGAGTAAAGGATTATTAGCTGTTTTAATCAATTTCCAATCGCCACTTCTAACGGCTGCAGCTACGCCTCTTCGCCAAAACAAATCTTGATGAGGCATAGCTTTTTTAGGATTTAACAAATAAGGAAAAAGATTTACACCATCTAAAACCTGCCCTTTTAAGGCTTTCCCCTCACTAGCGGCAATAGCCGTAGGAGTAATATCCATAGCAGAAACCATAGGATGATAAATTTGATTAGCTGGTAATTTTGCAGGCCATTGCATGATATAGGCTACACGAATGCCACCCTCCCATTTAGAACCTTTTAAACCCCTTAGCACTCCATTATCAGCAGCGTTATTGGTTGCAGCGCCATTATCATTTAAGAAAACAATCAAAGTATTTTCGTAAAGCTTTTGCTCTTTTAAAGTAGCTACCAATTTACCTATGTTACGGTCTAAAGAAGTCATCATAGCTGCATAAGCTCTTCTTTCTGCGTTTTGGATATGAGCAAATTGTTGCATCAATTCTTGTTGCGCATTTATAGGGGTATGCACCGCATTATAAGCCAAATACATAAAAAATGGATTCTTTTGATTTTCTTTTACAAAAGATATGGCCTTATCGGTAAACATATCTGTAAGATAATACACCTCTCCTTCCGGTACAGCTTTTCTGTTGTGTAGCAATTGTAACTCTCGTTTAGGTTGCTTGTTATAAGCAAAAAAGTTACGATGCCCGCCAATAAAACCATAAAACTCATCAAAACCTCTATTTAAAGGGAAGTGCTTTTCTTCTTCACCCAAATGCCATTTACCAATCGCAATGGTTTTATAACCATTAGCTTGCATTTGGTTTCCTATGGTTTTCACTGATGGATTTAAACCAACATCTGTTAACTGAAAACCGTTAACGGGCTTGCTAGAAGTATTGTGCTCAAACCCGAAACGCTGCTGGTAACGCCCGCTAAGTAAACCCGCTCTTGATGGTGCACAAACTGCCGCTGTAACATAAGCATTTGTAAAGCGTACTCCGTTTTTTGCTAGTGCATCAATGTTTGGAGTAGGTATTTCTTTACCTCCGTAACATCCAAAATCAGCATAACCGGCATCGTCACTTAAAATAACAATGACATTGGGTTTTGCCTTTGACTGTGCTACTACCTGTAAAGTTATAGCACATAATAAAGTTGTTATAAATAGCTTGATGTTCATTTAATTTCCTTTCATTAATTTCAATGGAGTAGCCAAACCATAAGCACAATTTACTTTAATTAAAGTATTACCTTGGGTTGTTTTTGCAACTTCATATTTCTTACTATCATCGGCTTTTAGCCAATTACCTTTTAATTCTAACTGTATTACTGATGGTTGAGCATCGGTTTTAAACCAATAACGAGAGTAAATACTTACCTCTTTTCTAGTACCATCGCTGTTTAGGGGTGTTTCATCAGCACCTTGGTAAAAGCCCAAATCTGGGTCGGTGACAGCCAAATTTAATTTTTCTGCTTCTTGCTGATATAAAATTAAACAAGCTTTACTGTTGTTGATGATAAGCGGGTCTGTTGATTTACTATTTTCTTTAAAAAGAGCCAAACCTGTAAGTTGTTGTGCTATATATTTTACGCTATGTGCCTCAGCGTTTTTTTGCAAAACCTGATAAACAGGAGTTTTACCAGACATTTGCATTTTAAAAGCCTGCATTTTTTGATCATCAGCACCTATCAGCATAGCATATTCATAAGCTTCACTTTTGGGTGCAAAACCATGTTGTAAAACTAAGCTTGCAAAATTACCCTGCGTGTTTTGTGTATCTTTTTGGTCTCTAGATTGCTGCTGATTTTTACTTAAAGCCATTTTACTATTGGCAGTTAAATAATAGCCTATCCCTCGGTTATCCAATACGAAAGCTGGCTTTGTTAAAGCTTTAGATACTTGTGTAGGAAAATCAATTGGCTGATGATCAAGCAATACAGCTTCGCTAGGGTTGTTTAAATAGTTTTGAAAAATGGTTGTTTCTGTTGGATATTCCTTGATGTTATTTTCAATATCAGAACCTAAACACACTACCAAGCTATCAAACATAAACCAAGATTTTATCGCCTTAAAGCTTCCCAAATTGTATTTATCATGCCCTCTAAGCTTCATAGCAAAAAGCCCTTGTTGGTTTAAAGAAATACCTCCGGCAAAAACTTCATCTGTTAAAAGCATTTCTTCTACACCGCTAAAATCATCCACATTAAGAATATGAGCTCTTAATTTATCAAGCGGAACATGTAAAGTAGTTGCTCCGGGTATGCGGTTCCAATCCCAACCTTTATCGGCAAAATTACTTCCTGTATAGCCTGGCGTTTCTGGAAACAAAACTTCCAAATGCCCGTAATTTAGATACCTGCCAAAAACATTGGCTTTAGGGTAAGCTTCATGACTTACCATATATCTGTTATGACCTTTAACCGTTAGCAACCAGTTATTTCTTCTGTGGATAGCCAGTAAGCCATAGTTTAAATTCCAATGTCCGTTTGGGTATTTTGCAACTTGTACATCTGCTTGCTTAAATCTTTTCTCCCAAGCCAAGCTTTTCTTTTTAGATACCAACAAATAAACAGCAGCCATTTCTTTATCTATGGCTTCTTTACCATCAGGAGTACCGGCAAGCGCTAGGTAAGCATAAGGTTTGTCTGGTATGCTCCAAGTTCCTGTTGGATGCCTTCCCGAAATACTGATTGGCCATTTATAAGGATTGGTGTAATAATGCATCATCAATAAATTTTCTTTAAATTTTTGATGCGCTTCCTGCTCTACTTGATAACTTGTTTTACTCAGCACATAAACAATCGGAGCTAGACCATTATAGCCTCCAACACCATAAGCCGGATACAAAGTTGCATGATGAAAAACTGCTCCATCGGGTTTAAAAGCACCTGTTATGGCTACATTGGGTTTCATGTTAAAAGACAACCAACGCGAGTAATATTGTAGAAAGCGCATTTTTTCTGGAGTATCATCTAAAATTAAAATACTACTCAACATTCCTTGTAAAAGCGTATTTAAAACATCAATATTAGATTCTGGCATTTTTTCTGGCACTTCCATAGCTCGGCCCAAGCCGCTAAACCAAAACATACTTTTAAAAGTTTGTTCTAACTTTCCGGATGCCTTAATAACGTCTTTCATGAGTAGGCAGGCGGTATAATAATTTTCTAAATTATAGCCTAAATGATGCAAAGCGCCCATACCACTACCAAAAGACCAACCTTGATTTTCTGCATGGTCTAGCAGATTTATAAACATTGTTGCTAGCTTATCTTTATGGGTTTGGCTGGTACTAAAGTAATGAGCTTCTGCTACAGCTAGCATCAGATTACTATATTTACTAATATTTGTTGTAGCGTTAATTTTCTTTGCAGAGTCTAAATCATTTTCATTAAACAGTTCAATATCATTAGTAGAAAAAATGGTTCTTCCTGTAATAAATTGGCCGCTTCTCTTGATTGTCCAGAAGGCATAATCTTTTTCTAGTTTCCTGATAATAGTATCTGTTATAACTTTTTTTGAAGGAAGAATTACCTCTAAGAAACGTTTATAAATTTGGCTAACTTCTTTTTTGTCTTGTGTAGTTATAGCCGCTTTTAGAGGCAAGTTATCTGGCGTTGTGCTAAATTTATAGAGTGCATTCCAATGGGCATTTGCAGCATAGTCAGCATCTAAATTCACAAAAGGCACTTGAAAATCTCGCATAGGCGACCGTGGATTGATGTTTACCTGATACATCACTTGGTCTAGGTATAAGGTTCCCTTTTTTACTGTTGAAGGCGCTTTAATTTCTAAGCGATTCATATTGGGCTGTGGCATACCTTGCATATCGCGGTGGTACATCACCCAAGCTGTTCGCCAACCTTTAAAATTGAGGTTAAAATCAAATTTACAGGCTTCTTTATCTGCATTATAAAATGTAAAACTTAGTTTATCTGCAACAGGGTTTTCATTATAAATCCAAAAAACAAAAGTGCTGCGTTTGTCTGCAACTACCTTTTTAAACTCATCTGAAACTATATTTAAAGTACTTTCATTTCCTTTTGCCCAAGTCCATGCAACAGAACTTTCGCCCATTTTCTGATGTTGCGTACTGATGGCTAACTTACCGGCTTTAGCTTGCCATTGTTTAGGCACTTCTTTTTCACAAATATCTTTTTGTAGTTGCGCTAAAGCCTGATGCTGTAATGCAATAAACAAACAAAGTATAAATACTATTTTTTTCATGTTTGGGATGCTGATTTATTTGCTTAATCTGGTAACCTGATTTTCTTTAATACGCTTAAGCTCTTTAGCCAGCTTTAAGGCTTTTTTAGGTTTTTGGGTAAGTAAATCTTCCCGCTCTGATGGGTCTTGTTTCAGATTATAAAGCAAACCATTTGCTGAGTTACCACTTTCTATATTGGTTACCGGATATACCTCCGGACCTTTACCAGGTTCTATATATTTCCAATTGTTTTTAATAAGTGATAAAGTACCATTTACCGCATGTTGAACAATATAAGGCCTACTTTTAGCAGATTTTCCTAAAAGTGCATCCAACATATTAAAGCTGTCTGGAGCTTCGCTTACTGCTAAAGATTGCTTAGTAAGTGCTGCTAAAGAAGCATATAAATCAACCTGACTGATAGCCGCAGAAGAAACAGCTGGCTTTATGTTTTTTGGCCAGTAAGCTATAAAAGGAACTTTTGTTCCGGCATCAAAAGCGCTGTATTTACCTCCACGCAAATGAGCTGCTGGAGTGTGCCCGTTTAGCATTTCATTGGCAAAATCGGCATAGCCATCATCTAAAACAGGGCCATTATCGCTACTAAAAATAATTAATGTATTATCGGTCAGTTTTAAGCTATCCAAAGCTCTTACAACTTCACCAACAGTCCAATCGAGCTGTAAAATAACATCCCCTCTTGGCCCTAAACCACTTTTACCCACAAATTTCTGGTTAGGCGCTCTAGGTACATGAATATCATTGGTAGCCAGATATAAAAAGAATGGATTGTTCTTATTCTGAGCGATAAACTTTACAGATTGTGTTACGATATGAGCAGCCAATTCTTCATCTTTCCAGAGTGCTTTTTTGCCACCGCTCATATAACCAATCCTACTGATACCGTTTACAATGGTTTGCGCATGACCCTCGCTCAATTTCATTTTCAAAAGCTCGGGATTCTCTTCTCCTGTAGGCTCGTTTCCTACTTTTTTATTGTAATCAACTTCTATAGGGTCTTTAGGATCTAAGTTAATGATATGGCGATTTTCCATAAAAACGGTTGGCACACGATCTGCCGTCGCCGGGATAAGAAAACAATAATCAAAACCTATTTCTAGCGGGCCAGGCTTAATAGTACCATTCCAGTTGGGGCCACCATCTGGCCCTAAACCCAAATGCCACTTACCTACTGCACCAGTTTTATAACCTGCTTTTTGCAGCATGGCAGGTAAAGTTGGTGTTTCGGTTGGGATGATTAATCCTGCATTTCCGGGAGCAATATTTGTTCCTGATTTTCGCCAAGCATATTTACCCGTTAACAAAGAAAACCTAGAGGGTGTACAAGTTGCCGATGTAGCAAAGCCATTGGTGAAACGTAGGCCTTGTGCTGCAAGTTTATCTATATGTGGTGTTTTTATTTTGGCGGCACCATAACAACTTAAATCACCATAGCCTAAATCATCGGTATAAATAAGTACAATATTAGGCCGTTTTTGAGCAAAGGAAGTAGCACTAAAAATGATTAAGAAAAGTAAAAATTGGAATCTTAGCATGGTTATTTGTAAAAATTGGTTTAATCTGAATATCCCTTTAGGTTTATTCATTTATCCAAATATTCTACAAATTGATTACTCTTTAGGATAAAAATCGGTTATAATAGGGGTAAAAAATGGTTTGAGATATAAGTTGAAAGTTAAAGGTTGAAAGTAAAAAGTACCTCAATTACGGAAAGCTTAAAGCGGAATGCTTATAATAGTCAGAAGACCGAAGTTAGAGGACAAAAGAGGCTAAAGGCTTACAGAACTCATGGCTGATAACTGGTAACCCACAACTGGAAACTGAAAACTGATTACCTGCAACCTATAAATTAACGTTCTCCTTCAGCATAATCAGATGGGGATTTGCCGAATTGTTTTTTAAATTCTTTACTGAAGTATTTACGATCATTGAAACCTACAGAATAAGCAATTTCTGCAATGCTAAGTTGGTTATCTTCTAAAAGCTGAGCTGCTCTTTTCAATCTCACAGATTTGATAAAATCTGTGATGGATAAATCTGTTAAAGCCTTAATTTTTTTGTATAAAACGGTTTGGCTCATTCCTATTTCTACCACCAAACTGGTTACATTAAACTCTGGATTTTCTAGGTTATCTTCTACCAATTTCATTAGCTTATTTAAGAATTTTTCATCCGGAGATTCAAGCTCTAACTTCCTTGGCATCAGCATCACTTGCTTGCTATATCTCTCTTTTAAAGCTTCTCTGCCTGCTAATAAGTTTTTAACACTTAGCTCTAAAACATGGATACTAAATGGCTTAGTGAGGTAAATATCTGCACCAGCCTCTAAACCACCTATTTGATGCATATTGGCAGCCATAGCGGTAAGTAAAATCACTGGAATATGGCTAGTTCTTTCTTCCTGTTTAAGTTTCGAGCAAAGTTCAAAACCATCCATTACAGGCATATTTACATCACTGATGATGATATCTGGTAGTTGCTCTGTAGCCAGTTCCCAAGCTTGCAAACCGTTTACACTTTCTAAAATATGGTAATATTTATCTAAAGATTGCCTAATAAAAGATCTCAATTCATCATTGTCCTCTACAATTAAAATGGTGTATTTTTTCTCTTGTGATGATAGTGCTTCTTCTTCTACAAAAGGCTGCGGGTATAAATCAATCTCGGGCAACCAAACGCGTTGGTTTTCTAGAACATCGCTTTCTTGGGCAAATTCTTCTTTTGTAAAATGTGCCTGACCTTTTTTAAGGCTTACTTTAAAGGATGTTTTGCCGGTAGCCTGTTCTGTTTCTGGCTGACTCATCAAGCTAATACTACCATGATGCTGCTCAACAATGTTTTTTGATAAAGCTAAACCAATTCCCCACCCTTCTTTTTTATGAGTACTTTGCTTGGCTTGATAAAAATTGGTAAATATCTTTTTTTGGTCTGCCAATGATATACCTATCCCGTTATCTTCAACGGTTATATGTACCTCGTTTTCATCATCAGCTAAAGCTAAAACAATAGTTCCACCGTCTGGGGTGTATTTAAAAGCATTAGATAAAATGTTATACAACACTTTCTCCATCTGGTTAACATCAAAAAATACAGGTAATTGCTCTTGAGGGCTTTTAAAAATAAAATCTATTTGCCTACTTTCTGCAATACTGGTAAAAGAGTTAAAAACATTCTGGCAAAAAGCTACCATATTATGCTGCTGAACCAAAATTTTCATGTTACCAGTTTCTATTTTCCTAAAATCTAATAACTCGGTAATAAGCCTTAATAAACGCTCTGCATTGTTTTTAATATGAACTATTTGCTTATTAACCCCTTCTTGTGCTGTAGTTTGTTTAATTAAATTCTCTAAAGGTGCAAATATGAGGGTTAAAGGCGTTCTAATTTCATGAGAGATGCGGGTAAAAAAATCAAGCTTTAATTGGTAAAGCTCTTCTATTTTTTGCGAGTTTAAATGCTCATAATATAATTGCGTTTCTAGTCTGGCTTGTCTTCTAAAAAATCTAATCACCAAAAACAATAGCCCAGAAGCCATCATAAAATATAATAAATAAGCCCACCAAGTTCTCCATAGTGGAGGTTTAATGATGATGATTAATTTTGATGCTTGCGGATTCCATAAACCATCGTTATTGCTAGCTTTAACAAGAAAATCGTATTTTCCTGGAGGCAAGTTGGTATAAGTTGCTGATGGAGTGCTTACATAATTCCAGTCTTTTTCAAAGCCTTCTAGCTTGTAGGCATATTTATTACGCTCTGGGTTAATGTAGCTTAAGGCTAAAAAGTCAATTGTAAAAATATTCTGGCTAGCACTAAAAACTATCTCTTCTGTAAAAGAAATATCTTTCTCTAAAAGCCCGTCAGGACCGTTGATACCTACTGGCTTGTTAAATAATTTCAAACCAGAAAATACTACTTTAGGAATACTCTTGTTTTCTTCTATTTCTTTAGGCTGAAAACTCACCAAGCCATTATAGCTACCAAAATAAAGTTTCCCGTTCTTATCTTTAAAAGCCGAGTTATAATTAAACTCATTAGCCGGTAAGCCATCTGCTACGGTATAGTTTTTAAATATTTTCCCGTGGGTATCAAATTTTGATAGGCCTCTATCAGTACTAAGCCACAAGTAACCTTCTTTATCTTCTAAAATAGAGATAACATTATTGCTATTTAAACCGCTTTCAGTAGAATAGGTAATAAAACCTCTAGTTTTAGGAATATACAAACTTAAACCTCCGTGATGAGAGCCTATCCAAATACGGCCTTTACTATCTTCCATAATTTCATTAATATGACCAGATTGCAAAGCACTTTTAGATGCTGTATTCTTTAAAAAATAGATGGCTTTTGTACTTCTATATGGAATTAGATTAAGACCTTTTGCAGTGCCAACCCATAAATTACCTTTAGAGTCGCAATATACTTTTCTGATGTAACTACTACTTAATTTTATTTTAGAGTTCTTACTGGTATCGTAAACACTAAATGTTTCGCTTTCGCGGTTAAAAAGATTAATACCTTTAGATGATGTGGCTACCCATAAACGGCCATCTTTATCTTCGGTAATACTACTTACGTAGCCATAACTTATAGCTTTAGGATTATTAGGATCTGGATTATAATGCTTAAAAACACCAGTTTGCGGATTGTAAACATCTAAACCTCCTTGAAAAAGACCAATCCAGATATTCCCTCTACTATCTGCAAAAATATCTTTAACGGTATTATGCCCTAAACTATTTGTATTGAGTGGATTATTTAAAAACTGGGTATAACGTTGGCTTGCTTTGTCATAATAGTTTAAGCCCTGTCCTTCTGTTCCTATCCATAAATTACCACTTCTATCCGCAGTAATTACACTAATAATATCACTACTAATACTATTTCTGTATTTACTATGCTTTTCTACTGTAAAAGGTATAGTGTTAGGATGCTTTACATTTACGCCCCCAAACATGGTTCCTAACCAGATAGAACCCTGGTTGTCTTCATAAATTTCTTTGATAGAATTATCGCTTAAACTATTAGGATTTTCAGAATCATGACGATAGATGGTAAACTTCATATCCTTGGTATTCAAGATATTTAGTCCTGTCATGGTGGCTATCCATAAGTTCCCCTTTTTATCCTTAATAATCTTACGGATGTTATTGCTGCTAATGCTATTTTTTACTAAAGGATTTACTTGATAACGAATAAATTTTTGTGTGGCTTCCACAAACATATTTAAACCACTCGTTTCTGTACCTATCCAGATATTTCCATTATTATCTTCTGCAAAAGTTTTAATAGAATTACCGCTTAAGCTGTTTTTATCGTTCTTATCGTGATAATAAGATTTTAGATAAGGTCTATTATTTTTAAAGCTTAAAACAGTTAAACCTGTTGTAGTACCAATCCAAACACGTTTTTTACTATCCTCAAATACACTATAAATTTGATTTCCGGCTAAACCATTTTTCTGATAAAGTTTTATAAAATTTCTATCTGTAGGTTTATGAAGAATACTAAGTCCGTCATTTGTTCCGAAGAATAATTTACCATCTCTAGTTTGATGTATGGCTAATACAATTCTATCACTAATACTACCTTTATCATCCAGATTATACTTGATACGCTCAAAAGAATCGCTCTCTGGGATGTAACGATTTAAACCATCTTGTGTGCCTATCCATAAGTTTTTACTTCTGTCTTCATATATGCTATAGATATAATCATTGGTACTGATAGAAGAAGTGTCTTTTGGATTGTTTTTATAGATTTTGATGCTTCTACCATCATAGCGGTTTAAGCAATCTCTAGTACCAAACCACATGTAGCCCCTACTATCTTTATAGATAGAAAGTACTGTACTTTGCGACAAACCACTACTTATAGACAAGTGATCAAAAGATAGCTGTCCATAACAAATGGATGAGAAAAACAATAATACAATAAAAAGGCTACGTTTGGACATAAAATCAGGTTTAGCAGTTTTGCGCCTAACTGTAAACTAATTTATGGATAAAAATGAGTACCCATCAATTTTACAACAATTAAACTATAATTTAAATCCTAATCCTAAATTTAAGAAAGCTTTGTTGCTTTTTTGAGTTCTATTTTACAAAATCAAATGAATTAATGATTAAGGCTGTTTTCCCAAGCCCAAGAAGACTGTATCATGTCCTTTAAATTTAAAGTTGCCTTCCATAAAAGCTCCTTTTCTGCTTTACTGCAATCTGCATAAACAGCTTCAGCATCTCCTGGCCTTCTTGCTCCAATCTGATGAGTTAAAGATTTCCCAGTTGTTGCTTCAAACTGTTTGATGATTTCTAAAACGGTTGTTCCTTTACCTGTTCCAATATTGTAAACTTCAGAAGAACTTTGGCATTCCTGATTAATAATTCTTCTGCATGCCGCTAAATGTGCTTTGGCTAAATCTACCACATGAATATAATCTCTTACACAAGTACCATCAACTGTATTATAATCATCACCAAAAACAGTTAACATAGCCAATTTCCCTTTTGCAGTTTGTGTAACATAAGGGAATAAATTATTAGGAATACCTTTTGGTAACTCGCCAATTAAAGCGGTTTCATGTGCACCAACAGGATTAAAATATCTTAAAGAAATAGCATGAAATGAAGCAGCATCACATACTTTTTCTAAAATCTCCTCGCCCATTTGCTTAGTACTTCCATAGGCAGATAAAGCTTTCTTAAACGGCGTTTCTTCTGTAGCAGGTAACTCATCTGGCTCGCCATATACCGTTGCTGATGATGAAAAAACCAAACCTTTTACGCTATTTTCCTGAATCAGTTGTAAGATATTGAGTAGAGATATTAAATTATTTTGATAATAAAGCAGTGGTTTTTCTACCGATTCGCCAACAGATTTAAAGGCTGCAAAATGAATAACTACATCTACCTGATGTTTCTTAAAAATTTTGCTCATGGCAGCTAAATCGCAAACATCATCCTGATAAAATATAGGCTCTTTTTGTGTAATTCTGATGATTCTATCTAAAATAAAATGTTCAGAATTACTTAAATTATCTACTACAATTACCTGATAGCCTGCCTTAAGCAACTCTACCACAGTATGCGAACCTATATAGCCTAATCCGCCTGTTACTAAAACCGTTTCTTGTTTCATGTTTATGATAATGCTTTTACATCCTCTATAATTTGATTGGCAATTGCAACAGCCGCAGCTTCAGATTTTGCCTCTGCATAAACCCTAATGATAGGTTCTGTATTAGATTTCCTCAATTGCACCCATTGGTCTTCAAAATCTATTTTTAAACCATCTATAGTATTACAATCCTCATGCAGATACTTATTTTTCAATTGCTCCAAAATATCATCAATAGATTGTGATGCACTTAACGTGATTTTATTTTTAGACATGTAATACGCCGGATAGCTTTTTCTCAACGCAGAAACAGACTGCTTTTTCTTAGCTAGGTATGTTAAAAATAAAGCAATGCCTACCAAAGCATCTCTACCATAATGTAACTCTGGATAAATGATACCACCATTACCTTCGCCACCTACAACAGCGTTATTGGCTTTCATTAAGTTAACCACATTAACCTCGCCAACGGCAGAAGCAGCATAAGTTTCGCCTGCTTTTCTCGTGATATCCCTTAATGCCCTAGTTGATGATAAGTTAGAAACCGTAGCTCCTGGTTGGTGTTGTAATATATAATCGGCAACAGCCACTAAAGTATATTCTTCACCAAACATCTCTCCATTTTCACAAACGAAACATAATCGATCTACATCTGGATCAACCGCTATTCCTAAATGTGCTTTTTCCTTTATCACTAAAGCCGAAAGTTCTGTTAAATGCTCTGCTAAAGGTTCTGGATTATGAGGAAAATGACCATCAGGTTCGCAAAACAGTTCGTAAACCTGATTTACTCCTAAAGCTTTTAATAGCTGAGGTACAAATATGCCACCACTAGAGTTTACTGCATCTACAACAATGCTAAAATTAGCTGCTTTAATAGCTTCTCTATCTACCAAAGGTAAATCTAAAATCATAGCTATATGCTGCTGCACATAATGGGTTTTATGGTAAACTTTGCCCAAATGGTCTACACTTACATAATCAAACTCTTGTTCTGCCAATTGCAATACTTCTTTACCATCAGCATCGCTAATAAACTCACCTTTATGGTTTAACAATTTTAGGGCATTCCATTCTTTAGGATTATGACTAGCAGTTAAAATAATACCACCGCCAGCTTCTTCTAGCGGAACTGCAATTTCTACCGTTGGTGTAGTAGACAAGCCAATATCAACAACATCTATACCCAAACTTTGCAAAGTACCAGTAACTAAATTGTTTACCATAGCACCAGAAATTCGAGCATCTCTGCCTATCACAATTTTAGGATTATTTGTTTTAGATATTACCCATTTGCCAAAAGCTGCTGTAAATTTCAATATATCTGGTGGTGTTAAACTCTCACCTGCTTTACCGCCAATAGTCCCTCTTATTCCTGATATAGATTTGATTAAAGTCATCTTAACTCATTAAAATTTAAAACGTACAAAAGCCTCAATAGCTTCATATTCTGCCAAGCCTAATTGATTGTAGCGATGTGCTGTTTCGCTGGTTCTTTCTTCTGCCCTCACCCAAAATTCACGAGCATCATCACCCGGGAAAACCGGAATATCTTTTTGAGATTGATGCTTAAATATAGCCATACGCTTACGAGCTACCTCTTGCGGAGAAAGTGGAACAGCCATTTCTATATCATGAATCTCAAACTCATGCCAAGCACCACGATATAGCCATAACCAACAATCTTTAACCCAATCTTCGGTTGCTTTCAATCTTTTTAAAGCTTCATAAATGATATCAAAACAAACTTTATGTGTACCATGTGGGTCGGCAAAATCTCCGGCAGCAAAAACCTGATGAGGTTTTATTTTTTGTAACAGAGCCATTGTTTCTTGAATATCATCCTCATAATTAGCTTGCTTTGTGCTTTTATTTCTGTCGTAAAAAGGAAGGTTCTGGAAATGGATGTTTTCATCGGGCAAACCTGCATATCTAGCACCTGCAATAGCTTCTCCTTTTCTGATTAAGCCCTTAATTGTTCTTAAAGGAATGGTATCTGCCTGGTTAGGTTTTTTCTTATTGATAAAATCTCGCATCTCCTGATATTGCTTAGCCAACTGCTCGCTATTGCCATCAAAACCTTGAGACTTTAAGAAATCTATCGTAAACTCCACAAAACGTAGAGCATCATCATCCCAAACGGCTGTATTTCCAGATGTTTGATAAGCTACATGAACTTCATGCCCTTGGTCTGCCAAGCGGATAAAAGTACCACCCATAGAAATCACATCATCATCTGGATGTGGTGAAAATACGATGGCCCTCTTTTTAGCTGGCAAAGCTCTTTCTGGTCGTTGCGAATCATCAGCCTCTGGTTTACCACCCGGCCACCCAGTAATGGTATGTTGTATTTGGTTAAAAACATCAATATTGATATTGTAAACCGGCCCCATCTCTGTTGCCAATTGTGCCATACCATTATTGTTATAATCTTCTTCTGTGAGCTTTAAAATTGGTTTTTTAAGTGTAGAAGCTAGCCAAACAACTGCTTTTTTGATTAGCGTTTTATCCCAAACACAATCTTTTACCAACCAAGGCAAATGGAAACGGGTTAATGCCGAAGCTGCATCTTTATCTAAAATAAAAGTAACCTGGTCTGACAGTTGTAGATAGGTTGCTGGTACTTCAGAAGAAATTTCGCCCTCAACAGCTTTCTTTACAATAGCGGCTTTCTTCTCGTTCCAAGCCATTAAGACAATCTCACGAGCTTTAAAAATGGTACCAATTCCCATCGTAATGGCTTTACGAGGCACATTATCTTTACCACCAAAATCTCTGGAAGCATCTCTTCTAGTTAAATCATCTAAAGTAACTAAACGCGTCCCCGAGTTTGGTGCCGAACCTGGCTCGTTAAAACCAATATGCCCGGTTCTACCAATACCTAAAATTTGTAAATCTAAACCTCCAGCATCGTTAATTTTCTTCTCATAACTTAAACAAAATTCTGCAATTTCATCCTCTGGCAAAGTACCATCAGGGATATGCACATTATTCATATCAATATCGATATGATTAAAAAGCTGCTGTTTCATGAAATGAACATAGCTTTGTGCAGCATCTGGCTGCATGGGATAATATTCATCTAAATTGAAAGTAATAACATTTTTAAAGCTTAAACCCTCTTGCTGATGCAGCCTTATCAATTCCTGATAAACTAAAACTGGTGTTGCACCTGTAGCTAAACCTAAAACAACTTTTTCTCCCTGGGCGCTTTTCTTTTTAATCAACTGAGCAATTTTATGAGCCACATCTATAGATGCGGTTTCAGGATTATCAAAAACCTGTACGGGTAATTTTTCGAAACGAGTTTCTTCTAATAAATTAAGTCTAAGCATGTTATAATGATTTTTTATGAGACGATTTTAATTGATAGCCATATACCCCAAAATAACCTATGAAAAGATAACAAGGTATCAGGATAATATAAGCTTGTTGAGTGTTTAAAACATCGGCTAGGTAGCCGTATAAAAGTGGTAAAATAGCTCCACCGGCTATGCCCATAATCAGTAAGGATGCTCCATCTTTTGTAAAGCGTCCTAATCCGGCCATAGCTAAAGGCCATATTGCTGGCCATATCAGCGCATTTGCTAAGCCTAATAAGGAAATAAAAACTACCGATAAAAAACCTGTAGTAAAGATAGCAGCAGCAGAAAAAACCAAACCTAATAGCGCACAAATACTTAATGCTTGCTGCTGATTAATATACTTAGGTATACAAATAACACCTATTAAATAACCAACAATCATACTCACTAAAGTGGTTGTTGTAAAATATTTTGCTGTTGATAATGCAATGCCCTGTGAAGCACCATAGCTGATTACCGTATCACCGGCAATAACTTCTGCTCCTACATATAGAAATAAAGCAATCGCACCAACTATTAAATGCGGGAATTGTAAAATTGACTTTTTACCTTCATTAGCTGCTGATGTTTGTGCATCTTCTTCATCGGTATTAATTTCTGGTAAACTAGAACGATAAACCCAAAAAGCTAGTAGCAGTAATGCAGTTACGATTAATAAATAAGGGATAATTACCCTTGTAGATAATTCGTTTAAAATAGTTTCTTTTTGGATAACCGACATGTTAAGCAATTGCTGTTCTATAGCATCGGTATTTTTTAAAGTAACAGCCCCTAAAACTATAGGTGCCAAAGCACCTGCAAGCTTATTACAAATACCCATAATACTAATTCTTTTTGCCGCACTCTCTGCCGGACCTAACACCGTAATGTATGGATTAGATGCTGTTTGTAAAATAGCCAAACCTGTACCTTGTATAAACAAGCCTAAAAGAAATACACTGTAAGTTCTGCTTAGCGCTGCCGGGATAAATATTAGAGCACCTAAAGCTATCACCATCAAACCTATACTCATCCCCTTTTTATAGCCCGTATATTTTAGCAATTTCCCTGACGGTACGGCCATCACCAAATAGGAAATGTAAAAAGAAAAGGCTACCAAATACGACTCAAAATTATCTAACTCACAAGCAATTTTAAGATAAGGTATTAATACCGAGTTTAACCAAGTGATAAACCCAAAAACAAAAAATAAGGCTCCTATCATGATGATAGGATTCACACCTTTCTGAACATTTTTTTGATGCTGCATATTATTTTAGCTTGTAAATACTGTAAGTAGATATGATTTCTTGTAGCTCTGCTTCATGCTCTTCTAGCTGTTTTAGCAAATGCAATTGTGCTTTGGTACGCACCAAATTATGCTCTGGATAAGCAATTTTAAAGTAATGATCTCCTTCAAGATAGTCTGTAAGAAACCTTACTGCCTGCATATAAGGAAGTAGAAAAACACCTAGAAGTAAAGATTTTACCTCATTAGCAGTTAAAAATTTTCCGGCTTCCGCTAGATAGCCTTTAGTGTAAGCTTCAAATAATGGTATGTTTAATTTAATCTTGCTTAAATCCGCCTCATCTTCTGCGGCAGTATTGATAATGGTACGGATAGCATCTCCAAAATCATAAGCTACGTAACCCGGCATTACGGTATCTAAATCAATTACACAAATAGCTTTATCTTGCTGATTAAAAAGGATATTATTGAATTTAGTATCATTATGGGTAATTCTTTTAGGTAAAAGACCTTGTTGCCCCATATCATATATCCTTCGCATTTGGGTAACTCGGGCTAAAATAAAATCAATTTCTTCTTGTACGTTTGCAGCTCTATTTGCTTTATTTTCCTTCAAAGCTTTATTAAAATTATCTAACCTGAATAAGATATTATGAAAATCTACAATGGTTTCAGACAAAAGTGAAGCATTCATATCAGACAGTAAAGCCTGAAATTGCCCAAAAGCTCTTCCACCCTCTTCTGCCTGCTGCTCTGTTTCAACAATATCAAAGCTTTTAGAATCTTTTATAAAAACATACATCCGCCAGTAGTTGCCATCCTCATCTTTATGATAAAGCATTTTGTTTTTTGCAGGAATAAGCTCTAAAACCTGTAAATCGCTCTGTTGCAAAAGCTGCATCTTTTTCTTTAGATAATTTAATACCAAATAAATATTATCTGTTAAAGCCGATACATCCTTAAAAACATGATGATTGATGCGTTGTAACAAATAATTGGGCTCATGAGGCTGCTTATTGTACAAGCAATAAGTATCATTAATATGCCCCGAACCATAATTTAAACCTGAAGTTTCAACCTCACCAGAGATAAGGAAGTTCTCTACTATTTTTTGGATGTCTGCTGCCTTTGCTTTAGCTTTCATATTTAACAAGCATGTATTGTTATACATGTAATATTTATAAAGTAAATATAATGTGTTCGCACACACAAAAGCAAATTATTTTTTAAACTATTATCAACACACAAAATAAAAAACACAAAAACAAGCTTTTAAAGCTTAAATACTATGCGTTTAAAATGTTTACGCACACACAAAATGTGTTTAAAAAAATTAATACTCGGGTTTATCTAAGAAATAATTAAGATTCTCTTTAGTTACAATATCCAAAGGTAAATACTTAAAAACGGCAACCTCTTTTTTAAAAATTAAATGATTAGCTAATTGATGTACTCCCCAATACCCCTGCCCTTTGGGGTTTTGGTTAATGAGGAAACTAATCATCCCGTTATTTAAAAAGTGTACATTTTTAGGAAGCAAATCATAACCAACTATTTTTATATGATGGATATGACGCTCTTTTAAATAAGCAGCAATCTCAAAAGCTTTAGATGTAGTTACGTAAATTCCTTTTAAATCGGGGTTATTTTCTATCACCTCACTCAACTGTTGATGAAAAACAGAAAACTGAGCGCTTTTGAACTCTCCTTTAATGAATTGGTAAGTATCATTTAATTGGTTTTGTATAAAATAGTTCCTAAAACCACTCTCCTTTTTCACCAAGTGAGCAGCATTAGTAATATCTTCATCAAAATGAGCAATTAAAATACTACTTGGTTCTGGCAAACCGTAATGAAGCATTTTTGCAGCTAGCATACCGCTTAGATAAGAATCTTGTCCGATATAACTTAGCGGTTGGTAATCTGTAATTTCGGTATTAAAAAGTACAAATGGAATATTTTGTGCCTTCCATTGCTCAAAAAACGGAAGTGCTTCTCGATAAAAAATCGGCGAAAGCAAAACACCATCAAGCTCGGTTTTATGAAGTTGCTGAGCTGCTTCAATAAAAGAAGCTACCTCGTAAGGATTAAAAAAGTAAAAATTAACCTCTACACCAAATTGCTTCAATTCTTTAAAAGCTTGCTCAACCCCAGCTTTAGGCCCGTACCAATAAACATCAAATTGAGCATCAGGAATTAAAGCTGCAAACCTATACACCTTTTGCGAACCTAAAGCCCTAGCCATTAAATTGGGTTCGTAATTCAACTCTTTAATGATGCTAAGTACTCTTTCCTCAACATCTTTGGCCACTCTACCACGCTTATGCAAAACCCTATCTACAGTACCGGTTGATACATTTGCCTTAAGCGCTATATCTTTAATTCGTACTGTTTTATCTTTCATGTTACTTTGCGTTTGCGCACAAAAATAATAGAAAAACAAAATACATTATCTTTTATTTTTGAAGTAAGATATATGTGACATCATTGGATGATACAGAAAACAACACAGCCTCAGGTTTAAACTTGAGGCTGTGTAAAAATTCTACCTTATTAACCTATCAATCCGTTTTGCGCATTAAAAATAAAGCATTAGATACTGCTCTCTCTGAACCATCAGAAGGTAAATTTTTTCTTTGATAAGTTCCATTAGATGCTCTTACAATAAAAGTGCTGGATCCTCCACCGTCTAAATTAATAGCATCTGTTACCCCTAATGCTTTCATTACCTGTGCTAATTCTTGTAAGGTATACCCTATTGAATGACTTTGTCTTCCATCTACTACTAACATAATCACT
The DNA here is from genome assembly GCF_009674685.1 of Pedobacter puniceum. Lineage (GTDB taxonomy): Bacteria > Bacteroidota > Bacteroidia > Sphingobacteriales > Sphingobacteriaceae > Pseudopedobacter > Pseudopedobacter puniceum. Next base: position 1,505,048 of record NZ_WKJI01000001.1, read on the forward strand.
CGTTTATTATTTATCAGACCAATGGAAGTCCTTGGGCTTACAGTATTATCTGTCACACCAGATACCACCACGCCATTCTGAACTAGAATATATTTACCTCCAAGCCCTTCTTGTATCTTTAGCTTTAACCGATCGTATTCAAGCTTTGGCCCAATAGCATAAGTCTTATTATCTAGTTGCGCAAAGAAATTATGGGTACTATTGATCGTCTCTTTTATCCTAATACCATCTTTAATAACTGGACCACTAGGTATACCTGTGGCAAGTTCATAATAATCGCCATTAATAGCTCCAATCACTTGCTTTTCAAAAGAATTGGCATTTTTATAAGGAATCATATTCATGACTCTTTGTGTTCCACTAGCAATCGCTGCGTCGTTTGGCGTCCCTACCTCAATGGATAGTTTTGGATCTATCAAATCAATCTCAAGAATATATAAAGCTATATTATTTTGAGCCGGATTAACATAACTTATATAAGCCTCTTTTACACCTGGATAATTATTTACGATAGATTCTGAAGTAATAGAAGCCACCAAATTGGTATTATCTTTTATTTTTTGCGCTAAAGATTCTGTATTAACACTAGGTTCAACATATACAGGAGGTGCTTTGTCTTTACTAATACCTGTTACAGTAGCAAAATCTGTAACACTCTTATTATCAGATTTTGCATATAAATAAGCTCCTTTTGCAGGAGTACTTAAAGTATGTAATTTAGGTGAAGTAATTCCGTTATAATGACTAGAACTGCTTAAATCGCCATAAGCAAAAGCGTGTACTGGATTGGCAGCATCCATACCCTCTCCAAAACCATCATCCCATCTTAATAAAACCACTTCTTTTAAATCACCAAGCATAAAAGTTCTATCAATATAGGATGAAGCATTAATATCAGAGGGGCTAGCAAGCGTTCTTAAATAATTGGTATTTCTGATGTTGATATCAATAGTAAAATCTGATGCATCTATATCTTCTACGTAATTAGGATCTGGCGAAGGATTTGCCGTGAAAGTTGCGCCTGGTTGTCTTAAGACAATTGTTGTACCAGAACGTAAGTCTTTCCATAAAGCAACATCTTTAAAACGAAATTTCCCTCCAGCATCTCCAGACAAGCCTGTTACAACTGCATTTGCATAATCCTTAATAATCCAGTTTCTCATGTCTACATGATCTTCAACTACTAATAATTCAATAGCATCATACCTGCCCCTAGTAGTAGTTCCCTCTCCCTCTGTCCCCTTAAAAACTCTATTGATGACTACACTTTGAGATTGTCCATTTAGAGATGATAATAAGCATAAAACTCCTATCAAAAGCTTCTTCATGTTCATAATAAATGTTTTCTAGCTTAGATTTATTTAATAATTTTTTGAGTAATGATTTGGCCTTCAAAAGCAAAAGATATAAGATACAATCCTTTATTTAGGATTAAATCATTGAATTGATAATGAATATCTTCTGCAATATTTACTTTTTTAAATGCTACTATTTGTCCATTTAAATTAAAGACAGTTATTTCTACAAAGCCTTCTTGTTTTGGGATATCAACAACTGTATTTAAGAAACCTCTATCAGAGAAATATGCAAACATCTTTTGATTCTTAAGATGGTAAGCAGTAGTAATGATATCAGACAAGGTCCTTGTTCCATCAGCATCAACCTGCTCTAACTTATAATAATTTTGACCGATTAGAGGAAACCGGTCAAAATATTGATAATGAGTAGTGGAGGAAGACTCTTTAACAGCCTTAATCTCAGCAATAGCCTTAAAAACTTTATCATCTCCTGCCCTTTTCAAAATAAAATGAGAGCTATTTTTTTCATTAGCCGTTTTCCATTCTACCTTAATGTAATTATCTGCAACTTTTAGTTCAAAACTCATCAACGAAACTGGCAGAACTACATTTCTTAATTGCTGAATATAAGCTGCATTATTTCCAGCATGCCCTTTTCCAAAATTTCTATCAGCCTCATTAGATATTACGGATGTTACCCCCACTTTATCCTGAGCATAAAGAACTGAAATCAGCATCGAGAACAACAAAGTGAATAATCTCATTTTAAACATTTAAGACTCTTGTAAAAATTAGCGTTTAATCACTTTAGTATGATGTAATAATTTCCCGTTTTTAGATACATTAAGAATATAAACTCCCGCCTCTAAATCTTTCAATACAACTTTATTACCCTCTACTAAACCTTTAGTAGAGATTTGTTTTCCTTGGACATCAAATAAAGTGATAGTGCTACCTATTGTATCCAATCCGTTTAAAATGATAAAATCTTCTGTTGGGTTTGGATAAACTGATATACCATCTGTAACAGAAAGTTGATTAGTGATAAATTTCACTTCAGAGTAACTGAATTTACCATCAAGATCTACTTGTTTTAATCTGTAATAAGTTGTACCAGGTTTAGCTAACTTATCAATAAAAGAATAGTTTAAAATGCTGTTACTGTTTGTTGCTTGTGAAGCTACAAAGCCAATCTTATTAAAAGAAACACCATCCTGACTGCTTTCAATTTCAAAACCTGCGTTATTAGATTCTGAGGCCGTAGACCAGTTTAGCTGACTTTGATTATTTAACAAAGATGCTGTAAATGAAGTTAAAGAAACCGGTAAAGTACCATCTGCAGCAAAGGTAATGGTATGTGATGCGAAGCCATTTTTACTTACTACTTGAAAAAACTGCATGGTTACAGTTCCATCAGCATTATTAGTTCTTTTAAAATCTACAGCTGCCATACCTGCTGTATTGGCCACACCAACACCACTCATGGCAACACCGGCCACAAAAGAAACATTAGCGCTACCCTCAGCCGTAACTCCGGTTACATCATAAATATGTAAAGACAAATCTTCTCCTGGATAAGTACTTGATGTTGTGGTTGTTGCTATGGCACCACCATTAACTGCCACAAATTTCTTTGCACCTATTTCAAAATATTTCAACCCTATAAAGTTTTTACTTATAGCGTTAGCAGTAGGACCAGTTGCTGTTAAAGCCGTATTTACTGGTGTACCCAAACGTGTACCATCTGCTGCATATTTTCTTTTTCCATAGTTAGAACCGCTAATCCAAAAATCAGATGTTAAACCAGTTGTAACAGCAGAAATAGCAGCTCCTCCAATACCCGCAGCATTTAAAGTGATATCTCTCTTTTTCACAAAAACACCATTTTCTTTCGCTAAGACTCTAATAGTCGTACTTAAAGAAGCACCACCCGTATATAGAACTACATTATCTCCTGTACCCGTTAATCCAAAAGAATCACCCATCCTTTCTGTTGTTGCAGTTATAGTATAGGAATAGACTTTAACAGGAGTGGCAGATTCATTACTCCAATAGTATATTTCAAACACAGAGGCAGTAGTAGTATTAACCGCTGCTGTGGTAGCATATATTTCCCCATCCGTGGTGACAGCTACTTTACTAAAAGTATATTCAGTAGTTGTGGTAGTTCCTACAATAGATGATCTTTTTATACCTGTACTAATTAAAGAATCGGGGCCTGTAGTAGGCGCAACACCAGTAGCTGGATCTATAATCGAAATTTTTAGTCCCCTTTGTGCTAAATAAAGCTTTTGGGTTACTGGATTATAAGCGATACCTGAGGCAAAACCTATAGTAGATCCATTACCACTGTAACTATCTGCTCTATTTTGCCAATTTGTAATGAAATTTTGTGCTTTACTAGAAACGGCTAAAAACAATAGTGTAGAAAAAAGTAAAAGTTTAATGTTCATAATCTTAGTTTAATGGTTAGTGATGATTTATTTATGATTTATGTCTATTCTCTGTTCAATATTTCTCTTGAGCAACGACAGCTTATTTATTAATTCATAATATTTCAAAACATATTTTATTAAGTACTAGGCCTAAATGGTCAAGAGAATTCTTGTATATGTATTAAAAACAGTTACCTAGAACAGAAGGGTGAGTGGAAATTGAAATTTTCTAAGATGTTTTAGAAAACAGTTACTTATCTATCTAGTTAATAATATATTTAAATATACATTATTAACTTTTTAATATTTTAATTAACTTTCGAAAAACAAAAATCACCTTTATCATGAAACTTTATACCAAAACCAAACTGAAGATTATCTTATTTATTTGTTTATTCTTTTGCTTTTCTATTGGGAGTTCAGCTTCATTAATAAAAAAAGATTATATATCAAAGAAAGATAGCATTGTAAGGATTTTGGCTATCGGAAATAGCTTTTCTGAGGATGCTATGGAACATTTCCTGTTTGATTTAGCTAAAGCTGATGGTAAAAAAGTTATTATAGCTAATCTATTTATTGGTGCCTCAGATTTAGATTTGCATTGGAAAAATGCTTCTGGCGATATTGGTAAATACAATTACCGAAAAATTGAAGTAGACGGACAAAAAACTAAAACACCTGGTGTCTCTATTTCTACAGCTTTGGCTGATGAAAAATGGGATTATATAAGTTTCCAACAAGTAAGTACAAAATCTGGTTTATATGATACTTATGTAAGCCCCTTAACTAACTTATTAGCTTATGTAAAAAGCAAAAGCCATCCGAAAACGAAATATATCCTCCATCAAACTTGGGCTTACAGAAAATCTTCTCCAGTAAAAAGATTTGAAAAATATGACAATAATCAAGAAGGTATGTATAAAGCTATAGTAGAAACTACTCGCAAAATAAAGAGAGACTATCATTTTGATTTACTTATTCCTTCTGGTACTGCTATACAAAATGCAAGAACATCTTTTATAGGAGACAACCTAAACCGAGATGACCTTCACCTAAGTCTTTTTTTAGGAAGATATATAGCTTCTTGTGCTTGGTACGAGATGATTTTCAAAACAAAAGTTATTTGTAATAAATTTTTCCCAGAAAATATAACAGCCTACCAAGCAGAAATGGCACAATACGCTGCGCATTATGCATGTATAGAGCCTTACAAAGTTACAAAACTTAAAAAATTTAAAACTGATAAACCATAAGTCTTTAAATAGTTAAAAACAAAAAAGGGCTGCTTTATAAAGCAACCCTTTTTTATTCAGGTAAAACCCGGTTTTGTACCCAGAGCCGGGGTCGAACCGGCACATCCGAAGATATTGGTGTTTGAGACCAACGCGTCTACCAATTCCGCCATCTGGGCATTTTGGCAATCCCTATCTTTAAGACGGGGTTGCAAATCTATTAATTGATTCCCGTATTCGCAACAAATATTTTTTACGGTAATAGATGTCTTTGATTTGCAGCAATAAAGCTTTTCTTTCTTCTTCCTTTTGCTCATCAAACTGATGAGTAAGTGAGGCTAATTCTGTATCTAAACTCTCTTCTATTTCTGCTACTTGTGCCTTTAATTGTTCTACTTTGGCTAAATCTTCATCAAATTCTAACTCCATCAAAGCCTCGTTTACATCCATCATTTCCATCAAGAAATCTTGTGGCAAAGCATATTTCTCTCCTTCTTCTAAAGCACCAAATAATTCTAAAACGTAGTTTAAACGCTTCTGCTCATGAGATAATACTTGATAAGCTTTATTATTTAAGGTAGATAAATCAAGAATTTCCTGCTGTTTCTCCTCCGACTCATTTACATAAAAATCAGGATGAAATTGTTTACTTAAAGTATAAAACTTCCTCTTTACTACCTCTGCATCAGGGTGAAAAGAAACTGGTATTTCATAAAACTCAAAGTAATTCATTTTTTAAGTAAAAAGTTGAAAGTAAAAAGTTAAAACTGCTTTGTATAATGCTTTGCGCTTTTAGCTTATTTGGTGAATGCTTTAAAAATATCGTTACCTAAAACAAAAACCATTAAGGTAGCTAATAAAACAAAACCTACAATTTGTGCTCTTTCCATAAACTTGTCGCTTAATGGTTTGCCTTTAATCATTTCTATCAATAAGAAAACGGCATGCCCACCATCTAAAGCTGGTATAGGTAATAAATTCATTAAAGCCAATGCCATAGAAAGTAAACCTGTAATACTCCAAAATTTAACCCAATCCCAAGTACCGCCATATAGTTTACGGGCAATTTCAACGGGACCAGAAAAAGCTTTATTGGCTTTAACCTCACCTTTAACTACCTTACCTAAACCTTTTGCGTTATCAGTTAAACTTCCCCAAGCTTTAGCTGCACCAACAGGAAGTGCTTCAAAGAAACCATATTTCTGCGTTTCTAACTTTAAATCTTCAATTTTAGGTGCAAAACCTATTGTACCTTCAGCAGTAACTAAAACTGGCAAAGAAAGCGTATCGGTTCCTCGTCTTATTGCGGCGGTTACTGTTTTACCTTTATTATCTTTTAAAACAGTTTGCAATTCATCAAAAAACACTGTCGATTTACCATTAATAGCATATATTAAATCGCCTTTTTTAACCCCTGCTTTAGCGGCATTGCTACCATCAACAACAGAGTCTACGGCAAATTTCAGTCTTGGTGCAACAAATTCATCTACACCATAATCTGCAACAGTATTTAAAATATTAGCAGGTACTAAAACATCTGTTTCTTTACCATTTCTGATAACAGTGATGGTAGAATTCCCCATCAAAACCTCAGAGCTGCTTAACTCGCTAAATTTTATAATTTCTTTTCCATTGATGGCAACAACCTTATCACCAGTTTGTAAGCCTATTTCTTTACCAATAATACCTGGTGCTATCCCATTTCTAATTTCCTTATTAGGGATATAAGTTTCACCATAAGTAAAGGTTAGCATCCAAAAAATAAGAATACCTAAAATAACATTCACCGTAACCCCACCAAGCATCACAATTAAGCGCTGCCATGCTGGTTTTGCTCTAAACTCCCAAGGTTGTACAGGTGCTGCCATAGCCTCGGTATCCATAGATTCATCTATCATACCCGCTATTTTCACATATCCGCCTAAAGGCAACCAACCTATACCGTATTCTACATCTTTATATTTAACGCTAAATAATTTTACGCCCCAAGCATCAAAAAACAAATAAAATTTCTCTACTTTAATTCCAAATGCTCTTGCAGCCCAAAAATGCCCCAACTCGTGTAAAACTATTAAAATTGATAATCCCAGCAACAGCTGGCCAATCATAACTAAAACATCCATCTAATTTTCTTTTCTATTTTTATTTATATCAATTCTTCTGCAAATATTCTTGTTTGTTTATCTGTCTCAAAGTAATCGTCTAATATAGGGTTTTCTACAAAGCTTACCCTATCCATACAACGTTCTATGATATCACTCATTTGTAAAAATCCGATACGTTCTTTCAAAAATGCCGCAACCACTACTTCATTAGCAGCATTGATGATGCAAGACATATTACCACCTTTTCTTAAAGCATCATAAGCTAAAGCTAAATTTCTAAAAGTTTGGGTATCAGCTTGCTCAAAACTAAGTTGAGGATAATCTAGAAAGTTAAATCGAGGAAAATCACTTATAATCCTATCGGGATGTGTGAAAGCATACTGAATAGGTAATTTCATATCGGGCAAACCCATTTGTGCTTTCATCGAGCCATCCTCAAATTGAACGATAGAGTGAATGATAGATTGTGGATGCACAATAACATCTATTTGCTCTACAGCTAAATTAAATAGCCATTTTGCTTCTATTACTTCTAAACCTTTGTTCATTAAAGAAGCAGAATCTATCGTGATTTTTGCTCCCATAACCCAATTAGGATGCTTTAAGGCTTCTTTAAAACTTACATGAGCTAAATCTGCTTTACTTTTACCTCTAAAAGGACCGCCAGATGCGGTAAGATAAATCTTTTCTATTGGCGATTGCTCTCCCACTAAACATTGGAAAATAGCCGAGTGTTCTGAGTCTACAGGTAAAATTTTAACATCATTTTCTTTTGCCAAAGCGGTTACTAAATCGCCAGCAACTACCATGGTTTCTTTATTAGCTAAAGCAATATCCTTTTTAGCTTTGATAGCCGCAATAGTAGGTTTTAAACCTGCAAAGCCAACTAAAGCCGTTAAAACAATATTTAATTGAGGTAAAACTACGGCCTCGCATAAAGCATCATGACCAGCCTTTACTTCGATATTTGTATGTGCTAGTGCTTTTTTTACTTCTGGATATTTACTTTCATCTGCAATAACAACCAACTGAGGCTGAAATAGCAAAGCCTGTTCTATCAATAAAGAAGCATTAGACTGAGCGGTTAACACTTCTGCTTTAAATAAGGTTGGATTTGCCTTGATAACGTCTAAAGCTTGCGTACCAATACTGCCTGTAGAGCCTAAAATGGCTATATGCTTCATATTTTTTGAAAACGTATTTGTCAATTTATTTTATGATAATTGGTAAGGAACAAGTTTATCTGCCAAAGCTCTATCGTTTGCTAAACGAGGGACTTTATTTTGCCCACCTAGCTTACCTTCTGCTCTCATCAAGTTCACGAAAGCCTTTACTTGTAAAGGTCTGATAATTAAAGGCTGTAACACCTTACCTTGGATTAAATCCTTATAATAAATATTTTTCAACTGTAATTGTTCGTCTACTTTGGCACTAAAAACAGCCAAATCTGCAGGTTGTTTTACGAATTCTACAAACCATTCGTGATATGGTAGCTCTCCAATGGGCGGATTCACCTGTGGTGCAACTGTAAACTCGGTAATTTCTAAACCTTCTTCTTTAGCTACATGAAGCAAAGCATGTTCTACCTCCTCGCCTATCACATGCTCGCCAAAAGCAGAAATATAATGCTTTATTCTGCCTGTTACCAATATTTTATAAGGATTTTTAGAAATAAACTTCACCGTATCGCCAATGGCATATCCCCACAAACCAGCATTGGTGCTCATGATTAAAGCATAATTTTTGTTGAGCTCTACCTCGGCTAAGCTTAAGCGAGTTGGATTTTCATTAAAATATTCATCCGTAGGGATAAATTCATAAAATATACCAGCATCAGCTAAAAGCAACAAACCTTTATCTTGCTGAGAATCTTGAAAAGCAATAAAACCTTCTGAAGCCGGGTAAGTTTCTATGGTAGAAATTTTCTTTCCTATACTTTCTTCTATTCTTGCTCGGTAAGGCTCAAAATTAACCCCTCCGTAAACAAATAAGCTAAAATTTTTGAAGATATCTTTTATCTTTTTACCATTGGCTTTCGCCGATAAACGATCGAAATACATTTGGCACCAAGGCGGTATACCCGATATCAATCGCATATCTTCATGGAAAGTTTCTTCTACTATAGCATCTACTTTTTCTTCCCAATCTGCAATACAATTTACCTGATAACTTGGTAACCTATTTTTTTGCAAGTACTGCGGAACATGATGTGCGACAATGCCAGAAAGCCTTCCGAAAGAAATTCCGGCTTTTTTATCCATCTCTGGGCTACCTTGTAAAAAAATCATTTTACCATCTACAAAACTAGCATCACCAGTTTCATGGATATAACATAATAAAGCATTTCTGGCTGCTTTAATATGCTCTGGCATAGATTCTTTAGAAAGCGGAATGTATTTAACACCCGAAGTAGTTCCGGATGTTTTAGCAAAATAAAGAGGTTTTCCTTTCCATAATATATCAGACTCGCCTTTTACAACACGCTCTATATAAGGCTTTAAATCTTCATAATCCCTAACAGGAACATGCTTTTTAAAATCCTGATAGTTTTTAATATCCTGAAAGTTATGGTCTTTACCAAATAAGGTATGTTTTGCTGTATTAATTAGGTTTGCTAATACTTGCTCTTGAGCCGCAATTGCATTAAATTTCCATTTATTTATGCCCCGCACTGCCCAAGCTGCAAATGGCTTACTTAACGCTGCTTTTAATCCCATAGTATTGTTTATTCGGCTGATGGTAATTGGCCATCATGCTCTTGTACATAAGAGTTTACCAATTTACGATATGTTACAACCAATATCACATTTGTAAACGGATAAGTTACAATAATACCTACTCCTAATGCCAAAAAGCCTAGTACTATAAAACCAACTACGATGAGTAAAACGGTAACAATCCTCAATAAATTATCTTGAGTAAGTGCTCTACTCTGTCTTAAAGATTCTATTGAACCGGAATCGTCATCAACAATAAAACATGGAAAAAACATAAACCTCATGGTAACCATCATCAATAAAATAAAAGCAACAACAGCTAAAAGCTCTAGAGCTATTGGGGTTTCTTTTATTTGATTTATGAAATTGCTAAAAGAACTTATGGTTAGTAACTTTAGATAAATAAGATTAAAGGTGGCTACAATAAAGCCCAAGAAAAGAGTTAAAGTAATGAAGCTAGAAATATTTTTCCATGTGGGGATAACTGATTTCACCTCAATATCTTCATGCTCTTTATCAATAAGATGGAAAGTAAGTTTATAAAAACCTAAAGTTGCCATACTATTGAGAATTAATACCAAGAAAAGGATAATGAAACTAAGAAAGCCTCCATCACCAATTAAAAACATGGAGGTAAATTGCATTAAAGCCAGTACGATAAAAGCAGTTACAGAATAGCCAATAATCACTAAAAAGTTTTTCTTGGTGATTTCCCATGAGGTTTCTAAAACTTCTATTACTGAAAAAGATTTCTCCATTTAAGATTTAAGGTATAAACTAATATTGATTGTTAATGTCTTGCTTTAATAATACACGTTTGCAATAATCTTGCACAAAACCAAAGCCATAAGCTGTTAGCTGTATGAAAGACGCAATAATGCTCAAAAATGCAACATTTAATGACTTATTTTTAAACAATGAGTCAAAAAATATCAACATTATGTAAAGCAGGAGCAATAAGTTGCCTAAAGCGGCCAAACTTATAGAAAAAAGATTAAGTATGAAGACTAAAATTAAGAAAGCTGTAAAGGCTACAGGTAGTAAATGAACCGCTTTTAGGGTATCCGGATAACGGAGAAATAAATCCACCCGAGTGCGCCCAAATGAGTGAATTTGTTTCCAAAATTGTTTAAAACTAGTTCTTCTTTTATGGTAAACTTTTGCTTCTGGCACCAAAGCTATTTTAAAGCCCATTTGATGTATACGGATAGATAAATCCATATCTTCTCCCATACGAGTTAACTTAAAACCTCCAGTTTTTTCCCAAACTTCTCTAGAAATACCCATGTTAAAGCTTCTAGGATGAAACTTACCTCCTGCATTTTTTTGCTTGCTTCTAATACCTCCGGTAGTTAAAAAGGAAGTCATACCATAACTGATGGCTTTTTGTACTGCTGTAAAAGAAGAATGCGCTTCATCCGGACCACCGTAAGCGTCTAAATATTCTTGATAAAAATGATCTCTTAAAAGTTCTAAATAGTTATGGGGGATGATACAATCTGAATCAAAAAAGATAAAATAATCTCCTTTCGCTCGCTCAAAACCATAATTACGAGCAAAGCCTTGTCCGGCATTTTCTTTATAAAAATAATGGATATCTAACTGATTTTTAAACCCTTCTACAATAGCTTTAGCATCATGTTTAGAGCCATCTTCTACTACTAAAACCTCAAAAGAAGTATAAGTTTGCTGCGTTAAACTTTCTAGCAGCTCTTTTATCTCTTGCGGCCTGTTGTATAAAGGAATAATGATGGAGAAAAACATTTAAGATGAAAAGGGTTAATGAGTTAATCCAGAATTTTTGATAATATCATGAAAATGAACCAAAAACTATATTTCTTTTTCTATTTGATACTGATTTCTGTTGACAGAACTTCTTGAAACTAGCTCGGCAACAAACCCTGTTAAAAATAACTGTGCCCCTAATACTACTGCAACTAAAGCGATATAAAATAAAGGTTGCTCTGTTACTTCTCTTTGATAAGGAGTGTGCATAGCAATATGGTAAAGTTTTTCGCCAATAATCCATAAAGCCATAATACTACCGAAAAAGAAGCTTAAAACCCCCATCGTACCAAAAAAGTGCATGGGTCTTTTACCAAATTTACCTACAAAGAAGATAGAAAGTAAATCTAGAAAACCATTGATAAATCTGCTAAAACCAAATTTAGTTGTACCGTATTTTCTGGCTCTGTGTTCTACAACTTGTTCTTCTATTTTATTAAAACCAGCCCATTTTGCAATTACAGGTATGTAACGGTGCATTTCGCCATAAACCTCAATATTTTTTACTACTTCTTTGCGGTAAGCTTTTAATCCGCAATTAAAATCATGTAGGTTATAAATACCAGACATACTTCTGGTAGCAGCATTAAATAATTTTGTTGGGATGGTTTTACTTAGCGGGTCGTAACGTTTTTTCTTCCAGCCAGAAATTAAATCTAACTTTTCTTCTTTTATACGACGGTAAAGCGCTGGAATTTCGTCTGGCGAATCTTGTAAATCAGCATCCATGGTGATAACAACATCACCCTTTACACTGTTAAAACCAACGTTTAAAGCCGCAGATTTGCCGTAATTTCTTCTAAATTTAATAGCTTTTATTTGCTCATGCTCTTGTTGTAACTCCTCTATCTTTTCCCAAGAACCATCATTACTACCATCATCAATTAAGATAATTTCATAACTGAATGCGTTTTTATCCATCACCTGCCTTATCCATTGGGTAAGTTCTGGTAATGATTCTACTTCATTATATAAGGGTATTACAACTGAAATATCCATTTCTTAACATGAGCTTTGTATGGCAGCCAACCTATTTTATTGATGATTTATATTGATAACGAATATTTATGCTTCGCTTTCCTCAAACATTGGCGCTTCTTTTTTAAAGATAGCTGCAAATACTAAACTTAAAGCTGCCCCTGTTAAAGTGTACATAATGGCTGTGGTAACAGCAGCTAAATATGGTCCCCAACTTCTGGCAATACTCATAGCAGCATCTATTTGTTTAGATGATTGTCCTTGGTCTAGCATTTGATTTTCTGCTTCAACCAAGCCAAGCTCTAAAACATCAGGATTTAACCATTTCAAATAAATCAGCATAAATAAACCCATCATTAAAGAAAGTAATGAACTAAATCTAAAGCCTGTATTAAATGCTCTACCAAAAGTGATATAACCATCTAATTCTTTTTCTTTATGATTTTTGATGGCTAAAGCCAAGCAAGCTATAAAAGGAATGTAAGTTATATAGTTTAATGCCGATTTTTGATCAACCTCTGCAAAGTAAAACACATAGGTTAAAATAACAATCATCACAAAAGCCAATAAAGCCCAGTAGCTTGCTGTTTTTGTTGGTCTAACTTCTAATTCTTTCATGTTATGCTTGGTTATAGTTTACTATTAAATCTAAAACAGCGGCATCAAAAGCCGGATCTTCACTCAAAGTTTTAAACTCTTTCATATATTGAGCGTCTGGATTGATATTATAGAAAAATGCCATCAACGGGAAAAACAATTCTCTAATTTCTGAATCTGGAGAAAGTTTTTTAGATATTCTGGCTATTTCTACTAAAGAACTTTCCATTAATACTTGGTTGGCAATAACATCTTCATAAATACGATGCTCGTCTTGAAACTCATCCTCATCAACCAACAAAAACTCTTTTAGATAGTCGTCTAAAGATGGGTCAATATCTTCATCATCACACTCTTTTAAGTATAATAAAAGATTTAAAAGCTCTGTACCTCTATCAATGGTTTCTTCTTCAATTTTTTCCCATTCTGGAGATTCTAAATAATCTTCATCTAGCTTTTTAGCGTCTTCGGCAAAAAAGTTAATCAACAACAAATCAAAAGTTAGTTCTCTTACCGGATCTAAAGCTGCTGAAGTATCAAAAACTTCGTCCATAGCAGACACTTTATCCATAAAATGTTGGTCTGAACCAAATATGGCTGTTAACTTATTAAGTTCTTGTTGAGCCGATACACCTTCTAATGCAGAAAATGTATTAAAAAGGCTTTCTAATGCTGCTTTTACTTTCTTATCCATAAGCTTTTGATTTTATTTAGCTTCGTAAAGCTGATGATTATTAATGGTTAACCAAACTTTTCCTTTTAATTTTTCTCCTATAAAAGGCGAGTTTTTGGATTTTGAATAATTATTTTCGGTTGTATAATCCCACTCGCTTTCATCAAACAGAGTTAAATTAGCCTGTGCCCCTTCTTTAATTTCTGGCTGCGGTAAGCCTAAAATATCTCTTGGACCAATCACTAATTTTTCTACAATTTCTTGCGCATTTAAACCCGCTTTAAATAGTAATGGCAAAGCTGTTTGTAAGCCTGTGATTCCATAAGCAGCTGTTTCAAACTCTACTTCTTTAAACTCTATCTCGTGTGGCGTATGCTGAGAAACAATAGCATCAATAGTGCCGTCTTTTATACCTGCTAGTAAAGCCTCAACATCAGCATTAGTTCTTAAAGGAGGTTTAACTTTGTAATGCGTATCAAAATCATGTAAAGCTTGTTCCGTTAAAACTAAATGATGCGCCGTAACATCGCAAGTAACCTGTAAACCTTTGGCTTTAGCAGCCTTGATAAGCGCCACACTATGTGCTGTAGAAATACTGGTGAAATGTATTTTAGATTGGGTATATTCTGCTAAATATAAATCCCTTACAATCATTAATTCTTCGGCTATGTTAGGAATACCTTTCATTCCTAAATAAGTACTCATTTCGCCTTCATTCATTTTAGCTTTTCCGGCTATAGAGCTATCTTCAGGATAAGAAATCACCAAAGCATCAAAACCTTTTGCATATAACAAGGCTCTTTCCATTAAACCAGCGTCTTGTACGGGTGCTGTACCATCCGTAAAAGCTACAGCGCCAGATTGGGTCATATCATACATTTCTGCAAGGTCTTTACCTTCTTTCTTTTGCGAAATGGTGCCATAAGGATAAATATCAACTAATAATCCTTTAGCTCTGTTTTTTAAATACTCTACCTGTGCTTTTGCATCAACAGGTGGCTGCGTATTAGGCATAACACCAACCCCTGTAAAACCACCGGCAGCAGCAGCAGCACTACCACTTATAAATTCTTCCTTATTTTCTAACCCTAACTCACCTAAATTGGCATTCAAATCAAAAAAACCTACTGATAAGTATTTACCTTTTGCATCAATAGTTTTTGTTTCTGATGGCTTAATATCAGCAGCTATTTTACTAATGATACCATTTTCTATAAGCACATCAACTACTTTTAAATGATGCGAAGAGGCAGGACTTACAAGCGTACAGGATTTTATAAGGATATTCATGATTAATTTATTGCAGTTTTATTTGCCTGGATTTTGAAATACTTAACAAGAAGCATCTCAATAGCCAAAAATATCAAAACCAAAATTATACAAAGTTTCCATAAAGAAGCACCTAATTTCACTTCTTTTATCTGATTAGCTATGGATGATGTGCCTGCTTCAATAATTTCAGTGTTTTTTCCAAAACTATTATTCAAATCAGTGTCGCTAGCATAACTTAAATCAGACTCATTTCTGCTTTGGTTAAAAGCCAGCATAGCAATTAGTTTATCTTGTTTATAAAGATCATAAAAACCTTGCTCTTTAACTTGGTCTGCAAAGAAAATAACTGTTCCTAAACTTGTATTTCTAAGTTCGGGAATGATTTCTTGTTGTGCCGATTTTAATGTCAAAACCTCACTAGCGGCTAAATCCACATTATCTATTAAAGCAGTTTCCTGCATCCCTAAAATGTAAAACAGCTTTTGCTCTTGCCTTTTTAGCAATGCCATTTTAAATAAAAGTGGCAAAAACAAACCATGGTTAGTGAAATTAGAAATCTGTGGTTCAAGCGGTATAGCGCTCAAGTAAAGATTGCCTTTCCCTATCTGATAAGCTTGCAGAAGAGGCAAACTAGCATCTACCTCCATTAAATTTTGCTTATTAGTTTTAGTAATGTTACTTAATTGGTAATAAGCAGATGTTCTAGGTAAATCTATTTGCTGAGGGATGTTTTCAAACACGTTTTCAAAAACCGGATGCTTTAAATTTAAACTAGCTGCCATTACGCTATCTTTTTGATAACGGATGGGATAATTTGCACCAGCAGCTTTTAAAAAATTGGTGTAAGAAGCTAAATCAGCCTCTAGAGGCAAGAAGACACTTAAATTACTACCATTTTTTAGGTATGCTATCAATTGCTGACTTAAGCCCTCAGAAATATGCTTCAGATTATGTAGTACAATTAATTGTTGCTGTTTTAAATCGCTGTAGTTTATTTGGCTTTCGCCGATACTTTGCACTTTGAAAAAGCTATCAGTATCAAAAGCTGATGTTATCGCATTAGCTTCGACAGTTGAATTGATGATGGTTATAGGTAGCTCTTTTTTAACCTGAAAAGTAAAAAATAAAGCATCATCAAAAATCATTGGATAATCTTTAACCTTCAACTCTCCTTTTTGCCAACCGGTGTTTAAACCAGAAAAAGTAAGGGTATCTAAACTGCTTTCTCGTGGTGCTATAGCTACTTTACCAATGGCTTTTATTTGGTTGTTAATTTTTAAATTAAGTGATACATCTTCCAGGCTTTTATCAGAATAATTCTTTACCCTTACAACCAATTGTTCTTTACTTTGCGGACGATGCAAAGGAGAAATAAACCAAACGCTATCTACCGCAACGTTGGGTAAGCTATTGGCTTTTAGTTTGATAAGATGATATTTTGCTGTACTATCTTTTTGTAACTGAAGATTACCTTGCTGTTGAAAATCAGACAACAAATAAGCATGTTTTTGATAACCATTATTTGTTTTAAAAAAGCGCTCTTGCTGATTTAAAATTTGCTGATAATCATTTGTTCTGGCACTAATTTCTAAAGCATCTAAAGCTTCAAGAAAAGCTTCTTTATCTAACAGTCGGTTTTGCGAGCCGTTAAAATCATTACTCAAAAGCTGAAATTTATCGGTTAAACCATAAGTAGCAACAATTTCTTTGGCTTTACGTTTGGCTTCGTCTAACAAACGACCATCTTGGTTTACAGCTTCCATAGAGAAAGAATTATCTATATAAATGCTTACCAAGTGGCTTTGGTTGGCAGAAACTGTATTTTCTTGCGGGATATAAGGTTTGGCAAAAGCTAAAACCAAAAAAGTGATGGCTAAAATCCTACTCAATAAAATTAACCGCTCTTTTATATTCCTTCTAGATGAAGTTTGCTGTTGTATATCCTTTAAAAAGC
Source organism: Pedobacter puniceum (assembly GCF_009674685.1). Lineage (GTDB taxonomy): Bacteria > Bacteroidota > Bacteroidia > Sphingobacteriales > Sphingobacteriaceae > Pseudopedobacter > Pseudopedobacter puniceum. The sequence continues at coordinate 1,522,094 of NZ_WKJI01000001.1, forward strand.
TGGTATTTGAGAAATAAACTTTCTTGAACTTCCTGAAATTAAAAAGATGAATAATTACCGGAATGGCAATTAATAATAATCCGAAAAGAAATTCAGGATAATAAAACTTCATTAAGAATCAAAGATATTAATTTTTATCAGTTGATGGTAATCAGTTGTCGGTTATCAGTTGACAGTTTTAAGTTGTAAGTTGCAAGTTAACAGTTTTAAACTATAGACCATAGACCATCAACCATGGACTATTAACCATCAACCAGCCTATTCCGGCAAATATTTAGACAAATAAGGCTTAAGCTTAGCATCGTAACCATAAACATCATCTGCGATGATTAATTTTCCGCTGTCATTTGTCCAAGCGGTATAATAAGCAATAAAAACTTTTACAGGCTCTTTAATTTTAACCCATCTTGAAGCTATCTCCTCTCCTTTGGCTGCAGCCTGAGTTTCTTTTTCTATACGTTGAGCCTCCCTATCATTATTCAATAAGAAAGCAGCCAATTTCATGGGTTGTTCTACACGTACGCAACCATGACTAACAGCTCTGTTTTTCTCCTGAAACATGGCTTTAGCAGGTGTATCATGTAAATATATCGCATAGGGATTTTGGAATATAAACTTGATTTGCCCTAAAGAATTATCAGCACCAGGGTTTTGTTTAAAAGCATAATCGGCAACAGAAGCTGTGCTCCAATCTATACTTCTTGCATCTACCAACTCGCCTACCTTATTGTAAGCTACCATATTATTCTCCTCCAAATAATTTGGATTAGATTGTAAGCTTACCATAATTTCTTTACCAGCAATGCTTTTAGGAATATTCCAAACAGGGTTCACCTGCATCCTATCTATATTGCCGCTTAAAATTGGTGTTTCATGGTTTTTACCATCTTTAGAAAACGGAGCATAAGCCGTTTCGCCAACGCAAACCTTCATTTCTAAATCGGTAGTATTGTTTTCTATCATCCTGAGCTTAAATTCCGGGATATTTACCAATAAATACTTACCGCTGTACTCTTTTGTTGGCCATCTTAAACGCTCTAAAGAAAAGTAAATTTTTTGTTTATCGCTGGCACTTAAAGCTTGTTCTGGTGTTTCATTAATCAATAAATTTTGAAGCCTTTGGTAATAGCCGTTTTTAGGCTGAATATCCTTTAAAAAGCTAGCCAGCTGTAATTGGTCTAATGTTTTATGAGAATCAATAAAATCTGGTCTTTTTACGCTCACATAATATCGTCCAAAAATACTTTTTGGATTTACAGCACCATACTTCAAGATATTAGAATAATTAATCAAAGCATCGGCACTTAAAATTTCTAAACTTGCTAATAATGGATAACTCTCCTCAACCTTTTTAAACTTTTTGGTTTTCACCTGATGTAATAAATCATTAATCTCCTTGGTATGAAAATAAGATGGATTTAGCCCATGAAAAACACTCAATTTTAAATACCTAGATAAGGTGTCAAGCTCTCCATTAATTAAAAAATCGCCAATAAGGGTTAAACCTTTCTCCTCTTCTTCGTACATTTTACTTATCCATTTTGGGTTATGGATACGTTCTTTTTCTTTTACTAACTGCTTCTTAAAAACCTGATAATAGGCAGTGGTATCAAAATCTTTGTATTTTTTACTTTTAAAAGTCTTGGCTAAATCTCTTCCAAACTCTTCGTGTTTGTATTTTTTGCAAGACACTAACAAGAATAAACAAACAATAAATAGGTTGATGGTATACTTTAAACTCATATATGTTTTTTGCTTTGTGCTTAGGCAATTGTTATGCCCTTATGTAAATCACCAAATTTCAATCTATCTCCAAAGACTAAAATAAATATCATATTACCTTGTAATTTAAGCAATGCTTTATATATTTGCAGCATTCTAATATTTCTCTTCACGTAGAAATTATTAAAAAGACAAAATGAAAAAGTTTTTAACCACTGTACATCATCACATTCATCACCACTTAGGTGGTGCGCTATAGTATGTTTTGTACGTCAAAACTTTTCATTTTAAATAATCAATTAGTCTTTTAATAATAAATAATCATCTTGAAAACTTTAAAAATTGCTATCCAAAAGTCGGGCAGACTTAACGAAAAATCTGTAGAACTATTAAAAAACTGCGGCTTAAGCTTCGAAAATTATAAAAGCTCCTTAATATCATCGGTTTCAAATTTCCCTTTAGAAATTTTATTCTTAAGAGATGATGATATTCCAGAATATGTACAAGACGGCATTGCTGATATTGGTATCGTTGGCGAAAACGTTATTGCAGAAACCAAAGTAGAAGTTGCTTATTTACAACGTTTAGGCTTTGGTAAATGCAAATTAAAACTGGCAGTTCCGGTTAATAGTACCCTAAGTAATATACAAGATTTAAACGGTAAAGCTGTTGCAACTTCTTACCCAGTTATCTTAGAAAAATTCTTTAACGATAACAACATCAAGGCTGATATTAAGATGATTTCTGGTTCGGTAGAAATTGCACCAGGTTTAGGTCTTAGCGATGCTATTTTTGATATTGTTTCTACAGGCGGAACTTTAAAAAGTAATGGTTTAAAACCTTTTGCCGATGTTATGTCTTCAGAAGCCATTTTAATTGGTAGAAACGGCGAAGAAGAAAATCCGCTTATACAAGAACTTATACAAAGAATACAATCTGTTTTAAGAGCAAAAGAAACCAAATATGTGGTTTTAAATGTAGAAAAGAAAAACCTTGAAACCGTTATTTCGTTACTTCCAGGAGTAAAAAGTCCTTCTGTGGTATCTTTAGCCGAAGAAGGCTGGGTAGCCATACACACCGTTATTCCTGAGCAGGATTTTTGGGAGAAAATAAACTCTTTAAGAGCTGCCGGAGCACAAGGTATTGTGGTAATGCCTATTGAGAAGATAATACTTTAGATGTGCGATTTGAGTATTGAGTATTGACATAACAAATACGAGATATTAGACTTAGCAGTATAAATATTTGATTAAGAAATGAAGGATACGATAATGAGGCAATACAATTTTAAAGCTTTAAGCAAAGCGGATGTAAATCAACTTATTTTACGTAATACTGATAGTGGTAATGCGATTAGAGAAAGTGTACTAAACATTATTGAAGAAGTAAAAACTCATGGCGATGATGCTTTAAAAAACTTTGCTCAAAAATTTGATCAGGTAGATTTAAAGCAACTATACATCGGTAAAGAGGCATTAACAAAACTGGCTAATGAAATTCCGCAACAGGTTAAACATGCTATTACTACCGCTTTTCAAAATATCAAGAAATTTCACGAAAGCCAAACGTCAAGCAAACAAGTTATAGAAACCAGCATTGGTGTAAACTGCTGGAGAGAATCTAGAGCTATAGAACGTGTGGGTTTATACATACCAGGCGGTTCTGCCGTTTTACCAAGTACTTTTTTAATGTTGGGTGTTCCTGCAAAAATTGCTGGCTGTAAAGAAATTGTGGTATGCTCTCCGCCTCAAAAAAATGGTTCTGTTAATGGTTATATAGCCTTTGTAGCTCAACTACTCGGGATAGAAAAAATATATTTAGCTGGTGGTGCACAAGCTGTTGCTGCTATGGCTTATGGTACAGCAAGCATCCCTAAAGTGGATAAAATTTTTGGCCCAGGAAATCAGTTTGTAACCATGGCTAAAACCATTGTACAATCTACTACCAATACCGCCATTGATATGCCTGCCGGACCATCAGAAGTACTGGTGATTGCTGATGAAACGGCAAATCCGGTTTATGTAGCTGCTGATTTATTAGCGCAAGCAGAACACGGAGCAGATAGTCAGGCAGTTTTAGTAAGTACATCGGCTAGTTTAATTGAAAAATCATTAGAAGAAGTGAGCAAGCAATTAGCTGTTTTACCAAGAAAAGAAGTTGCGGCTAAAGCCCTTACCAATTCTTATACAGTTTTGGTTGATGATTTAGAAGTGGCTATGGATTTTAGTAATGAATACGCCCCAGAACATTTGATACTGGCAACTGATAACTGGCAACTGATAACCGATAAAATCACGAATGCAGGTTCTGTTTTCTTGGGTAATCTTACTCCAGAAAGTGCAGGTGATTATGCTAGTGGCACCAACCATACTTTGCCAACCAGCGCTTATGCCCGTTCTTACTCTGGTGTTTCTTTAGATTCTTTTGTTAAGAAAATTACGTTCCAGCACATCAGCGAAAGCGGCATAAAAAACTTAGGCCCTACAGTAGAAATTTTAGCAGAAATTGAAGGCTTGCATGCGCATAAAAATGCGGTAACTGTAAGATTAGAAAATATTTAAGAATGACGATTTTAGATTTACGAATTTACTAATCTAAAATCGTTCCTTGTAAATTAATTAAAATCATGTTAAGTCTAATTATTTTAATAATCTAAAATGATGAGAAACTTTTTATATTTTTTGCTTCTTAGTCATGTCTTAACATCATGCTCTTCTAATTCTGCTCAAAAAGCTTTAAAAGAAGATAAAGTTTTAACAATCCAAAAAGATGATAAAAGAGAATCATTATACAGCATCAAAGACTCTGGCTATTTTTGGAATGAATTAGACGAAGGCAAATTTCTTATTCTAGAATTTAAAGATAAAACCATAGACTCCATTGACACATATTTTGGAGTTTATTCATTAAAAAATAAAGATATCGTATACTTAAAAGTCTCAAAAGATAAAACTGATGATTTTGATTTTAAAAAAGACACTGTTTATGGCTCTACTGATAAGTACATTATCTTAAAAAAAGGCTCTAAAAAATCACTCAAGGACCTAACATTATACTTTGATGATTATTTTTCATCTCCAATTTTTAAAAATGACAAAATTTATTTTTGGGGTATTGATTATAATGAAAAAACTAATCTAGGAAAAATTTATGCTACGGAATACAACTTACTAACTAGTAAGACAAAGCAAAAATTTTTAATTGAAGACGACTTAGCTACAGACTTTAGAGGTTATTTTAAAGAACCTTATGAAAATAATGATAAAATTATTTTCGAACACCAGAATAAAAAATGGGTATTTAATAAAGAATTCCAATAAAATAATGAACTTTGACATCAATAATATCATCAGAACCAATATTAAAAATCTTAAACCCTACTCTTCTGCAAGAGATGAGTTTAAAGGCGAAGCTTCTGTTTACTTAGATGCTAATGAGAATGCTTTTGGTTCTCCTTTAGCAACTTCATATAACCGTTATCCAGACCCTATGGCTTATGCTGTAAAAACTCGTTTAAGTCAGATAAAAGGTGTTCCTCCTAAAAATATCTTTTTAGGAAATGGTAGCGATGAAGCTATTGACATCCTATTTAGAAGCTTTTGCAACCCAGGTGTAGATAATGTGATTATCGTTCCTCCTACTTATGGGATGTATGAAGTTTCTGCCAACATTAACGATGTTGAGCTTAAAAGAGTTAACCTTACGGCAGATTATCAACTTAACCTAGAGGGAATAGCAGAAGCTATTGACAAAAACACCAAGCTGATTTTTATTTGCTCGCCCAATAACCCAACAGGAAACAGCATTCACAGAGAAGATATTGAAACCTTATTAGCCAATTTCAATGGCATTGTGGTGATAGATGAAGCCTATATCAACTTCTCGCGTCAAAAATCCTTTATTCAAGAACTTACAGAATATGCTAATCTGGTAGTTTTACAAACCTTATCTAAAGCTTGGGGATTAGCTGCTTTACGTGTTGGGATGGCCTTTGCTAGCGAAGAAATTATTGAGGTATTTAATAAAGTTAAGCCTCCTTACAACATCAATGAAGCATCGCAACAATTGGCTTTAGAAGCTTTACAAAACACCAATCAGGTTAACGATTGGATAAAAGAAACGCTTAAAGAAAGAGACCAATTGGTTATCAATCTAAAAAATTTAGACTTTGTATTAGATATTTATCCGTCTGATGCGAATTTCATTTTAGTAAAAACCACTGCTGCTGATGCTATTTATAATTTTTTAGTAGAAAATGGCATCATCATCAGAAATAGAAATAAAGTTGAACTTTGCGAGGGTTGCTTAAGAATTACCATTGGTACACCACAAGAAAATCAAACATTAATAGAAACTTTAAAATCCTATAAAGGATGAAAAAAATACTTTTTTTAGACCGAGACGGAACTTTAATTCTAGAGCCAGCCGACGAACAGATAGATTCTTTTGAAAAATTAGTGTTCTATCCTGGAGCTATCACTAACCTTGCTAAAATTGTAAAAGAATTAGATTATGATTTGGTGATGGTTACCAATCAGGATGGTTTAGGCACAGCATCACACCCTGAAGAAAATTTTTGGCCAGTACACAATTTTATTATCAAAACTTTAGAAAACGAGGGTATTTCTTTTTCTGAGGTTATTATTGATAAAACTTTTGCTAAAGATAATGCCCCTACCCGTAAACCAGGTACTGCTTTGTTGCAGCATTATTTTAATGCAGAGGAATATAACCTAAAAGAATCTTTTGTAATTGGCGATAGATTAAACGATGTTGTTTTAGCTAAAAACTTAGGTGCTAAAGCTATTTGGTTAAATAATAATCCGGATTTAGGAGCCTCAGAAGCTCAAAATAAAATTGATAATGCTCAAGAAATTATTGCTTTAGAAACCAGCGACTGGAATAAGATTTACGAGTTCTTAAAAGTTGGCAAACGCGAAGTTTCTCATGTAAGAAAAACCAAAGAAACAGACATCCAAATTAAATTGAATTTGGATGGTAAAGGTGATACTAACATATCAACCGGATTACATTTCTTCGACCATATGCTTGACCAAATTGGTAGACATGGTGGTTTTGATTTAACTGTGATTACTAAAGGCGATTTACATATTGACGAGCACCACACCATTGAAGATACTGGCATTGCACTAGGCGAAGCCTTTTTAGAAGCTTTGGCAGATAAAAAAGGAATTGAAAGGTATGGCTTTTGCTTACCTATGGATGATTGTTTAGCACAAGTAGCCATAGATTTTGGTGGTAGAAACTGGATTGTTTGGGATGCTGACTTTAAAAGAGAAAAAGTTGGCGATATGCCAACAGAAATGTTCTTCCACTTCTTTAAATCATTCTCTGATGCTTCAAAATCAAATTTAAATATCAAAGCCGAAGGTGATAATGAGCATCATAAAATTGAAGCTATTTTTAAAGCCTTCGCAAAAGCTATTAAAATGGCCATTAAAAGAGATGTAAATAACATGCGTTTGCCAAGTACAAAGGGCTTATTATAATTAGATTAAAGAGTACAAAACAAAGAGTAAATAATTGGATTAAAGAATAAGGGCGGGCATTAGTCTTTTTCTCCTTATTGCTTACTCCTTCATCATCAAATAATGATTGGAATAGTTAACTACGGTGCCGGAAACATATTTTCTCTAACCTCTGCTTTAGAAAGGTTAAACATCCAATACGGAATGATTAACCAAGAAAGTGATTTCGATTTATACGAAAAAATTATCATTCCTGGAGTTGGCCATGCCGGTGCTGCTATGCAAAAACTTACCGAATCTGGTTTGGTTCCTGCAATAAAAGCCCTAAAAAAACCAGTTTTAGGTATTTGTGTAGGGATGCAATTAATAACCTCATATTCCGAAGAAGGAGATTCTAATTTATTAGATATAATTCCTGTAAAAACACTCAGGTTTAAGGAAGAAATATCGCATAAAGTCCCACATATGGGCTGGAACCAAATTTATCCAGAAAACGATAGTCCTATTTTCTCTAAAATTGCCCCAGGAACCTACTTTTATTTTGTTCACTCTTATTTTATAGAATTTAATCCTAAATTTACCGCTGCTACCTGCAATTACGGAATTAAATTTTCTGCGGGTATTCAAAAAGATAACTTTTATGCAGTTCAGTTTCATCCAGAAAAATCTGGAGAAGCTGGCGAACAACTGCTTAAAAATTTTGCTAACTTATAATTTCAAGAGATGTATATCATTCCTGCAGTAGACGTTTTAAATCAAAAAGTAGTTAGACTTCGCGAAGGCGATTATAACCAGGTAACTCAGTATGAAGTATCCTTAGAAGAACAAATAGAAACTTACCAATCTAACGGTACTGAGTTTGTTCATATCATAGATTTAAATGGCGCAAAAGGCGATTTCTCTAATCAGCAATACCTCTTTGATATCATTAAAAAAACCGATATGAAGGTGCAATACGGCGGTGGTGTTAGAAGTATCGATAAAGTAAAAGAATTAATAGACTCTGGTATTCATCGTGTTATAGTAGGTACCCAAGCTATTACAAACCCAACTTTTTTAGAAGAGCTAAGCAAAGAAGTTTGTAATAAAACCAAATGTTCTGACCAAGTTGTAGTTGCTATAGATGTATTGGATGAAGTTATCAAATACTCTGGTTGGATGGAAAGCTCGCCTATTAAATTGATGGATTATGTGGACAGATGCTTACAACTAGGTTTCTTTAGATTTTTATGTACCGATATTAATAAAGACGGAAAACTAGGTGGCGCCGGAGTAGATTTATACAAAAAACTATTAGCCCACTCTCCCTTCATTAAATTAATTGCTTCTGGCGGTATTAGCTCTATGGCTGATATTGAAGAATTAAATGAATTTAAGATTGAGTCTTGCGTTGTAGGTAAAGCCATTTATGAAGGAAGAATTTCTATAGAAGAAATTAAAAACTGGAATTTACAAATGCTTACTTCGCTTTAAGCCTAAAATATAGTGTTAAGTAAAAGAATTATTCCTTGTTTAGACGTTAAAGACGGAAGAACAGTTAAAGGTGTAAATTTTGTTGATTTAAGAGATGCCGGAGACCCTGTAGAATTGGCTTGGCAATACTCTCAACAAGGTGCAGATGAGTTGGTTTTCTTAGATATAGCCGCTACTCACGAAAAGCGAAAAACCACTTTAGATATGGTTAAAGCGGTTGCCCGTCAAGTTAATATTCCCTTTACTATAGGTGGTGGTATTAGTGAATTAAAAGACGCTGAAGCCCTTTTAAATGCTGGTGCAGATAAAATATCTATCAATTCTGCCGCTGTAAGAAGACCAGAATTAATTAATGAATTAGCCAATGCTTTCGGCGTACAATTTGTAGTTTTAGCTGTTGATACTAAGCATTTGCCTCAGGGAGATTTTGTTCATTTAAATGGAGGTAGAATTCCTACAGAAATACAAACACAACACTGGATAAAGGAAGCAGAAAGTAGAGGGGCTGGCGAAATATTATTAACATCAATGGATAAAGATGGCACAAAATCTGGCTTTGATAATATCCTCCTAAAAGAAATTAATGATATGGTTACCATACCTGTTATAGCTTCTGGTGGTGCCGGTAATGAACAAGATTTTATAGATGTTTTTCAAAAATCTGATGTTGATGCCGCTTTAGCTGCTTCTGTTTTTCATTACGGCGAGATATTAATTCCAGAATTGAAGGCTTTATTAAAACAAAATAACATAGCGGTAAGAATATAAGAGCTAATTTTTAGTAATTTTAAGTAATGGAATCCATCACAATAGAAATATTAAATCCAAAAGTTAAAAGGCTATTACAAAATTTAGCAGACTTAAATCTAATTGCTATTTCGCAAAATGAAGCAACTTCTGAAGATCTTAAACAATGGGATTTGCTAACAAAAGAGCAACAAGAGGGGATTTTTGATGCCATAGAATCTATAAAATCAGGTAAAGGGAAACCGCATAATGAAGTAATGGATAAACTAAAAAAAATCTATAAATGATTAATGAGATAGTTTGGTCTCCTGAATCTGAAAATGATTTATCCATTATCCTAGAATACCTTGTATCAAAATGGAATATTAAAGTTGCTACCCATTTTTTAGATGAAATTGAGCATCAAATACAACTCATAGACAGTAACCCTAAATTGTATCCTATCATTCATAAAGAACAGCGATTTAGACAATGTGTCATCACAAAACATAATAGTTTGATATACGTCCATGAAAACACACAGATTATTATCCTAAGAATTTTTGACACGAGACAAAATCCAAAAAAATTAAAATTTCAATAGTAGTGAAAATAGATTTCCAAAAAAGCGATGGCTTAGTGCCAGTAATTATTCAGGATGAGCAAACATTAGAAGTTTTAATGTTAGGCTACATGAATGAAGAAGCTTATTTAAAAACAGAGCAAGAAGGAAAAGTTACTTTCTTTTCTCGTTCTAAAAATAGGTTATGGACAAAAGGTGAAGAAAGCGGAAATTTTCTTTTTGTAAAATCTATCAGTATAGATTGTGATAAAGATACCATTTTAATAAAAGCTAACCCTGTTGGACCAACCTGCCATACAGGTTCTAGAAGTTGCTTTTTTACTGATTATAATCAAAACTTTATCTTTAAACTAGAAGCTATCATTAAAGATAGATATGATAATCCTAGTCAAGAATCATACGTTAATAAACTACGTCAAAAAGGTCTAAATAAAATTGCACAAAAAGTTGGCGAAGAAGGTGTAGAAACTGTTATTGCTGCGTTAGCAGAAACAGACACCGATTTTATAAATGAATCTTCTGATTTAATTTTCCACCTTTTGGTTCTTTTAAAAGAGAAAGGCTTTACCCTAGAAGATATTGCTAAAAATCTGGAAGCTAGACATAAATAGAAGTGAGACATTAAATTTGAAATACTAGATTTTAGTTTTTAATTGATGAGAGTAGATACTTTAGAAGGTCATAATAACCCAGTTTATGCCGTTGTCAGTCATCCAGAACTTTCATTAGCCTATACAGCGGGTAATGATAAAGGAATTGTTGAGTGGGATTTAGTTAACCAAAAGCATCTTCGTATTTTCAATCAGGTTAGAAGCACTATTTATGCCTTAGAAATTGTTATCCCTCAGCAACTATTAATTGCTGGTTGTAATGATGGTACACTTTTATTCTTTGACCTATCAAGCACCAAACTTTTAAAAGTAATTCCATTAGCATCTGCTATTTTCCATATCAAATATCATCCTGTTAAAGAAGAACTCATCGTTTCTACAGATAATGGAAGTATTTTTATCATTTCTCTTACAGATAAAAGTATCTTACATCAGTTTAAATCAGGTAACGAAAAAATAAGAGCTTTTGATTTTAGCGATGTTTTAAATTATCTGGTAACAGCTTCTAATGATAATTTAGTAAGGGTTTATAACCTTCAGGATTATACTTTTATACATGAGTTTGAGGCGCATAGCATGGGGGTTGGTGCAGTAAAATTCTCTCCAGACCATCGCTTTTTGCTAACAGGTTCTAGAGATGCTCATTTAAGAAGCTGGCACACCCAGAATTGGGCTTGCGAACATAATTTTCCGGCTCATTTATTTGCTATATATAAAATTGCTTACCATCCTACCCTACCTTATTTCATAACTTGTAGCAGAGATAAATCCATAAAAATTTGGAGAACAGAAGACTCAAGTTTATTTAAAAATTTAAGTATTGATAAGGGCTTACCCGGCCACCGCCTTTCTGTAAACGATATTTGCTGGTCTGCAGATGGGAAGTCTATCATTTCTGTAAGTGATGATAAACAAGTAAAAGTTTGGGATTTTACAGCTTAAATCTATCCAACCTTAGATAATTCTGTAGTGATTTTCTCGTATAAGAGGTTTTGGTCTACTGGCTTGGTCATGTAATCATTCACACCTAATTCAAAGACACGTTGTTTAGTACTCTCCATCACATCTGCAGTTAATACGATGATAGGAATATCTTTATTATGAGTACCAGCCCTACCATTTCTTATAGCCTCAGTAGCTTCATAACCATCCATCACGGGCATTTGTAAATCCATTAAAATAACATCTACTTCATTATTTTTAAGAACTTCTAAGCTCTCTGCACCATCAGCCGCAAATAAGGCATTAGTATTAGCCCATTTCTTTAAAATCATCTTCACAACCATTTGGTTTAGCTGATTATCCTCAACCACTAAAACTGTTTTACCTAATAAATCTCGGTTATCTGTAGGGAATAAATTTATCACTTTAGCCTCTTGAGGTGCTAATTGATAACTTAACAACACTTTACAAGTTGTCCCTTCATTTAAGGTACTTTCTAAACTCACTTCACCCTCATGCAAATCAACCAAAGCTTTTACAATACATAAGCCTATACCAAAGCCGCCAAATTTTCGCTTGTTATCAATATCTACCTGGGTAAACATATCAAAAACGGTATTCATCTTCTCCTGACTTATACCTATTCCAGTATCTGTTATTGAGATTGAGAGATTCAATTTCTCATCTACAACCTCATGCTCTATAATGAACTTTATCCCCCCTTTAATGGTAAATTTTATGGCATTATTAAGAATATTATTAATAATTTGACTTAATCGAGCTTCATCTCCTATTACTTCTAAATCAGTAACTTCAGGCTTTACAAACTCAAACCTCAAGCCTTTATCTTTTGCTTGTATAATTACATTAAAGGTTAGTTTTTCTAAGGTTTTAATAGGTTCAAACTTCGTCTTTTGCAGTTGCAGTTCGCCTTTTTCAATTTTAGAAAAATCCAAAATATCGTTAACAGATGATATCAAACTATCAGAAACGTATTTGATAGTTTCCATCTTTTCTTTTACTTTCTCATCCTTTATTTCGGCTTCTAACGAATTTGCAATACCCAAAATAGCGTTTAAAGGCGTTCTTAATTCGTGGCTCATGTTAGATAAGAAATAAGATTTTACCTCATTCATTTCTTGCGAACGTTGTAAAGCGATAGTTTGTAATTTCTCTCTATCTGTTTTCAATAATCTAATACGATTAGACATAGATAAGGAAAGAGCTATCACCTCTAAACCTATCCCAAGTTTGGTAACATTATCAATCCCCAGAGATAAAACTCCAAAATTTAATAAAATAGCAACTGTAAAACTCAAAAATAATATGGCTATACCCGAAGTAAAAAATACATCAATAGGTTGTTTTTTAACATTTAAACTTATTACAGATGCTAAAATCAACAACATCCCTATTAAGGTTAAAATATTAACTATAGGGTATGAAAACTCTAAAAAAGAAGGAATTAATAAAACACCAAGTAAAACCATGCCTAAGGCTATATAAATGATTTTGAAAAACTGATGTAGTAGCGGATTGTACTTCTTAATATTGAGAAACTCTTCGGTATATTTTCCAAAAAAGAATGAACCTAAAATGGCAAATATGATAACAGCATGTAGCGAGAACCAAGAGTTTGTTGTACTTATATATTGATGATAATAGCCGTCTAAAGAAAAGTGGCAAAACGCAACAAATATCACATATACAGAATAATATAAGAAAGATCTATCTTGAAGAGCAAAATAAAAAAAGAGATAAAAAATAGAAACTAGTAATAGTATACCGTAAAAAACACCAAAAACGATTTGCTCATGGTAAACCTTTTGTAACAAACTTTCCTGACTTATAAGTATCAGCGGTAGATTATTCTTTTCGCCATCATTAATAACCTCTAAATAAGCTATTTTCTCCTCATGAGGCATCAATTCTATCTTAAATAAAGTTGCCCTATTTTTAACACTTTTTTCAGAAAAATCTATATTATCTCCGCTCTTTTGTAAAGTATATTTTTGAGTATTAGCCCCTTTAAACATGTAAAGATTTACATTATCTGTAACAGGTTCAGCAGTTTCTAAATAATACATTAATTCATGTTCTGTATTATTTTTTATGGCAAACTTTACCCAATAAATGTCTTTGGTAAAACCTAAACTAGCTTCGTTATTTTTTATCTGTTGAAAGAGGAGCTTACTTTCTTGATTTCTTATTTGATTAATGGTATACTGCTGACTACCGACATTAACAATGCTAGCATACTTGGTAATATAAGCTTTTTCAGGTAATTTATTCGGCTGTAAAACTACCTGAGCCTGAAGCACAACAATATTAAAGAATAAGAAAATGAGAGATAACAATCGCAATTGTTTAAAGTTTATAAATGAGCTTATGTACAATTTACCCTTTATAAACTTAGAAAGCAATTTTTAGTTTTGATATCTTTTAATTATTCTGAGTTTATGTGAATATTTCTTTAAATCAGAAGAGAATATCCCTTGATTATCTATAAAATCAATTTTAACTCTTCCGGATGCATGTATAATCTGACTGTTATTGAGCATGATGCCAACATGCGTAATTCTTCCTTCCTCATTATCAAAAAATGCTAAATCACCAGCTTTAGCTTCTGTAAGAAAATTAACTAAAGTACCTTGTTCTGCTTGTTGCGAGGCATCTCTCTTGATTTTTTTTCCTAACATTTTAAAAACCGTTTGGGTAAAGCCAGAACAATCTATACCAAAATGCGTTCTTCCACCCCATAAATAAGGAACATTTAAAAACCGCTTTGCTATTTCTTCTACATCACCAGCAAAATCATCAGCATTAGGCATCATTACATTGCTACTTATAATTTGATAATATTCATCATCCAAAGTACATTTACCATCATCAAAAAAAGGTAATAAACTACCTGCACATAAATAAACTGGCTCTTTATGCGCTCCTTTTAAAGCTAGTGTGTTAACATCTAAAGTTAAAAACTGCATATGCTGATTGAGTTTTTCAAACTGATGATTATCCAAAAACTTCACCTGCTTTTCATCAATCCAACCCTCATAATCATCAAAAGAAGTTTTTACTCTTAGCCAATGGTCTTCCTGCTCAAGCACATGCATGGTCTCGCCAAATAAAACTTGTGAAACCATTTCCGAAGAATGAGAAGCATTTGCCCTTAATGGCACAACGGATAAAAAAGCAATAGCGAATTGTTTGTTCATAAAATTATAATGTAGAAATAATTTTATGTAAATTAACACAAATGAATGATATCATGGAAAATTTCACAACTTTTCAAAAAATTTTAATCGCAGTAGACGATAGCAAATATTCTTATAACGCTGCAAAATATGGTTTTGGCCTAGCAAAAAAGCTGGGTGCAGAGGTTGGTTTAATACACGTAAATGAGTTTCCGGTAACTGCAAATATTGCTGCCGACCCTTTATTAGGTGATCCAGGTATTTCTATCCCAAATATTTTAGATATACAAAAAGAAAGTGCTGTAAACCTAGTAAACAAAATTAAAGAAGAATTTGCAGAGGATTTAGCTGTAAGCGAGTTTATTCTGGAAGGTAATATCACAGATGAAGTTATTAATACTGCTAAAAGCTTTAACGCAAGTTTAATAGTTTTAGGCACACATAGTAGAACGGGATTAAGCCATTTTATTGCGGGTTCAGTGGCAGAAAATATTAGCAGACATTCTGTATGCCCAGTCTTAATTGTTCCTACTAAATCATAAAAAAATCCGGCATTTTTAATGCCGGATTTTCATTTCTTAACCTTCTTGGTGTAACCAAGCCTTTTTAGCCAAAAGTTCTTCTTCGGTTTCTCTAACGTCTTCATCATCAACACAGCAATCTACCGGGCAAACTGCAGCACACTGTGGCTCATCATGAAAACCTTTACATTCTGTACATTTATCAGAAACTATATAGTAAACTTCATCAGAAATTGCACTTTGTACCTCATCAGCGTCAAGCGTTTCCCCTCCGCCAAAATCAATAATACCTTTTAAACTGGTTCCTTCAGAAAATTTCCATGGTTGTCCGGCATCGTAAATAGCATTATTAGGGCATTCAGGCTCACATGCTCCGCAATTTATACACTCATCTGTAATTTTAATAGCCATATCTTATAATATCTTCAGTCTTAAACGTAGTTTTGTGTCTTCCAAAATTAAGCTGCAAATATAACACATTTACAGTATTAGAGTTTTAAAATCTATGTCTAATTTTAATAAAGAGAAAAAAGCTGAGGCTTTGGTGACATTAGGAGCTTACATGCTTCAACCAGATGAGCAATTACAACAGCTTATTTTACAAGCCAAAAATAAAAATGGCTGGTTTACAGAACATGAAGTTAGTAATGCTGTAAAAGCTGTTGCGAGTTCTTTAAACACCAAAGACCTAACTTATTGGCTTAATGATTATGAATTTCATACAAGTGCAAAAAAAATCGGGTTGGTTCTAGCGGGAAATATCCCAATGGTTGGTTTTCACGATATTATTTGTGTTCTATTGGCAGGGCATCATGCACTTATTAAATTATCTTCTCAGGATGATATGCTGATTCCTTACATCTTAAACAAATTGATTGAGATTGAATCTGAATTTAAATCCCAAATCAGTTTCGTAAATAGGTTAGAAAATTTTGATGCCATTATTGCCACAGGAAGTAATAATACTTCCCGGTATTTCGAATATTATTTCTCTAAAGTACCACACATCATCAGAAAAAATAGAAATAGCATTGCTGTATTATCTGGGCAAGAATCTGAAACAGAACTTAAAGCCCTAGGAAAAGATATTTTAGATTATTATGGTTTAGGATGCCGTAACGTTTCTAAAGTTTTAGTTCCTAAAGGCTACAATTTTATTCCATTTTTTGAAGCGATAGAAGAATATAACACCATTATCAACCATCACAAATATCAAAACAATTACGACTACAACAAGTCTATATATCTGGTAAATAAGGTAGAACATTTAGATAATGGATTTTTATTACTAACCAGAAATGAGCAATTAAGTTCTCCTCTTTCTGTTTTATACTTTGAGGAATATGATGATTTAAAAACCGCCGAAACTTACATTACAGAAAGAAGCGAACAAATACAGGTTGTTATAACTCATTTAAATTTAGATATTCAGAATGCTAAAGCTAGCTTTGGAGAAAGCCAGCAACCAAAGCTTTGGGATTATGCCGATGGTATTGATACCATGAAGTTTTTGGCCGCTTTAAATTGATTTAAAAATAACCATCATCAGCAAACAAAAAATTTTAACTTTGAAACTATGTATGTAATCAAAGTAAAAGGAGTGGCAAAAATACCGGATTACGTACAACTACGTGACGAGAAATTTACGCTTCTTGCATATTTTAGAATAGATAGGCCAGATAAATCTTTAGAAAAAATAGGTTTAGGCGATAAGGCAGAATATATAATGAATATGGTAAAGGATTTGCCTTTTGGGCAGATTCTTAAATTAGATATCTAACAAAATGATTGGGAATACGGTAATACAACTTAATAATATTGATATTTTTCAGCAAAAACACTTAGTGCTTTCTGGTGTAAATCTGGAAGTTAAAAGAGGTGAATTTGTTTACCTTATTGGACAAACCGGTTCTGGAAAAAGTAGCCTGCTTAAGATTATTTATGGCGATTTACACATTGCTAGCGGAGATGGGCATGCTGTAGGTTTTGAATTAAAGACTTTAAAAGAACAAGATGTACCTTTTTTAAGAAGAAAACTGGGTATTGTTTTTCAGGATTTTCAGTTATTAACAGACCGTACCATAGAAGAAAACCTCCAATTTGTACTTAAAGCTACTGGCTGGAAAGACAAAAACTTAATTGCAGAAAGAATTAAGGATGTTTTAGAAAAAGTTGGTTTACGTAGTAAAATGAAGAAAATGCCACATGAAATTTCTGGTGGTGAGCAGCAAAGAGTAGTGATAGCTAGAGCCTTGTTAAACGATCCAGAATTGATTTTAGCTGATGAACCAACAGGTAACCTAGACCCGGAAACATCAGAAGAAATTATGATATTATTAAGGCAAATTAGCCAGTCTGGAACCGCCGTTTTAATGGCTACTCATGATTATCATATCATTAGAACCTTCCCTTCAAGAATTATCAAATGCGAAAGCGGTAAAGTAGTTGAAGACGCTACCGTATAAACATTAGAAACATACCTAAAACAGTCAAAATGTAATTCTGCTAAAAACAGAACTGACAGCTTGACTGTTTTTTTGCATCTGGCAAAGTTTTGGTAATTCTTTAAAATATTAGAATTATAATATGTTTAAGAAAAAGAAGACTGTGGAAAATCAAGATACTAACAAAATGACAGACAATACACAAGAATCTCAGGCAGAGAAAGAAGTAAGAGAAGAAATTGAGCAAGTAAACGAGGCAAGACAAAACCAAGTTGAAGAAACAATTGAAAACGAAGAAATCTCTGAAGTAGACAAGTTAAAAGATGAAGTAGCTTCTTTAAACGATAAATATATTAGACTTTATGCTGAGTTTGACAATTACAAACGCAGAACCACTAAAGAACGCATAGATTTACTACAAACTGCGGGTAAAGATGTAATTGTATCTCTATTATCTGTTCTTGATGATTTTGAAAGAGCTGCAAAAGCAATGGAAAATGCACAAGAAATAGAACCTGTTAAAGAAGGTGTTAATTTAGTTCATCATAAACTAAAATCTTTATTAACACAAAAGGGCTTAAAAGAAATGGAATCTAAAGGTCAACCTTTTGATGCAGAAATACATGAAGCTATCACCAATATCCCTGCTCCTTCTGATGATTTAAAAGGAAAAGTGATTGATGAGGTAGAAAAAGGATATTATTTAAATGACAAAGTAATACGCTTCGCTAAAGTAGTAGTTGGAGCATAAGTTAAATTTTGAAGGATTGATTTTTAAGTGAATGAACAATTTTCAAGAATTTAAAATCTATCGTTCAATCATTCAACAAATAAATACATGAGTAAAAGAGATTATTACGATATACTTGGTGTTTCAAAAGGCGCATCTGCTGATGAGATTAAAAAAGCCTACAGAAAGTTGGCTATTAAATATCATCCAGATAAAAACCCGGATGATAAAGCAGCTGAAGACAAGTTTAAAGAAGCAGCAGAGGCTTACGAGGTATTAAGTAATCCAGAGAAACGCCAGCGTTATGACCAATTTGGGCATGCCGGGGCACAAGGTGGCTTTGGTGGGGGCTACGGCGGAGGTGGCATGAATATGGAAGACATATTTAGCCAATTTGGAGATGTATTTGGCGGTGGTAATCCTTTTGATAGTTTCTTTGGTGGCGGAGGGCAGTCTCGTGGCGGTAGAAGGGTACAACGTGGCAGTAACCTACGCATTAAAGTAAAACTCACCTTAGAAGAAATTGCTAATGGCGTAGAAAAGAAGGTTAAGGTTAATAAACAAGTTGTTTGTAATACTTGCGACGGAACTGGTGCTAAAGATAAAAGCTCTTTTAGTACTTGTAAAACTTGTGGTGGAAGTGGCGCTGTAAGAAGAGTTACTAATACTATTTTAGGGCAAATGCAAACAACCAGCACCTGCCCTACTTGTAATGGCGAGGGCTCTACAATTTCTTCTAAATGTAACACTTGCCATGGCGATGGTGTAACCAGAGGCGAGGAAACCATCAGCATCAATATTCCTGCTGGTGTAAGTGAAGGTATGCAACTAAGTATGAGTGGCAAAGGTAATGCTGCCCCACGTGGCGGCGTTCCAGGAGATTTAATCATCTTAATTGAAGAAGTGCCTCATGAAACACTAAAAAGAGAAGGCATTAATATCATTTATGATTTACATGTAAGCTTTGTTGATGCTGCTTTAGGTACAAGTGTAGAAATACCAACTATAGACGGTAAAGCAAGAATTAAATTAGAACCAGGCACACAAGGCGGAAAAATCCTCAGACTAAAAGGCAAAGGTATACCAGAAGTAAACTCTTACCACAAAGGAGACCAGTTGATACAAGTAAACATCTGGACACCAAAAAATATTAATCATGAAGAAAGAGAGCTTCTAGAAAAATTAAGAACATCTGAAAACTTTAAACCAAATCCTGGTAAGAATGAAAAAAGCTTCTTTGACAGGATGAAAGAATACTTTGAGTAAGATAAAGATTCGAAAGGCGAAATATTAAGTTTCGCCTTTTTTTCTGTGTTTATTTTGATAAATTAGATTTTAGAAATCGATTTATTTTAAAAATAAAGCACTTTTTTGGGTTTTTGTATCTAAAATAATAGATTATACAAACAACAATTTTTAATCAAAATTGTAATTTCATAAAATAAAACTTTAAGAAACCACTCAAACTATGCTTAAACCTATTATTACTGTTATAAGTGCCGTAGCGATATCTGCCGCCTTATATCAAAACCAACAAGAAACAAAACCAACTATTACTCCTATTAAATTACAAGAAAACAAAAATTTTGGTCAAGCTGCTTTGCATTATAAAACTTATTGCGGTGGTTGCCATGGCGAGAATTTAAACACCTTTATTGACAGAAAATGGAAGTATGGAAACACCAGAGCAGACATTTTTAAAGCCATTAAAAATGGTTACCCTGATGGTGGAATGCCGTCTTTTGCAGCCGCTTTTAAAGATCATGAAATCTATAATTTAGCAGATTACATTTTAGACAGACTTAAAAATGCTGATAAATATGCAGTATCAACTAAGCCAAAATCTAATGTTTTTAAAACAGAGAAACTTACCATTAGGTTAGATACAATTTATGCTGGCGGACAATCTCCTTGGGCAATTGCATTTTTACCGGATGGAGATTTATTGGTTACTTACAAAGAAGCTAGCTTAAAAAGAATCTCTAAGAATAAGATAGCGACTGAAATTTCGGGTTTGCCAGAAATTTTATCAGAAGGACAAGGCGGTTTAATGGATATTTTATTACACCCAGAATTTGAGAAAAATCAAACGCTTTATTTGTCTTACAATAAATTTAAAAAAGTTGACGGTAAAACGGTTTCTACCACCGCTATTATGATGGCTAAATTAAGTGGAAACCAGCTTACAGAACAAAAAGACATTTTTGTTGCAGAGCCTTATCAATCAACAAGAAGGCATTATGGCGCTAGAATGATATTTGCAAACGACGGTTATTTATATTTTTCTGTAGGAGAGCGTGGCGATCATGAAAAAAATCCTCAAAGCTTAGATAATAATAGTTTAGGTAAAATTCACCGCATTAATGCTGATGGGTCTATCCCTAAAGACAATCCTTTTTTAAGCGATAAAAAGGTTGTTCCATCAACTTATTCTTACGGACATAGAAACCCTCAAGGCTTAGCTGTGAACCCTAAAAATGGCCAAATTATTTCTCATGAACATGGCCCTCGTGGTGGTGATGAGTTAAATCTTATTTTACCTAAAAAGAATTATGGCTGGCCTGTCATATCTTACGGAATCAATTACAATGGCACTATTCTTACCAACAGAACAGCTAAAGAAGGTATGGAACAACCTTTACATTATTGGGTACCTTCTATTGCACCAAGTGGTTTAGCATTTGCAAATGGTAATATTTATAAAGGCTGGGATAATAATGTGATGATAGGTTCTCTTAAATATTCATACCTAAACCGTTGTGAGCTAGTTAATAACAAAGTAGTTAAAGAAGAATTGCTTTTCCAAAACATTGGCAGAGTGAGAGAAGTAAGAACAAGTCCGGATGGTTATTTATATATGACAGTTGAAAATCCAGGGATTATTTATAAACTTGTTCCAGTCAATTAAAACTATACTCCATGTTAAGCATTAAAAATATTGTTAAGGAATATGCAAAACACCGAGCTTTAGACGATGTAAGTTTAGAAATCGAAAAAGGTAAAATATTTGGTTTATTAGGGCCAAATGGTGCTGGTAAAACTTCCTTGATTAGAATCATTAACCAAATTACAGCTCCAGATAGTGGTGAGGTTTATTTTAATGGTGAAAAGCTAAATCCAGAACATATTAATAAAATTGGTTACTTACCAGAAGAAAGAGGCCTTTATAAAAAAATGGAAATTGGTGAACAGATGCTTTACTTAGCCCAACTTAAAGGGCTAAGTAAAGCTGATGCCATTAAAAGAATAAAATACTGGTTCGAAAAAATGGAGATGCAAACCTGGTGGAAGAAAAAAGTTGAAGATCTTTCTAAAGGGATGCAACAAAAAGTACAGTTTGTAGCCACCGTACTTCACGATCCAGAATTAATCATCCTAGATGAACCTTTCTCAGGTTTTGATCCAGTTAATGCAGAAATCATTAAAGATGAAATTCTTGAACTGAACAAAAAAGGGACTACCATCATTTTCTCTACCCACAGAATGGAATCTGTTGAGCAATTATGCCATCATATTGCACTTATTCATAAATCTCACAAAATTTTAGATGGTAGTATTAAAGAAATTAAAAATGCTTATCGTAACGAGACTTATAAAATACAGTACGAAGGTATTTTAAATCTTTCCCAACATAGTAATTTCGAAGTTGTTGAAGAATCTGTTAAAGACGAATTACAAGAAATTACCATCAAGTTACACGAAGGGATTAAAACTAACGATGTATTATTAGAACTTATTCCTAAAGTTCAAATCAAGCATGTGGAAGAAGTTATTCCTAGTATCAATGAAATTTTTATCCAAAAAGTTACTGCACTAAACTAAGCCTCCATGAAAAAAGTTTTTCTAATTATTGAAAGAGAATACCTCAGCAGGGTAAAAAAGAAATCGTTCTTAATCTTAACTTTTTTAGTTCCTTCTTTATTTATTGCGATGTATGCAGCCGTATTCTTCATTTATAAAAGTGAAGGAGAAAGCAAAAAAGAGTTTTTAGTTTTAGATGAAAGCGGACTCTTTAAAAACGAATTTAAAAATTCTGAAACAACAACTTTCAAATATGCCGATGGAGATTATGCTAGTAACAAAAGTAAAATCAAAAACGAAAAGGATTTATTGTTACTCTACATTCCAAAAGATTACGCTTCTTCAAATGATATAGAAATTTTATCAGCAAAAAAACCTGGATTTTCTTTACTTAATGATGTTGAAAAGCAAATGGAAAACATCATCGAAAACAAAAAACTTATAGCTGCAGGTATAGATACAGCTGTTCTTAAAAATTCTAAAACCCAAATAAATATAAATGCAAAACAACTAACAGATGAAGGCGAAAAAGACTCTAATATTGGTGCAACTTATGTAGTAGGTTTTATATCTTCTTTTTTGATTTATCTCTCTCTTTTCATCTATGGGGCTCAAGTAATGCGTGGTGTTATCGAAGAAAAAACCAACAGAATTGTTGAGGTTATAGTTTCTTCTGTAAAGCCTTTTCAGTTAATGTTAGGAAAAATATTAGGTATAGGTGCTGTTGGTTTAACCCAATTTTTATTATGGATTATCTTATCTAGTACGATATCTATAGCTGCCGGTAAATTTTTAACTCCAGACCAACAAACTGTTACAACAGAAAAAGTTGATACTAAAGCCAGTACTACAAATACAAATCCTAATAAAACACAAGAAAGTCCGGCTATAAAATTCATAAATGCTGCTAACACCATTAACTTCCCTTATATTATAGGCTCTTTCTTATTTTATTTTATTGGAGGATATTTAATTTATAGTGCTTTATTTGCTGCTGTTGGCTCTGCTGTAGATAATGAAACAGAAACACAGCAATTTATGTTTCCTATAACGCTGCCGCTGATATTTACTTTTATTGTAGGAATGAATGTAATCATCAACAATCCTGATGGGCCTTTAGCTTTTTGGTTATCTATGATACCACTTACCTCTCCTATCGCTATGATGATTAGAATTCCGTTTGGTGTACCAGCTTGGGAACTCATTTTATCTATCGTTTTATTGATAGCAGGTTTTGTTTTCACTACTTGGATAGCATCAAGAATATACAGAGTAGGCATTTTAATGTACGGCAAAAAGGTTACTTATAAAGAGCTAGCGAAATGGTTCTTTTATAAAGAATAATATGTTTCACAATTCTTGATTTAACCACACAGAAATGCTTTCTGCTGCTATAGACATTGGTACAAACACTTTTCATTTGCTTATTGGTAAAATAGAATCGGGTAAAATAAAAGTTATTTACACTAAGACTATTGCAGTTAAGCTAGGTGAAGGTGGAATTAATAAAAGAGAAATTATGCCTGCTGCCTATCAGCGAGGTTTAAAAGCCTTAGCCTATTTTGCAGAAGTAATCAAAGAATATGAAATTACAAAGGTAAAAGCCACTGCAACTGCTGCAGTAAGAGATGCCTCAAACGGATTAAATTTCATAAAAGATGTTTATGAGAAAAGTAAGATTAAGATTGAAATCATAAATGGGCATCAAGAAGCTTTATTTATTTATGAAGGTGCAAAAGCATCAGGAGCTATAAATGAAAATTGCTTGGTTATCGATATTGGTGGCGGAAGTGTAGAGTTTATTTTATGCAATAAAGATGAGGTTCTTTGGAAAAACAGCTATCGTATTGGTGCAGCCAGATTATTAGCAGATTTCTATCATCATGATCCTTTAGAAAAACAAGACATCAACAATATTAACAATCACTTAACAAATACTTTAAAAGATTTAAAAGAAGCTTGTAAAGAATTTAAACCTACCAAACTTGTAGGTACTGCTGGTGCGTTTGACTCGTACCGAGAAATATTTACATCAAGAGGTTTTATTAAACCTCTTGATGATGTTTTTATAACATTAGAAAACCAGAAACTAGCTGCTTTAATGGATGAAATAATAGCTTCTAATCATCAGCAAAGATCTGAAATAGAGGGTTTAATCCCTCTACGCGTAGACATGATTTTGATGGCTTCTATAATTGTTAAATACGTGATTGAAAAATTACATCTAAATAAAATTGTAGCTTGCGAGTATGCTCTTAAAGAAGGATTATTGATTCATCAAGCTTAATTATTTAAGAGTAAAATCCTGGATACTTTTTTGGATTAGAATCCTGCATCATTCGGTAAATCTTTTCAACAATATCATCTAAGCTTGGTTTACCAAAATAATCTCCATCAGAACCATAAGATGTACGATGCTCTGCAGCAGATAAGGTTTGTGGTTGAGTATCTAATAAATAATAACCTTTTTGCCTTTCTAAAATATCTCTTAAAATATAAGCTGTTCCTCCTCCAGGTACATCTTCATCAACAACTAATAGCTTGTTAGTTTTTTCTAGAGATTTAGCGCAATCCATAGCTATATCAAAAGGCATTAAAGTTTGTGCATCAATAACTTCTACATCAATATGATAGGCTAATAGCTCTTCTGCGGCTTCCATCACCAATTTTAAAGTAGAGCCGTAAGAAACAACGGTAATATCTTTACCTGTTTTTAATATTTCTACTTGTCCTAAAGGGATAGTAAACTCTCCAACATTTTCTGGTAATTTCTCTTTTAAACGATAACCGTTTAAACATTCTATAACTAGTGCTGGTTCATCACCTCTAAATAACGTATTATACATTCCAGCAGCTTGTGTCATGTTACGAGGAACACAAAAATGAATTCCTTTTAAGGTATTCAAAATCATTCCAATAGGAGAACCCGCATGCCAGATACCTTCTAAACGATGACCTCTTGTACGGATGATTAGCGGCGCTATTTGACCACCTTTGGTTCGGTAACTTAAACTAGCTAAATCATCACTTAAAATATTTAATGCAAAAATGAGATAATCTAGGTATTGTATTTCTGCAATAGGCCTAAATCCTCTTAAAGCTAAACCTATTCCTTGCCCAATAATGGTCATTTCTCTAATTCCAGTATCAGCAATTCTTAGCTCCCCATATTTGGCTTGCAAACCAGCAAAACCTTGATTAACATCACCAATTCTTCCTAAATCTTCTCCAAATGCAATTAATAAAGGATTTTTACTGAAATTATAATCAAAGCAGGCATTTAAAACATCTTTCCCATCAACAACCTTAGTTTGTGTTGAGTAAACTGCTTCAATAGCCCCTACATTTAATGGAGATAAGGGTGTTTGAGAAAATAATTTCGAATTATATCTTTCATGATTAATTTCCTTTTGTGCTAAAAGCCATTGCGCTAATCCTTCTTTTACAGGAGATTTTAAATTTCTAGCTATACGTAAGGCTTTTTTTCCTGCAGAAAGAATTTCTTTTCTTAAAGGATCTATTTCTGAACGTAGTTTTAGTGCTACTTCTTCTACCAAAGGTTCCTCTTGAGCAAGCTTATCTATCAACCCTAATACTGCTTCCTTTTCTTGGTTAATATCTGCCATCACATTATTCCAAGCTTGCTTAAGCATATTCCTAACCTCTGTTTTAACAGAATTTTCTAAGCTATCTAATTCTTCATCAGTAGAAATAGCAGAAGAAATCATCCATTTACGCATCTGTGCTATACAATCATACTCCTTCTCCCACTCTAGGCGCTCTTTAGATTTATAACGCTCATGAGAACCAGAAGTAGAATGCCCCAGAGGTTGTGTTAATTCTGTAACATGAATAAGTACGGGCACATGCTCTTCTCTACATACTTGTATTGCTCTTTCATAAGTTTCGCAAAGTGCAACATAATCCCAGCCTTTTACTTTAAAAATTTCAAATCCAGGTTTTTCATCATCGCGTTGAAAACCTTTTAAAATTTCAGATATGTCTTCTTTAGTTGTTTGATATTTGGCCGGAACAGAAATGCCATAAGCATCATCCCAAATTGATATCGCCATCGGGATTTGTAGTACTCCAGCTGCATTTATAGCCTCAAAAAATACACCTTCTGAAGTTGACGCATTACCAATAGTACCAAACGCTACTTCGTTACCATTGATAGAAAAATGTTCAAATTCTTTTAATTCTGGATTTTGACGATACAATTTCGATGCATAAGCCAAACCCACCAATCTAGCCATTTGAGCTGCCGTAGGCGAGATATCAGAAGAGCTATTTTTCATAGCTGTTTGGCTTTTCCAGCTACCATCTTCATTTACAAACCTTGTTGCAAAGTGAGAATTCATTTGTCTTCCGGCTGATGCTGGTTCTTTTTCTATATCAGTATGTGCATAGAGTTGAGCAAAAAGCTCCAAAATATTACTCATGCCTGATGCAAACATAAAAGTTTGGTCTCTATAATAACCAGAACGCCAATCTCCAGCCCTAAAAGCCTTAGCCATTGCCAGTTGAGCTACTTCTTTCCCATCTCCAAATATCCCAAATTTGGCCTTTCCTGTTAACACCTCTCTACGGCCTAAAATACTGGCCTGTCTGCTCTCGTATGCAATCTTATAATCATTGATTACCAACGATTTAAAATCATCAAAACTAAGTTCAGAAGTATCAAAAGGATTAGTCATTTTGTATTGTGCCTCTCTCATATCAACTGGTTTGTAAGATTTCAAAAATATGAAAATATCATTTGTATGAAGAATTTTAAAGCTTATTTCAGTAAAATGTTTGGAACAAAATTTGAGTTTATTACATTTGAATAAATTTTTGAAAAAATGAAAAAGATTTTAATCATTGTAGCAGTGCTTGTGGGTTTCTTAGGCTTTACTGCTATGCAAGACAATAAAGCTGAATTTAAATTTGTAGAAGAAACACATGATTTTGGTAAAATTCCTCAAGGAAAACCAGTTTCATTTACCTTCAAATACACCAATACAGGTAATGAGCCTCTAATTATTTCTGATATTGCATCATCATGTGGATGTACGGTTCCAGAGGTTTTACCTAAAGCTGGTACTCCTATTAAAAAAGGTGAATCAGGCTCAATTACCATTACTTACAATGCAGCAGTTGCAGCTCCATTTAACAAGTCAGTTACTATTACATCTAATTCAAAAACTCCTAAAAAGATGTTATACATCAAAGGTGAAGTTGAAGCCGCCAAGTAATTTTTGAACATATAAAATTCAGGAAAAGCCTTCTCTGTAATTTCAGAAAAGGCTTTTCTTTGTTAATGAAGATTAAACTTAAACCCTAAACAAACAACCACTAATTTTGTGGATTATGCCTAAAATTTCCAATAAAGGACAACAAATGCCAGCTTCACCAATAAGGAAGCTAACCCCTTTTGCTGAGAGAGCAAAATCTGAAGGTAAAAAAGTATATCACCTCAATATTGGTCAACCTGATATTGAAACACCAGCTGCAATGCTGGATGCAATTAAAAATATAGACTTTAAAGTTTGGGCCTATACAGCCTCTGAAGGTACTATCACTTACAGAGATGCCTTAACAGATTATTACAACAAATTAGGATACAACATTACTCCTGAGGATATTTTGGTAACTACAGGAGGTTCTGAGGCTATTATAATAAGTTTAATGACTTGCTTAAACCAAGGCGAGGAAGTTATCATTCCTGAACCTTTTTATGCAAATTATAATGCTTATGCCTGCCAGAGTGACAGTGTTATTAAACCAATCTTGTCTGTTATAGATAATAGTTTTGCTTTGCCTCCTATTGCTGAGTTTGAAAAAGCGATAACTTCTAAAACTAGAGCTATTATGATTTGTAATCCTAATAACCCCACTGGCTATTTATACTCTAAGCAAGAATTTGAGGATTTAAAAACCTTAGCTTTAAAGCATGATTTATTTATAATAGCAGATGAAGCTTATCGCGAGTTTTGTTACGATGACAAACAGTTTTTCTCTCCTATGCATTTTGAAGGTATAGAAAATAATGTCATTATCATTGATACTGTTTCTAAACGCTATAGTGCTTGTGGAGCTAGATTGGGCTGCATGATTACTAAGAACAAAGAAGTAATTGCTACAGCGCTTAAATTTGCACAAGCAAGATTAAGCCCTGGTATGGTAGAACAAATTGCTGGTACTGCTGCAACTATTTATACTCCGGATAGTTATTTTACTGAAGTAAACCACGAATATGCTGAGCGTAGAGATATCTTAGTTAATGCTCTAAATAAAATGGAAGGCGTGTTTTGCCCTAATCCTGGAGGTGCTTTTTATGTAGTTGCTCGTTTCCCTATTGATAATGCTGATAAGTTTTGCCAATGGATGTTAGAAGAGTTTTCTTACGATAATCAAACTGTGATGTTAGCTCCTGCCTCAGGATTTTATGCTACACCAGGCGTAGGCGAAAATGAGCTCAGACTAGCTTATGTTTTAAACAAACCTGACTTAAAAAAGGCTATGATTTGTTTAGAAGAAGCTCTAAAAGTCTATCCTGGAAGAACAGTGACTTTGCAAAATGAGATAATACACACAAATTGATACTTTAAAATTGGTACTTTTGTTGCTACAAGTTAAACAACAACTTGCAGCTAAATTGGGGTCGACCGGAATTGACAGGATGGAAGATCAGTGTGTAAGCATGCAGCGAATTGAGAAAACATCGCTATAATCAGGATTCTCAAACTATAAAAGGCGAAAATAATTACGCTCTTGCTGCTTAATTTTAACCGAGTTAAAATTAGCCTCGTCTCGCTAAAGTAGCGGAAGCAGGATGTTTCCCGGGAGTTATGTCTGGCGACACCCGATTAGGAAGCACCGAAAAGCCGGAATAAGGATAAGTTAGTTTCGAGCTTATCCCGACAACCAAAGAAACTAAGGTTAAAGCAGGCTGTTTGTGGCCAACTTTAGCTCTAAAATCAATTGCAAAATAAGCATGTAGAAAGCGCAACTCATCCCATGTTTGGACGAGGGTTCGAATCCCTCCGGCTCCACATTAACAAACTAAAGCCTTGTAAATAAATAATTTACGAGGCTTTTTTTTTATTTAAAATTTATAGACATCACTTCTACTAAATCCATTTGTGGATATAAAAGAGAATTCTGATAGATCCAAGCAACTTTACCGGGTCATGCTGCAATATTAAATCCTCTTGTTTAATAAGATAAATCATATTCTGTTCTAAAAATGCTTATCTGATAAAAATGTTTTAAACTATCAGCTGTTAACGATATATTTGATTACACAAGAAAATATAACTTTCTTTTACTCTCTCTTTTAACTTATTTTTCAAATACATATAGTATTTGATTTTGCGCACTATACTGACATTAATATTTATCATATCTAAGTATTATGTTGCAAACTTTATTCAAAAGTCGTTACTCCTTATTATTAAACTTTATTGTAGGATTTATTCTTTTATCCTTTTCATTAAGAACTACTTTTTATTTCTTATGCTTAACTAAAATAGATATTAGCTTATTAAGCTTTATTAAAATATTTAGCTTAGGTTCTTTATATGATTTATCTGTTGCCTTAGGTATAACATTAATTTATAATATATACCTATTAATTTTACCAGATAAATGGGTAAAAACTAAAGTCAATAGTATTATTACAAAAGCTTGGCTTTTTATTACTTTATTAATAACACTATTAAGTTTCTTTGCAGAAATAACTTTTTGGCAGGAGTTTGAAAGTAGATTTAACTTTATCGCTGTAGATTATCTTATATACACCTATGAAGTTGTAAATAATATCAACGAATCTTATCCATTACCTATTCTTTTAGGTAGCATAATTATACTGATTATTCTGATTTACTATTTCTTTAAATCAAAGAAAGTTTTCTTATATACATACAAAAAGGGTTTAAATTTCGGGAAAAGAATAGCTGTTTCTGGAACACTATTAACATTCACTATAACCTTATTCTTTTTTCTAAGAAACAGTGATGCTGATATAAGTTCAAATCGCTATGAAAATGAAATTACTAAAGCTGGGATTTTTTCTTTTTTCTCTGCCTTTAAAAATAACGAACTGAATTTTAATGATTTTTATTATAAAATACCTACAGAAAAAGCCTTTAATATTATTAGAAAAGAACTTAATGAAGAAAATACAACCTTTTATCCTAAAAAAAATTCTATAAAAAGAGCTATTAAAAATGGCACCAACAGCAATAAACCTAACATCATAATGATAACAGTAGAAAGCTTAAGTGCAGATTTTTTAAAACATTTTGGTAACAAACAACAACTTACACCAATGCTAGATTCTTTGGCTGACTGCGGATTATTGTTTACAAATATGTATGCCACAGGTACTCGTACTGTTAGAGGAATGGAAGCATTATCATTATCCATCCCTCCTACACCTGGTAGCAGTATAGTTAGAAGATCTAATAATAAAAACTTAACAACTATAGGAAGCATTTTTCAAAAAGCAGGTTATTCTACTGCTTTCTTTTACGGTGGAGACGGTTATTTTGATAACATGAACGAATATTTCGGAGGAAATGGATTTGATATTATTGACAGAGGTAGAAGTGTTACAATTGGCGATTCATATAAAACAAAAAGAACTATCATTGAAGATAAGAACGTAAGCTTTGAAAACGCTTGGGGTATTTGTGATGAAGACTTATATAATGTTGTTATTAAAAATGCTGATGATGCTTATTCACAGAAAAAGCATTTTTACGATTTTGTAATGACAACCTCAAACCACAGACCTTATACTTTTCCTATCAATAAAATAAAAGCTCCAACAGGAACCAGAGAAGCAGCAATACAATACACAGATTATGCACTAGGTAAGTTTATTGAAAAAGCCAAAACAAAAAATTGGTATAAAAACACAATTATTATCATCGTTGCAGACCATTGTGCTAGCAGTGCCGGTAAAAATGAAATTGAAGTAAGCAAGTATCATATTCCTTGCATAATTCTTAATATCCCAGAATATCAAAAAAAGACAATTAATAAGCTTTGTTCT
Organism: Pedobacter puniceum; assembly: GCF_009674685.1. Taxonomy (GTDB): domain Bacteria; phylum Bacteroidota; class Bacteroidia; order Sphingobacteriales; family Sphingobacteriaceae; genus Pseudopedobacter; species Pseudopedobacter puniceum. The sequence continues at coordinate 1,553,376 of NZ_WKJI01000001.1, forward strand.
CAAATAGATTTATATCCAACATTATTCAGTTTAATTGGATGGTCTTATGAGAGCAATTTATATGGTAAAAACATTTTTGATAAAAACTTCACTCCTAGAGCCTATTTAGGTACTTATCAGAAGCTTGCTTATCTTGAAAATGACAGCCTTGTTGTTTTAGGTCCACAACAAAAAGTAGAAACTTATTTATATAACTCTAAAACAAATCAGCAAATTCCTTATCAAGTTTCAAGAATACTAATTGAGAAATCTGTTGCTAGCTATCAAACTGCTTACAACTTGTTTAAAAACGGTGGGCTTAACTTATAAATAACAAAACGGAACCTTTTAAAAAGAATTCCGTTTCATAAACCAACCCAAATCAATTTTGGAAAACGCTTTTAGTTTTTCAAGAACTACTTAACCTAATTACGCATTTTAATTTGTACGTAAGTTTAACTAAAAGGTTTTGTTATGATAAATTAAAATTTATAGTTGATAATGTTTTGTTTAAGTTTGCTTTTCTTAGCATCTTTAAAACTTAAACAAACCAAAGTTGTTGCTAAGCTGCATATCATGAAAAACAAAAAAATAATTTTAACAACTATAGCAGTTTGTATCATTATAATAGCTTACAACCTTTTTACCCTTTTTAAGTCTTACAATAAAATCAGCGATAAATATAACTCTGTACAAAGCAAATACGATTTTGCTATTAGCTCTCATTCTCTATTAGAAAATATAAAAGATGCTGAATCTGCAAAAAGAGGGTACCTCTTAACTGGCAATAAAGCTTATTTAGAAAATTATTATAAAGCTAGTTTTAGAATAAATTTCGAAAAAGAAAGGTTTAAGAAAATATTAGCCTACAAAGAATTAGAGAAAAACGAACAAGATCAAATTAATCAATTACTAAATTTAGTTGATTTAAAAAGCGAGCAGCTAAGAAAAGTCATCGATTTAAAAAATAACGATAAAAGTGAGGAAGCCATAGCTTTATTAAAATCCTACAATGCAATCAGCTTATTCGATAGCTTAGAAAACAGTATTAAAAAAATTAATAGCCAAAAGAAATATCAAGAAATAAAGGATAAACAAATTATTAATGATACTAGAGAAACAACTAAATTTAAACTAGCCATAGGGCATATTATAATTCTTCTCTTATTAGTTATTATAGGAATTTTAATATCAGAAGATAAAACTAAAAGTCTTTCTGATTTTTAAAAAAATCATCAATAAAATTCACAAAAAACAGCTCTTTAGAAGCCCTTGTACATGCTGTATAAAGCCATCTTAACAACTCGGTGTTCAACAATTCTGGGGTTAAGTATCCTTGATCTACAAACACAGCTGGCCACTGCCCGCCTTGCGCTTTATGACAAGTTACAGCATATGCGAACTTAATTTGTAAAGCATTATAATAAGGATTAGTTTTTAACTCTTCCATGCGTACCCGCTTGTTGGTAATATGCTCATAATCTTTCATCACCTCATTAAAAAATATTTTTTGATTTTCATAAGATAGATTTGGACTTTCTGCATACAAGGTATCTAACAAAACTTTACATTCTAATTGATAACCTTCCTCTGTACTATCTAGAATTTCTAATTGCACATCAGCAAACCTAAAACCATACATATCATGAATATTTTTAACTCGGGTAATTTTAGCGATATCACCGTTTGCAATAAAGCCTCCTTTATCTTCTGGCATCCAGAAATAATTATTTTTAACAATCATCACTAAATCTCCTCCAGTTAACTCATCTTCACGCCAAAGTATCTGATTTCTAATATGCTGATTGTATATATTAGCGTTTTTATTAGACCTACAAACTACCAAACAATTTTCTACTCCATATTTATCATAAGCATAGTTTAAACCTTCTATAATTTTATCACCAGTCATTTTATAAACATCCTTATAACCAGATGTTATAAGTGATGGAAAACTTGCTTCTTCATTTCTAATTTGATTTCTGATACGTGTAGCATTAAACAATATACCAGATTTCTGAGCCTGACGCACAACATCTGTAAGTTCTATACCCATCATTTCAAGAGAAAACCCACTTAAATAATCAGCAGATAAAGCTGGACTTTCTAAAGAGTTAACAGGTGGTAATTGTGCTGTATCACCTATAAAAATCAACTTATTGCCTTTATCATTATAAACATAAGTGATTAAATCCTCTAATAAACTACTTCCGCTAAAATCACTTTTATCATCGCTAATCATTGAAGCTTCATCCACAATAAAAAAAGTATCCTTATGGAGATTTGGAGAGAGGCTAAACATCAAATCCGGACTTCCCGCTGTACGCTTACGATATATTTTACGATGTATAGTAGATGCTTGTAAACCAGAATACTGAGTTAAAACCTTTGCAGCTCTTCCTGTTGGAGCAAGTAAAACAACTTGCTTTTTATACATCCTTAAAACATTTACAAAGGCACTTATCACTGTAGTTTTACCTGTTCCGGCATATCCTTTAATTAAAAAAGCCGCATCAGGATCCTCCGTAGCAACAAAATCTTCTAAAAGTTTAAATAAAGAAAGCTGTTGCTCGTTTGGTTCGTGTGGAAATTTCTGACGGAGTGATTGCGCTATTAACATGTTCTTCAAATTTGATAAAAATTTTGAACTCATAGATTGATTAAAAATTTTACTTTTGTTAATAATGGAAGATATCATCATTAAATCGTCAGATTTTAAACCAGAAGATTCAAATCTTCAACAGTTGCTTTTAGAAGTTGATGAAGCTGGCTATAAATATGCTATTATACAAGACAAATCGGTTAAACTTTTGGGGCGTCAATCATCTTATCCTTTTTCTGAAGAGCATGATTTATTTGAGACAAGCTTTGCGCAGATAAAAGTTTCTTTAACTACCAAATCTTTCACCTTTCTGCCAGAAATTTATTTTAATCCTACTTTAGAAAATAAATTAAAGGCTTTTATAAACTTTGATAATCAGCATGAAAAAATATTTGAATCATTAATCAATAAAATTGATATACGCTCGGTATATGCTTTTAAAGATTCTCAAATAAAAGAAGTAGAAACTTTACTTAAAAATCCTACACTTTATCCGCAGTTCTTACCGTTTTATACTGGTGCTACACAATTAGCAGCTAAAACATTACATCCAGAAATATTTATAAACTTAAAAAAAGAGCATCTAGAAGTATTGATTTTAAAAAATGGAGAACTATTTTTTTATAACATTTTTGAAATTAAAAATAAAGAAGAATTAAAGTATTTCATTATGCTTATTCTTCAAGAAAAACAAATAAACGCCAAAGAAACCAATCTAAAAATAAGCGGCGATATACAATTGGATAGTATCTTTTTTAAAGAAATAGACCAACTATTTACAGATTGTACTTTGATAGATGATGTACCTTATATTCGTACTGATGAAAATTTTAAAGAGGTCTCAATCCATCAATTTTTCTCTCTTTTAAGTCTTTATTTATGCGAATAATTGGAGGTACTTTAAAAGGAATTAGATTAAATCCACCAAAAAAGCTTCCTGTTAGACCAACTACAGACATAGCTAAAGAAGCTTTATTTAATATTTTAGAGAACCAATTAGAAATTAGTGACCTAAAAATTTTAGACTTATTTAGTGGTACAGGGAATATCTCATTAGAATTTGCCTCTAGAGGCGCTAAAGAAATCACAGCAGTAGATAGAGATTTTGGCTGTTATGGTTATTTAAAAGCTACTAGTAAAGATTTAGAGCTAAACCAAATTAAAGCTTTTAAAAGCGATGTTTTTAAATTTCTTAATACAGAAACACAACAATTTGATTTGATTTTTGCAGATCCTCCATATGATTTAACCAATATACCAGAAATACCAAAAATTGTATTTAACAAACAACTTCTAAAGCCAGGAGGAGTTTTAATTATAGAACATCAAAGCATGCAAAATTTATCTAATCACCCTAATTTTACAGATAAAAGAAAGTATGGCTACTCTGCATTCAGCTTTTTTACAAACTAAAATCTAAAAATCATGAAAATTGCACTTTTTCCAGGTTCGTTTGATCCCATAACAAAAGCTCATGTTGATATTTTAAAAAGGTCTATTTCCCTTTTTGATAAAGTATACGTTGGTATAGGCTTAAACAGCAACAAGAAACCTTTAATGGAAGCAGATAAAAGATTAGAAATGCTAAAAGCCGTTTTTACTGCAGAGCCCAAAATAGAAGTGATTTCCTATGAAGGTCTTACAGTTAATTTTTGTCAAAAAATTGGTGCTTCTTACATGATTAGAGGTATTAGAACTGTTTCAGATTTTGAATACGAAAAAGCCATAGCTCAAATGAATCATGCATTAATACCTGATATAGAATCTATATTTATTCTAAGCAAACCAGGCTATTCTTCTATTAGCTCAACAATAGTAAGAGATATTCTTAGATATGGTGGAGATGTAAGCCAGTTTGTACCTGCAGAGGCTATTCCTTTTCTTCCTGCACTAAGCAATGGCTAATACATCTAAAATAGAAGGATAAGTATTTGCTTTAACCAAATTCCAGTCTTTTTTGGAAATCCACTTAACATCTGTTATACCTTCTTCTATTTGCGGTATTAATTTCTGATTAGACTTACTACTCATCTCATACCAATGAGACACTTTAAGAACAGGCTTACCCTTTAACTCATAAACGTGATAAGTTTTGGTTAATTTCTTCCCTAATTTCTTAACTGTAATACCACACTCCTCCTCAACTTCTCTCATAGCTGCATCTCTTTTACGCTCTCCCTCTTCCAACTTACCTTTGGGCAAATCCCATCTGCCATTTCGCTTAATAAAAAGATACTTATTTTCATTACTTTTTACTAAACCACCAGCAGCCTCAATAACACGTAATGCGTTTTTAAAGCTTTTAAATACCGATTTAGGTTCATTTGTGAGTAGATAAAATATAGCTTGAGGATTTTTAGATAAAGACTTGTAAAATTTTTCAAATTCAAAACCTTGAACATCAAGTATTTGACAATCTAAACCATCATTAGGTCTTATAGAAGTTATAATTAGCACCTTTTGGTTTATATAAATATTGTATTTTTGAGCCATGTACAACAAAAGTGAAATCGAACAGAAAATTGCTGAATTTTTGTTGCAAATTAAAGCAATTAAATTACAACCTGCTAATCCTTTTACATGGGCCTCAGGTTGGAAATCACCAATCTACTGTGATAACAGGATAACACTATCTTATCCGGCTATCAGAACTTATATCAGGCAAAAACTTTCTGAACTTATTCAAGAAGAATTTGGTTCAGTTGGTGCTATTGCTGGTGTTGCTACTGCTGGTATCCCTCAAGGAGCGTTAGTTGCTCAAGAATTGGGCTTACCTTTCATTTATGTACGCTCTAAACCAAAAGAACACGGTACTCAAAGTTTAATTGAAGGAGAAATTAATGAAGGACAAAGAGTAGTAGTAATAGAAGACTTAATTTCTACTGGAAAAAGTAGCTTACAGGCTGTTCAGGCCTTAAGAGATGCTGGATACGATGTTGCTGGCTTAGTAGCTATTTTCTCTTATGGATTAGATACGGCTACAGAAAATTTCCAAAAAGCTAAATGTCGTTTTGCTACGCTTTCTAATTATACTGCTTTATTAAAATATGCTTCAGAACATAATTTATTCCCTACTTCTGATGTTGATTTATTAGAAGAATGGAGGAAAAATCCAGCAGTTTGGGGAAACAATTAATCAATATAAAGATGACAGTATTTGAAAGTAAAACTTTAATAAACAAAAGTGTTTCAGAAGTATATCAATTTCTTGAAGATTTAAATAATCATCAAGTCTTGATGCCAGAAAATATTTACAACTGGTCTTCTACTAAAGATGAAGCTCGTTTTACCATACAAAATATGGCAAAACTTGCGCTAAAAGTAGAAAGCCGGGTTCCTAATCAAAAAATCACCATTATACCTGCAGAAGAAGCACCAATTGCGCTAAATCTTCAATGGGATTTATTAGAGATTAACAATCAAACGCAAGCAACCTTAACTATATCAGCAGAATTAAACATGATGATGAAAATGCTTGCTAGTGGCCCTCTTCAAAAACTTACAGACTTTCAAGTAAATGCTTTACAGAATAAATTAGGATAATTAATCTGTACCATACAATATAAAAAGCGCTTTAATAGCGCTTTTTGCATTTAAGCATGCTATAATTACATTACCATAATTAAATATCAGCCATATTGTCTAACTAGATCATTTTTTAAAGACATTTTTTCATGATTTAATCCCTAATCTTACTCTGGATATCTTTTTGATAATAAATTTTCGGAGGGAATTAATCATGAATTTCAACAATTTCACAATAAAAGCACAGGAAGCAATACAAAAAGCTTCCGAAATTACACAAGGTTTTCAACAACAGTCCATAGAAAGCACTCATATTCTAAAAGGCTTACTATCAGTTGATGAAAATGTGGTAAGTTTTTTATTAAAAAAGCTTAATGTCAATATCAACAAATTAAATGAATCATTAGACGAACAAATTAGAAACTACCCTAAAGTAAGCGGTTCTAATATTTATCTTTCATCAGGTGCCAATGGTGTACTACAAAAAGCACAATCTTATTTAAGAGAATTTAAAGATGAATTTGTTTCAGTAGAACACATTCTTTTAGGACTACTAGTTTCAGGAGATAAAGCAGCTACTCTTTTAAAAGATCAAGGAGTTACTGAAAAGGACTTAAAAAAAGCTATTAAAGATTTGAGAGGTGATGCTAAAGTTATAGACCAGAATGCGGAAGCTACTTACAATGCCTTAAATAAATATGCTCGCAATCTAAATGATTACGCAGAGTCTGGAAAACTAGATCCGGTTATAGGAAGAGACGAAGAAATCAGAAGGGTTATTCAAATCTTATCTAGAAGAACTAAAAATAATCCTATTTTAATAGGAGAACCTGGTGTTGGTAAAACAGCTATTGCAGAAGGAATTGCATTTAGAATCATTAAAGGCGATGTTCCAGAAAATCTTAAATCCAAGACGGTCTTTTCATTAGATATGGGAGCATTAGTTGCTGGAGCGAAATATAAAGGAGAATTTGAAGAACGTCTTAAAGCTGTAGTAAAAGAAGTTACAGATAGTGATGGAGAACTCATACTCTTCATAGATGAGATTCACACTCTCGTCGGAGCTGGTGGTGGTGAAGGAGCTATGGACGCAGCAAATATTCTAAAACCTGCTTTAGCTAGAGGAGAATTAAGGGCAATAGGAGCAACTACACTAAATGAGTATCAAAAATATCTGGAAAAAGACAAAGCACTAGAGCGTAGATTTCAAAAAGTATTAGTAGACGAACCAGATACGCAAGATGCTATCTCTATTCTTAGAGGGCTAAAAGAACGCTACGAAACACACCACAAAGTAAGGATAAAAGATGAAGCTATTATTGCTGCTGTTGAACTTTCTCAGCGCTATATTTCAGATCGCTTCCTACCAGACAAAGCTATTGATTTAATGGATGAAGCGGCTTCTAAACTACGTTTAGAAATGGATTCTGTACCTGAAGCTGTAGATGAATTAGACCGTAAAATCATGCAACTAGAGATAGAAAGAGAAGCTATAAAAAGAGAAAACAATGATTCAAAAGTAAAAGATCTCACACAAGAGATAAGTAATTTAAGTGCAGAAAGAGATGAACTTAAAGCCAAATGGCAAAGTGAAAAAGATTTAGTAGATGCAATAAATAATAATATTCAAAATATTGAAAACTTTAAACTTGAAGCAGAACAAGCAGAAAGAGCCGGAGACTATGGTAAAGTCGCGGAGATAAGATACGGTAGAATTAAAGACGCTCAAGACCAAGTAGAAAAACTAAAGCAAGAACTAGCTAATAAAACTATTGATAGCAGAATGTTAAAAGAAGAAGTTACGGCTGATGATGTGGCAGGAGTAGTTGCCCGTTGGACAGGAATACCGGTAACTAAATTAGTATCTAGCGAAAAGGAAAAACTCCTACACCTAGAAGCAGAATTACATAAGAGAGTAGCTGGTCAACAAGAAGCTATTGAAGCTATATCAGGTGCTATAAGAAGGTCTAGAGCTGGTTTGAGCGATCAAAAAAAACCAATCGGTTCTTTCATTTTTCTTGGTACAACAGGCGTTGGTAAAACTGAATTAGCTAAAGCTTTAGCCGAATTTTTATTTAATGATGAACAGGCTATGGTCAGAATTGATATGAGTGAATATCAAGAAAGGCATGCTGTATCCAGATTAATTGGAGCTCCTCCAGGGTATGTTGGTTATGATGAAGGCGGTCAATTAACAGAAGCAGTTAGAAGAAAACCTTATTCAGTTATATTATTAGATGAAATCGAAAAAGCACATCCTGATGTTTTTAATATATTACTTCAAGTTCTAGATGATGGAAGATTAACTGATAATAAAGGACGTATGGTAAATTTTAAAAACACTATTATCATCATGACTTCTAATATAGGATCACATCACATTCAAGAAAATTTCGAGTTACTTAATGAACTAAATAGAGATGAAATTATAGCTAAAACAAAAAATGAAGTCTTTGAAATCTTAAAAAAAACTATCAGACCAGAGTTCTTAAATAGAATTGATGAAGTAATCATGTTTACGCCATTAAACAGAGATGAAATTAAAGATATTGTAAAACTACAATTCGCAGGATTACAAAAAATGCTGTTTGATATGGGAATACAAATTACAGCAACAGATGAAGCTCTAGATTGGTTATCTCAATTAGGTTATGATCCTCAATTTGGAGCTAGACCTTTAAAAAGAGTTATTCAAAAGAAAATCCTAAATGAATTGTCTAAGCAAATACTTTCAGGAATAGTGAATAAAGAAAGTGAGATTAAATTAGATGTATTTGATAAACAATTTGTTTTCATAAATAAAACTTAGGTTAAATAAGAAAATTTAGTTTAGTATAAAAGCCAGAACTTAAGTTACTGGCTTTTGTTATTCAAAACCTAATTATTCTAAATAAGAAACATAATTTTTAAATTATATAATTAACGCTTCACAGCTTTCAGAAGTTTGAAGCTTTAAGGGTGATATATTTAGGATGGTTGCTTAGATTTATGTATACCCTTAGCATGGGGTAGTATAGTATATTACGGTATCGTAAGCATCGCCTATACAAACACAAAAGCTCTTGATATTTCTATCAAGAGCTTTATGCTTATTTATTTAATAAAAGTCGGCATCGACCTACTCTCCCACATTTTACTGCAGTACCATTGGCTCTGATGGGCTTAACTTCTCTGTTCGGAATGGGAAGAGGTGGACACCATCGATATAGACACCTG